>NZ_JBGEWB010000003.1:0-731565 GCF_041205185.1 Muriicola sp. SD30
ACGCTACCACAAATCCGCAGAGTCATCCCGCCCCAAAACGGTTCTCATGTTTCATTTAAATCTAATGATCTTAAATCCGCTAAAACCTACAAAGTCGATCCGAAAACCAACCCTTCAGCTTTAACAAATTCGCTGTCTACCAATATATCAATGAACTTTTGTATTCCTTTTTTCACCCAACGATCCCTCGTTAAGCGGGTGCAAATATAGAGCCATTTTTTTAATTAAAAATAATTTTCTAAATATTTTTAAGAAAATAATTCCGCTCCGGAAATAATGCCCTCAGAACTAGGAATTTGCAGTATTTCCCAGCAAAAAAGGCTTATAAAGATAATAGAAGTTCATGGATTCCGCAACTATTTTTTTTGTTTTTGTTGCTGGCTCCATTTGTTTGTCAACGAAGCGTAATCATAGTCGAGAACCGACTCTTGCCTCTGTAGTGTTTTGTCTGCAAAGGCCCTTTGTAAAATGTCTTCTATAAGGTAGTCTTCATGTACTGTTTGCGGACTGAATTCTTCCTTGATACTTATCTTAAACATCTTGGCGGTGGTGTTATACCAAAAAGCTCTCCACCCATTGCGCAATTCCTTCACCAGATCAAAAGCCGTCTTCCCGGTCTGCCTGTAAATTAGTTTAACAAGAATCTGACCCTCTGTCCGCGTTAGTTTTTTTAATTCCTCAGAAAACTCCTCCTCAATATACTTCTGTACCTTCCTGGTATACTTCTTCCTTTTCCTATTCTTTGTAATACGCTCAAGGCTGTCATTTAAATTTACCAGTCTTTCTGAAGCTAATTTGGCATAAGGGTAAACCTTTAATGTCTTTCTTTTTAGAATATAATATCGGAGCTTATCCTCATAAGATTCAAACTCCAACTTTCCGAAAATAAATACTTCATCCAGGGCAATAGAAGCCTGAAAGAGAGAGTCACCTTCAATAATAATCAGCTTCTCCTGCAATGAATCCAATGGCTGGTCTTCTATCTGTGCCTGCAAGGGGCTCAGACAGCCAAGAAATAAGCCAATAAATATTCGATTCCACATAAATTGTAATCCTCAATAATTATTCACCAAAATTAATCATAAAGAAGATTCCGGGTTATTAATTAAACGTGAATATTGCTAAGTTTGTATTCAAATTAAATTCTTAGATGAGCGACTCAAAAATTCTTACAAAAAAATCCATTGATTTCTTCGAAAAATATCTCAATAATGCCTCCCCCACCGGTTATGAATGGGAAGGTCAAAAGCTCTGGATGAATTACATAAAGCCCTATGTGGACACGTTCATCACAGACACTTACGGAACTGCTGTAGGCGTCATAAATCCAGAAGCTCCTTACAAGGTTGTTATCGAAGGACATTCTGATGAGATTTCCTGGTATGTTAATTACATCACTGACGACGGACTGATCTATGTGATCAGAAACGGCGGAAGTGATCATCAGATCGCTCCTTCTAAATGGGTCAATATTCATACCAAAAAAGGAATCGTCAAAGGAGTCTTTGGCTGGCCTGCAATTCACACCCGTGACAAAAGCAAGGAGAAGCCCCCTCAATTAGACAATATCTTTATTGACATTGGTGCGAAGGACAAGAAAGAAGTGCTTAAACTAGGAGTCCATGTGGGTTGCGTGATCACCTATCCCGACCAATTCCACATCTTAAATAAAAACCGCTTTGTCTGCAGGGCCATTGACAACAGGGCCGGGGGCTTTATGATTGCAGAAGTTGCCCGATTGCTCCACCAAAATAAAATAAAGCTGCCCTTTGGACTGTATATTACAAATTCCGTGCAGGAGGAGATCGGTCTGAGGGGGGCCGAAATGATTACACAAACCATCAGGCCCAATGCTGCCATTGTTACAGATGTTTGTCATGATACAACTACCCCGATGATCGACAAAAAAACCCAGGGGCATACCGAACTGGGTGCCGGACCCGTAATCTCCTACGCCCCGGCAGTACAGAATAAATTGAGGGAACGCATTATTGAAACAGCAGAGTCTAAGAAGATTCCTTTTCAACGTATGGCGTCCTCCAGATCAACAGGCACAGACACCGATGCTTTTGCCTATAGCAACGGAGGTGTTGCCTCTGCCCTGATCTCATTGCCGCTTAGGTATATGCATACCACCGTAGAAACGGTTCACAAGGATGATGTGGAAAACGTGATCCGTCTCATTTACGAAACGCTGTTAACTATAAAACCGGGAGAGACCTTTAGTTATTTCGATTGAGAAAACACTAAGTTAACTACCGCATTTAGTTTCTGTTTTAAATAAAAGCATCAACAATGGATGAATGGGTAGACGTTCTGGATTCTGATGGCCGATACACCGGCCAGAAGATCTTGAAATCTGAAGCTCACGAAAAAGGGCTATTCCACCCAACAGTCCATATCTGGTTCTTTTCTGAAAAGGGCGATGTCTTATTGCAACAAAGGGCGGAAATCAAAAAAACATTTCCGCTTTTCTGGGATGTTTCCGTAGCAGGACACGTCTCTGCTGGCGAGACGATTGAGAAATCGGCCATCAGGGAGGTTAAGGAGGAGATCGGACTCTACATCACAGACAAGGAGCTGGTCCCGGTGGGTGTATTTAAATCGATCCAGCAACACCACTCCAATCTTCTCGATTGTGAGTTTCACCACACTTTTATTTGTCTACTGATTCCTCCTCTCGAGGCACTAGTGAAGCAAATGGAGGAAGTTGAAGCCCTGCAACTCATGCCATTGAAAGTCTGGGAAAAAGACCTTTTTTCTGCTACCCCTACTCTATCTTATGTGCCTCACGAAGAAGCGTATTACAAAGAAGTAATTAGCGCAATAAAAAAACGTTTATAGGGAGTCGGCAAATTGCTGCAGGTCTTTCCAGGAATACGTCTGCTGTGAACCTCTGGTCATATCTTTTACGACTATCGATTGTTGCTCCAGCTCATCCTTCCCCAATAAAACCACATAAGGGATATTTCTGTTGTTAGCGTATTTGAGCTGCTTCTGAAGTTTGGTATCTGTAGGATACAGGTCAGTCTTTATCCCATTCTTTCTCAGGACTCTCAAAAGGGGAAGAGCCGCCAGTGCCTCCTGAATTCCGAAATTCGCAAACAAAACCTGCACAGATTGATCTATGGTTTCGGGAAAAAGTCCGAGTTCCTCCATCACCAGATAAATCCGGTCGAGGCCAAAGGAGATACCTACTCCGCTTAGATCCTTCAGGCCAAATATTCCTGTAAGGTCATCGTATCTTCCTCCCCCTCCTATGGATCCCATTTGTACACCATCAGGAGCTGCCACTTCAAAGATCGTCCCCGTGTAATAATTTAATCCCCTGGCCAAAGACACATCAACCTCAAGACTTGTATTGACAAGATTTAATTTTTCAATCGAATCGACAATGAATTGAAGATCCGCAATTCCTGCCTTCCCCACGCTTGAGTTTTTCAGAAATTCAGTAAGGAGCTCAAAGGGATTCGCTTCATCCTTTGCCATTGAGAACAAGGGCATGGCTTTCTGTATTGCAGTATCACTGATGCCGTTTGAGGCCATTTCACGTATCACACCTTCCTCCCCGATCTTGTCGAGTTTGTCAAGGGCTACCGTAAAAGGGATCAGTTTATCTGCGGCACCGATCACCTCCGCGATACCACTCAGGATTTTACGATGATTGAGTTTTATTATGATCTTCGGCAACCCCAAGTCTCCGAAGACTGCGTCGTATAATTGTATAAATTCGATTTCCTGTAAAAGGGAACCAGGTCCCACTACATCGGCATCACATTGATAAAACTCACGGAACCTCCCTTTCTGAGGCCGGTCTGCCCTCCAGACAGGTTGTATCTGATATCGCTTAAAGGGGAAATCTATTTCATTTTGATGCATCACCACATAGCGCGCAAAGGGCACCGTAAGGTCGTACCGCAATGCCTTCTCAGAAATCTGTGGTGTCAATTCACTTGCATTTTTGGCTTCATAAACTTCAGGATCTACCTTACGCAGGTAATCCCCTGAGTTGAGGATTTTAAATATGAGTCGGTCTCCTTCATCCCCATACTTCCCCATCAGGGTATCCAGGTTTTCAAAGGAAGGAGTTTCTATAGGCTGAAAGCCAAAAACCCCGAACTGGTTTCGGATTGTTTCAAAGATGTAATTTCTTTTGGCAACTTCTGCCGGTGTAAAATCGCGGGTACCCTTTGGAATGGAAGGTTTTTGTGCCATGTTCTCGTGTAGTTGGGTAAATATCGCCTTATTCTATGATTTTATCAAACCAATTATACAGTTCCCCCTTTGTAATTACCGCACCTTGCTGTATAAGGTCGAATTTATCTGCATTGGGATCGTCAGAATAGGCTTTGGAGGCCACGAGGTAATCCACAAAATCGGATTGCCAGTTTTTTTTAAACCACCCAAACCCTTCGGAGGTAGTAAGATCTACTTTGGGATTCCTCAGCTTCACGGAGATCAGTTTCATTTCCTTGCTGGATAAATGAAACAAGTGCATCTGCTGGGCCGAAATGTTTTCGAGGTATTCCACCTTCGTCAATACGCCTTCCCATACCAGATCACTAAACACATCGATCTCTTCTTCGGCTATATGAGGCCTGTTCGTCTTTATCATCTCCCATTCAGATGCTGTAATAGACTGGGTGGCCAGAAAATTGATAAATTCCTGATGCAATTCTTCCAATTGCTGTTTTGTCAATCGCGTATACTTCATAAAAAAAGCCGCCTTTTTAGGGCGGCCCAAAAATAAGATTTTATTCCTTAGTTAAAAATATAGCGCACCCCCAATTGTGCTCTCCATCGGGAGATCTGACTGGTGATTGCGGCAAAAGTATCTGTCCTGTTGGTATCAAAGGTATAGGTAGGATTATTACTGGAATCTACCGACACTCCGAGTAATTGATCAAAACTCGGGCCTTCCACTACTCCCCAATTGGAATTCAGCAGATTCCCAAAATTCAGGATGTCCAGACTTAACTGAAACTTGTTCTTGTCGGTAATCTTGATATCCTGCAAAATTTTAACGTCCCAGCTGCTCCTCCAGGGAGCAAGTGCTGCATAACGTTCTGCGTATTGCCCTCTTCTTCCACTCAGGTAGTCGTCCTGCTGAATAAATGCCTCAAAAGCTTCGGCCTGACCAGCGCCACTAAAGGTCATAGAGGAAAGTTCTGAACTGGTAGGAATATAGATGAGATCGTTTATGCTCGATCCATCATTATTGATATCCCCTCCATATATATAATTGTATCTGCCACTCTTCGCATATTCGAAAAAGGTTGAAATAGTTGTTCCTGTATTGAATTGTTTTGAGACCACTCCTATGATACGATGATTATCCCCATACCTGGAAAACGAGAGCACATCATTATTGGCATTCCCTACAATGGTGTTCCCGGCAAAGGCATCTCCTGTGATTTCCGCATCGATGGAATTCACTTCTTTGGCATTTAAGAAGCTATATGCCAGCATGGTGTAAAATCCATTATCCCAGTTCTTCTGCCCCTTGATAGAGGCATTCCATATACGGCCTTTATCAGAATTGGTAAAGACATAGGCATTGGTTGGACCTCCGAAAATCTGTGATTTGTCGTCATTGGTATAAACTGCCCTGTTATCCGGACCGTTTAATGTAGCTGAAGGGGTATCTAGTCCCCAATTCTGTACGTGAGCAGCGTTCACATCCTTGGTATAGGACACATCTGCGGTTAAGATAAGTCCGTTATCGAACTTCTTATCTACCCCAACATTCGTCCTCCAAACCTGTGGCCATTGAAAATCCGGATCCACAATCTGATAGAAGAAAAAGTCGACTCCCTGCACCTGATTCCCGAGCCATACAAAGGGAAAACGACCTGTGAAGAGACCGGATCCACCTCTGAGCTGAAGAGAATTATCGTTTTTAACGTCCCAGTTAAATCCAACCCTTGGTGAGACCAGAAAGTTGTTATTTGGTAGGGTTTCTGAATCCAGAAATACTGCTTCCCCGGTTTCCGGGTCGAAGTATTGGATTGAGGGAATATAAGTTCCAGAAGCGCCTCCCTTTCTCTCAATATTTTCAGCAACCTTTTCAGCTGTATCAAAGTAAAGAGGTTTGTCGAACCTAATCCCATAAGTGAGTTTGAAATTTTCTGTTGCATCCCATTCGTCCTGCACATAAAAAGACAACTGGCCCACATTCGTTTCTGCAAGTGACCAACCTCCGGGGTTTCCTGTGCCATTGGCATTAAATGCGCGATCTGCGGCTATAGCATCGTCAAATGCTGATTGCAGAGCTCCTGAACTTGCAAAATTTGGAAAATCCGTAATGGTTGTCGTTGGGAAAAAGACTCCCTGAGCCCCATAAACTCCCAGGTTGAAGGAATTATCAAATTGAAATTTCTCAAAGGAGAAACCTATAGTATAGGTATGGTCTCCTTTAAAAATATTGAGGTTGTTTGTTAGTTGAAATACCTTCTGATCTAATCGGTTGTTAATCGAAAAGGGCTCATGACCGGCGATGATATAGTTTGAACTTCCTGTATCATCGAGTATGACAATACTGGGTGCCGGAGTTGAAAACGGATTCCTGAAATCATCAAAATGGGTATAACCAATCTGTAATTTGTTAGTCGCCTCGTCTGAGAGGGTCGAGTTTAATTCAAGTTGCAATGACTTTATTTTGTTATTGATCTCATAGCCTGCATTTTCAAACTGCAGAGTCTGTGTATTTGGCCCCCTGAAAGTGATTGCATCTCTGTTGGCAGGTTTTCCTTTGGAAGCATCCAGGAAGTTGTAGATGATCGCCAGTCGATTGTTGTCGTTGATGTTCCAGTCGAGTTTAATGATTCCTTTAGTCGACTCCTGATCGAAGTTAAAATCCTGGAATCTGCCCGGGTTATAAAAGAGGTCATTCCCCTGAGCATCCTGGCCGATCACTACCTGCCGAAGCAGGTTATCTACCAGTTGAAAATCGGAAAGGGATACCCGGCTTTCATTTATATCTCCTGTACCTGTATTGGGTACAAAACCATCGGTTCCCAGTTCTGTAAGTTCGTCGCGCTCAAAGTTGACAAAGAAGAACAGTTTATTTTTAACGATCGGCCCGCCTAAGCTGAAGCCGTATTGAGTCTGTTCGAGTCCGGTTTTAAAAACATCGTCTCCATTAATTTTCCCTCCTGTTAGATCGTCATTTCTGAAAAATCCGTAAGCCGTACCATAGAACTCATTTGTACCACTCTTGGTAACGGCATTGACCGAAGCTCCAGTAAATCCGGATTGGGTTACGTCATATGGTGCAGTGGTCACCTGTATCTGATCGATGGCATCGAGAGAAATCGGTTGTGCATTAGTCTGTCCGCCCGGAGTGGCGGCATCAAGACCAAAAGGGTTGTTAAAGATGGCTCCATCCAGTGAAAAGTTATTGTACTGGTCGTTTCGCCCTCCAAATGATAAACCGGATGCCCCGGAAGATGCCTGAGGATCGAGTCTGATAAAGTCACTGGCAGATCTCGAAATGGTGGGCAGCCTGGTAAGTTCCCTCCTGCCTACACTTGTTTCAGCACCTGTACGGTCACTCCCAAAAGTCCCGGTCTGGTCGTAGGTTACAACTACTTCATCCAGTGCCTGGCTTTCGGAGATAAGATTAAATTCAAGGATGGTCGTTTTACCCAGGGTAAGGAAAACATCTGTCTGAATTTGTGATTTATACCCCACATAAGACACAGTAATTTCATAAGGTCCGCCAATCCGAAGGTTGGGAAGGTTATAGCGGCCGTCCTGGTTGCTAATTGCCCCGTACTTGGTTCCGGTAGGGGTATGAACTGCAACAACATTGGCCCCGAAAAGGGGTTGATTATCGCCTTCGAATACGGTTCCCCTGATTGCTGATGTTGTAACCTGCGCCCAGGAAGTGAAAGTCATGGCGATCAAAAGGATGCCACTTAAAAGTAATTTTTTCATGATAAAGAGTTAGTTATAGAAGCGTACAAAATAAACAAAAAAAGAGCTATGAAAAACATAGCTCTTTAGAAAAAATATCTATAAGAATCGCCTTACTTCTGCTCGGCAATCACTTCAAAGTTTAAATCGACCATTACCTCGCGGTGCAGGCGTATTTGAGCCTCGTAAGGCCCGGCTCTTTTGATAGAACCTCCTTTGATCATTATATATTTCTTATCTATCTCATGTCCTTCCTTGGCCAGTGCGTCTGCCAGGTCAGCGTTGGTCACAGAGCCAAATAATTTGTCTCCTGCACCTACCTTTGCCTGAATTTTCACTTCGAGTTGCTTAATTGCCTCAGCAGTTTTGTTAGCTGCGTCCACGGCCTTTTTCTCTTTGTGTGCCTTTTGCCTCAGATTCTCTGCCAATACTTTTTTGGCGGAGGGAGTAGCCATTGTAGCCAATCCTTTTGGGATGAGATAATTTCTGCCGTAACCATTCTTAACAGTTACTACATCGTCTTTGAATCCAAGATTCTGTACGTCTTCCTTTAAAATAAGTTCCATGCTCTCTCCCTTTTTATTTTAATAAATCTCCAACGTACGGCATAAGTGCCAGGTGCCTGGCTCTTTTTACTGCCTGAGCCACCTTTCTCTGATATTTCAGAGAGGTACCGGTTAATCTCCTTGGAAGTAATTTGCCCTGTTCATTAACAAGTTTCATAAGGAAATCTGGATCCTTATAATCGATATACTTTATACCCGACTTTTTAAATCGGCAGTATTTCTTTTGTTTATTGGTTTCGATGTTCAAAGGCGTGAGATATCTGATCTCTCCGTCTTTCTTACCTTTTGCCTGTTGCTGTAATGTTGCCATATCCTTACGCTTTAGCTTTTAATCTAGTTCTTCTTTTTTCAGCCCACTCAATCGCGTGCTTGTCTAATTTTACCGTCAAAAAACGCATAATGCGCTCATCCCTGCGGAATTCCTGCTCATAGGGAGCAATTACTGCACCGGGAGCGGTAAATTCGAACAAATGGTAAAAGCCACTTTTCTTGTGTTGTATGGGATATGCCAGTTTTTTCAGGCCCCAATTTTCCTTTGACACCATTTTGGCATCATTCTTAATTAAGAAATCTTCAAATTTCTTAACTGTTTCCTCTATCTGAACATCAGATAGAACGGGATTTAAAATGAAAACAGTTTCGTAATGATTCATATTGTTATACTATTTTTAGGAGCGCAAAAGTAATAATTCTTCCCTCTAATTACAAGAAATTAAATATTTCTTCGTTATTGGTACTATAATCACTCAAATTGAACTTAACCTATAAACCTAAATTATGCGCATTATCGACATCCTTACTTAATTGAATGTTCACAACTTTTATTGCGTTTGAACTGTTTTTTTATGTACTTTGTCGATGATTTAACCCCACAAATCAACCCTTTATGAAATTAAGAAGTATAGTTGTTGACGATTCATCTATGCAGCGAATGGCAGTTGCAAAGTTGGTGAATAATCATCCGAATTTAGCCCTGGTTGCGGAGTACAGCAACGCTATTGAAGCCAAGAACGGCATCAAGAACAATGAGATCGACCTGATCTTTCTCGATGTAGAAATGCCGATTATCAGCGGTTTTGATCTGTTGGAGTCTCTTGAAAACAGTCCGCAAGTCATCCTAATCACCGGAAAACCTGATTATGCTCTTAAAGCATTTGATTACGATGTAACCGATTATTTGCACAAACCAATTACAATGGCCCGTTTTGATGCTTCTGTTAAAAGGGCAGTGGCCAAATACGAGCAAATGAACCAGGTAGCTGAAGACGAAGAACATATCTTTGTTAAGAGCAACCTGAAAAAACGAAAGGTAATCCTCAATGATATCAAATGGATTGAAGCGCTGGGTGACTACATTAAATTAGTTACCGATGAGGCCAACATCGTTATCCTTTCAACCATGAAGGCTTTCGAAAAGCAATTACCGGCCGAAAAATTCCTCAGAATTCACAAATCCTATATTGTGAACCTGGAGAAGATTGAAAAATTTAACAGTAAGAATGTCGAAGTAAGTGGCCGATCTATTCCACTTAGTCGAAATAAGAAAACAGAACTGGCCGAGGCGTTAAGTAACGTCTGATCAGAAGTAATCTACGTCGTAGATTACCCGCACACTTCTGTACCAGGAGATAGCATTAAAAGAATTTTCAATTCTTTTAATGCTATTTTTTGTTTTAGACAGGGATTGTTCCCGGGGAATCTTAAGCAATAGCTGCTTGATATACTGATTCCTAATCCTTGCTACCGGTGGGAATTCCGGGCCGAGAACCTGCTCGCCAAACACATTCCGCATCGCTTTTCCAAACCAGCTGGCGGCCTCATTTAAAGTATTGTAATCCCTGTGTTTAAAACTGATCTTGATGATCCTGTTCAGAGGAGGATAATGATATTCCCTCCTTTGTTCCATTTGCTCCCTGTACAATTCCAGATAATCTCCTGCTACCACCTGTTGCAATACGTTATGACCGGGATTGTAGGTCTGGATCAGCACCGTACCCCTTTTTTCTGTTCTTCCAGCCCTGCCGGCTACCTGAGTCAGCAACTGAAAGCTGCGTTCATGAGCTCTGAAATCAGGAAAATTTAAAAGGGAATCGGCATTCATGATTCCTACAAGGTTTACATGCCTGAAATCGAGGCCTTTGGTAACCATCTGTGTTCCTACGAGGATATCAAATTCCTGGTTAGCAAAGGCAGTGATAATCTTTTCGTAAGCGTATTTTCCCCGGGTAGTATCCAGGTCCATACGCCCTACTCTCGCTTCCGGAAACATCGCTTCCAGTTCTTTTTCTATCTGTTCGGTTCCAAATCCTTTGGTATCGAGTGTGGAACTACCACAAGCCTTGCATTGGGCTTGCATCAGTTCGTGAAATCCGCAATAATGGCAGCGCAATTGATTTCTGCCCTGGTGATAAGTAAGACTAACATCGCAATTGGGACATTGGGGTGCATGTCCGCAAGTGGTGCACTCCACTATGGGCGCGTATCCCCTGCGGTTTTGAAAAAGGATGACCTGTTCCCCCAGGTTAAGTGTATTTTCTATCTGTTTCTGCAGGGTATCAGAAAAATGCCCTGTCATCTTTTTTCTTCGCGATGCATCACGGATGTCAACTAAATGCACCTCAGGCAGAAGCACACCTCCAAAGCGCTGATCCATTTTTGAATATCCGTATTTACCCGATTTTACATTGTAAAAACTCTCCAGACTCGGGGTTGCCGAACCCAGTAACACCTTCGCCCTATGGAAGCTAGCTAAAACTACAGCGGTATCCCTGGCGTGGTACCTGGGCGCCGGATCGTATTGCTTGAAAGAATTCTCGTGCTCTTCATCCACAACTACAAGGCCAAGTTGGGAAAATGGAAGAAAGAGGGAAGACCTTGCCCCGATTACCACCTGTGCCTTTTCAGCTCCTTTGCGAACATTATTCCATACTTCTACCCTTTCATTCAGGCTGAATTTTGAATGAAAAACCGATACTTTCCCTCCAAAACATTGCTGTAGTCGCAAAATAAGCTGAGTAGTAAGTGCGATTTCCGGAAGAAGGTACAAGACCTGTTTTCCCTCAGAGAGAACAGATTCCATCAGTTTCATGTAAACTTCTGTTTTACCGGAAGAGGTTACGCCGTGCAGAAGTACAACATCTTTCTCCTTGAAAGCTCCCCTGATTTCATCCAGGCTTTTCTTCTGAAAGTCACTTAATTCAGGGGTTTCTAACAAATCGGAATCTCCGTGAAAGGAAATCCTGTCGGTTCTGAACATCTCCTCTTCCAAAATTCCTTTGTCGAGCAAAGTCCTGATTATCCCAGAAGTAGTGCCGCTTTTCTTCTGCAATTCAATAGTGCTCATAGGTTTTTTCGTCTCAGCCTGGACCTGAAACAGGGTGAGGAGGACTTCCCGCTGTTTCGGAGCTCTGCTTAATTCATCGAGTAGGCCAACAAGCGCTTCTTCAGATTTATATTTCGGATGTATCCTTACTGTACGTATCTGCTTGGGTTTATACCGACTGTGAAGCGTTTCCTGTAGGGCGATATAGCCCTTCTCCATCATTCGATTCAATAAGGGCAACACGGTTTTTTTATCCAGAATCTCGCTCACCTCCCTGATCCTGAGGGAACCTTTGTTTTCTAATGCTTCAAGGATCATAAACTCCTGGTTGTCGAGTAGCTGTTCTTCAATATCCCGACTCGTATTTTTCAGAACAAGGGTTTCGCTTTCCAATAAAAATGCCCCCGGGACAGCTGACCTGAATACCTCTCCCAGGGTACACATATAATATTTGGCAATCCACTGCCAGTGCTGCAACTGAAGTTCAGTTACCAGCGGAAGGGTGTCGATAACCTCATGGATATCTTTGGCCTCATAAGCCTGAGGAGGATTGTTGTGAAGGCGATAGACCAGAGCTGTGTATATTTTCGACTTACCAAATGGTACCGCAATTCGCATTCCCTGCTTCAAAGTGGAAGCAATCTCTGCACTGACCCTGTAGGTGAAGAGTTTCTCCAGAGGAATAGGCAACACAACATCGACGTACTGATCCATAGACAAGCTTTAAGAAGATGCTCTTTCGGAGAGCCGGGTTGGATAAGAGAAAATCATGTTGTCCCTTAACTTTAACCGATCTCCTTTTTTGGAATATATCAAGATTTTGCAACGGTATTCCCGGTCGGATGCGTGATCGAAGACAGATCCCTTTCCTAGTTCATTTTTCCCGATTTTTATTTGTCCGTATAAAACAATCATAGACCTAATAGGTTGGTTTATTCTGTTACATCGTCAATAGTTTTTCCAAATTCACGTACAGGCTGGATATTGAGCTCTGACATCAGAGTAGAAAATATAAATGACAGTGTAAGTGTTTTATTCATCATTTGCTTTTGCACTTACATTTTGTCTGAGCCTGTTCAATGTTGCATTCAACTCAAAGCCCAGGAGCAGAATATTTGAATTCAACCAGATATAAACCATTAATATTAAGAGCCCTCCCAGAGCACCGTAGAGTTCATTATAACGCGCAAACTTTTCAATATACACCCCAAATAAATATGAAGTAAGCAGGATGAGTAAGGTAGTCATTAGTGCTCCGTAAGAAAAAAAACGTGCCTGTTTTCCTTCCCTTGTCCCGAAGTAATAAAGAATGGCCGTAGTAAAATATGAAAGGACGGCAAAGAAAAGGATTTTTCCAGCCCGGGCACCAACAAGCTCATTAGGATCCATGGCCACTCCACTCGATTCTGCGGCCCAGACATTTAAGTACTCCAGGGAGTACTCGAAGTAAACGAATGCAATGGCACCTACGATAAGGAGGAGGGACAGAATAATTCCGACCATAAGGGCATAGGCATACTGTTTAAAAAAATTGCGTGTCAGGTTAATATGATAGGAGGTTTCAAAGCCTCCAAAGATTGCACTTACCCCATTGGTCATTAAGAAGATGGAAAGGACAAATGCCGAGGAAAGAAGTCCGCCTTGTTTCTGATCCTTAATCTGGGTATAGATTTCCCCGAAATACTCGCCGGTTGCTGTAGGAAGGAAAGATTCGAGAAATCTGAGGAACTGAGTGTCAAAATCCTGACTTCCAACGCTGACAAGGGGAATCACAAATGGAATAAGGGTAACGAGAAATATGAGAAGTGGAAACAGGGCCATAAATAAGCTGAAAGCAATGGAACTGGCTCTTGTAGAGAGTGCTCCCTCCACAATTCCCCTGATGTACATCTCCATGAGATCGTAAAGGGAAAGACCCTCCAGGCCAATCAGTCTGATCTTTTTAAGCAGTGCAACCAGCCAATTGATCACAGGTATATTTTCCAGTTTTTCCTCAATTTCCTTCGACATCTATACGGCTTTAAGGCTGAGGTCTTTATTACTAACTGAATGTGTTAAGGCTCCCGAAGAAATGTAGTCCACCCCGCATTCCGCGTATTTTCGGATGGTCTGTTCATTGATTCCTCCTGAGGATTCTGTCAGGCATCTGTTACCAATTATTTCTACCGCCTTTCTGGTATCCTCAAAACTGAAATTATCAAGTAAAATGCGGTAAATGCCATCCGATCTAAGTATTTCTTCTACTTCCTTAAGGTTTCTGGCCTCTACAATGATCTTAAGGTCTTTCTGGTGATCCCGTAAATAGGCCTGAGTGAGTTCAATCGCCTTGGTAATTCCCCCTGCAAAATCGATATGATTATCTTTCAGCATGATCATATCGTAGAGTGCAAAGCGATGATTTTCGCCCCCGCCAATCCTTACGGCCCATTTTTCGATGGCCCTGATTCCCGGGGTTGTTTTTCTTGTATCGAGAATTTTAGTCTTTGTCCCTTCAAGCAAAGCCACAAATTTTGCCGTTTTTGTCGCAATGGCACTCATCCGCTGCATGGCGTTTAAAACCAATCGTTCTGCTTTCAGTATGCTTTGAGATGATCCGCTAACATAAAAAACCACATCCCCGTACATAACAGCTTGCCCATCGGGTACTTTTAGTTCTATTTTCAGATCCTTATCAACATAGTTAAATACCTGGCGGGCAAATTCTACGCCAGCGATCACACACTCCTCCTTTACCAGCAACTTTGCCTTTCCCTTTGCATCTGAAGGAATACAGGCCAGCGAACTATGATCACCATCCCCTAAATCTTCCCTGATTCCGTTCTTAATGATCTGTTCTATTTCCTCGGCCAAAGCTTCTTCCGAAATCATATGTTTATTTTAAAGAGCTAAAATTACTAAAAACAAATGCCATCCAAGAATCTGAATCTGTTGAAAATTTTACCTTTGGGTTATGAAAATTAAACTGTTGGTTGTAGGCAAAACAGACGATCGGGATTTGCAATCTCTGATAGAGGATTATCAAAAAAGATTAGCTCACTATATCAGGTTTCAGCTGGAAGTGATCCCCTCACTAAAAGGAACCAAAAATAGATCGATTACAGAACAAAAACAGCTGGAAGGACAGGCTATCCTCGCACGTATTGAACCTTCTGACACCTTATTATTACTTGATGAGAATGGTAGCACCTTCAGTTCTGTTGGCTTTGCGAAGGAATTGCAGAAGTATATGAATGCAGGAATAAGGCAAGTAGTTTTTGTTATTGGCGGACCTTATGGTTTCAGTGAGGAGGTGTACGGAAGGGCAAAAAAGAGAATCAGTCTTTCACGTATGACTTTTTCTCATCAGATGATCCGACTATTTTTCACCGAACAACTATACCGCGCTTTTACAATCTTACGAAACGAGTCTTATCATCATCAATAAAGCACTCTGAACTTGATGGTATGTTCAACCTTTTTCAGGGCTTTGATTACATCTCTGTTGTAATCCTTGTCGAGATCCGTAATTACATATCCCAGGTCATCATTTGTAGAAAGATACTGCCCTGAAATGTTCATTTCATAAGATGCAAGAACCTCATTTATCCTTGCCATTACACCAGGCAGGTTTCTGTGGATATGCAGGAAACGGTGGGCATTATTCTGTTTAGGTAACCGGATGTTGGGGAAATTCAACGCATCTTTCGTATTTCCTGTATTGATATAATCCATGATCTTGTTCGGCACAAAATCCGCAATATTCATCTGGGCCTCCTGGGTACTCCCGCCTATATGAGGGGTAAGGATTACGTTAGGTAATCCTTGTAAAGGAGTTTTAAAAGCGCCATTTTTTCTGGGCTCCTCAGGAAAAACATCAATGGCAGCTCCGGCTAGTTTCTTTTCCTTTAACGCTTTAACAAGGGCAGGAATATCCACGACAAAACCCCTTGAGAGGTTAATGAGATAGGCTCCGTCACGCATCTGGTGTAATTCCCGGTCACCGATGAAATTCTTATTCGCCTTATTATCATCAATATGCAGGGATACCACATCTGATACATTGAGCAGGTCTTCAAGGGTATTACATCTTTTCGCATTCCCCAGGGCCAAACGATCCTCCAAGTCATAATAATATACCCTCATCCCCATGGCTTCCGCCAGGACGGAGAGCTGTTTGCCAATATTTCCATATCCTACGATCCCCAGATTCTTTCCTCTGACTTCAGTGGAATTTGATGCAGTCTTATTCCATTGCCCATTATGGATTTCCACACTTCGGGGGAATATGTTCCGCATCAGCATAATGATCTGCCCTATAGCCATTTCAACTACAGACCGGGTATTGCTGTAAGGTGCATTAAAGACCACTACTCCCTTTTTCAGACAGTAATTGAGGTCGATTTGTGTTGTTCCAATACAAAAGGCCCCGATAACCAGGAGTTTATTGGCAGCATCGAGTACCCTTGGGGTGATTTGGGTCTTAGATCGTATCCCAAGTACATGCACTCCTTTGATCTTCTCGATCAATTCTTCTTCCGTAAGGCCACGATCTATTAACTCCACAGAAAAACCATCTTCCGAAAGATTGTCAAAGGCAACTGGATGTACGTTTTCAAGCAAAAGTATTTTGATCCGGTTTTTGGGATAAGAGAGGTTACGTGGGAGGTCATTTACAAAAAGGAATTCATCCAGATTAGGCGCCACATGATCAGCGTTCGACGCTGCTTTTTCCCTATGTACGTTCTCTGTATAGGCAAAAAATTTGTGAGCGATTCCTGCCTCCCTCATTACATAATCACTATACCCGTCACCAATAACCTGGACTTCCCCTTCGAGGTTCAGTTCTTTTAAACAGGCGATCTTCCCGTTATGGCTGGCCAGCACATTCTCCTCGTCAAATCCGGTTATATTTCCATCCTCGTCAAAAGTGAATGTATTGGCGTAAACCCGGTCTGATGGAATATTGTACTCCTCAACGATAGGGTCTATAAACTCTTTAAAACCACAGGAAATCACATAGATATCCTCAGAATACTTTTCAAAAAATTCCTTGTTGGAAGCAATCGATTTGGAAATCTTTTTTCTAAGCTCTTCCACAAGAGGATCAAGATGTTTTTTATTTGCCTGTAACAGCCTGATTCTCCTTTCCAGGGACTCTGTAAAGGAAATATCCCCGTCGATCCCCAAATTGGTAATGTGTTGAATCTCTTTGATGACCTCATCCCTGTCTTCGCGGTTGCTCAGGGTCATTTCAGCTAAAACATCAAGTGCTTCCACCCGGGTTAACGTACTATCAAAATCAAAAACATACTTCCTCGCCACTGTGATCATATAAAGGTGTTCAAAGATGCAAAAGTAGAAATAATTGAAGATGGAAACATGAAATCGTGTTAAAAGTACGAGATCACTGTTTTAAGGCCTGTAATGATAAAATATTCTCTTATTTTTATGGACTTTGTTGTGAAATATTAATTCTTTCCGGGCGTGACCGATTTGAACAACAGTATGGATTTATGAAAAAAATATTAAAGGCCTTAAAACTGATTTTCCTCTCTCTTGTTGTAATACTCTTACTTGCGTATGGGGTGATCTATTTGAAAATGAAAATGGATTCCAGAGCCAACTTGGCGCTCTTAGGTCCTGAAGCTACCGTACTTAATATAGGAGGTCAGCCGATAAGGGACCTGAATAAAAATGGGCAGGTCGATATCTATGAAAATCCTGAACATACAGTTGAGGAGCGTGTAGAGGATTTGGTAAATCAAATGACCCTGGAAGAGAAGGCGGGCTTGCTTTTTGTGACAATGATTGGCACCACTCCTGACGGTGAGCCCCTGGAAACCCCTGTGTTGTCTTTAGACCCCCTGATTACTATGATGTCTATGTACCTCCCGTCCAATTCGGAATTGATCGTAAAAAAGAAAATAAATAGTGTTAATATCCTGACATCGCCCGATGCCGATGCCCTGGCCAAATACAATAACGAGATTCAAAAGATGGCAGAGAAGACCCGCCTGGGAATACCCATTACCATTGCAACCGATCCGAGACATGGTACGGAAAATAATCCTGGTGCAGCCCTTTACACGCCGGCTTTTTCACAATGGCCTACCTCTCTGGGGCTTGCCGCCACCCGCGATACGGTCCTGGCAAAGAAGTTTGGCGACATTGCCAGACAGGAATACCTGGCAGTAGGTATACGCCTTGCGCTCCATCCGATGGCCGACCTGGCCACTGAACCGCGATGGGCAAGGACCAATGGCACTTTTGGAGAAGACGCCCAGCTGTCAGCGATGATGACCAAAGCTTATATACTCGGATTTCAGGGCGATACGCTTCACCATAGCAGCGTTGCATGTATGACAAAGCATTTTTCGGGCGGAGGCCCACAAAAAGACGGGGAGGATGCTCATTTTCCTTATGGGAAAGAACAGGTGTATCCGGGAGATAATTTTGACTACCATCTTATTCCCTTTACCGAAGGTGCTTTCCCTGCAAATACTGCTCAGATAATGCCGTATTATGGTATTCCGATGGACCAGACCAGTGAAAATGTGGCTTTCGGTTTTAACAAAGATATTATTACAGGTTTGCTGCGTGATTCCCTGAATTTTCAGGGGGTGGTCTGCACCGACTGGAATATTATTACAGATTCCCGGATATCTGAAGGAAGGGCCTGGGGTGTTGAGCACCTGAGTGTAAAAGAACGAGTTAAAAAGGTCATTGATGCAGGCTGTGACCAATTTGGAGGTGAAAGCATCCCTGAAGTAATCGTTGATCTGGTAAAGGAAGGAGGAATAAGTATAGAACGACTCGACACCTCGGTAAAAAGAGTTTTGAGGGATAAATTTACTTTGGGTCTATTTGACGATCCCTATGTGGATGAAAACAAGGCTGTGAAAATTGCAGGCAAGGCAGAGTTCAGGGAACAAGGAAAACTGGCCCAGGCGAAATCGACCATCTTGCTTAAGAATAAAGATCTGTTACCCCTTACCGAAGGCACCAAAATCTACGCCGAAGGGATAAAAGAGACCCATTTTCTGGAAAACTATGGATACCTGGTAAATTCTCCGGAAGATGCTGATGTGATAGTGAAGCGCCTGGCAACTCCGTTTGAACCCAGGTCAGATTCCTTTATTGAGAGCTTTTTTCATCAGGGCAGGTTGTATTTTACTGAGGAAGAATCCGAGGAAATCCTAAACCTCATCACCCAAAAACCTTCCATCACTATTGTCAATCTGGAAAGACCGGCAATCATTACTGAAATTGATGCTTTGAGCAGCGCGGTGATGGCTGAATTTGGAACGAGTGATGAAATCCTCGCACAACTGCTCTTTGGTAAAATGAAACCGCAGGGGAAACTACCTTTCGAATTGCCATCGAGTTGGGAAGCCGTCCTCAAACAGAAAGAAGACGTACCCCGGGACTCTGAAAATCCCTTATATCCCTACGGGTATGGTTTGGAGTACTAAGAAAATCCAAAAGAAAGGTAAATCAGGCCGGTAATGATAGCAAGGCCAAAACTGAGCAGCGTACCGATCAGGATGTATTCTGTCAGCTTCCGGCTATTACTTTCCTTCAGGTCGTTAAATCGAAATACTGATTTAGCAGTAATTAAAAGTCCTATGCCTTCCCACCTTCCGGTAATTATAAATACCAGAACGAAAAGGCGTTCTATCATACCTATATATTTTCCGGCATTAGGCAGCGACTTGTGATCAAGGGAGATCTGCTTGGACATTTTCTCCAGCAAAACATTCATCAGGATAGCCGATGGAAACGTAAGAAAGAAAATTGCAGTCACCAATCCCCAGTCGATGAGTCCTATTAGATAGTCGATTTGCCCAATAATATTACCGTAATAGGCACATCCGAAGAGTATCATGATATGTAAAAACTGGTCGATAAAAAAGGGAACACTTCTATTCTTAAATCGCGGTTCTGAATACAACTTTCCGAGATCGATCACAAAATGTGAAAGGGCGATCACAAGGGCGATGCGCCAATGGGTGTAATTACCAAGTAGCAGCAGTACCAGAACGAAGTGGATCAAAACATGAAAGTACAAATAGTGGGAGCCAATTTTGTGAGCCGACTTATGGATGACCCACTTGGTGGGTTGAAAGAGGAAGTCACCCAGGAGGTGAGCCAGAAGGAGTTTAATAAATAGAATCATCTGATCAATTCTTTAAATGTTTCTTTATAAAATACCAGCAAATCAATAACCAGATCTGTCCGGGCTCTTTTTTGTCGCTGGCTTACGGCAGATTGCTGAATGTTGAAGAATTCAGCCATTTGCTGTTGTGAAGCCCCGGGATTTCTCAGGGTCCATGCAATAGTTTCAGCCGAAACCGTCGTCCATTCATCCATAAAGCTCAGGGCCATGCGGAGCAGCAGGTTACAAACTTCATCCTTTTCTTTCAGGCCGCTGCGGATAGCCAAGGTTTGCTTCCCGGATTTTAACTCCTCCAGTAGCCTGCCAGAATGCAGGTAGGCTGTTCCGTTGGCCTCCGTGATCCTGCCTCCGGAATACGACTCTTCCCCTATTCCAATGGCCACCCTTACATCGAGGTTTTTATGAGATTTTATAACGGATTTTATAAGAATAGCCTCCTCCAGTGCTTCATTGACTGCAGTTTTAAATTGAAATTCATCGCCCCTATAAATATCCCACGCTTCCGGTTGTTGTCCTTTCTCTGACAGGACTTCTTTCAGAGCTGGCAACCAGGCTGCCGAGGAATATTGTCCTGAATTTACAATATCGCCCGTTACAATTGCTATCATATTATTAGTTTAAAAGCTAATATATTAAATTATAAGTATATGTGCTAATATATTAAACTATAAGTAGAATACTTTATTGTAAACCCCTATACAAAAGAAGCGAAGTTTTTTAAAACCAGCGTCTTACTTTTATACAGTACTGAGCGTAATCCTTTCCGAATTTCTCCAGAAGCGCGACCTCTTCACGCTTTATCTGGAATCTGTTCATCACAGAAACAAAACCTGCAGCCAAAAGCGTGTTAAAAGCATTTCCCAGGGCTAAACCCCAGGCCAAAAGAATAAGCAACATGGCCAGGTACATAGGGTTCCTTGAAAAGGAATACAACCCGCCGGTCACAAGTTTATTTGCCTTTGAAGGGTTTATAGGGTCGGCCGTTGTACGAGCTTTGAGGAACTGAAATATGGCTATAAAAGCTATGACCACCCCCAAAGAAGCAAGGACCTTCATCAAAAGGCGCCGGCCAAAGAAATCAAAATAGCCCACAGGAAGGAAAGTAGCCAGGAGGTACATCAGTAAGCCGGTAAGTAAAAAAATGATTGCGGGCGGCAGCTTTATTTTCATAGCGTGAATTCCTTGAGGAATTCAAAATTACTATTTTTGGCCGCATTCTGATCAATCAATAGATATAACTATTCAATGGAATTGGTATTTGCCACCCATAACCTGAACAAAGCAAAGGAAATTCTCCCGGAATTACCCCCCCATATAGAACTCAGGACCTTGAGTGATATAGGCTGTGTTGAAGAAATTTCAGAAACAGCATCCACTCTGGAGGGCAATGCAATTATCAAAGCCTCCTTTGTTCAGAATAAATTTGGACTTTCCTGCTTTGCCGATGACACGGGTCTGGAAGTGGTCGCTCTTAACGGGGCGCCAGGGGTGTATTCTGCACGCTATGCCGGAGAGCCGAAAAATGAAGAAGCCAATATTGCCAAACTTCTGGAGGAGATGAAAGATCAACAAGACAGAAGAGCTCAGTTTACCACGGTAATCGCCCTTTGTCAGGAAAATGAAACCCGGGTATTCCGGGGTGTAGTTAAAGGCCTGATCACCAGATCCCCCAGGGGAACAAATGGATTTGGATATGATCCGATTTTCCAGCCGGAAGGATTCGAGCGGACCTTTGCAGAACTTTCGCTTCAGGAAAAGAATAAGATCAGTCACAGAGCCAGGGCATTAGCCAAATTACTGGAGTCACTCAAAACCCAAAGCTAACTGGCTCATTCCCATTTACTATAATTAAACACATATCGCACTGCGAATCAATAAATAGCAGTACCTTTGCCGCTTAATTATAGCCGCTGGTATAGCATGTGTTGCGCTGAGGATCAAAAAGTTATTTCGATTATCGCTCTATGCAACATCCATATTTGCGATTACGTAAAATAACATACAATGAATTCATTTAAAGCGCTGGGGCTCAACAATGCCCTGCTGCAAGCTATTGAGGATCTCGGATTCGAAACTCCTTCCGAAGTCCAGGAAAAAACGATTCCCATTTTATTAGAAGATGAAGCCGATCTGGTTGCCTTGGCACAGACGGGCACAGGGAAGACTGCTGCCTTTGGTTTTCCTTTAATTCAGAAAATTGAAAGTGAAAGCAGGACCACTCAGGGTGTAATCCTATCCCCGACACGTGAACTCTGTCTTCAGATCACCAATGAAATGCAACTCTATTCCAAATATGTAAAAGGCCTGAATATTGTGGCCATTTACGGGGGTGCGAGTATAACGGACCAGGCCAGGCAAATCAAGAGAGGTGCTCAGATCATAGTAGCAACTCCCGGAAGGATGAAAGATATGATAGGTCGGGGTATGATCGATATCAGTAAGATAGACTATTGTATTCTCGATGAAGCTGATGAGATGCTCAATATGGGCTTTTATGAAGACATTAAGGACATTTTGTCGACCACTCCTAAAGAGAAATCGACCTGGTTGTTTTCAGCAACTATGCCCAAGGAGGTTGCCACCATCGCCAAAAAGTTCATGCATCAGCCCAAGGAAGTTACGGTGGGAGCAAAAAATTCGGGTGTAGACACCGTTCAGCACGAATACTATGTAGTAGGCGGCAGGGATCGATACGAGGCGCTTAAACGCCTTGCGGATGCTAATCCTGGGATTTTCTCGGTAGTATTTTGTAGGACAAAGCGGGATACACAGCGAGTTGCGGAAAAACTCATCGAGGACGGCTACAATGCGGGGGCCCTTCACGGCGATCTGAGTCAGAACCAGCGCGATCTGGTCATGAACTCTTTCAGGAAAAAGCAGATTCAAATGCTGGTAGCGACAGACGTAGCTGCAAGGGGCATTGATGTAGATGATATTTCTCATGTTATCAATTATCAACTTCCCGACGAGATAGAAACGTATACTCATAGAAGCGGAAGAACCGGTAGAGCAGGGAAATCCGGAATTTCTATGGTGATTATCACCAGAAGTGAACTGAGAAAGATCCGAACCATTGAAAATATCATCAAACAGAAATTTGATGCTAAACAGATCCCATCGGGTATGGAGATTTGTGAAATACAATTGTATCATCTTGCCAGCAAAATAAGAGATACCAAAATCAATAATGCCGTTGACAATTATCTTCCCGCAATACACGACGTTCTGGAGGGAATCGATCGAGAAGAGCTGATCAAAAAAATTGTTTCCGTAGAATTTACCCGATTCTATGCTTACTACAGTAAGGTGAAAGACCTCAATAGTAGCGATAGTTCCGGGCAGGGTAAATCCTCTTCCGACTCAAGGGGAGGTGACTTTAGTGACAATGGATCCGTACGTTATTTTATTAATGTAGGGGAAAGGGACGGTTACGACTGGATGTCTTTAAAAGATTTCCTCAGAGATACGCTCAGTATTGGGAAGGATGATGTGTATCGGGTGGATGTGAAGGACAGCTTTTCTTTTTTTAATACGGATGCTGCCTTAACAGATCAGATTCTCAATATCTTCAAGGACTTTAAAGTGGATGGCAGATTCGTAAATGTGGAAGTGTCCAAAAGTCCTGAAGGTGGAGGCCGTAAAGGGAAGGACAAAGGAAGGCGCAGGTTCAAAGACAAAAGAAAAGGTGATTATAAAGATCGCTCCCACAAGAAAAACGGAGGACAGAGAAGCGGGAAAAGAAGAAGTAAAAAACGGGATGGCTTTTATTAGTTAATTCTATATTAAAAGGACTTTATAAAACATGTTTTTTTGGTTTATTCGCGATAGTAAGAATGGTTCTGAATATTAAACACTTTTCATTTTTATTCCTTTTGGGCAGTATGCTGATCTTCGCTCAGGAACCGCCCTCTGAGGTAGTTTTACAGGAGTTTAAAGCTCGCGTGGTGAATGCACAGACCAATGAGGCCCTGGAAAGTGTCCATGTGGTCAATCTCAATCAGGTGAAAGGAACGATTACCAATACGGAGGGCGAGTTCACGATTCAGGCTGCCGTCAATGACACCCTTTATTTTTCCTATCTTGGTTTTAAATCTCAAAAAATAAGGGTCACCAATGACATGTTCAAATTTATGGATACCGAGATTGCCCTTACCGAGCTGGCATATGCACTTGAGGAAGTGATCGTAAGACCTTATCAACTCACAGGCTATCTTGAAATCGACGTAAAAAACCTGCCGATCAATACTGCCTATCAATACAGTATTTCAGGGCTTTCCAAAAGCTATGAGGCCGGAAACAAAAACCCAAGTGCCGTGACAAAGGTTTTGGGTGCCATACTGAATCCGGCCGACCTGCTCAGGAATCTGTTTGGGAAAAGGCCCAACCAGATGAGGAAACTCCGTCTGATTAAGGAGGATGACGAGATCAGAGACCTTTTGGCTTCCAAATTCGACCGGGAAACACTTACCGAACTCCTCCAACTTGAAAAAGTGGATATTGAGGATATTCTATCCAATTGTAATTTTTCCAAATCCTTTATAACTACCGCCAACGATCTTCAAATTCTCGATGCCATCAGTAGTTGTTATGAGGAATACAAGGTTCTGAACAGGAAAAATTAGGAATATTCTTTCAATGGAGTACCATAAATAAATTTTCCTAATCCAAGATCATTTTATAGTTTTAGGCAAAATAAAAAAGCCTTTATAAACTATCAGAACCGCCGGGGATTAGCCTTACTTATGGTTCGGATGTGTGCGAAGGGCCTTCCTCAAATACTGCTTCATGAAAAAATTACTGGCCTTAGTCTGTTTCGTCAGCCTTATTGTTTCCTGTAAACCTAAATCTGACACTTCAGACAGGACCGCCCTCCGGGAAGAGGTTGCGGCTGACACAAAAGAAGAGGTCGTTCCATTTCGCTGGGAAGCTGCCAATGTATATTTTCTCCTCACAGATCGTTTTAACAACGGAAACCCAGAAAACGACATCAACTACGAGAGAACCAATGAAACAGGACCCCTAAGAGGATTTATGGGTGGTGACATCCAGGGGATAACTCAGAAAATTGAAGAAGGATATTTTACGGATCTGGGTATCAACGCGATTTGGTTTACCCCCGTTGTGGAACAGGTACATGGAGATACTGACGAAGGTACAGGAAATACTTATGCTTACCACGGGTATTGGACGAAGGACTGGACGGCACTCGACCCCAATTTCGGAACCCGGAAGGACCTTGAAATCATGGTCAGGAAAGCCCATGAAAAAGGTATAAGGATTCTGATGGATGTAGTGTTAAATCACACAGGACCTGTAACGGAAAAAGATCCGGCATGGCCTGCTGAATGGGTGATTACCGAACCAAAATGTACCTTTGAAAACTACGAAACCACCACGGCCTGCACCCTGGTTGAAAACCTCCCGGATATCAAGACAGCTGAAGATACTCCTGTGGATCTGCCGGATACCCTTCTTGCCAAATGGAAGGAAGAAGGCCGACTGAGTATGGAACTCGATGAGTTACAGCTTTTCTTTGACAGAACGGGCTATCCCAGAGCGCCTCGATTCTATATTATTAAATGGCTGACCGACTATGTAAATGACCTTGGGATTGACGGTTTCAGGGTAGATACAGTGAAACACGCTGATGAAAAAGCCTGGGCAGAATTGTACAAAGAAGCCTCTTATGCTTTTGAAAACTGGAAAAAGAAACACCAGGACCGGGTTTTGGATGATACTCCCTTTTATATGGTTGGCGAAGTGTATAACTACGGTATATCAGGGGGCAGGGAGTTTGATTTTGGGGATAAAAAGGTAGATTATTTTGCTCACGGATTTAATAGCCTGATCAACTTTGAACTCAAGACAGATGCCCAAAAGAGTTATGAGCAAATTTTTAGAAAGTACAATTCCCTGCTTCACTCCAAATTAAAAGGAGCAAGTGTCATGAATTACCTTACCTCACATGATGATGGAAGTCCCTTTGATAAGGAAAGGGAAAAACCATTTTATTCGGCGAATGTCTTACTGCTTACCCCAGGGACTTCTCAAGTATATTACGGTGATGAAACAGCTAGGGACCTTACTATTGAAGGTACTGTAGGCGATGCCACCCTGAGATCTTTTATGAATTGGAATGAACTGGATAGTTTGAAGACCAGGGAAGTACTTACACATTGGCAAAAATTAGGCAAGTTCAGAAACCGGCATCCCGCTGTTGGTGCTGGCAGACACAAAAGGCTGGCAAAGAAACCCTATGTCTTTAGCAGAACCTATACGGATGGTGACTACAAGGATAAAGTGGTTGTTGGCCTTGACCTGCCCAAAGGGAAAAAATCACTTTGGGTAAAAGGGTTTTTCGGGGATGGAACCCAACTGTATGACACTTATTCTGAGACCACCGTAGAAGTGAAGAAAGGCAAAGTCACCCTGGATAATCCATTTTCTGTGGCGCTTCTGGAACTGGCCAAATAAATACTCTACGGATGCAAATAAATTAATTCCTGATAAGAGAATCCAAAATAAAATATGGCCATAGACAGAGACAGGCGAATCTAATTCTTACCATTGAGATAATTACTGCCTGGAATGCAAGGCGAGTCGGTTGCCTTCAGTATCCACAAACAAGGCCATATACCCCACATCTTCACTGATCATCTTTTTGGGTTGAAGTACCTTCCCTCCTGCTGCTTCGATTTTGTCGACCTGCTCCTTCACATCCCTACTTGAAAAATATAGCAACGGACCTTCGGATTCACTGGGCCTGTAAAAATCGGGGTGACTCACCAAAGCTCCGGAGGCACCCTGCTTCCCTTCGGCAAAGGGAAATAGTCCCATCTTGAGTCCGTGGAAATTTTCAACTTCTATTTTAATATCAAATACTGTTTCGTAGAATTTCCTTGCCCGATCCATATCCATAACCGGAATCTCAAACCATCCAATCATATTTGATTCCATTTGATTTCTTTATTTTTCCAGTTGTGTCTTTAGGGTGGATAATCCTTCTTCAAAATCTTTCCCTACCATCTTGTCCATGCTCATAAAAAGCATCATGATACTCATGGGAAATTTGTTCTTTCCTTTAAAGCCCCATGTGACTTTCGTGTTGTTGCCATCTGTATCTTCAAGCTCAAGGTAACAGTCTGATTGGGACTTCCAGGGTTTCATAAATCGAAGTTCTCCATCGATACGTTCCCCCGGAACGATATTCGTGATCTCCTGTTCTCCTTCTCCTACTTCCTTATTTCCATTCCAATAACTTATTGCACCAACTTCCCCATCGGTTCCCGTGAATTTCTTTTCCATATTGGGATCTTTCTTCGCCCAGGGAGACCAGTGGTCCATATTTTTAAGGTATTTGAGGTATTCAAATACTTCGTTTCTGGGTTTTGAAATCACTACAGAGCGATTCACATCATAAGATTTGGGAGCGATAAGGGCAAGTATCAGAATAACGGCCACCAATACCAGTACAATATATAGTGCAGTATACATATGTTTATCAATTAGTTAGTTACAAGGAAAGGTACAAAATCTTTCTATATCCCTTCCTGGTAACGCGCTAGTATTTTGTCGATATTCTTGATAGATTTCTTAATCCATTCGAGCCTGATTTTAGCTTTTTCATCCTCCTGAAGTTTCCAGTTATACTCTGAGGAACGCAATTTTTTGGTCATCTGATACAGCACTATAGCAGCAGCAACAGAAACATTAAGACTTTCGGTAAAACCCACCATAGGTATGTGAACGTGTTCATCAGCAGCTGCAAAGGTACTTTCTGACACCCCCTCTTTTTCTGCTCCGAAAACAAAAGCCATCTTCTGGTTTACTGAGATCTGATCCAGGGTACAGGCATCACTCCTGGGTGTCGTCACAAAAATCTTATATCCTTTTGCTCTTAAGTTATCGATACATTCTTTTGTTCCGCCATAGCGATGAATATCGGTCCATTTTTGTGCCCCAAGCGCGATTTTTTTATCCAGCCTGTCAGAAAATCTTTGTTCGATGATGTGCACATCCTGAATTCCAAAAATATCTGCAGATCTTATAACTGCACTGGCATTGTGGAGGTGGTATATATCTTCCATAACCACGGTAATATATCTGGTACGCAAATTCAACACCTCCTCAAATCGCTGAAGGCGCTTACCGGAAACGAAGGTCTCCAGATAATCGATCAGGTTGGGATCCTCCATAGATCGAATATAAGAAAAACGTATCTTTAGATAAAAGAGCAGAGATGAAGAAAAAGGTGGCTGTGCTTACAGGGGCAGGGATGAGTGCAGATAGTGGCCTAAAGACATTTAGGGATGCAGACGGACTCTGGGAAGGCCACGATGTAATGGAAGTTGCCTCCCCACAGGGGTTCAGGGAACACCCCGAACTGGTTTTAGAATTTTATAATGAAAGAAGGCGGCAATTACTTGAGGTTCAGCCAAATGACGGGCATAAAGCACTTGTAGAACTGGAGGAAAAATTTGAAGTACAGATTATTACTCAAAATGTAGACGATCTGCACGAAAGGGCTGGTAGTCAAAATGTACTCCATCTGCATGGAGAATTGTTTAAAGCGAGGAGCACAGCCCCTCCTTACACTGTATACAATTGGAGAGAAGACCTTAATCTCGGAGATTGCTGTGAATTGGGAAATCAGCTTAGGCCCCATATTGTCTGGTTCGGGGAAGAGGTACCTCTCCTTCCCCATGCAGCAGAACTCACTTCTCAGGCCGAGATCCTCATCATCGTTGGGACTTCCCTCCAGGTGTATCCTGCAGCCTCATTGATGTATTATGCCAGAGCGGGTATACCCATCTACTTTGTAGATCCCAGACCATCCCTGACAGATTCAGGTGAACTCAATCTTAATTTGATTGCCCAAAAAGCCTCAGAAGGAGTCCCTGAACTAGTCTCTGCACTCTTGCAATAAATTTCAGGCAATTCCTTGGTCTGATACCCAATCAACCCCACTAAAAACTAAAAACTTATGGCTATCTTTGCCCTTTCCTTTACCTATGAGCTCAAACACTGATATCTCTACAGAAATACAAGCGATTTCCCCGGTTGACGGACGTTATAAAAATAAAGTACTCCCCCTGATTTCATATTTTTCAGAGGAAGCCCTGATGAAATACCGAGTGCGCGTTGAAATAGAATATTTTATCGCCCTTTGCCGAATTCCCCTGCCACAATTGCAATCTTTAGCTTTCTCAAAATACGAAGAACTCAGAGAAATTTACAGCTCCTTTAAAACAGCGGATGCTCTTGAGATCAAAGAGATAGAACGCACCACAAATCACGATGTGAAGGCGGTCGAATATTTTATTAAATCAAAATTCGATTCCCTGGGTTTATCTGAATACAAGGAATTTATCCATTTTGGGCTGACCTCACAGGACATCAACAATACGGCAATTCCCTTATCGCTGAAGGAAGCAGTGAAAGAAGTGTATATGCCCCAATGCAGCAAACTTCTCGAGGCAATTGAGCACAAAGCACAGGAATGGGCAAGAGTTCCTATGCTGGCCCGAACCCATGGACAGGCAGCTTCTCCTACCCGACTTGGAAAAGAATTTGAAGTATTCGCGACACGTCTAAGGGAGCAATTAAAGTTTCTGGAGATGATTCCACACGCCAGTAAATTCGGTGGTGCTACCGGCAATTTCAACGCACATAAGGTAGCTTATCCGGGTACAGACTGGAGAGCCTTTGGAAAATCTTTTGTTGAAGGAGAATTAGGCCTCCACCATTCTTTTCCCACCACTCAGATAGAACATTATGATCATATGGCTTCTTTGTTCGATTGTCTGAAACGGATCAACACGATTCTGATCGACCTCAACAGGGACCTCTGGACATATATTTCCATGGATTACTTTAAGCAGAAGATCAAAGAAGGGGAAGTAGGCTCATCGGCTATGCCGCATAAGGTAAATCCGATCGACTTTGAAAATGCGGAGGGGAATTTAGGCCTGGCAAATGCAATTTTTGAACATCTCTCTTCCAAATTACCGGTTTCAAGGCTACAACGTGATTTAACAGATAGTACAGTTTTGAGGAATATCGGCGTTCCTCTTGCGCATACGCTGATCGCAATGCAATCCACCTTAAAAGGGTTTGGAAAACTGTTGCTCAATGCAGAGAAGATTGAATCAGACCTGGAAAACAACTGGGCAGTGGTGGCAGAGGCCATTCAGACGATCCTGAGACGCGAAGGCTATCCCAACCCCTATGAAGCACTGAAAGGGCTTACAAGGACCAACGAGGCCATAACGGCCGAATCTATCGCCAGATTTATTGATACCCTCGATGTATCTAAAGAGATAAAAACGGAACTCCGGGAAATCAACCCGGGGAATTATACTGGAATTTAGGCCCTCCCTTAAAAGAAAAACCTGGCTGCGTTTGCAGCCAGGTTTGCAAAATTTTTACAAGAGTATCTTAGCCTTTTAGAAATTCACCTATTTCTCCAAGTCCTTCTCCCTTGTAATCAGATTTCTGGATAGCCTGCATTAATTGAACCAGATGGGCCGGATTCATATCATTCCCCAAAACACGAACCAGGGCAAACCCCTTCTCGTTACTGTTTCCATATATGATTACTTCATCAATGGCATCATCTTCCCCCAGATATTTCACAAATCCTTTCCCATAGGAAGAGTTCAGCTTCATCAATTCTTTAAACTCTGAATTTTTCATGATGGCATTTACCTTCCCCTTTTCCACTTCATATTCCGCTGCATTCGAAGCTGTCTTTCTAAAAGCCAGGATATTCAGTTTCCTCAAGGATTCCACTGCGTTGCGTTGTTCTTCTGAAAGTTCCACTTCATCGAGGTTTAAAATACTCGCAGGCAGGTCAAGAGAAATAAAATTAGGATTCTCTGCACTGTCTACGTAATACTCCTGCAGGCTCTGAGTTGAAGAACAACCCAATAACAGGAACAGTCCAATAATCGGAAGGATTGCATATAATTTTTTCATCGTGCTTTTGCTTCTTTAAGGAACAAAGATGCAGACCCGCTCTATCAGCAGGCCCGCAGCTTTACTCACTCGGTTATTTTTTTTGTTTCTCAATCTGATTCAACTCCTTAGGGAGATTCATTTTCTTGGTTAACGCCCCGATTTTCGTAAGATCAATATCTCCAGTGAGGGTGAGTAATACCGTTTCGATCTTGCGGTCGTTAATTTCAACATCGGCATTTTTTATACCGGTGACGAACATCAGGAGTTCACTTACGTGATCCTCGTCCTTCCCCTTGCGGATATAGAACTTTACATTGGCGTCTTTGTCCTTTACCCTCATGAGTTCTTCAAGAGAGGCATTTTTTAGATAGCGGTCTACCGTAGACTTCATATCAGCAGATATCCCCTTGTTTTCGGTAACAAAGACCTTTAAGCCATTCAGACTTTTTGCAATCTCCATGGCCTCCCTGGCTTCGGGTTCATCCACGTTGACATCCATTTTTACCAGGAGATCAAACATGTTTTTGTTGACGATTACCGAACTCACCTCGTCCATATCCTCAAATTTATCAAAGATCGACTGTGAGAAGCCTGTAAAGGGTAATAAGGCTAAAGCGATTATTAAGACATACTTTTTCATTCTGTTGTTTTTTAATTGTTTTTGTAAATTTTTTCTTTTGTTTCTTCAAATTCATGCAAATAGGCTACTTTTTGTGTGCCACGGTCCAGATTTGAAGCCAGTAACCCAAGGGCCTTTTTAGTCTGGAGATAGGCGTATTCAGCTTCTTTTTGCTCCTGATACTGCCTTCCAAAAAATATGCCAGCTACTAAAACGACTACCGCTGCAACGGAAATCCACTTATATACGTTTCTTCTAGGTTTTAATGGAACCTGCTGCGTATATCGCTCCTGTTTGGCATTTGAGAAGTAAGTGAACATCGGTCGATATTGTTCCAGATGTGGCTCTACGCCATCTCCGGTAAAAAACTCCCTTAATTCAAGCTCCTCGGCCTCCGTGGTTCGGGCCTCGAAATACTTCTCTATTAACTTTTCTATTCTAACTAATTCCATAGCTGTGTTTTTCTACTAATTTTTCTCTTACGGCCTTACGTGCTCTGGATAAGGCTACTCTCACTGCTGTCGGTTTCATATCCAGCATTTCAGATATTTCTTGATAACTATAGGCTTCTATGTCCCTCAGCTGCAGCACCATTTTCTGCTGATCGGGCAATGTCTCCATGATCTTACCCACCCATTCCACACTGTCGTGTGTTTCCACCTCATTCTGCAATGAGCTACTATTGTCGGCATAATTACTGTGTACCAGTTTCAGATTCGCCGATTGTTTCGATTTCAGCCGGTCAAGACAAAAATTCTTGGTCATCGTCATAGCAAAAGCCTCTACATTGCGATAGGTTCCAATCCTCTTTTTCTTTGACCACAATTTCAACAGTATCTCCTGAGTTGCATCTTCAGCCTCCTCCGAGGACACTAGTAACCTCTTAGCAAGCCTGTATAGCTTGTCTTTAAAGGGCATTACCACATTTAAAAACTCACTTTGTGTCATTATGGGTTGATCGGTTGTTGTATTGAGCATTTTCCTGCCGTGTTACAATAGCTAGACGACCTATATCGAATTTTGTTACAATTCTTTTTTTCTTCGCCAATATCTCTTTATTTTAGCTGCGAGTAACCTTCCCTACACATGATAAGGCCGGAAATCCCCTAAGGTAAGAAAATGCCTTAGGTACAAACCGTGTTGGAATAAGTATTGCTTAAAAAAAAGAAAATGAAAAAGAATTTAATCTTACTCCTGTGGACAGTTTTATTGTTCATTGGATGCAGCAAGGACGATGATAACACCTTTTCTCCACCTGAGGATCTAGCAGCCCAGGATTTTATGTGGAAAGCATCTAATTATTGGTATTTCTGGCAGGATGACGTACCCAACCTGGCAGATGACCGCTTTGCCAGCGATGAGGAGTATACAGCCTTTTTGGAGTCTGATGCGGATGCCGGTGATTTTTTTGACAATCAACTGCGTTTTACAGAAGATCGATTTACCTTCTATAGTCCTGACTATGAAGAGTTCACTAGAATACTTTCTGGAATCACAAAAAACAACGGGCTTAATTTCGGGCTGATATTGCTGGAAGGTGATTTGCTCGTGGGATATGTAAGATATGTAATTCCGGATTCAGATGCGGCATCCAAGCAGATTTTCAGAGGTAATTATTTTACCGAAGTCGATGGACAACGTCTGGATACAAACAATTATATAGACTTGCTTTTCGGGGAGAATGATACTTATACGCTTTCCATGGCCGATTATGTCAATGATGAATTTACCCCAAACGGCCTGGAGGTAATGCTTACAAAAGAAGAAAATTTTCAGGAAAACCCAGTCTACATTACCAATACGTTAGACGTTAATGGTACTAAAATCGGTTATATATTTTACAGGAGGTTTACAGATGGTTTTGAAGACGAACTCAATGCCGCTTTTGGCCAATTACAGGCTCAGGGAATCACCGAACTGGTTCTTGACCTCAGATATAATCCAGGAGGCAGGGTTTCATCTGCTGTAGCCCTGGCAAGTATGATCTATGGCACAAATACCAATGAGCTTTTTGTAAAACAACGTTGGAATCCAAAACGACAAGCCGGTTTCAGTACGTCTTCCCTGGAGGAAAATTTTATTAATCAGATAGAAGGAGGGGAAGCCATTAATTCATTGGGCTTGAGCAGGATTTACGTGCTTACAACCGAGAGATCTGCATCCGCCAGTGAATTATTGATCAATGGTCTCGATCCTTATATGGATGTTATTCAGGTAGGTACCACCACCACCGGGAAAAATGAATTCTCGCTTACCATGGTCGATGATCCCGGCAATAATTTTCCCTATACCTATGATCCGGCCAGGGAATCTTTTATCAACCCCAATAATTCCTGGGCCATTCAGCTACTTTGCGGCCGGTATGAGAACTCAGTTGGATTTTCTGATTTTACGTCAGGACTCGTTCCGGAAATAGAACTTGAAGAAGACATACTCAATCTCGGTGCCCTCGGAGACATCAATGAACCGTTGCTTGCACGTGCCATAGAAGATATTACCGGAGTATCAGGAAAACGAGATTTTACAGTCAGAATGCCTGCTAGGGCCTTTGCTGATTCGTATACATTTGACCCCCTCAGTGATGTGATGATCGGAGGTGTACCTTCCGGGATAGAACAAAAATAAATCCCGTTGTATTCTTCAGTGCCTTTATAAATCCAGGGAAAAGCCCAGGTGGATATTTCTTCCCCTTGTATTAAATCCGATAACCTCGGTATATGATTCATTCAACAAGTTATCCCCTCTGACAAAGACTGTCAGCTTTTCGGGTAGTAGTGAATAGCTCGAATACAATCCGATAAGACTAAAAGGCTCAAGTGCTACTTCTTCAAATGTATTGAAATCGGTATCAGACCTTGTTCCGGTATAGGCGTAATTCAGAGAAAAATACAGGGCCTCGGAGAATCGTAGCCCGAGGCCGGCAAAAAATTTGTGTTTTGGAATTCTTATCGCGGCATCTCCTTTGCGTTCAGTAAACGTATAATTCGCTTCGAAAGACAGATTTTCAACCGGCTTCCAGTTTACTTCCATCTCAAGGCCCGTGGCATTGATGGTGTTAGTCGCATTGCCATACAGGAAAGCCGAATTATCAAAAAATACAAAGTCCTCTTCCCGTCGGGTAAAAAATACAGAACTCAACCTCAGATTTTGGGAGGAGGCGTATTCCAGTCCCAATTCCAGCGTCTGGTTAGATTCAGGTCTTAGATCGGGATTTGCTCCAAATTGACCGAAAAGCTGCGTCAGTGAAGGGGTGATATAGGCTGTAGCGTAGCTACCCATCAATTTTATGTACCCTTGCTCTTTTTTGAAGGTAAAACTTGGGTTGATATTGTAAACGAATTGTGAGCCGTATTCCGAATGGAGATTTAATCTGCCACCGGTGGCAAGTTGAAACCCATGTTTACTTAGGTATACCAGAGAAAGATAAGGATCGGTGAAATTAAAATCTTTCTTCTCTTCAAACTCTGTCCGCTCCAGATTGTAATTGATCCCGGCGATCGTCCTGAAATTTCCGAATTGATATTTATTAAATAAGTCCCCTATAACATTTTGCCCTTTAAATATTCCCGGAAAGGCACTGATATTTTCGGATTCGTAGGTAGCATAGGCCAGATTTATGTGGGTTGAACCCGACTTATACGCATAGACGGTATTGGCACCTAAGCGATGTTGCGTGCTTTGAAATTCATAGGGGGCGTCCATAAGTCCAAATGATTCATCATAAGAAGTTTTCACTTTGGCCTCACTGGCATAGAACCTTGTTTTTAATTTGTCACTGATTCTAAAACCTAGTTTTACATCCAGATTAATGGCAGAAAACGGGTCGGGTTCGTTAGACTCAGTAATAATGGAGGAAAGCCCGTCCATATATCTTTGTCCAAATCCAAGGGAATAGTCCCATCTCCCTGAAGTACCGGCAATCCTGGCAGAATTTTCAAATGCATTTAACTGATATTTCTGATCAGTAACAGACTGATTGCTACCCACAGATGATTGAAAATTAGCTGAGATTCCCCTCACCGGAGCCTCTTTTGTTCTGATATTGATTACAGCGGTTGCGGCGTTTGCTCCATATAGAGTACTGGAAGCGCCTTTGATGATTTCCACCGAGGCTATGTTCGAGAGAGGAAGAAGTCGGAGATCAAATTCTTGCGAAAATGAAGATGGATCCGAGACTCTTATCCCGTCTATCAAGACAATTACTTGCCGGCCCCTGCCCCCACGGACAAAAGTTCCAAGGATCTCACCAGCCCTGCCCCTGCTTCCCGAAATCTCAATCCCGCTTTTAGTATTGATTAGTTCAGGCAATGATCTTCCCTGATTTCGGCCAAGTTCTTCAGGACCAATTCTGATTACAGTCTTACCTGAATTTTCCCTCCTAATGGGGAATCGGGTGTCGCTGACGACTACCTCCTCCAGTTCCCTTATTTTTAAGGTGTCCGAAGTTGTTTCCTGGGCCCAACCGGCCAGTCCGATACTCATTAGAATAACGGTACTCCAAAAATATTTTTTCAATTTGTTCTCTTCCTATAGTCGGAATCGCGTATGAGGTAACATACGAAAACTTTTATCCCGAAAGTTATACATCGTTTTTCGAATCTGGCAGGTCTCCTGACTTGCGTTTTAACCTCAACCTTCCCATCCTGAGGACAGTGGTAATTGAAGAGAGGTTAAACATAGTTCCCTTTTGTGGAGCTACTAAGCTTACAGTTGCGGGTACAGTTCCGGATTCACACCGGATTCCCTTTTAATACCAGCCTTTGATGGCTGATCACCTAAATTCGCGGTGAAGATAATCAAATTCTCCAATCCTTTTGGCAAAGGACTTTAAAGCTTACTTTTGAGGCAGATGATATACTATCTATGAGAATCTATCTATGTCTGTTACTATTATGCCTGCTAGGTTGCAGGGGGAAATCCCCCGATGCTGGTCAGAGTGATAATACGCCTTCTGAAAACACCTTTTCTCCGGTTCATTTTGCCAGAGGGTTTCAATTGCAAAGAACAGATGACGGGATTACTGTGCTAAAGGTACTTCAGCCCTGGCCCAATGCCTCCAAACCCTTTACCTATGCCCTGGTAAACAGGGACAGCCTTTCTTCCATCTCCATCGATTACGAGAAATACGATGCCGTTGTGCCGGTTCCTGTAGATCGAATCGTCGTGACCTCAACGACGCATATCCCCGCCCTTGAAGCACTGGGGGTGGCTAACAAACTAATAGGCTTTCCCGGAACAGACTACATTTCTTCAGAATTTACAAGAAACAGAATTTCAGAAGGGGCAGTGGTCAACCTGGGGAATAATGAGACGATTAATACTGAAATGACACTTCAACTTCAGCCCGATCTCGTAGTTGGTTTTAGTATTTCCTCGGAAAACAGAGCCTATGAAACCCTGGAAAGGGCTGGGATCCCTGTTGCTTACAATGGAGATTGGACAGAACAAACCCCTTTGGGAAAGGCAGAATGGATTAAGTTTTTTGCACCTTTTTTCCAGTTGGAAGGAAAGGCGAATGCTCTTTTTGATTCTATTTCAGAAGCTTACCTACAGGCCAGAGACCTTGCGCTTAAAGCAGGTAATACACCAACTGTAATGAGTGGGGCCCTGTACAAGGATGTCTGGTATGTCCCTGGAGGGAAAAGCTGGGCAGCACAGTTTATCCGTGATGCAAATGGCAGCTACCTCTGGGAAGACACTGAAGAAGTAGGAAGTCTGTCCTTAAGCCTTGAAAGTGTTTTATCAAAGGCTTCGGAAGCCGATTTATGGATCTCTCCTTCCCAATTCACAACCTACGAGGAAATGGAGCAGGCCAATCGTCATTATCGGCAGTTTAATCCCTTCAGAAAACAAAAAATCTTTACATATGCCCTGAGTAAAGGGGAAACAGGCGGACTCACCTTTTTTGAGCTGGGCCCCAACCGTCCCGATTTGATCTTAAAAGACCTTATTCATATCTTTCACCCGGAAGTGTTACCCAACCATGACCTGTACTTTTTCAAGCCCTTACAATAATTGAATAAGAAGATTCCATATCAGTTTTCCCTACTGACCGTTTTGTTAGTCCTGTGTTTTGGCATTAACATCAGCTTTGGTTCTGTCGACATCCCCCTTTCTGCAACCATCAAAGAACTATTTGGTGTTGAAAACACCAATGATTCATATGGATATATTATCTGGGATTACAGAATCCCCAAAGCTTTTACCGCAATTCTTGTGGGAAGTGGCCTTTCCCTAAGTGGCCTTCTGATGCAAACGCTTTTCCGAAATCCCCTGGCCGGACCTTTTGTGCTGGGTATCAGCTCCGGAGCCAGTTTGGGTGCGGCCTTACTTATAATGGGTGGCGGACTATTCACTATGGGCTATTCCCTGGTAAACGATTTATCACTCTCCATTGCATCCAGCCTGGGAAGTATTCTGGTCCTTCTTATTGTGGTAGCTATCGCGAGGAAAGTAAAAGATACTATGGCCTTATTGATCATCGGACTGATGTTTGCAAGCATAACAGCAGCAGTAGTTACTGTCTTGTCCTATTTTGCGAGGGCAGACGAACTTCAGCAATATATCTTCTGGACCTTTGGAACTGTAGGAAACCTAAGCAACAGTCAGGTCCTGATCCTGGCTTCCATCATAAGCATTGGGTTGCTTCTCAGTTTTGGAGCAGTGAAATCGCTCAACGCCCTTCTCCTGGGAGAAAATTACGCCCGTAGCCTTGGAGTAAAGATTGGCAGGTCGCGTAACCTTATCATTGTCGCTACCGGACTCCTTGCCGGATCGGTTACTGCATTCGCAGGTCCAATTGCTTTTATTGGCCTTGCCGTTCCCCATCTCACCCGGCAACTATTGAATACAACAGACCATAAGGTTCTCATTCCCGGGGTAATGCTCTATGGAGGAATTCTACTGCTGATCTGTGACACCATTGCCCAGCTTCCTTCCTCTTCTTATGTTCTTCCTATCAACGCAATCACCTCCATTATCGGTGCTCCTGTAGTGATATGGTTGTTGTTGAGAAAACGCAATATGATCTTTTAGCTATCAGCTACCCCGGCGGTATTCCACATTTTATAATAACAGAATAGTTAACTTTGAAATCCCATCAATTAAATTGAAATCCTATTCCTAGAAATGACTAAAACCCTCGAGATTCAAAATTTGAGTATCGGTTACCCCGGTAAAAAAGGGAAGCCATTACAGGTAGCGCTAAATTTGAATTTTTCTTTAAAGAAAGGGGAATTTGTCGCTATTGTGGGAGCTAACGGGATTGGTAAATCAACCCTGTTGAGAACCCTGGCCGGAGTTCAGGAAAAATTATCAGGTGAAGTATTAATTGATGGCCAGCGGATGGAGTCGATTCCAACTCAGCAGCTGGCTGCCAGTCTTAGTATTGTTCTAACCGAACCCCTGGCAACTAAAAATCTGACAGTTTCTGAGCTTATCGCCCTGGGCCGGCAACCATACACCAATTGGTTGGGGAGTCTCACCGAAAACGATAAGAAAGCAATTCACAATGCTATCCGGACTATAGGTCTTGAATCTCTTGAACAAAGAAAGTGTTATGAGCTGAGTGATGGCCAGTTGCAGAAAGTACTTATCGCCAGGGCCCTGGCTCAGGACACACCTATTATGATGCTCGATGAACCCACTACGCATCTCGACCTATACCACAAAATACAGGTTCTGAAGACCATGAAACAAATTGCCCGTGAATTCGATAAAACCGTCATTTATACCACTCATGAGATCGACCTTGCCATTCAGCTTTGCGACAAGATGTTGATCCTTGATTCTTCCGCTTATTTTTTCGGCCCTCCGTGTGAACATATAGAAAATAAGAATTTTCAGAATCTCTTTCCTTCTGATCTTATTCATTTTGATCCGGGAACCGGGACTTTTAAGATCAAAAACTGAGGGTGTTTCCCTGCAGAATTTTAAGTCAGAACCCCTATCTTTACTTTAAATTGATGATGAGATGAGTACGGAGATTACCATTGTGGCTGTTGCACTTCTGGTGGGAGTTCTGGGGTTTTTCCTCGGGAATTATATCGAACGATTAAAAAGAAAGTCGATCCAGAGCACTTTGGAAGAAAGGGAAAGGCAACTCAGAGGAAGTCGGGAAGAATTGGAAACTCGACTTAACAATGAGAGATCTGCCACAGAAGAACTGAGAACAGAGAATACCAGACTTTCACAGCAAATTACGAGAAACGAAGCCGACCTGGAAAATCTGAGACAAAAACTGGGAGAGCAGAAAGAAGAGGTAGAACAACTACAGGAAAAATTTACCAAGGAGTTTGAGAATCTGGCCAATAAGATCCTGGATGAAAAAAGTCTGAAATTTACCGAACAGAATCAGAAAAACATAAAGCATATTCTGAATCCGCTGCAGGAAAAAATTCAGTTGTTTGAAAAGAAGGTTGAGGAGAGTCAGAAAGAAAACATCAGTATCCATTCTGCCCTGAGGGAACAGTTGCTCAACCTGCAGAATCAGAACCTCAAAATCACAAAAGAAGCCGAAAACCTTACCAAAGCATTAAAAGGTGATAGTAAGATGCAGGGGAATTGGGGAGAGCTTGTTCTGGAACGTGTGCTGGAAAAATCCGGCCTGGAAAAAGACAGGGAATACACAGTACAACAAAGTTTTACCAGGAAAGACGGCAGTCGGGTACTCCCCGATGTGGTCATCAATCTGCCGGATAGTAAAAAAATGGTCATTGATTCCAAAGTTTCATTAACCGATTATGAACGATTTGTAAATGCGGAGGAAGAAGACCAGGAGAAATATCTCAAAGACCATATAAATTCACTTAAGAAACACGTAGAACAATTATCAGCTAAGAAATACGAGGACCTGTACGACATGGAAAGTCCCGACTTTGTACTGATGTTCGTGCCAATTGAAACGGCGTTTTCTTCAGCTATCAACAAAGACTCAAGTCTCTACAACAATGCATTTGACAAGAATATAGTGATCGTAACCCCTTCCACTTTACTGGCTACCCTGCGCACCATAGACACTATGTGGAACAACGAGAAACAACAGCGGAATGCCATAGAAATAGCGAGGCAGGCAGGAGCACTCTATGACAAATTTGAAGGATTTGTGACCGATCTTACCAAAGTGGGGAAGAAAATGGATGAGGCTAAAAACGAATACCGGGGGGCTATGAACAAATTGGTTGAAGGAAGAGGCAATATTATTACCAGTATACAAAAACTAAAAAAAATGGGCGCCAAAGCGAAAAAATCGCTGCCTGATTCTATATTAAAGAGGGCTGAAGAAGACGACTTTAATGAAGAGCCCTCCCCTATGAACCTGAATTAATTTCCCTGATGCCCGAGGCGGCTTGCTCATCGAGAAACCAGTACAGATTTCCCTCATGCGGACTAACCAGTGCTGCCGGATATTGTTTGTAGTGGCCTTTCTTGCCCAGAATTTCCACAACCTTTTCCTTCTTTCCGGCTCCGGTAACCAAAAAAACGACATTTTTACTGTGATTTATGATTCTTCCTGTTATCGTGATGCGTTTCTGGCCAGAGTCGGGATGAACAGCCAGCTCACAATTCTGATCTGAATCCCACAAGTGGATCTCATGGGGAAATACAGAGGCCGTATGGCCGTCTTCCCCCATTCCGAGAAGGACCATATCGAATTTTGGAATACCATCCTGAACAGGAAGTTTACGCTGTAATTCTTCCCCGTATCTCAGAGCTTCTTCCCTTGGATCGTTTTCGCCGAGAATCCGATGGATGTTAACCCCGGGGATATCAATATTATCCAACAGGAAATCTTTGGTCATCTTATAGTTACTCTGATCATCGTCAGGAGGAACACATCGCTCATCGCCCCAGTAAAGATGTACTTCGTTCCAGTTAATGGTGTATTTACCGGGAATAGAAAGTTCTTCAAAAATGATTTTGGGAGTACTTCCCCCTGACAGGGCAATATGTACGCTTTTTTTATCCTTTAGCCATTTAGTAAGGAAGGCACAAAATTCTAGTGCTACCTCATTTTTAGTAGGGTAAATATTAAGTTTCATATGCCTTATTTTATTACGCAGAATCCGGGGTCATCTGCCAGATTTGAACCAGGATTTCTCCATGTGTTGTCACCCTCCAACAGATCATCGGCGTTTTGTGGGCCCCATACACCGGCAGAATAACCGTAAATCATAGCCTCTTTATCCGTTTTCCAATAATTTAAGATGGGATCTACAAACTCCCATGCAGCTTCCACCTCATCGGCACGTGCATAGAGGGTAGCGTCTCCCTGCATGGCATCGAGAAGCAATCTCTCGTAGGCCGCCATTAGATTGGTCTCAGCAAGGCTGTCGTAATAGAAATCCAGATTTGCCCGCTCTACTTTAAAGCCCTGCCCGGGTACTTTTACCCCAAATTTGATCAGGATGCCTTCGTCGGGTTGTATTCTGATAATGAGCTTATTGTCTTTGTTGAACACCCCCGAATCGGTAAAGATCTTATGGTGAGGGGGTTTAAAATGAATGACAATTTCGGTCACCTTTGTAGGCATCCGCTTGGCAGTCCTGACATAAAAAGGGACGTCTTTCCATCGCCAGTTATCCACAAAAAATTTAATGGCTACATAGGTCTCAGTGGTCGAATCGGGGTTTACCCCATCTTCCTCCCTATAGCCTTTTACTTTCTCTCCGTTGATATCCGCCGACAAATACTGGCCCCTGATAGTATTTTCATTCAGACTTTTGTGGTCTGATAATATCCTCATCGATTTTAGCGCCTTCACTTTTTCATTTCTGATCTCCTCTGCCTTTGCCCCGATAGGAGGCTCCATCACAACCAAAGAAACGATCTGCAACAAATGATTCTGGAACATATCGCGTAAAGCGCCCGAACTGTCATAATATCCCCCTCTTTTCTCTACCCCTACACTTTCGGCGTTAGTGATCTCCACATGCTGAATGTAATTCCTGTTCCACAGAGGTTCAAAAATACTATTAGCAAACCGGGTCACCAGGAGATTCTGTACCGTTTCTTTCCCCAGGTAATGGTCGATCCTGAAGATCTGCTCTTCATTAAAATACTGATGAAGGCTATTATTCAATTCCCTGGCAGAAGCAAGATCATACCCAAATGGCTTTTCCACGATCATACGTTTCCAACCTTTGTTTTGCTGTGTTAGGCCCTGTTCGGAAAGATTTTTGGCAATGATCTCATAAATACTCGGAGGCGTAGATAAATAGAAGATGAAATTATGTGATGTATTGAATTCTGAATTGAGGGAGTTTATCCGTTCAGCGAGAGACTCATAAGAATCTTCATAGGAATTCCCTATGTCTTGGTAAAATAATTTATCGGCAAAATGTGATAGTTGCTCCGGATCAATTTCATTATCCCCCCCGTTGAGATAGCTACTTTTATAAGCCACCCTGTCTCTGAAATCATCGTCAGATAAAGGAGACCTGCTTACCCCCAAAACGAGAAATTTCTTTGGGAGGTGCCCTCCACAATGCAGATGGTACAAGGCGGGGATCAATTTCCGGGCGGTAAGATCACCGGAGGCCCCGAAAATGATTAACATTTGACTTTCAGTTCTGTCCATTTTCTATCAAAATTAAGAAGGAACGGCCTACTTCTTTAAATGCCCAAAGTACGCACTAAAAGTTAATATTTTCAATTACTTTTGATTGTAGCACCCGATATAGCTGCATTTTTCCGCCACCAATGCATAATTTGTGGGTATAAATGACTGTGGTTTTGCAATTTATAAACTAGAATAATGAATCAACACATATATGATTTTGGCTTGATTGGCCTCGGAGTGATGGGGAGAAACTTTATCCTGAATGTCGCAGACAATGGATTTAAAGCGTTTGGATATGACCTTGATGCTGAGAAAGTTGATGCCCTGAAAAAGGAAGGAGGAGATCTGGAAAAAGTAAATGCCAGTACAGATCAGGAAACTTTCCTCAAGGCTTTGCAACTTCCCAGAAAAATCATGCTCCTGGTCCCGGCTGGGAAAATCGTAGATCAGGTAATTGAAAAACTGCTTCCTCATTTAGATAAGGGAGATCTTATAATTGATGGGGGAAATTCCCTCTTTACCGATACAGATCGAAGAGAGGCGTATCTCAGGGAAAAAGGAATCCATTTTTTTGGAGCAGGGGTGTCAGGGGGAGCAAAGGGAGCCCGCAAAGGTCCCAGCATCATGCCGGGAGGCTCACGTGATGCCTACAAGGAGGTGAAACCTATTTTTGAAGCGGTTTCGGCGAAATACCAGGGAGAACCCTGCGTAGCATACCTCGGACCTAAATCGGCCGGAAACTACGTGAAAATGGTGCACAATGGTATCGAATACGGCTTGATGCAACTTACCTCAGAAATTTACGACCTGCTTGGCAAAGCCGGGGAAATGTCGAATAAAGAAATGCATCAGGCTTTCGATCAGTGGAACAAGGGCCGACTTCAATCTTTTCTGGTAGAAATTACAGCAGATATCCTGGTGCAGGATGATGAGCACGGCGACGGTAAACTAATCGATAAGATCCTCGACAAAGCCAAACAAAAAGGAACAGGGAAATGGACTTCACAAAATGCCATGGATCTGGGAATTCCGGTCCCAAGTATCGATATCGCGGTAAGTATGAGGGAAATTTCCGCGCTTAAAAACGACCGGGTAAAAGCAGACGAAGTCTATGACCGACCGCAACCTATTCTGATAGAAAAAAAGAAGTTGACCAAAATGGCAGAAGAAGCCTTGTACTTTTCTTTTATAATTACCTATGCCCAGGGCCTGCACCAATTATCTGAAGCCTCTAAAGAATACGAATACAATCTGGATCTGGGTACCATCGCTAAGATCTGGAGGGCAGGTTGTATCATCCGGGCAGGTTTACTGGCGGATATTACCAAAGCTTACCAATCGCAACCCGACTTGCCAAATCTGCTACTCGATTCTTCTTTTTCAAAAGAGATCAAACAAACTATTGACTCTGTACGAACTTTGGTGGCTTATGGAGCCGAGAATGGGATCCCACTTCCCGGGCTTTCCAATTCACTGACATATTTTGATGCTTATACTTCCGGACGCCTGCCGCTCAACCTTATACAGGCACAACGCGATTACTTTGGCTCACATACCTATGAACGGACTGATAAATCAGGTACGTTTCATACAGAATGGGAAGGATAAAAAATGAATCTCAGAAATTAAACACCCTGCTGAGATTAAAGCCGAAATAGATATCTCCATCACCCCAGTCGCCTACGGCATTGCCCAGGAAACCGCTTTCAAAAGTGGGCTGGGCATTGGTAAAATGCAATTGGAAAACGTGTCCCCCGGTTTCAATATCTACCCCTATAGACAAGGGATTTACAAAGGGGGAACCATCTGCCCGGTTTAAATGCCATCCATAATCCATATTAAGACTAAATCGCTGAGAAAGTTTTACACGCCCACCGAATCCCAGTGCAAACTGGGAATTATCCTGAGGAGCATAATCCACATATCCTTCATAAAAATAGGTAGGCATCAGCTGTACTGAAACCTTGTCGCTTAATTTTCTACTGATGAGAATCTGCTGAGTAAATGAAGTACGGTCACCCATATCAACTTCTCTTTGCAATACAGGTTCGTCTAAAAGCGTATTAAATGCTATCTGGCTATAGCCTACAACGGTAACCGGATTGTCATCACTTTGCTGCATAAAGCGATATTTCCCTGAAATATCATAGGTTTTATTAAACGAACTCCGGGCTATGGAAAGATTGAAACCATCTGAAAAACCATAGATAAAATGAAGGCGGGTATTGGCAAAGTCAAGACCGAAAAATCCGTCCAGGCCCGTTTTTATGCTACCAAAACGATGAAAAACTATAAAGTAGAACTCCTTTTCATTGACCATCTTGGTCGACTCAAAGTTGACGATTTTTAAACCTTTAAAAGCAGATTCGGTAATACCAGTAGTATCGGATTTATCAATGGATGAAAGCAGGTCGCTTTGTGAGTACAGCAAGAACGGAAACAGGAATATCCAGGCAACTAAATTTTTTCTTTTCATGGCTAATCGTTTTGATGACCTCGTTCGCTAAAAAGTAACGGGGCCTTTTTCCTTAAACTTACGAATTATTTCCCATTTCCTACCTCATTATAATATCCCATTTTGTCGGATAAACTCTAAAAAAATACAAGGACGCAACCTAAGTCAATATTTGACGTCTTATCAATAAGTTGTTGATAATCAGTTAGTAATTTAATATTAAACCTATGAAAACTTCTGGAATTGGATTACTGTTTGCATTCGTTTTTCTTGTGTTCGCATGTTCGAAGAGTGATAATTCCGAAGGGGTTATGAACGATCCCGATAATGAAGATCCTGAAGCGACTACACTTAGTTATCAAAATGATGTTCGCCCAATAATTCAGGGAAACTGTTTATCTTGCCATGGAAACCCACCTACTAACAACGCGCCTATGTCTTTGACCTCCCTAAGCCTCGTGCAAAGTGCAATAGAAAACAGGAACCTGTTATCCAGGATTAACAATACTACCAATCCTATGCCACCGGACGGGCTTATGCCTCAAAATGCACGACAGTTAATTGCAGACTGGGCCAATCAAGGATTTCCTGAATGAAAAATTACCTCTTTATATTTCTTATAGCCTGGGGATGCCAGAGCATGGCACAAACTACTTTTCGAACCGAAACGGGCGAGATACAGTTTGATGCTTCAACGCCCATGGAAGATATTTATGCAGTAAACAGGAAGGTAAATTTCGCCCTAACTGCTGAAGGAGAGATAGCGGTTTTGCTTTTAGTCAAGGAATTTGATTTTAAAAGAAAACTGATGCAGGAGCACTTTAATGAAAACTATATTGAATCTGACAAATACCCAAAAGCATACCTGACCGGAAACCTAGTCAATTTTAATCCTGAAGACATTTCTGAAGAACCCATAACTTATGCTCTAAATGGTGATCTTACGCTTCATGGCGTTACACGGCCCATTGATACAGAACTAATCATTAACAGGGAAGGAAGTTTTTTAGTCCTTCAAACTGAGTTTACCATAAAGACAGAGGACCACAAAATAAAGGTTCCAAGGATTCTTTTTAAAAAGGTCGCAAAAGAAGTACGGGTTCGTGTTCTTTCCCGGTTAATGGAGACAAAAGAAACTGAATAACATTCCAGTTCATCCTGATACTGCTCCCTCATTATTTGCTCAGGTACATCTTTCTCCGCGTGTACAGCTCATAAAATTCATCGTCCTTTAAACTGTCGATAAAGAGAATGCTCTCGCCTGTACTTTTCATTTCCGGTCCTAAATTCTTATTTACATTCGGGAACTTATTAAAAGAAAATACAGGTTGCTTTATGGCGAAACCTTCAAGTTTAGGGTTGAATTTAAAATCCTTCAGCTTCTTTTCTCCCAGCATGACTTTGGTAGCGTAATTTACATAGGGCTCCCCATAAGCCTTGGAAATAAAAGGAACTGTTCTTGAGGCTCTTGGATTGGCCTCAATGATATACACCATGTCATCCTTGATCGCAAATTGGATATTGATCAGGCCCACGGTATTGAGCGCTAGTGCGATCTTTCGGGTATGATCCTTTATCTGTTGCATCACGAATTCCCCCAGATTAAAAGGAGGCAAAGTAGCATTGGAGTCCCCCGAGTGGATCCCGCAAGGCTCTATATGCTCCATAATCCCAATGATATAAACATCTTTCCCGTCGCAGATCGCATCTGCCTCGGCTTCTATAGCCCCGTCGAGATAATGATCTAAGAGCAATTTGTTGTTGGGAATCTTATGAAGCAGGTCTACCACATGGGCCTCGAGCTCTTCTTTGTTGATTACAATCTTCATTCCCTGCCCTCCCAATACGTAAGATGGCCTAACTAGTAGGGGAAAATTCAGTTCTTTGGCCAGCTCAAGGGCTTCATCGGCACTCTCGGCTACTCCAAATTGTGGATAGGGTATATTGTTCTTTTTCAGAAGTCGGGAAAAGCTTCCGCGATCCTCCGCAAGATCGAGGGATTTAAAACTGGTCCCCATAATTTTTATCCCGTATTTGTCGAGTTTTTCGGCAAGCTTCAAGGCAGTCTGTCCTCCAAGCTGTACTATCACTCCTTCCGGTTTTTCGTGAAGGATAATATCGTAGATATGCTCCCAGAAAACAGGTTCAAAATAAAGTTTATCAGCCGTATCAAAGTCGGTCGACACCGTTTCAGGGTTACAATTGATCATAATAGTTTCATATCCACACTCTGCTGCAGCCAGTACGCCGTGCACACAACAATAATCGAATTCTATCCCCTGCCCGATCCGGTTTGGTCCTGATCCCAGCACAACAATTTTCTTCCTATCTGTTACTTCACTATCGTTAGTTACATACCGCTTACCTTCGGGTGTTTCAATCTCTTCCTCAAAGGTGGAATAATAATAAGGCGTCATTGCCTTAAACTCGGCAGCACAGGTATCAACTAATTTATATACCCGGTTTATCCCGAGCTTACTTCGTTTCTTATGGACTTCACTTTCATAGCAATCGAGCATATGGGCGATCTGCCTGTCGGCGAAGCCCTTTTGTTTTGCTTCCAGAAGCAATTCTTTGGGAAGACTTTCCACAGTGTATTTAGAGATTTCCATTTCAAGGAAATGCAGCTCTTCGTACTGCCTAAGGAACCACATATCAATTTTAGTAATCTCGTGTATCCTGCTGAGGGGGATGCCCAGTTGAATCGCATCGTAGATGACAAATACCCGGTCCCAGCTTGGGATGGTGAGTTTACTAATAATCTGATCGTAATTGGTATAGCCTTTGCCGTCAGCACCCAGACCGTTACGCTTGATCTCCAGTGACTGGGTGGCCTTGTGCAGCGCTTCCTGGAAGGAACGGCCTATTCCCATGACCTCCCCTACCGATTTCATCTGGAGTCCGAGTGTCCTGTCTGATCCTTCAAACTTGTCAAAATTCCACCTGGGGATCTTGACGATCACGTAATCCAGGGTGGGTTCGAACAGGGCTGAAGTTGATTCTGTGATCTGGTTTTCTAATTCGTCAAGGGTATATCCAATGGCCAGTTTAGCGGCGATCTTTGCTATGGGATACCCGGTGGCTTTTGAAGCAAGTGCAGAAGACCTCGATACCCGCGGATTGATCTCAATGGCAATTATATCCTCTTTTTCGTCCGGACTTACCGCAAATTGTACGTTACATCCTCCGGCAAAATCCCCGATACTACGCATCATTTTTATGGCCATATCTCTCATACGCTGAAAGGTGCGGTCTGAAAGGGTCATCGCTGGGGCTACTGTAATGGAATCTCCGGTGTGGATCCCCATCGGATCCATATTCTCAATGGTACAGATAATTACCACATTGTCATTCTGATCCCGTAGTAATTCAAGTTCGTATTCCTTCCACCCCATTAGAGCCTTATCAATCATCACTTCATGGATAGGAGAAATTTCCAGGCCTCTGCTCAACAATTCATCAAAATCTTCCGGCTTGTATACAATGGATGCTCCTGCACCTCCAAGGGTATAGGAAGCCCTGATCACCAGTGGGAATCCAAACTCCTGAGCTATCTCCTTCCCTTTCAGGAAAGAGGTGGCAGTAGACTGTGGTGCCATTCCGACCCCTATCTCAAGCATGAGTTTTCGGAATTTCTCCCGATCTTCTGTGATATTGATGGCGTCAATATCCACCCCGATAATCTCAACATTAAAGTCTTCCCAAATCCCTTTATCACCAGCTTCAATACAAAGGTTGAGTGCGGTTTGGCCACCCATGGTAGGAAGCACGGCATCTATATTAGGATGTTTTTTCAGGATCTCAATGATCGATTTAGTGGTCAGGGGGAGAAGATAGATATGGTCAGCCATGGTGGGATCGGTCATAATGGTGGCCGGGTTGCTGTTGATCAGGACGGTTTCAATCCCATCTTCCCGCAGGGAACGCAAAGCCTGTGATCCGGAATAATCAAACTCGCAGGCCTGTCCAATAATAATAGGGCCCGAACCTATGATCAATATCGATTTTAGATCTTCTCTTTTTGGCATAATTCTGTTATTCTTTGAATTTTAAATTGGTGATAATAGCATAAAAAAAAAGGTGCTACTTTAAAAAAGTAACACCTTTATATTGTTGATTTTCAGTCATTTATTTTTTGTGACGCGGCTCAGAAGATACAGACAGTTTTCTTCTTCCCTTGGCTCTCCTCCTGGCAAGAACTTTTCTTCCGTTGGCTGAAGCCATACGCTCTCTAAATCCGTGTTTGTTTCTGCGCTTGCGTTTTGACGGCTGATATGTTCTTTTCATGCTTTTTAAATTTGTGTCGGAAACAATTTATAAACCCGACTTCTTTTCAAATTCTGGGCGCAAATATACGAAGAGTTTTTGCTTTGCCAAATCGATTTGAAAAATATTTAGGATAGTTTTTAGTACTTTTGCCGCAAGAAACAGATGTCGACAAATGCGGTTGAAAGATTTATTTTTCTTGTTGTTTTTTTTCGGGATTTCAGCCCTTGGATATGGGCAGGAAAAACTCGAATACAATCTCAGCAAAGGTGATGTTTACAAGGTTAAACAGATAGCCAGGCAGGATATAACTCAGGAGTTAGAAGGTGCAACACATGAACTGACCAACGATATCAGAGGCATCTTGGAGTTTAAGGTAACCGACAAAACAGATGAAACCTATGCTATTGACATTGTCATCAGGGATCTGTTCATGACCATTACCTCAAGCCTGCAAGGTGTAATTATGGACGTAAACGCCGCCGAAATTGATACCGCCAACGTGCAATCCCGAATATTTAACAGTCTGCTCAACAAACCAGTTCATATGGTGATGAGGAAAAACGGCGATATCCTTGAGGTAAAAGGAGGAGACAGCTTAGTTGCCGGAATGGTTAAAGCATCGGGTCTAAAAGAAGCCTTTGCAGTTAATATGCTTACTTCTTCCCTCAAGAATGAATTTGGAACAGAAGCCTTGTCAGACAGCTATAAACAAATGACCTTTATTTATCCTGAGATAAAGGTAGGTATTGGAGATACATGGAAAAACAATTATTCAGGCAAATTAACTGCCAAAAATTCCTGGCAGCTCGATTCCATGGCAGAAGGGAAGGCAAATATCAGAGGTAATGCTACGGTTATGATGAAAATTGAAGAACCTGCTACAACCATGGTACTCGATGGGACACAAAACACCCGGATCACCACTGACCTAAGCACAGGTTTTATTCTGACCATGAAAGTAGAGGGATTTTCAGAAGGCTATTCAACACTGGCACAATTGAATGGGCAAAAGATACCCACCACCATTACTTCTTTAATTACATATGAATTAATACAATAGAAATATGTTTAACAAAAATATCAAACTAGTCATCACTGCCCTGATTGTAGCCTATGCTATCTATCAATTTATTGAGGGCTATATCGGAAATGGGATTTTCCTTATCCTACTCTCCCTGATCTTCGTATTCCTTTATTTCAGAAACGAGATTATCTTATTGGCCTTCTTGAGGATGCGGAAGCAGGATATGGACGGGACAGAAAAATGGCTGGAAAGAATCAAAAATCCGAAGGCAGCTTTAACGACTAAACAACAGGGGTATTACAATTATTTGTACGGGATCATTTTCTCTCAAAAGAACCTCACCCAGGCCGAGAAGTATTTTAAGAAGGCCCTAAAGCTGGGATTAAATATGGATTATGATGTAGCCATGGCGAAACTCAGCCTTGCCGGAATAGCTATGCAAAAAAGAAGAAAAAGAGAAGCGACAACCCTGCTTCAGGAAGCAAAGAAACTCGATAAGAACAATATGCTTACCGAGCAGATCAAAATGATGCAGACACAGATGAAGAAGATCTAGGTCTTCCTGTTTCGCGGTTAAAGTATAGGTTCTTTTTATTACTTCGCGGAAGTGTAATACCCTTTATGAGGTATTTCAATAGTATACTTCTTCCCGGATGCATTGTTAAGATGCGGCTCCCTCAGCCATGGATTATGCCTTTTGAGGATCTTATAATTGATCTCATATTCTTTGGCGAAGGTCGCAAAATCTTCAACGGGCTTATCAATTTCCACGGTAAATGTGGGAACAGTGGCATAAAGATCCTCCTTTGATAATTCAAAGCCATATTTTTCAGGATGGGAAAGGATTTCTTTGATAGCCATAATTCTGAACACGTAACGTCCGGTTTCCTGTCCTAAAAGGAGGTCGAAATAATCTGTGGCTTGCTGGATACCCATATATTTATTTATAGCTCCGGCTCCGGCATTGTAAGATGCGGCTGCCAGGGTCCAGCTTCCGAATTTTTCTTTATTCTTTTTCAGGTACTCACAGGCGAGTTGAGTGGCAAGGCTTAGGTTATAACGCTCATCGACATTTGAATTTACTTCAAGCCCGTACTCTCTTCCTGTTGCCTTCATAATCTGCCAGAATCCTGCAGCACCGGCAGGAGAAACTACATTTTGAAGTCCGCTCTCGGCTACAGCCAGATATTTAAAATCGTCGGGTATCCCATTTTTAGCCAGAATGGGTTCGATGATGGGAAAGTACTTATTGGCCCTTTTCATCAGCAGAACAGCATTCGACTGCCAATAGGTATTCACAAGGAATTCCCTGTCTATTCGCTCCATAATTTCAGGGTCATTCTGCGGTACTTTTTCCCCGGCAAAGTTCAGATCTTCGGGAATTTCAATAGAGGTTATTCTGTATTCATCTGCTACACTTTTGTCAGCTTGTTCAACTGCAATAGTCTTTTGGTCAGCATCAGAAGAAAGATGTCCTTGTTGTACGGCGAATATCAGGGTAGACCCGATAAAAATTACACCGAATATCATCAATATTGTTTTTAAGATTTTCATCACTTTGTTTTTGAAAAGTATCCAAAGGTATAAATAAGAACTCCCTTAATCCAAAATAATTGCCGGTAAACGTTCATTGAACCATTTATATCTATGAATGATCATGGTATGCGTACCATTTTTCACCGGAATGCAGCCTTTAATGTACTGAAAAGGAAATACCACATCCTTATCCCCATGAATATGAACAATATCGGGCTTATATTCCTTTTGTTGCCATTTTACAATCTGATCAATAGACCAATCCAGGTAGTATTTGTCCTTAACGGAAAGGTATTCCTTATATAATTCAAGGCGCTGGGTAACCGTTTCCCCGAAGGCATATTTAGCCAGGAGATCCAGATTATTGACCATACCTGTAGGGAGTAACTTGTGGATTTTGGTATAATTTGCAAAGATCAGTCGTTTGGGCATTTCCGACCGTTGCTTTACACTGGAAATAATTACCAGTTTTCTCACCGGCATATGCCTGGCCATTTCCTGAATAAGCATTCCTCCAAATGACACTCCGATCAGAACCGGGTCATTGTGCTCGACCAATGTATTCATTTTTCGGGCGTATGCTTCCAGTGACATACCCTTATCGGGAACGAACCATTCAAGGCGATGGATCTCAAATTGGTCCCCGGGGAGTTTGATATTCTTGAAGATAGAGCTGTTAGCAGCCATACCCGGCATTAAATAAACATGTATCTTCTTTTGCATCATCTTGTCTGAAGCAGGGTTTTATTTAGGAATTTAGCATTTTTTTCACTACTTTTGTATCCCGCTCAACATAATAACAGCGTTAAACTGATATTATATAAAAAGTCAGAATTGCAAAAAGTAAAGATTACGATTTCATCGTAATTTTTTTGTCTGAAACCACAATTAAAACTAACTATATGAATCAATTAGTAATTAATGATAATAGTTTCTTACGGCAGTTCGAGACTAAGGTTGATGGTCATTTGGCTAAGATCGAGTATTCTTCTCAGGAACGAAAGGTGTTCCTTACAAAACTGGTCATTCCGGAGGAAATTACCGCCGATGGGTTTAAAGAAGAATTCATTAAATCCGTCCTTCACCATATACAGGAACAAAACCTCAGGGTTGTTCCTACGAGTCCGCAAATAGCAGGCTTCCTAAGGAAAAACAGGCAGTACAAGGAAATGCTGCCGGTCGGAATCCGAATCTAAATTTATATAACCTCTCAACCGAGAGGTTTTTTTATACCCTGATTTTTTCAGGCACAAAATCAAATCGCACTAATCCTTCTTCATCAATCTCTTTAAGCTCCACTTCATGGAGGGTATTACAAAGTCCGGGATCCCATGGCATTCTTACTTTAACGTAATTCTCGGTAAAGCCGTGGATATAACCTTCTTTATTTTCCCCTTCGAATAGTACCGTTCTGATACTCCCCAACTGACTCTCATAAAAGGCTCTGCGTTTTTTTACCGATAAGCCTCTGAGCATCTTGCTTCTTTTTTGTCTTATCTTGAATGGAACGGGATCTGCCATTTGAGCAGCTTCAGTATTTGCCCGTTCTGAATAGGTAAATACATGTAGGTAAGAAACCTCCAGCTCATTCAGATAGTTATAGGTTTCTAAAAACTGTTCCTCAGTCTCACCGGGAAATCCTACGATCACATCAACGCCTATACAGGCATGGGGCATAAATTTCTTTATGGATGCAACACGATTAGAATACAATTCCCGCATATACCTGCGGCGCATTCTTTTTAAAATTTCATTGCATCCACTCTGTAATGGGATATGAAAATGAGGTACGAAGGAACTGGATTTTGACACAAACCTAATGGTCTCGTCTTTTAAAAGATTCGGTTCTATAGACGAAATACGCAGCCGTTCTACCCCTTCAACTTTATCCAAAGCCTGAACAAGTTGTAAGAAGGTATGTTCATGTCTTTTATTCCCGAACTCTCCTTTACCATAATCCCCGATATTAACACCGGTAAGAACAATTTCTTTTATCCCCTGAGCGGAAATCTCTCTGGCATTATCAAGTACGTTACTTAGGGTATCGCTTCGCGATATCCCCCTGGCCAAAGGGATGGTACAGTAGGTACATTTGTAATCGCATCCGTCCTGTACCTTGAGAAAAGCCCTCGTTCTGTCTCCCAGGGAATAACTTCCCACATAAAAATCTGCCTCCTGTATCTCACAGGAATGCACTTCCCCGTGGTCATTTTTACTCAGGTCATTGAGGTAGTCTGTAATCTTAAATTTCTCTGTAGCACCCAGGACCAGATCAACACCATCTACGGCCGCCAGTTCTTCAGGCTTGAGTTGTGCATAACAGCCAATGGCTATCAGGAAGGCTTCCGGATTCGATTTCTGTGCTTTTTTTACAATGGTCTTAAATCGCTTATCCGCGTTTTCTGTAACAGAACAAGTATTGATCACGTAGATATCGGCCCGTTGTTCAAAGTCGACATTTTCGTAGCCCGAATTAGTGAAACTCCTCGCAATAGTAGAAGTTTCCGAATAATTCAGTTTACATCCAAGGGTGTAAAAAGCAACTTTCTTTTTCATGAATTCGTTCCTGATCAACGGGGCGCAAAGATACTATTTTGTAACGGCTCTTAAAAATACCGCTGTTTCTCTTTAGAAGAATGCCTAGTATTTCCGCCATTTTTTAGTGAGTTCAAAAACGTGCTCCAGGATGGCGGCCTCTTTTTCATCGAAGGTCTTTCCCCTTCTCGCCATCATGACTTCGGCAGCCTCAAAGGCTTTTCTGGTATGGTAGGTTGAAAAACCACTGGCCCCACCCCAGCTGAAACTGGGAATAAAATTACGTGGGAATCCGGGCACATATATATTGCAGTTTACTCCAATCACCGTACCCGTATTAAACATGGTATTGATCGCAGTCTTACTGTGATCTCCCATCATCAGTCCGCAGAATTGCAGTCCAGTCTGATCGAAGCGTTCGGTGGCGTAATTCCAGAGGCGAACCTTGGCATAGTTATTCTTAAGGTTCGAATTATTTGAATCTGCCCCAATATTACACCATTCTCCCAGGACTGAATTTCCCAGGTAGCCATCATGTCCCTTGCTTGAATATCCAAAGATTACTGAGTTGTTGATCTCTCCGCAAACCTTCCCATGGGGTCCTATGGTAGTTGGACCATAGATCTTGGCTCCCATTTTTACCACCCCTCGTTCACATAGGGCAAATCCCCCTCGGATCATGTTTCCTTCCATAACTTCTGAGTCCTTCCCAAGGTAAATGGGGCCTTCAGTAGCATTCAGAATACTGTATTCCACTTTGGCTCCCTCTTCCAGAAAAATGTTTTCCGGGCAGATCACTCTGTTGGAGGCCGGAATGGGTGCACTTTTTCGCCCTTCTGTAATCCGTTCATAATCCAGCTGTAAGGCAACTCCGTTTTTTGAGAAAATATCCCAGGTATTTTGTATCCTGAAAAGATCGAGACCTGTTTCTTTTCTCTGCAGTTCACTTATAGTTTCTTCTGATTTTGGCTGAGCCGAGCGATAAGCCACCAGAGTTGAATCGCTGAAAAGAGCCGTTTCCGGTCCTATCGCCTGAATTTCAGCTAAGAGCTCAGGGGAGGGTAAAAATGAAGGGTCGATAAATAAGTTGTCCTCCCTGAGAACGAGCGGGTATTTAATCTCCAGATAGGATTCTGTTTTATAGGATAAATCAGCTTTTAGATAGTCTTCCCACTTTTCCCTTAAGGTAAGGATGCCCACTCTGATCTCCCCAACGGGGCGGGTAAATGTAAAGGGAAGCAATGAAGTCCTGACCTCACTGTCGAACAGTATGTAGTTCATGAAGTATGAATTTTACCCAAAAGTAAAAAAATAACGCCCCCGATGCATATCGGAGGCGTTGGTTTGCGTTGTTCTCCCCAAATTTTAGATATCCGGGGGAATATATCTTCTTACTTCTTGAATTTCTGATATTTGTTCTTGAACTTATCGATCCTACCGGCGGTATCAACCAATTTGGCCTTCCCGGTATAAAATGGATGTGATGTCCTGGAGATTTCAAGTTTGATAAGTGGGTACTCCACTCCTTCTACTTCAAGGGTCTCTTTTGTCTCGGCGGTTGATTTTGTGATAAAAACATCGTCATTCGACATGTCTTTAAAAGCAACTAATCTGTAATTTTCCGGATGTATACCTTTTCTCATCGTCTTAGGGGTATTCTTTTTTCAGGCTGCAAATGTAATTATTTTTTTTAGCATTCCCCAAGAAGAATTTCAAAATTCCATCTTAAAAATTGTATCTTGGATTTGTAACAATTTCTACGTTATCATCACTAACTAGACAATTAACGTAAAACTGAACAACAAAATGGAACAAAATCAACCAACAATCGGGAAGTTCTCCCTTAATTATGGATTAATACTTGGAGGCATCAGCGTGGTTTTTGGCCTTATGCTTTATTTCATAGATGCGCATGCAAATCAGGATAGCACCAGTCAGATAGTAGGTGTAGTTTTAGCTGTAGCCATTACCTTTTGGGCCATATTCAATTTCAGAAAGGCAAATGGAGGTTTATTATCCCTTGGACAAGCTATAAAATTAGGCGTTTTAATCGCATTGATTTCAGGAGTAATATATATCTTTTATCTGATCTTTCTATCAAATGTTCTGGATACGGAATTTACCACTAAAATTGCTGAAAATAGCAGAGCAGCCGCACAGGAGGCCGGGGTAATGACAGATGCTCAAATAGAACAACAATATCAGGGAACTATTAATTACTTTTGGATTTCTTACCCGATTATTCTTGTTATTAATGTTGTCATTGGCTTTGTTATAGGATTAATCGGCGGTTTAATATTTAAGAAATCATAAATCAAATTAAAATAATGGAACAAAATCAACCTAAAACAGGAAAATTTGCTTTAAACTTTGGTGTCTTTCTAGGGGTGGTTAGCGTGGTTTTTTCGCTTATGCTCTTTTCTCTGGATATGCACTACCAGGGTGGTATTGCTGTAATGTTAGTGAGCATTGTTATTACGCTCGTATTCATTGTTCTGGGAATGCTAAATTTCAAAAAAGCCAATAATGGCTTTATGAGTTTTGGGCAGGCTTTGAAGATAGGTGTGGGAATAGGGCTTATTGGTGCAGTAATTAGCGTCCTTTTTAACCAGGTGCTGATCAACTTCATCGATCCGGAAACAATGACTAAGGCTATGGAATACCAGCGTCAGCAACTGGAGGTGGCCGGACTTACATCAGATCAGATCGATGCACAGATGGGAATGGCGGAAAAGTTTTCCTCCCCTCTTATACAGATTGGTATTGGCCTTGTTGGTAGTATTATACTCAGCTTTCTGGTATCGTTAGTACCCGCCTTAATCCTTAAAAAATCGGCTCAGGATAATTAATATTCGTATTTTTGAAAGGAAGAAGCAACGATTCTCCATGAGCTTATCTATTGTCATTCCTTTACTTAACGAAGAAGAATCCTTAAAAGAACTTCATGATTGGATTGTGTCTGTGATGCAATCCAATCATTTTATATACGAAATCCTGTTTATTGATGATGGCAGTACGGATAACTCCTGGGAGGTGATTACCGAACTGGCATCCCGTAATGAAAATGTAAAAGGAATTCGATTTCTGAAAAATTTCGGAAAATCACAGGCCCTTCATGCTGGTTTCAGGGAAGCCTCGGGGGATATCGTCGTCACCATGGATGCCGATTTGCAGGACAATCCGGAAGAAATTCCTGATTTGATCAGGATGATTGAAGATGAGAACTATGATTTAATCTCCGGCTGGAAAAAGAAGCGCTATGACCACGCCCTCACAAAAAACATCCCTTCAAAACTCTTTAACTGGGCAGCGCGAAAAACCTCCGGGGTAAAACTTCACGATTTTAATTGCGGACTAAAGGCCTTCAGAAAAGAAGTGATAAAAAATATAGAAGTATCAGGAGAGATGCACCGGTATATTCCTGTACTCGTAAAAAACGCCGGCTTTTCCAAAATAGGTGAAAAAGTAGTGCAGCACCAGGCCAGGAAATTTGGCAAGACCAAATTTGGTGCTGATCGATTTATCAACGGATTCCTCGACCTGATTACCATCTGGTTTGTCTCCAAATTTGGCAAGAGGCCCATGCATCTGTTTGGAGCTCTGGGCGTACTAATGTTTGTCATCGGCTCGGGGTTCGCCCTCTATCTCGGCATTGATAAGTTGTTTATTAACCCGACGGGGCGTCTGTTGAGTCAGCGTCCCCAGTTCTATATTGCCCTTACCGCTATGATCATAGGAACCCAGTTCTTTCTGGCCGGCTTTTTAGGAGAAATCATGGTTAGATCGAGAAAAAGTGAGCCCAGGTATAAAATTTCCCATGAAATTAACCTCACTCATAGGGTAAAGGAATATTCTTCGTAATTTTATCTTTATACCAACGTATATTTCATGAATGACATACTTACAACCGCCAAAAGCTGGCTAACCGACTTTTTTGATCCGGCCGTTAAAAAAGAGATTCAGCATCTTATAGAAAATGATCCGGAGGAACTCAAAGATCGTTTTTACAAGAATATGGAATTCGGCACAGGAGGAATGCGCGGGGTCATGGGGGTGGGAACAAACAGAATCAATAAATATACCCTTGGTAAAAGCACGCAGGGACTGAGTAACTACCTCCATAAAGTATATCCCGATACCGAACTGAAAGTAGTAATTGCCTATGATTGCCGGCACAACAGTGATACCCTGGCCAGAACGGTGGCCGAAGTATTCTCAGCCAATAACATTAAAGTATATCTCTTTTCTGAGCTCAGGACTACCCCTGAACTTTCCTTTTCTGTAAGATATCTGGGTTGTCAGGCCGGTGTAGTTCTCACCGCTTCCCACAACCCCCCGGAATATAACGGTTACAAAGTATACTGGACAGACGGTGGGCAGATTGTTCCTCCACAGGACGGTGAAATCATAGCCGAAATCAATAACCTATCCGTCGAGGATGTGCGCTTTAAAGCCAATGATAATTTTATAGAGCTTATCGATCAGCAGGTAGATGAAGCATTCATTAATGCATCTGTAAAAAATGGGGATTTCAGTGCTCCCGGAAAAACCGATTACTCTATAGTTTTTACTTCTCTACACGGAACTTCAATAACCGCCATCCCGGAGGTACTCAAAAGAGCCGGGTATAGCAAGGTTACAATCATTGAAGAACAAGCAGAACCTGACGGGGATTTTCCTACCGTTGTTTCCCCTAATCCGGAGGAACCTGAAGCGTTGACACTGGCCATAAAAAAGGCAGAGGAAATTGGTGCAGACATGGTCGTGGGCACTGATCCCGATAGCGACAGGCTCGGAATCGCAGTGCGAAATCCTGAGGGAAAAATGGAACTGTTGAACGGGAACCAGACCATGGTCCTGATGACCAAATTTCTGCTCGATCAGCAAAAGAAAAAAGGCTTTAAAGGCAATGAGTTTATTGCCTCTACCATCGTCTCTACCCCCATGATGCAAAGTCTGGCATCGGCCTATGGGGTGGAATGCAAGACCTCCCTTACTGGCTTTAAATGGATAGCAAAGATGATCGTAGACCATCCGGATCAACATTTCGTGGGAGGAGGAGAAGAGAGTTTTGGATTTATGGTTGGGGATTTTGTCCGTGATAAGGACGCTGTTACTTCCACCCTGCTCGCCTGTGAGATCGGAGCAACGGCCAAAGCGAATGGAAGTTCATTTTACAAGGAATTGATCCAATGTTACGCAGACTACGGCTTCTACAAGGAAAAATTGATTTCTCTGACTAAAAAAGGGATCTCAGGGGCCGAAGAGATCAAGAACATGATGCAGGATTACAAGGAAAATCCGGTAAAATCCATCGACGGATCAGAGGTAATCACTGTTGACGACTATAATAGCTCTACCTCAACAGACATCAGAACAGGGAAAATTTCTGTAATCGACCTGCCAAAATCCAATGTCCTGATCTATACCACAGAAGATGGTACACGAATGGCAGCCAGACCCAGTGGTACTGAGCCAAAAATCAAATTCTACTTCAGTGTAAACGCTCCCCTGGACCAGGTAAATAATTTTAAGGAAGTAAATGACGCCCTGGACGAAAAATTAAAAAGAATTGTCAGCGAACTGAATTTGGATTGATGAATTACTTTAAAAAAATCCTGCGGTTTGCAGCGCCCTACAAGAAATACGCTTTTTTAAATATCTTTTTTAATCTGTTATACGCCCTATTCAGCGCACTTTCCTTTGCAGCCCTGATCCCAATGCTTGACGTCTTATTCAAACAGACCGAGCAGGTATATACAAAACCAACCTACGAGGGCATAGGATCCATAAAAGATTATGTTCAGGACTACCTCAGTTACCGGCTTACCTCCTATTCAGATGCCGACGAGATGCAAGCTCTTATTTTGGTTATAGGCCTGGTGCTTATTCTATTTTTTTTAAAGAATATCTTCAATTACCTCGCGATGTATTTTATCACCTTCCTCAGAAACGGGGTGCTGAAAGATATCAGGAACAGGATGTATGAAAAAATTACAGATCTCCCTATTTCATTTTATTCTGAAAAACGCAAGGGCGATGTGATCGCCAGAATCACTTCTGATGTACTCGAGATCCAACATTCCTTCCTCTCCATTCTCGAATTGCTGGTTCGTGAACCCTTAACTATCTTGTTTACTATTGGGGTAATGTTCTTTATCAGTGTAAAGCTCACCCTCTTTGTGTTTATTTTCATCCCCCTTGCCGGAATGATCATCTCCAGGATAGGAAAATCCCTGAAAAAGAAATCGGACCGGGTACAGAAAGAGCAGGGAGAATTCCTGTCTATCGTAGAAGAAACTCTGGGCGGACTAAGAGTAATCAAGGCCTTTAACGCAGAATCGAGGTTCTATAAAGTATTCTCAGCTTCTACCGAACGTTTCTTTCATTTTTCGAATAAACTACTAAACCGACAAAATCTCGCCTCTCCTACAGGAGAATTTCTGGGTATCGTGGTTATCGGTGTACTACTATGGTTTGGCGGGAAAATGGTTTTGGTTGATAAAACCCTCGACGCCTCCTCCTTTATAGCCTATATGGGGCTGGCCTATAACATCTTAACTCCTGCCAAGGCCATAAGTAAGGCGTCTTACGGAGTTAAAAAAGGAAATGCCGCAGCCGAAAGGGTGCTAGAAATCCTTGAAACTGAAAATCCGATCAAAGAGTCGGACAACCCGTTACAGGCAAACGATTTTACCAGCTCCCTTACCTTAAATAACATCGCCTTTAAATACGAAGATGACTGGGTCCTTGAGAATTTTACCCTGGATCTTCACAAGGGTAAAACAGTGGCTTTGGTTGGCCAGTCTGGTAGTGGTAAAAGTACGGTCGCTAACCTTGTAACGCGTTTCTACGATGTAAACAAGGGGGAAATTACCATTGACGGCACTGATATCAGGCAGCTTTCGAAACGCTCTCTGAGAGGCCTGATGGGACTGGTTACACAGGAATCCATACTATTTAATGACTCGGTCCGTAACAATATCTCACTGGGGAAGGAAGACGCTTCTGATGAAGAGATCATTGAGGCAGCAAAAATTGCCAATGCACATGATTTTATTACCCAGCTCCCAAAAGGTTACGACACCAATATTGGTGACAGTGGGAATAAACTGAGCGGTGGACAGAAACAAAGGCTCTCGATCGCCAGGGCAGTATTAAAGAATCCGCCCATAATGATCCTTGATGAAGCCACCTCTGCCCTGGATACGGAAAGCGAACGCCTGGTGCAGGAAGCCCTTGAAAAATTGATGCAAAACAGAACATCCCTTGTCATTGCGCACCGGCTATCCACCATACAGAAGGCCGATTCCATTGTGGTTATGGAAAAAGGAAAGATCCTGGAAACAGGGACCCATGAAGTCCTGTTAAAACAAAAAGGAGTCTACTACAAACTGGTTGCCATGCAATCCTTTGATTGAGATCATCCTGACATATTTACTTCCATTGGTCTAAAAAAAAGGTAATTTTATAGAGGAAATACCTGCGGATTAAACCTTTACGGTAAAATTCCGTCTTAAGTGCATAACAAACTAACTTTGATTGCTGAAGAAACCTTAGTAAAAGAACTAAAGCAAAAGGATACCCAGGCAAAAGCTTTTGAGGTGCTTATCAACACCTATAAAGAGCGGTTGTACTGGCATATCAGGAGGATTGTGTTAGATCATGATGATGCAGATGATGTCTTGCAGAATACCTTTATTAAGGTTTTCAGGAATATTGAAAAATTCAAGGGAGACAGTAAATTGTACTCCTGGATGTACAGGATAGGTACGAATGAAGCACTTACCTTCCTGAAGACGAAGTCGAAGAAACTGGGAGTAAGCAGTGATGAATTGATTGAAAGAAAGGCCAGTACGCTTGAAGCGGATGTATATTTTGAAGGGGACGCCATTCAACTTAAATTACAACAAGCTATTGCCAGCCTTCCTGAAAAGCAGAAACTGGTCTTCAATATGAAGTACTATGAAGAAATGAAATACAGCGAGATCGCAGAAATATTAGATGTCTCGGTAGGAGGTTTAAAAGCCTCATACCATCTGGCAGTGAAAAAAATTGAAGCCTTTCTTAAACAGGAGTGAGCTGTGCAGAAAGCAAAATCATACCTAAACCATGAAAAATATATCAAAAAAGAACAGTTTTAAAACGCCACCTGGCTATTTCGAGGGGCTATCAGATCAGATCCTGAGCAAATTACAGGAAGAAGATGCTGAAGGACTACCTGAAATGGAAGGATTTGCCGTACCTGATGATTATTTTGATAAGGTTGAAAAAGACATTCTTACCAAAACAGTTCAAAAAGAAAGTCGGGTAATTAAACTCAGGCCTTACAAATCCTATTTCTATGCGGCCGCAGCTATAGCTGTACTATTCGTTCTGGTAATTGGAATAGAATGGAACAGTACTCAATCCCTTACATTCGATGACCTTGCCGCAGCTGATATTACCAGCTACATAGAATCAAAGGATATGGAACTAAGTAGTTCTGAGATCGCGGAAGTTGTTCCGCTGGCCAGCCTTGAATTAGACGATTTTATGGATAGTTCGGTAGATAATGAGCAAATCATGGACTACCTGGAAGAAACCATAGATGATTTAGATGAATTAAATATCGACTTAGATGAAGAATTTTAATAAACTCCTCGCGATTGCCCTTTTCCTGATCTGCAGCACAACCTTTGCGCAGACTGGTGCGGGTATGGACAAGATAAAATCCCTGAAGATTGCTTTTATCACGGAACGACTGAATCTCAGTAGTGAAGAAGCCGCGATATTCTGGCCTGTTTATAATGAACATGAAGCCACCCTGGAAGCCCTGCGCCTTAAGGAACGAAATGACATCAGGGGCCGACTAAGAAATTTTCAGAATATGTCCGACTCGCAGATTGAAGAATTGATGGACGAGTTTCTTGCCCTGCAGAAAGAGAGAAACGACAGAAACATAGCTTTCCTCAATCGAATGACCAATCTTATCTCGGCAAGAAAGACCTTTCTGCTGATCAAGGCTGAAGATGATTTCAAAAAAAGGTTATTACAGCAAATACAGAAAAGGCGACAATAGGGGAAATTCGATAAAACGCAATTAAAAGGGGGCTATTAGCCTCCTTTTGTTTTAAACCCTTGTCTGTTTCCACAGTCTTAGAAGTATAACCCTTAAAAAAACCGTTATGAAAAAGCTTAAAATTGTTTTGGTCATTATTGCATTTTTTGGAGCCTTAAGCGCTTCCAATGCACAGAGAGTTGTTAAAGTAAAAGTATATCCCAAACACGGGACAGTTGTAACCACTGTACACAAACCGAGGCTGGTAATCCACAAAGGGATCCGATATCATTTTGCGGCTGGTGTTTGGTACAAGACAAGAGGCAGAAAATACGTGGTAACCGCCGCTCCAAGAGGTATAGTAATTAATACCCTGCCAAGAGGTCATAAAGTGGTATTTATCAAAGGAAGGAAATATTTTGCCTATAAAGGAATACACTACAAGAGAATAGGCAGAACTTACAAAGTTGTTTATGTATAATTAGATTTGGGTTGACTTTTTAACAGGAGTCGTATGTTAGTCAGGAAAGGGTAGACATTGTCTGCCCTTTTCTCTATTTAAAGCTTAGCCTGGAAATCCTGAATTTACCAGCGGCGTAAGCAGTTGAATCATTGACAAACCGCAGGGTGTAAAAAGGTTCTTCAGAGAGTTTTGTCCATTGTTTTCCCATATTAGCGGAATAGCTAACCCCTGAGTAAGAGACCGCCATAATCCCATTACCCCCACTACCCGGAACAAACTGAACGCAACTTGTATAACCGGGAATATCTCCGTCGGCCACAAGGCTCCAGGTTTTTCCACCATCAAGAGTAAGGGCTTTATTCCCTGTCTTACCTTCTGGTTCTGTGTAATCTCCCCCCATAGCAATACCCTTGTTTTCCGATGTGAAATGCAGGCTATAAATACCCTGTGTAGGTTCCTTACTATTTATAGGTGTTTTAAAAACTTCCCAGGTACTTCCCTTATCAGGCGAATAAAAGATCCTGCCTTCGGTAGTCCCAATCCAAGCCTTATCTTCAAAAAGTGCAATATTTGTGTTACTGGCAGCAAAAGCACCCTCCCCGGGAATGGCCTTAGGTAATTCTGAACAGGGTATTTTTCTCCAGCTGGAACCCCCATCACGCGTAACAAGTAAAGACAGGCACCCGTCCATCTCATCTCCAATAGCAAGTCCTTCACTATTATTCCAGAAGGCCATTGAATCGTAAAACACCCCTTCTTTATCTTCTTTATAGACCAATTCCATCAGACCCTGATTCCCGGTTTTAAACAACAAGGCAGGCCTGCCTGCAGACAACATAAAAAAGTCGGATTGAGTATGCCCCACTGCCCTGAATTCAGGATATAAAGTATCGTACCGCTGCTGTTTTGCTCTAATTTGCTCTGTGGATAAATCAATAGCTCCGAAAACTCCCCCTGTTCCGGCAAAAGCAACACTCCCATCCATAACTTCCAATGCCCGTATGCTCACCGAATCAGTAAAAAGATCCTCGATTTCAACACTGCTGAAATGTTGTGTAGATGGGTTATCAGAACAACTTAAAAATAGAAGGAAAAAACAGAAGGAAATTAAAGATCGCATCAGATATAATTTCCTCAAAAATAAAGGGTTTCCTATCTAAAACGGTACCTTTGCAACCTAAAATTTTCCCATGCGCTTACACAGGAATCTGGTATTTGCCGTAGTAGACGGACTACAGCTGATTTTCAATGAAGGAGTTTACGCTTCCAAGGCGGTTGAACAAACCTTGAAAATAGACAAACGCTGGGGCTCCAGAGACAGGGGTTTTATCGCCGAAACCATATACGATATCGTTCGATGGAAACGATTGTATGCAGAAATAGCAGAAGTAAAAGAACCATACAGCCGGGCTAATTTTTTTAGGCTGTTTTCTGTCTGGGCAGTCCTACGCGGTATACCACTTCCCAATTGGAAGCAACTGGAAGACACCCCCACAAGGAGGATCAAAGGACGCTTTGATGAATTATCAAAATTGAGGAAATACAGAGAATCTATCCCCGACTGGATAGATGATTTGGGACTAAAAGCCTTCGGGGAAAAATTCTGGGAGAAGGAATTAAATGCACTGAATCAGCTGGCACCCGTAGTGTTAAGAACCAATACTCTTAAAACATCCGTGCCATACCTGAGACAGCGATTAGAGGAGGAAGGAATCCCTACAGATCCTATTTCGGGATACCCGCATGCCCTGGTTTTAAGAGAGAGAACAAATGTCTTTACAACGCAGGCCTTTAAGGACGGGTGGTTTGAGGTGCAGGATGCCTCTTCCCAGCTCGTTGCTCCCATGCTGGATGTTGCGGCGGGTCTGAGAGTTGTAGATGCATGTGCCGGAGCCGGAGGTAAATCACTGCATCTAGCAGCCCTGATGGAAAATAAGGGACAATTAATCGCCCTGGATATCTATCAAAAAAAACTTCATGAACTAAAGCGGCGTGCCCGAAGAAACGGAGCTCACAATCTGGAAACCAGGTTAATCGACTCCTCAAAGGTGATTAAAAAACTTCATCAGAAGGCAGATAGAGTGCTTATTGACGCTCCCTGTTCAGGCCTTGGTGTTCTCAAAAGAAACCCCGATACTAAATGGAAACTCCAACCGGAGGACCTGGAAAAGCTAACTACCACCCAGAGAGAGCTTTTAAAAGACTACAGCAAGATGGTTAAACCAAAGGGGAAATTGGTATATGCCACCTGTTCAGTACTGCCACAAGAAAATGACCAGCAAATAAAAAACTTTTTAGACTCTGAAGAGGGAAGATTGTTTTCACTCACAGAAGAGCGGCATATCTATGCTCATAAATCAGGATATGACGGCTTTTATATCGCTTTACTGCAAAGGGATTGATCATTTCTGTTATCTGAGAAGGGTAAAGTAATGAACAATGACCCTTGAAAACTGTTGATAGGTCGATGTTAAAAAGCGACAGATTTAATGTAAATTTGGGCTCTTAAAATCCTGTTTAAACCTGGTTTATGATCTATTTTTTCGGGGATCCTTCTGATAAAGTTTATGCGGTAGAATCGCAAAAAGAACTAAGCGAACCCGACATGGGGAAACTAAGCTGGCTGTTCGGCAATCAGCATCTGATAACTTCAGCGTCTGTCGACGCTTTTTTTATTGGACCAAGGGCAGCAATGGTAACTCCCTGGAGTACCAATGCCACTGAGATTACCCAAAACATGGGTGTCACCGGGATAAGCAGGATTGAAGAATTTCAGGCTGTAACTGAAGGCTACAAGGATTACGACCCTATGCTTTCCCAGAAGTATAGTTCCCTTACACAGGATATCTTCACTATAGCAGTGGAGATAGAAACTATTTTGCCTATATCAGATATTGCGGCCTATAACCAAAAGGAAGGCCTGGCCCTGAGTCCAGAAGAGGTAGCCTACCTGGAAAATCTTTCAGAAAAACTGGGAAGGCCACTGACTGATTCTGAAGTCTTCGGCTTTAGTCAGGTAAATTCAGAACACTGCCGTCATAAAATCTTCAATGGGGTTTTTGTCATCGATGGAGAAGAGAAGTCTTCCTCCCTCTTTAAACTAATCAGAAAGACCTCAGAAAAAAATCCGAATAACATAGTATCTGCTTATAAAGATAATGTGGCCTTTATCAAAGGTCCGCAAGCCGTGCAGTTTGCGCCGGCTACTCCCGATAAACCCGATTATTACAAAGAAACCAAATTCGAATCGGTTCTTTCTCTTAAGGCAGAGACACATAATTTTCCCACTACCGTAGAACCCTTCAATGGGGCTGCAACTGGCTCAGGAGGGGAAATCAGAGATCGACTAGCAGGGGGTAAAGGATCGCTTCCCCTGGCAGGGACCGCCGTCTATATGACGTCTTATTCCCGACTGGAAGAAGATCGGCCCTGGGAACAGGCAAATGCAGCCAGGCCCTGGTTATATCAAACGCCTATGGATATTCTGATCAAGGCCTCGAACGGGGCTTCTGATTTTGGAAATAAATTCGGCCAGCCACTAATCGCCGGTTCAGTACTCACTTTTGAGCACCAGGAACATCAGCGCATGCTGGGATATGATAAAGTGATCATGTTAGCCGGTGGAATCGGGTATGGCAAAGCAGATCAGGCCCTGAAAGACAAGCCCAATAAGGGAGATAAGATCGTGATTTTAGGCGGGGATAATTACCGTATCGGGATGGGTGGAGCTGCCGTATCCAGTGCTGATACCGGAGAATTCAGTTCTGCCATAGAACTCAATGCCGTACAAAGATCCAACCCGGAAATGCAGAAAAGGGCTGCCAATGCTATTCGTGGCCTGGTAGAAAATGATCACAATCCCGTAGTATCTATTCACGACCATGGGGCAGGTGGCCATCTCAATTGCTTGTCTGAACTCGTGGAGGAAACTGGTGGTAAAATAGATATGGACAAGCTGCCTATAGGAGATCCCACCCTCTCTGCAAAAGAGATTATCGGAAACGAATCTCAGGAACGTATGGGATTAGTGATTGGAGAAAAAGACTGCGCCTTTCTCGAACGTATCGCATCAAGAGAACGGGCTCCCATGTATAAGGTTGGTGTCGCAACCGGAGACAACAGGTTTACCTTTGAATCCATTAAGCGAAATGAAAAACCGATGGATCTGGACCTGGCGGACATGTTTGGAAGTTCTCCTAAAACCATTATGACCGATACATCTGTAAGCAGGACATATGAGGCTCCCGAATACGCCTTCGGGCAGTTCAAAAAATATCTTGGAGATGTTTTACAGCTCGAAGCCGTGGCGTGTAAAGACTGGCTCACCAATAAAGTCGACAGGTGTGTGGGCGGCAGAGTGGCTAAACAGCAATGTGCAGGTCCTTTACAGTTGCCTCTAAACAACGTGGGGGTGATGGCGCTCGATTTTAAAGGGAAAGAAGGGATAGCAACGAGTATTGGGCACTCCCCTGTTTCCGGCCTGATCGATCCAACAGCGGGAAGTCTCAACAGTATTGCCGAAGCACTTACCAATATAGTCTGGGCGCCCCTTGAGGACGGTCTAGCATCGGTTTCCCTATCGGCTAACTGGATGTGGCCCTGCCGTAACACTGGAGAAGATGCCCGCCTGTTCGAAGCCGTAAGCGCTGTATCTGATTTTTCCATAGCGCTGGGGATCAATGTTCCTACAGGAAAGGATTCGCTTTCCATGAAACAGAAATACAAAGACCAGGAAGTGCTCTCACCCGGAACCGTGATTATTTCTGCGGCAGCCCATTGCAGCGACGTGAAAAAAGTAGTGGAACCGGTTTTTAAGAAAAGAAACGGCAGTATCTACTACATTAATTTCTCACAGGACAGCTTTAAACTTGGCGGATCCTCCTTTGCACAGAGTTTAAACAAGGTGGGCGCTGATGCACCTACCATAAGAGATGCTGAAAATTTCAAAAAGACCTTCAATACCTTGCAGGAACTTGTAAAGGAAGAAGAAATAGTGGCTGGTCATGATGTGGCTTCAGGCGGACTTATCACCACCTTGCTTGAAATGTGCTTTGCGGACAATCAACTGGGGGCAAAGCTCGACCTTTCATCCCTCGGTGAAAAGGATACCACAAAGTTATTATTTGCTGAAAATGCAGCAGTGGTTATTCAGGCCAGAAGTTCTGCGGTTGAAAAGGCTTTTGAGAAAAACAAGATCGAGTTTTATCGTATAGGTTCAGTTGTTGAAAAACCAGAACTTGCCATTATAAACGGTGAAGACCGGGTTGTTTTGAATATATATGAACAGCGGGATCTGTGGTTTAAAACATCCTATCTGCTCGATCAGAAACAGACCTCGGGAGACCTTGCCAGGCAGCGGTATGAGAATTATAAGAATCAGCCTTTGATATACCGCTTCCCTGAACATTTTGAAGGAAAATTACCCGTTTTTCAGGGATCCAGACCCAAGGCTGCCATCTTAAGGGAAAAAGGCAGCAATTCAGAAAGGGAAATGGCCAACGCTATGTTTCTTGCCGGATTCGATGTAAAGGACGTGCATATGACCGACTTGATCAGTGGGCGGGAAACCCTTGAGGATATTCAGTTTATAGGTGCAGTAGGAGGTTTCTCCAATTCGGATGTTTTAGGCAGTGCCAAGGGCTGGGCCGGGGCTTTTAAGTACAATGAAAAGGCGCAACTTGCGCTGCAAAGGTTTTTTTCAAGACCGGACACGCTCTCTGTAGGTATTTGTAACGGCTGCCAGCTGTTTATGGAATTGGAGCTGATCAATCCGGAGCATGAGGTACATGGAAAAATGACCTACAACGATTCACATAAACACGAAAGCAATTTTACCTCCGTCTGTATTGAAAAGAACAATTCGGTAATGTTAGCTTCTCTCGAAGGGAGCACGTTGGGAGTCTGGATTTCGCATGGAGAAGGTAAATTTTCCCTGCCCTACCCTGCAAACCGATATGGCATTGTCGCGACCTACGGATATGACCAATATCCGGCCAACCCCAATGGCAGTGATTACAATGTCGCAATGCTCTGCGATCCTTCCGGAAGGCATCTGGTAACCATGCCCCACATTGAGCGGAGTATTTTTCCGTGGAACTGGGCGCATTATCCTTCAGGAAAAGACGAAGTGTCGCCCTGGCTTGAAGCTTTTGTAAACGCAAGAAAGTGGCTGGAAAATAGGTAAGCGCTTACCTACCCGGTTATTGCATAATTCAATGAAAAGGTGTCCATATCGACTGCCAAATAAGTTGGATTTTTACAATCTGGCAATTTTTGGCTTTCAATTTTAGCAATCTTGTTTTAAAATCCCACTCCCTTTTCTTACTTTGCAAAGACCATAATACCAAAGTATGCAAACAGTCACCCGTCTTTTCGACATCCCACATTACCAAAATGAGAATTTTCCTCTGGAAAAAGCCTTTGTAAGCAAGTACAAAGGGGAATGGGTGGCCACCTCTACTAAAGACTATATATCGAAAGCAAATACTGCGAGTCGGGCCCTTATAAAACTAGGGGTAAAGGCTGGAGAGAAGATCGCCGTGATCTCCATGACCAACCGAACGGAATGGAATATCATGGACATTGCCATATTGCAAATCGGGGCGCAGAATGTTCCTATTTACCCTACCATTTCAGAAGAAGATTACGCCTATATCCTGAATCATTCTGAAGCAACTTACTGCTTTGTCTCCTGTACGGAAGTACTGGAGAAAGTGAACAGTATAAAAGCCGATGTTCCGGGCCTGAAAAACGTCTATTCTTTTGATGAGATTGATAGCTGTAACCATTGGACAGAATTACTCCGCCTAGGGGAGGATGAGAGCCTGCAAGCAGAGGTTGAAGCACGGAAAGAAAAGGTTCAGCCTGAAGACCTTGCCACCCTTATCTACACTTCAGGTACTACAGGAAGGCCTAAAGGAGTGATGCTATCCCATAACAATATAGTATCAAACGTCCTTGCCAGCAAACCGAGGGTTCCCTTCAATCAGGGAAGTACCTCCCTCAGTTTTCTCCCTGTCTGTCATATCTTCGAAAGGATGATCCTGTATCTGTATCAGTACTGTGGTATCACTGTGTACTTCGCTGAGGGGCTGGATAAAATCAGTGACAATCTCAAGGAGATAAAACCCAATGTAATGACAGTTGTACCCAGATTACTGGAGAAGGTATACGATAAGATCATAGCAAAGGGTGCCGATTTATCCGGGATAAAGAAAAAGCTCTTCTTCTGGGCTGTTGAACTGGGATTGAAGTATGAACCCTATGGAGCCAACGGCTGGTGGTATGAAAAAAGACTGGGAATCGCCAGGAAACTCATTTTCAGTAAATGGAAGGAAGGACTGGGAGGGAATCTTGAAACCATGGTTTCCGGAAGTGCAGCCCTGCAAACAAGGTTAAGTCGGATATTCGGTGCAGCTGGAATCCCCGTGATGGAAGGATACGGACTCACGGAAACTTCCCCCGTCATCTCGGTAAACGATCAGCGCAACCGTGGCTGGAAAATAGGAACTGTAGGTAAGATTATTGAGGATGTGGAGATCAAAATCGCATCTGATGGGGAAATTTTGTGCAAAGGCCCTAACGTAATGATGGGGTATTACAAAGATCCAGAAAAGACAAAAGAAGTATTGCAAGATGGGTATTTTCACACGGGAGATATAGGCGAAATTGACGAAGAGGGCTTTTTAAAGATCACAGACCGTAAAAAAGAAATGTTTAAGACTTCAGGGGGGAAATACGTTGCCCCGCAGCTCCTGGAGAACCGACTTAAACAAAGCAGGTTTATAGAGCAGGTAATGGTAGTAGGTGAAGGAGAGAAAATGCCGGCTGCCCTTATACAACCTAACTTCGAATTTTTGAGTGAATGGGTTAAAAGACACCATAAAGATCTAAGCAGTCCTGAAGAGATTGTCAGGGACCAGGAAATCCAGAAAAGAATTCAGAAAGAAGTAGATGAGGCAAATGAACAATTTGCCAAGTGGGAAAAAGTGAAGTCGTTCAGATTAACTCCTGATGTCTGGACGGTTGAAGGAGGGCACCTCACCCCTACCATGAAATTAAAACGGAAGATCGTGAAAGAGAAATATCGCAATCTCTACAACGACATCTACGGCCACTCAGATTAGTATATCTTTAAAGTAATTCCCTTCTATCCGGTTTTATCCATGCGAGAACTAAAGCCATAGTATTCCTTTAAATATTAATCAGAAAGATCGTTGCTATCCATCAGGATATTTTAACTAATTTATTATGCATGCATAATAAATTTTTTATATCTTTGACTGGTTTAGATGACTTATGCAAGAGATAACGATTGATTACGCCCTGCGCGCCACATGGCAATCCGTGGTGAGAATGTACAATGAAGAGGCCAAGAAGTTTGGTTCAACCATGGCGGTTGGTTTCACGCTTTTGAGTATTGACCCGAAAAAAGGAACGCCTTCAACTTCCCTGGGGCCAAAAATGGGGATGGAAGCCACAAGTTTGTCACGAATCCTCAAGAGTATGGAGGAGAAAGGACTGATTGAACGCAGGCCAAATCCTGATGACGGAAGAGGAGTCCTTATTTATCTAACCCCTTTCGGATTAGAGAAACGAAAGGATTCTAAAGATGTGGTACTTAAGTTCAATGAAGTTGTGAAAGAACAATTATCTCAGGAACAGCTCAACAGTTTCTTTGAAGTGATGGATACAATTAATCACATCGTCGCCGAAAAGAAAATTTTCAATACGGAAACAACAACTAAATAACTCAATTCTCATCAATGAACAAGCATATTAAAAAAGTAGCAGTTATCGGATCCGGGATCATGGGAAGTGGCATTGCCTGTCATTTTGCCAATATCGGTGTCGAAGTCCTGTTACTCGATATTGTTCCGCGCGAACTGACAGACAAAGAAAAAGCCAAAGGACTCAGTCTTAAGGATGCAGCCGTAAGGAACCGTTTGGTAAATGATTCCCTGACCGCAGCTCTGAGATCCAAGCCCTCCCCCATCTATCACAAGGATTTTTCCAAAAGGATTACGACGGGAAATCTCGAGGATGATATCGCCAAAGTAGCCGGGGTCGACTGGATCATTGAAGTCGTAGTGGAACGCCTAGACATTAAAAAACAGGTCTTCGAGAGTCTGGAAAAACACAGGACTCCCGGCACTCTGATCACATCAAACACCTCCGGGATTCCAATACACTTTATGAGTGAGGGAAGATCAGAAGACTTTCAACAACATTTCTGTGGAACTCACTTTTTCAACCCGGCGAGATATCTCAAACTCTTTGAGATCATTCCCGGACCTAAAACTAAACTAGAGGTACTTGAATTCCTCAATAGTTACGGGGAGAAATTCCTGGGTAAAACTTCTGTGGTTGCCAAAGATACACCGGCCTTCATAGGAAACAGGATCGGGATCTTCAGTATTATGAGCCTTTTCCATGCCGTTAAGGAACTAGACCTAACAGTGGAGGAAGTAGACAAACTTACCGGTCCCGTAATCGGAAGGCCTAAATCGGCTACTTTCCGAACAGTGGATGTCGTAGGTCTCGATACCCTTGTACATGTGGCGAATGGAATTCACGAAAATTGCCCAAAAGACGAGCGTCATGAACTCTTTAAACTTCCCGAGTTTATTGAGACCATGGCAGAGAACAAATGGTACGGAAGTAAATCGGGCCAGGGTTTCTATAAGAAGGTAAAAAATGACAAAGGCAAGAGTGAGATCTTAACCTTAGATCTTGACTCTATGGACTACCGCTCAAAAAAGAGCGCGAAATTTGGAACTCTGGAGTTGACCAAATCCGTAGATAAGGTAATCGACCGCTTTAGTATCCTTGTCGGAGGGAAAGATAAAGCAGGTGAATTCTACCGTAAAAGTTTTGGAGTACTCTTCGCTTATGTTACCCACCGAATTCCTGAAATTTCAGACGAACTATACAAGATTGACGATGCTATGAAAGCTGGCTTTGGCTGGGAACACGGGCCATTCCAGATCTGGGATGCCATTGGATTAGACAAAGGCCTGGAACTAATAGCCGCCGAAGGTCAGAAGGCAGCAGCCTGGGTAGAGGAAATGAAATCAGCCGGTGTAAAGTCGTTCTACGAAGTAAAAGACGGAGCCACTTATTTCTATGATGTTCAGAAGAAATCCATGGTAAAAGTACCAGGGCAGGATGCTTTTATTATACTCGACAACATCCGGAAAACCAAGGAGGTATTTAAAAATAGTGGAGTAGTGATCGAAGACCTCGGAGATGGTATCCTCAATGTTGAATTTCAGTCTAAAATGAACACCATTGGGGGCGATGTCCTGGCCGGTATCAATAAAGGAATCGACCTTGCGGAAAAAGATTTTCAGGGGCTTGTTGTAGGAAATCAGGCTGCGAATTTTTCAGTAGGAGCCAACATCGGTATGATTTTTATGATGGCCGTTGAACAGGAATACGATGAGCTTAATATGGCCGTAAAAATGTTCCAGGATACCATGATGCGGATGCGCTATTCATCTATTCCTACTATTTCAGCACCCCACGGGATGTGCCTGGGAGGAGGCTGTGAACTATCTCTGCATGCAGATAAAGTAGTAGCTGCTGCCGAGACATATATCGGTCTGGTAGAATTCGGCGTTGGTGTTATCCCAGGTGGAGGCGGATCCAAGGAAATGGCTCTGAGAGCGTCAGATACTTTTAGAAAAAATGATGTGGAACTAAATGTACTTCAGGAATACTTTTTAACTATAGGAATGGCAAAAGTTTCCACCTCTGCCTACGAAGCATTTGACCTGGGGATTTTACAGAAAGGTAAAGACGTAGTTGTTGTAAATAAAGATCGTCAGATCGCCACGGCGAAAGCCTATGCCAAACTCATGGCTGAATCGGGTTATACCCAACCTATCCGAAGAAAGGATGTAAAAGTCCTCGGAAAACAAGCACTGGGAATGTTCCTTGTTGGAACAGACTCCATGGAGGCCGGACATTACATTTCTGAACACGATAAAAAGATTGCCAACAAACTCGCTTATGTGATGGCAGGGGGAGATCTTTCTGAAACAAGTTATGTGAGTGAGCAATACCTGCTCGATATTGAACGTGAAGCTTTTTTATCACTTTGTACCGAAAGAAAAACATTGGAGAGAATACAACACATGCTAAAAACTGGTAAACCCCTAAGAAACTAAAGATGAAAACTGCATATATAGTAAAAGCCTACAGGACCGCCGTTGGAAAAGCCCCCAAAGGATTATTCCGATTTAAACGACCAGATGAACTGGCTGCGGAGACCATTGAGTACCTGATGAAGGAAGTACCTCAGCTGGATAAAAAGAGAATTGATGATGTCATTGTTGGGAACGCCATGCCGGAGGCGGAACAAGGTCTTAATGTGGCCCGACTTATCTCCCTGATGGGATTGAAGATCGAAGATGTCCCCGGAGTAACTGTAAACCGTTATTGTGCATCCGGGTTGGAAACCATAGGTATTGCCACGGCAAAAATACAGTCGGGAATGGCAGATTGCATCATTGCAGGTGGGGCCGAAAGTATGAGTTATATCCCCATGGGTGGATACAAACCTACTCCCGATTATTCAGTTGCCAAGGAAGGAAATGAAGATTATTACTGGGGTATGGGATTAACCGCCGAAGCAGTTGCAGAACAATTTAAAGTATCTCGGGAAGATCAGGATGAGTTTGCTTACAATTCGCACATGAAAGCCCTTAAGGCTCAAAAGGAAGGTAAGTTTGACGATCAGATCGTTCCTATAGAAGTTGAACACACCTTCGTCAATGCCGCGGGGAAAAAAGAAAGCACCACTTACACCGTAAAAAAAGATGAAGGTCCCCGAGCTGACACTTCAAAAGAGGTTTTGGCCAAACTCCGTCCTGTATTTGCAGCAGGAGGTAGCGTAACCGCAGGAAATTCTTCCCAGATGAGTGATGGGGCCGCATTTGTTCTGGTCATGAGTGAGGAAATGGTCAAGGAACTTAATTTAGAACCCATCGCACGATTGGTGAATTACGCAGCCGCCGGTGTAGAGCCCAGGATTATGGGAATCGGACCTGTTAAGGCTATTCCCAAGGCTCTTAAGCAAGCAGGGATGAAGCAATCACAACTTGAGTTGATCGAATTAAACGAAGCCTTTGCTTCCCAGTCACTGGCTGTGATACGGGAATTAGATCTCAACCAGGAAATTGTGAACGTGAACGGAGGCGCTATTGCCCTGGGTCACCCCCTTGGATGTACCGGTGCTAAATTATCGGTTCAGTTATTTGACGAAATGCGCAAGCGAAATATGAAAGGTAAACACGGCCTTGTCACCATGTGCGTTGGAACCGGACAGGGAGCGGCAGGAATTTTTGAATTTTTGAATTAACACACCTACAAAATATTTACAACCATGAGTACCGAAACAGTAAACAAAGATATTTTAAGAGGAGGCCAGTTCCTCGTCAAGGAAACCAAATGCGAAGACGTTTTTACATTGGAGGACCTCAATGAGGAACAAAAGATGATGCGTGAAAGCACCAAGGAGTTTGTTGATCGTGAACTTTGGGCCCATTGGGAGCGATTTGAAAACAAAGACTATGAATTCACCAAAGAATGCATGCTTAAGGCAGGAGAACTCGGATTTCTGAGTATTGCTGTCCCTGAAGCCTACGGCGGAATGGGCATGGGCTTTGTCTCCACTATGCTGGTATGCGATTATATCTCCGGAGCTACCGGCTCTTTCAGCACAGCATTCGGAGCACATACTGGGATCGGCACACTGCCTATCACCTTATACGGAACCGAAGAGCAAAAGAAAAAATACGTGCCCAAACTGGCCACCGGAGAATGGTTTGGTGCCTATTGCCTTACAGAACCAGGGGCCGGTTCAGATGCCAATTCTGGAAAAACAAAGGCCGTTCTCTCAAAAGATGGAAAATTCTACAACATCACCGGCCAGAAAATGTGGATCTCCAACGCCGGATTCTGTAATCTGTTTATCGTCTTTGCGCGAATTGAAGACGATAAGAATATTACCGGCTTTATTGTAGAAAACGATCCGGAAAACGGAATTTCCATGGGAGAGGAAGAAAAGAAACTGGGAATACATTCGTCTTCCACCCGCCAGGTGTTCTTCAACGAAACTAAAGTTCCTGTTGAAAATATGCTTTCCGAAAGGGGAAATGGGTTTAAGATTGCCATGAATGCCCTTAATGTTGGAAGGATAAAACTTGCGGCTGCCTGTCTTGAAGCTCAGCGCCGTGTACTTAACGAAGCAGTGAACTACGCCAACGAACGTGTTCAGTTTAAAACCCCTATCATCAATTTTGGGGCTATCAAAGCCAAGATCGCTCAAATGGCCATCAATGCCTATGCGGGTGAATCTGCCTGTTATAGGGCTGCGAAGAATATCGAAGACAGAATCGCGATCAGAGAAGCTGAAGGTAATACACATCAGGAAGCAGAACTGAAAGGTGTTGAAGAATACGCCATTGAATGCTCTATACTAAAGGTTGCTGTTTCCGAAGATGTTCAGAATACTACAGATGAAGGTATTCAGATCTTTGGAGGAATGGGCTTTAGTGCCGATACTCCTATGGAAAAGGCCTGGAGGGATGCGCGAATTTCCAGGATCTATGAAGGAACCAATGAAATTAACCGAATGCTCGCTGTAGGTATGCTGGTCAAAAAGGCGATGAAAGGACATGTAGACCTTCTGGGACCTGCAACGGCGGTAGGCGAAGAATTGATGGGTATTCCTTCTTTCGAGACTCCTGATTTTTCTGAACTCTTCGCTGAAGAAAAAGACCTAATCACCAGATTGAAAAAAGTTTTCCTTATGGTGGCCGGTAGTGCCGTGCAAAAATTTGGGCCGGATCTGGAATCACATCAACAGCTGCTGCTCGCTGCTGCTGATATTCTGATCGAAATCTATATGGCTGAATCAACGCTCCTGCGTACCGAAAAGAACGCTAAGCGCAATGGAGAAGCATCACAGGAAATCGAAATTGCCATGACTCAGTTGTATTTGTACGAATCTGTTGACATTATCATTAAGAAAGGAAAAGAGGCGATCGTATCATTTGCAGAAGGAGACGAACAGCGAATGATGCTGATGGGCTTAAAAAGGTTTACCAAATACACCAATCAGCCCAATGTTGTGGCCCTTCGCAATAAAATTGCAGATAAAGTGGCAGCAGATAATGCGTATACCTTCGACTCATAAAAAAGGTCATTCATAATAAAAAAACCGCCTCAAAAGGGCGGTTTTTTGTTTACTTATTGTGGGCTTACTAGTTTAAAAAACTATAAGTGCCTGAATATGAAAGCATTTGCTCAACAAAAGTTTCGGGTTGCAGCAATTTTATATCTGTAATCTCCCCGTCCGCATCGGTCTCAGGAAGCAGAACCGGATTGACGAATCCGCTATAGGGAGGCGTTTTAAAAGCCTTATTCCTCTCCAATACCTCAGCGTGCAATTTCTGATCTACCTTTACCCCATACCCTTCTACAAGATCCTGAGCCGCTTGGAAATCACCTTCCGACTTAATTCGCTGGGTTTCCCTTAGCAACTGCCCAAAGAGTTCCCTGAGTTTAGAATAGTCGTTGATGTTGTAATACGTTTTACCGTCTCGAACTACCTTCTCTATAACATTCTCATCTTTTCCTTTTTCGAATACCCAGGCAGATACCCATTGCCTGTTAACCATATGGTCTTCTTCAATGTCATCCCCTAATTCAATCCTGATCAACTGGGTAACCAAGCCATTTCTGATATAGCGATCAAAGGCTGTCATACCCAACTCCTTCCAGTCATCTGTCAGGCCCAGTTCCTGCAATTTAGGGTCCATTAAATAATACAATCCAACGAGGTCTGCCCTCCCCTCTTCCATCGTAGAGGCATAATTCTTCAGGGTTTCTTTAGGCTGACCTACGCCTTCATTGAGCTGACCCGAAGCATGACCTACTACCTCGTGTAATGCCGTAAGCAGTTTAGAAGCGGTCTTACCATATTTGATCTCTCTGGCTATTTCTTCTTCATCATGAGCGTATTCTTTTAACCTGCCTGATCCACCTGCATTGCTATAGGCCTCAATAATATTACCCAGAGATACCGATTTACTTCCGTGTTCCTGACGTATCCAGTTGTTATTGGGCAGGTTTACCCCAATTGGGGTACTGGGAGATGCATCTCCTGCCTCCCCGGCCACATTAACGGTCTTATAGGAAACCCCAACCACATTTTTCTTTTTATGCGCTTCCATCAAAGGAGACTCATCTTCAAACCACTGGGCGTTTTCAGAAAGGACTGCCATCTGTCTGGACATTTCAAAATCCTTGAGCTGTACAATGTTTTCATAGGATCCTTTGTATCCCTTCGGGTCGTTATACACTTCAATAAATCCATTGATCCAGTCGATGTCCCCATCCCTGGAATTCACCCAGGAAATAGCGTATTCATCCCAGGTATCAAGACTACCTGTTTTGTAGTATTCTATGAGAAGTCCCAGAGTATTTGCCTGTTGTTCATTCTCAGCGACTCCTTTTGCTTTTTCAAGCCATTTGATGATCTCGTCTATAGCTTCACCGTAGAGTCCACCCGACATATAAACCTCCTCTGTGATCTTACCATTTATTTTTGAAAGCCTGGAGTTTAAGCCCGTTTCAACGGGTCTTCCTTCCGGACCTTTGTAGGCACTGGCGTAGAACGCTTCTACCTCAGCATCGGTTAGACCTGGGTCATAAAAATTAACAGCTGATGCTGCTACGTTATCAACGCCTTTCTTCTTATTCACTTTCTTGGCATCTGCTTCATTGAAAATCACTTCAAACGCTTCACCCTCCAGATTTGAATCCGTTTCTTCGAGTAAGCCTTTAAGGTATTCAGGACTGAAGGCAGGTTTTAATTTATCGTTTGAATAATGATGGTGGATCCCATTGGAAAACCATATCCGTTTCAAATAAGTTTCAAATGCCGTCCATTCATCTGTAGATTTATCTCCTGAATAGTTCTGGTATACATTTTCGAGGGCTCTTCTTATTTCCAGATTATACCTGTAATTCTGGTCCCAGATGATATCTCTTCCTGCAAGACCGGCCTGGGTGAGGTAGTAGACGAGTTTCTTTTGGTCTAGAGTCAGTTCGTCAAAACCGGGAATCTGATATCTCAGAATTTGAATATCCGCAAACTGATCTACAAAGTATTCAAAAGTGTCTGATTGAGTAGTCGCAGATGCTTCAGCAGTTTCCTTTTCCTGGCAGGACCAAATGAGTCCAATCGCCAGCAAGGCGATTAAAAAATGTCGTAATTTCATGATTTTAGTTCTGTTTTCGTTCTCCCTCAAAAGTAAAGATTTAGGATACAATTCTGTTGTTTTTTTTAATTATATCATTTCGTAATTCAGGCTTACAAACACCTTTTATTTTAAAACATAGATTTATCTTTAGGCGAAACTACCTCATCTATCCATTCTCATGAAATCCACTTTATTAAAGCGCGTTTATCAGCCCGAACTATTTCGGGAACAAGGACATGCCCTTATCGACCTGCTGGCGAATCATTTGGAATCGTGTCAACAAAAGGAGGATAAAAAGGTGATCAACTGGAACCTTCCTGAGGATGAAAAAACTTTCTGGGACGAGTTTCTTCAGCAAGGATCAGAAAAGGAATTTTTTAAGGAAGTGCTTTCCCATACTACCCATGTCCATAATCCGAGATATATCGGCCATCAGGTTTGTGCCCCTGCACCGCTTGCTGCCTTGTCGGGATTGGTAAGTTCAATCCTCAACAATGGAATGGCTGTTTATGAAATGGGCATGGCTCCTACAGCCATAGAACGAATCATAACAGATTTGATTGCCGGCAAAATAGGTTTTGATAAAGACTCCAGAGGCATTTTAACCTCCGGGGGCACCCTTGCTAACCTCACCGCCCTGCTGGCAGCCAGAAAAGCAAAAGTGCGGGTTGATGTCTGGAAGGAAGGAAGTTCTAATCCCCTGGCAATTATGGTTTCAGAAGAAGCACATTACTGTGTAGACCGGGCTGCCCGGATCATGGGTCTGGGAAGTGACGGAATTATCAAAGTTCCGGTGACGGAGGGTTTTGAGATAGACAGCTCTGAACTGGAGTCGAGTTTTCAGAAAGCAAAAGATAAAGGATTGGAAGTCTTTGCCGTGGTTGGGAGTGCCCCTTCAACCGCCACAGGAATTTACGACGACCTTGAAGCCCTTGCCGCGTTCTCCAAAAGGCACGATCTATGGTTTCATGTAGACGGAGCTCACGGCGGGGCCGCAGTATTCTCCGAAAAATACAAAGGGACTGTAAAAGGGATTCACCTTGCCGATTCTGTGGTAATTGACGGGCATAAAATGATGCTGATGTCCACCATTACCACTGCGCTCATCTTTCGTGAAGGCATGCACTCTCATACAATTTTCAGTCAGGAAGCAGAATACCTCCTGCAGCATTCAGACGATGAAGATTGGTTCAATCTGGCAAAACGGACATTTGAATGCACCAAAACCATGATGAGCCTGCAGTGGTTTCTTCTTTTAAAGACCTATGGAGAGGAAGTTTTTGATGATAATGTGACTACTCTATATGATCTGGGACAACACTTTGGAAAGATGGTCCTGGAAGATCCTGATATGGAATTGGCAGTTATTCCTGAGTCTAATATTGTCTGTTTTCGCTACCTGCAATCGGGACTTTCGCAGGAAGAAACGAATGAAGTCAATAAAAGAATCAGGAAGGAGTTACTGGAAGAAGGCAGGTTCTATATAGTTCAAACTCGCATCAGAGGAAAACAATACCTTCGCTGCACCATAATGAATCCTTTTACTACTACAGGCCATCTTAACGAACTGCTTTCCCTGATTAAATCAAAAGGAAGGCGAGGCCTTAGCTCATAGACTCCAGAATACGTTGCTCGGTAGCTTTTTGGGAAAAGTTGATCGCACACTCGATAAGTGCGAGATGCGAATAAGCCTGAGGAAAATTACCCAGCAATCGTTTGGTTTTAAAATCGATATCCTCGCTAAATAATCCCAGATGATTCCCATAACTCAAAACACGGTCGAATAGCTTCTGTGCCTTTTCTTCTTCTCCAATTTTAAAGAGGCTGTTGATAAACCAGAACGTACAGATGGTAAAAGAAGAAGAGGGCAAACCAAAATCGTCCTTATTTTTATATCTATATAGGAGACCGTCGTTGCTCAGATGTTTCTCTATTGCCTTTACAGTACTGATATACTTTGGATCCCTCGCAGGAATAAATCCGTAAGATTCCATAAGTAAGACCGAGGCATCGAGGTTTTTGCTACCATAAGATTGGGTAAAAGCCTTAACATCATCATTCCAGGCCTTGTCCATTATGTCTTGTTTAATCTCCTGCTCTAACATACTCCATTTCTCAATCTTCTGCCATTTCCGAAAGATACGCGCCACTTTGATCGCCCTATCAATAGCAACCCAACACAAGACCTTGGAAAAGGTAAAATGCCGGTCTTCTTCTCTAAATTCCCAAATCCCTTTATCGGGTTCCTGCCAGTGCTCTGAAACTATCCAGGCAATACCTTTGGTAATTCCCCAGAGCTCTTCAGCATTTTCAATATTGGTACTGAAGATGTTCAGTTGGGCGTGAATAGCATCCATCAATATGCCGTATATGTCGTTTTGCCTTTGCTTATAGGCGGCATTCCCAATCCTGACCGGCTTAGAGTTCTTGTAGCCCTTTAAGTGGTCCAGGGTTTTCTCGGTAAGTTTTTTCTCTTTGTTGATCCCATACATGATCTGCAGCTTCTCTCCTTTTTCAGGGATGAGATCAACGATAAACTGCAGATAACGACGCGCAACATTAACGTGGCCCAGGTCTACCATCACCTTGATCACCATAGAAGCATCCCGAATCCAGCAAAACCGATAATCCCAATTTCTAACTTCGCCAATAGTTTCCGGCAAGGATGTAGTAGCAGCGGCCAGTACTGCCCCTGATTTGTTATAGGTAAGTAACTTCAAAGTGATCGCGCTTCTGGTGATCTGTGCATTGTATTTCTTATAATTTGGGGTTTTGTTACTCCAGTTTAACCAATAGACCTTGGTCCTTTCCAATTCCAGATAGATCTTCCGGGTACTGGGTAGGAAAATTTTCTCGTTATAGGCAATTAAAAAATACCCGTTCTCCGTAACCTCTAACTCCCTGCCTTCCATCATAGCATTTTTGTTAAAGGAGGTGTATAAGAAAACCGTTTCAAAATTTTTGCCTTTTGTCAAACTCGCGATAAAATTCTTTTTGATATAGGACTTTGTTTCCCCCTGCGCATAGGCAAGTTTAGGTTCGTAGTGCACACTAAACTTTGGTTTTCCGGAGATGTGCTTAATATATCGCACAACTTCAGGAGGAGCGTAATATTGACTTTGACTAGTTAAATACCTGGGCATGAAGTCATGGATTTCAAACACATCGTCTCCTTCTCTGAACTCGGTAATTAAAACCGCAGTATTTTTTTTATATCGTTGTTTGATCGCGTAGGAAGGAGCTACTCTTATACCGAAACAACCTCCTATCTCGTCGTCCAGAAGTTTGGCAAAGACAGAGGAAGAGTCGAATTCCGGTAAACAACACCAGTCAATTGAGCCTGTTTTTGAAACAAGTGCAGCACTCCTGCAATTTCCTATAATTCCGTAATCTAAGTTGTCCATAAATAAGAATGCTGTAAAAATTCTGCTTTCATTGCAATTGCGCCTCAATTTGTCGAAATTTAGAGAAACAAAAGAGAAAAAGGGTTAAAAACGTTCAATTTATGGCCAAAACTATCATAATCTCAAACAGACTGCCTGTACAATTGCAAATTGACAACGGTTCCATCAAAGCCATACCCAGTGTAGGAGGCCTGGCAACCGGAATGAAATCGGTGCATTCAGAAGGGCAAAGCCTTTGGATAGGATGGAGTGGCCTTACTGAAGAGGAAATCCCCGAGGAACTCGAAAGTGATATTGACAAGGCCCTCGCAAAACATGGTTCGTCCAAAGTAAAACTCACCGAAGAAGAAGTAGATGGCTTTTACTACGGCTTCAGTAACCGCACCATCTGGCCCCTTTTTCATTATTTCCTGGAATACTCCGAGTTTGAACTCTCCAGTTGGAATACCTACAGGGAGGTAAATCAGAAATTCGCTGATGCCATAATTAAAGAAGCAAAAGAAGAGGACATCATCTGGGTCCATGATTACCAACTGATGTTGGTTCCTCAAATGGTAAGGGAAAAAAGACCTGACATCTCCATCGGATTTTTTCTTCATATTCCATTTCCCTCTTTTGAGATTTTCAGAACACTCCCCTGGAGGGAAGAAGTTCTTATGGGCCTGCTGGGTTCAGACCTTATTGGCTTTCATACCTACGATTACGAAAGGCATTTTTTAAGCTCTATTAGGCGTATCCTGGGCCTTGAGGTAAGTTTTAATGATATTTATCTCGAAGACCGAATCGTTAAAGTTGATTCCTTTCCCATGGGGATTGATTACGCTAAATTCCACAATGCTGCCAAACAACACGATGGTCTGACTAAAAAGGCACAGTCCGATCTCCAGCGCAGGCTCAATGCACATAAGGAGTCGACTCCCGATGCCAAATTTCTCTTGTCGATAGACCGCTTAGACTACTCTAAGGGAATTGCAAAACGGCTGAATGCCTATGAATATTTTCTAAATAAATATCCCCAGTATAAGGAGAAGGTCCGACTCATCATCCTGGCTGTTCCCTCTAGGAGCAATGTACCCCAGTACCAATTACTAAAAAGGGAAATTGATGAATTGGTAGGAAGAATTAATGGAGAACTGGCTACGGTGAGCTGGACTCCAATCTGGTATTTTTACCGCTCCCTGCCTTTTGATAACCTTATAGATCTTTATACCTCCTGCGATATAGCCTGGCTAACTCCCATCCGTGACGGGATGAACCTGGTAGCCAAGGAATACATCGCAACCCGAACAGATAAAACAGGTGTCCTTATTTTAAGTGAAATGGCCGGTTCGGCAAATGAAATGAATGAATCCCTGTTAATTAATCCTAATAATTTTGAACAGATCGCCGACACTATCCATAAGGCCATCCAAATGCCCGAGAAAGAACAAAAAGCCAGGAACAAGGTCTTACAAAAACGACTGGAACGATATAATGTGGAGAAATGGGCCAATGATTTTATGCGTTCACTTACCGAACAAAGAGATAAAGATCCAACCTATGTAGCCCAAAGATTGTCGGTTGATCTTACCAACACACTCATCAAAGAATACCGGGATGCGAAACACCGACTTCTGTTTCTGGATTATGACGGGACCCTGGCGGGATTCCACAATGATCCGCAGAAAGCTTCGCCTGATAAGGACCTTTATAATTTACTAGACCAGTTAAATGACCTGCCCAATACCGATGTCTATCTTATCAGTGGGCGGGATAAGGAAACTTTTAGCAAGTGGTTTTTAAAAAAGAAATACAATATGATCGTTGAGCACGGCGTATGGCTCTCTGAGGGAGGCAATGAATTTACGATGCTCGAGAATGTCAAAAAAGACTGGATGGAGAAGATCCTCCCTGTACTGGAATCTTTTGTTGATCGAACCCCTGGTAGTTTTATAGAGGAAAAAAATTACTCTCTGGCCTGGCATTATCGCAATACCGATCCCGATTTCGGCCAGAAACGAGCTTCTGAACTCAATACCGTGCTGCGAAGTCTGATTGCCAATGACGATCTCAGCGTACTGAACGGCAATAAAGTGATGGAGATTAAAAGCAGTAACGTAAATAAGGGACGGGCTGCAATGCGTATTTTTACAAGAAACGACTACGACTTTGTATTTGCTATTGGTGATGACTGGACCGATGAGTTTATGTTCCAGGAATTACCTGATACGGCAGTAACAGTCAAGGTTGGGAGGCAAAAAACTCAGGCAAAATATTATCTAGATAGCATAAAGAATGTTCGCGATCTTTTATCCCGGTTTATTAAGAAATAAAAACAGCTGGCTTTACCTGCTTGGTATCCTCTTTATTTTAACGGCTACAAAGGTCAATTCACAGGCCAATACCGAAGTTTTTCTTATAAAACTCGAACAAGCTGAAGATTCGCTTCGCCTGGGTAATCCCGTAAATATCTCCAACAATCCCGGATATGATAACCAGCCTTCGTTTTACAATGACAATCTGGTGCTTTTTTCTTCTACCCGAAACGAACAAACAGATATAGCGGCATATGCCCTTAATAAAGACAGTATAGTCTGGAAAACCAATACCCCCAAAGGCAGTGAATACTCCCCATTAAAAATTCCGGGGAGTCAGAATTTTAGCGCCATTCGTCTTGACCTGGACGGCAAACAGTTACTTTATAAGTATAACTGGAAAACAGGGCGTTCGCAGCCTGTGGTAAACGACCTCAAAGTGGGGTATCACCTCTGGTTTAGTGAGGACATCCTGGTATCAACAGTGCTGGTGGAGAATCGTATGGATCTGGTAGTCTCCAACCTACAGGATTATACTAATTATACTTTTCAAAGGAATGTGGGGAGATCACTGCACAAAATTCCCAACACTGCATTGATAAGTTTTATCAGTAAAGAAGATGATGAGTGGATTTTAAAATCGATGGATCCGGTTTCAGGGGCAACGCAAATTATTACAACTTTGCCGGAGGGCGCACAGGATATGTGCTGGCTGATCGATGGTTCCATACTTGCCAGACAAGGAAATCAGTTGTTCCGTTACACCCCCGGGAAGGATAATCCCTGGCAACTCTTCGCGGCTTTTCCGGAAGGGGAAATCGGAACGATTACGCGCCTGGCAACAAACGCGATTTCCAGTTTTTTATTGATGGTGGCAGAAATACCAGATAATTAATATGAAATTCCTCCATAATTCGGATAGGGTTGAGGCTTTTAGTGACGGCGTTTTCGCTTTCGCAGCTACTCTTATGGTTGTCACCCTGGATATGGATGAAAGCCTACAACTCATAGGCGCTAAAGCAACAAATTTTCTTAGTTTCGGAGTGAGTTTCTTTGTATTGGTAATCCTATGGAAGGTCCATTATAATTTTTTCAGGAAAACTTCTTATATCGACAATTGGATCATAACTTATAATTCGATCCTGCTTTTTGTCGTACTGTATTATGTATTCCCATTAAAATCGCTGATCAATTCCTGGATGGGCGTGAAATCCATAACAGCTGATGAACTCAGTGCCCTTTTTGTTATGTATGGGTTTGGTTTTGCACTTATATTCCTTTGTTATACCCTTATGTATTACAGAGCGTATCGCAAAACCAGGGCCCTTAGCAAGTCGATAGAACTGCTCTTTTCCGCCCAGCATTTTTCTTTGTACGTATTTACGGCAATTCTCTCCATTCTGCTCGGTATTTTAAAAGTAGGTATTACCTTTGGTACACCAGGATTCTTTTATGCCCTGTTGGGGCCCTTGTGTTATTTCCACGCTGTCTGGTTTGATAAAAAATACAGAAAAAAACTATTATGAAACATTTGTTCTTTTCCCTTTTATGTTTGATGACCTTTGGTTCTTTTGCGCAATCATCCGACGATATCTACAACATAATCGATGCGGTTTCTGCCGACAGAATTGAAGCCGATATAACTACTTTAGTCGGATTTGGCACCAGGCACACACTTAGTGATACCACCTCAACAACAAGGGGGATTGGTGCTGCCCGGCGATGGATCAAAAGTGAATTTGAATTGATTTCCTCTCAGTGCGACAATTGCCTTGATGTTTTTTACCAAAAGGAATTAGTGAAAAAAGGAGAAAACCAGCGTATTGTCAATGACGTTATGGTGGTAAATGTTGTCGCTGTGCAAAAAGGTACCAAATATCCCAATAGATATATTATCATGAGCGGTGACATCGACTCCAGGGTGAGCGATCCCACCAACTTCACCGATGATTCCCCGGGAGCCAATGACAATGCCAGTGGAATGGCGGGCACTATAGAAGCTGCCAGGGTGTTATCCAAATACAAATTTGAGAACAGTGTGATCTATGTTGGGCTCTCAGGAGAAGAACAGGGACTCTTCGGGGGTAAATCCCTGGCTGCATATGCCAAAGAAAAGGGATGGGATATCATCGGCGTTCTCAACAATGATATGATCGGGAATATCAAAGGAGTTGACGGAGTGGTAAGCAACAGGGACTTCAGAATATTTTCAGAGCCTGTTCCGCCCACAGAAACCGAAAGGCAGAGAAGATCCCGCAGATTTTACGGGGGAGAAGTTGATGGAATTTCCAGGCAATTGGCCCGGTATGTGCATAAGACTACTAAAACCTACATGCCGGAAATGAATCCTATGATGATCTATCGTCTCGATCGCTTTGGCAGAGGCGGCCACCACAGACCCTTTAACGATCAGGGTTTTGCGGGAATCCGAATTATGGAAGCCCATGAAAACTATACCCAGCAGCATCAGGACATCCGTATGGAGGATGGAATTGCCTATGGCGATGTACTCGAACATGTTAATTTCGACTATGCTGCTAAACTAACAGCCGTCAATGCTATTAATCTGGCCTCTATTGCTTGGGCACCACCCTCCCCTTCAGAAGTTCAGATCGGCGGTATTGTGGAGCCATCAGCTATCCTGAAATGGAGTAGCTCTGATGGTGCAAAGGGTTATAAAGTCTACTGGAGGGATACCACCTCCCCTACCTGGGATCACAGTCGATATGTAGGTGACGTTACCGAATATACCCTTGAAGGAATCGTGATCGATAATTATTTCTTTGGTGTTTCAGCTGTAAGTGAGGACGGATTTGAGAGTCCTGTTGTTTTTCCCAATGCAATTTTCAGGAATTAACAGAAATGAAAGTTATCAATCGGACCTATTATCTGGCTGGCCTTGCAGCCCTGGCATTACTGCTTTATAACTGTCGACAGGTACCTGATGACAAGAAGTCTTTGTCACCCCCAAAGGAATTAAAGGATCTGAATACGGTATTTGATGACTATGAACGCCTGGAGAAAAGTGGAAAACACGCTGAACTGGCAGCCAGACTTATCGAAGTCAACACAGACCTTCAATCTTCTCAAATCTATGTTGAAGCTGCCACTTTATATCATTTGGCGAATAAAAATGATTCAGCCATTATAATGCTCCATAAGGCAATAGATCACGGGATGGCTAATCCAACTATACTGAGAAAATTCCCGGGCTTAGAGCAGGTTAAAAACACACGGATACAACATTTAAACCTCCGCCTCGATTCCCTAGGGAAAGTCCTGCATAAAATCTCGAATTTTGCCCTTGAAACACGCGCCATAGACCAGTTTTGGCCCTACTTTAAAAAGGCAAAGGCAAATCCAGACAGCGCCCGTGTTATTTTAAAGGATTATATTCTAGAAGGTCCTCCCGAAATCAGAGACTATTACGCAATTCGATACTACAACCTCGACAATATGTACGGGCAAATGATCAATGGTGCACCTGAATATTATACCTATTTAATGTCTCATCTGAGTAATGATAGTCTGGAAGGCCTGAAAAATAAGGCTGCCAGAGCTATGAAAACATTTAAAACACTTTATCCCGATGCGGTATTCCCTAAAGTCTATATTGTTCCGGGGCTGTTGAATTCAGGGGGAACAGCCACGGAAATGGGGCTTTTCATTGGAGGGGACATGTACGGAAGGTCCGCATCCATGCCCCTGCAGGAACTCAACGACTGGCAAAAAGGAGCCATAATGAATATGGAAGACCTGCCTCAGCTTATACTTCACGAATTGATGCATTTTCAGCAGAATTATACAGATCGGGAAAACGAGGACACAGTCTTGTACAAGGTCATCGAGGAAGGGGTGTGCGATTTTCTAAGCGAACTATCCTCGGGTATACCCATAGAATCGGCCCAACTCGAGTATTTGAAAGATACCTCCAATTTTGATAACATCCTGAAGGAATTTAAACGCGACCTTTATACTGAGGATCTTTCACTCTGGATGTACAATGGAGGATCAATAGAAGACAGACCTGCCGACCTCGGCTATGCCATGGGATACCTTATCACCAAATCGTATTACCGCAATTGCAGCGACAAGGAACAATGCCTGGTAGACCTATTAAACACAAACGATATGACTTCTATCTTAAAAGGTAGTGACTACGGCCATATCCTGGATAAACAACCTGATGCATAAAACCCGACTTATGAAAAGTTTCGTCTCTTCAATTATATGCCTGCTTTTACTTTCTTCGTCTTTCTCTCAACAACAGGCATTTACCCTTCAGGACAGCTTAAGGGGCAGTATTACACCCGAAAGAGCATGGTGGGACCTGCTTTTTTACGATCTGGATGTAAGTGTGAATCCGGAAGAAAAATATATTGAGGGAACCAATCTAATCAGGTATAAGGTGTTAGATGAAAATCAACTCATGCAGATCGACCTGCAGGAGCCTCTCAGGATCACCATGGTTCAGCAAGAGGGGAAACCCCTCTCATTTACCTCTAAGGGCTTTGCGCATTTTATTGAGCTGGAAGAGAAACAGCAGATTGGAGATATTGGAGAAATTGAGATATCATATGCCGGAACTCCCAAAGAGGCTGTCAATGCCCCCTGGGACGGAGGGTTTTCCTGGAAGAAAGATAAAAACGGAAAACATTTTATCGCCACTTCATGCCAGGGACTCGGAGCAAGTGTCTGGTGGCCCAACAAAGACCATATGTACGATGAAGTTGACAGTATGGCTATCCGTGTTACGGTACCCAAAGATCTTGTGGCCGTGGCAAACGGAAGGTTAAAGAATAAAGAAGAAACCTCAACTACGACAACTTTCGACTGGTATGTTACCAATCCGATAAATAATTATGGTGTAAATATCAATATTGGAGATTACGTCCATTTTGAGGATGCCTACCAGGGTGAAAAAGGAGAACTGGACCTGTCTTATTACGTGCTTCGCGATAACGTGGAGAAGGCTAAAAAGCAATTTGAACAAGTTCCCCTTATGCTGAATGCCTTTGAACACTGGTTTGGCCCTTATCCCTTTTACGAAGACAGCTTTAAACTGGTGGAAGTCCCCTATCTGGGGATGGAACATCAAAGTTCCATTACCTATGGCAACGGATATCAAAACGGGTATCTGGGTGTTGATCTCTCCGGCACTGGATGGGGCCTGAAATTCGATTTTATCATTATCCATGAATCAGGGCACGAGTGGTTTGCCAATAATATCACCTATAAAGACATTGCCGATATGTGGATCCACGAAGGATTTACCGCTTATTCCGAAAATCTTTATCTCGATTATAATTACGGAACAAAAGCCTCAGAAGAGTACGTGCTTGGAACGAGGCGCAGAATACAAAACGACCGACCTATCATAGGACCCTATGGCGTAAATAAAGCAGGATCTTCCGACATGTATTACAAAGGAGCCAACATACTCCATACACTCAGACAATTATTGGAGGATGATGAAAAGTGGAGACAAATATTAAGGGGCCTTAACAGCAGATTTTACCATCAAACAGTGACTACCGGAGAGATTGAGAATTACCTGAGTGAAAAAACAGGAATTGACCTGACAGCGTTTTTTGAACAATACCTCAGGACTACTCAAATACCTGTTTTAGAATACCGGATTTCTGATGACTCTATAACTTACAGGTATACCAATATTGTTTCTGATTTTGACATGCCTGTTCGAATTTTCTTAGGGGAAAAGGAACATTGGCTTTTTCCCGAAGAGGATTGGAAAACAGAACAAGTTGAAAACGCAAATCAATTGGTTTTCGACCCGAATATCTATGTGCTGCCCATGGCAAGAGTTGAATAAGCTGACTTATTCGTAAAAATTTGAATCGGTAAACCCAATACTTTTTACCTTATCTTTAGTTTTCATTGTTGAGCAATGAGCCTTCAATTTCAAAATCCCGAGCATGAAACTTAGCTTTCTTATATTCCTGACTATCCTGGCCCTGGGCTGCAAACAAGTGGAGGAGCCACAGCTTAAAGAAAGTATTTTATTTGCGGATGTGACCATAGTGGATGTGGTAAACGGAGAGCTCAGGGAACATCAGTATGTCAAAATTGATTCCGGAAAAATCAGTAGCATTTCATCAAACATTCCGGAAGGCATCGATTTTAAAACTACTATCGATGGAAAAGGAAAGTACCTTCTCCCGGGACTTGCGGAAATGCACGCCCATATCCCTTCCCCTCCCGTATCAAAGGAATCCCTGGAAGAGACCCTCTTCCTTTACCTTTCCAATGGAATTACTACCATTCGAGGCATGCTTGGCCATCCCTCACACCTCGAATTGAAAAAACTCGTTTCCCGTGGTGAAGTCCTGAGTCCAAGGATTTATACCTCCAGTCCATCCCTGAATGGAAATACGGTCAGGACCCCTGAAGAAGCCATATCCAAAGTGCGGCAGTACCAAAAAGATGGATACGACTTCCTTAAAATACACCCCGGAATTCAAAGACCGGTTTTCGATGCCCTGGTTGAAACCGCAAGGGAAGTGGAAATCCCTTTTGCCGGACATGTCCCTGTAGATGTAGGAATTCATCATGCCCTGCAAAGTGGCTATGCCACTATTGACCATGTTGATGGGTTTCTGGAGGGCTTAGTACCTGAAAACAAGAAAGTGAATCCCAGAGACAATGGGTTTTTTGGTTATAATTTTACACCTCTGGCAGATACCAGTTTGATTCCTGCACTGGTAGAACAGGCCAGAAAAAACAAGGTATGGATAGTTCCCACCCAAAGTCTGTTTGAGCGCTGGTTTGCTCCTGTTTCCGCAGACAGGCTACTCAATGAACCCGAAATGGTCTACATGCCGGTTACGACACTCTCAAACTGGAAGATCAGGAAAGAACAATCTACGGGTCAGGGAACAGGTTTTAACGAAGAACAATGGGACCAATTTCACAGCATCAGACAGCAATTAATCAGGGCATTGAACGAAGGAGGCTATGGGATGCTCCTCGGATCGGATGCTCCACAACTGTTTAATGTCCCCGGCTTTTCCATCCACCATGAAATCGATGGGATGGAAGCGGCAGGAATGAATAATCTCGACATTTTACAAAGCGGCACTATTAACCCGGCCATCTTTTTCGGGGAGGAAGATTCCTTTGGCCAGATCAAGGAAGGTTTGGCGGCAGATCTGCTGCTGCTTGGGGAAAATCCACTTGAGAACCTGGATGCTTTAAAACAGCTGAAAGGTGTTATGGTGAGGGGCCAGTGGTTAGATAAAAAAACAATCGATAAAAAGCTAAAGGTTCTGGCCTCTCATGTTAAAGACCAATAAGTATAAAATATCGACTAACTTAAGGAATCATCTACCTGTGAATTCACGTCATCAATTCTTTTGTATTCTCCTGTTCTTCCTTTGCAGTTCCCAGGGATTTGCTCAATTACTCTTAAAACCAGAACGCGTCTTTGACGGAGATATAGTTCACCAGGGATGGGTTGTTTTGATTGATGGCAAGCAAATCATTTATGCCGGCCCTGATTCGAATGTGGAAATCCCGGAAGGGACTGAGGTTCTCGACTTAGCCGGGAAAACATTGTTGCCCGGAATTATTGAAGGCCATTCCCACCTTCTTCTTCATCCTTATAACGAAACCTCCTGGAATGATCAGGTCTTAAAGGAATCCTCAGAAGAACGAGCTATTAGAGGGGCCATACACGCAGAGAAATCTCTTCTGGCAGGAATTACCAGCATGCGTGATCTGGGATCCGAAGGAGCTGGCTACGCCGATGTTGCTTTAAAAAAATCGATATCATCAGGACTCATTCCGGGACCCCGCTTACTGGTGGCCGGCCCGGCCATTGTAGCTACGGGGGCTTATGGTCCGAAAGGATTCCATGATAAGGTAGAGGTTCCCTTGGGTGCGGAAGAAGCAAGTGGAGTGGAAGGAGTAATCAAGGTAGTGCGCAGACAGCTGGGCAAGGGTGCAGATTTTATAAAGGTATATGCCGATTATCGCTGGATTCCGGGAGCAGCTTCGCAACCTACTTTTCTTCCCTCAGAGTTAAAAAACATGGTGGATGCCGCCACCAGTACCGGGAGCTATGTTGTTGCCCATGCCAGTACTCCGGAGGGGATGCGCAGGGCGGTCCTGGCCGGGGTTGAAACCATAGAACATGGGGACGGAGGAACCCGGGAGGTATTCGAATTGATGAAATCCAAAAATGTAGCCCTATGCCCTACCCTGGCAGCAGGCCATGCCATAGAGCGCTATGGGGGATGGGATCCGGGCAGTGACCCTGATACCGACCGTATCCGCAGTAAAAAAGCTTCTTTTAAATTGGCTCTGGAAACCGGTGTGACAATCGTCTTTGGGGGTGATGTGGGTGTCTATCCGCACGGGGAAAATTACAGGGAAATGGAATTGATGGTCGATTACGGAATGACTCCAATAGCAGTGCTTAGTGCTGCCACAAGTGTAAATGCCAATGTATTTCATCTCAACCGCCTGGGCCGGGTTAAAAAAGGGTTTCTGGCGGACCTGATCGCAGTGGAAGGTGACCCCACCGAGGACATCAGCTTCATGAGAAACGTAGCTTTCGTTATGCAGAACGGCACCGTATACAAAAATCAATAACTATCCTTTATCTCTAAATAAGACCCAAAGAACTTAAGTTTGAGGAGTTGGCATTAACAACTCTTTAAGAAATACTCATACCCTTTTTGGTATATTTAGCTGACCGTAACGAAACTAACGACTAATGAAAAAAACACTACTCTCCCTGATGCTTTTCGCATCGTTTTCTCTGCTTTCACAAGAATTTAAAATGGACCTGGTACAGGACCTTAAACCACGAAATATTGGTCCCGGCGGGATGAGCGGAAGGGTCACCGCAATAGATGTGGTGCAAAGTGATCCCGATGTAATGTTTGTGGGTACGGCTTCAGGAGGACTCTGGAAATCTAATTCGGGAGGAATTAAATGGGCTCCTGTCTTCGACAAGGAAGTAACGGCATCGATAGGAGCCGTTGCCATACAACAAAGCAATCCATCCGTTATCTGGGTAGGCACAGGGGAAGGAAACCCGAGAAACAGCCTTAATGGCGGTTACGGAGTATATAAATCCCTGGACGGAGGCAAGAACTGGATGTCCGTCGGCCTGGAAAAAACAAGGCATATCCATCGTATTATCATAGATCCCACAGATCCCAATACAGTGTATGTGGGTGCAATAGGTTCTCCCTGGGGAGAACATCCCGAACGCGGGGTATTTAAAACCACAGACGGAGGAAAGACCTGGAATAAAATCCTGTTTGCAAATAATCGTACAGGGGTAGCCGATATGGTGATGGATCCCACCAATCCCAATAAACTTTTTGTTGCGATGTGGGAACACAAAAGAGATCCCTGGTTTTTTAAGTCGGGAGGCCCCGGCAGTGGCCTGTATATGACCCATGATGGGGGTGCCAACTGGAAGCAGATTACGGAAGACGATGGTCTGCCAAAAGGTGAATTGGGGAGAATAGGGATTGCGGTAGCAAGAAGTAAACCCAATGTGGTTTATGCCCTTGTGGAAGCTAAGAAAAATGCCTTGTATAAATCTGAAGACGGCGGTTTTAAATGGAAAAAGATCAACGACAAAAGTGATATTGGAAACCGACCTTTTTACTACTCTGAGATCTACGTAGATCCGCAGAATGAGAACAGGGTATATTCGGTCTTTACCTATGTCAATGTTTCAGAAGACGGTGGAAAGAACTTTTCCGAATTAATGCCGGCTTATGGAGTACCCAACGGAGTACACCCCGATCATCACGCCTGGTGGATCCATCCTGAGGATGGTAATTTTATGATTGACGGGAATGACGGGGGAATGAATATTACAAGAGACCGGGGGGAAAGCTGGCGATTTATTGGCAACCTTCCTGTTGGGCAGTTCTATCACATCAGTACTGACAACGAATTTCCATACAATGTCTATGGCGGAATGCAGGACAATGGCTCCTGGCGTGGCCCGGCCTATGTATGGAAGGCACAAGGGATCAGGAATAGTTACTGGCAGGAAATCGCCTTTGGAGACGGATTTGATGTAGTACCGGACAAAGATGATTCCCGCTTTGGCTACGCGATGAGTCAGCAAGGCTTTGTTAGCAGGTATGACCATATTACAGGTAACAACTATACGGTGAGACCCACACCGCCTGACGCTGAAACAAAATTGCGATTTAACTGGAATGCCGGGATTGGGCAGGACCCTTTTGATAACTCTACGGTCTACTTTGGTAGTCAGTTTGTTCATAAGAGCACAGACAAAGGTCTGACCTGGGAGGTGATCTCCCCCGACCTTACAACCAATGATCCTGAGAAGCTGAAGCAAAGTGAGAGCGGCGGACTTACCATGGATGCAACCGGTGCAGAAAACCACTGTACCATCCTGGTGATTGAACCTTCCCCTGTGGAAAAAGATATGTTATGGGTAGGTTCTGACGATGGAAGGGTGCACATCACTCAAAACGGAGGAGCCAACTGGACGGAAGTCACGCAGAATATCAAAGGCCTCCCCAAAGGAAGTTGGATCGCACAAATTAAAGCTTCCCCCCGCAACCGTGGAGAAGCACTTCTTATAGCTAATGATTACCGAAGATTTAACTATACACCCTACGCTTACAGGACCAGAGATTATGGCAAATCATGGGAAAGGATCGTCGATGCCTCGGATGTGCAGAGTTATACATTGTCTATCGTGCAGGATCCCGAAAACCAGAATTTGCTATTCCTGGGAACCGATGACGGATTATACGTATCCTTTGACGGTGCAGGAAAATGGCAGAAATGGACTGAAGGGTTTCCCACAGTTTCTACCAAGGATCTAACCATCCACCCCCGTGAAAATGATCTGGTAATCGGCACATTCGGCCGGGCAGCCTGGGTATTGGACGATATCAGACCCTTAAGGGCAGTTGCGGCAGATCCCGGAGTCCTCAATAGTACTATTGCGGTATTCGATCCTCCTACGGCTTATCAGGCTGCCTATCAACAGCCGACAGGTAGCCGATTTGGAGCAGATGCCCTTTTCAATGCAAGTAACCGGGAATACGGGGCGATGATCACCTATTATCTGAAAGAAGGGCATAAGAAGGGTGAAAAGAAAAGCGAATCAGAAGAGAAAACAGATGAATCGGGGGAAGAAGATGGCAGTGAAAAAACAGAAATAACAAAGGACTCGATCTTCGTAAAGATATACAAGGGCCAGGAACAGATTCGTACCCTTAAATACAAAACACCTGAAAAGGCCGGTTTCCATCGGATCTATTGGAATATGGATGAAAAGGGACCCGACCGTCCCTCGAGAACGATTCGGAAAAGAAACAGGGAGTCAGGTGGCGTAGAGGTGAAGCCGGGAACTTACAGGGTAGTGGTTTCCTATGGGGAAGAAGAGGACGAGACTATGATCACGGTCGCTTCAGATCCAAGACTAAATGTGCCTCAGCCAGCGATAGACGAGGTATACACTGCGAGCAAAAAGCTCGAGAAGTTTACCCAAACCGCCGCAGATGCCATAGAACAGCTGGCGCAGAGTAAAAAAATTGCCGATAGGTATCAAAAAGATCTCAAGGAACTGGATAAGGAAAAATTCGAGGAGGCCATAAAGGCTTCGAAAGAAATCTCAAAAAAGATTGATAGCCTTATCGATATCTATGTAGGGAAAGTTGATAAACGCCAGGGTATTACCCGAAATCCTGAACTCACTGTAATGAGGAGAATTGGTACAGCTTACCAATACGTACGTTCCAGAAAATCGGGAATTACTCCTACGGAAAACCGACTTATGGAATTTGCTGAAGCGGATCTGAAAGAAGCCCTGGAAAAAACAAACACCTTCTTTAAGGAGGAATGGAAATCCTACAGGGAATCCATTGAACCGCTTAGTATTTTGATGTTCAAAGAAACAGCAGACATTAATCTGGACTAAACAGCCGGGGATTGGAAATAAAATGATAACCGATAAATTTCAAAGACAAATGAAAAAGGTAGCACTACTGATTTTCCTGGCAATTTTATGGAATTGCAAGGAAAAAGAAGCCACAGATACCATCGCAGAAAATCTGAAAACCTACACCATAGAGCAGATGATGGACAATGAGAATGTATGGGGAGGAAGTTTTTCTCCAGATCTTTCCAAATTGCTGGTCACCAGCAACAGATCGGGTATTTATAACATGTACACAGTGCCCGTCAAAGGTGGAGATTTTCAGGCCGTTACCGAATCGGACAGTTCTTCCGTCTTTGCGATCTCGTATTTTCCTGAAGATGAGCGGATGCTCTTTCGGATGGATAACAACGGTGACGAGATCTACCATATTTTCCTCAGGGATAATGATGGGACCCATAGAGATTTAACGCCCTATGAAGGAGCGAGATCTCTCTTCTATCGCTGGGCAAAAGATGACAAAGGATTTTTCTTTGGTTCAAATAAGCGCGATAATAGGTATATCGATTTGTATAAAATGGATCTTGCAACCCTGACCCCTACCCTCGTGTATCAAAACGATGAGGGGTATAACCTGGAAGCTATCTCAAATAATGGAAAATTACTTGCCCTTAGCAAATCGATCAATACCAACGACAGCGATCTGTTTCTCTATAATCTTGATGAGGGTACGCTTACCCAGATAAATGAAAATCAAAGTGCCAACAGTGCTCAGGATTTTACCCCTGACAACAACGGGTTTCTGTATACCACGGATGACGGGAGTGAATTTTCATATGTGATGCAATTCAATATTGCCGATGGTTCAAAGCAAAAAGTGATGGAACGCGACTGGGATATTATGGGCACGTATTTCACTGAAACCGGGAAATACCGGGTAAGTTATATAAACGAAGATGCCAAGAATACCATTGAAGTAGTGGAAGTTGATACGGGTGAAATGATGAGCTTACCTGCCATAGGAAACATGGATATAACCAATGTGGCCTTTTCTGATGACGACAGTTTGATGAGATTTTACGCCGGTGGTTCACATACTCCTTCCAACCTCTATGTTTACGATATTGCGAGTGGGGAGCAGACAAAACTGACCGATGTTTTAAATAAAGAAATCCAGGCTCAGGATCTGGTACAGGCAGAAGTTATCCGCTATCAATCATTTGACGGCCTTGAGATCCCTGCAATCTACTACAAACCTCATCAGGCATCTGACAGCAACAAGGTGCCGGCTCTGGTATGGGTTCACGGAGGACCAGGTGGGCAAAGCAGGCAGAATTTCAGTTCTTTTATTCAATACCTGGTGAATCACGGCTATGCAGTATTAGCCGTAAATAACAGGGGAAGTAGTGGGTACGGTAAAACTTTTTACCGGATGGATGATCTCAATCATGGAGACAAAGATCTCAAAGACTGCGTAGAAGGCAAGAACTGGCTTGCTACTCAGTCGGAAATCGATCCGGAAAAAATAGGTATTATCGGCGGGTCTTACGGTGGCTATATGACAATGGCTGCGCTCACTTACACCCCTGAGGAATTTGCAGTAGGAGTTAATCTTTTTGGAGTGACCAACTGGATCAGGACCCTTCGCAGCATCCCGCCCTGGTGGGAATCCTTTAAAGATGCACTTTACAAGGAACTGGGAGATCCTAACAGTCAGGATTCACTGAGACTGCGTGCAATTTCTCCACTTTTTCACACCGATAAAGTTACCAAACCCCTGATCGTACTTCAAGGTTCAAAAGATCCGAGAGTTCTGCAGGTAGAGTCGGATGAGATCGTCGCCGGAGTTAGGAAAAATGGTGTCCCCGTAGAATATGTCCTATTTGAGGATGAAGGCCATGGCTTCGTTAAAAAAGAGAATCAGATCACCGCTTATAGTAAAATACTCGAATTCCTTGATGTATACCTGAAAGAGGATAAAGGGGAACCTATACAGGACGGGAGCACAATGGAACTTCAAACAGAAACTGAATGAGAAAAATATTTCTTGTCTTAGCCCTGATGCACTTCGGGATGGTCCAGGCCCAGGATACCGGAGAAGATGACTGGGGAGCCTGGTATATGTATTTTGGAACAAATCAGATTGCTGAGAAACTCAGTATTCATTCCGAAGCACAATTTCGTTATTATGAAACAGCGGGTAATTTCAACCAGCTATTACTTCGTACCGGATTGAATTATCATATAAACTCCAATGCCATTGCCACTTTTGGATATGCTTATATCAATACTGACAATACCTTTGAGGAGTTTGAAAATGAAGTAAATTTCAAGGAAAACAGGATCTTCCAGCAATTCATCCTTAAAAATAAGGTTGGGGAGTTTAATTTTGAGCATCGTTATCGGCTTGAACAGCGTTTTATTGATTTCGGTTCCTTTACCGATACCCAGCACAGGGCCAGGTATCGTTTGCAACTAACGCTGCCTCTTACTGATACTTTTTTTCTGAACGCCTACGACGAGGTATTTCTGAATTTACAGGACGATATCTTTGGACAAAACCGATTGTACTTTGCCTTTGGGGTTCATATTACCGAGAATGCAAGCCTGCAAGTGGGCTATCTGAAGAACCATTTTAATCAGATCAATTACGATCGGTTTCAACTGGCTATTTTCTTTAATCCCGATTTGCGGAAAAAGTCGAAAGCAGCAGACTAGAATATCTAAGCTTGTAAAAAATAGAAAAATTTTTAATCAAGACCGATGATCTCCTCAGATCCAGAAAAATCCAATTGACATCGCCCGGATTATTGTGTAACTTTAGGGGTAATTCAAAAAAATATAAAAATGAAAATTATTAAAATATCAATCTTAAGTCTTCTTCTTGCACTAACTTTTAGTTGCAAGGAAACCAAAAAGGAAGCCGGCGAGGCCGCAGAAGAAATGGAAGAGAAGATGGAAATGGTAAAGGAAGAGATCATGGTGGAAGCCGTAGCTTTTAAGATGGAACCTAAAAGCGATAGCAATGTGGCAGGGGAAGTCAAATTTACCGAGGAAGATGGAAAAGTAACCATGGAAGCCAGTTTTTCAGGGCTTACCCCAGGCGAGCATGCTATTCACATTCATGAAAAAGCCGACTGCTCGGCGGATGACGGAACCTCTACAGGAGGCCACTGGAATCCAACAGCGGAACCTCACGGGAAATGGGGAGATGATACGGGCTATCACAGAGGGGACATTGGAAATTTTGTAGCTGATGCCGATGGAAATGCCACTGTGGAGTTTTCCACCGATCTCTGGTGTCTGAGTTGTGAGGATGAAACCAAGAATATTGTAGGTAAGGCCGTGATCGTACATCAGGGAGTTGATGATTTTACCTCTCAGCCCAGTGGTGCTGCAGGCGCTCGGATCAGCTGTACGGGAATTATAAAATAAAGTACATAAATAATTACAAAGAAGGCTGCCTCATAGGTGGCCTTTTTTTATGACTTTTATCTATACACTTATTCACTTTTAACCTCCTATGGTCTCAAAAATCGTCTCTAAGTCTTTTCGATATAGGGTGTCACAAGAGAATTACGAATCCCGAAAATCAGGATCACGTTACTAAAGGATGATGTAGAAATAGACTATTTGCGAAGCAGATTTTGCAATGATCGGTTAGCCATCCAAATTTTAATAAACACAAGGAGCATAGCTACGGTCCAGCTGACAAAAAGGAAGTATTCCATAACGTAGGTGATTCGGGTCGGTTAATACTCAATTTTAAGTTTACTATCGTTCTATTGTAATACTTGGGGCATTATAATATGAACTTAAACGATAAAAATAGGCATTTCGTCTATGTTTTCCTAAAGAATTGCAGGAAAATCGAGCAATAGCACAGCTCTTTTCGACGAAATGCCATAGATATCTTATTATTTTCTGATGTTTCTTAAAGGGCATCAACCCGCATCCTGATCAATGGTCCATGTTTAAATGCAGGCACTTCTAAGGAATTCCCAAAAAAAATTGTTTTACTCATTGTTTATGATTTTTAAGATTATCGTTACCCTACCTACGGAAAGTAAATGGCGGGGTTTGGTCTTAAATGTTAATTTCTTCTTAATTAGAATTGATTTCTTTTTCATTATGACGCATTGTGTTCTTAGAAAAGTCATTTTTCCCGTACTTTAGAATCAAATTCTCAGGATATGAATCCCTCGGGACCGGGCTGGATCAATAAATTTGGAGAGGTTGTAAGAAATAAGGCTGGGATTTATTCCGACTTCTCAACCTTGTATACAAGCCTGAAAGAATACGGCTTTGTCTACGGGATGAATGTGGAAACACCATCTTATATAAGTATAGAACATTCTCCCTCTGAGGATGAACGAGCCAAAATTAATCTGCTTACGGCTTTGTACTTCACCTTTGCCGTGGAAAGACAGGAGCATAGTTTTGATGATTTTTTGGAAACCATCTTTGAGTTTTACAAGGAACTCAAAGTGAGTCAGATCTCTTTATTAAACAAGATCCTTACCGGGAGTAAAACATCTGCACAACTCGAAAAACTGATTGAATCAAGGGTCTACCTCGATGATAATGTCATCAGCAGGACCTTTAATAGCATTATCACCAATTCGCTGTTGTTTATTGATGTTCTCACTTTCAGGTATTTCTTAAGGGACGGAAAGGAAATTGTTAAGGAGGCGCAAAAACTGGAGTATTTAGCCATCAACATTACTTATCACGCGCTGAATGCCAAAGAGAAAAACAAGGCCGACGAAAAATTGTCTCAGTTATTCGCCGCTTCCCTTACCTTTATCGATGGGGATAAGGAAAAGTTTGATGGCTCTTATCGGGAAATCTTGCTGAACAATTGTTCCCCCTGGGAGAATCAGTATTTTTTGGATGTAGCCTGTCTTACGGTATGGGAAGATTATTCGCTTGATTACAAGGAGTCACAATTCATTTATGGCATTGGAAAAGACATGGGGTTTACCGATGAACAGATTGCCACATCCCTGGAAGACATCACCATCTTTTTTAAAAAGAATATTAATAAAATCTCATTTTTAAAGGATACCAATATGGCCGTCCAATTTTATGACAGCATGTCGAGGGTGGTAAACAAATTGATCCTGAGAAATAGTAAACGCCTTCAAAAGGAACTTGCGGAAAGTAAGGAATTGGTTTTTCTGATTTCGAAAGGAGCCGTAAAAGATCTTAGTGCTGATGAAAAGAAAAAAGTTCAGGACCAACTTGTGGACGTCTTTAAAAGTGTTCCTTCTCTGGCCATTTTTCTCTTACCCGGAGGAGCTGTTCTCTTACCTATTTTTATCAAATTGATCCCCGCTTTGCTGCCTTCATCTTTCGACGAAAACCGGGTTGTGAAAAAGGAAGAAAATACTCAAAAAACCAACTATAAGAAAAATCTATAGTGAATATTACCTATCTGTATTTCAGGTATTTGATTAATCTTATTCCAACCATAACTTAAAATCTCTTACACGCTCCCTGCTGACGATGATTTCCTGATCTGAAGTCTTGTTTAACTTGATTTGCAACCTCGAATTTGTATAGGAAATTATGTCGCGGATATGGTTGATATTGATCACATATTTCCTGCTCACCCTGAAGAAAATTTTAGGTGTAAGTTCAGACTCTAACTGCTCGAGGGTACTGTCGAGCAGGTATGCTCTTCCTTCGGTAGTTGCCGCATAGGTGCCTTTGTTCTCACTGTAAAAACATTCCACATCATCTGCATGGATAATCTTGAGGTGCTGCCCTACCCTGACGGTAAATCTTTTTTTGTATTCCCGGTCGATCGGGTTCACCAACAACTTTTTTATATCTTCAAAGTCGACCGCCATCCTGGAACTGGAGACTGCGTTTTGCGATTTATATTGAGCAACTGCTTTTTCCAATTCTTCCTCATCAATAGGCTTGAGGAGGTAATCCACACTATTAAGTTTAAAGGCCTGCAGGGCGTATTCGTCAAATGCCGTCGTAAAGATGATCGAACTTTTTATCTCAAGTAGTTCAAAAATCTCGAAAGAAAGGCCATCAGACAGCTGAATATCAAGGAAAATCAGATCTGGATGCGGATTATTCTGAAACCACTGCAAGGACTCTTCAACAGAATGTAAGGTTTTTTTGGCCTCAAGTCCGAGCTCAGACAACATCCTCGACAATCTTCTTGCAGCCGGTTTTTCATCTTCAATTATTATTACATTCATATTTTCAACGATCATTACCTTTAATGGGATTAATTAGATTTTGAACTACAACAGCGTATTACTCTATTGGTTCTCCTCCTGTTCCATATACCTCCTGATTTGATTTGCTTCCCATTGCTTTAAGATTGGAATTTGTGGTGAGAATACCCGGATACCATGAACAAACAATCCTATTCCCCATAGAATCGGGACACTTAAAACGTTCCAGATGAGCCATTGTACAAATGAGGGATCAATATTGGCAGTATTCATCTCAAGAAAGTTAATTCCCCAAAGCCCTTCAATTACGATAATAGCGTTTACTACCAGATAAATCGTAAGATGCCTGTAGAATCCTTTTATCTTTTTTACCCTTTTTTGGGCCCTCTTATAAGCCTCAATTGATCTTTCGTCCATGACTATTTATATTTTGCGGCGTCGCGTTTGTCTTTATCGATATATTTCCTGATCTGTCTCTCCTCCCAGTTCTTCCCTAGTATCGGATTATAATCAAATACCTTGGCAGCGTGGAAGGCCAGGCCAATTCCCCAGAAAAAAGGCGTGAAGAAGGTGCCAAACTGCCAGAAAGTATCTCCGTCATCCAATGCTCTTACCAGGATATTCACCAGAATAAAAGCATTTATTACGATGTATATACTTAGGTGGATATAAAAACCCTTGAGTTCTTCTACTCTCTTCTTGGCTTTTTTTAATTTTTCACTTTCAAATTCCTTTTCCATTTTTTCCTGTTTATTTCTTATTCCCATCTTTTTATCTCATCATCATCACGCATCAATTCCTTTATTTTCCTTTCCTCCCATCCCTTTCCAAAGAAAGGATTGAGGTCGAAAGTGCCAATGGCGTGAAACAGAATGCCGATACCCCATCCAAAGGCTGCCCACAAAAACCACATGTATCGCCATTCATTGGTAGCATAATTGATCAGCGCCAGGGCTGATATTACCAGCACATACGAAGTGAGGTTTGTATAAAATTTCTTTAGTCGGTCTACGCGTTCTTTTGCCCGGAGATACTTATTCTCTTTACTTAAATCTTCCATGATTAGTGTTTAAATATTATTGATTACTTCAAATTTCCTTTTTTATTCACTGATTTAAAAAACCATACAACCCAATTGTAATTTTTTGATGATGAATCGTATCCCGAGGAAAGGGAATTACTCAACTCAAAAGCAATTTAAAAGTCGTCCTGCTCCATAAACTCCTTGATCTTACGCTCTTCCCAGCGCCTTCCCCAAAGCGGATTGTACCCATAGGCTTCCATTCCGTGGGTGATTAGACCTATCCCCCAACCCAAAGCCGGGAATAATACCCAGGGGAAATCTGTCGTCCGGTAATTTAGCCAGGCCAGAAAGGGGATCACTATACAATAGGCCAGCAGGTTACCAAAAAATCCTTTGATTGCCTGCACCCTCTCTTTTGCTTTTTCATAACGCTTGTCTTCTATATAAGCTTTTTGTGTTTCCATACTTCCAATTTGTTTAGTCAGCATCGGTAATTCAACCATAAAATCTGATGCCGTTTTAATAATATTTACTTCTCTATTTGACAATATAGAGTACCGCTGCTGTATATTTCGCAGCCCTACCCCACTGCTTCTCTTTACAACAGGTTTTTCCTGAAGGTTGTTCTGCACTACCAATTTTCCATTATCCTCAAAAACCTTAATTCTCAAAGGCTTTGAAGAAGTCACAACATTGTGTTTTACTGCATTTTCCAGTAAGAGCTGTAAAGAAAGAGGTACGATCTTAGCATCGGGAATACTGGAGGTTTCCGGTATTTCGAAAGCTATTCCATCCTCGAAACGCATGGTCAGTAACTTCACGTAGGTCCTGGCAAAATCGAGTTCCTCGTTTACAGGCACCAGGTCTTTATTCTTTTGCTCCAACACATATCTATATACCTTAGATAGGGCCGTAGTAAATCGCTGGGCTTGCCTGGGATCCTCCTCTATCAGACTGGTCAGTACATTGAGACTGTTAAAGAGAAAGTGTGGATCCAGCTGGTTTTTCAGGGCATCGAATTTGGCCGAAGCCGTCCCGGCAATTATCTTTTGTTCTTTGATCTTGGTATCCTGAAGCGCTTTCCAGAAATAAAAGGCATGAATAAACAGGGAAATGACAAGGGTGATGACCAGGGCAATGATATAGTTGATCACACTTTCATTTTCAATAAAGTCCTCAAAAGTATTGTTGTAAATGATCACTTTTATAAACCATCTTACTAAACCAAAAGCTATTACAGTTAAAATAACCGAGCCTATTGCACCAAACCACAACCTTTTTACAGCTTGTGTTTCCCAGCTGTATTTTCTGCTTGCATAATTGTGAAAGGAAGATCCGACAGCCGTGAGGACAAAACAGTAAATAAAAGATATCCCTGTCATTTCAAACAAATCCATCATCAGTACAGGTTCGCCAAAATTCACAAGGAGATTCAATAGCACAATAACTATTGTAAGTATCAGCGACACTTTTAATACGGTATTAAATTCTTTCATTTTTTGTGTTTCTTAACGCTCCGTGAACTCAAACTCCTTTGTTTAAAGGTAGCAAAAAGTATATTTTGTAAACAGACCTGCATGTGTTTGTCGATGTGTTTCTACAGAAAAAATTATTCTCTGCAAATATCAGACGATACCTTTTGCTTTAAAAAAAAGTATGACCGAATTGTGAAATAGGTCTTCTCAGTTGTAAGCAAAGTGCCCCAATACCTGATTTAATTTATCTATTTTTAACCTCAGTTATCTCCTTATGTATATTCCATCACAGTATAAAAACGAAAACATTTCCGAGGTAAGGGACTTCATTAAGGCCCACTCCTTTGCAATCCTTATAAATCAGTCGGAAGGAAAACCATGGGCCACTCACACTCCACTTGAATTAGGAAAAGATGAAAACGGAAAGGACATCCTAATCGGCCATATAGCCAAAGCCAACCCCCAATGGAAAGCATTTGAGAACAACCCCAGGGTCCTCTGCATTTTTCACGGACCGCATTCCTACATCTCATCTTCCTGGTACAAAGAGGAAGAAGTGCCCACCTGGAACTATATCGCCGTACATATTTATGGCAGGGTGAAAGTCATGAGCACTGAAGAAGTATTGCAATGGCTTCACGGTCTGGTAGATCATTATGAAAAGGAGGAAAAAAATCCGATTTCCCTTGAGCAGATGTCCCCGGCTACGCTTAAACAGGTGCGAGGGGTTGTGGGATTTCGAATTCAGATAGATGAGATACAGGCAGCATTTAAACTTTCTCAGGGACGGGAGGAAGATCATGAAAGGATTATCAAGGAGTTGAAAGCTAAAGATGAACCAGGAAGAAGGCATATAGCTGATATTATGAAAAAAAAGGAGGACAGCCGCTCGGAAGAATCAGAATAGCCGATGAGCATCTCCTAAATTGTCTGCAGGTGCTTCAAGAGTCCTTCACGGTGCGACTTGCTCAGTGGAATAGCCTTTCTGTTGATCTCAACATGACTTTCCGCAACTACATCTAATTTGGAGATATTTACCAGAAATGAACGGTGTACCCTTACAAATATGTCTCCGGGTAATTTGTTTTGCATGTCTTTTAAGGTAGTGGTGAGCACGTATTCCTTTTTGGGCGTCATAACATGACAGTAATTTCGGTCGGCCTCAACATAAAGTATATCCTGGAGCAGTAATTTCACCATCTGTCCGTGATGCCTGATAAAAATCCGATCATTGAGAAGGGCCATATAATCTTCTTCTGCGGGAGCCGATTTACTTTTGGTTTTCACCTGTTCGGTAGCCAGTGCCAGGGATCTGAGCATATTACTTTTGGTAATAGGTTTAGCGATAAAGGCAAAAGGATGAGTCTGTCTTGCTTCCTCAAAGGTCGGTTCATCATTGTTGGCTGTGATATAGATAACAGGTATATCGGAAAATTCCTGAATCTTCTTCACCGTATCTATTCCGTTTAGCGCGCCTTTTAAGTTGATGTCCATCAGAATGATTTCAGGGGTGTTTAATCGAGAATGGATCACTGCTTCCTCCCCCCTCGATTCAATCCCGGTTATCTCATACCCTGCTTTAGTCAGTTGCAGCGAGATATTAGCAGCGATGATCATATCGTCCTCCACAATGAGAACACGGGTTTTACTGTCCATACTTATGCGGCTTTTATACGTTGAAAATCAAATGAAACCATTGTTCCTTTGTCTACCACTAACTTCATTTCTCCATCGAGCTGTGTTGTTAATAATTCGATAAGCTGGGTACCGAAGCCGGTTCCATCAGGTTCTTCCGACATCACCTTCCCTACCCCGTTATCGGAAACTTCAAGGTGCAAAACAGATTCGTGTTGCTCCAGGGAGACACGAATAATACCTTTCCTGTTTTCTGGAAATGCATATTTTAAAGCATTCGAAAGGAGCTCATTGACGATGAGACCTATGGGAATAGCATGATCGATATCTACGGAAAGTGGTTTCATCGAACATTCGAGTTCCACCCTGTCTTCCATTCCATATGAGTTAATCACATGATTCCCTAAATTTTTAAAGTAGTCCTTCATCTCAATATTAGAAAGGCTGTTTCCCTGATACAGTTTCTGATGGATCATACTCATACTGTGGACACGCTGCTGACTCTTCACCATTGCATTTCTGACTTTTTCATCACTGATTTGTTCAGACTGAAGGGTGAGCAGACTCGATACGATCTCTAAATTATTTTTCACCCTGTGATGTATTTCTTTCAGCAGGAATTCTTTTTCCTCATTCTGGAGCTGTAGCATTTCATTACTCCTCTTGTTTCTTCTCACTGATTTAAAAATTAAAAGAAGATAGAGGAAGAGCAGAAGGATCACGATCATACCCAAAGTCTGAATAACGCGTTGCTTCTTTAGCTGGATTCCCTGAAGCTGTATCGTACTTTCTTTTTCTGCAACCTCCAATTCAGTTTGAATCTGAGACATGCGTTCGGCCGCTTCTTCGGTAAAAACCGCTTTCTGCAACTGATCATATACTTCGAAGGCGTGGTAGGCATCTTTGTAATTACGGCTGCCTGCATAGGCCTTTCCCAGATTTTGGTAAGCTTCACTGAGAAAAAAAGCATCACTGAAATCCTCAGTCGCAATTTTAATACTGGTTTCAAGACTGGAAATTGCTGATAGGAATTTCCCCTGAAGATTTTGCAATTTTCCCAGGGAAAGCCAGGAGCGCATCAGCATAAAATTATTGTTAAGGCGTTCACTGTACTGAATAGCGTTAAGTGCCGCGGTTTCTGCCTCAGCATAGCGAAACGAACCACCGTAGAGTTCGGCCAGGGAAATATAAATATCACTAAGGTTATTATAAAATCCATAGCGCTCCCCTATGGAGATAGCATGATTATAATATTTTAAGGCATTGTCGAGATCATTCAATGCCAGGTACTGGTTCCCAACCACATAGAGTGTAAAATCGTAATCGAGATCGTTCATTCCATAAGCTTCAAAAAGACGGAGGGCCTGCAGGCCGTGTTCCAGCCCCTTATCGTATTTTTCCTGTTTCCAGAACAAGTTACTCAGGTCGCTGTACGCCAGTGCCTGTGCGTGAAGATCTTTGAATTGTTCCCCGAGACGCAGTGATCGCATGGCGTATTCAGCTGCAGTGGTAAGGTTGCCTTCACGCTCATAAACATAGCCGAGCTGTGTATAGAGAAAGGGAAGTTCTTTCTGGTCTACAACACCGATAGCCTGTCCGAGGACAATTCTGGCACTGTCTAATTTTTCATCCCGTAAGAGGATTGCCCCCTGGGTGATCTGAAATCGTCCCACCCATTCATTCCGCCCACTGACCAGCGCCTCCTTTAATCCTATTTGGGTAAACTCGTAGGCTTTTACGAGATCGCGTGTATGCCAGTAGTAAGCGAGATCATTTAAAATAGTAAACCTGAGCGAATCGGTAGGTGCACTTTTATACCCAAACTCAAGTGTATCGAGGTAGGACAAACCAAAATTATCGGTCTGTCGGAAGACCTGTTTGTAGGAATTTTCTTTGCTGAAGTCAATAATTTGGGACATGGCCTGCTGTCCGCTTATAATTGTGAAGAGGCCGGTACAAACAACTCTGATCCAAAGTGTTCTCATTTCTAATTCTGGCTCACTGAGGGGAAATGAGGCTATGAAAGATACAAAATATTCCATTAGCATCCGGAGGATAAAAAAAGGCAGTTGTTCGGACACTCGTTGTGGGTCTTCGTCCGCAGGACCTCCGATTGTTACATATAATTGCTTTTATTAAATCCTGATTTGGCGATAAGCAGCTGATCTGAAATGCTAATCAAAGAGAATGAAACGTGCTACCCCATATACAATCCTGCTAGCGATAGTACTGATAGGTTGTCAAACTGTAGAAAAAAAAGGGCCCGAAAGCACTTCAAATGTAGAAAAGGTGGCTATCACCTATGTCGATTCGTGCTGGAATACGGGAGATTTTTCCTCATTCGACAGGATAATAGGCAAAGGGTTTGTCAGGAATCTGAATGGACTGGAAGTGGCTAATGGACGCATGGAGCTCGAGGCTTATATCCAGAATTATATAAGGGCGTTTCCCAACCTCCGAATCACTGTCAATAAATTCATTGAAAAAGATGATAATGTAATACTACAATGGTCTTTCAGCGGCACCAATACCGGGGAATTTGCAGAATTTATCGCTACAGGAAAAAAAGCCATAGTAAACGGAGTGACGCTAATCACCTTTGATTCGGAAGGAAAAATGATCCAGGAAAACACTTATTACAACGAACTGTACTTGTTACAACAATTGGGCTTCACTTTAAATCCGCCTAATTTAAAATAAGAGTAATCAAAAGCAATCTATAGCTAAACCTAATCTAAACAATCATGAAAACAAAGTTGAAAGATTTATTAATTATCGTCTTACTGAGTTTTTTACCCTTCTTCCTCTTGGCGCAGGAATCGAAAACGACACAGTCTTTCTGGGTCCATGAAGACGTGGTGAAACCGGGAATGATTGCCGAATACGAAGCAACCTGTAAAGAATTGGTCAGCAATATGAAAAAACACAGTGTTGAGGAAGTTGCATTTATTGTGACCAACACATCTGACCATCGCTATCTGTATGTGAGTCCGGTTGAAAATATGGCTGATCTCGATAAGCCTGTTTTTGCAACCCTTTCAGAAAAAATGGGGAAGGAAGCCATGGGCGCCTTGTTCAACAGAATGGACAAGTGCTACGATGTAGAACACGATTACATTGTTACATTAGATATGAATCTTTCTTATCAACCGGGTGGAATTAATCAAACACCCGAAGGGGAAGACTACCGAAAATTCCACTATCTCTATGTCACCCCGGCCAATCGCGCCAAGGTGAAGGAGAAAATGATAGCGGTTAAAAATATGTTTGCCAGTAAGGGATCTAAAATGCACTATCGTGTTTATCGCAGTGGATTCGGAACCAGGGGTGAGTTCTATATGGTGGCCGTAGCAGCAAAAGACGAAGTAGATTATGCACAGAAAGCAATGGCAAACGACCAGTTAATTGGGGAAGATGGTAACAAAGTAATGTGGGATCTCTTTGCCGATCTCCTAAGCTATGAAGAATACACGGGGAGAATGAGACCCGATATGGCATATAGCGCTATGAATTAAAGCAGCGCAAACTCTCAACTATCCAACCTTGCTGAAAGACCCGAATAACTTCGGGTCTTTCTTCGTTGTGAAGCTTGTGAAAAACTACTAACTTACGAGACAACCTTTAATTTCAACTAACTATGTTACGAAGTAAATTTTGGCAGGCATTTTTTGCAATAGGCCCAATTGCCATGCTCTTCCTTGGAATGATAGCATATTTTATCTTCCTCTTTTTCATCTTTAGCAATATGGATGATTTCAATCACAGTTCAGGCAACTACTCCGCACATTTGATTTTGGGGAACCTGAGTATCTTTTTGATTTTCATCTTCCTGGCGGTTTTAATCTCCTTCGGAAGTCTGGTTTTCTACATTGTGCATGCAGCTAATAATCCGAATCTACGGGAAAATAATATGCTACTGGTGTGGATACTCCTGTTCATTTTCGCCAATGGAATTGGACAACTCATCTACTGGATCATTGAGATCGTCAACAAAAGGGACAAGGAAATAATACCCGGATAAAGTTAAGCCCGGGTAATCACTCCCGGGCTTTATCACTCAACATTAGAGGCCCTTTTAATTATTAGTCATCGAAATTCAGAGTAGCCATCCTGGTGTTCGAAGCTTTTTGCACACTCATAATCCATAGTTCATTCCCGTATTTAGAACGGAAATCCGTTTTGATCTCTTCCAGATCTTCCTCCTGGTCTTCATAATGGGCCAGGTAGACATAATTAAGGCCATTGATTGGATTAGTGAAATATCCGGCTTCTATACCTTTTTCCTCAAGTGCGGCCAGGAATAATTTAAGATACTCTTCAGTCTCAAAGACATTCGCAATAACGTAATGACCTTCAGGAACGCCTACGAGATTCTCCAGCAAAATGGTCTCGTCAGCTCTTTGATTTGGAGCCATGGTCATCTGACTAAGTCGTTTCAGGGAATCTAAATTTCTCTCCATCTGAAGTTTGATCGATTCACTCAGGCGTACCGGAGTACCTTTTTCCTCATTCTGTGCTACCAGGGCAGGTTTTTCATATCCCATTGCATTCTTCATCTCATCGAGTTCTCTTCTGGTGTTTCTTATGGCGAGCTCATAACGACGCTCCATTTCTGAATTGATGTGGCTCTCCAAAGAATCTACCTTATAAACCAATTCATTGATAACAGCGTAATTTGCCCGATTTAGCCTGCGTAATTTATCGATTTCCAGATATAAGGGATTTTTGTTCTTCTTAATCCTCCGCTTCCTGTCGATCCAGTCTGTTGCCTTCTCATCATCCACATCCACTTGAACCATGTCTTCGGTTAAGGTAGGAATGAAATTATATGCCACGGAGATCTCATGGGTAACCCCAAAATTTTCGATATCCTGGGCAAAGCCTTTTTCAAAGTTATACCCCAGGGAGAGTCGCTTATTTATATTGAAGCCCACCCCTGCGGATCCTCCGTAAAAACTATCGTAACCTGCCTGAAGCCAACCTAGTTTGGGCAAATCAAGGATGATTCCTCCCCCAAAGACCAGGTTTTCTTCTCCAACCTTTCTCAATCGAGCTAAGGGCATAATCCTTCCCTCGGTAAATACACCCTGGGCGTATTCAAAATTTTTGGTGTACTGCAAATGGGCAGAAAATGATTTTTCATTGAAAGTGGTTAGTGTCTCCCCCGATTTAAGGTTAAAATCAAAGAGGTTTTCTGCATATACTCCAACGTCAAAACTTCCAAAGGAAACATTAAGTCCCGGTTGGAAGGCGATAATTGAATTTTCATTAAAGGTGGCTAATAGAGGGTCATCTTCATTAGTCACAGCCCTACTCTCGTCAAAACTGCTGCGGTAATAGGGAATATTGAATCCAAAAGTGAGATTACTCTTTGGCGACAATCGCACCCCATAGGCATAATTGGTGAGCAGGCCGATATTTGAGACCAAACCTTCCTGCTGATTATACACACTGATTCCCAAGCCTGTACGGTCGTTGATCCTACCGCTGTAACTCAGAAAATAGTTCTGAAAGTTATCCTGGAAGTAGGCCGACTGGCTTCGGTGAAAAAAGTTTATATATGACTTGTCTTCCCTTACGGTAGAAAATGTAGGGTTGATCAGAAATCGATTAAATTTTAAAAGATTTTGAAAAGGTACGTTATAGGAAACATAAGGTGTTTCTTCCTGGCTAAAAAGGTGTCCCGAAAATGAAAGACTCAACATAATCAATGCCCAAAACCTAAAATGGACAACACTAACAGAATCCTTGAAAATAGATAGATTATTGCAGAACATGGCACAAGTATTATCTGCACTAAATCAAAGCTCCTTTCACAAGGTGGGAACACCTTTCGCCAAGAATAAAAAACTCAAATTAAGAAGGAGTAATTTTTAGTACATAGGTTAATATTTTCGTAAGATTTGGATTACCAAGTTGAAGAATGGTCGATAACTAGGCAACTTTTTTCGGCAAAATGCAGTGCTTTGATTAAGAATTCGACGAATGACTGCATAATTGTTAAAGAAAGAGGTTATTCATCGAGAATTTGATATTTGTTTTCTTAAAACACCCCTGTTATTTTTTCATAGGTTCTTCTAATCGCCCTGTATCAGGGACATCGACCATACTTCGTTAAAAAGACCTACATTTATCAGCATCATCAATTTTTTTAAAAAATGGAACATATCTCAATCAGTTCGATAAAACCGCGACTATCATTTTGGCAGATTTGGAATATGAGCTTTGGCTTCCTGGGTATACAATTTGGATTTGCCCTGCAAAATGCCAATGTCAGCCGAATTTTTGAAACCCTGGGTGCTTCTAAGGATGAACTTCCCATCCTATGGCTCGCTGCGCCCGTGACAGGTTTATTGGTACAACCGATCATTGGATACTACAGCGACCGTACCTGGCATAAAAAATGGGGAAGGCGACGGCCTTTTTTTGCAATAGGGGCCATTCTGGCCACCCTGGCCTTGTTTCTCATGCCCAACTCCACAGCCCTCTGGATGGCTGTGATTATGCTTTGGCTATTGGATGCCTCTATCAATATAAGTATGGAGCCTTTTCGAGCATTTGTTGGCGACATGCTCCCCAATGAACAACGCACCAGTGGCTTTGCCATGCAAAGCTTTTTTATAGGTCTGGGGGCCATTATCGCTTCAGCCCTGCCCTGGATCTTTACCAATTGGTTCGGCATCAGTAATATTGCTGCAGATGGTGGAATACCCGATTCAGTAAAGTGGTCTTTCTATCTGGGAGGTATTGCTTATTTCTGCGCAGTCATGTGGACGGTATTGAAAACAGATGAATATCCTCCTGATGATCTGGAACAACTGAAGGCAGAGAACGCCAGTAAGGGAATTTTTGGTGGTTTGATGGAATCTTTTCTTGGGATTTTTAAAATGCCGAAGACCATGGTACAACTGGCTTTTGTACAATTTTTCTCCTGGTTCTCCCTATTTGCCATGTGGATTTACACCACCTCGGCAGTTACCAGCCACATCTATGGCACATCAGATACGAGTTCGGTACTTTACAATGAAGGCGCCGACTGGGTAGGGATTTGCTTTGCGATTTATAATGGGATTGCAGCACTTGTAGCCTTTCTGCTTCCAGTCATCGCCAAAAAGCTAAGCAGGCGCATAACCCATTTGCTTGCTCTTGTCTGTGGAGGAATCAGTTTGTTATCTATTTATTTTATCACAGATCCCAATATGTTGTTGGTGGCCATGATAGGGGTTGGTATTGCTTGGGCCAGTATACTGTCTATGCCCTATGCCATGTTATCGAGTATCCTGCCTGCCAATAAAATGGGATATTATATGGGGGTGTTTAACTTCTTTATTGTTATCCCCCAGATCGTTGCGGCAGGTATACTGGGCTTTATGTTAAAGACTTTCTTTGGAAATGTTTCTATCTATGCCCTTATCATAGGTGGGGTTTCCATGATACTCGCAGGCTTGCTTTGCCTGATCGTTGAGGACAGGGATGTAGCCGTTACTACCGAAAAAAGTGACCAATAATTACAATTCGGACAGGAGTTTTTACAATTCAGTAGGTCTTTTTTAGCCGGGCCAGGGAGTATGTACACCTTTGATGCATGTTAATCAATAAACCCGGAATTATGAAAAATTTATCGTTAGTATTTGCTTTTGCTCTTCTCTCTCAATTCAGCTTTGCACAGGAAACCCAGGGTGCTGATATCGTCATCACCATTGAAAATGTATTAACAGACGGAGGACAGGTATATGCCGCCTTGCACACCGCTGAAACCTTTATGCAAAGTGAAGGAATTGATTTTGATGTAGCTGAAGGCAAAAAAGGGACTCTTCTCTTGAATTTCAAAGGAGTGAAACCCGGAACCTATGCCGTTATGGTGATGCACGATCTGAATGGCAACAACCAAATGGACTTCGACAACAACGGCATGCCCCAAGAAAGCTACGGAATGTCGGGCAATGATATGCACATGGGCCCTCCAACCTTTGATGCAGCCAAGTTTGAGGTTACAGAGGAAGATCTGGAACTGAATATCAGATTTTAACTTAAAAAAAAGCCCACCGAAGTGGGCTTTTTTTATATCTCTTCCGCCAGCCAGGCTTTCATCATCCAGACAGTCTTTTCCTGTTCTGTAATAAAATCACTCATCATCGAATTTGTTCCCTCATCATTTGCTTCATCAGAAGCATCGAGGATGCGCCTTTCTATTTTGAGTAGCTCCTTCAGGGAATCAACAATAAGTCGGATAGCCTTTTCATCAACGGTAACATTTTTTCCCTGTGGCACCTTGGCAATCTCAATGTAATCCTCAAAGGTATGCAGGGGCACTTCTCCCAGGGTTAAGATTCTCTCCGCTACCATATCTACTTTCAGGTTAGCATCATCGTATAGCTCCTCGAACTTCACATGGAGATCAAAGAATCGCTTTCCTTTGATATTCCAGTGGATCCCTCTGAGGTTCATATAGTAGCGTTGAAAATTCGCCAGTAAAACATTGAGTTCTTTTCCTAATTCGCGTGACTGTTTTGCATCCAGTCCAATACTGTTTAATTCCATTCTTATCTGATTTTAGCATAAATTTATCATATAAATAACAGTAAACATCATAGGTTTTATCGATAGTTTTTATAAATTTATTGCGTAACACTATACTATGACGATTACACAATTACAGTATGTTTTAGCCGTGGCCGAATATCAGAATTTTACCCTGGCCGCGGAGAAGAGTTTTGTCACTCAACCTACCCTGAGTATGCAGGTTCAAAAGTTAGAAGACGAACTGGATGTCCGGATTTTCGACCGCAGTAAAAAGCCTATCTCCATCACAGAGGCAGGAAGGAAAATTGTGGCACAAGCGAAGAATATTGTGAATGAAGCGAAACGGATTAAGGATATAGTCGACCAGGAAAAGGGGTTTATCGGGGGAGAATTTACTCTGGGAATAATCCCAACAGTTATGCCCACCCTTTTACCTATGTTTCTGAAGACGTTTATCAATAAGTATCCCAAGGTGAATCTGGTGATACGGGAACAGAATACGGAAAGCCTTATACGCAACCTTCAGGACGGCCACCTCGATGCGGGAATTGCCGCAACTCCTCTGGATATAGAGTTTATAACAGAACGCCCTTTATATTATGAACCTTTTGTAGGATATGTACCCAAAAGCCACAGACTGAGCAAGGAAGAAAAGCTTAATCCCGAATTACTTGATATACGGGATATCCTGCTTTTGGAAGACGGGCATTGTTTTCGGGAAGGTGTGGTTAATTTGTGTAAGGCATCCAAAAATTTCGAAGATCACTTCCATTTGCAGAGCGGGAGTTTTGAGACCCTGGTGAATCTGGCTAACGAAGGATTGGGAATGACGCTCCTTCCCTATCTCAATGCTGTTGCCCTGGATGATCGAAAGAAATCAAATTTAAAGTATTTTCAGGAACCCTCTCCTGCCCGTGAGATAAGTCTGATCTACCACAAAAAAGAATTGAAACTTCATATCACCAACGCATTAAGGGAGGTTATTGCTTCTGTAATAAGGGGGGCAATAAAATTTCAGGACGTAAAAATTGTTAGTCCGCTTTCAAAAAACTGAAAGCAGCGCGTGAAGAACATAAAAAAATAAAGCTGCCCCGGGGGGCAGCTTTTTTATGCTTTTATATAAATTAAACTTTCTCTTAGCTCTGGTTTGTCGGTTATAAACCCTAGTAACCAGTGTTTTAGTTCTTCAATTTCATAGGGTAACAGCTTTGAAATTGCTTTTTGTAGTTCTTTGCTGAATAACTTTGCATCGAAACTAACTTTTTGAAGTACTGTTTTGTAATACTCCAACATAGCTCTAGCCATACATGTGTATTTTAGTTAGACTGTTTAAACGAAATTAACAAAAAAAGGTGTTCGTTATTGTGTGCGATTGGTTAAATATTAGATAATTTCACCTATTAATCGATGAATGGCACAATAGTCCGATAAATGAAAGTCCACAGATCCACACTTAATACATTTCTTATCTTTCTGATAACCTGCATGTTAACAGCATGCTCCTCTCTAAAAAATAGAAAAATTGAGAAAGACCTGTCTGAGAAGCTAGCGCTGAGTGGTTTTGAGGATCATTTCACCGGCCTGTTCATCTATGCACCTGAGACCAGAGACACGCTCTTCTCTGTAAATGAACATAAATACTTCACTCCGGCCAGCAATACCAAGATATTTACGCTTTATACAACCCTTAAAATTCTCGGTGACTCCCTTCCGTCCCTGCGATATAAAATAAGTAGTGACACCGTTTATTTTCAGGGAACAGGGCACCCGGGAAGTTTACATCCCGAGCTAAAGGACAGCAGTATTGTTAACTTTCTACAGAACTTTGAGAATCTGATTTATATTCCTGCAGCTTTTTCAGAGGGAAGGTTTGGCCCCGGCTGGGCATGGGAAGATTATGAAAGTGCCTTTGCCCCTGAAAGATCCTCCTTTCCCCTCTACGGAAATGTGCTGACTATTTATCGGAATAAGAACCTAACGGTTATTCCGGAATATTTCCGGGATAGCATCAGCGAAGCTCAACTTTCAGGAAAAAGACTCGAACATAAGAACCTTTTCTACATAGCCACAACAGGCAGAGACAGCCTGAAAATCCCATTTAAAAGCGGGAATAAGCTCACTGTAGATTTGCTTGAAAGGGCCATAGGAAAATCGATCATCACAAGAGAGGTATTTCCTGAAGGGGATTTTAATCTTCTGTACGGAGATACCCCATCTGACAGCCTGTACAAATTACTCATGGAAGACAGTGATAATTTTGTCGCTGAGCAATTACTTCTGGCATCATCTGCCGCTCTTACCGACACTATTTCTTCCAGCCTTGTAAGGGAATTTGTCTTAGATACCTATCTGGCAGATCTTAAAAATCTTCCCAGATGGGTTGATGGCTCGGGCCTCTCAAGATATAATTTATTTACTCCGGCTTCCATGGTGTTTGTGCTTGAAAAACTTTACAAGGAATTCGGGAAAGAACGCATTTTGTTCCTCTTCCCTGCAGGAGGTAAGGAGGGAACCCTCAAGGACTGGTACGGCAGTCCGGATAAGCCTTATCTCTACGCCAAAAGCGGAACTCTTGGAAACACCTATTGCCTCAGTGGATATCTGATGACGAAATCAGGGAAATTCCTCCTGTTTAGTTTTATGAATAACCATTTTATGGAAAGCAGCTCCAAGGTGAAACCAAAAATTGAAAAATTACTTGAAGTAATCAGGGATTCCTATTGAAGGAGATCAAAACAATTGCTGAAGCTTTGCGTACTGCAAAAGCATGATCGTCTTGGCATCTTTAATCTCCCCGGATTCTATCATTTCCAAAGCCCGTTCAAAGTCGATTTCCATCACCTCAATATTTTCGGTCTCATGATCAGCACCGCCGCCTTCATTTACTTTCATGGAATGGTTATAGGGTGCGATAAAAAAGTGTAGAATCTCTGTTACTGCTCCGGGCGACATATAGGCTTCAAAAACCTTTTGTACTTCCCGGATTCGATATCCCGTTTCCTCTTCAACCTCCTTTTTAATGCAGTGGAAAGGATCCTGATCATCAAGCATTCCTGCACACACTTCAATCATCATCCCGTTGGGATTATTGTTGACATATGTAGGCATTCTGAATTGGCGGGTAAGAATCACCTTTTTAGTCTCAGGATGGTACAACAAAATAGCAGCCCCATTGCCCCTGTCGTAAGCTTCACGCCTTTGCGTCTCCCAATTTCCGTCCTCCTTCTGATATTCGTAGGAGAATCGGTATAAGGTATACCATTGGTCTGACAGAACTTCCTTGATGATATTTTTAATTTTCCCGTATTTCAAGATCTCCGGATTCTTTTTGTTACTTGATCGGTTTACACTGTAATTGCCTTGTTGAGGAAACGTCTGAAGGGCAACATTTCCCTGTACACGGCTATGATATATTCGTCAAAATCAGGCCTGAGGATAATTTCTTCTGTCAGCGGATGCACTACCGCGAAGGTCTTATTCCTGATCAGGTCGATATGCGGATGGTCATTTGAAAACCCTTTTGGAGAAGTTGTTAGTTTTTGATCTTCATACAGATCCCCGAAAACCTTTTTAAAGGATGGTTTGTTTAAGATCTTTAAAAATGCCTCTCCATCGTAGTCGATTGCTTCTCTTACACTTCTGAGTCTTTTTGGATCAGGCCTCCATAACCCCCCTGCAAGCAGGGATTCCCTTATGCCTATCTGAATATAGAAATCGGCCGATTTCGGAGCCTTGTCTAATCCGGCACCGAAGTGATCCTTGTACACAGGTTTGTTCGGGTGGAACATCAGGTTGTTATTGATCCTGTTGATCCCGGCTTTTCCGGGCGTTGGATAGTATTCCGGGTCTATTTGCGACAAACGGGTGTCGAGTCCGTCCAGCCATTGAATAAAAGAATCCCTCAGCTGGTGGTAGGTTCTTCGATGCCTGTCCATCCATTCTTTGGAGTTATTCTGATCTAACTCACGTAGAAATTCGAGCAGTATTTTAAAGTTGATCGTCTTATTCAAACTTTACAGTTGACAGAATTCGTATTCGTATCAGAATCGGTTATCCCCATCCAGAATATCCCCTAAACCACCTAAAATACTACCTTCTCCTTTGTCTTTTCCTCCACCCTTTGGTGCAGAAGCCCAGACCCTTTTAGCCAGCCTGCTGAAGGGCAAAGACTGCACGTATACCGTGCCGGGTCCGCGGAGCGTGGCAAAAAATAGTCCCTCACCGCCAAAGAGAGTGTTTTTAATTCCACCAACAAACTCAACATCGTAGTCTACGTCCTTGGTAAATCCGACGATACAGCCGGTATCTACTTTAATGATTTCGCCCGGACCTAATTCCTTTTTAGCCAGGGTTCCACCAGCGTGGACAAAGGCCATCCCATCTCCTTCTAACTTCTGCATGATAAATCCTTCCCCGCCGAAGAGGCCACGTCCCAGTTTCTTTGAGAATTCAATCCCTACTGAAACGCCCTTGGCAGCACATAAAAATGCATCTTTCTGACAGATAAATTTTCCCTGCTTTTCAGTGAGGTCGATTGGAAGTATTTTTCCAGGATAAGGTGAAGCAAAGCTTACCCTCCGTTTATTTCTAGCGACATTGAGGAAGGAGGTCATAAACAGGCCTTCTCCCGTAAGAATTCGTTTCCCAGCGGATAGCAGACTGCCCAATACTCCTTTGTTCTGATTAGATCCGTCGCCAAAGATGGTATCCATCTGTAGGTCAGTATCCATCATCATAAAACTTCCTGCTTCTGCCACTACGGCTTCCTGGGGATCAAGCTCAATTTCTACGTACTGCATCTCTTCTCCAAAGATGTGATAGTCTATTTCGTGTGCATTCATTTTGTTGGTTTTACTTTTATCTATATGTATGCTTTGTTTGTCTGATGTTACATTCTTCGCAATAGACCCAGAGCCACATCTTCAATTTCGCGAAAACGCTGAGTACCGATCATGAGCTTCTTGCCATTTTTCAATTTCAGGGCCAGGCCTTTTCTGCCTTTCACATTGTAAACGGTACCATAGAGGGATGAAAATCTCAAACCATAGCCAATCATCGGACTGTATTTTACAATCTCAGCCGACGCCACATCTTTCCAGCGGATCCTTTTATTGGCAAGAGGGATGAATTTGATATGAAGATGATCTCTGGTTATGATAGTACGCATTTTTAATTTCCAGAAGAATAAGCACACCAGAAGCATTCCTATCAGGAAAATTATAAGTCCAATGTCAGACATAGGGTTATTACCAAATGGTACTTCCAGCATAATTTGTTGTACAATCCCGTATCCCGGAATTAATAGGATAACAAATAGCAAAAGCCAGATATACCACTGTGTAAATCGTTGTTCCTCTTTAAAGAGAACATTCTGTATTGGACTTTGGTAAACAGTTTTTGCCATGCAGCTCGAATTAACTCTTTACTTTCAGTGTCCATTCGAAATCGAATACAGAGACCACAATACCCTGTTCGTTTACCCCTGTAGAGGTCATCCAGCAGGTGACTCCCTCCCCTGTTTCCACAGCTTTTTGCAGCGCATTACTAATTTTGTAGCCATCCTCACAACTAAAGGTGATTTTTCCGGTAGCCTTTTTAGTAAAGGTAGCCTTGTTGTTTGCTACCAGCATGGATACTTTTTTTCCACTTTCCGTGATTTGAGACATTACCAGAGCTCCGGTAGTCAATTCTGCGGCCATCCCCTGCACTGCCCAGAACATGGATTTAAAAGGATTCTGGTTGATCCATTTATGGGTAACTGTAACTACGGCCCTTTCTCTGTGGAGTTCCCGTAGACGTACTCCCGTCCACCAGGCCGCAGGTAGCTTAAAGAAAAGGAAGGTGTTGAACTTACTGACAGAGGTGGCCATATAATAGGATTTAAGTCTCAAAAATACCACAATTCCCTGAATCCAAAATTGTTAATATTATGTTAATATTTAGTACTATGTTTTGCATAATACCTTCTTTTAGATATATATTTGCATAAGAAACTAATATGCCATGACAGAAACATTGTCCAAACACGAGAGAAATTTGTCTGCTGCCATCCATGCTTCTACCTTTAGCAGGTTCTTTATTCCTTTTGGAAATATCCTGCTTCCCCTTGTTTTATGGCTGGCTAACAAAAAGGATTCGGCATTTGTTGACTACAATGGAAAACAAGCCCTGAATTTTCAGATTAGCCTGCTTTTGTATTCTGTTGTCTTAGGAGCAATATCCATTCCCTTCTTTTTTGGCCTTATCCCGGATATGTTTGATCATGGGATTATACAATGGGGGAATCACGATCCCTTTAATGGTATCAATCTCTTTGTAGACTGGGACGATTTTCCTTTCGGAAGAATCTGGCCCCTGGGTATGGCCGGACTCGTGCCTGTAGCCATATTCCTGATCAATATAGTGTATACTATTCTTGCGACCCTAAGGACCAATGAGGGACAGGAATTTAAATACCCTATCACGATTAATTTTATCAAATAATGAAAAGAGCACTGTACATAGTATTTGCCATTCTGATGCTTAATGGAATATCTCCAGCTCAGGCACAGCTCGCCGAGGACGCTGATTTATACCAACTCCTCAGGGAAAAAGACAGTGTGCTGTTCCATGCTGCCTTTAACAATTGTGATCCCGAGACCATGGCTTCGCTCTTTACAGAAGATTTTGAGTTCTATCATGACAAAGGGGGAACCACCCTGGGCCGAGAGACATTTTTGGCTCCCATGTTCAAGAACTGTTCCCAAAGAACAGAAGACTGGATTCAACCTTCAAAACGAATTCTTGTAGAAAACAGCCTTAGCGTTTATCCCTTGCAAAAAGACGGGATACTTTACGGCGCAATTCAGCACGGGATGCATCGATTTGAGTTTTTAAATGAAAACAAAGAATATCAAAAGGGAGATATCGCCCGCTTTACTCATCTCTGGGTACTGGAAGCCGATCAGTGGAAAATAAAACGCGAACTGAGCTATGATCATCAGCCAGCCTCGAGCTATAAAATTGAAAATTAAATACACACATCAGCAAATGAGTTTATTCATCAATCAAAATCCCATGAAACCACAAAAAACGAACAGTTAACCCTATGCTGGATGAAGATCCGACTCATCACCGGACAGCATGTAACAGAAGAAAAAAATTATGAACATAGAAAACACAAAAGCGCAAATGCGTAAGGGAGTGCTGGAATACTGCATCCTGTCGATTCTTCAGGAGGAAGACAAGTATACTTCTGAGATCCTCGACACCCTAAAAAACGCTAAAATGCTGGTCGTAGAAGGTACTATCTACCCATTACTTACCAGGCTGAAAAATGCCGGATTATTGAATTACCGATGGGAAGAATCTACCTCCGGACCGCCCAGGAAGTACTATGGGCTTACAGAGACAGGAAAAATGTTCCTCAAAGAACTAGATACCACCTGGGACGAACTCAGAAATGCCGTGAATTTGGTCACCAACGCTAAAAAAGTAAAAAAATGAATAAAACAGTCAATATAAATCTCGCCAACGTCCTTTTCCACATTGATGAGGAAGCTTTTAACAAGCTGAAACGGTATCTGGAGGCCATAAAAAGGTCATTTTCCGGCACAACGGGTAGTGACGAAATTATCGCAGATATCGAAGCACGTATAGCCGAACTCTTCCAGGAAAGGATGGAGAACGATCGACAAGTGATCACCATGAAGGAAGTAGATGCCGTTATACAGGTTATGGGACAACCCGAAGACTACAGGGTAGATGAAGACATCTTTGAAGATGCCCCCAAGACCGAAGAACGCAAGGCTCCGAAACCAAAAAAACTCTACCGGGATATTGATAATAAATACATCGGAGGAGTCTGTTCAGGCCTCGAGCACTATTTGGGAATAGACAGTCTTTGGATCCGCCTGATCTTTATCCTTCTTACCCTTACTTCTGGTTTTGGCCTTATCGCCTATGGCCTACTATGGATCCTGGTTCCCGAAGCGGTCACCACCTCCCAAAAACTGGATATGCGGGGTGAACCTGTGAATATTTCCAACATCGAAAAAAAAATTAAAGAAGGCTACGAAGATGTCGCGGAAAAAGTAAAAGGGGTAGATTATGAGAAAGTCGGAAACAAAGTTAAAAGCAGTGGACGGACTTTTTTCGACGCCCTGGGTAATGTGATACTGTTCCTGTTCAAAGTGATTGCCAAATTTATTGGTGTCATTTTGATCATCATAGGAGCATCAACCCTTATAGGGCTGTTTATCGGATTATTCACTGTGGGGACATTGGATATTATTCATATCCCGGGGCTCGACTTTTACGATATGTTCAACGCTTCGGGCACACCCGTCTGGCTGGTTTCACTGCTATCATTCTTTGCCGTTGGAATTCCCTTCTTTTTTGTACTGTACCTGGGCCTTAAAATCCTGATCAACAATCTGAAATCCATAGGGAATATTGTTAAATTCTCCCTCCTGGGCCTCTGGTTGATTTCCATCATAGGCCTTGTAGTTTTAGGAATTCAGGAAGCAGCTGCTCACGCTTATTCTGGCAGCACAACGGTTAAGGAAGAACTGCTGTTGCCTGCAGATCAGGATACCCTGGTGGTAAGACCTATGAGCAGTGAATTGTTCGACAATCAGGAAAATATCGGCTTTAACCATATGACCCTCACCTATAATGAAGAAGGAGAACGTCTGTTGTTTTCCGACGACATCCGCTTCGACATCACGAAATCCACAGACACTCTGGCCTATCTTAAAATACGCAGGAATGCCGATGGAAGCTCCCTTTCAGATGCCAGGGAGAGGGCATCAAACATCCTATATTCCTATGCGCTGGAAGGCAATACCTTGTCCTTAAACAACTACCTTACCACGGCTCTTGAAAATAAGGTCCGCGACCAGGAAGTTAGGGTTACCCTGTCTGTTCCTGAAGGAACCCTGGTACGGTTTGAACCCGGTATGCGCAGGTACATAGGAAGGTTAACCCGATACGATAAAGACATTTACCGGGGGGATTTGGTAGACTACCTCTGGCTGATGAAGTCGAACGGGGAGTTAGAATGCCAGGACTGCCCTGAAAACATGAATGGAAGACTCGAATGGAGTGATGATGAAGGCAGGATTATCATCGATGAAGATGGAATAGATATTAATGTAAAAGATGGAGGTGAATCGTTTAAATTAAAAATAGATGACCGCGGTGTTGAGATAAAAGCCGATGATGACAATTTTTAATTGACATTTCATCCTGATGATTCAACAACTCAGTAAATGAAACTATACGCTTAACAACTAGTAAGATACTTTTGATTTGATCTTAATTACTAACAACCCCCCGGTTATCAATCACCGGATAAAAAACAATAACATGACAACACTAGCTAGAATTGCAATCGCCGTACTTATGGCACTTTTCTTGTCCTCATGTGCCTTCGACATGAATTTCGGGCAGGGAAAAAAAGGTAATGGCATAGTCGCCAAAGAAACAAGAGAAGTTTACGAAGACTTCACTGAAATTTCAGCCTCCGAAGGTCTTGATGTTTTTGTCACCCAGGCAGATAATTTCTCCATTGAAGTTGAGGCCGATGAAAATATCATGGATTTAATAGGCACCGACATTAAAAATGGGAAATTGAGAATCCACGCCATCGAAAATATTGGAAGGGCTACCAAAAGAATCCATGTCACCCTTCCAGAGGTAACCGGACTTTACGCCTCCAGCGGATCTGACCTGGTCACACAAAATGTGATCCGCGCCAACAAGATAGCCCTGGATGCCAGTAGCGGAGCCGATATAAAAGCGGCCGTGGTTGCTGAAGAAGTAGAAGCTGACACCAGTAGTGGGGCAGATATCAGGCTTGAAGGAGAGGCTCAGATGTTACGCGCTGATGCCAGCAGCGGCTCAGGAATCAGAGCCAAAAATTGTGAAGTAAGGGTTTGCTACGCCGATGCAAGCAGTGGTGCCGATATAGATCTCAATGTTTCCGAATCACTTGTAGCTGAAGCAACCAGTGGTGCCGACATCTCATATTCGGGAAATCCAACCGTTGAAAAGAACAAATCTTATTCCGGAAGCGTCCACCGAGATTAATTACTGCTTCCAGACAAACCATAAAAACCCCGAAATTTTCTTCGGGGTTTTTTAATTCACTCTTTGCTTTGTTTATCTTAGGTCTAAATTAAATATATGCAAGTTCGGCTGTCCCAACACACGCTTCATCTCAAACACCCTTTTACCATTTCCAGGGAGTCGCACCAGACGCAGGATACATTAATCGTACACCTGAGTCAGGATGGAAAAACAGGCTATGGAGAAACCACTTCAAACCCCTACTACGGTCACACTATCAAAAAGCTGAGCGAGGAGATAAAAAGTGTAAGCTCTGAAATTGAAAAATATCTTTTTTCTAAACCTGAAGAATTCCATAAATGGTTAAAGGGAAAAAACCTGTCCAGCTTTGCCCTCTGTGCCCTGGATCTGGCCGCCCACGATCTTTACGGTAAAATGCAGAACACCCCCCTCTACGAGCTCTGGGGTACTTCTATTGAGAATTATCCTTTGACTAATTATACCATTGGTATTGATTCCATTGAAAATATGGTTGCGAAAATGAAGGAAAAGCCATGGCCCATCTACAAAATAAAATTAGGTACTTCTGAGGATTTAGATATCGTAAGGGAACTGAGAAAACACAGCGATGCCATTTTCAGAATTGATGCCAACGGTGCATGGACGGCGGCCCAAACCATCGCAATAGCTCCTGAACTCAAAAAACTCGGAGTTGAATTTATCGAACAACCGCTCAGGGCCGACGACTGGTCGGGCATGGAAGAAGTTGCCCATCATTCGGTCCTGCCTGTGATTGCAGATGAAAGCTGTCTGGTTGAAGAGGATGTAGAACAATGTGCGCTGCACTTTAACGGAATCAATATCAAGCTCACCAAATGTGGCGGACTAACGCCTGCTCTTCGTATGATTGAAAAAGGCAGGGCTCTGGGATTGAAAATAATGGTCGGCTGTATGACGGAGTCTACCGTTGGGATTTCTGCCATCGGGCAATTATTACCCCAATTGGATTATGTGGATATGGATGGTCCGATGCTGCTGAGCAATGACATTGCCACTGGTATACAGATCAATGAAGATGCAACGATCACCTTTCCAATGCTCGGAGGTAGTGGTATAAGCCTTGTCTCATGAAAGTAAGGATACAGACATATCCGGGAACTACCCTTGAAAATAAGGGAGATAAATATCATTATTTTGGAGGCACCTCCTATCTGGGAATTCAGCTGGAACCCCAATTCACTGCGATCGCCCTGGAAATGATTAAGCGGTACGGCACAAATTACGGTGCCTCAAGAAGATCGAATATCCAGTTGGAAATCTACGAACAGGCTGAGACTTATCTCTCGGGGTGGATTGGAAGTGAAGCCAGCCTAACAATGTCATCGGGATATCTTGCAGGGCAACTCATCGCACAACATTTTAAGTCGGGTGATCATAGATTATTCTATGCTCCAAATAGCCACTCTGCTTTATATACAAGCAATACCAGGCCCTATACCACCTATACAACCCTCAACATCGCTTTGCGGGAACACCTCGACAAAAAAGAGAGGGCAGTACCCGTTGTTTTCCTCGATTCCATAGATTTTTCCGGCTGCAATTATCCTAATTTTGAAATTTTAAGAACACTTCCTCTGGATTCCTGTATCCTTGTCGTTGACGATTCGCACGGAATAGGAGTAGTAGGAGAAAATGGGGCCGGAGTATACCGCACAATAAAGTCCCTTCCCTGCAGGGAACTGTTGCTTTGTGCTTCTCTCGGAAAGGCAGTAGGAATTCAGGCCGGGGTCATTGTGGGAGAACGATTGAGGATTGAGAAATTGAAAGCTTCGGATTTCTTTAATGGGGCAAGTCCTGCCGCCCCTTTTTACCTTGCTCAATTCATGGAGGCTGAAGAAATTTACAACCTAAAAAGAAAAATACTACAGAAGAATATCTCCTTATTTCTCGATCTGACAAGAGACCTCAAGATTCTGAATTTCATGCCTCAATATCCGGTTTTTGGGTACTCAGATCATAATGTGACCGAAGGCCTCAGGGAACGACATATCCTGGTAACCGACTTCAGGTACCCCACTGAAGATTCTTATGCCACCAACAGAATTGTGCTCACTGCGGCTCACACTGAAGAAGATATAAAAGTACTGGCAAAAGCATTAAATTCTTTTAAACAAATGCCATGATTAGTTCAGGACTGCATCAGGAGGTAAATTATCCCTGAATGTTAAAGCTTTTCGCAAAAAAATTGTATCTTAATTGAAGTTTTACAGGACACTAAACTATTTGACTATGAGAAAATATATAAAGATCGCCGGGCTTGCAATTATATTGGTAGTGGCTACTGCTATGCTATCTTCCAAACCAAATACCATGCATGCTATGCAGGGCGTATGGGAGTTGCAAAGTTTTTCTAACTGGAATGGTGAGGCTATCGACACGGTTGATAAAGCCCCCGGATATCGTCAGGTGAAAATTTATTTCAATGGTAAGATCATGTGGTCCCGATGGGTACCCGGAGACAAGCAGGGAAGATTTGGATATGGTTCGTACAAAATCACGGATACAGAGCTTCAGGAAACAATAGAATATGGGGATTATGAAATGATGCAGGCCCTGGATACCATGCGGGTTTTTACTTTTGAGCTAGATTTAAAAGACGAAACCTATAGTCAGATCACCTTAGACGGAGAAGGGAATCCTACTTTTTCAGAGAATTACGTGCGTATAGACTAGCTGAAGTATTTAGATTTAAAAAATAAAACCCCGGGTTTCCGGGGTTTTTCTATTACTAAATCTTATTAATTAATCACGAATTTATTTCCGCAGGAGTTTCTACACTGGCGAGATACCGTTCGGCGTCCAATGCGGCCATACATCCGGTCCCGGCTGCTGTTACCGCTTGTCTGTATTCCTTATCCTGCACATCTCCGCTAGCAAATACGCCGGGTTTGGAGGTTTTGGTAGATTTCCCTTTGGTGATCAGGTAACCGGTATTATCCATTTCCAATTGACCCTTAAAGATATCTGTATTGGGTTTGTGACCAATAGCTACAAAGAATCCGGTGATTGAAATTTCTTCCTTTTCGCCGGTTTGGTTATTGACCATTCTGAGTCCTTCAACGACCTGATCCCCCAGAATTTCATCCACCTCTGTAAAATAGCGTATATCGATATTAGGAAGGCTGTTCACCCTGTGCTGCATGGCTTTTGAAGCCCGCATTTCGCCTTTTCGAATCAACATGGTCACCTTTTTACAGATATTGGCCAGGTAAGAGGCTTCTTCTGCCGCAGTATCTCCTCCTCCAACTATGGCAACTTCCTGTCCTTTGTAAAAGAATCCATCACAAACCGCACAGGCCGAAACTCCCCCTCCACGCAAGCGTTGTTCACTGGGTATGTTCAGGTATTTTGCCGAAGCCCCCGTGGCAATGATCACTGTTTCCGCTTCAACAACTTTAGAATCGTCAATGGTAACCTTATGTATTCCCCCCACCTGGTTGCTGAATTCTACCCCTGTAGCCATACCAATGCGCACTTCTGTACCGAAGCGTTCGGCCTGTTGTTGCAGCTGTACCATCATAGTAGGTCCGTCTATACCTTCCGGATATCCGGGAAAGTTATCTACTTCTGTTGTTGTTGTCAGCTGTCCTCCGGGTTCCATTCCGGTATACATCACAGGTTTCAGATCTGCACGTGCCGCGTAAATTGCGGCGGTATATCCAGCGGGCCCGGAACCTAAAATCAGGGTTTTTATTCGTTCTATAGATTCTGCCATAATTTATCTTCTAGTATAAAATTAGTGTGTAAAAATACCTTATTACAGGGATAAGAATAAAGCAAAGTTATCAAAAGTTATTATAGTAACATAGCAGGTATAATCAATCAAAACAGGGCTGTTAGATAAACCTAAAGGCTCTTACAATTTTACCCCAAAGGCAAGATCCCCGGCATCTCCCAATCCCGGAACAATATAGCCTTCCCTGGTGAGCTCCTCATCAATAGCGGCAATCCACAGGTGGGTGTTTTCGGGAAAAACTTTCTTTATATAGGACACCCCTGGCCTGGACCCAATCACAGAGATAATGTGAATTTGTCTGGGTGTACCGTGCCCCAATAGTGCCTTGTTTACATTTTCCAGTGTTTTCCCCGTGGCCAGCATAGGATCTGTAAGGATAAGGACTTTTTCGTTTAAATCCGGAGCGGCAAAATATTTTACAATCACCTCAAATTCCTCACTATTATCCTTGTGGTGCCGGTAGGCCGAAATAAAGGCATTTTCGGCATGATCATAATAATTTAACAACCCCTGGTGCAAAGGCAAACCGGCCCTTAACACTGAACATAAAACCAACTGATCTTTTGTTTTTCTTACCGATGCCTTTCCCAGCGGAGTTTCCACTTCAGTCTGTTGGTAGGCCAGGGATTTGCTCAATTCATAACCCAGGATCTCACCGATGCGTTCAATGTTCCTCCTGAATCGCATACTATCCCCCTGCACCTCCTTATCGCGGATTTCTGCAATGAATTGATTTAGCAGTGAGTTTTCCTTATCAAGATGGTGGATAATCATAAAATAATCGTTTTCCACTAAGGTAGTATATCCCATTCATTTCAGCGCAAAGAGAAAGCAGAAGGTACAATACCTCCTGCTTTCAACATCCACATATTAAAATAGATGAAACTAAACCTTTTTACCCTTCATCATTTTGTTCCAGTATAGATAAGGGAGCATATACTTTTTCAGCATCCACAGACGCCAGTGCTCCTTTGAACTATCGAAAATCAGCATCTGCTTTAATTTGGGATCAGGCGTGAAATTATTCTGATAATCAAATTCGGCCAGCACCATCTTGCCATAACCGGTGACGAGTGGACAGGAAGAATAGCCGTTATACGACTTATTACTGGCCTCCTGATTCTTGAGCATCTTCATTATATTATCTACAACGATCGGTGCCTGTTTTCGGATCGCAGCTCCTGTTTTGGCAGTAGGAAGTGCTGCCACATCACCCAATCCAAATACATTGGGGAATTTGACATGTTGCATGGATCCATGATCCACATCCAGCCAGCCAGCCTCATTTGCCAGGACGGATTCCTGTACAAATTTAGGAGCCGTTTCAGGCGGGGCTAAGTGCAGCATATCAAAAGGCATGCTGATTACATCTTCTTTGTTAATCTCCTCCCCTATCTTATTTCCTTCTTTTATCGCAACCCTTTTGTCATCAGGGGCCGTGTACTTAAAATAAATGATCTGTTTATCTGCATCGATCTTAAATGGGGCGTAATACGGTTTAAAATGCATTCCATATCTGTCGATCACCTTCAACAGGGTCTCTTTCACCTTTTGCACCCCAAAAATTACGGTTCCGGGAGTCGCAAAAATCACATTCGTATCCTTGAGGATTCCTTTTTTCCTGAAATAATCGGCCGATAGGTAGGCTATTTTCTGAGGGGCTCCCCCACACTTTATGGGTGTTGTGGGTTGTGTAAATACAGCATTGCCACCTTTAAAGTTCTGAAGTACCTTCCAGGTATGTTCCGGATCTGTATAATTGCTGCAGACAACACCTTTATCAATGGCCTCTGTTAATCCCTCTATCAGGGAAGTATCGTTGACAAGGCCGGTTGCCACTACCAGATAATCATAGGAAATGTCTCCTGATTTTGCTGTTGTAACGGTATTTTTCTCTGGTACTAGTTTTGTTGCATAATCCTTGATCCAATCTGCCCCTTTGGGCATCACAGACGCCATAGGTCTTGCCGTCTTCTTATAATCATAGGTGCCCGCCCCCACTAATGTCCAGGCTGGCTGGTAGTAGTGTGTATCGGCCGGTTCTATAATTCCTATTTCCAGCTGTTTGTCTTTTTTTAGTAGTTGGGCCGCTGTCATGATCCCTCCGGTGCCTCCACCAATTACAAGTATTTGATAGTGCTTTTTCATTTTTAGTTTCATTACTTTAATCTATACAAGATACTGCTAATAGAGATAGTTCTATGTAACACAGGTAACATATCTATTTGGAAGACATGACTAACTTAAACCATTATTAAAAATAAAGGACAGATTACCTTCAATCTGCAGCCTGATTATCTATACCGGAAATAAAATTTTATTTCAGGGAGGTCATGCTGCCAGAAGCAGGTATATTTTTAACTTTAGTGCAGACCTAATTGAGTCATCCTTTTAAATATGAAAAGACGAAATTTTATTAAAAATACCGCCCTGAGTTCTCTGGTAGCTGCCGTGGGTACCGATATTGTCTTTGGATCGATCCTTCCCGAAGGTTATGAACCTTTGGCCCTGCAGGATCCCGATCCCTTTGCTCTTTTCAGCAAAGACCAGGAAATGGTTGTCTTAAATGACAAGCCATGGAATATTGAAGCCAGAGCCCATCTGCTGGATGATAAAATCACCCCGAATAAGTTTATGTTTATTCGAAACAATGGGCTAATCCCCGAGGACATAGATGCTCGTAACTGGACTATCACCATTGATGGAGAGGCTGTCGAAGAGACCAAAACGTATACGCTGGCCGAGTTGAAATCAAAATTTAAAACTTACACCTACCAGTTAACCCTGGAGTGTGGGGGTAACGGGCGTAGTGAATTTGACCCCCCCGCCAAGGGAAATCAATGGACGGTTGGAGCCGTTTCCTGTGCCGAATGGACGGGGGTACGACTCAAAGATGTACTGGAGGACGCCGGGTATACCAATAAAGCGGTTTACATCGGCTACCATGCTGCAGACGTTCATCTGAGTCGGGATCCGGAAAAAGAACCTATTTCCAGAGGTGCCCCAATGGCGAAAGCGTTGCAGGATGAAACACTGCTGGCATTCCAGATGAATGGAAAGGATATCCCGTTGGCACATGGCTACCCATTGCGTTTGGTTGCAGGGGGATGGCCGGCTTCTGTTTCCGGTAAATGGATACAGCGGATCAGTATTCGAGACAGGGTACACGACGGAACCAAAATGACTGGCGATGCTTATAGGGTGCCCTGTAATCCTGTCGCCCCCGGCGAAAAAGTAAAGGAGGAGGATATGTGCATTATCGAATCCATGCCCGTAAAATCCCTTATTACCTATCCTAAGTCGGGAGCAATGATAAAATCGGGACAGAAATTAAATATCAGGGGGCATGCCTGGGCTGGAGAATTAGAAGTAACGAAAATGGAGTATTCAATCGATTTTGGTTCTACCTGGCAAAGCTGTCTGGTTGAGCGGCCAAAAAACAGGCTTGCCTGGCAGCATTTCAATGCCTCTGTTTCCTTTCCTAAGAAGGGATATTATGAAGTGTGGGCCCGTGCCACTGATGCCAGAGGGAATAGTCAGCCCATGCTCTTACCCGGATGGAATCCAAAGGGTTACCTCAACAACGCCTGCCATAGAATAGCGATCAAGGTTATATAAATGGAAGATCAAGATAAATTTAAATCAGGTATCAGGAGTATCTACCGCCTGTTAAGCACTTTGATGGTTCTTTTTGTCATCACTGCTTTGGGGATTATTTACCTGATTAATGATCCGACACTGTCTTATTTCAAGGAGGTGGAAACCACGGAATATGTACAGCTTGAAGCAGAAGATGATTTTGATAAAATAGAGAATGGTATTCATGTCCGCACCGGATTTAAAGATGCAGAGGGCCTGATGACCGTGGTGAACAATTGTACGAATTGCCATTCTGCCCAACTGGTCATCCAAAATCGTATGAATGAAGAAAGGTGGATCGCGACCATCCGCTGGATGCAGGAAACACAAAATCTATGGGACCTGGGAAAAAATGAAGAAATCATTGTGAATTACCTGGTTACAAACTATCCCCCAAAGAAAAAGGGGAGACGGGAGATTCTAAGCAATATTGATTGGTATGAACTTAAAGAATAGTCTTTTCCTGTTGGTTATTTTGGCCTCTGTCTTGTCTTGCAAGGAAAATGCAAAGAAGTCGACAGAAAGGGAGGTTGTATTAAACACACATCTGATTCCCTATAACAGTCCGTTGCTCGATTTTGATGATCCTACCGTTGCAATAATCGACTTCAGGAAAAAAGACGCTTATAGAGCAGGACATCTGCAGGGAGCAATCAACCTGTACCGGGATGATATTCAGGATGCTACTTTGCCCTATAAAGGTATACGGATAAGCAAGGAACAGTTGGCAAAACGTCTGGGAAATGCAGGAATCACAGAGAAACACACCATAATTGTGTACGATGATAAAGGATCTTCTGATGCTTCCCGACTATGGTGGTTATTACGCCTTTATAATTTTGACAATGTGCATATTTTAGATGGCGGAATTGGCCATTGGGAACGAATGGGAGGTAAACTCAGCCTGGAAGAGACTGCAGAGAAGCAGAACGCTTTTCATTTTGTTGACAAACCTGATCAATTAATCCTGGTCGAGAAAGATGAATTATTAAAGTTGATCAAATCGGATGCCTCTCAGGCAATTATTTTAGACACAAGAAGTACGGACGAATACAAAGGGTATCAGCAAAAAGATGGGGCCAAAAAAGCAGGCAGAATCCCGGGGAGTGTAAATATCGACTGGGCTGAAGCTATTGACTACGGAAATACTTTTACTTTTAAACCAGTTGGAGAATTAGAAAAGATTTACAGTAGACTGGGCGCCACAAAAGAAGATACCATCATCGTCTATTGTCATAGCGGTGTACGTTCTTCTCACACTACCTTTGTCTTAACGCAGCTATTGAATTATAAAAATGTAATGAATTACGACGGCTCCTGGGTGGAGTGGAGTTATGACGATCTCCTCCCCTATGAATCAGATTCGATTTCCGTCGAAAAAAATTAAACTATGGAAAATTATTTAAACGCTTTTTTAAATGCCTTTAATGGCAGTGTTCAATGGACCTGGAAGTCCATTATCTTTGAAGTGCCCTGGTATACCAACTATTTCTGGGGACTAATCGCGATCTCACTCTTTGTCTGGATACTCGAAATCCTCTTCCCATGGCGGAAAGACCAATCTATTTTCAGGAGAGACTTCTGGCTGGATGCCTTCTATATGTTCTTTAACTTCTTTATGTTTTCCATTGCTATCAGTGGTTTCTATAAGATGCTGGAAGTATTGTTCAAAGACGTTGGAATTACCGCAAAAAGCCTGGCGATAATTGATATTTCAGCATTCCCTATGTGGTTGCAGCTTCTTGTATTTTTTATTGTACTCGACTTTGTACAATGGATTACTCATATTATGTTACACAGGTATCGAATCCTGTGGAATTTCCATAAAGTCCACCACTCCGTAAAGGAAATGGGCTTTGCGGCTCACCTTCGGTATCACTGGATGGAAAATGTTCTGTATAAACCTCTGAAAGTTTTCGGGGTGATGATCCTGGGAGGCTTTGAACCCAGTCAAGCATATATCGTACACTTTGTAGCCATTGCCATTGGTCATTTTAATCACTCTAATATTAAGATCACCTGGGGGCCGCTAAGGTATATTTTCAACAATCCGGTGATGCACCTGTACCATCACGCCTATACCCTGCCCAAAGGCTCTTACGGAGTAAATTTTGGTATCAGCCTGAGTCTGTGGGACTATATTTTTAAAACCAATTATATCCCCGAAGACAGCGGAACTGTAGAATTAGGCTTTCCCGGGGACAAGGATTTTCCACAGGACTTCCTGCATCAGAATATCTATGGTTTTGGCAAGGATAAGAAAAAGGGATAAAGCTTTGATCAGGAGTTCCCCAGAATAAAATCAGCAGCCATCCTGGCATGAAGGTCTGTAGTGGCGAGTAAGGGGATGTCTGAACTTTCAGGAGAGATCAAAATAGGCAATTCGGTACAACCAAGAACTACGGCCTCTGCCCCTCTTGCTTTTAACTGGCTGATCTGATCCAGGAAAAATGCCCGTGCTTCATCAGTAAACTGGCCCTGTGTTAATTCGCTGGAAACATACTTATGAGATTTATCAAGAGCTTCACCTTCGGGAATAATCGTCTCTATTTCGTAGTTGTCTTTTAGTAATTCAGGGATGAACCCTTTGGTCATGGTAGGTTTATTCCCCAGCAAACCAACTTTGCCCACGCCCAATCGTACAGCTTCTTTCCCTGTGGCATCGGCAATATGGAGAATTGGGATATCTATTCTGGGTTGAACAAATTTGTAGGCCATGTGGGGAGTATTCGCACAGATTACCAGGGCTTCTGCACCTGATTCCTGTAACTTCCGGGACACCTCAAGATATTTATTATTGATCTTCTCTGCATCCTGCGCCCGCATGATTTCAATATTGATACTGTAGATCAGCAATTCGGGATTCCCCTGGGTACCGATAGTTTCACCTACCATTTCGTTAATGAGTTTATAGTACACTATGGTTGAATGCCATGAAGTACCCCCAATAAGTCCTATTGTCTTCATAATCTCAATTATTAACGTAATATAAATCTCTGGTACCTATGGTGCTAAGAATGCTCTAAGTTATTCCTTCACAAACTGGATTTTCCACATCCCCCTTACTTCACCATCGACATATCCCACTGCTTTATCTTCCGGATAATAATTTTTTAATGCCAGCTGTACGGGCTGCTGTATTTCTATATCAGGTGTACCGTGACATTGAAGACACATGGCATTGGTGGTAATCGGACTGTAGTAGTATACTTCGTCGTTTGCCATTTCCTTTAGGATAGGTCTTATCTCTGCCTGATTCTCTAACTGTCTTTTAAAGGCTATGATATAACCTTGTTCCTCATCTGACGCTTTATTATCCTGATTTCTGGGTTTATCCGAAACACGTTTGATCCTCACATTTTTCATGATCGCAACACTATCTGTTATCCCGGAAGCATTGACCTTGCAAAATGAAATCGCCCCTTCGGGTCCTTTCTCCTGTATGGCCATAATGAGCTTTTTTCCCAGTGCTCCCTGTGCTGCTGCACTTATGCTGGCTCCATTTTCAAGGTAGTATTCTGCTCTGGGAAAAAAGGAATCTTCCTCCTCCCCGACGGTTGCATTTTTCCCTTTTCCTTTACCTTTTCCCATACCTTTTCCCATACCTTTTCCCATACCTTTTCCCATACCTTTTCCTTGTCCATGTTGGTTTTTTCTGTGGGCCTCGTACCATTCGGGTTGTGGGATTTCTGTTTCATAGAGAAAGGAAGCGATATCTTTAACCTCCTCTTCTGTATAGGGTTGATAAGGCATAATCCCAAATTTTCTGACTGCCCCGCGCATCTTCACCTTTTCAGGCTGAGGGTCGTTCAGCCAGTTGAGAAGGGCTTTGGTAAATTCATCCTTGTTTGTCTGCTCCTCAATATAATGCCACTTAACGGCTACCATAGGTGGGGCAATCATGTTTTCTTCGGAGGCAACCGGACTATGGCAGATATAGCACTCGTTTTCTACGATCTCCTTCCCGGGGATCAGTGATGCATCCATAGCTAATTCAGCCTCTACACCTTCCATTTTCTGATACTCCTTTTTAGCATCTTTGCAGGAGAAGAAAAGAATTGTAACCAAACCTATTATCAGTAATCGCATAATTTAATTATCTCAGGCCTTTAATGTAGTTAGAAACGAATAGATAATCCCGAAATCATTTCCATTTCAGAATTCCTCCTTTAAGGTCATATACCTTTTCAAAGCCCATTTTTACTAATTTATTTGCCGCTTTTAAACTCCTGTTTCCCGATCTGCAGTACAGGTAAACGGGTTTGGACTTATCGAGCTTTTCAAAGCCTTCCTTAAAAGCCCAGGAATTAAAATAATCAATGTTCAAAGCTCTTGCAATATGACCTCCTTTAAATTCCCTGGGGGTTCTTACATCGACCAGTTGAACATCATTGTTGTTAACGGCTTTTTTATACGCATCAACTTCAAGAACCTCTACTTTTGAAGAGAATTCATTTTTTGAATTTAAAATTTTACTGAGGACTGACATGATCTTTGTTTTGTATTTTGGAAAAATGGGGGCAGCCTTAGCTAGAAGACTACCCCCTCAACAATCCAACCAAAAAAACTAATTCTATAATAAGGTGGTGGGGCATATATATTCTGATCTCTCAATCTCGGTTTCAAGTATGCCGTCAAATCCATCGGAAACGTCCCTGAAGTTTTCCCAGCCCCTTTGTTGCAGTATGGATGCGGCAATCATACTGCGATATCCACTACCACAATGAAGGATAAATGGTTTGTCTTTCGGAAACTGAGCCAGATGGCTATTAATCTCATTCAAAGGAACGTTGATGGCGCCTATCACATGCTCCGAATCGAATTCACTCTTTTTTCTCACATCTATAATAAGCGGTTCTGAGGATTTGTATTCCTTCTCCAATTCTTTAGATGTTAAACGGGCTATAGTTTCATACTCTTTTCCCTTCTTTTTCCAGGCTTCAAAACCGCCTTTTAAGAATCCGATTGTATGATCATAACCCACCCTCGATAAACGCGTAATTGCCTCTTCTTCTTTCTCGGGATAAGTAATCAACAGGATTTGTTGTTTTACATCAGGGATCATTTCCCCTACCCACATGGCAAAACTTCCATCCAGCGCAATATTGATGCTGTTAGGCACATGTCCTTTTGCGAAATCTTCAGCATCCCTGGTATCAAGCATTACGGCATCAGTTTCATTGGCAGCGGCCTCAAAGGCTTCAGGGGTCATAGGTGTTTCTCCCCTCTGTATTACTTCATCAAGACTTTCGTACCCTTTAATATTCATCAGTACATTCTGAGGAAAATACCCTGGTGGAGTAGTCAATCCTGTCAATAGTTCTTTGATGAATTCCTCCTTGGTCATATCGGCCCTTAGGGCGTAATTAACTTTCTTCTGATGTCCGAGGGTATCTGTGGTTTCTTTGCTCATCATCTTACCACAGGCAGAACCTGCTCCGTGGTTCGGATATACGATCAGGTCATCCGACAAGGGCATTATTTTATTTCTTAGAGAATCGAACAGATGTCCTGCCAGCTTCTCTTCTGTAAGGTCAGAAATAACATGCTGTGCCAGGTCTGGTCTTCCTACATCACCGATAAACAAAGTATCTCCGGTAATAATTCCGTGTTCCTCGCCTTTGTCATCAATAAGGAGGTAGGTAGTACTTTCCATGGTATGACCCGGGGTATGGATTACTTTCACCTGGTAATCTCCTACTTTAAATACCTGTCCATCTTCAGCAACCGTGGCTTCGTACCCTGGTTTCGCGGTTGGCCCGAAAACAATTTCCGCGCCTGTTTTCTTCTTAAGATCTAAATGTCCGCTTACAAAATCGGCATGAAAATGAGTTTCAAAAACGTATTTAATCTTCGCTTTATCTTTTTTTGCTCTTTCAATATACGGCCCTACTTCCCTCAGGGGGTCAAAAATGGCTGCTTCGCCTTTACTTTCAAGGTAGTAAGCTGCGTGTGCTAAACATCCTGTATAAATTTGCTCTACTTTCATCCTGTTTTAATATTTATTAATCTTTAATCTTTTTCTTAACTCCCTTAAAATTAGGCATATCGACTGGTAAGAATAGTGACTTAAGTTACAAAAGTGCCAAAACGGGAAACTCCGTCCTATGATAATTGTCAGTACTCAAAACTGATCAGGTCCAAAGTTCTTTTACCAGAATATAGATACCCATAATCAGGACAAACCAGCCAAAGGATTTTTTAAGCTTGCTGCCTTCAATAAATTTGTTCAGCCATACTCCTAAAATGATTCCGACGAGGGAGAATGCAGTAAAACTCAATAAGAATAACCAATCGATTTCCATGGTTTCTACATCCCCGATAAACCCGATCAAGGACTTAATAGCGATGATCAGTAAGGATGTCGCGACTGCCTTTTTCATAGGCAGTTTCGCCAGCATTACCAGGGCGGGAATGATAAGAAAACCTCCTCCTGCTCCTACAATCCCTGTAATAACTCCTACAACAAATCCTTCAAGAATGATCATAGGGTAGTTATACTTAACAACGGCATCCTCATCGTCACAATTCTTACACTTTCCCTTGATCATAGAATAGGACGCCAACAGCATAATAATGGCAAAAAATACCATGATCCCAATATCACGGGTAACGGTAAATGATCCCACCTGAAACAGGAATTCAGGAATAGCAGGGACAAGGAACCGCCTTGTGAGATAAACAGCTATAAACGCAGGAATGGCAAATACAATAGCCGTCTTAAAGTCGACTAACTTCTTCCTTATATTCTGCAAGGCTCCTGTCAGGGAGGCTACACCTACAACAAAGAGGGAGTAAGCTGTGGCAACCACAGGATTAATGCCCAGTAAATAAACAAAAATTGGTACAGTGAGGATAGATCCTCCTCCTCCGATAAGACCCAGTACGATTCCTATGATGAGGGCTCCAATATATCCCAGTATCGATGTTATTTCCAAAGTATATAATTATGACGGCAAAAGTACGTGGCAATAGTTGCCCCGGTCGTAACTCAGGTTACAGACATTCATTATCGATGGTTCTTTTAAGTTGAAATAGAAAAGCTCCTATTTTATTTAAGGAGAATATGACAATCATCATTTTATATAAAAAGAGGATTCTCTAGCTTGAAGCATATTTCAAAGTCTGTTCTTATGAAAAACCTCCTCTACGCCACTGATTTTTCGGAAAATTCGATCCCTGCTTTTCATTTTGCTGCCATGCTGAGTGAACGACTCAAGGCAAAATTACACGTACTCCATGTTTATGATATGAAAGCGACCTTTATCAGCACTGTTAGCCTTACATATGGAAAACGTGAAGAAATAATGTATAAGGAGCAGCTTGAAAAACTAGAGGATTTTTGCAAAAAAAACTATGGTTCGGAGCTACCTAACTATATGAATCTGATGGTTCATGAACACGGTATCAGCGCGGTTGGGATTCTCGATAAAGTAGAATCACTCAATGCAGATTTGATACTACTGGGAACAAAAGGAAGTAGCGTGATTAAAGATTTGATCATTGGGAGTACTGCTACATCTCTTATAAATAATTCTTACATCCCTGTTCTTGCGGTACCGAATGAATATAAAAGCAAGCCCATAGATAAAATTATTTATGCCACGGCTTTTGAAGAAGCAGATATCCTCGCAGTTAGAAGGCTGGTAGAATTTGCCGAACCTTTTGAGGCCGAAATAAAACTCGTTCATGTTTCAACCAAAAATGAATATGCAGGGGAAGATCAGATGGCATGGTTCAGGGATATGTTAGAACAAAAGGTGGCGTACAAGAACATTAGTTGTGATCTGCGTTTTTCGGATGACATATTCAATACCTTATATAATTATTTCATGGAGGAAGATGCAAGTATAATTGCCATGCTGGAACGCGAAAGTCCTGGTTTCTTTAAAGGCTTATGGCACAAGGACACTGTTAAAAGGATGAAGTTACAGCTAGACAGACCCCTTCTGAGTTTTCACAAAAAATATCTGATACAGAAATAAAAGTGTAAGTACCTTTCCGGAAGCCCTAGAGTCTGTTTTTTATCATAATGTTCAGTGTCCTATACATCACAAGATGCTCTTTTGGAACATACCAATACCTGACTAATATCATTTATTATTTCAGCTTCCTGGTTTACATTTAAGGATATCCCTTTTATATGGAAACTATCAAAAAGCAAAACATTCAAACCCTGGATTTATCCAGTCCCATTTGGGAGCGGGTATTCACCATTGCCCCCCTCGTAGTCATTGGCACTATAGAGGGGAGTAAGTACGATCTGGCACCAAAACATATGGTTACTCCCATGGGTTTTGGTAATTACTTCGGATTTGTTTGTACCCCCAGGCATAGTACATATCAAAATATTAAACAGACGGGTAATTTTACCGTTAGTTTCCCAAAACCTGAACAAGTAGTGCATACTTCTTTGAGTGCTACTCCCAGATCTCAATGTATTAGCAAGTCGGATGATATATTAGATTCTCTCTCAGTTGTCAAAGCAACAACTATGGATGTTCCTATGATAGCCGGAGCCTACTTTTACCTGGAATGTGAACTCTTTAAGATTATTGACGGTTTTGACGACTTTAGCATGATTACCGGGGTGATAAAAGCAGCCCATGTAGATAAAGATTATTTGAGGGTCTCTGAGTACGATGAAAGAGACCAACTCAGAAGGAATCCATTGCTAGCCTATATTGCCCAGGGCAGATTTGCCCACATATCTGAAACCTTCAATTTTCCGTTTCCAAAGGATTTTAAAAACTGAACTCTTGAAAGAAGCCGCTTCCATATTAGAATATTTAAGGGCTGAGGCGAATGACATGCAGGCTTTTTTAAAGGAATTAGTAAGCATAGAAACTCCATCCAGAGATGCTGCCGCCCAATTACATATTCTTCGCCGCCTGGAATCCGAATTTCAAAAGCTCGATTATTACACTTTCCTTATGCCGGGTAAGAAAACAGGAGGGTACCTCTATGCCCGGCCCGAAAAAAGGATAAAAAATAAACCTATACAACTGCTTTTGGGCCATTGTGACACTGTCTGGAAAACTACAACCCTTAAAGAGATGCCGGTTGTAAAAAGGGAAGATAAAATGCGAGGTCCCGGTGTATACGACATGAAAGCCGGTATCACACAAATCATATATGCCTTAAAAGCAATCAGGGAAAATCATTTGGAGGTCGCCGTGACTCCGGTAGTTCTCATCAATTCTGATGAAGAAATAGGTAGTATAGAATCAACCTCAACCATAAAAAAACTGGCAAAGATTGCAGACCGGGCTTATGTCATGGAGCCACCACTGGGACTCAATGGAAAGTTGAAAACCGCGCGAAAAGGCCTCGGAAGGTTTACTATTACCGTGCATGGGAAGGCAGCCCATGCCGGCCTGGATCCTGGCAAAGGAATCAATGCTATTGTAGAATTATCACATCAGATCCAGGAACTCCATGCGATGAATGATTTTGAAAAGGGCATCACGGTAAATATAGGCACCATACAGGGAGGCGTTTCGGCAAATGTTGTAGCCCCGGAAAGTAAAGCTGTTATTGACGTGAGAGTTGAAAATATTAAAGACGGGGAATTTATTAGTAAAAAGATATACGGTTTAAAGCCCAGTCTTCCCGACATAAAATTGGTCATTGAAGGAGGAATAGGACGACCCCCTATGGAAGCAAATGAACGGAATCAAAAACTTTGGGAAATGGCACGAACAAAAGCAGTGCTTTTAGGTTTAGAACTTTCCCAGGCTATGGCCGGGGGCGGATCAGATGGCAATACGACGAGCACATATACGGCCACCCTTGACGGCCTGGGTACACCGGGAGATGGCGCGCACGCCAATCACGAGTTTATTTTTTATGACCAGCTTCCTGAAAGAACTGCTTTATTAGCTCTTTTACTACTTGCAACTCCAAACTCTTAAAATTAAAGTGAATTAGTATGCCTTCAAATTTTATCTATACCTCCCTTACAAGAATATCAGACCTGGATAAAAAAAAGTTTGATCTAAAATTTCTCGACAGATCGCTTTGGGCCACCGGAGATTACGTGGTGGGAAAGATTAAAGATCCGGGAGGCCCATCCCTCCTTCTGGAACTTCCTAATGGGAGAATGAGGGGAATTATAGGGGGCGAGTACATTGTAGGTGCATTAGGTAAACGCTTTGCAACCCTAGAGGCAACGGGAACATGGCAGCAAGTAGGTGAAGACTTAGAAATGAGCGTACTTACCGGAGGTGGGATTCTGGGTAAACTAACTTCAAAATCGGCATTTCTGCCAAATTTGATGAAAGTTTCCTACAAAGGACATGTAAGTCGGGAAGGAAAGAAGATCACCATGGATCAGTTTCTGCCTGAAGTAGAGCCTTTGGCCTTTAACACCCCGGTTGTTCTTTTTGTCGGCACCTCAATGTCTGCAGGAAAAACAACTTCGGCCAGAATCGTAACAAATGTGTTTAAGTCGGCAGGATATAAAGTTATCGGGGCTAAACTTAGCGGGGCTGGCCGATATAAAGACATACTCGCGCTTAAAGATGTTGGTGCAGATGCCATTTTTGATTTTGTAGATGTAGGCTTACCTTCCTCAATATGTCGGGCTGAAGTTTACGAAGAAAAAATTGAGTTGCTTTTAAGTTGTATGGCACATCAGAATGCTGATGTTGCCATTGTGGAAGTTGGAGCTTCACCCCTTGAACCTTATAACGGTGATCTGGCAATTAAGGCCCTTGGTAATAATATAAAATGTACCATCCTGAGTGCGACAGATCCTTATGCTGTATACGGTTTGATGAAGGCTTTTAATATGGTACCGGATATCGTTACGGGCATCACCACAAATACCCTTGCCGGTTCGCATATGGTCAGGGAATTATGCGATGTTCAGACCCTTAATCTGATCGATTCGAGTACTGCTCCGGCACTGAAGAAAATACTCTCAGATAAAACAGGCCTGGTGTTGTAATCAAAAATTGATTTAAACCTCTAACAACCTGATTTCCATTACATATCTTTAATGTATGCCTTATAATGAAAGGTCACATTCAAATTACTATTTCCTGGGGCAGCTCAAATCCCCCGGGCAGTATACCATGTTGATCCCTTTTTTAGGTATGACTTGTTTTGTGATCCTCTATCTGATCGCAGCTCTAGTATATCCCGGTGGCTCAGCTGTGAATCCTCAGCAGGTCGGTTTTAGTTTTTGGAATAATTATCTCTGTGATTTACTCGATGAATTTGCGATCAATGGCAGTTTAAATTCAGCCCGCCTTTACGCAAGATTGGCCTTAGGAGTACTTTGTACCAGTCTGATGCTTCTCTGGTTCTATTTACCCAAACTTTTTGTGCGAAAGACCCTCAATCAATATATAATGTGGTTTTCAGGTTTACTGGCATTCCTTGTCGTCTTTTTTATGGCCGGGAATTCACATGACCTGATCGTTAGGATTGCCGGGGTTTTTGGGGTTGTTGCCTTTATAAGTTGCTCGAGGGAACTTCTCAGAGCCGGGTATTATCGTTTAGGCCTGCTCGGACTGTTTTGTCTGCTCATTTTTGCGGTCAATTACTACATTTACGAGACAGGCATAAATATCATACTATTGCCCCTGATACAAAAAATCACATTTGTTTCCTGTCTGATATGGTTTTTCGGGCTGAACTACTGCCTGATGAAAAGGTTGAAAGAAACAGTTCCCCGAAAGAATCCTGATTCGATAACGTAATCACATATGGGGTTTCCAAGGACAGGTACAGGTTAATTTATAGTGCGCTTTGGATGATGTTGCCTTCTCCTTTTTTCGTATCTTTAAAAGAGGGCCAGTTACTCCGTAATTCGGTGCGTGCATATAGAACTGAATTTTAATTTTAAATAGAATTGTTATGAATCCCATGATGTTTTTCCTGTTAATTCTTTTCTTATTCCTGCTTGCAGGGATTCGGATTATTTTTGAATATAAACGCGCTCTTAAATTCCGGTTTGGGAAGTATGTGAAGACACTGAAGCCCGGCTTTAGGTGGATCATCCCTATAGTGGAGACTATTCAGGTGGTAGACATAAGGGTGATCACGATCAATATCATTTCCCAGGAAGTAATGACAGAAGACAACGTGCCCTGTAGTATCGATGGGGTGGTCTTTTTTCAAATCAGAGATCCGGAAAAAGCGGTTCTTGAAGTGGAGGAATTTTCCTTCGCCATAACGCAACTGTCTCAGGCTGCCCTGAGGGACGTTTGTGGAAAGGTAGAGCTAGATACCATTTTATCTAAAAGAGAAGAGATGGGGAAAAATATTAAAGCGATTGTTGAAAGTGAAACTCATCAATGGGGTATTGAGATCATCGATGTAAAGATCAAGGATATACAGTTACCTGAAAACATGCGAAGGATGATGGCCAACCAGGCTGAGGCTGAAAGATCGAGAAGAGCCCGTATCATCTTAGCGCAGGCTGAAGAACAGGCCGCAGATATGCTTTTGCAGGCCGGGAAAAAGATCGATCAGTCACCTTCTGCAATCAAACTGCGTTTGTATCAAACCCTTTCCAATATCGCCGCAGAAAAGAATTCAACCATTCTGTTCCCATTCCCTGAAGAAGTATTGCCCAGAAAATCAAAGGAATGAAGGTCTTTTTAATGGAAAGGAATTAATTGAATACCCAATAAAAATGCCCTCCTGCGGGGGCTTTTTTAATATAAGCAATCATCATGAGCAGGAGGGCAACCTTTAAAGTGGGGATCGTGTCATGCAATTTCCACTTTTTTGGGTTTTAATTTTTTAGCTTCTTCCTTCTTAAGGACTTTAAAGCTCAGAATACCGTCATTGTATTTGGCTTTAATTTTGTCTTCCAATACATTTTCCGGTAACTGTAGTGATCTTTCAAAAGAATTATAGGAAAACTCTTTCCTGGTATAATTCTCTTTTTTGGTTTCCTCGGTATCCTCTTTTTCGGCCTTGATAGTCAAATAACCATTTTCAATAGATACGTCGAAGTCTTTTTTTTCGAAACCCGGAGCGGCAAGTTCTATTTCGAAATGACGATCTTCCTCCCTGATGTTAAGAGCAGGTTCTCCTGAACGTCCATTCCAGAAATCTTCATTTACTAACCCTTTTTTCCAAAATCGATTATCGAAGAAATCTTCCATGTCGAAGAAATCGGAGGTAATCAAATTGGTAAAGGGGCGATTCCGATTTTTAAATCTAACAAGTGTCATGATCTTGAAAATTTAGGTTAAACAATCCGTTAAATGGTCAGAAAGCAAGGTATTACAAGCCCTGAGTATTTCCTATGATTTATGTCAGCTTACACAACTTAATTTCTGATAAACCATTCCCACTTTCCCCGGTTCCTCTCCTGAGGCATGTCCATTTAAAATATACAGATAACTGCTTTTAAACCTAGAACATTAAATTACTGTATATCATGCTTTTGAGATCCTTGGGCAGGCCATCCCGGATGTCCTCCATTTCACCCAGTGAGATATACTTTCTCAAGTATATAAAAGTGGTATCGATATATCGTTCGGCCAATTCATCATTGTATTCAAAATCATTAACAGCCGCTACTCCGTCGTGTTTGCGTACGAGTTCTATAAATTCTACCATCTTTTTCACTCTTGGCTTTGGCCTTTTCATATTCCAGCCATTTACATATACCGCTTTGAGAAACATCGGTAACTGAGCTAAGAACTGAAGTGATTCCTGAGGCGAAATAATATCCCTCAGAGCATGCATAATTGATGAAAAAATCCTCCCGGCCTTTTCTGTGTTTTCTCCCAGGTTCATTTCTTTGGCGTAGTCCTTTAAAAAACGGTTTCCGTCTTTTGCATATTCGTTAAAATTAAGTGCCATGATAGTACGTTTTAAGGTTATTCTTTAAATATCCTTGTTACCCTTAATATTTCAAATGATTCTCGTCATGTAACTGATTCGTAATAATTAGTACGATATGAGTCAGGAGAGCTGATAGAGATCATTCCATTTAATTTTCTGGCAGCTTACTTTTAGAAAAATAAAAGAATAAAAGATGAAAAGGATCCTTTTACCTACCGATTTCTCTGATACCGCCAGGAATGCCATTAATTATGCGCTGGCCTTGTTTGCAGAGGAAGCCTGCACATTTTACGTTCTACATACCTATACCCCCCCTATTTATCGAATCGACTATGTGCTGGGCGGACCTGCCTTTAGTGCCGTCCCTGATGCGGAGGTCAACCGCTCTCTGGACGGACTTGAAAAGACTATATCTGAAATGAAAGGTATATCCAAAAATCCCGATCACCGGTTTGAGGTCATTTCGGCCTTTAATATCCTGAGTCATGAAATAAATGATATCTCCGAGAGTAAGAAAATCGACTTGGTAGTAATGGGTACTAAAGGGGCTACAGGAGCTAAGGAAGTATTCATAGGCAGCAATACCGTTTATGTATTGCGAAAAGCTACTGCGCCTGTGTTGGTTATCCCTTCAAATACAGTTTTTTCGCCTATAAAAAAAATACTTTTCCCAACAGATTACCAATCTGAATACAAAGAGTCAGAGTTTCAAAAAATACTCGGTCTGGCCGACCGGTTCGAAGCTGCTATTACCGTACTCCATGTAAAGGAAACCCTGGAACTGGCAAAGGAGCAAATAAAACACAAGGAGCACCTCAGCCATCTTCTAAGGAACTACGAACATGAGTTTGTTGAACTACAGCAAGACCTTATGCCTTATGCGGTCTTGACATATCTGGAAAATGAATCCTTCGGACTCCTGGCGATGATGAATAAAAAACACAATCTTCTGGAACGAATTCTCGACAGGCAAAATGTTGATCAGCTGGGCTATCATATCAAAATACCTTTTTTGGTGGTCAGAGATACAGCAAGAGTTAGCAAAGCTGAAGCGGCCTCAGCCTAATTCACTCAGGTTCTAAGTTGGAAAGGCATTTATAATTAATAGGAAAAACGCTTCTTAAGAAACAATTTTATTGCCCAAAAAAAGCAATTTAAAACGTTCAAAATGACCTGGATCATTTCACATGATGATTGTCCTATTTAACTTAGGACTATTAAGTAAAAACCATTTATTAATTCTTTAAATCATAAGTCATGACAAACAACACAGGTAATGTCTTATTAGCACTTGTAACAGGAGCTGCAATAGGAGCAGGAATTGGAATTTTGTACGCGCCCGATGAAGGAAAAAAAACGCGGAAAAAAATTAAAACAAAAGTGAATGATGCCAAGCATGATCTCACTGAAAGATTGACCCACGCGAAAGATGAACTCACTAAAACCGTTGATGAAAAGAAAGAGCATTTTGAGCATAAACTTGAAGAAGCTGTTTCCAACATGAGCTACAAGGCAGATGATATAATTGCTACCCTTGAGCGTAAATTGGAAGACCTTAAAAAGAAAAATGCCGCACTTCAAAAATAAGTTCTTATGGTTCTGAACGACCTAAAATATAATATCTCCGAATTAGATGAGCATACAAATTCGTATGTGAAGGAAACTGTTGAATACGCCAAGCTTAAGAGCTTTAAACTATCCATGGTCATTGTGACCTACTTTGCCAAATTATTTCTACTTGGCATATTTGGACTACTTGCTTTAATGCTCTTAAGCCTGGCACTTTCTCTGGCATTAGGAACCATATTGAATAATACGGTATATGGTTTTCTGATTGTTGGTGCTGTATATCTCCTTCTGGGTGTAGTATTCTACCTAATGCGTAATAGTATCAACAGACCTATACTAAGAATATTTTCTAACCACTTTTTTGATGACGACAATGATGAATAAGAGATACAGTTCATTTGAAGAGATAGACCAGCAACTTGAAATTCTCGAGTTGCAGCGTAAACTGGATTGGGAACATATAAAACTAAACACTCAGGCCGTAAAACAAACGTTGTCACCGACCCACTTTAGCAAAAAAATAGAAAATGTTTTCCTACAGGCCATACTTGGCTTTGCCCTAAAGAAATTTGTACAAATAAGAAGTCGAAAAAAACATAAAGAAATCGCCTCTGCTGCCTGATCCTTAGATAATTATATTGAGTAGAAAGCCGATATTACGCTTACCTAAGTATAATATTTATAACCCCATTAGCCCCTCTGGCCCCATACAGGCCTAATTCTGCAGGTGTTTTGTACACTTCGATGGATTTAACATCATCCGGGTTAATACTTCCTAAAATACCAGATAACCCACCGCTATAGACCGCTCCGTTAATCAGAAATAAAGGCTCACTCGTATTAGAAAATGAATTCGGGCCAAAAACCCGTACCACATTCCCCCTGACCGTAACACCGGGAGCCCTTTGCAACATATTCAGTATACTGATCTCCCCCTTTTGAGCCTTTACCGATCTCACATTATATGAATCAGGTTCGCCTGAAATCGTAGTTACTCTTTTGCTGGTGCAGCCATATGTTAGTATGCCCGCTGTTACCAATAATATTATTTTCTTAATCATAAGTCTGATATTTAATATTCATTAAGAGCCATTCCATAGCTTCCAGGGTTGTCTGTAGCTTGGTGTTAGATAGGAATTCACTTTAGAATGATTCGAGATAATTCCCTTAGCGGGATCCCATTCCAGTCGTTTCCCGCTGCGATAAGCGATATTGCCCAGGTGTGCAACCAAAGCCGCGTCCCTGCCCATCTCAATTGTACAATTAGGGTCTTTTCTACTCCGTATACAATCATAAAAATTCTTAGTATGTTCATCCAGGGGATTCACAGAGCTCTTTCTGGGAGGCAAAGCCTCAATCAGGTATTTACCGTCTTCCTGAAAGGGCAAAACCTTCCAGCTTACCCTGTTCATTGCAAGGATGCCATTTTCTCCAATAAAAGCCACCCCCGGCTCCCCTGATTCTTCTAAGTAAGGAGAAGTACCCATGGCCATGTATTGATCCCAAATCAAACTAAAATTTTCAAAATCATAGACTGTGGTGAGCGTATCCGGAGTCTCTGCAGCATTATCCGGGAAGGCCATTTTTCCTCCAATTGCCATGACTGATTTTGGTGAACTAACATCCATGCCCGCCAGAACCATATCGAGCATATGCACCCCCCAGTCGGTCATTAAGCCTCCTGCATAATCCCAGAAATACCTGAAGGAGCCGTGGAAACGATTCTGATTAAAGGGACGAGACGGAGCAGGACCCAGCCATCGGTCATAGTCTACCCCCGGAGGCGTGGGGCTATCGGGGACCACATCGAAGCCCTTCCCATAGTTGACCGTAGCCCAGGCTCTCACTTGTCGGATTCTACCCAATACACCAGTTTTTAAATAGCTAAGAGCTTCGATCCAATGGGGATCACTGCGCTGCCATTGCCCTACCTGCACTACCCTATTGTATTTTCGCGTTGCATCTACCATCAGATTGGCTTCAGTAATGCTATTGGCGATGGGTTTTTCAACATACACATCTTTTCCTGCGGCACAGGCATCTGTCATCTGAATACAATGCCAGTGATCAGGAGTACCAATTATCACAGCATCCAGTCCTTTTGCTTTAAGAAATTCCCTGTGATCTTTAAAGGTCTTAGGCCGCTTTCCAAAGTTCGATTCCAGTTCCTGGGCTCTGCTTTCCAATAAAGAAGAATCTACATCACATAATGCCACGCATTCGGTCCCAGGTATCTTTAAAAACGAGCTTAAGTTAGCCCATCCCATGCCTCTTACGCCAATTAATCCTACCCTTACATTGACATCAGCAGTTGAGTTTGTATTTGCGCTTAGTTGAGTTAAAGGTATCCCAGTAGCCAGGGTAGCTGCCCCAAGGTTTCTGATGAAAGATCTGCGATTATGCATAACAAGGTGATTTTAGCATAAAGTAATTAATTTTTACCACTTCTGCCTCAATTCTTGCGAACCAGCGAGATTATAAATATGTCTAAAGGCTGATCAAAATCATTTTATTCTTCTGCATATCAGCCTACATTTAGAAATAGCTTGTAAAGCAGGTCATTTATTCAATTATTCATTTTATACCCATAGCCATGATCATCAAATTATTAAAAGCCCATAAACAAAAGGAAGATTTTTACGCCTTTTACAAGAAAATAGAAACCCACGTGCCTGAGGTACGCGAATTTATCTCAAGGAGTTTAAAAGCTGCAGAAAACGAGGGTAAATTAGATCGTGGGTACTATGATCCACAAGGTATTTTAGATGAAGTGTATCTCGCCGTTTTTTCCGAATTCGATTCTGAATGGGATGAAAAAGCCCTGAGGTATTATCTCTTAAAAATAGCTGTAGATAAGCTAGACGAAAAAAAAGTTCTCGAAGCCACAGTATCTACACCGGTTAGTACTGGTGATTTACTAAATGAGGAATTGAACCGACTAAAAGAAGATTTCACTACTGATGGGGATGGCGACCTGATTTTAAATACAGAGCTCGATGATATTTCCTATAAACAGGAAAAACGATATCGCCAGGATATCTACATGGATGAAATAGTAGAGAGACCCATCCTTGAAAAATTGAAATTAGATGAGGCTTTTCAAATATCAGCTCGTCGCCGGGCGTTCTTTGGTTATCTGTACAGTACGATACCCCATATAAGTAAGACCATTTTTGAACTCCACATCTATGCAAATCAATCAGCTCCCGAAATTTCTTTGATTATTGACACAGAAGAGGAGAAGGTAAGGAGGGTTCTCAAAATGATCACAGAGCGATTTAAAAAAGTATAAATTATTTTAAATCGATTTCCAGGAGCACAGGACAATGATCAGATCCGTAGTGTTCATTTAGGATCTCAACGGTTTTTACCTTGTCGATCAGGGACGAACTCAACAGAAAGTAATCTATACGCCAGCCCACATTGCGCTCCCGGGCCTTAAACCGATAACTCCAATAGGTATAAGCTTCAGTATCTGGATGGTAATGTCGGTAGGCATCAACCAAACCTGAATTGATAAAGGCATCCATCCCATCGATTTCCACCTGAGTATAGCCTGCAGTCTTGTTGTAATTCGATTTGTCATTTTTCAGGTCGATTGCCCTGTGGGCTACATTTAAATCTCCGCAGACGATCACGGGTTTGGTCTTTTCTTTTTCCCGGATATACTTCAGAAAGTCGGCATCCCACTGCTGACGATAATCAAGTCGGTCTAACTTTTGTCCTGCATTTGGCACATAAACATTGATCAGAAAGAATTTATCATACTCCGCACAAAGGATCCTTCCTTCCTGATCGTGTTCGGCCACGCCCATATCTGTTACTACCTCTTCAGGCTTTTCTCTGGCGAGAATAGTGGTCCCGGAATATCCTTTTTTCTCGGCTGCATTACTAAATATGGCGTAATTGGCAAGCGGCTTCAATGCCTTTTCCACTTCCTCTTCCTGGGCCTTTGTTTCCTGAAGGCAGACAAGATCGGCATCGAATTCATTTATGGATTCAAAGAAATTCTTTTTGACGATGGCCCTGATGCCATTGACGTTCCAGCTAACAATCTTCATAGAAAATTGGATTTAAATCGTTAATTATGGGCATTAATTTTTCTTCCTTGCCTTTTTCTGAAGGGTTGGAGAGGTTAGGTAAAATAATGTAAACCCGCTTAAAATAGTAACAAGACCGAAAAGAGAAAATACGCGGAGTAGGAGCGTATTAAAATCATCCCTGCCCTGGTAGTCCATAGTGTGCATCATCCAAAGAAAATCGAACCAGCGCCAATCCCTGTACCTTACGGTCTGAAATGACCCGTCAGCAATGGAGACGTAGGCCCGAACATTTTTTGGGGTATCATAGGCTATAACATAGGCGGGAAGGGGTTTACCCCTGTATTCGTGATGGCTGCCAGCTTCTTCAAGTAGCTCAATACTCTTGACTTCCAATTCTGGCAACATATAATTTCCTGCTATCTGCAAAGCCTCCTCCTGAGTTACCTTTCCCTTTATATCCCCTGTTTCCGCATCCATCAAATAGGAATTGTTGATCCAGTAATAAGGCCTGCCCCCTATTTCTCTCAATTCGAGGGATGAGACTCCTTTTATGTCGCCTGAAGAAACGGGATTTACCAGCTGGTCAAAAGCCATGGGAGTGTGATTCTCCTTTCTGAAATGATCCCCATGTATCTCGTCGATATCTGTCCAGCTAAAATAAATTCCACTCACGGTCCACATAAGGAATTGAATCCCCAGGATAAGTCCAAGGTATCTATGCAACTTCCTGAATTTTCGTGTTGTTTTTCTTTTCACCATCTTCTCAGTCTATTTTGGCGGTCCGCAGACGGAGCGCATTGGCTATCACCGATACGGAACTAAAACTCATAGCGGCAGCGGCAATCATCGGAGATAAAAGTATACCAAAAAACGGGAACAGCACTCCGGCAGCCACAGGTACCCCGATGGTATTATACACCATGGCAAAAAACAGGTTTTGTTTGATATTTTTCATCACTGTCCTACTTAAATTTTTGGCTCTGGAGATTCCCTGAAGATCACCTTTTACCAGAGTAATGGCTGCGCTTTCAATAGCCACGTCGGTACCTGTCCCCATGGCAATACCCACATCGCTTTTCGCCAGTGCCGGGGCATCATTGATCCCATCGCCTGCCATAGCCATCACTTTTCCTTCTTGTTGTAGTTTTTCAACTTCCCTGAGTTTATCTTCAGGGAGCATACCGGCTTTAAAATCGGCTAGTTCGAGTTCATCAGCTACCGCTCTGGCAGTTGCCTGATTATCTCCGGTGAGCATAATCACATCTACTCCCTGCCGTTGCAATGATTTAATTGCTTTCTTACTGCTCGACTTAATCTTATCTCCTATGACTACAAAGCCAACAACCTCAGAATTAATCGATAAATAAGAAACGGTCTTACCCTGTTTTTGAAAGCTACCGGCCTTGTCCTTTATTGCCGGAGTAATTTTACCTCCAGACATTTCCATCATTTTCTCGTTGCCCAGGGCAAGTTCTTTCTCTTCTACCTTTCCTTCAACCCCTTTCCCGGTTACAGCATTAAATCCGTCTACATTTAGATATTCTACACCTTTCTCTTTGCCAAAAGACACTGTGGCTTCTGCTAAAGGATGCTCACTTAATTTATTTAAAGAAACTATGTATTGCATAATATCCTGCTCAGAAAATAAAGAACTCGTCGCATTAAAGGATTCTACTGAAGGCTTACCTTCCGTGATTGTCCCTGTTTTATCAACGATAAGAATATTGACCTTGTTCATCTTCTCCAGGCCTTCAGCATTCTTGATCAGGATGCCGTTCTGTGCGCCTTTACCAATCCCCACCATAACAGACATGGGGGTAGCCAGGCCAAGGGCACAGGGACAGGCGATAATTAGAACCGCGATTGCATTAATAAGGGCATAAACCTGAGCGGGTTCAGGACCCCAGATAGCCCATACCACATATGTAATTATCGAAATTAATACTACAATCGGAACAAAATATCCGGATACCTGGTCGGCCAGATTTTGAATAGGAGCCTTACTCCTGCTCGCTTCATTTACCATTTGTATAATCTGGGACAGAAGGGTATCTGAACCAATTTTTTCAGCCTTCATCAGAAAAGACTGATTCCCATTTATGGTCCCGCTTGTCACCTTCTCTCCTTTGCTTTTACTAACAGGGATTGGCTCCCCGGTTATCATCGATTCGTCAACAGAGGTTTCGCCTTCGGTAACGACACCGTCAACCGGAATCTTACCACCAGGTTTTACTCTCAGAATATCACCTAATTGAATTTTATCTATGGCTACTTCCTCTTCTTTTCCATCTTTAACACGAATTGCTTTATTCGGTGCCAGTTTCAGCAATTCCTTTACGGCAGAGTTCGTTTTACTATGTGCCCTGGCTTCCAGGACCTGCCCCAATAAAACCAGGGTCAGAATAACGGTGGCAGCCTCAAAATACACATGAACACTTCCGGTCTCAGTCTTAAACTGAGAGGGGAAAAAATCAGGAAAAAACAGCCCGAACACACTAAACAACCATGCGACCCCCGCACCAATACCAATGAGTGTAAACATATTGAGGTTCATTGTCTTAATACTGCGGTATGCCCGTTCAAAAAACATCCATGTGGTATAAAAAACCACCGGCAGCGATAGCGCAAACTGAACCCAGTTCCAGCTATTCTGTGATAGGATACTATACAGGGGGTTGTTTTCAATCATTTCTGACATAGCAATCAGAAAAATTGGCAGTGTAAACAAAACGGAGATCCAAAATTTCCTCAGCAAGGCCTTATATGATTTTTCCTCCGCAGACAGATCCGGTTCTACAGCTACCAGGTCCATCCCACAGATAGGACAGCTTCCGGGTTCATCACGTACTACCTCGGGATGCATAGGACAGGTGTATGTAGTTCCGGACGTGGTCGATATACTCTGTTCCTCTACCAGTGCCATCCCACATACAGGGCAATCTCCGGGGGCATCATAGGTTTTATCCCCCTCACAATGCATGGGGCAATAGAAAGTACCTGTTCCTTTACCCTGGGGGCTTTTTTCTTCTTTTGCGACCGGGGCATCTGTTTTGTGTTTATGTATGCTGTATCGGCCACCGTCTTCTTCAAGGGCATGTTGAAGTTTTTCGAATGGAACATGGGCCTCCATTTCCAGGGTCGCAGTAGCTTTTTCCAGATCCACATTTGCCTTATCAACTCCTTCAACCTCTGAGAGTATTTCCTCCACATGCTTCCTGCAACCATTGCAGGTCATTCCCTGTACGTGATAGGTGTGTTTCATTTCTTACTGGGTATAAGTTTCTGTGATCTTACCGCAGTTAAGCATTTTAGATCCAAAATAAGGATTCCTGATCACAGATTCTGAAGATAACCAGGATGCGCCATCATTGTTAAATGCCATTGGACAATACTGTTTGTACACAGCTCCACCCGCCAGCTGGTCCTTTATAACAGGCTCAAGGAGTGTTGTAAGCTCCGAAAAGAGGAGGCGCTGTGATTCCAATTCATCAGAAGCACCGATCAATAAAGCAACCTCATTAATTTTTCCGTAATCTCCTCCCTCAATGGAATCAAACTCCATGGCCACTTTTGAGGCTTTGTCAGCATCAGATTCGATCAAAGCATTCCGTAGTTCGATATATCTCTCAAAAATATCCCCGGCATCTGAACTGTTGAAAGTGATTTTGGAATCCTCCTTTGCAAAAACCTTCATCCTTTCCTTTTCACTGCTATTATCAACATTTGATGTTTTATTTTCTTTACATGAAAATACCAGCACTGTAAGTACAAAGGCTAACATATTCGTTTTCTTTAGTGTTTTCATATTCATTAATTATAAAAGATTAGACTTAAAATATTTGTTGACGTTTATTAGATAATACAGCATTCTTACAATTCTCCACTAACACTCCCACAAGTGAGCATGGCGTCTCCGTAATAAGGGTTTCTTATCTCCTTTGAAGAACTGAGCCAATCTGCACCCTTGTTGTTATTAGCCATGGGGCAATGAAGTATATATAGAGCTTCTGAATTGGCATTAAATACCCTTTCGATGTATATCATATGGATTGACACCTTTTCGAAAGACTTTCTGATCTCATCGAGCGTCTTCATATGTGGAATATGTTCCAGGGCTTTTTTAATTTCACCGCTCTGATTTAACCAGACTTGCTGAGCTTCTCCCGTGAATAATGACATTTTTATACTTTCTATATTCTTGATAAATCTCGAACCGGTATTTTTAGCTTTTTCAAGATCATCGTTCACCAACGCATCTTTTATCGCCAGGTAATCCCCAAAAATGGTAACAAGGGCTGCCTTGGCCTCCTGACCTATAGCATAGGACTCTATTTCGTTTGTGATTGAAGATTGTAAATCATTTTGTATACCCGTACCGCCATGGTTGTGGCCTGTCATTGCAGGACCGCCTTCGGGATTCATCATACTGGGTTTTCCGGCTAATTGGGCAGCAGCATCAATGCTGAAGGTGCCATTAACGGCTATTTCCTCTCCAGCCTGAAGTCCGTCTTTTATAACAAAACCATTCCCCAGAGCAGGACCAAGAGTCACGATCCTCATTTTAAAATCCACCCCGTCTGAAGTTTTGTTCTTAACATACACAACCGAACGTTCCCCGGTCCACATTACTGCCGATTTAGGGATGATTACCGCATCTGATTGTACAGGTAACTTTGCTTTTAGCTCAGCAGACACAAACATTTCAGGTTTCAACCTCAGGTCGCTATTATCAACCTCAACTCTAGCTTTTGCCACCCGTGTCATAGGATCCAGTACGGGATCGATAAAAGAAATTCTACTTGTGAAGTTCTCTCCCGGAAGGGATTGAACAGATAGAGAAACTTCATCGCCTTTCTTTACCCAGGCCATGTCTGATTCGTAAATATCCAGTAAAATCCATACTTTTTTGAGATTGGCAATTTGATAGATGACCTGTCCCCTGTTTACGTAATCGCCCAGGTTGATGTTTTTCTCAGTTACATAACCCGAAATATCGGCGAGTATGGGCAATTCATCACGTATTTTCCCTGATTCGAGTATTTGTTCAACTTGTCTGTCTGAAAGTTTCCAGTTTCTGAGTTTTTCCTTGGCTGATTCAAAAAGTATAGGCTGGGTTCCGGCAATTTTTCTGGCCTCAAAGAGCTCTTCCTGTGCATTGACAAGTTCAGGGGAATAAACAGTTGCCAGTACCTGGCCCCGGTTGACATATTCCCCTGTGAAATTTACTGCCAGTCTCTCGATACGGCCGGGAATATGTGTCGATTGAGAATAAACCTGGCGTTCATCGGGTTGTACTTTCCCATTGATACGTAAAAGCTTTACCGGTTTGGCCTTCCCGACAATTTCAGTAGAAACACTGGCGATCTGCATAGCTGTCTGCGACATGTGTATTGCCGCGGGATCGGATTCGATTCCGTCGCCGTTTTCAACGGGAATCAGTTCCATTCCGCAGATCGGGCAATTTCCCGCTTCATTTTGTCTTATCTGAGGATGCATGGAGCAGGTCCATATTGTTTCTTCTGCCATCTCACCTTCATGGAGATGTTCCTCTGCCATACCTTTCTCAGAGCCTCCGAAGAAAACAGCTCCCAGTGCCAGACCGATAATGAGAGTTATCGCTGCGATGCCTATTATTTTTTTTGTTTCAGTTTTCATCTTAAAATCTTTTAGCTGTGATGTATTCCAGTTTTGCCTTCGCAATAGTGTATTGAGTTAAAGCACTGACTTTTGATTTATCAAAATTTAAAATTTGCTGCTGCATCCTTAGTACTTCTTCAAAATCCTTTCCCGAGTTGCCGTAGGATGAGAGGAGCAGGTTGAGTATCTGTTCCGATTCATTGCGCTGTTCCTCATAAAGGTTGATCAGATCAGACTGTTCACTGATCTCATATAAAACCTGTTCGTATTCGGCTTGAAGGGTATTTATAACTTCCACCTTTCTATACGCATAGCTCTCCTGCATTAATTGCGCTTCTTTAACCGCTGCCTTGTATTTCCCCCTGAAGATTGGAAGGCTTACAGTCAACATTGGCATGATGGCATCCTTACCGTTATCTGAAGGGACAACGGCACCTGCAGGCAAATCGGTACGGTTTCCAACCATGATATAATCCAGACCAATACCCAGATTAGGCAGACCTTTCTTTAGTGCCACCTGTTCTGATGCCTCCCCTGCTTTGACCCTTAATTCCTCTGCATATACCAGTGGATGTACCGGGTTAATAGAATCGTGTAAGGAATCTATAGGTAGGGGTTCAAGAGACAGAGAATCGACTATTATAATTGGGTCTTTTTCATTACGGTTTAACAAGGCGTTGAAGCTTTCCTGTAATGGCTTTTCTTTCTTCTTGAGAATGCTCAGCTTGGTCTTTGCCTCTTTTAACATGATGTCGACCCGCAGAACATCCACCAGGGTCCCATTTCCATTTTTAAATTTGGAATTGGATACCGTCTTAAAAGATTCAAGTATTTCTACATTTCTTTCCTCCAGCTTACTTAATTCCCGGAGTTCATACAAGGGGTAATAAACCTTAGAAAGTTCATAGTACAGTCTGTTCTTTGAGTTCCGATAATCTTGGTATTTTGATTCCGCCATCAGACTGGCGGCATCGCCCTGGGCTTTCAGCGTACCAAACCACGGAAACATCTGTGATAGTGAAAAGCGGGCCTGCTGAGGCCCCACACGGGTTTCCACCATTTGCCCGAAGGCACTAACTGAAAGCGAGGGATCAGGCAGGCTGCTAATCTGAGTTACCTGCTGTAATGCAGCTTCAAATTCCCTGTGCTGAGCTAACAGGCCCGGATTGTTCTCTGAGGCGATTTTAAAATAATCGTCCAGGGTCTGCGCCTTCAGGCCGGTAGCGAACAAGATGAAGAATACGATGATAACCTGCTTCATTTTATGCTATTTTTTTAGTTTGATTTTTAATCACGGTCTCCCTCCAGAACGCCTGAAGTACGGGTACAACAAACATGGTCATAATCTGAATGGCCATTCCCCCAAAAGTGGGTATCGCCATAGGGATCATAATATCGGCTCCCTTGCCCGTTGAAGTAAGCACCGGGAGTAAGGCTATTATAGCCACCGCGGCCGTCATCATAGCGGGCCGAACCCTTTTCTTTCCGGCTTCAAGTACAGCAGCCCTTACGGCTGGTATCGTTTTTGGATCTTTTTCTTCAAAGACCTGATGAATATAGGTTCCCATGATTACACCATCATCAGTGGCAATTCCAAACAGGGCAATAAATCCAACCCATACAGCCACACTCAGGTTGATGGTCTGCATTTGAAACAGATCTCTCATATTCACTCCCGATACAGAGAAATTTAAGAACCAGTCCTGTCCGTATAACCACAACATAATAAACCCGCCGGCAAAGGCCACAAATACCCCTGAAAAATGGATGGAGGAGGCAATCACCGTTTTAAACTGGAAAAAGAGGAGTAGGAAAATAATAATCAGACTGATCGGAATAACAATGGCCAGTCTGCTCACAGCCCGGATCTGATTTTCATAACTCCCAGAGAACTTATAGCTGATCCCGGCCGGTACCATTAACTCTCCTGTATCAATTTTTTGTTGAATAGTTTTTTGGGCATCCTCTACTACAGTGACTTCGGCAAAACCGTCCTTTTTATCAAACAGTACATATCCTACCAAAAAGGTGTTTTCGCTTTTGATCGCCTGTGGCCCCCTCACATATTCAAATTCAACCAGCTGAGAAAGCGGAATCTGGGCGCCAACCGGAGTTGGTATCAATATTTTACGCAGGGCTTCAGGGTTATCCCTCAGCTCCCTTGGATATCTCACCCGTACCGGTAATCTTTCCCTTCCTTCAACCGTAGAGGTGATTTTCATCCCACCAATGGCTGTTTCAATACTTTGCTGCACATCTTCGATAGTAAGGCCGTACCTAGATATTTCATCCCGATTGATATTTAAATGCAGATAAGGCTTACCTACGATGCGATCAGCAAAAACTGCTTCCTTTTTTACAGAAGGGACTTCCTTTAAAATGGATTCAAGCTGCATCCCGAAGGCCTCTATCGACTTCAGGTCAGGGCCGTACACTTTAATTCCCATCGGAGCGCGCATCCCCGTCTGCAACATAACCAGCCTGGTTTCAATGGGCTGCAATTTAGGAGCTGACGTCACTCCTGGTATCCTGGTAACCTTTACGATCTCATCCCAGATATCGTCTGGTGATTTAATATGAGGTCGCCAGTTCCTGTAGAATTTACCATTCTCATCTGCAAGCAGATCCTCCCGGGAAATACCTTTAGCCAGAGCCTCTTCGTTAGTGAGGCTGTCCTGATTTACAGTAATAAACCGATCTTTCCTGTCTACTTTAAACCTAACCCGTCTCCCCTCTTCATTCAGGATAAATTCGGGTTTGTAATTGATGATATTCTCAAACATGGAGATAGGAGCCGGATCCTATGCAGTCTCAGCGCGCCCCAGCTTGCCAACTACCATATCTACCTCGGGAATATTCCCCACCAGCATATCGATTTGCCCAACTACCTTCCGGTTGTATTCTATCCCAGAATGAGGCATAGAAGTAGGCATAAGCAGGTAACTGCCCTCGTCGAGGGAAGGCATAAATTCAGATCCGATGCCGGGAAACAGTTCTGAAGCTGCTGTCCAGCCAGAAGTCTGTCGCACATTTTTCCAGCCGATGGATTCCAGTCCTTTCGCCATAAAACCAAAGGTGGAATTAAAGCCAAGCCAGACCAGCAAGCCAAAGAAAAGAGTGACTGCCGGAATAAGCATAAACTTCCCTTTATTCTCCAGGCACCACTTTAAAACGGTTTCGTAGAAATGGACGATCGCTAGCAGGGCTGCCAGGATGATTCCGATGAGGAACAGCACAAAGATGAAATTGATGATCGTTCCATTCTGAGGCCCAAGTGGCAACCATTCTTCCGACAGGAAAAAGGAAGCGATAAAAATAGTGAGACCTAGATTGATATAGGTGGGATACGCCTTATACTTCTCGGGCCACCTGGGTTCGAGAAGGTTATTAATGCCTATCAATGTAAGTGCAATGGGCAGAAACATGGAAAAGTAAATCGAAAAAAGGATTCCCGACACTATGAGTAGAACAGACCAGAATCGTCTTACTCTCTGTTTGTTGTAGTTGATTCCAAAAACAAAATGGGCCAGGGCCGGCAATACCACAATCCCGAGGATAAAAGCGCTGAGGAGGGCAAACGTTTTGGTAAATGCCAGAGGCTTAAAGAGCTTTCCTTCTGCCGATTCCATGGCAAAAACAGGAATAAAACTAACCACCGTGGTCGCAAGGGCTGTCGTGATCGCTGAGGCAACCTCTACCGTAGCCTTGTAAATGAGCTGCATCAACTCTTTTCCCTTCACCCCTTTATTTTCAGGCATCTCCAGATGACGAATGATGTTTTCCACAAAGACAATACCTACATCAACCATCACCCCGATTGCGATGGCAATTCCGGAAAGGGCTACCACGTTGGCATCCACACCTGAGTATCGCATGACGATAAATGTCATCAGTACACCTATAGGTAGGAGTCCGGAAATGATAAGCGATGCCCTTAAATTAAGAACCAGGACAAGGACAACGATGATACTGATCAAAATTTCATGAGACAGAGCATTCTCAAGAGTACCGATTGTCTCCTGTATGAGTTGTGTCCGATCATAAAAGGGAACTATGGTCAATTGACTTTCAACCCCATTTGCCAGTGTTTTTTTAGGAAGGCCGGGGGCAATTTCCTTTATTTTTTCCTTGACGTTATTGATAACTGCCAAAGGGTTAGAACCATACCGAGCAACTACCACACCCCCTGCAACTTCTGTCCCTCCTTTATCGAGCACCCCTCTGCGTGTGGAAGGTCCCAGGCTAACTACCCCTATGTCCTTGATACGAACAGGGACGTTATTCTGTACGGCCACAACCGCTTTTTCTATATCGGATGTGTTTTTGATATACCCCAGTCCCCTTACAAGATATTCGGCCTGGTTGATCTCAATAGTCTTTGCACCTACATCTTTATTGGAGTTTTTTACCGCCTGCATCACACGGTACAGGGGAATATTATACGCTTTTAGGGCATCGGGATTTACATCGATCTGATATTCCTGTACAAAACCACCTATTGAGGCTACTTCTGATACCCCTTCTACAGCACTAAGGCCATATTTTACATAAAAATCCTGTACGCTTCTGATTTCCTGGAGATCCCAACCGCCCGTTGGATTGTTATCCTTGTCCCGCCCTTCCAGGGTATACCAGTAAACCTGACCCAGAGCGGTGGCATCCGGACCTAATACTGGAGTGACGCCTTCGGGGAGGATACCTGCCGGCAGCGCATTTAATTTTTCAAGGATTCGTGAGCGCGACCAGTAAAACTCGGTGTCTTCGTCAAAAATGATGTATATACTCGAAAACCCGAACATGGAAGAACTCCGGATGGTCTTTACCCCCGGGATTCCGAGTAAATAAGTGGTCATGGGATAGGATATCTGATCCTCTATATCCTGGGGTGATCTTCCGGGCCACTGTGTAAGGACAATTTGCTGATTCTCGCCAATATCGGGAATGGCATCAACAGGTACAGGGTCTTCAGGTAAAAATCCCGTATCCCAGTTAAAGGGTGAGGTGATAATACCCCATGTGGTAAGGGTTATCAGCAAAAGAACATTTACCAGTTTGTTCTCTAAAAAGTATTTTATAGTTCTATTCAACATAATTTAAGTGTGGGTATTGAATCTCCAGTGAAACTTCAATATCGCGGGTATAAAATACCGCGTACCATGCCCAAAACGTTGGGATGGTATGTACTTAAATTATGTTTTTAAATCAGAAATGTCTGGTCCATGACCTGGACATCGCGTGTGAGAAGAGGGGGGAATATTCCTTAAAAGGGATAGGTTGTTTATCAGCCTCATTGAAAAAATGAGTGTAAACCAAGAAAAAGGATATGATCAGATTATGCTGTTCAAAAGAGATATCTGAGGCTACGGAATGCAGATCATCCTGCCCGGAAACTACAACTTCCACGTCAGAACAACAGTGGTTTTCAGCACCCATCATGTCATCAGAAGTTGCACCATCCATTGCCATGCCACAGTCATCTGCCTGTTGGAAGAGCTTAAAATCAACGAGGGAATCTCCACAGAAATGCATGTCCATGGAAAAGGACATAGTAGAGAACAAGACCATAAAGGCCAATGTTAGAGCTCCAATTTTATGTCGACGTGAATCCATTTCCCTACAAAACTACAAAATTAATGGTTTTATTGTCCTGATTAACAAAAGTTTACCAGGCGAATTACTGTAAACTCTCTTATTTTCAATTAGTTAAAGGGTACTCAAAGTAATGAATTCCGGAAGCGAAATAACAAAAACAAAAAGTCATTGAAACAGACTAGAGTAAGTTTATCATCCCCACTATTGCCAGCCCCTCTTATCAAGGTTTGACATACTGTTTTTCAGTGTCGATTTGATTTGGGGGTGTTTTATTTTGTGGAAATTACCAATACCTTTTGCTTTTAGTTTTTCCCACCCATTCCAGTATTGATTTCCTGTAGTTTACGCAGCTGTATGACGCATTCATACATATCGCCATATATGATAAATATCAGTTTTGTGTAGGACAATACGGCATATCTTTGATAGAAGTGCATGCTGTAAGTTCTTTCTATCTTAACTGGAAGGAAATTGCTCAGGCTCCTTTGAGGAAAAGACCTTTTAGTTTAATAGAATGATCAGGTGATGGCTGTCATGTCAAAATCATCTGTTTCATATCTGAATGAATACCTGCGAACCCTAATTAACACCTCCAATGAAAGACTCCGATTTATCACATACCGGAGCGCAAAACGGAAAAAAGGCCCTTATTGAAAGTAATCGGAAACTCCGTACACTTGTCAGTAATCTACCGGGGGTGGTGTACCGCTGCCTTAATGATTCTGAGCGGACTATTGAGTTTATCAGTGAGGGATGTTTTGAACTTAGCGGGTATAAATCGGATCAATTCTATGATCCTGATCCCATCAAATGGGCAGATATTATTCATCAGGATGATAAAGAAAAGGTTTACGCTAAATTACAGCTAGCGTTGTCTGAAAAACAGCAATTTCATCTGAATTACAGAATTGTTGATGCAGAAGGCAATATCAGATGGGTAAGCGAACACGGAATGGGGATTGCAGATAAAGGTGGTCCCATTACCCGTATGGAAGGATTTATAGAAGACATCACAAGGCAAAAAGAGGTTGAAGAGGTACTGAAGAGCAGGAACAGGGCACTTAATGTTGCTGAAAAAGGCATCGTAATATCTGATGCCAAGATGGAACGATTTCCAATTGTCTATGTCAATGAAGCATTTGAAAGGATCACCGGGTATAGTAGGCAGGAAGTATTTGGTAAAAACTGTGATTTTCTACAGAATGGTGATAAGAAGCAGCAGGGAATTAAAATCGTTCGTGCTGCATTGAGAAATGGCGAAGCTTGTAAGGTAGTAGTCCGCAATTATAAAAAAGACGGTACTCTTTTCTGGAACGAACTGTCCATAACCCCCGTAAGAAATGATAATGGTGAACTAACCCATTTTATTGCCGTTCAAAATGACATAACTGAGCGTAAAAAACAGGAGTGGTTTAAAGATAGTAAGAATTCAATTCTGGAGATGATCGTTGCACATGAGCCTTTGGAAGACATCGCATTAAAAATTGTAGAATTATTAGAAAATAGTCTAAATGACTCCTATGTTGCTATTTTAATGGCTGAGGAAGAAATGCGGAACTTAAAGATCCTGGCCGCCCCCAAACTCCCTTCAGATTTTGTAAGCGCCCTGAATGGAATTGTCATTGATCCAAAATCCTGTTCCTGTGGTATTGCGGCATATGTGAAAAAAGAAATACTGGTGGCCGACATGGCAAAGGAAAATTCCTGGCGAGAACACAAGGCATTTCCTTTTCGTGATGATCTAAAGGCATGCTGGTCATTTCCTATGCTCACGCACAGCAATGAAAATCTGGGTGCCCTATCCGTTTATAGCAAAAAAGTAAAAACACCCAGTTCGGAAGAAAAAAAGCTGATCAAAGAGGCAGCTCAACTAGCGAGTCTGGCAATTGAACAAAATAATGTACGAACAGAATTGCGGAATAGCCGGGACCAATTGAAGTTCTATGCACAGGAATTGGAAAAAACGGTTGAAAAACGCACTGTGGATCTCAGTTTGACCGTCACAAGGCTGGAAGCACTAAATACCGATCTGGAAACTCAGATACAAGAACGTAAAATAGCAGAAGAAAGAGCAAAGACCAGTGAGGCTATCTTTTCGCTTATTGCTCAAAACTTTCCAAAAGGCGCAATTATTCTCATCAATAAGGAGATGGAAATTGTCTATATCGAAGGTACTGCCTTGATGCATATCAGAAAGCAAAAAAAGCCTTTTGAGAGGATAAATATTAACGACCTTGAGAATTTTTCTAAAAAGCGAAAAGCCATAATCAAAGATCATGTGAGAGCCACCCTTGAGGGAACGCATTTGAGTTTTGAAATTATCTACAGAAGGAGGAACTATATGGTAAATTCAACTCCCCTGAGAGACCGGGGTAATGGAATTACACATGCCCTGATGGTATTCCATGATATTTCTGAGCACAAAAAGGCAGAGCAAAATATCCGTATAGCACTGAAAAAGGAGCAGGAACTCAACGATTTAAAATCCCGCTTTATTTCAACGGCTTCGCACGAGTTCAGAACACCTTTGAGTGTTATCCTCTCCTCGGCTACGCTAATTGAGAGACAGAATGAAACCGGGAAAGAAGAAGCCCGATTAAAACACACCAACCGCATAAAATCGAATGTCCAGAATTTAGTAGTCATCCTCAATGATTTTCTCTCCCTTGGCAAACTCGAAGAAGGAGCCATTACACCTGGTTATCAGTGGTTTGACCTGCTTGTATTATCAGAGGCAATACTTGCGGAGATGGAGGTCAATAAGAAAGTCGGACAAACCTTTGAAATCATTACTTCTGCCCAGGACATTCAGGTCTTCCTCGATCCCAAGCTGATGCGACATATCCTTAACAATTTACTGAGTAATGCCGTAAAGTACTCTGATGAAAACCAGCCTGTCATCCTTAGAATAGAAAAAGATCAGGAAAGTGTATCTATCGAAATCATTGATCAGGGCATTGGGATTCCTAAGGAAGAACAGCAAAACCTATTTCAAAGGTTTTTCAGAGCTAAAAACAGTTTGAATATTCACGGTACCGGCCTTGGGCTGCACATCGTTAAACAATATACAGAACTCATGGGGGGTAACATCAGGGTGAAAAGTGAAGAAGGAAAAGGCAGCACATTCCGGGTCACTTTCCCTGTATCGAATAAAAATTAAGTCCAAAACCTCCTTGGGGAGGAATAGTAAAACCAGAAAAAAGTTAATTTGATGAGAAAAGTACTGTTAATCGAAGACAACAGGGATGTTCTTGAGAATACGGCCGCCTTACTCGAGTTTGCAGACTATAAAGTATTTACTGCTGACGGCGGGGCCGACGGTATTATCCAAGCCAAAGAAAATAGCCCCGACATTATTATATGTGATATCATGATGCCTGAAGTAGATGGGTATGCCGTACTTGAAACTTTGAACCAGGATGATAAAACGGCAGGTATCCCATTTATTTTTTTGACGGCAAAAAGTGAGATCACGGATATGAGAACGGGGATGTCCTATGGGGCTGATGACTATCTAGTCAAACCTGTAAAGGAAAAGGAATTATTGGAGGCAATAGATTTAAGACTAAGGAAGAATGATTTTTTAAAAAAGAAGTTTACGAAAAATGCAGTAGGTATTAATACCTTTTTTGAGGGTGTTTCAGAATTTCTGGGGATGGAACTTCTCTCGGCAAACCGGGAAACGCAGACGTTTGGCGACAAGGAGGAAATATACAGGGAAGGTGAGGCGGCAAATCATTTGTATTTTATTCAAAAAGGAAACGCAAAAACATATCGAGTAACGGAAACTGGCAAAGAGATGGTTTCTGGCATCTATGGAAAGGGAGACTTTATCGGGCAACTCTCCATTCTTAATAACCACGGCACCTATATTGAAACGGCTTCTGCCATTGAAAACGCAGATTTACTGAGTATCCCCAAAGAAGATTTTACCAAACTGGTGTACAGCAACAAAGTGGTTTCCAGGAAGTTTATAAATCTTATATCAAACGATCTGGAACAATTGCAGGAACAATTGGTAGACATGGCCTTTTCTTCCGTAAAACAACGAGCGGCAAAAGCACTACTCGAACTTAATGATAAGGGAATCATCGAAGATAAAGAACATAGGGGCATCAATATTCCAAGGGAAGATTTTGCGGGAATAATTGGCACTGCTACTGAAACAGCCATACGGGCGCTATCTGAATTTAGAGGTAAAGGCCTCATAGGAATAGGAGAAAAGAAAAAACTGGTTGTACTAAATAAAGAAGGCTTAAAACTTATTGCCGATTTCGGATAAAATGCGCAGCTCAATTCTCCGTTAACGGGCCATACCTTTTCCTATTATCATCACTCTATAAAAGCGATTATAATTATTATTTGCACGGTCTCAGAATGATACAGATCATTTACATCTGCATTATCATTTCGTTTATTTGAAGTATAAAATCAGATGTAATGAAAAAGTTATATGCACTACTCCTTCTTGTATTTCTGGGCTTGAGCAGTTGTGGCCCGGTTATCGTGTCTCATCGAATTGGAAATCCACCCCCTCCATGGTTTTATCCAAACAGGCTGGAACTGGTGAGATATGTATATTTCCCCGATATCCGTATTTATTATGACTTGTCTGCACGGACTTATATTTATCTCGATGGGGGCATTTGGGTCAGGCGAAATACCTTACCACCAAGGTATCGCAACTACGATTTAGGAAGATCGCGGTATGAAAGAATTCGAAATTACCACGATGATGATATCAAACGGTACGATGAACAGAACAACGCAAACAGAGGGCGAAGCAATTTGGACTCCAGGAGAAGAAGAAATTAGAATGCAAAAACTAAACTCCTGATAAATAACATGTTAATTCGAAGATAGTTGGGCCTTCTAAAATCTTAGTTCAATTGATTTTAATCATTTAGAATTCATACCGTGTAGATTATTTTAGCAAAGTTGATTATAAAACAAAGTCGCTTTCATACATTTTATTAGAAATATATTTCGTCGAATCTGTTTGAAGTGAACTCTGTTCATGAAAAGCTTTTTACAATGAAAACAATGCAGGAATTGTTGGGCGAAATCATTCTGCTCACTAATTATATCGAAACGGAATTCCCCGAATTATATAGATTCCTGGATGAGAATCCGATGACCATCCCCATATCTGAACAGGCAAGTATAGATAGGGAAACTATGCAAGATTATCTCGATAGTCTGAGACTATTATTAGAGCATCAGCTGGAAAGGCACCAGAGTGACAAAATGTTAGGAGGTCATTTAAAGAACGGATCTTCCATGCTTTAACAGAATTATGTCTTATTCTATCTTATGCACGGAGCGCAAAGAAAAACCGTTAAACCCATTCTCTTATTCCTTCCTCCCTTTCTCTTTTTCAAGTTTTTTAAAATAACGTCTGAATAAGAAGTTGTGTTTCAGCGCTTCCATGTTTGCATTGAAACGTAATGTCCCCTCTTCAATGTTTTGCATGGTATGTTGTAATTGATTGACAAAAACAGTGTCGGTAGCCAGATAATTTATTGTTCCTTTTCCTTCGTAAATACGTGTTGAAAGACTATCTAAAGTGCGGGAAACAGAAACCATTTTTACACTTGACAATTCTAAGTTGGTAAGAATATTTTTCATCTGTTGGCCTGAAACTGAATCGTTGGTCAGGACATCTGCCACACTGTTTTCATATTCAATATTCGCTACAATTTCATTGAGCTGTTTAAGCATTATATTCGCCTGAGTGCTTAATTCTTTAAGATTGGCAGAGGTCTGCAATAAGTTATCAGACATTATGGTATCATTGAGCAATCTTCCAAAGGTTCCTTTACCATTTTTCAAGGCTTCCGTTACCTGTAACAGGTCGGCCGTTAAAATAGCCGCATTTTCATTGGTTACATTGAGGGTGCTCAGCATATCTTCAGCTCCGATTTTACTGTAGGAGGCAATTTGATCACCCGATGAGATGGGAGGCCCTGCCTCCCTACCCGGTACGATATTGACGATCATACTTCCTACGAGTCCGTCCGAACCTATACTGGCTATAGCGTTCTTTCTAATATGTGAGAGCATTTTCTCCTGTATGATCATATAGACAACAATGGTAGTGTCATTGGTCATTTCTATGTCCTTCACGGTACCAATATCAATACCTGAATAACGCACATTATTCCCTTTTTGCAGTCCGTTCACGTTCTTAAAAACAGCGTTTATCTGGAAGGTACTCCCAAAGAGATTTTGTCTGTTCCCGATTAGATAGGCGGCTACTACTAGTAGCACTGTGCCAAGCACCACCAAGACTCCTAATCTAATATTCTGTACTGTTGACTTTTCCATTTCCTATTTTTTAAAAAATGCCTGAACATTTGGATCATCCAATTGTGTAAGTTCATTATATGTACCCTCAGCGTAATTAATACCATCCACGAGCAATATCATACGTTCAGAAATTACCCTGGCACAATCCACATCATGGGTAATAATCAGTGAAGATGTGCCGTATTTTTTTTGAATACTTCGCATGAGTTCGATGATTTCTTTCGAGGTGATAGGATCCAGTCCGCTGGTAGGTTCATCGTAAAAAATAATTTTAGGCCTTAGAATGATGGCACGCGCAAGGGCCACCCTCCTTTTCATTCCTCCTGATAGTTCGGCCGGCATAAGGTCCATGGTGTGTTCCAGCCCCACACTTTCAAGGGCCTCTAAAACATAAGGCGTCGTATCGGTGATTTTTCCCATTTTCCTGCGGTGTCTCCGCATTGGAAATTCCAGGTTTTCCCGTACTGTCATAGAATCATAAAGGGCGCTTCCCTGGAACAGAAATCCAATATTTGCGCGCAGGGCATCAAGGGCTTCCTGCTCTAGTGTGCTAATGTCCTCCCCCATCACCTTGATGGAACCGGCATCAGGATTCATCAACCCTACCAGGCATTTGATCATTACAGATTTGCCCGATCCGGATTTACCCATGACTACCAGGTTTTCTCCTTCAAAGAGCCGCATATTAAAACCATTGAGAACATGATTGTCTCCGAAGCTCTTATAAAGGCCCTGAATGTCGATAATAACTTTCTGGTCGCTATGAGTCCTTGAATCTTTCTTTATTTCTTTCTCTTTAATCATTACAATTCATAAAATATGTCTGATATAAATACGGCAACAAAATCGATCACAAATAATAGCATAGAGGTAAATACTACAGCTGTATTCGCAGCCATGCCCACTCCCGCGGTCCCTTTTTTACTGTAATAACCCTTATAACAGCCAACAAGGCCAATGGCAAAACCAAAGAAGAACGATTTTATGGTTGCGGGAATCAAATCACCATAAGACAGGGCATCGAAAACGGTATTAAAATACAGCAGGAAGGAGACATTGCCCTTAAAATTCTCAACAAGGGCAGAGCCATAGAGCGCAATGGCATCGCCCAGGACTACTAAAATAGGCAACATCAGGGTGGTGGCAAGAATTCGGGTAACTACCAGATATTTAAAGGGATTGGTTCCCGATACTTCCATAGCGTCGATCTGTTCTGTCACTCGCATAGAGCCCAGTTCAGCCCCGATTCCGGAGGCGATCCTTCCGGCGCAAACCAATGCGGTAATCACAGGGCCCAATTCCCTCACTATTGATATCCCCACCATATTGGGCATCCAAGAAACAGCTCCGAATTCAAGTAGGGTAGGTCTTGATTGCAAGGTGAGTACTAATCCAATTATAAATCCAGTTACCAGTACCAGCACAAGGGAGCGGTTGCCCATGTTATAACACTGCCTAAGAAATTCTCTGAACTCAAAAGGAGGCCGGAAACACACTTTAAAAAAACGTGCTGCAAAATAGGATAGCTCACCTATCTCCTTGAAAAAATTCTGTAACTGTGCTGTTGCTTTAAATGTACGTGTCATAACTACAGCTAGTTAGATTAGGATACTATCAAAAGTAGAATTTAATGCCCGGGTACAGAATGACCTGTATCATAAAGCAGCTATAGTTAATTAAGGCATATAAAAGGAGGTAGTATTTATGTTCTGTATATAGAAAGCAAGCTTATTGGAAATTGAAAAAAATTCCCGGTAAACCTGCCTGCCGGCAGGCAGGTGAAAAAGTAAACGCTATCGCGTTCTATTTTTTTATTCCAAAGTAGCTTATCCAAACTGCGTTTGAGTCGCTTTCATTCTCAAAAGTATCCGGATTTAGAGAATCCTATAAAACCCTCCTGGTAAACCTGCCTGCCGGCAGGCAGGTGAAAAAGAGCTAGGCCTGCGGATTCTTCTTGCTTATTCAACACAGCTGAAGATAATAATGGATTTCCTCTCCGCCTGAGGCGGATCGGCAATCCACAGGAGGAAGGCGCTCAAGAAAATCCAACACCGTCTACGCCGGTATGTATTTTATTATTTCCTACACTTGCTCAAGCAAGCTTGGCAAGCTCCGTAAATAAAAAATCCAACACTTTGGTGTTGGATTTTCTTGTCGGGATGACAGGATTTGAACCTGCGACCACTCGGCCCCCAGCCGAGCACGCTACCAGACTGCGCCACATCCCGGAATTGAGATGGCAAAAATAGTAAAGTTTATTGTATTCCATCAACAAAAAAGACTTGTTTTTCCCGACTTGTTATTACTCATAATTTATTCTATTTTAACTTTTTATTAAGAATAATGCCGTGAATTTTAAGAGTTTTTTAAAATATGACAAAAATCATATTAAGGGTGGAAAAAGTCTTCTATTTTAGGGCCATCAACAGTTATTAAAATAGGGAACCATATGAAAACTTCACATCTCCTCCGTATCCTGATGATAGTTATCTCAGGATTTTTGTTTATCCAATGTACAAGTGACCTTGAAATTCCAGATCCAATAGCCGGTCCTGCCGGGGCAGACGGACGAGATGGGGTAGATGGAACTGACGGTGTGGATGGCACTGCTTCTTGTGTAAGCTGCCATTCCAACGCTACCCGGGAACCGTTATTGGCATCCTGGGATGTAGCTAAACACAATACAGGATTTGTAAGTTTTGCTGCAGGCAGGGCTGATTGTGCTCAATGCCATTCTGAAGAAGGTTATATCGATTATCTCAATATAGGAGAAGTGGACACTGCCGGATACACAAACCCTTCACGGTTTAACTGTACCACATGTCACGACAAACACAGCACCTTCGATTTTGAAAACGACGGTTTCGACTATGCTCTTCGCAATATCGAAGCAGTCACCCTGGTGATCGATGAAGCTACAGTGATCGATTTTGGTGATGCCAGCAATAACTGTATTACCTGTCACCAGCCGCGAAACAGCTATGAGATCCCATCTGGTACTGCCGACTATGAAATTACAAGTAAACGATTCGGGCCTCACTACGGACCTCAATCCACCATGCTCGAAGGTATAATGGGAGCCAACATTGCCGGAGCTGAAGCCTATCCGGGAGTCGGTTCGGCTACTCACAGGACAGGTTCTTCCTGTGTAAGTTGTCATATGGGTGAATCTTCAGATACGAGTCAGGGTCTACACTCTTGGGTTCCTACAGATGCAGCTTGCGTCGCCTGCCACCCCAACGGTGCACCGGATGAGATTGCTGGTTTTTCACAAGATATGGCTACCCTGGAAGCACTGCTTGAAGCCAACAACATGTTCGATGTGGACGGCTACTATGTACCAGGAACGTACTCAGCTAAACTGGCTCAGGCCGCATGGAACTACAGGACCTTGCTGGAAGACAATAGTAATGGGATTCATAACCCCGCCTATACACGAGCCCTTTTAAAAAATTCTATAGAAGCATTACAAGAATAAGAATGGTCTGTTCAAACTGCCTAAGTGATGATTTCTCCCGTGCAATTTGTACAAGATCAGTATAGGTTACGTGCCTTACACATAAAACGAGGAAAATGAAAAAACACATCTCATTTTTACTGATCAGCGGATTGATCCTGTTTAACTTTTCATGTTACTATGATCAGGAAATCGATCTGAGTCAACCCCTTCCGGATATCCCGGATAATCAGACCATTTCTTTCAGTTCCGATATTGAACCACTCTTTTCCCAAAGTGGGAAGGATTGTACTGCCTGCCATGACGGAAATATAGCCAACCCGGATCTCAGAGCTGGTAATGCTTATGCCGACATACTACCTATAATTGTTCCGGGAGATGCAGAAGGAAGCACATTTTATCAGCGATTACCGGGTAACGGACATCCTATCAGTGCAGGATTTGTTCTCAATAATGACGAGCTTGCCCTGATAAAGGCCTGGATCGATCGAGGAGCCGAAAATAACTAACCAGAAAGATATCTCAACATGAAAAAACTGAGCTTCATTTTCATTTTCCTTCTACTTTCACCACTGGCTGTATTATCTCAGGAAACCGAGACAGATACCGAGCCGCAGAAAGAAGTGGATAAACCAGAGCGGGCCACCTTTGAGAGTTCATACATCATAGATAATCCCACCGATGTTCTTTCCATAAAGAACACCCTTGAGGTGCATATGGCCCACCGTTTTGGCGTAGTCAATTCGGGCACCAATGACCTCATAGGTATCTGGGCCCCTGCCAATATCAGGATTGCCCTTAGTTATGCCCTTCACGATAGGCTAACCATCGGTTTTGGAACTTCCAAGTTTAACAGGCTTCAGGATTTTAACTGGAAAGTCGCCCTGCTTCGCCAAACACGCTCAGGCAGGATCCCTGTCAATGTTACCTATTACGGCAACTTTGTGATCGATGCCCGTGGCAAGGAAAACTTCCTGGTTGAACAACATCGCTATTCCTATTTTAACCAGCTGATCATCTCCAGGCGGTTTAATTCCAAGTTATCCCTGCAAGGTGCTGCCAGTGTCTCACACTACAACCTGGTACCGCAGCGGATGAGGAACGACGTTGTTGCCATGTCTTTAGGAGGAAGGTACAAAGTGAGTTCACAAACTTCCATATTGGTAGATTATACACAGCCCTTTATACATCATCTCGATGGAGCAGAATTTGATATGGATCCGGAAGCGGGATTTAGTGTTGGTGTTGAGTTCAGAACATCCTCACATGCATTTCAGTTGTTCCTGTCTAATTACCAGGGGATCGTTCCACAACAAAATATCATGTTCAACCAGAACAATTTTTTTGAGGGAGATTTCCTGATCGGTTTCAACATCACACGTCTGTATAATTTCTAAAACTATCCCATCGATGGCATCATCTTCCAAAAAAGGCAAACCTATATCCAGGCGCGGAATTTTACCCCTCCTGGGGACTTCCCTACTGCTCCCTTTACTCGGATACTCAAAGAATGAAGATAAAACGGAGACTGAATCACCTGAAGAGCAGTATGAAACCTTGTTAAAACCTGATGGGACCGTGGTAAAAGTAAAGGTCAAGGCCCTTAAAAAATCGAAAGTGGTTAAGAAAAATATTCCCAATTCCACTTTTTTACAATGGTTAGGGAAAAAATAGTAATCCGATAGGAACCTATGGAAGAAAAATCAAAAAAATCGAGGCGTAAATTCCTGGACAGAGGCCTTAAAATAGGTGTTGCCGGAGTTTTAGGAGGGATCGGACTATCCAAATTATCTGCTAAATTCTCCTCTGACGAGAAAGTTTCCACTGGCGAAACCATGGAATTAATGACCACCGACGGAACTATTGTGGAAGTGGATACCTCTGAAGTGATGGAAGTAAGTCACGATCATCACTATTCCATGGACTATAATGTCAGGGAAGGGATTCCCAACAGGAAATTCGTGATGGTTGTAGATCTTGCAAAATGCAAGAATGCCCTAAAATGCCAGACCTCTTGTAACAAAAACCACTACATCACCGGAGACAATGCCTGGATCAAAGTTTACAAAATGCAGGAATCTCCGGATACGGCCCCTTACTGGATGCCTACAACCTGCCAGCATTGTGACAAACCAGCCTGTGTAACGGTTTGCCCGGTTGATGCCACTTTTAAAAGGGAAGACGGCCTTGTATTAATTGACAATGAGCGTTGTATTGGCTGCCGGTTCTGTATGGCTGCCTGTCCTTATTCCACCAGGGTATTTAACTGGGGAGATCCCGGACAGGAAGTGACCTTGAACCTCGACCTCACCGATTATGAGCCCACCCCCGAGTACGCAGGTAAACCAAGTAAGATGGGAACTGTCGATAAATGTGATTTCTGCCCCCATATGGTGAAGCAGGGAGAATTGCCTCATTGCGTTACAGCCTGTCCTAACGGAGTGTTCTATTTCGGAGATAAATATGAAGACACCGTTACCAACGGGGAGGAAACCGTGAGGCTCAGCAAGTTGTTAAAAGACAAAGCGGGATATCGGCTTCTGGAAAGCCTTGGTACCGAGCCTAGCGTATACTATCTGCCCCCGGTGGATCGACTTGTAGAATTTGAAGATGGGTTACAGTATTACAAAGAGTTTGAATCTGTTGAAAAACCTACTGAAGAATGAGAAATTACGATACTATCGTAGCGGATCTGGCCCCTCGAAAATTTGGCAGAAGAGGGATCATCTGGATCAGTATTCTTTCGCTGTTGATTGTACTAGGGATCATTGCCTATGTGGATCAGGTCATTCAGGGGCAGAAGGTTACAAATATGAACGATTACTCCCTTTGGGGTATTTATATTTCCAACTTTGTGTTTTTCGTAGCCACTAGTTTTGTAGGGTCTGCAACTGTGGCAATTCTCAGATTAACTAAAAATGAATGGCGTACACCCCTTGTCAGGATTGCTGAAATTATAACCCTGGCGTGTATTATCATGGCCGGGATTACCATCACCATTGACATGGCCAGGCCCGACAGGGTAATGAATTTGTTCATCCACGCTCGATTGCAATCCCCGATCACCTGGGACATAATCATCATCCCCACATTTATCGTGATCAGCCTTTTACTGCTTTATTTCCCATTGCTTCCTGATTTTGCCATTCTCAAAAAATATTATGCAGAATCAAAACCCCGATTGAGCAAGTGGTACGGCAAATTGTCCCTGAAATGGACGGGTAATTCTGAACAAAAAGCCCTGCATGTAAACTCCATTAGAGTATTGTCGATATTAATTCTCATGGCTGGTGTCCTGCTTCAGACCATTGACGCCTGGCTTTTCTCCACAACGTATCGAATCGGATGGGACAGTTCGGCCTTTGCGCCCTATTTTATATCGGGAGCCTTTGTCGCCGGGATAGGAGCCCTGGTAACTGTAATCTATGTTGTGAGGAGAACCCGGAAACTGGAAAATTATATCACCGAATACCACTTCGACAAAATGGGTAAATTACTTGCCCTGGCCTGTATTATTTATTTGTTTTTTAATATTAACGAATATGTGGTCCCATTCTTTACAGCAAAAAAGGGAGAGGATGCCCATTTACATTCCCTGCTTGTAGGTAATTATGCTTTTCTATTCTGGCTAGTAACCATTGTTGGGCTGGTATTACCGGTTATCTTATTGTTTTTTAAAAAAGGTCGAAAACCCTTTTCGTTGTTCCTTATCGGGATGATCGTGGTCATAGGTTCATGGTGGAAGCGATATATCATCATCACCCCCACTCTGCAGGAACCCATTTTACCCATTCAGGGCGTTCCTGAATCATGGCATTCCTATTTTCCGAGTATGCACGAATGGGTTATTACGGTTGCCACCCTCGCCATGGCCCTTTTAATTATTACCCTGCTTATTCGTTTTCTGCCCGCTGTGCCTATCCAGAGGACTGCAGATGAAGAAGAAGTTGCCGGTATTCCCTTAAAGAAGATCCCGTCATGAGAAAATCGATATCTTATTTATCAGGCCTTCGCATTGTACTTTGGATATTCATCCTCCCATTAGTGATATTTTCTTCCTATGGGCAGGAAGTCAAAAAAAACAGTGTACGTATTAAGGCAGATTATATCAAGGTGATGAATTCGCAAAGCTACCTCGACATTAAAGTGATTTCTCGAATTGACCGCCAAATGCAGGATGTTCCTAACATTGAGATGGAGGTTTATTATGAATTTGACAATGATGAATTCCCTCTGGGGAAAACCAAAACAAATATGAGTGGCGCAAGTAGATTTTTTTTACCCCCTCTTACTGAAATAAAAGCAGATTCAACAGGCACCTATACTCTTGGTGTCTCATTCGGGGGTAATGAAAACTTTAAACGAGGTTCGAGATCAGTAAGTTTTAAAGATGCAAATATCATAACGCAATTACTGGAAATAGACAGTACCAATTATATAAAGGCCAGCTTAATAAATGTAATAGATACCATGCCAGTAGTGAATAGCTCGATGAGGGTGCAGGTACAGCGGCTTATCAGGCCACTAAAAATTGGGGAGGATTTCAATTATACCGATGAAAATGGCACCATTCTTGTACCTGTTGAAGCAGGCATTCCCGGGCCTGAAGGAATACTTACCCTTGAAGTAGTATTGGCCGACAGCGACGACTATGGGACGGTAAAAGCGATTACAAAGGCGCCTTATGGCATACCCATTGTCAGGGATAACAGTTTTAATGAGAGGAGTCTTTGGGCACCCCGGGATAGAACTCCTTATTTTATATTAATATTTACTATCTTATTGCTGGTATTGACCTGGGGCCCAATAATGTATTTAATTCGAAACCTTTATAAAATTTATAAATCTCAATAAACAAACATGAAGACAATTAAGCAACTATTATTTCTGGGAGTAGTTTCCCTGGCATTATACTCCTTTACCGATTATATACAGGAAAAATGGGTGGTGCCCGAGAAATACGTAAATATGAAGAATCCTACCAATCCTGATGAGGATCTGGATATAGGGAAGTCGCTTTACAACCAGCATTGCAAATCCTGTCATGGTAAAGAAGGTTATGGAGACGGGCCAAAAGCAGCCGAAATGACCGGAGATCTGGGAGATTTTTCTTCTCAGGAATTTCAGGCACAGACCGATGGGGAATTGTTCTACAAGACTACTTTTGGAAGAGATGATATGCCGGAATACACCAAAAAGATGCCAGATGATGAGGACCGCTGGCTGATAGTGAACTACATGCGTACCATGGAGGAATAAAAATCAAAGTAACATTTAAAACCTTTTAAAAACCTATCTCATTGACATAGGGAATGATCAGATTATGATTTTTTTCAACCAAAAATAGAAGATGACTAACCAATTGCGATACATCAGTATTTCTCATATTTCGGCCAAAGTGGTGGATCGGGAGAGATTTTTTATTGCAGAGGAGGAAAAAAAATCATTACTGCTGAAAATCAAAAGGAAATTTGGTGATATAGCCGGACTCTTATTCCTTGTTACCTGTAACCGAACAGAGATTTATTTCGAGTCGGGCAGAACAACCGCTACCGATTTGTTAGTTTTCCTTCTTCAGGAAAAAACGGGGGATGTAAAAAAAGAGGATCTTTCTCTCTTCGTAAAATCGGACGACTCTGAGATATCTGCCCATCACTTATTATCGGTTTCAACCGGTTTGCTATCCAAAGTGTGGGGTGATGCCGAGATCATACATCAGCTAAGAAAGGCCTACAAGACTACATTGGAGATGAAATTACAGGGGTCACTTCTTGAAAGGGCCATCCAAATGGTCTTTAGAAACCATAAAAGAATCCGCAATGAAACCCGGTTCAGGGATGGAACTACTTCGGTGGCCTATAAGTCCTTAAAAATGATGGTGGAGACCTATGGGGCAGAGGAAATGAAAAACAAAAAAATCCTGCTTATAGGTGCCGGTGATATCGTAAAACAATGGTTTAAATACAACAGTAAATTTAATTTTAAAGAAGTCGCCATAAGCAACAGAACCCTAAAAAATGCACAGCTGCTTGCCGGTAAACATAGTGCCGACGTATATTCATGGGAAAAGGTAGTGGCAAACGATTTCAGTGATTTCGACATCATTGTGGGGGCCGCGGGGAACAGTCGCCACCTGGTAAAGCATTTAAATAAAAACGAAAAACCTCGTCTACTTTTTGATCTTGGTCTTCCCAGTAATATGGATCCTGATCTTTCTGAGATTCCAGAAGTTACGCTGTACAATCTTGATGCTATTTCAACGGCATTGGAAAAAACCAAAGCTCAGCGCAAAAAGGCGGTTGAAAAGGTCACTGAGATAAACAAAGAAGAACTGCTTTCATTTCAAAAATGGCTAAGGGAGGCACCACTGCGCAAAATCCTGGCGCAACAAAAGATATTCATAATTAAAAATACCGCAGGATATTTGAAAAAGTCTATGAAAATAGATGATCCGCAGAAGATAAATATGGTAACAAACCGGGTCATCAGGAAACTTTACCTCAACCCCTCCTCCATCTCATCAAAGAAAGATATTCATCAGCTAATAGTCAGGCAGGCATTTTTTGAAGATTCCAATAAGAGGACCTTCTTTCGCATGCCCAAGAATTCAGAAATATGAAAAAGCTCTTCGTCCCTTTCGGGGCAATTTTAATTTTTATCTTTTTAATATCGTGTCTTGACGGCCCTAAATCAAAGGAACCCTATACGATCACCAGAACCATTGACAAGTCGATCCTGGATCCTGATGTGAGTCGGGAAATGCACAAGGTGATCGTCAAGGAGGTCATCCCGGGAAACAAATACGTCTATGTGCTGGTAGAAGAAGACGGACGATCTTTCTGGATCTCATCCGGAAAACAGCAGCTAAAAAAAGGGGAAATATTTTTCTACAACGAATCCATCCTCAAGACCCAATTTGAAAGTAAGGAACACAACAGGGTCTTTGATACTTTATACCTTGTGACCTCACTTATTCCTGAAGAACACGGAAAAGGAGTACACGGACTGAGTTCAGGTTCCGCGGGCGATAAACAACTGGAGATCGTCAAAAAAAGTATTGTGGAAGAGCAAGATAGCACAGCGGTCTTTGCCGGTCGAATTAGCATAGCTGATCTGGTTGCTGATCCGGAAAAATACGCTGGAAAGAAAATAGAACTCAAAGGCATGTGTACCAAGGTAAATATCGGAATCATGGGAAGGAATTGGGCACACTTGCAGGATGGAAGCAAAGACGATTACGACCTGGTTATTACTACTTCCGAAATGGTAGACAAGGACAAAGAGGTTACCATTCGTGGAATCGTTAAACTGAATATAGACCTGGGGAGCGGATACTCTTATCCTATCCTCGTGGAAAATGGGGTGCTTGTCCGGTAATCAGGATTTCACTAATAGCCTAATTCATCTTATCGATATAGGGTAAAGTGCCCTACATATTGTTGCTTTTCCTTATCATTGGCATTGACCACGTACCAGTAATCCCCGGTAGGCAATTCACTGCCTTCATAGGTCCCGTCCCAGGAAGTTACCTGATCCAATACCGCAACAACACGTCCATAACGGTCATAGATCTTTACATCAATATTAGGGAACAGATCTCTGTTTTTAGGAAACCAGACATCATTATTGTTATCCCCGTCAGGAGTAAAGAAGTTAGGAATATCTAGCATTCCTGTAAAGTCGAACGGAATTGACATAGTGGCTTCACACCCTTGCTGGTCCACTACTCTAACTGTTACGTTTGAATCTTCGAAGACCTCATAGGTATTTACATCGCCAAAGGATATTCCCTGGAAGAAGTATTCATAGCCACCAAAGCCGCCTGTTGCCGTAGCAGTAAGCTCATTTGGTCCGGTTTTAACCAGATCGAGGGTAAGTGGATCATATTGGTCTATGGTAAACTCTACAAAGGTGCTACAGCCGTTGGAATGGTAAATATATACTGTATGGTCACCCGCGGGAAGATCACCCCATGTTCGGTTATCATCTGCAAGAGCAGTAATCGCATCTGTTGGGTCTGCAGGATCCAGTGCAAACAAGATCTCTGAGTATTGAGAAGTATCCTGTACGGAAACGACGGTGGTATTATTGGGAAATATCCCATCACACCCATAATTAATCACGGCTTCTGGCTGGAGGTCGACACCGATTCCCACCGGTACGATGACATTGGTCTCGCAACCCCTCGCATCCCGGATAAAAATCACGTAGGTTTCACCTCCGCGTAGATTGGTAACCGTCATAGATGGATTAGGCGCAAAATCTGCCGGATCAGAAGAATTCAGAGCAAACTCGTACGGGGCTGTTCCTCCGTTTACAAATACGGTAACCGCGCCATCTTCATCGCCCAGACAGGTTTCAGGAATTGAATTGCCAATTCCGGCCACCAGTTCGGTAGGTTCGGTTATTGTTATTGTCTGGGTTATGGTACACCCGAGTTCATCCTGGATAATCACTTCATAGCTTCTTGGTTCAAGATCGGTAAAAGTCTTCCTGTTTGGGAACATCGGATCATCACCTTCAAAAAACTCACTTAACTGATCTGCAATAGAATATCGAATCACTCCAGTTCCTCCACTGGCTTCAATAATCAGCTGCCCGTCTACATCACCGAAACAGCTTACAGGAACTGCTTCAATATAATCCAGTACCAGGGGTGGAGGATCCACAATGGTTATAGGGGTAGAAATAGCTGTACAGCCTCCACTTTCAGCATATACCCAGTAGGTACCGGGACCGAGGTCACGGAAGATACCGGATGACTGAGCCGATCTTTCCGTATTTCCGGCTGTAGGCAGTGGGGGTACATCCGAATTAAGCAGGGTATACACATAATTCCCGATACCACCGAAGGCCTCGGAACGAATAATTCCTGTCGCTTCTCCTGCGCAATTAATGGTTGCGTTGGTAAGATCAAGTGCAATCACAAGGGGTGCAGCAGGATCGAGTGAGATCTGGTTGGAAATCTCAAACGGACAACCATTTGAATTTTGAACATCATACTGGAACGGACCGGGATCCAGGGTTATATCCTCGGTAATCTGAACCACTGTGGCCAGCGGGTCTATAGTACTCAGGGGAATAAATGGATCAGCCGTACCTGATCTTCTGTAAAAATAACTTACTCCGGGTTCTGGATTGGTAATAGTCAGTTCCATAATTCCAAAATCACCACAACCGGGAGGTTGTAATTCCACCAATTCGGCTATAACCACTTCAGGATCTACTATAGTGATCGGAATAGTTGTATAACTACAAGACCAACCATCGAATACCGTAATGGTATAGTCTCCTGATGACAGGTTGGCAAAAGACGGCGTAGTCTGAAGTCCACTACTGGTACCTTCGGTAATCCTGTTCAATTGATAGAGATAATTTCCGGGACCTTGTCCACCACTTACATTAAAGGCTTCAATAACACCATTGTTGTCATTGTTACACTGCAAAGGAGCTGTTATTTGTATATCGGCATAGATAGGTGTTGGCAGGGCCAAATCAATTGTATTAGTTGCAATACACCCTTCCAGATCGCGAACATTAATGGTATAAGTGCCATCAGATAAATTAGTTATACTTGGATTTGTACTTGGGAAATCCTGAATGATGGTTGTTCCATCAGGAGCTATAACCTGGTATTCATAAGTCCCCCAGCCACCGTCTCCGGTTAGGAAAATCTCCCCGATTCCGGGTATAGCACAGGTAACTTCAGCAGTCTGCTGAATAGCAACAGTGAGGGCCCTGTCGGGTTGCCTTACCGTGGCCACGTTACTTACTGTGTCGCAGAAAGGATCATCGAGAGCTTCCACGTGGACAACAAGATTACCCGCCGGCAAGCCTGTAATCACTCCAGGATTCTGCCCGATAATATTAGTATCGAAAGTTCCTGTCACTCCTGTGGTGGTCTCAACCCCCATGTTGTCTCTTGAAAACACTTCATAGTTATAAACTCCTGTGTAACCATTTATCTGAATACTTATCTCGCCATCGGTACCATTGAAACAACTTACTGGTTTTACCTCTGCGATAACAGCATCGATCGTATTGTACTCGGGAACATTAACTACCGCTGTGAGATATGAACAGCCGGCATTCCCAATATCGGTTACAGTAAAGATGTAATCTCCTGGCGTACTGATACTCCAGACTACTCTGTCTGTACCACCGGAATTCTGTACTGCGGCTGATCCGAGGGGAAGGATTTCAACATCGTAATTTCCGGGACCCTGATCTACAATAATCTCAATAGAACCTGGATTTACCCCTACTCCACTCGCATCACATGTGAGCGGATTTACGAGGTAGGTAAACGTCAGGTCGGTAGGCGCATTAATAGTAATGGTATCGGTAATTTCACAACCGTTCTGATCTCGGGCAGTCAGGGTTATTGTCTGGTTAGTTCCATTATCAATCACCTCAAAAGTGTTGCTCGTCTGGAAATTGGTCCCGTCAAAGGCCGGGGTACCGTCATTCATACTATAAGTGTATGGTGCAGTACCGGTGTCTATCCCGGTCCCATCTCCATTGGTATCTGTGTAGATGGTGATAGTTGCCGTATTAAACCTGTTGCTGTTGGGGTCACAGGTAAAATCGGTATTCACTGTGTTTATTTGAAGGGGAGAAGGTTCTGCAATGATGATATCTCCCGATCTGTCGGTACAACCTCTGTCAGAGATAACCTCAACCTGGTAGGTGCCTGGCGCCAGATTATCAAACAGTGAAATTCCCTGTGGGCCCTGTAAAACGGTAGCAGTTCCTCCGTCATAAAGTACATATGAAAAAGGGGTGTCGGTATCTGTGCCGGGAAGCAATTCAACTCCAATAAACCCGTCATTAGCCCCGTTACAGGTAACATCTCCAAACGGAGTGGCAGAAATTACCGGATTGGTCACAACGGTTACATCAACCGTGGTGGTATCCGAACAGAGTGGGATAGTATTAGAATCCAGATCGGTCACCAGGATAGAATAAGAACCAGGAAGTATGTTTATAAATACAGGGTCGTTTACCTGCACGATAACCGGATTGATTCCGTCATCCAGCTCATATTGGAAATTTCCACTACCTCCACTGGTGTTTACCGTAATAACCCCGTCACCGGCGTTACATGTAGGTTCTGAAGTTGCACTGGCCGATATCGCAAAGAAATCGAACACACGGGCTATTACTGTATTCGTACACCCGTTTCCATCCCTTACGGTAATAGTATAGTCGCCCGGGTTAGGAACAATGAAGTTGGGGCTCGACTGGAATCCACCGCCTATATCATACTGAAAAGTTTCTTCTGGCAAACCGGAGCCTGTACTCAAAGGAGTAAGAACATCTATGGTATAGTTGGCCACGGCTGTACACTGGTTACTTACATCCACGGTCGGAACAGGAACGCCGGGATCAGCGGTAACGGTTACGGTGGTAAAGCTCGTACACCCAAAACTGTCTTGTACGTAAAAATCATAATTTGCCGGATAAGGTCCGGGGATTTCGTATGTAGTCTGGGCAGTAAAAACGCCTGGAGCAGGATTACCGGATGGCACATAGGCAAATTCATAGGGTGGGGTTCCACCGTTGCCTCTCACCGTCACAAGCGCCCCTGCATTACACGTTGCCGGAACATTATTATCGACCACCAGGGTGGGAATATCCTGTGTTATTGTTGCCAGAGCACCAGCGGTACAACTGTTATTTGTATCCACTACAAGGATCTGATAGTTTCCGGGGGGTAAACCGTTTATCTGATCAGCATATGGTCCACCAGGGAAGGGCACTGCAATGGTAGTAGGTCCGGAAATGACAGCTCCTGTATCTGTGTTCGTAATCGTAATATCTACCGATGCGGAAGAATACCCGTCAATCTCATAGTAGAATATACCGTTTCCGGCTACATCACATGAAGATGATGTACTTGTCGCAATTGCCGTAAGAGGAGAAGGACCAGTTACCGGAGGGATTTCTTCAATATAAATACAACCTGTACCAGTATCTTCAATTTCCACATAGTAGGTGATCCCAAAATTCAGACCGCTAAATGTATGTGTTCTCGGAGGTGAATTAGGGGCATATCGCGGTACACCCTCGCCTACTAATCGCAATAAAAATGGACCTACCCCGCCAACAATTGTAATTGTGTTGGTGAGTACGGAGGTACAATCAGGCGGATTGTTGTCAACCGGGACTATGGTTAGCGTATTTTCCGGTATAGTAACCGTATCCGTATCCTGACATCCTGAAGCGTCTGTGGTAATTACAGTATAGGTTCCTTGAGGCAGATTGGTAAAATTAGCAGTAGTACTTGCTGTTGGACCTACAACTGCAACGGTATTTCCTCCTGCATCTTGCAGGGTATAGGTATAAGGAGCCGTACCATTTGATACATTTGTAACATCTATACCTCCTTCAACTACACCAAGAGCACAGGTAGCGGGAACAGGACTAACAGTTGCGTCAATTGGTACACTGGCGTTTATAGTTGCAGATAACAAAGGAGTAGTACAGCCTCTGCTGTCTCTGATCATAAAAGTATTGTATACGCCAGGGGCAAATCCTGAGAATACGTTTTGCGTTCCAAAGGTGGCACCGCTATCGTCACTGAATTCATAGGGCGGAACTCCAAAATTGGTATCAGCTGTAAGGGTGATGATCCCGTTGTCATCCCCGCAACTGGTATCTGTTGGCGTGGCAAAGCCCGCAATGGTTTCGGGAGGAGAAATAGTGACCACATTCGTTTCCGTGGTGCATCCCCGGCTATCACTTACCAGAAACTGGAAAGTGGTATCTGTGGTTATGGATCCATCATTGGGTATACTGTATACAAATGAATTTCCTGTAATATTATTCGAATTGGACGTATAGGCTGCCCCATCAATACTCACCTCATAAATATCATAATCGCCTCCCGAAGGATATCCGTCGGTTATGGTTACCTGTATTTCAGCATCTGGTCCGCCACAATTGAGTTCAGTGATGGTTACGGCAGTGGCCGAAATCTCGTCTGCTATATTTAAGGTAACTGAATCTCTACAATCATTGGCATCATTAACCTCCACGGTATAAGTCCCGGGGGTGAGGTTGTTGAAGGTGCTCCCTCCTACCCAAAGTCCACCATTTATTCGGTACTGGTATGGAGGCAGGCCACCGGCTGCAACTACAGCAATTGTAGCTGCATCTGTGTTGTCATAGCAATAATCAGTTAACCCATTGTCAATCGTCAGTGTGGGAGCAGCCAGAGAAGTTAGGGTAAAGCTATCGGTTATTGTACAACCATTGGCATCCGTAACACTCACCTGGTAGAGTCCGTCGAGCGATAAATTTGAAAAAGTATTTCCATTTTTCGGGCCTCTGATAGATAGGTCGGGTTGTGTGAGTGTATATCGATTACCTCCCCAGCCTCCAACAGTATTGATGGTAACACTTCCGATATTGCCATTCTGGCAACTCATAGGTGTCACGTTGAGACTGCTGATGGCGAAGGCTACGGCAGGCTCCTCAATAACGAGGGTGGCTGTATCTGTACAGTTGGTATCCTCATCTGTTACGTTGATGACGTAACTTCCGGCACTTAGTCCTGTAAGGGATATAATCCCATTACTCTCTCCGGTATTCAAAGGGCCGGCATCGATGCTATAGCTATAAGTTGTTGCAAATCCATCCACCAGGAATCGTCCTTCCCCATCACTGTCCCCTACACAAGTAACTACTTTGGTTGCCTGTGCCTGAACGGAAATAGAGCTGATATCGGTTATCGCGAATACTTCATCGTAGGAACAACCTTCATTATCTGTCACTCTGAAGGTATATGTCCCGAGGCCTAGTCCGGTAAAAACAGGGTTATTTCCATTGTTAATTGCACTGGCTGCCGGGGCAATGATCTCAAAGGTATAAGGAGCCGTACCATCAGTAACCGCAACGGTAACCGAAGCTGTACTTGTTAGACAGTCGATGCTGGATATTGTAAAATCCATATCCGTTGGCTTATCCAAGGGGTTAAATACAATTGGGGCCAGGCTCTGGACACAACCATTGGCATCCCTGATCTGAGGGGTATAGGTTCCAACACCAAGATTGGTAAATACCGTTGTTCCGCTAAAACCGGCTCCAATGCTGTAATCGTATGGCCCGGTTCCCCCGGTAACGCCCGAGATGGTAATCTGACCTCCATTTTCATTAAGACAGGTAGGTGAGCTGTCTGCAGTTGCGGTGGCCGTGATATTTGATGGCGTACCTACCGTTTCTACTGTAGCCGGAGTAGTACATGTAAAACTGCCCTGCTGATAACGAATCATCACGTCATAGCTCCCAGGCGCAAGCCCTGTAAAGACATTACTACTTTGATAACTAACGCCATTGTTGTTACTGAATTCCAGATTGTATCCGAATCCGTTAGTGACCGTAACAGTGATACTCCCGTCATTGGCTCCCCCACAATTCGCATCCTGAGTGGTAACATTGTATGCCGGAGGCGGCAGGTCTTCAACATCCACACTGGCGGTCTTGGTACACCCGTTTGCATCTTCAATTAGAATAGCGTACGTACCAGCAGAAGCCACGGTGAATACCGCAGAACTGGCATAAGTGGCACTATATGTAGCCCCACCGTCAAGGCTATACCTGTAGGGTGAAGTTCCTCCGGAAGTGTCAATGGTAACATCTACCGTTGCTGCCCCGCAACCAAAACTATCGTTTGCCGTTGCTGAAACTGCAATAGGGCTGATCCCGTTCCCTATCACAATGGGGTCAGAATTGACATCCAGGGTGATCAGTTCATTACATTTATTGGTCTCTACTCTTACGCTGTAAGTTCCCGGACTAACATTGGCAAAAGTGTAGTTACTAGCTGCGTCAGGTCCAAAGGTATCTACCGTTACAGCGTTCTTTATAAGTCGATAAGTAAAGAATCCCGGTACTCCGGTGACCTGTACATCAATACTTCCCAGCTGTCCGCTACACAGAATATCATTGGCTGTTACATCTACATTGATGTCGAGACTTTGAACTGTAACCGAATTAGATGGAAAGAGACATGAGCTGCTCGAAACGTTTTTAAGCCTCACGTAAACCATATAGGTCCCCGGGGCTGTGATATCGAAATACGGAGTATCCTGGTAAGGCCCGGCCGGAGTGTTTAGGCTGTATTCATACCCTGCAGGTACATTGGTGATCTCAACCCTTCCCGGGTTTCCACAAATAATATCCTCTTTGATCAATTGTGGATTAAGAGGATTTAGGGTGGATTTAAAATAGTAGTACTGTCCTCCGTCTACCCTAACCCTGAACTCCCCGCTTGTAGATAAGTCGTAGGTAGCTCCCGTACCTACGGTATCATAACAGGTGTTATTGGTATTTGCACAATCTTCCACTACAGAAGCTGCACAACGATTAGGGTCTAATTTCTGCCATTCGTAGCTAGATCCGGCCTGACTTAAGCTTAAAGTTCGCACATCACTGGTACCACAGAGAAAGAATTTGGCCAGGGTACTTCCGTCATTAGGACAGGTAACTTCTTCATCTGCCCCAACGATAATGGTGACAAACATAGGGGCAGATGGGGCCAGAGCAAGTTCAGCCTCTTCCGACGAAGCGCCGGAAATGTAAAGAGCCTCGGTATCCTTTGCTTCCACATGGGATTCTACCTCTGTGGAAACGCCGTCAAACCTTGAAAAAAAGCTGTAAACGCTTGGATTTGCTATGGCCGATGTACCTATGATACAGAACGCCAACCAAAGCACGGCATACAAAAAATGCCTGAATTTTTTAGGGAGCATAGGTTAATCCATATTATGGCGAGAATATGTTGATTTGGGATCAGTATATTCAGAGCGTAGTTATCAATCTTATAATTTTCTCTTTATCTTTGGTTCTCACACCATTATTATTAATCATTTTAACGTTTGAAAATGGAAAAAAGTATCCTTATTGCCTGTTTTTTCGTTGTAATGACATTCAATTCCTGTGCTCAGAAAACGGATAATGAGTTAAAAAAACCCGAAGAAATGCCCGTTTCGGCGGAATTAATTGTAGACGGATTGCAAATTCCCTGGGGTATGGCTTTCCTCCCTGATGGCAGCATGCTGATCACGGAAAAATCCGGAGAAATTATCCATTATAAAGAGGGTGAAAAAACACAAATCAATAATGTTCCCGCAGTATATCTCAGGGGGCAGGGTGGCTTACTCGACATAGAACTACATCCTTCCTATGAAGAAAACGGATGGATCTATCTTTCATATTCTTCAGAAGAAGGGGATGATAAAGGGGGAAATACAGCCATTGCCAGAGCCCGATTGGAAGGGAATTCCCTTACGAATGTAGAGGTTCTTTACAAGGCAACTCCCAATACTACTAGAGGGCAGCATTTTGGATCCCGACTCGAATTTGACAACCAGGGTTTCTTGTATTTCACTATTGGGGAACGAGGTGACAGGGATGTGAATCCCCAGGATCTTAGCCGTGACGGAGGGAAAGTATACAGAATCAACGACGATGGCACCATTCCTAGTGACAATCCTTTTGTTAATGAGCAAGGGGCCAAAGCCGCCATCTATACTTATGGAAACAGGAATCCTCAGGGAATGCTCAAGCACCCGGAAACCGGAGCAATCTGGATCCATGAACACGGACCAAGAGGGGGAGATGAGATCAATATTGTAAAAAAAGGGGCTAATTACGGCTGGCCGGTAATCACCTACGGCATTAATTACAGCGGTACTCCTATCACCGATAAAACGGAGATGGAGGGCATGGAACAACCAATTCACTATTGGGTTCCTTCTATAGCTCCCAGCGGGATGACATTTGTGACATCAGATGTATACCCCGACTGGAAGGGCGATCTACTGGTAGGCTCTCTCTCTTTCCAATACCTGGAACGCCTGGAAATGGAAGGTGAAAAAGTAACTTACAGGGAAAAATTGCTGGAAGATATCGGAAGGGTGCGAAATGTAAGGCAGGGGCCTGATGGGTACATTTATGTGGCTGTAGAAGGAAAAGGCATTTACAAATTGGTTCCCAGATCCTGATCCTTTAGGTTTATTAGGTATTTCGTTTTGATACTGAAGTAAAAAAAGATTTACTTACCGTAGGCATCTATGGCCTTCTTTACCGAGCCATATTTTTGAAGAACTTCGGCTGCTGTTTTATAATCCAGGTGCAAACTTTCCATCAAATACCTGGTTCCGCGATCTACGAGTTTATTGTTGCTCAATTGCATATTGACCATCTTATTGCCTTTTACCCTGCCAATTCTGATCATCAGGGCCGTAGATATCATATTCAGGGCCAGTTTCTGGGAAGTGCCCCCTTTCATTCGGGTACTCCCTGTAACAAATTCAGGGCCAACATGCATTTCTATTGGGATTTCGGCTGCCAATGCAAGGGGGGATCCCGGATTGTTCGTAATTCCGGCGGTGAGTAGTCCCTTTTTCCTGGCTGCAGTAACTCCTCCAATTACGTAGGGGGTGGTTCCGGAGGAGGCAATACCCACTACTGTATCCAGAGAATTGATCCCGAATGCCTCTAAATCTTTCCAGGCCTGTTCAGTATCGTCTTCGGCATATTCAACAGCCTTGCGAATAGCAGAATCACCCCCGGCTATAATGCCAATCACACGGTCATGGGGCAGGCCAAAGGTAGGCGGTATCTCCGATGCATCCAGTATCCCGAGTCGGCCACTGGTTCCTGCTCCAATATAAAACAGCCTGCCTCCCTTAAGGAATCTATCTGCGAGCCCTTCCACTAATTGTTCTATGCTGGGTATCGCTTTGGCGACTGCCATTGCAACTTTCTGATCTTCACTGTTGATATATCGGAGTAATTCTCCGGTGCTCATCTGTTCAAGATGATCGTAATCAGAAGCGTCTTCGGTAATCTTTTTAAAGTCGGACATGATTATAACAGGCGTAAATCCTGATTTCTGAATGGGTTTAACAACTTATTCTCCGGGGATAATTCCGTAATCATCGAGTTGATAGCGTGAATATCGCAGGTTTTAAAACGATGCTGGGAATTAAGCTTTTCAGAGATACACAAAAGTATTGTTTTTTTGGAAGCATTGATAACCGCCTTTTTGAGTTGTACCACATCCCAGTCGAATTCTGTCAACCCGTGAAGTGCATCTACATATCCGGTGCCAATAAAGGCATAATCGAACCGCATTTCCGCAAGACGTTGTATCGTATACATCCCGTTTGAAATCATGGATTCCCTTGAAATCCTTCCCCCTATAAAGATCAAATCTACATTGGGCATCCCTGCTAGTTGTAGTGCTACCGGGAGACTAAAGGTAAAACAACTCAGCCTGAGCTTGGGAGGTATCATTCGCGCCATTTCGAGGCATGTGGTTCCCCCGTCTATAAAAATCACATCCCCTTCCCTGAGTAAGCCGATGGCCTTTTCGGCAATAGCCATCTTTTCGTTTAAGGCGTAGATGTTTGAACTTCTTGTTGAAGTATGGGTATAACCCAGGGATATCGCACCGCCGTGCACCTTTCTCAGTTTACTACCGGCATCGAGTTCTTTTACGTCCCTGCGTACGGTATCGACAGATACCTCGAGTTTTTCAGACAAATCGGTTAACAACACCCGATTGTGGAGTTCTACCTCGTTTAAAATAAGTTGTTGTCGCTCTTCTTTTAACATCTATATATACTTTATCACTGAAAATTAACTGCAGCTTTGTGCTATTTTGTTTCAAATATAACTACAATGTTGCAATATATTGCATTTTTTATTGCAAAATAATGCAATATTAAAATTAATTCTCTATTTTTGCCAGGTGAAACCATTTAATAGTCCACTATGATTTCTTCTCCTCCCACTTCCGAAACCGGTTCCTTTCCCACTGATGACGAATCGCGAAAATTTGAACGTATCAAAACCAGGATACACGAAAATTCCGAAGAGGCGTCGTTTTACGTAGCTAATGAAATAGCCGATCTTATCCGCCAGCGACAGAAGAGTGGTAAGAAAGTTGTGCTGGGCCTGGCCACAGGATCAACCCCTACTAAAGTCTACGAATTCCTGGTGAAGTTTCATAAAGAAGAAGGCCTCAGTTTTAAAAACGTGATCACTTTTAACCTCGATGAATACTATCCCATGGCCCCTGACTCAATCCACAGTTATGTGCGGTTTATGGAGGAACACTTATTTGATCATATCGATATTAAAAAATCTAATGTCCATGTCCCCGATGGTACTCTCGAAAAAGAAGATGTAAAAGACTATTGCCGGGCCTATGAACAGAAAATCCTCAAAGCCGGCGGATTAGACATACAAGTTTTAGGTATCGGGCGAACGGGACATATAGGGTTTAATGAACCCGGCTCCACCCTTGTAAGTAAAACAAGACTGGTACGTTTAGACAGAGTGACGAAACTCGATGCGGCCAGCGACTTCTTTGGCCTCGAAAATGTTCCGGCCAGAGCCATCACCATGGGTGTAGGAACCATCCTCTCGGCAAAACGAATCATCCTGATGGCATGGGGAGAAGGCAAGGCCGATATCATTAAACAGGCTGTGGAAGGCCCTGTAAGGGAATCTGTACCGGCTACTTTTCTGCAACACCACAATAATTGCGATTTTATCCTCGACGAAGCTGCTGCATCTTCTTTAACCAGAGTGAGTACTCCCTGGTTAGTAAGCGAATGCCAGTGGGACGAAACTTTAATTAAGAAGGCATCGATCTGGCTTTCAGAAAAATTAAACAAAGCAATTCTGAAATTGACCAATGAGGATTACAATGAATACGGAATGGGAAGTTTAGTAGCTGAAATCGGATCTGCAGAACACATCAACCTCATCGTGTTTAACCAGTTACAGCGAACTATAACAGGCTGGCCCGGAGGAAAACCCAATGCGGATGACAGCAAAAGACCGGAAAGAAAAGATCCTTACCCAAAAACCTCCCTGATCTTCAGTCCGCACCCGGATGATGACGTTATATCCATGGGAGGGACTTTACTCCGACTCGTCGATCAGGGACACGATGTACACGTAGCCTATCAGACCTCCGGCAACATTGCCGTCTTCGATGATGAGGTGATCCGTTTTCTGGATTTCACCAGGGAGGTAGAGCAAGACAATGAAGATTTGCAAAAACAGGTGAAGGAGGTGAGGGAATTTCTCGAGAACAAACAACCCGGAGAGGTTGATAGTCCTCAGATACAATATTTCAAAGGCCTAATTCGAAAAGGCGAAGCACTCTCTGCCTGCAGGTATTGCGGGGTTAAGGAATCTAATGCGCACTTTCAGAACCTCCCCTTTTACGAAACAGGAACGGTAAAGAAAAAACCGTATTCCGAAGCGGATATACAGCAAACCTATGAACTGTTGAAACAAATAAAACCTCATCAGATCTTCGCCGCAGGTGACCTTTCAGACCCCCATGGTACCCACAGAGTTTGCCTTAATATTATCTATCGGGCCCTGGACAGACTGGTTAAAGAAAAAGCCTCCTGGCTTAAAGATTGCTATGTATGGCTGTATCGCGGTGCCTGGCAGGAATGGGATATTGCAGACATGGAAATGGCTGTTCCCATAGGACCTGCAGATATGCAGCGTAAAAAGAATGCCATTTTCAAGCATCAATCACAAAAAGACAGCGCCATGTTCCCCGGCAATGACAATAGGGAATTCTGGCAACGTGCCGAACAGAGGAACAAAGCTACCGCAAAAAACTACAACGCATTGGGACTGGCAGAATACGAGGCAATAGAAGGTTTTGTACGGTACCATTTTATGTAGAACACGGCACTGCTTCACCTTCCCCAATATTTTTTAAACTATGGAAGACAGTAAAAGTTTAATTTTTACTTTTAGCCCTGGACAGAAAGTATGATACAAAAGAATAAATGGGCATGGGCATGGGTACCCACCCTCTATTTTACTCAGGGTTTGCCTTATGTGATGGTGGTGACCGTTTCGGTGATCATGTACAAAAAACTAGGTATCAGCAATGCAGATATCGGCTTGTATACCAGCTGGCTTTACCTCCCCTGGGTCATAAAACCTCTGTGGAGCCCCTTCCTGGATCTCATTGGAACAAAACGCAACTGGTTTCTCCTGATGCAACTCCTTGTGTCCCTTTCCTTTCTGGCCATAGGCTTCACCCTACCCACTAATATCTTTTTTATTACAACACTGGCTTGTTTCTGGATGGCAGCATTTGCATCAGCCACTAATGATATCGCCTCCGACGGTTATTATATGATTGGTCTTACCGAGGAAAAACAATCCTTTTTTGTTGGTGTGAGGAGTACCTTTTACAAACTTGCCAATGTAACCGGGCAGGGACTACTTGTGATCTTAGCCGGGTTTCTGGAGAATTACTACGGAGATAACACAAAAGCGTGGTCAGTAACCATGATTGCAGCCGCAGTATTGATGCTCATTTTTACTATTTCCAACGCTGTACTCTGTCCAAAATTTGAATCTTCCAAAGCAATTGTACTCGACAAGCCCAATAGTTTCCTGGAAGTATTTTCCTCCTTTTTTAAAAAACCCGGAATAGGAATAGCCCTTACATTTATCCTGTTTTTCAGGCTGGGTGAATCCCAATTGGTTAAAATGGCTGCTCCTTTCCTACTCGATCTTCCGGAAGACGGCGGACTGGGATACAGTACGGCAGAAGTAGGAACCATATACGGAACAATTGGGGTGATCATGCTAACCGTTGGCGGTATATTGGGGGGAATCTTAATTTCAAGACATGGCTTAAAAAGGTGGTTCTTCCCTATGGTACTTTCCTTAAATATTCCCAATGCTTTTTACGCTTTTCTGGCCATTACCGAAACCAGTCATTTGGGGGCTGTTGTAACCACTGTTATCCTGGAACAATTCGGATATGGATTTGCCATAGCCGGATTTATGGTCTACCTGATTTATATTGCCGAAGGAGTGTCAAAGACTTCTCATTATGCTCTTGCAACGGGTTTTATGGCCCTTGGGATGATGCTCCCGGGCTTAATAAGTGGCTATATGCAGGAGTGGTTGGGATACGACGGATTTTTTATCTGGGTCGTGCTGGCCGCACTCCCTTCCCTCATTCTTTTAAAATACATTAAATATCCTCCGGAATATGGAAAGAAAAGGGAAGCCTAACCTTAATGTGATACTTTACACCAAAGCTACCAAGACGCTCAGCTTAATAGAAAAAGTAGGGCAATTCTTTATGCCTGCAGCTTTCATCAATGATACAGAGGAAGAGATTTCAGCCCTGGAAAATCTGGTGGCTGAAGGGGCAGTAGGGGGAATTTGTTTCTTCCACAGCAGGGCCAGTGCTGCTACGAACTTTGAAGGCAAAAAAAAAGTCATTTACAATGCTGAAAGCTTTGAGGTCCTCAAAAATCTCATCAGCAGGTACCAGCAGGCAGCTAAATATCCTCTTCTCATCAGTATCGATGCCGAATGGGGCCTCGCCATGCGGATAGAAGAAACGCCACAATACCCTTTTGCCATGACCCTAGGCGCGGCGAAAGATCCGTCACTGGTCTATGAAATTGCAAGGTCTATTGGACAGGACTGCAGAACTGCGGGAATTCACTGGAATTTTGCGCCGGTTGCCGATATCAACAGCAATCCTGAAAACCCCGTAATTGGGTATCGTTCCTTCGGGAGTAACGCAGAAGAAGTAAAAATTTGTGCTACGGCTTTTACTAAAGGATTACAAGACGCGGGAATCTTAAGTTGCGCCAAGCACTTTCCGGGTCATGGAGATACGGCTACAGATTCACATCTTCACCTTCCTGTGCTGAATAAATCGGAATCGGATCTCTTAAAGGAGGAACTGATACCCTTCAAAGCCTTAATCAGCAAGGGTGTAGATGCGATCATGGTAGGCCATATTTCTGTTCCTGCACTAACCGGCGGACAGCCTATTTCCGCTTCAGTATCCGGAGAAATTATTGGAACCCTGCTTCAAAATACTTTGAAATACCAGGGGGTTGTGGTCTCTGATGCTCTAAATATGCACAGTGTATCAAAATCTTATCCCGAAAAAGGATCACTGGAATGGGCCGCGTTTAATGCTGGTACAGATGTTCTATGTTTCGCCGAAAACGTGCGGGAAGGGATAGAACAGATATCCAGCCGTGCCACTGAAAATCAAATTGAAGAGAGTTTTAAAAAGGTATGGGAGCTCAAAGAGAAAGGAATCAACAGTAAAATTCCGGCAGCTGACCGTCTTAGTTCCCCATTAAAACTCAATAAAAAATTAGCCAGAAAGTGTCTTACCGTCTTCCGGGGTGCAGAGAAGGAGATTCAATTATTCAGAAAGCATGGCTATGACACGATCACATTAGGCCTGAATAAAAAATCACTGTTTCTGGAGGAAATCGGTTTAGGGGGAGGAAGGCCTCTGGTCATTGACAAAAGCAAAAGTTTCCGGCAGCTTCAGCAAGAAATCGGATCTCAAAAACAATTGCTCATTGCAGTCTATCCCCCTAAGGCCAAACCTCAGGAAGCCTTCGGTATAGACAGAATTGAACTTGAAATTCTCATTGCGCTCCTGAAAAATTACGATACAGTTCTATATCTTTTTGGTAATCCTTATTTTCTCCGACTTCTTCCCATAGAAGCAATAAAGGCAGTAGTCATCGCCTACCAAAATCTCGATGGATTTGAAAGTGTTGCGGCAGATCACTTTTTGGGTAATTTTACAGCCACAGGTACGCTACCAGTCGAATTATAAAAAATACAGAATGAAAACTTACAAAGTAATAGGAATCATGTCGGGGACTTCCCTGGATGCACTTGATCTGGCCTATTGCCATATCAGGAAACCCTTAACGCGATGGGAATTTGAGATAGTAAAAACCAGGAGTATCCCCTATGATAAAAAAAGACAGACCAGATTAAAAGAAGCCATCAATCTGTCGGCAGAACAATTGCTGAGCCTTCACAATGAGTATGGTATCTGGCTGGGCGAACAAGCCAAACGATTTGCAGAGGAAGAAAACCTGGAAGTCGATTTTCTTTCCAGTCATGGACATACGGTTCATCACCAGCCTGAAAAGGGACTTACTTTTCAGGTAGGTTCAGGACAGCATTTAGCCAATGTAAGTGGAATGAAGACCATATGCGATTTCAGGACCAATGATGTGGCACTTGGGGGACAAGGTGCCCCCCTGGTTCCAATAGGAGATCACTTCCTTTTCGGCTCTTACGATTTTTGCCTGAACCTGGGGGGTATCTGCAATATATCCTTTGCCCAGGATGAGGAAAGAATCGCTTATGATATAGGGGTGGCCAATATGTTGCTCAACCATATTACCGCTAAAGAAGGACTGGCCTATGACAAAGGGGGAATGCTCGCCCGTAAGGGTAAGTTGATACCCTCATTGCTAGAATCGCTTAATAGCCTTAGATATTACGCTCAACCTTTTCCCAAATCAACAGGATATGAATGGTTTTCAAAAGAGGTTGCGCCCATTGTCGATGGCGTAAAAGAACCTATGGAGTCACTTTTGTATACCTGTGTGCACCACATTGCTGAGCAAATCGCCGGGGCGATAGACAAAATTCCGACCGGAGGGGATAAATCCCTCTTGATCACAGGAGGTGGAGGTTTTAATTCATTTTTAATAGAGGCATTGCAGGAAAAATTAGGGAAGGATGTGACCATTCAGATTCCATCAGACCAACTAATCGAATTTAAAGAAGCTCTGGTTTTTGCTTTTATGGGGGTACTCAGGCTTGAACAGGAGATCAATGTTTTGCATTCCGTAACCGGAGCGAGCCGTGATTCCTCTTCAGGAATTCTTTATTTACCTGCGTAAATACTATATGTCAATACAGGTATTTTACAAAGGTATATTACCGTGTTTTTTAGGTGGCATAGATACCTCTTTTTTCTCCAGCATACTATAGGTTTTGATAAGCTTTCTCCTGGTTTCTCTCGGGGGTATCACCTCATCGATAAACCCTCGGCTGGCTGCCCTGAAGGGATTGGCAAATTTCTCAGCATACTCGGCTTCCCTTTCTGCGAGTTTTTTTTCGGGATCATCTGAAGCCTTGATTTCCCTTCGGAAGATAATTTCACTGGCACCTTTAGCTCCCATTACTGCAATCTCAGCAGAGGGCCAGGCGTAATTGAAATCGGCTCCTATATGCTTGGAATTCATCACGTCATAGGCACCCCCATAGGCTTTACGGGTAATAACGGTTACCTTAGGTACCGTGGCTTCGCTCAGGGCATATAGCAGTTTCGCTCCGTGTACTATAATCCCATTCCATTCCTGGTCTGTACCGGGAAGAAAGCCGGGCACATCTACGAGGACCAGCAGCGGAATATTAAAACTATCGCAAAAACGGGTAAATCTGGCCGCTTTTCTGGAACTGTTCACATCGAGTACTCCTGCCAGAAACATTGGCTGATTTGCAACAATGCCTATACTCTTTCCGGCAAGGCGGGCAAACCCTACAATTATATTCTCAGCAAAATCTTTATGTATTTCGTAAAAACTGTCTTCGTCAATAATTCCTTTTATGACATCATGCATATCATAAGGTTTGTTCGGATTATCCGGAATGAGTCCTTCCAGAATGTCCCGCATTTCATCTTTTAATTCGAAAGGCAGGTCTCTGGCTTTTTCTTTATGACTCTGAGGAAGATAGCTCAGTAGATGCTTTACATCTTCAAGGCATTCCACATCATTGGAAGAGGTCTTATGGGCGACACCAGATTTAAAAGCGTGAGCACTGGCTCCACCGAGTTCTTCCGCTGTCACTTCTTCATTGGTCACTGTTTTAACCACATTTGGGCCGGTGACAAACATATAGCTCGTCTCTTCCACCATCAGGGTAAAGTCGGTAATCGCCGGTGAATATACGGCTCCACCGGCACAGGGACCCATTATTGCTGAAAGCTGAGGGATAACACCTGATGCTTTCACATTGCGATAAAATATATCTGCATACCCTCCCAGAGATCTTACCCCTTCCTGTATCCGTGCTCCACCTGAATCGTTCAGCCCAATTACGGGGGCACCTACATTCATAGCCAGATCCATTATTTTACATATTTTCTCAGCGTGAGTTTCAGATAAAGCACCTCCGAAAACCGTAAAATCCTGAGCATATACATAGACCAGCCTGCCGTAGATGGTGCCGTAACCTGTCACCACACCATCGCCAAAATAGATTTCCTTATCCATTCCGAAATCGGTTGTTCGATGGGTAACTAATATGCCCATTTCCTCGAAAGATCCCTCATCCAGAAGAAAACTGATTCGCTCACGGGCGGTTAACTTTTTCTTCTGATGCTGTTTTTCAATCCGTTTTAGGCCCCCTCCAAGTTTGGCCTGTTCGATCCGGTCATTTAATTTCTTATAATTATCACTCATTGTTTATACGGTTGGGGTTCTCAGGAGTTTTTGATCTAGCAGATATTGCTTTAATGCTATGTTGGCAGCGATTTCTGCTTCTTCCTCAGCTTTATTCTTTAATATTTCAGGTGAATAGTGATTCTTAACGAAGTGGGTGTCGAAATTCCCGGAACGAAATGCTTCATGCTCGCATACAAATAGTCCGAAAGGCAAAGTCGTCTGCACGCCTTCCACCTCGTATTCCTCAATAGCCTTAATCATCCGTTGGATAGCCTCCTCCCTGCTCTTTCCATATGTGATCAGTTTGGAAAGCATGGGATCGTAGTAGATGGGAATCTCCATTCCTTCTTTAAATCCATTGTCGACCCTTACCCCTTCCCCAACGGGCAGGCGATACCTGTGGAGTGTTCCAACACTGGGTAAAAAATTGTTCAGGGGATCTTCGGCATATACTCTGAGTTCAAGTGCATGTCCTTTTATTGAGAGGTCTTCCTGTTTCATAGGCAATTCCTCCCCCCGGGCTACTCTGATCTGTAATTCAACAAGATCAACCCCGGTGATAAGTTCGGTTACAGGATGCTCCACCTGCAATCGGGTATTCATTTCTAGAAAGTAGAAATTATGGTCGGCATCCATCAGAAATTCCACTGTTCCTGCTCCTACATAGTCGCATGACCGTGCCACCTTGGTAGCTGCAATTCCCATTTCTTCCCTCAGTTCAGGGCTTAGTATAGCAGAGGGAGCCTCCTCTACCACCTTCTGATGTCGTCGTTGGATACTGCACTCCCGTTCAAAAAAATACAGAATATTTCCATGGGTATCGGCCATGACCTGAATTTCAATATGCCTGGGAGAATTGACATATTTCTCAATAAAGACCGAACCATCACCAAAGGCCGATGTGGCTTCTGAAATAGCGCGTTCCATTTGAGATTCCAGATCTTTGTCTTTCTCAACAATACGCATTCCTTTCCCCCCGCCCCCTGCTGAAGCTTTTATTAAAATGGGATAACCGATTTCCTTAGCGATAACTTTCGCCTTTTTTACCTCAGATATGGCTTCGTCAATACCCGGAACCATTGGTATCTGATAGCTTTTGACTGCTTCCTTTGCTGCGAGCTTGCTTCCCATCGTCTGGATAGCTTTTGGTCCGGGACCAATAAAAATGAGACCGCTATTTGTTACGGCCTCTGCGAAATCGGCATTTTCACTTAAGAATCCATATCCGGGATGTATGGCGTCAACTCCCAGTCGTTTAGCCTCTTCAATGATACGCTTGCCGTTGAGATAGGATTCCTTGGATGGTGCTTCGCCAATGCACACAGCTTCATCTGCAAAGGTGACGTGTGGTGCATTCCGGTCGACTGTGGAATAAACTGCGACGGTTTTGATCCCCATCTGTCGGGCCGTCTTCATGACCCTGATGGCTATCTCGCCCCTGTTGGCTACCAGTATTTTTTTCATGAACTTTATTTTTTCAGGCGTATGAAATGAGTAATTGTTTCTTATCGACTGTCTCCCCCACCTTCACTGAAATATTTTTTATCACTCCTTCTCTTGGAGATGTGAGGACATTTTCCATTTTCATTGCTTCCAGTATAAGTAATGGTGAATCTTCAGCTACCGTTTCCCCCTCTTTTACCCTAATTTCGAGGATAAGTCCGGGCATTGGTGCTAATATCTCCGAAATATTTTTAGTAGATCCCACAGAGAAGCCCATACTGGAAATCTGCTGGTCCAATTCATCGGATATGGCAACTTCATAGACTTCACTCTTAACTTTGACCTTGTAGATTTTATTATGAAAGTCTTTTGCGACTACCTCTGCATTAAAAGGCTGGTTATTCTTTAAAATGTGATATTTTGATGGGTCGGTCTGAAGTATATCCATCTCTTCCACATCTGTTTTAGCGAGAGAGAATTTATATGTCTCATTTACTGAGACCTCGTAGTTATGAGCCATAATTAAAGGTTGAATTCACAGTTGTCAGAAAGGAAATATATGCAAAAAATAAAAGCGTGGAAAATATTATTTCTGCAGCTATCTTCAGAGGTGATTTTTCCACGATTTTACCTGAGTGTAAAAGTAATTCCTGCCCATTTTATAATATATGACAGAGATCATGTTTTCACAATTCTACCCTTTGTAATTATGCCGGACAAATTGATTTTGAAGAGAGGATAAAGTATACATCCAAATCCGTATTTTTGAACAAAACAACACAAAAATGCTCATCATAGGGATCGCAGGAGGTACTGGATGTGGTAAAACCACTGTAGTCAATCAGATCATCAATGAAATTCCTGAAGAAGAAGTGGGTGTGATCTCCCAGGATTCTTATTACAATGACCTTTCTCACCTGTCCTATGAAGAAAGAGCAAAGATCAATTTTGATCATCCCCGGGCCATAGATTTTGATCTGTTGGGAAAGCATCTGGAAATACTGCGAAAGGGCAAGCCAATTAATCAGCCTGTTTACTCTTTCCCTAAACACAACAGAACCAAAGATGTTATTATAACCCATCCCAGGAAAGTAATGATCGTTGAAGGAATACTGATCCTCACCCACCCGCAAATCAGAGACATGTTCGACATAAAAATTTATGTCCATGCCGATTCGGATGAACGTCTCATCAGGAGGTTGAAACGGGATATTCATGAGAGAGGAAGGGACCTGGAGGAAGTGCTGAGTCGCTACCAAAATACATTAAAGCCGATGCACGATCAGTTTATTGAACCCACCAAGGAATACGCAGACATCATCATCCCCAACAACAAGTACAATACCGTTGCCGTCGATATTGTAAGGACGATCATAACAGATAAGCTGAATTAGTTCAAATGGGATTAAAAAAACTGAGAGAGAAAAAATGGTTTGCCATCGCCACCAACCTCTATGTAGTGGTGCTGACGGCATTCGTGATATGGATGGTTTTCTTTGATACAAATTCGCTTCTGATCCATCACGAATTAAAGAAACAGATAAATACTCTTGAAAAACAGAAAGAATTTTTAAAGAACGAGATAGAAAAGGACAGGAAAACTCTTGAAAAACTTTCAGATCCGGACGAACTGGAGAAGTTTGCCAGGGAAAAGTATTATTTAAAAAAGAAAGAAGAAGAGATTTACCTCATTGAATATGAGGATAGTCTTAAAAATAAGGAAGATGAGCATAAAGAGTGATTTTTATAATTTCCCGCCGGCTTCGTCAAAAGCCTGGAAACAACATATCCAGTATGGCCTGAAAGGGAAAGATTACAATGACAGCCTGGTATGGGATAGTCCGGATCATATCAAGGTTAAACCTTTTTATAGTTCTGAGGACCTGGACCAGCTTCTTCTTAATGGTATAGCTCCCGAAGCAGAATGGAAAGTGGGGCAGATACTTTCTGTCATAGATTCCAAAAGTGCCAATTCAAATGCGCTCAGAACCTTAGAAAAAGGAGCAGAGAGTATAATTTTTAAGCTTAGCTCCCCTGATTGTGACCTTCAAACTTTATTAAAGTCGATCGAAACGGATAAAACCCCCGTACATCTGGAGCTCGGATTTAACCCGGAGTCTTTGGTTGAATCCCTGAAACTATTAAGTGATAAGTCTTCTGTATTTGTACATTTTGATGTGATCGGGCAATTTACCCGGAGCGGAAATTGGCAGAAATCCATGAAGGAAGATCTGGATTCCTGGCAACGATTAAACCGGAAACTGGAAGGAATTGGAACCATTTCTATTGATGGAGGTCTTTATCAGAATGCAGGGGCCAACCGAGTTCAACAATTGGCTTATATGCTTGGCCAGGCCCATGAATACCTTCATCTTTTAAGTACGGGAAGCTTAGGTTCCTCTTACCCTGTGCCGGTTTTTAAAGTTGCTCTCAATTCAAATTACTTTTTCGAAATCGCCAAATTAAGGGCACTCAGGCAATTATGGAAAACACTTGCCAGGGAGTACGGCGTACCGGAGCATAGCCATATCATTGCACAACCCAGTAAGAGAAATAAAACAATTTACGAGTACAATTCCAATCTTTTGCGGACGACCATGGAATGTATGGCAGCTGTAAACGGAGGGGCAGATACCGTATGCAACTTACCTTATGACTCTCTTTATCAGAAAGAAAATGAGTTCGGTGAACGCATCGCCCGGAATCAGTTGTTGATCCTTAAAAACGAAAGTTATCTCGGAGCTGTTTCTAACCCGGCAGACGGGGCGTATTACATTGAGTCGTTAACCCATCAGATGGCGAAGAAAGCCCTGTCTCTCTTTAAAGAACTGGAAGCCTCCGGAGGTCTACTCCACGCCTTAAAAGAGCATACTATTCAGCGAAAGATCAAAGAACAGGCAAGCCGGGAGCAGGAACGCTTCGATCAGGGAGCTGAGATCTTAGTGGGATCTAATGGCTATCAAAATCCAGGAGATACCATGAATGACAAATTGGAAGTTTCGCCTTTTATGAAGTACACTCAGAAAAAAACCCTGATTGAACCTGTATTGGAAAAGAGGCTTTCGGAAAGCCTGGAAAAAAAGAGACTGCAAGATGAGTAGAAAAGATTTTAAGGATTTGCAATTAATTTACGAGAACCCTGAACTTCAGGACAGTAGCAAATCAACAAAATTTGCTGAGGGGATTGAAGTTCAAGGCAGTTTCCGACCAAAGGATATTTCTTCGCTTCAGCATCTCAACTATGTCGCTGGTATTCCGCCGTATTTAAGAGGCCCTTATCCTACCATGTATGTACAAAGACCCTGGACCATAAGACAATATGCCGGGTTTTCCACCGCCGAAGAGAGCAATGCCTTTTACAGAAGGAACCTTGAGGCAGGACAAAAGGGACTTTCGGTTGCCTTTGACCTCCCTACACACAGAGGATATGACAGTGATCACGAAAGAGTTCAGGGTGATGTGGGTAAGGCTGGAGTCGCCATAGACTCTGTAGAGGATATGAAGATTCTCTTTGAGGGCATTCCCCTCGACGAGATGTCGGTCTCAATGACTATGAACGGGGCCGTTCTGCCTATTATGGCCTTTTATATCGTGGCTGCCGAAGAACAGGGCGTATCCCCGGAAAAACTCGCAGGGACCATTCAGAATGATATTCTCAAAGAGTTTATGGTACGTAATACGTATATCTATCCCCCTGCACCATCCATGCAGATCATCGCCGATATCTTTGAGTATACGAGCAGGTTTATGCCCCGTTTTAACAGCATCAGCATTTCAGGATATCACATGCAGGAAGCCGGAGCTACAGCCGATATAGAGTTGGCCTATACCCTGGCAGATGGTCTTGAATACATCAGAACCGGATTAAAGGCGGGGCTCGACATCGATGCCTTCGCTCCCAGACTTTCATTTTTCTGGGCAATAGGGATGAACCACTTTATGGAAATAGCCAAAATGCGGGCAGGACGGGTACTCTGGGCGAAGTTGGTTAAGCAATTCAACCCGAAAAACCCTAAATCCCTGGCCCTCAGAACCCATTGCCAGACTAGTGGCTGGAGTCTTACTGAACAAGACCCTTTTAACAACGTCGCCCGGACGACCATTGAAGCCGCTGCGGCCGCTTTTGGAGGTACTCAAAGTCTGCATACCAATGCACTGGATGAGGCTATAGCCCTGCCAACTGATTTTTCAGCAAGGATTGCAAGAAACACCCAAATCTATCTCCAGGAAGAAACTAAAATCACCAAAACCGTTGATCCCTGGGCGGGGTCCTACTATGTGGAATACCTTACGGATGCACTGGCAAAAAAAGCGTGGAAACTTATAGAGGAAGTCGAATCCCTGGGTGGGATGACAAAGGCCATAGAAGAGGGCATCCCCAAGTTGAGAATAGAAGAAGCCGCGGCTAAGAAGCAGGCGAGGATTGACAGCGGACAAGATGTCATAGTTGGGGTAAATAAGTACAGGCTCGAAGAAGAGGAAATGCTGCAGATTCTTGAAGTGGATAATGCCGAGGTACGCCGGCAGCAAATAAACAGATTGGAGCAGCTAAAAAGCAAACGGGATAAGAAAGAAGTTGTTTCTGCCCTCAATCGGCTTACGGCTGCTGCAAAGAAGAAGCAGGAAGGAACTGAAACTGCGGATAATTTGCTAGATTTAGCGGTAGATGCAGCAAGGAAAAGGGCAACTTTAGGAGAGATCAGTGAGGCCCTTGAGAAAATTTATAACCGCTACAACGCAAAAATACAAACATTTTCAGGGGTGTATTCCAAGGAAATAAAAGATGATAAGAGCTTTAAGAAGGCGCGCAATCTGGCAGACGAATTTGCCGAGTACGACGGCCGCAGACCCAGGATCATGATCGCAAAAATGGGGCAGGACGGACACGATCGGGGTGCAAAAGTCGTTGCCACCGGCTACGCCGATCTTGGCTTTGACGTAGATATTGGTCCGCTGTTTCAAACACCGGCAGAAGCGGCTAAACAGGCAGTAGAAAATGATGTGCACATCCTTGGCGTATCATCTTTGGCAGGTGGACATAAAACACTTGTTCCCCAGGTCCTTGAAGCCCTCAAGGAATACGGCAGAGATGATATCATGGTCATTGTGGGTGGAGTTATTCCCAAACAGGATTACGACTTCCTTTTTAATGCCGGAGCCGTGGCCGTCTATGGTCCCGGAACAATAATCAGCGAAGCTGCCATTCAGATTCTGGAAATACTTTTGGATTCTGCAAAATAATCATTCCGGATCAGGCCCGAACTGTAACAATTATTGCGATTGCTTAGCCCTAAGTTATTCACTTTCTGTTAACAAAATACATTTTCTGGCTAACCAAATAATCGTATTTTTAACCCCTAACTTACTATGATGATGGGCAAAATTATTGCGATTGCAAACCAAAAGGGTGGGGTTGGGAAAACCACTACCACCGTTAACCTGGCTGCCTCTCTGGGTGTTTTGGAGAAAAAGGTACTTCTTATCGACGCAGATCCGCAGGCGAATGCAACCTCCGGATTGGGAATAGACGTAGATTCAGTGGAACTTGGTACTTATCAGGTGCTGGAGCATACCCGGGCCGCAAAAGATACCATAGTAAAGACTTCTTCCCCCAATGTAGACCTGATCCCTTCGCATATCGACCTGGTAGCGATCGAAATAGAGCTGGTAGACAAAGATGACAGGGAATACATGATGAAAAAGGCCATAAGGGATTTAAAAGAAGAGTACGACTATATTCTAATCGACTGTGCTCCTTCCCTGGGATTACTCACGCTTAATGCCCTTACAGCGGCTGATTCGGTGATCATCCCGATTCAATGTGAATATTTTGCCCTCGAAGGCCTCGGAAAACTGCTGAATACCATAAAAAGTGTACAGCGTATCCACAATCCTGACCTCGATATCGAAGGAATGCTGCTGACCATGTATGATGCACGGCTGCGGCTGTCTAACCAGGTAGTGGAAGAAGTTAAAAAACACTTCTCCGAAATGGTATTCGACACTATTATCCAGAGAAATGTAAGGCTTGGGGAAGCGCCAAGTTACGGGGAAAGCATTATCAAATACGACGCAAGTAGCAAAGGAGCCGCCAATTACCTCAATATGGCAAACGAGCTACTCAAAAAGAATAAGGAGACTGTGTGATGGCAAAAGCGACAAAAAAACAAGCCCTTGGCCGTGGTTTATCTGCGCTCTTAAAAGATCCTGAAAACGACATCAATTCGGTTACAGATAAAAACGCGGATAAGGTAGTAGGCAATATTGTTGAGCTGGAACTCGATGCAATAGAAGTCAATCCCTTCCAGCCAAGGTCTAACTTTAATGATGAGGCCCTTCAGGAACTCGCATCCTCGATCAGGGAACTTGGGGTGATCCAGCCAATTACCGTACGGAAACTGGATTTTAATAAGTACCAACTGGTATCGGGAGAAAGGCGATATCGGGCATCAAAACTCGTCGGACTGGAGACTATCCCGTCCTATATCCGGATTGCGAATGACCAGGAATCCCTGGAAATGGCGCTCGTTGAAAATATCCAGCGGGAAGACCTCGACCCCATTGAGATTGCACTCTCCTATCAGCGATTGATCGAAGAGATTGAACTCACTCAGGAAAAACTCAGTGATCGGGTAGGGAAAAAACGATCAACCATTACGAATTATTTACGTTTACTGCGTTTAGACCCAATTATCCAGACCGGAATGAGAGATGGATTTATCTCCATGGGCCATGGCCGGGCTTTGGTGAATATTGACAAAAGAACCGATCAGCTCGACATTTACGAACAGATCATTGAAAATGGATTGTCTGTGCGTCAGACGGAAGAACTGGTGAGGCAATATCACAACAAGGGTGCATCTCCTAAAAAATCCGCTGGTTCAAAATCGGATAAATCCCTCTTTATCCTAAATAGTGAAATTGCGTTGTCGCACTACCTAGAAACAGATGTCTCCCTGAATACCCAGGATAATCAGAAGGGTAAAATGACACTTTCATTTAATTCTAAAGAAGACTTAAACAGAATCATTAAACTCATTACTGGTGAGTAGTCGGTCTTTTTTTTTTCTTATCCTCTTCTGCATTTTTTCTGCGATCAGTGCCCAGGAGAAAAAAACGGATACCGATTCCCTGCGAACTGATTTAAAGGAAAAAGGCATCGTTGTTGACGGGAAGATAGAAAAGAAGGATGTAAATCCTCTTGCTCCCAGCCGAGCAGCCTTTTATTCGGCTATTTTACCCGGACTGGGACAGATCTACAACCGTCGCTACTGGAAAGTACCAATTGTTTATGGGGCCCTGGGAACCGGTGTTTACGCCTATCTCTACAATGATGATTTGTACGACCGGTTCAGATCGGCCTTTAAACGAAGGCGGGCAGGATTTACAGATGATGAATTTTATGATGTAAATAACAGTGGGATCGTACCCGGAAGTCCGGACCTTTCCGATGAAGCACTGCAGGATGCACAGGAACGATATCAGAGGGACAGGGATCTCGCCTTGCTTATTACGATCGGACTCTATGCCTTTAATATCATTGATGCCAATGTAGATGCACATTTGCAGCAATTTAATGTCGATGATGATCTCAGCCTGGATATCAAGCCCTATCTGGAATACCATCCTATTACCTCAGACCCTAATTACGGACTAGCCTTAACCATAAAATTTTAGCTTGTGAATATTGCATTGCTGGGTTACGGAAAAATGGGTAAAATGATTGAGCAGATCAGCATGAAACGGGGGCATAAGATTGTGGCCCGGGTTGATCTGGAGACTGCAACTATAAACTACGGCGACATCGACGTAGCCATAGATTTTAGCGTCCCTGAATCTGCAGTTGATAATATCAGAGGATGCCTGGCAAATGGAGTTCCTGTCATCTCTGGAACAACGGGCTGGCTTAACCGATATAAGGAAGTAGAAGAATATTGTAGGGAAAAAAAAGGCGCATTTCTCTATTCCTCCAATTTCAGTCTTGGAGTCAATATTTTCTTTGAACTGAATACGTTCCTGGCTGGTTTAATTGCCAATTCAGAAAATTATAAGGTCTCCATCGATGAAACGCATCATATCCACAAGCTGGACGCTCCGAGTGGCACTGCGATTACATTGGCTGAAGGGATTATAGAAGCCACAGATTACAAGAAGTGGGAACTCGATGGCAAAGGGGAGGATACCGTCGTAGTTCATTCGCATCGCGAGGGAGAAGTTCCCGGCACGCATATCGTAACCTATTCTGGCGCCGTGGATGAGATTAGCATTAAGCACAAGGCCTATAATCGTGAGGGGTTTGCCCTGGGAGCAGTGGTGGCTGCAGAATGGATTCAGGGAAAACAGGGTGTATTTAGTATGAAAGACGTGTTAAACCTTGGGACAAAATAATAACAAAATGATACCTTGCCTCCGCAAAGGCTTAAAGTTGCAGATATGAACGTTACACAATGGCTCCTATTTATACTTCTTATACAACTCATTCACTTCCTGGGCACCTGGAAGCTTTATAAAAAAGCAGGCAGAAAGCCCTGGGAGGCAGCTATTCCCGTTTACAATGCAGTGATATTAATGAAAATTATCAGAAGGCCAGGCTGGTGGGTGATCCTCCTTTTTATCCCCATTATCAACCTGCTGATGTTTCCGGTAATCTGGGTAGAGACAATCCGCAGCTTCGGTCGCAACAGCCTTATTGATACATGGTTGGTCATCCTCACCCTCGGATTCTATATCTACTATGTCAATTACAGCCTGGATGTTGAGTATATCAAAGACCGAAGTTTACATCCAAAAAGTGGTGTTGGGGAATGGGTGAGTTCAATCGTATTTGCTATTGTGGCAGCTACTCTTGTCCATACCTACTTTATACAGCCCTATGTGATTCCAACCGGTTCACTGGAACGTACACTCAGAATAGGAGATCTTTTGTTTGTGAGTAAGTTTCACTACGGCGCCAGGACGCCGATGACCACCATCGCGGCTCCCATGGTTCACGATACCCTTCCTGTACTCGGCATCAGATCCTATCTCAAAAAACCACAGCTTCCCTATTTCAGGTTACCTGGCTTTACCAAGGTTGATCGTAATGATATTGTGGTATTCAGTTGGCCCGCCGATACCGTCAGGGCCTTTTTCAAAAAGGAAAAAGGGGTAGTAAAACCCATCGACAAAAAATCTAACTATGTAAAACGATGTGTTGGCCTTCCGGGGGATTCCCTCGAAGTGAGAGACGGATATGTCTTTATCAACGGGGAACAACTTGTCTTGTCTGACCGGGCAAAGCCCCAATACGATTATATGCTCTATGCTCAAAAGGGCGTTTCATCGAGGTTGCTGATAGAATTCGGGGTTTCTGAATTTAACCGGACGTATGTAGCTCAATCCCTGAATCCTCAGCAAATCATGGCCCTGCAGTCTTCAGGTTACGCCGTTTACAGCCAGAATAACCCTCCGATAATCCTGACCGATAGCAAGGGGATTTCTGTCGACCTTATACGTTCACTGGGGCTGTCATTGCGCGAGATTACTGACCGGGAACGGCAGGCTACCCTCACGGAAGAAATGGCAACAAAGCTGCGTAATAATTCACAGATCGATTCAGTTGTAAAGATCATAGAACCCAAAGGCGTTTCTGATTCCAACATTTTTCCTCAAAATGAATCGTATCCCTGGAACAACGATAATTTTGGCCCCATTTACATCCCGGCTAAAGGCAGTACAATACCTCTTAGCGTAGAAGTACTCCCTCTATATAAAAAAATCATAAGAGACTACGAAAACAACACAGTGAGTGTTTCCGGGAATCAGGTACTCATCAATGGGGAAGTGACAGCTGAATATACCTTTAAACAGGATTATTACTGGATGATGGGTGACAACCGGGATCATTCTGAAGATAGCAGGTCATGGGGATATGTCCCAGAAAACCACATAGTGGGAACCCCCATTTTTATCTGGTTGAGTTTCGATAATTTCAATGAAGGAATTGCGAACTGGAAGCCGAGATGGGATCGCATTTTCACTACCGTACACGGAAGTGGGGAACCTGTTTCTTATTTTCGGTATTTTCTTATGGCCCTGGCTGCATGGTTTATCTTTGATTTTGTTAGAAAAAGAAGAAATAAAGCCAAGAAATAAATCAATATCGCCCTTTTACTGTCATGCGCTGTTTATTGCACCCTTCATATTTCCCCAATATAGCCGCGATGGCGCTGTTGGCTCAGCAGGAGTGTGAATGGGAAATAATGGATTATTATCAGAAACAGACCTATAGGAATCGAACCTATATCTGCACAGATCAGGGGAAACAAATGCTGAGTATCCCCATCCTGCATGTGGGCGGAAAACAGGGAAAACAGTATTACAGGGATGTCAGGACCGACAATAAATATCCCTGGCAAAGACAACATTGGCGCTCCCTTCAAACCGCCTACAGATCCTCCCCCTTTTTTGAATATTACGAAGATGATCTGGCTCCTTTGTTTCTGGAATATCCTGTTTACCTGTTAGATCACAACTTTCGCTGCTTAGAGGTTATCACCTCCCTGCTGAACCTGAATTTACCCGATAAAAAGACTGAACAATACCACCCTTCTCCCAAAGGTGTAAGGGATATGCGCTTCCTGGTCAATGCAAAGAAAGCGGTTTCATTTGATCCGTCGCCTTATACCCAGGTATTTACTGAGCGTCATGGTTTTATTCCTAACCTCAGCATCCTCGATCTTCTTTTTAACGAAGGACCCAATACCCTGAATTACCTTCAGGAGACCACTTTAGACTCTTTGTATGCTTAGATTCTTTCTTCATTACGGCATACATTTCCTTTTGCCCCTGGCCGTTGGATTCCTGTTTTTTAGAAGCAATCAGAAGCGGGCGATCCTTATTATGCTGGCCGCTATACTTATCGATGTGGATCATTTATTTGCAGATCCGATTTTTAACCCGGACCGGTGTAGCATCAATTTCCATTTTTTACACCAGTACTGGACCATGGCAGTATATGTGCTATTTCTCTTCATTAAACCGTTAAGGATTTGGGGAATCGGACTTTTACTGCATATGCTTGCCGATTGGACAGATTGTGTACTTATGGGTTTTGAAAGCGGAATGTAGCTTTAATTGGATAATGGTCAGAAAGGACCACATCGTAGTTTTTATGTTCAATGACTTCAAAATTATTTTCAAGTAAAATATAATCGATTCTAAAGGGCAGAATTTTAAATGACAAGGTAGTTCCATAACCGTTGCCTTTCTCGAGGAATGAATCCTTCATATTCTTACTAAGACTGCTATAGACTTTAGAATACTGACTATTGTTGAAATCTCCACAAATCACCACGGGATAAGACGATTCTTTCCTGTGTTTGATTATTTGATTTGCTTGAATTTTTTGCTTTTCTACAGTCTCCCCAAGTCTTTTTATAAGGCGAATTGGATTTTCCCTTTTAATTGAGCTAGGCCTGAATCTCAAAGACTGAAGGTGAATATTATATAACCTTAAGGTATCAATCCCTACTTTCAAGTCAACATAAATGGCATTATTAGGAGTGTCAAGAAAATCCAATGATCCTTTTGCCACTATCGGAACTTTTGAAAAAATTGCTAAGGGGGCGTAGTCTGTAGTACCGTTCTTAGGATAAATATAATAATGGGGGTAATTACTCAACTGTTTTAATGTACTTCTAGATGATTTAAATTCCTGAAAACAAAGGATATCAGGATCTTCTGAAGTCACAAAATTTAATATTTCGGATTGTATATTTGAAGATTTTATCCTGTAATTTCCGACAAAGTTCAAAGCATTAAAACTCAATACAGAAATATCATTTATAGATTTATCTTCATCAGTAGAAGAAAAAACGATAAACGGACCGAGTACGAATATCCATATTATCAAGGATACTAAGGGCCAAATTAGTAGTTTACTTCTAATGATTGAAGCATATAGGCCCGTAATAAAATTAAATGCAACCAGGTAAGGAATCAGCAGTAATAACAGTTCAAACAATATTATTTCAGCCTGATTTGAAATATTATATATACATAAAACAATTAAAAGCAGGGAAAGAAATACTGTAATCGGCCTAACGAAATAAAGTGTAAATTTAGAAAAACGCATAGAGTTATTCTTCCTTCCCTGCCTTAAACAGGAAGTCTTTTTCAGCCTTGGTAAGGCTTTCGTAACCCGACTTGCTGATCTTATCCAATATTGAGTCAATTTTTCGCTGCCGGCTCTCCTTGTCGTAGTCTATCTTCGACTTCCCCGACGTATTTTTTTTGCGGTAAACTGTTTTCATAGGAGCCTTTTTCTCACCCGGTTTAAACATAGCTCCCAGGCTATCAAGTAGTTTTGAAAAACCTTCTCCAATATCCCTTCCTTTGGTTAGTTGCCTGGCATATATATATCCCAGAAGGGCGCCCCCTAAATGGGCTAAATGTCCCCCGGGGTTGCTAGCCGGAATCTGAATTAAATCCAACAGGACAAAAAAGGCACCTATATACCAGAGTTTTAGGTTAAAGAATATCACTCGTACTTCCTGGTTAGGGATATAGGAGCAAATAAAGATCAATACGGCCGTAACCCCTGCGGAGGCACCGATTAAGGCCGATTTGGACCCCATAAATACGGGAAATACATTATAACTCAGAACAAAAAGGAGTCCGCCCAGTATAACACCCAGGAAATAGACATTTATAAGTTTGCGGGCCGAAAAGAGATTCAGAAATATTCTGGCAGAAAAATAGAGAAGCAACATATTCCAGAATAAATGAAAGAAATCTGCGTGGAAAAAAGAATAGGTAACAATAGACCAGGGCTGCGTAATGTAGGCCATAAGATCTACAGGTAACTCGAACCACTGCGAAATGGCATTTCCCCTAAATCCCAGTAAAAAAGGTAATAGGGCATTCAGAATAAATACGATCACATTCACCGTGATCAGTTTCTCTGCGATGCTTAATCGAGCAAATTGATATCGAAGTCCACCATTATTCATAGACCTAGTTCCATCTGTTTTTATTGAACTGGTTTTTCTTCCAGTACCACATCATTATAAATCCAAAAAGAGCACCTCCAACGTGTGCGAAATGCGCAATTCCCTGTCCAAAGATAGAATATCCCGTGACACCTGAAAACAGGTCGAGCCCGATCAATACTGGGATAAAATATTTTGCTTTAATGGGAACCGGAAGAAAAATAAGAAATAGTTCACTATTGGGAAATGACATTCCAAAAGCGACCAATATACCGTAAATGGCACCGGAGGCTCCCACTGCAGGAGTACTGTATGCCATTAAAAAATTATCTATAGTACTTCTTGGTGCGAGTTCATACCAGCCCGTATTAAACTTCCCCTGAGAAATGATATCCATGATCTCCGGCCTGGTCAGTCCCGAGGAGACCAAAACATCTATTCCCTCGGTAAAATAGTAGTAATTTACTGCCGTGTGGATCAGGGCAGCGCCTACCCCTGCGGAAAAATAAAAGAACAGGAATTTATTCTTCCCCCACATCTGTTCCAAAGGGGAACCGAAAGCCCAGAGAGCATACATATTGAAGAGTATATGCATAAATCCTCCATGCATAAACATATGGGATACTACCTGCCATAATGCAAAATTTTCGTTTTCAGGAAACCAGAGAGAAAACCATTGATACATTTGCTCCCCGTATAAAGCCGTGGCTATAAAAAAGATGATATTAATGATAAGGAGGTGTTTGATAGCCCCGGTAAGTCTTCCCATCTAATTAAATTTTTTATCGATTTCGTTCTCGGTTAAAGTGATAAAGATCGGTTTATTAAACGGACTGAGCATGCTTTCCTTACAGGCAAAAAGATCATTGACCAGTGCCAGCTGCGAAAGTGGATCCAATACATCTCCCGAATTAACAGAAACACTTCTGCATAGCGCTTTTGCCAGCATATCCGACTGGGATAAACTATTTGATGTGTTCTCCTGACGATATTCTGCGATCAGGTTATCCAGAACAGAACCCAACTGTTTTTCAGGAACCAGGGGAGGTAAGCCCTTGATATTAATATCTTCTTCACTTGCTAATTCTATAACAAATCCGAGGGTTTGTAAATGATTGTGCAATTCTTGAATTACATTCATTTCAGCTGGGGTAAATTGCAGGGAAACTGGGAATAACAATTGCTGACTCAGGCTTTCCTTCAGTGTCATGTTCCGGAGGAACTTTTCATACAACACCCTTTGATGAGCCCGCTGCTGATCAATAATAAGCATCCCCGATCTGATCGTAGTAACTATGTATTTTCGTCTGAGCTGAAAGGTGGTACCTTCATTTACCTGCTTTTCTTCCGCAGGTGGGAATATTTTTCCTGAAACCGCTTCAGATTCAAAATGAACACTACTAAAGGCTTCTTCCCTGCTCGATTTGGACTCGAGATCCACAAACATATTTTCCCATCCTTCCGTAGAGCGTTTGCCGTACCCTCCCCCCGAACCACCGGAGATCCGAGATTCATGCTGGAAGGGGTTAAAGCCGGGATTCACTGCGATTCCGGGAATATGGGCTTCTTTATTCTGATAGGCATAGGGTGTTTCCAGGTTCTGATCTTTCTCAAAATCGAGCATAGGTGCCAGATGGAACTGCCCGAGACTGTGCTTTACCGCCGACTTTAAAATGGCGTAGAGGGTATGTTCATCATCGAACTTTATTTCGGTCTTAGTGGGGTGTATGTTTATATCAATCGACGTGGGATCTACATCCAGGTAGAGGAAATATCCCGGATATGACTCAGGTTTTATCAACCCTTCAAATGCCGCTTGTACAGCGTGGTGAAGATACGGGCTTTTGATAAAGCGATCATTGACGAAGAAGAATTGCTCTCCCCTGCTTTTTTTGGAAAATTCGGGTTTACAAATAAATCCATTGATCTTAACCACCTCGGTTTCTTCCTGAACAGGTACCAATTTTTCATCTGTCTTATGCCCGAAAATATTGATGATCCTCTTACGCTGGGAGGTCTTATTGAGATGAAACAATTCACTATCGTTGTGATAGAAGTAGAAACTGATACCCGGGTGAGCCAGGGCTACACGATGAAATTCGTCGGTAATATGCCTGAATTCTACCTTATTTGATTTCAGGAAATTACGTCTTGCGGGGATATTGTAAAAAAGGTTCTTTACTGCAATTGAAGTCCCTTTTGGGGTCACTGATACTTCCTGGGCAACCACCCTGCTGCCTTCAATTCTCAGATGGGTACCTAACTCTTCCTCTTCCGGTCGTGTCTGCATATCAACATGAGCAATTGCAGCAATTGAGGCCAGTGCCTCACCCCGGAATCCTTTGGTATGCAGCTGAAAAAGATCTTCCGCACTTCGGATCTTAGAGGTGGCATGCCGCTCAAAACTGAGACGCGCATCCGTAGGACTCATTCCCATTCCGTTATCAACCACCTGAATAAGGGTTTTACCCCCGTCTTTTACTATAAGTTTAATTTCTTCAGCCCCGGCGTCCACCGCATTTTCCATCAACTCTTTGACAACGGAAGCAGGGCGCTGGACAACTTCTCCCGCCGCAATCTGATTAGCCACATGGTCTGGCAATAGTTGAATGAAATTCCCCATTATTTTGAATAGAATATGGAAAGGTCGAAATCGATAATGTACAAAAAGATGAGGATAAGGACAGCAAGAATCAATAGGAAACGGATATTGTAGTTCCTGTCGGCCCCTCGCCGGAGGTCAGACATCGCGCTGCTGAATTTTGATTTGAGTCCTCTGGGCGGTTCAGCGGTTGTCCTGTACCGATCTAATTTATGCTGTATTTTAAAGGGGTTACCCTCCCCCTTATCATCGTAATATCGCGGTGAATAATTGTATTTCTTGTTCCTTCGCAGTTTTGTAAATCGTCCCATATCGCTCCTCCGTCAAAGGTACTTAAATATCGAAAAAGTGCAGAAGCACAGTTCCCAAAATTTGTTAACATCATAATTGAGCTGATTGGGCCGGACTATTTCCCGAGAACTGCCATTTTAATCGCAGCAATAGCCGCTTCGGCACCTTTATTTCCGTGTTTCCCCCCACTTCTGTCTTTAGCCTGTTGAAGGGTGTCATCGGTAAGTACACAAAAAATAACTGGTGTTTGGGTGATGACGTTCAGGTCTTTAATTCCCTCTGCAGTAGCACTGCAGACAAAATCGAAGTGTGCCGTTTCCCCCCTGATTACACTGCCAATGGCAATGATGGCGTCGGGCTTAACTTCTTCAATCATCTTTTTACAACCAAAGGTAAGTTCAAAGCTTCCGGGCACATTCCACCTGATAAGCTGATCTTCTTTAAGGCCGCAATCAAGCAATGTTGAATGTGCTCCCTGGTAAAGACCTTCCGTAATTTCATCATTCCACTCTGATACCACAACCCCGATCTTTAGGTGGGAGGCGTTGGGGATACTCTTTTTGTCGTAGTGAGATAGATTACGGTTAGCAGTGGCCATCTTTACTGAGTTTGGGCCATCCCAATAAAGACATCTATGGTCTGAGCTTCATTGGAATCCGGGAATTCGTCCTTGATGCGCTGAAAATAACCTAATGCCTTGTCCTTCCGGTTAAGTTCAAGAGCAGCCACTCCCGCCTTGTACAAAAACCTTGGGGTAGTAAGGGTATTGGTATCCTCTGCAAAGGCTTTTTCGTAGTATGCCAGGGCATCTTCGGTCTGGCCCAATTGCAGGAATGCATCCCCAATTCCACCCAGGGTAAGGGAGGCCGTGATCTCTTCATCAGGAGATACCTTTTCAAGGTATTCTATAGCCTTGTCGTATTGCTGTAGTTCTTTGTAAGCCATTCCCGCTGCGTAGGTAGCAACATTTGCCGAAGGAGTACCAGAGTACTCTTCTATGATATCGAGATAGCCGTATTTGCCTTCCGCTCCATTGAGAGCAAGCAGGAAAAGAGAATCTTTCTCTGCTGTATTCTGCATGGCTTCATTAAAGTACCTGTTGGGATATAGCATCTCGTTGGCCGCGCTTGCATTCTTAGGCAGCTGAACAAATTGATTGTACCCCAGATAGGCCAATACAGCAACCGCAATCACTCCTATCACACCCAGGATGTAATTCTGGTTGCGTGCTACCCATTGCTCCGATTTGGAAGCGCTTTCATCAAGAGCACTGAATACTTCAGCAGTGGTACTTCCTTGTTCGGTCAGGGCTTTTTCCTCTTCTTTGTTCTTAGGCTTGTACCCCCTCTTCTTATATGTCGCCATAGTTCCTTTGATTGATCGCGCAAAAATAAAGTTTTTATCGAAAACCGAAGGGTATTTATTTGTTATTTTTGGATAATATTCGGCCCAAAAATCTATTTTCAACTCTACCTTTAATGTTTCTTCAGAAGATTTCCCTGCTTAATTACAAAAACTTCAGCGATATCCAATTCGAGTTTGATTCTAAGATCAATTGCTTTGTTGGAAATAACGGCAGAGGAAAAACCAACATGCTCGATGCCATTTATCATTTGTCTTTTGGAAAGAGTTATTTCAATCCAATCGCCACCCAGAATATCAAACACGGGGAAGACTTTTTTGTGATTGAAGGCAGTTTTTCTCTCAATGGAAGGGAGGAAAAAATCGTCTGTTCCCTGAAACGCAATGTTAAAAAGGTGATCCGGAGGAATGGCAAGGCCTATGACCGGCTGTCTGAACATATAGGCCTCCTGCCCCTGGTTATTATTTCCCCTGCAGACCGCGACCTCATCATCGAAGGGAGTGAAACGCGCAGAAAATTCATGGATGGGGTCATTTCACAATCAGACCCTGAATATCTGCATGCCCTGCTGAATTACCAGAAGGCGGTTTCGCAGCGAAATGCACTATTAAAATATTTTGCCGCCAACCATACCTATGACCCGAAAACTATTGAAGTATACAACGAGCAATTACACTCTTACGGGCAGCAGATCTATGATAAAAGAGTAGCTTTTACCGAAGAAATCCATCCTATTTTCAAGGAACAGTACCGCCTTATTTCAGGAGATACTGAAGAGGTTAATCTCATTTACAATTCCCGCTTACACGAGGCCAGTCTTGCAGATTTGCTTTTGGCGAATATAGACCGCGACAGGGCGTTGCAATACACCAGTGTTGGGGTGCACAAAGACGATCTCGATTTTGAAATAGGTACGTTTCCCATCAAAAAATTCGGGAGTCAGGGGCAACAGAAATCATTTCTTATCGCTTTGAAATTTGCCCAGTTTAAACTACTTAAAAAGCTGGTAGGCACTACTCCCATCCTGCTGTTGGATGATATTTTTGACAAACTTGACGAAAGTAGAGTGGCGCACATTATATCCCTGGTGGAAGATGATAACTTTGGTCAGATATTTATAAGTGATACCCATGCAGAACGCACGGAAAGAATTATTAAAGAGATACATCAGACCTATAAAATATTCCCATTATAAAATGAAGCAGCTAACTGTAATTTTATTGATGATCCTATGTTTTTCATGTGGACAAAAGGTAGAAAAAGAAGATCTGGAATTTCTAAACGGGTACTGGGAAATTTCTGTAGTTGAATTCCCCTCAGGGGACAAAAAGCGTTACGAGATCAATACTACGGTCGATTACATTGAAGTTTCCGGTATGGAAGGATACAGGAAGAAGGTTCAACCTCTTCCCGATGGCAGTTTTATCACTTCGGACGATGCAGAAAATTTTTCGCTCTCATCTAGAGACGATGCGTTTATCATGTTGTATAACAATGAGATGAGCGAATGGGAGGAGGAAATTGAACAACTGACCGAAACATTGCTTGTTTTAAAAAATAATGAACAGATTCGTTATATTTATAAGCGCTATCATCCTGTTATCCTCGACTAACTATGGTACGAAAGAAAAACAATGTTTCCATCGGTGAAGCCCTGCAGGAATTTATTTCTTCCAATAAATTGCAGAAGGGTTTAGACAAGGTTTTGGTAAAAGAAGCCTGGGCTTCCCTGATGGGTAATGGCGTAAACAATTATACTACAGGCCTTGACCTTAGAAATGACACCTTATTTGTCTCCCTATCCTCCTCCGTCCTAAGAGAAGAACTCAGTCTGGGAAAATCAAAGATCATCAAACTCCTGAACGAAGAGGTAGGCAGGGAAGTCGTAAAAAAGATTGTACTTCGGTAGATTTCTCACCAAATACAAAAAGGACTCCCTGTAATGGAAGTCCTTTTTAAATAATTCTTTTATTCCTTTTAGTAGATTTCCCTACCGGAAAAATGGAAAGCGCCTTCTATGGCTGCATTTTCATCACTGTCCGACCCGTGAACTGCATTTTCTCCGATGTCTTTTGCAAATAATTTTCGGATGGTTCCTTCGGCAGCTTCCGCAGGGTTGGTTGCACCTATCAGGGCCCTGAAATCTTCTACAGCATTATCCTTTTCCAGAATTGCCGAAACAATAGGGCCCCTGGTCATAAAGGTAACCAACTCATCAAAGAAAGGACGCTCTTTGTGGATAGCGTAAAATTCACGAGCATCGCGCTTGCTGAGCTGCGTATATTTCATAGCGATGATCTTAAATCCCGCAGAAGTGATCTTTTCCAGAATAGCACCAATATGGCCATTCTCTACCGCATCGGGTTTGATCATTGTAAATGTTCTGTTTCCTGTCATTCGATAAAAATTTTCGGCAAAAGTACACTATCTGATCGCAACCTACAACATTAATACTCTTGTGATAGTTGATTCAGGACCTTTCCTTCATCCCCAATCATTTCCATTTCAACCCTTCTTGAATTAAAATGGATCTGTAGCAGGCCAAAGCTCTTTTTGGCTACCACCTCCCCTATCCTGCTGGGATTTGGTTCTCCTGAGAAACTGGAATAAACATGGGTAAGACCGCTGCTGGTAAAATCAATTAAGGGGTAGTTTAAACCCTCAACCGCAGTACCCGAAAATTCTGATATATGGCGGTCTCCGGAAAGAACGATAACACCACTGGCGCCCGATTCCGAAATGGTCTTTTTAAGCTTGTCGACCTCGTGGGGAAAATTTCCCCATGTCTCAAATCCGTGTTGATCAGAAAGAAACTGTATACTGCTTACAATAATATTGAAATCAGCCGTGGAGGAGTTCAGTTCCTTTTCCAGCCAGGTCCATTGCTCGTCACCCAATACGGTACCTTCTCCATAAATCCCCGGCTCATACCTTTTGCCTTTTACCCTGGAAGGGGTAAGTGCCGATCTGAAAAACCGGGTATCCAGGACCAGGATCTTAACATCCCCCTCCGGAGTTTGGTAATCATGGCTGGCATATACCCCTTCTCTCCGACGTCTGGGATCGGTTTTGGCTACATCCATAAAATCGAGGAATACCTGCTGACTTTCCCCTTTGGCTTCAAATTCAATTCCTCCATCATTCAGGCCGTAATCGTGGTCGTCCCAGGTACCAATGACCTCAATTTCTCTGAGGACCTGGGCATAACCGGGCACACTTTTTTGCTCTTCGTACATTTCGGCTATCTTTCGTGGATCATCAGTATCCGCATAGATGATATCCCCTCCCCAGATCCAAACATCCGGTTGTGCAGCCAGTACATCATCCCATAGTCTGTTATTTACATCATGTTTGTTACAGGAACCAAATGCTATGGTGAAGTCTCCCTTAGAAACTTCCTGCTTCTCAGAAAACTGGGTAGTTTTACAATTAATAAATACAACTAAGAGCAGGTAAAGGAGGTATTTTTTTTGCATCGACATTAAATTTATCACTAAAGTAATTTTTTTTGGAGTTTAATTAATTCAACGATTTAAAAGTTAGTGATAATTTAACCTGATTCAATTTAGTGACGGGTATTTCATATAAATCGTATCTTTGCAGGCATGAATTCAGCAGATGTCCTGGCTTTAAAAGCCTTGCTTAGCACTCCCCAGAAAATTGCTATTATCCCTCATAAAAATCCTGACGGCGATGCTATTGGTGCTGCCTTAGGACTCCATCATTATCTAATAAAAAATGGGCATACTTCTGTAGTGATCAGTCCAAATGATTATCCGGAATTCCTGAAGTGGATGCCGGGTACCGGGAATGTGATGATCTTTGAAAAACAGAACGCACAGGCAAAAGAATTCATCGCATCATCCACCCTCATCTTTACAGTAGATTTCAATGATTTAGGCAGGATCGGACAAATGAAGGAAGTCCTTGAGGAAACAGACACCACCTTTGTGATGGTAGATCACCATCAGAGTCCGGCTAATTACGCCTCAGTCATGTATTCAGACACAAGCATGAGTTCTACCTGTGAGATGATCTTCCATATGATCAAAGCGCTTGGAGGGGTAAATGACATCAACTCAGAAATAGCAGATTGCCTTTATGCAGGCATTCTCACCGACACAGGATCTTTTAAATACGCAGCAACCACAAGCGAAACGCATAGGGTTGTGGCTGCCTTAATAGACAAGGGAGCACGGAGTTCAGAGATCCACAGGGAAATATTCGACACCAACACTCCCAGCAGGTTACACCTTCTGGGTTGTGCCCTTAATAACCTGGTTATCCTTCCCGAGTATTCAACAGCGTACATCACGCTTAGTCAGGAGGAGTTAGACAAACACAATTTTAAAAAAGGGGATACGGAAGGATTTGTAAACTACGGGCTTACCCTTGCAGGGATACGTATGGCGGTCATTTTTATTGAGAACAGAGATGAAGGAATTGTAAAGATCTCTTTTCGGTCTGAAGGTGATTTCTCCGTTAATGAATTTGCTCGTTCCTATTTTGAAGGTGGTGGGCATACCAATGCAGCAGGAGGGAAAAGTACCCGATCCATGGAGGAAACAGTAACCTATTTCCGATCTCTTTTAGAGCAACATAAAAGTGAATTAAACGCATGAAAAAACGAATTCTCTTACTTGCTATTCTCGCGGTCTATGCTTGTCAGGAACCAGTAGCACGTAAACCCGTGAAAGTGAATTCAGGGTCCTTTTTTAAAGAATCTGCCGAAAGGAATAAACGTCTTTTGGCGGCAGAAGAACAAATGATCCGACAGATCATTGATCACGACAGTCTTAAAGAGTACAAAGCCACTGCGGATGGGAGTTGGTATACCTACGAACTTAGCAATGAAGTGAGTAGTTATACACCTCAAACTAATGACATGGTCCGATTTACCTATACCCTTCTGACCTTCGATAATGACACTATTTATACGGAAGAGGAGTTAGGTCTTCAATCGTATAAAGTTGATAAACAGGGATTGTTTCCCGGCTTGAGAAACAGTATCAAACTTTTAAAAGAAGGAGAAAAGGCCACCTTTCTATTCCCCTCATCTCTCGGTTACGGGTATCTGGGAGACAAAAACAAAATTGGTGTGAATGTACCCCTGAAAGCAGTAATTACAATAATTGATATAGAACCAGAAGAAAAAAGTAGTACACCCTAAATTTAATTATTAGATGAAAAAGACCTATTTCTATTACGCAACCCTGTTAATACTCCTTATCGGATGTAAATCGAGTCAGTACACCCATTTGGGCGACGGTATTTTTGCCGACATCAAAACCACAAAAGGTGACATTATTCTCAAACTTGAACACAAAAAAACACCAGTGACGGTAGCCAATTTTGTTTCCCTTGCGGAAGGCACAAATCCATTTGTAAGTGAACAATACAAAGAAAAGAAATACTATGACGGACTGATCTTCCACAGGGTAATGTCTGATTTTATGATCCAGGGGGGTGACCCTACGGCCAGCGGCTCGGGATATCCCGGGTATCGCTTCAAGGATGAGATCGTCGATACCCTTCGCCATGATAGGGCAGGTATTTTATCCATGGCCAATGGCGGACCTAAAACAAACGGTAGCCAATTCTTTATTACTTTAAAACCAACTCCATGGCTTGATGGAAAACACACCGTTTTCGGGGAAGTGGTAGAAGGAATGTCGGTGGTTGACTCCATTGGAAACGTTGAAACAGGCCAGGGCGACCGTCCGGGGGTAGACGTAGTAATGAACTCGGTTGAGATCATCAGAAACGGCAAAGAGGCCAGGAATTTTGATGCCGTTAAAATTATGAGTGATTATTTTGCGGAGGAAGAGGAGGCCATTGCGGCCATGAAAAAGATGGTTAGCGATTTTGCCCAGGAAATTGCAACTCAAAAAGAAAGTGCAGAAGCACTACCGTCCGGACTAAAATTGATTGTTCTAAAAGAAGGAACGGGTGAGAAACCTAAGATCGGACAAAAAGTGATGGTGAATTATGCAGGTTATCTGGAGGACGGCTCTATGTTCGACAGTAACTATGAGGAAGTAGCAAGAAAATACGAGAGGTATGATGAGGAACGCAAACTCGGAGGAGGTTACGAACCCTTTCCGATGGATTACAGTCCGGATGCCCGACTGATACCCGGTTTTAAAGAAGGGTTACTTTCTATGAAAGTTGGGGACAAAATAAGGGTATTTATTCCACCTCACCTGGGATATGGCCAGCAAGGAAGCGGACCTATCCCACCCAATTCCAATCTGGTCTTCGACCTGGAAATAACAGCTATGTTCGGAGAATAAAATCAGCCCCGATCAATGCGGGGTTTTTTACGCTTCGGGAATTTCAGATAAAATAGTCTTTAGAAATTTCCAGAATTTTTGAACGGATGAGATCTGGACTCTTTCATCAGGAGAATGCGCCCCTTTGATGTTAGGGCCAAAACTGATCATGTCCATCTCAGGATAATGGCTGCCGAGGATTCCACACTCCAGTCCGGCATGACAGGCGACTACCTCCGGGGATGCCTGGAATAAATTTTCATATTCCTTTACGAGAACCTTCAGGATTTCAGAATCAGGGTTGGGGGTCCAACCTGGATAATCACCGCTGAGGCTTACCTCGTAACCCGCGAGTTCGAGAACTGAACTTAGTTGGGATGCAAGGTTCATTTTTCCCGACTCTACCGAAGATCGTGTGAGGCAGCTGATTTTGATTTTTCCACTCTGTACTTCAACCCGTGCCAGATTGTTTGAAGTTTCCACCAGGTCATCAATAGTTGTACTCATAGCAAAGACCCCATTATGCAGCCCCTGAACGGCCCTCAATAATCTCCCCTGATCTTCCCTATCCATGCATTTGCCTGAAAGGTTTTGTTTAGATAGGGCAATTTTGAGCTTGGGTTCGGTCACCCGAAGTTCGTTGCCGATGTTGACAATCATTTCTTCAATCCCGGTAAGCACTTTTTCCTCCCCTTCTAAAATAGCAAATCGTGCAACACTTTCCCTTGGAATCGCATTTCTCAGTCCGCCTCCGTCAATTTCGCATAGGTGTATTGAGCCTTCCCCTGTAGCTGCCAGGAGAAGCCTGTTCATAATTTTATTGGCATTACCCAGTCCGCGGTGTATATCCATCCCGCTATGGCCTCCCTGAAGACCATTGACAAGGAGTTGATATCCCTGAGCCCCTTTAGGCAGATCCACTTCTGCATATTTACCGGTGGCCGTTACATCTATCCCCCCGGCACATCCTATATCGATCTCATCATCCTCTTCGGTGTCGAGGTTGAGCAATATTGACCCCTTTAACAAGTCGCCCTGCAGACCTTTTGCTCCGGTCATTCCTGTTTCTTCGTCTATGGTAAAAAGCGCTTCCAGGGGAGGATGGGGAACCTGGTCACCGGCCAAAATCGCCATGATCGCGGCTACGCCCATGCCATTATCAGCCCCCAGGGTAGTGCCTTTGGCTTTTACCCAATCGCCATTCACATACATTTCTATACCTTGTTCGTCAAAGTTAAAATCTGTGTCGTTATTCTTCTGATGAACCATATCGAGATGGGATTGGAGTACTACCGTTTTTCTGTTTTCCATCCCCGGGGTAGCCGGTTTTTTGATAATTACATTTCCCACGCTGTCCTTAATGGTTTCAAGGCCAAGTGCCTTTCCGAAATCCATCATAAAGACAATTACCCGTTCTTCTTTTTTTGAGGGACGGGGGACGGCGTTGAGCTTTGCAAAATATTTCCAGACCGATTTAGGTTCTAAGTTTTGAATATCCATATCTAATTCTACTATTTCAGGATCAAAAATACTGAGCCCCTTCGAAACCTACTCATAAAATTGGGTAAATTTACCGACATGAATTACAGGCTGAAAAATGCTATTGTCCTCGCTTTACCTATTCAAATTCTATTGATCGGATGGATCAGTAATTATCCCTCTATCATTGAAGAGTACTACAGCAAAGGGATGTACCCCTTTATTGCATCATCCATGAGGTGGCTCTATGGATGGATTCCCTTTTCCCTGGGCGATGTCATTTATACCCTTTTAGGGCTTCTTACAATCCGATACATCTACACCAAATGGTTGTATATCAGGACAAAACCCTTCGTCTTTCTGCGCAACCTTCTGGTAGTTCTCTCCATCGCCTATTTTACCTTCCATTTACTCTGGGGATTGAATTACTACCGTGAGCCTCTGGCGAAAACACTCGAGCTGCAAAATTCCTATTCTCAGGCGGAGTTGCTCGAATTCACTTCCCGTCTTGCTGAAGAAACAAACAAACTACATTCAAATCTGACCGGAAATGATAGCCTGCAACTTAGCATTCCCTATACGCATAAAGAGATTTTTGATAAAGTCGCGGGGCTTAGCAACCCCGTTAGCCTCGAATTTCCGGAATTAAAATACTCCAATCCCAGTATTAAAGCTTCTCTCTATAGTCTTGCCCTTACCTATATGGGGTATGGGGGGTATCTCAATCCTTTTACCCTTGAATCCCAGGTAAATAGAAAAATACCTATTTCCAGGTTTCCTGTTGTGAGTTGTCATGAGATGGCCCATCAATTGGGTTATGCGGCTGAAAATGAAGCGAATTTTATCGGCTACCTGAGAGCTTTTAATCATCCGGATCCACTTATTAAATACACAGCACTCACATATGCCCTCGGCTACTGTCTTGCCGAGATCAGATACCAGGACGAGGAGAAGTTTCAGGAAATTTACGGGAAGGTTAATCCGGGTATCAAACTGGATTACCAGGAACTGAGTAAGTTCTGGACATCTTATGAAAACCCGCTCGAGCCTGTCTTTAAAGAAGTCTACAATCGTTTTCTAAAGGCAAATAATCAGGTCGAAGGAATACAAAGCTACAACCAGGTCGTAGCCCTGTTCGTGGCCTACCACCAGCAATCTCCCCTTTAGTCATGCAATCAATTACATACCCTTAAAATTTATACATCATTTCAAATGTTAAAAAAGCGCGAATGAGGTTGTGTTCTGCCCAGTTCGTTTATTTTTAGGCTGCTAACTTTAAAATTCAGCCTTTATGAAATTAAAATACCTGATTGTGGCCTTCGCATTCTTGTGTGCGATACCCCTCTCTTCACAGGATTACTTCCCCAAAAATGACGGGGTTAAAGCAGAAAACAATAATTACACGGCCCTAACAAATGCCCGGATCTATGTGACTCCCACCCAAATTATTGAGAATGGGGTACTCCTCATCAAAGACGGGAAAGTAGTATCTGCCGGCACATCCGTAAGCATCCCACCCAATAGCGTACAGGTTGATCTTAAAGGAAAGAGTATATACCCTTCCTTTATTGATGTGTATTCCAAATTTGGGGTGGAGCAACCGAAAAGACCTTCAGGGGGTGGTCGATCACCACAGTATGATCCAACCCGCGAAGGATTCTACTGGAATGACCACATCATGCCGGAAGCGGACGCAATCAATTCGTATAAATACGATGACAAAAGCGCCAAATCGCTACGCGAGGCAGGATTCGGTGTAGTAAACTCCCATATTCAGGATGGAATTGCCAGAGGAACAGGTGTTTTAGTGGCACTAAAATCTGAAGCTAATGAGGCTGAGAGAATTGTTGATGACAATTCGGCACAGTACTTCTCTTTCGACAAAAGTGTCATAAAGCGTCAGTCGTACCCTACCTCTCTCATGGGTGCAATGGCTCTACTACGTCAGATGTACAACGATGCTTCCTGGTACTCAAAAGGGATGGTAGATACAAAAGACAGGTCGCTCGAAGCCCTGCTGGAGAACAGAAGCATGGTGCAGGTATTTGAGGCTGGCAATGCCGGAAACATTCTTAGAGCAGATAAAATAGGAGATGCCTTTGGTATTCAATATGCGATCCTAGGTGGAGGAAATGAATTTGAACTTATTGACGAAATCAAATCGGCCAACGCTAAATTAATTATTCCGGTAAATTTTCCTGACGCATATGATGTGTCGGATCCGTTTCAGGCAGATTATGTCTCACTGAAAGATATGAGATTCTGGAACCAGGCTCCATCCAATCCGAAGATCCTGGCTGATAATGGTGTATCCTTTAGTTTTACCCTTCACGAGCTGAAAAGTCCTTCAGCCCTGAAAGAAAAAATCGGAAAGGCAATCGAATACGGTTTATCTGAAGCCAAGGCTCTTGAAGCCCTTACCCTGGCACCGGCCACACTTTTAGGTAAAACTGATCTTATTGGAACACTGCAACCGGGGCGATATGCCAATTTCCTGATCACCTCGGGAGATGTTTTCGACAAAGAAACCACCCTCTATGAGAACTGGGTCCAGGGACAGAAAAACATTATTAATGCCATGGATCAGAAAGATATCCGTGGAAAATATGATCTGAGGCTGGGAGCAACCACTTATGATCTGGATATCACAGGGGAAGTTTCAAAGCCTAAAGCAGAAGTAAAACAGGACACCATAAAGTTAACTTCCAAACTGAGCTATGATGGAGATTGGGTTACGATGTCGGTTACCACATCCGATAGGAATACCTATCGTATGACGGCGAGAATAAGTCCGGATAGTGATAACCTCAGCGGCAAACTTCTGATGCCAGACGGGGGCGACTCGCGGTTTACGGCAGTCAGGAAGGAAGGACCCTCAGACTCCGCAGAAAAAAAAGACGGGGATTCAAAACCTCCGACAATCATGCCGGTGAAATTTCCTAATGTGGGTTATGGTTATACTGAAAAGAAGACAGCTCAGGATATGTTGTTCAGGAATGCAACGGTATGGACTGGAGAAGCGGCTGGAGTACTTGAAAATACAGATGTCCTGGTAAGGAACGGGAAGATATCCCGTATTGGAAAGAACCTGAATGCAGGAAATGCCAGGGTAATTGATGCCAGCGGGAAACACCTCACAGCAGGGATAATTGACGAACACAGTCATATTGCAGGTCTTGCGATCAATGAGGCAGGGCAAAATTCTTCCGCTGAAGTAAAAATGACAGATGTAGTAGATCCTACTGATATGGACCTCTACCGCAATCTTGCCGGAGGGGTAACCACAGTACAATTGCTGCATGGCTCCGCCAACCCTATTGGAGGACGATCGGCTATCCTCAGACTAAAATGGGGAGAATCGGCAGATAAACTCATATTTGAGAACTCTCCTAAGTTTATCAAGTTTGCCCTGGGTGAAAATGTGAAGCAAAGTAACTGGAATAGTTTTAATCGCTTTCCACAGACCCGGATGGGTGTAGAACAGGTCTTTGTCAATTATTTCCAGCGTGCTAAAGAATATGACGCTTTGAAGAAAAGTGGAAAACCTTACCGCTATGATGAAGAAATGGAAGTCCTGGTTGAGATCCTCAATGGGGAACGTTTTATCAGTTGCCATTCCTATGTTCAAAGTGAGATTAATATGCTGATGAAAGTAGCCGAGAAGTTTAACTTCAGGGTAAACACTTTTACCCATATTCTGGAAGGCTACAAAGTAGCCGATAAAATGGCCGAACACGGCGTAGGCGGTTCTACTTTCAGTGACTGGTGGGCATACAAATACGAAGTAAATGATGCCATTCCCTACAACGCCGCCATCATGGCGAGTCAGGGCGTTACCGTCGCGATCAACAGTGACGATGCGGAAATGTCGAGACGATTGAACCAGGAAGCCGCAAAGACGGTTAAATACGGTGGGATGTCTGAAGAAGAAGCCTGGAAAACAGTAACTATCAATCCTGCAAAACTTTTACATATCGACGATAGGGTGGGTAGTATCAAAGAAGGAAAGGAAGCTGATCTGGTACTTTGGAATGCACATCCACTTTCGGTTTATGCCAAGGCAGAAAAAACAATCATCCAGGGAACAACCTACTTCGATCTTGAAGTAGACAAAGCCCTGAGGGAAGCTGTAAAAAAAGAACGCAGCGAACTGGTAAAGATGATGCTCGATGAAAAAGAAGGAGGAGGTAAAATGCAAAGACCTGCCCAACGTAAAAAAGAAAGATTTAATTGTGAAAGCTTATAAAATCAGGAACATGAAAAAATCAGCATATATCGTCATAGCCCTGTTGACAGGGTTTTATCAAAGCGGACTGGCGCAGCAAACTCCTGCCCCGGCCCAGTCAGAAACCATATCGATCACAGGGGCAACAGCTCATATCGGGGATGGTACTGTAGTAGAGAATTGTACCGTTGTTTTTGAACAGGGAAAGATCACTGCCCTAGGAGCGAATATTGCCCCTCAGGGAAAAGTAATCGATGCGAGTGGAAAACATCTCTATCCTGGATTTATAGCTCCGGGAAAGTCCCTGGGTCTAATCGAGGTGAATGCAGTCAGGGCCAGTAATGACCAGGATGAAATTGGTGGGATTATCCCACATATACGCAGCCTGATTGCCTATAATGCAGAGTCGAAAGTAGTAGAGAGCATGAGGCCCAACGGTGTACTTCTGGGTCAGGCAACTCCTAAGGGCGGACGAATTTCCGGAACCTCTTCCATAGTGCAATTCGATGCCTGGAACTGGGAAGATGCTGCTGTGAAAGTCGATGATGGTATCCATTTAAACTGGCCGAATACCTTCAGGCGTGGTCGTTGGTGGATGGGAGAACCAAGGGGCTATCAACCCAATAAACAATATAAAGAACAGGTAGAAGAAGTGCTTACCTTTTTAAAAAATGCCCGGGTATACGGGAAAGGGAAGGCGGAAAGCGTCAATCCTGCCTTTGAGGCTTCCCAGGGTTTATTCGATGGCAGCAAACGACTATACGTCTACGCCCAGGATGAAAAACAGATCGTAGATGCGGTAACAGCCCTGAAAGAAACCGGAATTACTCATCTGGTTCTGGTAGGAGGATATCACGCTCACAGGATCACCGATTTTCTGAAGACGAACAATGTTCCTGTCCTGGTAAATTTTACTCATAGTCTGCCCGAATTTGACGATGATGATTACGACCTTACATACAAATTACCCAAGATGCTGGTAGACGCCGGATTACTTGTTGGTTTACAGAATGCTGATGCTTCCAATTTCCAGACTAGGAATCTGCCTTTCTATGCCGGTCAGGTTGTTGGCCAGGGATTAGATAAGGAAGTTGCCCTGCAGCTGATCAGTGGGAATACTGCTAAAATCCTGGGGATCGATGATAACTACGGCACCCTGGCCGTTGGAAAGAGCGCTACTTTATTTATTTCTGAAGGGGATGCCCTGGATATGAGGGGAAATCAACTTACCCATGCTTTTATTGATGGTCGGGAACTCTCATTGGAGACTCATCAGACCGAATTATGGCAACGGTATATGGGAAAATACAGCGGTCAATTAAACTAAAAAGGGGCGAAATCGCCCCTTTATTTTTTACTCCTCGCTCGTATTCACTGGCTTCCTGATCTCTGCATTTTCAGGTTTGGCGAATACCTCCTCAGCAACAGCCTTCTCGCTGATTTCAACATTTTGGAAAGGGACGGTATTTCTGGGCTCTCCTATTTTACCCTCCTCTACCTTATGCCAGGTCATTGACTTTGGCAGGAGGATTCCTGATACCTCCATCCAGTCATCGTATCTAATCCAGTGAATATCATCAGATGGCATTCCTGTTCTGTAGGTCACCGTATATCCCAGCCAGGCCATTTGGTGGGTTTCCGGCTCGAAGTGAAGATAGTACTCGTCTTCAGGGCTGGTACCGATCCCTGCCTCGTATCGGACTCCTATGCCGGGGTATGATATCCCGTCGTAGACAATGGGGTCTGTATCGAAATATTGAATTCCGTCATCGGCCAGGACAAAAGGCATCGCATAGAAATAGAACATCAGGTTGTGGTAGAATACAGGATCTCCCTTGTATTTTCCTTCGGGATCGGAGAGCCATACATCTGTTCCGTCGAACCCCATTGAGAAATCCTCTGTTTCAACAACATCCTTTCTGGAATAGAGGTCTATGGTGTGTTTCTCAAGACCCGATTTTTTAGGCATCTCATAGGATAAGTGTTTCTGTTTTCTCCATAGGGCCAGACCACCGTGAGCTTCAAAGACCTTACTCATTGCCGGTGGGTATTTTTCTTTTTCTGCGGTGACCGGCACAGCTTCAGCTTCAGTTTCCGATTTTTTTTGAGGTGAGTCTTTACAACTAATCATGATCAGGACTAAAAGGAAAAAGGGTATATTTCGCATAATTCAGGATTAATTTACTCCTCCTCTGTCGGCTTGTCACCACAATGTTTACAGATTGCCCTATTTTTGTCTTTATGCAGAGCGTTAAACAGATTACAAGTCTCCAGAATTCACTTGTCAGGAAGATCATTAATCTCAAAGAAAAGAAAAAAGGCCGGAAGACCAGCGGATTGTTCGTGGTGGAGGGCCAGCGGGAATTAGAAATGGCCCTGAAAGGAGGATACCGCATAAAGACGGTTTTGATTAATCCCGAATTAATTTCTGCAGAACAAGCCTTTGAATTAATGAAAAGTGCAAACCCCCAACCTGAGTTCATCACCCTCTCTAAAGAAGTATACCAAAGGCTGGCTTACAGGGAGAAAACAGAAGGCATTCTCGCTGTTGCCGAGGTAAAATCGCATGATCTTGAAAATCTGTCATTAGCTGAACATCCCTTGATCCTTGTCGCTGAGGCACCTGAAAAACCGGGGAATCTCGGAGCCTTATTGCGTACGGCAGATGCAGCAAATCTCGATGCCGTCCTTATCGCAAATCCGAAAAGTGACCTTTATAATCCCAATACGATCAGGTCGAGTGTAGGATGCATTTTTACGGTTCCCATTGCCGTTGGCAGTAGTGAAGAAATCATTGCCTTTTTAAAAGCAAAACGTATCCGAATCTATTCGGCGACTCTTACCAATGCAGTGCCGTATACCCGTGCAGATTATACCGGTGGATGTGCAATTGCAGTAGGAACTGAGGCCACCGGACTGACAGAAACCTGGGTTGATAATGCCGATGCGCGGGTGGTGATCCCTATGGAAGGACAGATCGATTCTATGAATGTATCGGTCTCTGCCGCAATTCTTATCTTTGAAGCCAAAAGACAACGTCTCGAGCAATTAAGCTAATCCTTTCTTTTCCTTATGAGCAGTACTACCCTATTTTATCTGATCCTTGCTATTCTTATTCTTGAGTTTCTTATCGAAACGGTGTTGGATTACCTTAATGCAAAGAGCTTTTCAAAGCCTGTACCTCCCGAACTGGAAGATGTTTATGACGCAGAGGAATACACCAGGTCTCAAGCCTATAAGAAAACGAATTACAATTTTGGTTTACTCACATCGAGCTTTTCCCTTCTCGTAATTCTGTGTTTCCTGACTTTTGGCGGTTTCCAATGGTTAGATCAGGTTGTGAGGGGAATAACCGATCACCCTATTGGCATGGCCCTGCTTTTCTTTGGATTTATTATGCTGGGAAGCGACTTGCTGATGACTCCCTTCTCTTATTACAAAACCTTTGTAATTGAAGAGAAATTCGGTTTTAATAAAACGACAAAAAAACTCTTCTTTCTCGATAAGGTCAAAGGATGGATGATGTTGGCTATTCTGGGAGGGGGGATCCTCTCTGTTGTCATCTGGTTCTTCCAATGGGCAGGTTCAGATTTCTGGCTTTATGCCTGGGGGCTCATCGCGGTGTTCACTGTATTTATGAACCTGTTTTACAGCAGACTCATTGTACCCTTGTTTAATAAGCAAACTCCACTGGAAGAAGGCAGCCTCAAAGAAAAGATCCAGGCCTATGCACAAAAAGTGGGCTTCGAGTTGAAAAACATTTTCGTCATAGATGGTTCAAAGCGATCAACCAAGGCCAATGCCTACTTTTCCGGATTTGGCAAGGAGAAAAGGGTTACTCTATACGATACACTTATCAATGACCTGGAAGAAGAAGAGATTGTGGCCGTCCTGGCTCACGAAGTAGGGCATTACAAACGTCGTCATATTATTGCCAACTTAACAGTATCCTTATTGCTTACTGGATTTACCCTTTTTCTGTTGTCCCTATTTATCAATAATCCGGAAGTGTCAAAAGCCATTGGGGTGGAAACACCCAGTTTTCACGCTGCCCTGATCGGCTTCGGTCTGCTGTATAGCCCGGTTTCGCAATTGACAGGACTTGCCATGAATTATATGTCCAGACAATTCGAATACCAGGCAGACCATTTTGCCAAAGAAACCCTTGCGGCACAACCTCTTATCGATTCGCTGAAGAAATTATCCCGCAACAACCTCAGCAACCTAACACCCCACCCCGCCTATGTGTTCATGCATTACTCCCACCCTCCACTCGTTGCCCGGGTACGCAGGCTTGGGGCATGATTTTTGTTGCTAACTAGAAAAGATTGTGGTAATTTTAAAGTATGAGGAGTGATACTGTAATCGACAAGGAAAATCGCGAAATCGCCAGGCAATACAAAGAATTGCTACGCATTAGCTATCAGACGCTTAGCCCTCAGGATAAAAAACTGATCCGTTCTGCATTTGATGTGGCAGTAGATGCCCATAAAAACCAACGCAGAAAATCAGGGGAGGCCTATGTATTCCATCCTATTGCCGTAGCTAAAATTGTGGCTTCGGAAATTGGTCTGGACGCGGTTTCTATTGCCTCAGCCCTGCTTCATGATGTGGTGGAAGATACCGAATACACCCTGGATGATATAGAACGACTTTTCGGGGAAACGGTAGCCCGTATCGTAGATGGCCTTACCAAAATTGCGCATTTAAAGAAAGACACTAATATTTCCCAGCAGGCCGAAAACTTTCGGAAGATGCTCCTTACCCTCCACGATGATGTCAGGGTAATTATCATCAAAATCGCAGACCGGTACCACAATATGCTTACCATGGATGCCATGCCTGAAGACAAGCAGGTAAAACTGGCATCGGAAACCCTTTATATCTATGCCCCGCTGGCGCACAGGATAGGGCTGTACAACATCAAGACCGAACTGGAAGACCTCAGTCTGAAATATACAGAACCCGAGGTATATCACGACATACAGAGTAAGATCGAGGAGACCAAAGAAGAGCAATTGAAATATATTGAAGACTTTTCTGCAGTTATACGCGACTCTCTCGACAAGGAAAAACTCAAATACACTATTAAGGGCAGGATGAAATCCATCTTCTCTATACGAAAGAAGATGAATGCCCAGAATGTCTCTTATGATGAAATCTATGACAAATTCGCCATCAGAATCATCTATAAGTCGGATAAAAAGAACGAAAAATTCCTTGCCTGGAAAATTTATTCCATTGTTACTGACCACTTTACGCCCAATCCAATTCGATTACGCGATTGGATTTCCTCTCCTAAGTCGACCGGATACGAAGCCCTGCATATAACGGTTATGGGGCCTCAAGGGAAATGGGTAGAGGTGCAGATCCGCAGTGAACGGATGCATGAAATTGCCGAAAAGGGATATGCTGCACATTTTAAATACAAACACGGGGAACAGAAGGAGCAGGGAATTGAAGAATGGCTGAACCGCTTACAGGAGGCACTGGAAAGTTCTAATGGGAATGCAGTGGACTTTGTAGAGGAATTCAAACTCAATTTATATTCCAAGGAGATTTTTGTGTTTACCCCCAAAGGTGAGTTGATCTCGCTTCCCAAAGGAGCTACACCAATCGACTTTGCCTTTAATATCCATACAGAGGTGGGGATGCGTACCAGGGGAGCCAGGGTGAACGGGAAACTGGTACCCCTCAGCACAGCATTAAAGAGCGGAGACCAGCTCGAGATCATCACTTCAGACAGTGCTAAACCCAATCAAAACTGGCTGGAATATGCTACAACAGCGCGGGCACGTTCTAAAATCAGAGCTTCCCTCAGGGATGAGAAGAAGGCGGTTGCTGAAGAAGGAAAAGAAATACTGAGGAGAAAACTGAAATCCCAGAAAGTCACCCTCAATGAAGATTCCGTCAATAAAATGGTCGTCTATTTTAAACTAAAGACCAGTCTTGATCTGTTTTACAGGGTAGGCATAGGTTCGATAGACAACCAGATGATCAAGGATTTTGCTTCGTCCTATAACAACGCATTTATCAGTTTCTTTAAAAACAGGATGCGGAAAAAACCGGTTCCTGAGGATATTGACAAGGATGAGATTACTTCCAAATACGACATGCTGGTCTTTGGAAAAGAGGAGGAAAAGCTGGAATACAAATTGTCTCAGTGTTGCAATCCTATCCCCGGGGACGATGTATTTGGATTTATCAGCGTAAACGACGGGATAAAGGTGCACAAGAAAAACTGTCCCAATGCAATCTCATTGCAGTCGAATTACGCCTATCGGATCATTAGTGCCAAATGGATCGATTCCACTCAGGAGGAATTTACGGCGGAAATCAAACTTACCGGATTGGACAATCTGGGACTTATAAATGATATTACAGAGATTATTTCAGATAACATGCATGTAAACATGCGGAATCTGAATTTTGATACCGATGGAGGAACCTTCTCCGGAAGGATTACCGTTGTGGTAAAAAACAAGGCAATTCTGAAAAAATTGATCGACAACCTGAAACAAGTAAAGGGCATCGACAAGGTGACGAGAACATAATTGACTTTAGCGCTAATTCACTCGCGTTGAGGCTGTAGTTTTTACATTTTTAGCTGTACATTTGCAGGGTATTGCAGGAGAAGCAGGCATGAAGGGAAATAAAGATCAGGAAATTGTAAAGAACGTATTCACGGCCTTTCTGGAGGACAACGGCCACAGAAAGACCCCTGAGCGCTATGCTATATTGCAGGAAATTTACGATACCGACAACCATTTTGATATTGAATCCCTCTATATCAAAATGAAAAACAAAAATTACAGGGTGAGTCGGGCTACCCTTTACAATACCATTGAGCTTTTACTCGAGTGCAAATTGGTGCGCAAGCATCAGTTTGGAAAGAATCAGGCTCAGTATGAAAAATCTTATTTTGACCGGCAGCACGATCATGTGATCCTGACCGATACGGGCGAAGTAGTTGAGTTTTGTGATCCGCGAATCCAGTCGATCAAACAAACAATAGAAGAAGTTTTCGATATAAAGATTAACAATCATTCGCTTTATTTTTACGGTACCAGAAACCAACACGAAGAAGCAAACTAACAATACACAATTACATGGCGGTAGATTTACTACTAGGTCTCCAGTGGGGAGACGAAGGAAAAGGAAAGATTGTTGACGTACTTACCAAGAATTACGATATCATAGCCCGATTTCAGGGAGGGCCCAATGCAGGGCATACGCTCGAATTTGACGGTTTAAAACACGTTTTACATACCATCCCATCAGGAATTTTCCATGAGGAGGCTACCAATGTGGTAGGGAACGGGGTGGTCATTGATCCGGTTATTTTCAGAAAGGAACTGGCCAATCTAGAGAAGTTTGAACTCGACATAAAGACCCGCCTTCTGATATCCCGTAAGGCCCACCTTATTTTGCCAACACACAGGCTGCTAGACGCTGCTTCGGAAGCTTCCAAAGGGAAGGCAAAAATAGGTTCTACCCTCAAGGGAATAGGGCCTACCTATATGGATAAGACAGGAAGAAATGGCCTGAGGGTTGGAGATCTGGAACTCAATAACTGGAAAGAGAAATATCGCCAGCTGGCTGATAAGCACGAAGCGATGATCCATTTCTACGATGTGGATATTCAGTATAATCTGACGGAATTGGAAGCAGACTTCTTTTCGGCTGTGGAAGCCCTGAAGAAACTCACTTTTATTGATAGTGAAGAATATTTATTCCAGGCACAGAGAGAAGGGAAATCTATCCTGGCTGAAGGGGCTCAGGGTTCTCTCCTCGATATCGATTTTGGAACGTATCCCTACGTAACTTCCTCTAATACAACAGCTGCCGGCGCCTGCACCGGACTGGGAGTTGCTCCCAATAAGATCAACAAGGTATATGGAATTTTTAAGGCCTATACCACCCGAGTGGGAAGTGGCCCGTTTCCAACAGAACTCTTTGATGAAGTTGGTGAGACCATGGGAAAAGTTGGAAATGAATTCGGAGCTACTACCGGAAGACCGAGACGGTGTGGGTGGCTCGATTTGGTAGCATTGAAATACGCAGTACAGATCAATGGAGTTACACATCTGATGATGATGAAATCAGATGTACTCAGCGGTTTTGATACTATAAAAGTTTGTACAGCCTATCATTACAAGGGGGAAAAGATCACACACCTGCCTTATAATATAGAGGCAAATAATGTAACTCCGATCTATACAGAATTAAAAGGTTGGGAACAGGATCTCACAAAAATGAATTCCGAAGAGCAGCTACCTCAGAATTTGATGACCTATATCGAATATCTGGAAGAGGCCCTTGAAGTACCTATTCAGATCGTTTCTGTAGGCCCCGACCGTACTCAAACCATCCACAGGGAGTTGGCGGTTTCTTAGGTTTCTTTAATAACTAAGTATTAAAACTGTACTAAAGAAAATCCTTCTGCATCAAAAAATCCTATTTTTGATCAAATCAAAGTCTTTGAAAGGCATAATTTTCATACTTCTATTTACTCTTTTTAGTCAGGGTTTAATTGCCCAGGAAGAGAAAACCCAGCCCAGGCAGATTAATATTGTCTACGGGGCAAATTTTACAAAAGACGAAGCAAAATATCCAGGGGCTTCCATCTTTAGTAAGGACGACCGCCAGGTACAGTTTGAACATCAGGGCGCTGATCTTTGGTGCGATATTGCCATATTCTACCAAAAAGAGAATAAGCTTAAAGCCATAGGGAATATCAGGCTTGAACAGGGCGATTCTATTCAGATGACCAGTGGAAAGATCGATTATGATGGAAATATCAAATTGGCCAAGGCCTGGGAGAAAGTGGTTTTGAAAAACAGCGATATGACCCTGCGGACGGACACGCTTTATTTTGACAGGGAAAATCAGGAGTCTTATTACAATAATTCAGGAACCATCGTAGATTCTGCCAACACGCTTACGAGTAAGATCGGCAGGTATTATATGGAACCAAAAAAATACCAGTTCCTTCAAAGTGTAAAGATTAAAAATCCGGAGTATACCGTAGAATCGAGTCAGCTCGATTATTATACAACCTCAAAAAATGCCTATATGTACGGCCCCTCAACGATTACGGGGGAAACCTATACCCTTTATTGTGAAAGGGGTTTTTACGATACCAAGGTGGAAACGGGATATGGGATCAAAAACACAAAAATCAACTACAATAATCGAATCATAGAGGGGGACAGTGTTTACTTTAACAAGGCGCGGGAATTTGCCTCAGCCACTAATAATATTAAAGTCACCGATACTATAAACAATGGGGTAATACGGGCTCATTATGCCGAAGTCTACAAGGCCAAAGACTCGGTATTTGCCACCAAAAGGGCTGTTTCTATAAGTCTTGTAGAACAGGATTCCCTTTATATTCATGGAGATACCCTGATGGTAACCGGAAAACCGGATGATCGGATACTCAGGGCATTCAGAAATACAAAATTCTACAAGACCGACCTGAGCGGGAAATGTGATTCACTGCATTTCGAGCAAAAAACCGGCATCACTCAGCTTATCCGTAAACCCATCCTCTGGAATCTGGAAAATCAGATGACGGGAGACAGCATTCATCTGATTTCAGACATGGAAACTGAAAAATTAGACTCCCTGAAGGTGCTTAACAATGCCTTTGTGATCTCGCAGGATACCATTGGAAAAGAAGGTTTTAATCAGGCTAAGGGCAAGAATCTCTTTGGGAAATTCATCGAAAATGAACTGAAGATCGCCGACCTGATCAAAAATACAGAGGTGATTTACTATATGTATAATGACGATCAGGAACTCATCGGGATTAACAAGACCATCTGCAGTTCAATCAGGCTCACTTTTGAAAACAGTGATATTGAGGATATTACTTTTTTTACTAATCCGGATGGGGATATTTTCCCTGAAGAGGAACTGCCGGAGAACAGCAGAAAGCTTAAAGGGTTTATCTGGAGGGGGGATGAGCGAATACGGAGCAAAGAAGAGATCTTTGATGAGGACGACAACAATATCACCCTTGTAAAAATAAGGGGATTGGATAACCCAATAGATACGGACATGGATCCGGCAATGCTGGAAGTTGAAGAAAAAGCCCGTGATTTTATCAATTCCTCCAATACAAAAGCAGTTCCGGAACCATCGCAGAAACAAGCAGAGGTAACGACTAGTTCGGGGAAGCGGTTTGAGGAAGTAAAAGGAGAAGCGGATCTGAAGCCGGGTTACTACCTTATCGCCAACGTCTTTGAAAAGGAAGAGAATTATTCCCATTTTGCGAGAATCCTTTCAGACAGGGGAATTCAGCCCAGGTCTTTCGTACGAAAAAAGAATCAGTACACCTATGTCTACCTCGATCGCTACGATACAAAGGAGGAAGCAGAACGGTCACGGGATTCTCAATACGACGGGAAATACACCGATGACATCTGGATCTTCAGGGTGATCGGGAAATAGAAGAAAGATGAAGAAAGACTTCTTTTTGTATCAGGCACAAACTACGCCACACCCCCTGGCCTTGGAAGTGTCCCGGGCCGAGGGAAGTTATATTTACGATTCAGAGGGAAAGGCGCATCTCGACTTTGTAGCAGGTGTTTCTGCCTGCAGCCTGGGTCATTGTCACCCCGCGATTGTCTCAGCCGTTGAGCAACAATCCAGAACCTATATGCACGTAATGGTCTACGGAGAATACGTGCAGCAACCGGCGGTAGAATACGCTAAGACACTTGCGGAATTATTACCAGCTTCACTGGAAACCACCTATCTGGTCAATTCAGGGACAGAAGCTATAGAAGGGGCATTAAAACTGGCACGAAGGTATACTGGCAGGTCTCAGATTATTGCAGCGAAGAATGCCTATCACGGCAATACCATGGGCAGTCTGAGCCTGATGAATTTTGAAGAAAGGAAGGCTCCTTTCAGACCCTTGCTGCCTGATATCCGGTTTATTGAATTTAATCGGAAGGAAGACCTGCAAAAAATCACAGAAGATACGGCCGCTATTGTCCTGGAGACCATTCAGGGGGGTGCAGGATTCATCCAGCCAATAGATGATTACCTCAAAGCTGTACGAAAACGTTGTGACGAAACAGGCACAATTCTGATCCTGGATGAGATACAACCAGGATTTGGAAGAACGGGAAAACTCTTTGCCTTTGAACATTATGGGATTGTACCGGATATCCTTGTGATGGGAAAGGGAATGGCCGGTGGACTACCAGTGGGGGCATTTACGGCTTCAAGAGAAATGATGACTACCCTGATGGAAAATCCCATGCTGGGACACATCACCACCTTTGGGGGAAACCCTGTTATAGCTGCCGCAGCCCTGGCAACACTCAAAGTACTTACCGGAACAAGTTTAATTTCCCAAACAATTGCTAAGGAAGCGCTGTTCAGGGAGCGTCTCAGCCACCCGCTGATAAAGGAAATAAGAGGGAAAGGATTAATGCTATGTTTAATTTTAAAAAGCAGTGAAATCGCAAATGATTTAGTAGTTTTGTGCGCCCAAAAAAGGCTGGTCCTTTTTTGGTTGTTGTTTGAAAAAAATGCTGTCAGAATTACTCCTCCGCTTACCGTTTCCAATGAGGAAATTGAGAAGGGATGTGCAATCATCCTGGAGGTACTTGATGGCCTTAAACAATAGTTTGTTAACTATTTTGTTAATAATATAGCACCCAGTCGGAGATAAAAGTGGTTTTAAAAACTATTTTTAAGTCCATAGAATAACCAAGTAAGTTCCTATGGCGTTAGATCCTAACGAGAAACCAAATCAGCCCATTACTAAATTCGAATCCATGCTCAAGACAGATGATGTCTACTTCTTCGATGCCGAAGATTTTGAAGACATCATTCACCACTACCTGAACAATGGTAAGATCTCTTTGGCCAAAAAGGCCATTAAGATAGGTTTGCAGCAACATCCCGAATCCATGGAGCTCAAGTTGCTCAACGTAGAGGTACTGGTCTTCGAAAACAATCTGGAGTTAGCCGAGAAAATCCTTGACAAACTTCAGTTGTACGATAGCACAAATGAGGAGATCTATATTCAGCGGGCCAATATTTATTCCAAAAAAGACAATCATGAAGCAGCTGTAGCCCTGCTTCAGAAAGCCCTGGAAATATCAGAGGAAAGTTTTGATATTTATGCGCTGCTGGGGATGGAATACCTGTTTATGGATGATTTTGAAAAAGCAAAGATCCACTTTATGAAGTGTGTCTCGTTTGACGATCAGGACTATTCTGCCTTGTACAACGTTATTTATTGCTTCGAATTTCTGGAAGATTACGAAGGGGCCATAGGGTACCTAAATAATTATCTGGAACGCAATCCATACTGCCAGGTAGCCTGGCACCAGTTGGGAAAACAATACTTTACCCTGAAGATGTTTGAAGAAGCCCTGGCCGCTTTTGATTTTGCCATTATTGCAGACGACACCTTTATCGGGGCCTATTTTGAAAAGGGAAAAGTGCTTGAGAAACTGGGGAAATACAATGAAGCCATTGAAAACTACGAGACGACAATTACCATTGACGATCCCACCTCTCATGCCTATCTGAGAATTGGCAAGTGTCATGAAAAACTTCACAATGACGATCTGGCAAAATTCTATTTTTACCAAACGGTACACGAAGATCCCCTTCTAGACAAGGGGTGGCTGGCAATTACTCAATTTTATTTTAAAAAAGACAATTTCGAACGGGCCCTTTACTACATCAACAAAGCCATCAATATCGATGGAGAAAATGCTAAATACTGGAAAAAATGTGCCCGTATTCACGCAGCTCTGGAAAATTATGACGAAGCTGATTTCGCTTTTAAACAAGCAGTTGACCTGGGGAATTACGAACTGGATACCTGGTTAAACTGGGCAGAGGTCGTCACCCAGAACGAAGAAGTGGAAGCAGCCATCCAGATCCTTTTGCAGGGACTCGAATTTTATCCTGAGGAGGCGGTGATCCTATACAAAATGGCCGGCCTCTATCTTATGGCGAATGATCCGGTAAAGGCGCAGTATAGATTCAGAAGGGCATTAAAAAAAGATTTTGAACAACTCGAGATTTTTAAAGAAGAGTTTCCTTCCTTTTTCGATTCTGTATGGGCGCGAAACATAATCGCCAGTGTACAGAACGCTTCGGACTAAAAGCACTATTTTTGCTTTTTCAAAATCATGGCTGACCGCAACTTCTTTCAATACCTAATCGTTACACTCAAGGGAATGGCTATGGGCGCAGCCGATGTTGTACCCGGAGTTTCCGGAGGTACAATCGCTTTTATTTCAGGAATTTACGAGGAATTGATCACCTCTATCAACCAAATCGGGCCTGCGGTGTTTAAAACCTTGCCCAAAAAAGGTTTTATCGCCATGTGGCAGGAAGCGAACGGAAAATTTCTGTTAGCGATATTCCTGGGGATCGCTATAAGCGTGATCACTCTCGCCAGGATGATCAGCTGGCTGTTGATCAACGAACCGGTACTTTTATGGTCCTTTTTCTTTGGCCTGGTGGTGGCCAGTGTCATCTTTGTGGCCCGGGCCATTACAAAATGGCGTCTGGCTGTGCTGCTCATGCTGGTTGCCGGAGCGGCTACGGCTTATTACATCACCCAGCTACCCCCGGTGGAAAACACTGCAAGTCTCCCCTACTTATTTCTTTCAGGGGCCCTGGCGATCTGTGCCATGATCCTTCCAGGTATCTCCGGAGCATTTATCCTGGTATTGCTGGGTTCGTATAAAACCATCCTCGATGCCGTCCATGAACGCAACCTGCTTATCCTCGCTACCGTTTTTACAGGGGCTATTTTCGGGTTGCTGTCTTTTGCCCGCTTGTTGAAATGGATGTTTCAGCATTACAAAAATATGACGCTGGCCCTGCTCACGGGTTTTATCATTGGATCTCTCAGCAAAATATGGCCCTGGAAAATAGTAATTGAAACCAGGGAATTTGACGGAAAAAGCATCCCCGTATTGGAAGAAAACGTTTCTCCCCTCTCCTATCCCGAAGATCCTCAACTTCTCTGGGCGATTCTTCTGGCTGTAGCCGGTTTTTCGCTTATTTTTATGCTTGAAAAGCTTGCTGCTAAAAAATAAAGCAAACTATCATGCATCAACCCAGATCTTTTATAGATAAAGTATTCCTTGTTATCAAGGGTCTGGCCATGGGTACGGCCAACAAGGTCCCTGGGGTATCCGGGGGAATTGTAGCTTTTGTTGCAGGGTTTTATGAAGAATTTATTTACTCACTACAAAAAATCAACCTCAAAGCCTTTAAGCTCCTATTTAATGGCAGGTTTAAGAGTTTTTACCGCTATGTAAACGGACAGTTCCTCACCCTGCTCATCTTTGGGATGCTGGTGAGTTATTTCAGTGTTTCAAAACTGCTTGATTACTTTCTGGAACACAATGAACTCTATGTCTGGGCCACCTTTTTTGGGATGATCATAGGATCGATCTACTTTATTTCAAAAGACTTCGAACATTGGAACCGGAAAACCATCATGGCGGGTATCATAGGCCTGGTGGTAGGTATATCCATCAGTTTTTTGAGTCCGGCCAGGGAAAATGACAACCTGCTTTTTATATTTCTCTGTGGAATTATCAGTGTCTCAGGGATGACCTTACCCGGTTTATCCGGCTCATTTATCCTGATCCTGCTGGGGAATTATGTTTTGCTTCTCGTTGACTCGGTAAATGCACTCTATGACACTATGGCCGAAGTGATTCAAGGAGATTTTGGCTTTACTTCCAACCAGGAACGACTCGATACCCTGAAAATCCTGGCGGTATTTACCCTGGGTTCGGCCACAGGTCTGGTTACCCTTTCACATCTGTTGGGCTATGTTTTAAAGCATTTCCGGCATACGACCACCGCAGTGATTATAGGCTTTATCACGGGAAGCCTGGGCGTGGTATGGCCCTGGAAAAGAACTATCTTTGTTGAAGATATCCTGGGTACTGTTCTCAGGGACAGTAATGGGGATCCCATTATCAGGAATTACGAGCGTTACCTGCCTGATTTAAGTAATGCAGACACCTGGTGGGCTGTAGTTTTCGTCATTCTGGGTATATTGATTCTCATCGGATTAGAGTGGTATGGAAAAAACAGAAAAAAAACATAGGTACGGGCTATTAGGAAGGGATATTTCCTATTCCTTTTCCAAAGGCTATTTCACTGAGTTTTTCAAAAAAGAGGGGCTACAGCATTGTTCGTATGAGAATTTCGACCTGCGGGACATAACAGACCTGGAAACGCTCCTGAAGGAGGAAGAAAACCTTCGCGGCCTAAATGTCACCATTCCCTATAAGCAAGATATTTTACCCTATTTACATCGGATAGACCCTGAGGCAAAAGCCATCGGGGCCGTTAATACGATCAAATTTACCAAAACCGAACTAGAAGGTTATAATACAGATGCTTACGGCTTTCAGGAATCCGTAAAACCTTTGCTGGAGCGCGCTAATCATACACATGCGCTGATTCTGGGCACGGGGGGAGCATCCCTGGCGATCGCCTATAGTCTGGAGAAAATGGGGATAGCATTCGTAAAAGTGTCGAGGAATCCCAAGGAGGGACAGTGGTCTTATGATCAACTCAACAATGAAGACATAAATAAACACACTCTTATCGTCAATTGTACTCCCCTGGGAACTTTTCCAAGGGTAGAAGATAAACCGCTTATTCCTTATACGTACTTAGGTTCGGGGCATGTCTTGTTCGACCTGGTCTACAATCCTGAAAAAACGGCATTTTTAAAGGCTGGAGAGGGACAGGGCGCGACGATTTGTAATGGTTCGTCCATGCTTAAGTTCCAGGCTGATAAGTCGTGGGAGATCTGGCAGAAATAGTATCTCTGAGGTTTTAAAATTAAAACACCCCTCTTTTACACTTCTAAAAAGATGAAGGATTACCTTTGATGTCTGTGGGGTTGTTAGTATCTTACAAAGGGATTATATCCCGCTAGAGCAATAAATCCAAAGAATCATGTTGGAAGAGAAAGAAGAGAAACTGCAGGTTGATGCAGGGGGAAAAGAGACATCGGAGACTATTGAGGAAGAAAAGACCTCAGAGAAAACTTCCGGGAAGACAGTAGAGGATAAACCCGTGAAAAAGGCTAAATCCAAGAGCGTCACCACCAAGGCGAAAAAGGCCGTCGCCAAAGCAGAGCCCGAGGAAAGTAAAGCTCCAGAAAATAAGGAGGAAAAACCTGTGGCCAAAGAGGAAGCTGAGGAAAGTAAAACTCCAGAAAAAAAGGAGGAAAAGCCTGTTGCCAAAGAGGAGGCTGAGGAAACCAAAACTCCGCCAAAAAAGGAGGCCACCAAGGAGGAGAAGGCCACGAAAAATGGGGAAGAAGAAGAGGCTATCGACGAGATAGACGAAACCAATGCCGAAGATGCCGAGGATGAGGAAAATCACCGCAGGCATCATATTCCCATGCAGGATTACCACTCCATGACCATGGAGAACCTCGTAGGTGAACTTCAGCGCCTGATCCGAACCGAAAAGGTACAGGCCATAAAAAACCATGTGGATGCCATCAAATCGGAATTCGACCTGAAATTCCAGGAATTCCTGGAAGAGAAAAAGGAAGAATTCACAAGCAATGGGGGGAATGAAGTAGATTTCAGGTATAATTCTGTAGCTAAAAGGCAGTTTAACGAAGTCTACTCAGACTATCGTGAAAAAAGAAACGCCTACTACCGCAACCTGGAACAAAATTTAAAAACGAACCTGGAAAAACGACTTCACATTATTGAAGAACTCAAGGCCCTGGTAAACGTTGAAGAAGATATCAATACCACTTATAAAAATTTCAAAGATCTGCAGGAACAATGGCGGCATGCAGGTGCTGTTCCCCGTAGCCACTACAATGACGTTTGGCGTACCTACCATCACCATGTGGAGATCTTTTACGACTTCCTGCATTTAAACCGGGAATTAAGGGATCTCGACTTTAAGTACAATCTGGAGGAGAAGGAAAAACTGGTACAACGTGCAGAAGCACTGGCCCAGGAACCCGATCTGAACAAGGCATTCAGGGATTTACAGACCCTGCACAAGATCTGGAAAGAAGATATTGGCCCGGTCGACAAAGAACACCGGGAGGCCATATGGGAGCGTTTCAGCAATGCAACCAAAGCAATGCACCAGCGCAGGCAGGAGCATTTTAAGGAACTGGAAAAGAGTTTTGAAGGTAATCTGGTAAAGAAGAATGAAATTATCGAGGCCATCACTGTCCTTGGAGAAAGTGTTGCCAATGACCACAAAGGCCTGCAAAAACAGATCAGGGAACTGGAAGCCCTGCGTTCTGCCTTCTTTGCTGCCGGCAAGGTTCCTCAGAAGGTCAACGAAGACACCTGGAATCGTTTTAAGGAGGCTGTAAGGGCATTTAACCGCAAGAAGAATGTCTTTTATAAAAACCTGAAAAAAGATCAGCAGATTAACCTTGAAAAGAAAAGAGAGCTGGTTAAAATGGCGGTTTCCCTCAAGGATTCCGAGGAATGGGATACCGTTACCCCTCAGATGAAGAAGATCCAGCAGGAATGGAAACAGATCGGGCATGTGCCCAGAAAGTATTCAGACAAGCTTTGGAAAGAATTTAAGTCGGCCTGCAACCATTATTTTGACAAGATGCACGCCAGTAAGAACAAGGCCAGCGGACAGGAAACCGAGAACCTGGAGAAGAAAAAGGCCTGCCTCGATAAATTACAGGCCTTTAGCCCGGGAAAATCCAGGGAGGATGACCTGGCCACCATTAAAGCATTGATAGGAGAATGGAGGGCTATTGGCAGAGTTCCGTTTAACAAGAAAAGCATTAACGGCAAATTCAATAAGATCGTTGACGGGGTCCTTAAAAAACTGGGGGTAACCCAGCAGGAAGCTGAGCTGTTGAAGTACGGAAATAAATTAAAGCAGTTAGCCTCTACAGAAGACGATTACGCCCTGCGGAAAGAAAGGAGCTTTATCAAAAGGAAGATAGACGAAGGCAAGAGTGAGATCAATCAACTGGAGAACAACCTACAGTTCTTTTCCAATGCCTCAGAAGACAATCCTCTGGTAAAGGAAGTAGTGGATAAGATCAACCGGCAGAAAGAGTCTTTAAAAACCTGGAAGGCCAAGCTTAAAAAGATCAATATTCTTCAACATACACTTTTGAAAGAGGAAGAGGAAGCAGCGTCGGAAGCAGAAGAAGCAGAAGAAAAACAGGAAGAATCATAGTATAAGTATTTAAAGTTCATTTTCAGTTAGAGCGCCTGTCATCCGTAGGCAAGTATACCTGCCGAAGGAATGAGAGTCGAGACCTAAGCCAGTTTAGAAGCACTCTTCTTAGTTTTAAAAGACAACTCCTTTTTGATACGGCTATTTTTAAAACGGTACAGACGAGCTACCTTATTCTCTTCAGCAGTTTCAGTAACGATCTCTTTCGCAGCAGTTTCTACCTTTACCTCAGCGGTGTTTTCCTGAGCCTGGGCAGCGAATCCGATAAAGAGAACAAAGATTAAAGTTACGATAGCTTTCATGTTGTGCGGTTTATATAATAAAAACGCTATGAAAGGGGGTCCTGCCCCTTCCCGTTCGCTGAAAAACCCTTATTTTTCGGTATCTGGCAAGAACTTGGTTTAAGTGCAAAAAATCATCGGTAAACGTCACAAACCCTTAAAACCACTTACCGAAAAAAGAGGTAGATTATCGGAGTATTGATCCATTTTTACTTGTTAAACTTGCGATAAGGCAATGATTATGGGCAAGTTTGCCTAAAAGGGGTCAATAAAGAAAAAGGCTATCAGATTAACTGCTTTTTTATATACATCTGAATTCAGTTATTTTTACCGCCCTATGGAATACATTGTCATTGCCTTAGTGGCCTTTTTCGTTGCCATCCTGACCTTCTTCTCAGGTTTTGGGCTGGGGACTATCCTCACCCCGGTCTTTATGATTTTCTTCCCTGTGGAACTGGCTATTGCCCTTACCGGTGTTGTACACTTCTTTAACAACATTTACAAACTATTCCTTGTAGGCCGGAATGCCGACAAACAAGTGTTGATCAAATTTGGAATCCCGGCCGTAGTGGCGGCCATCTTTGGATCCTGGTTATTGCTCAACATCAGTGACGTACAACCCTTGTTCGCCTACGATGCCTTCGGGAAGCATTTTGAAGTATATCCGGTTAAATTCCTGATCTCTATCCTGCTAATCATCTTTGCCAGTATGGACCTCCTGCCCTGGTTTAACAAATTGCAGTTCGGCAAGGACAAACTTCCCCTGGGGGGAGCTCTGAGTGGCTTCTTTGGCGGACTATCAGGGAACCAGGGTGCGCTGAGAAGTGCCTTCCTGATCAAAGCCGGACTAACCAAGGAGGTTTTTATAGGAACAGCCGTTGTGGTCTCTACCTTGGTCGATTTTACCCGCCTGAGTGTATACGCCACCCGTTTTGCCACAGCCGGACTTGGAGATTACGTCCCCCTGGTCCTCTGTGCCACCCTTGCCGGAATAGCCGGCTCCTTTGTTGGGAACAGACTGCTTAAGAAGGTAACCCTGCGTTTCCTGCAGGTCACCGTAGCCATTATGCTCATCCTGATCTCTCTTGCCCTGGGGGCAGGACTTATTTAAGCGGACTTACTTCAGAAGAATTTCAGAGGTTTTGTGCATCCCTGCTGAAAAACAATTCGGCCCTTTAGAATCGCTGAAGAATTAAGTACATTAGATGTATATAAATCAGTACCCTATCACGCCATGAAAAACAGCTTATTTTTTTTATTTTTCTTCCTTACTACCCTGGCTATTGCGCAGCATTCCCAATCAGAACTTGAGGTTACAGGAACTGCCCAGCTGGCCATTGCCCCTGATACCGGCGTACTGAATATGACGCTAAGTGCGGTAGAAATGCAGTTCGGGGATGCCATCAACGGCTTAGGCAATCAGACAGAGGACATCAAAGCACAAATCCGGAAAATGGGTTTTTCGGAAGACGCCATCTTTACGGATAATTTCCAGGTGCGAAAAAACATCAAATACAGGAACAATCAACAGATAGACAGTGGTTATATCGCCACCCAGCAACTGCACCTCGATTTTGAGAATACGGTAGATAATATCCGCAAGATCCTGCGTCAATTCTCCTCCGGGGCAACAGAATTCGACCTTAATTTTAGTTTTAAAATCTCAGATCCCCTAAAGGAAACCGTTCAGGACCGTCTGATACAACTGGCCACCGAAGACGCTTTTAGAAAGGCCGGGGTTATCGTGAAGGCTGCAGGAACAGAATTAAAGAAGGTGACCCGTATTCAGTACGGGAATTCCTATAATGCACCTATCAGGACCGAACGGGCGATGATGAGCTTAGAAGCCGATGCAATGAAAGTGGACGGATTTACGCCAAGCGACCTGGTTTACAATGCCACTATACAGGTGGTATGGGCCATAGAATAGTCAGACAACGCACACCACCTTCTTAAAAAGACGTATTTTTAATTGAACAGACTAAACCCATATGATTTTGGAAAGTCATCAGAAAACGTCGGAGAAAGCCCGTGGTTATAGCATTTACCACGATCTTAGTATTGCAGCTTCGCCTGAAGCCGTATTTAAGGCGGTTTCTTTACCTGAACACCTGGTAAACTGGTGGCCTCGCAGATGCAATGGCACTCCCTCTAAGGGAAGTACATACAATTTCTATTTTACTCCTGAGTACGACTGGTACGGGGAAGTGAGTCAGTGCGAGCCAAACACCCTTTTTAGTATTAAAATGACCCGTTCGGATGCCGATTGGGACCCTACCAGCTTTGGTTTTGAGATCGAAGAGTCCGGCGACGGTGTCAGGCTCCATTTTTTCCACAAAGACTGGCCTGCTTGCAATGCTCACTTTAAAACCGCCTCCTTTTGCTGGGCCATGTTGTTAAACGGACTTAAAATGTACCTGGAAAAAGGGATCATCCTCCCATTTGAGGAGCGGAGTTAAAAATACCATCAATTCTACAGGCTGAAGGTGCCCGGGAATACCTTGTTAAACGTCTGAAAATAAAGAGATCTTCCTTTGTAAAAGTGATTCCGGAATCACATACATTTATATAGCTTTAATCAGAAGTACTTTACGATTTCCACTTCAATCATATTTCAAATGAAACGCAACCAGTTTCTCGCAACTGCCCTCAGTATAGGGGCATTGCCTTTTGTTAGTTTGTCTGCAACCGCCTGCCAGAGTCAGAGTACCAGAACAGGATTCAAAGTAAAAGCCGGGGAAGCCAGGCTTTATGGACGCATTACCCTGAAAGGGGTGAACCACAACATTATGGACCTAAAAGTATCAGGAAAAGATTCCGGAGGGGGCATGACCATCTTTCAGCAAACATCCATCTCTCAGGGAATGGGCACACCACTGCACATCCACCACTATCAGGATGAAGTGTTTTATGTCATTGAGGGCGCTTATCGGTTTCAGGTAGGAAAAGCGTACTTCAATCTAGAAAAAGGGGAGCATATCTTTCTTCCGAAGACCGTGCCACATGCCTGGACACAGGTATCCAAAACAGGAAAAATGAATGTGTTGTTCCAGCCTGCGGGCAAAATGGAAGAGTTTTTTCTGATGATGGCCGGACTCGACCATGAACCTGACATGGCAGAGATCGATAAGATCTTTTCCGATTGCGAAATGAGTGTGGTAGGTCCGCCTCTGACATTAAACTAGTAAGTGGTTGAGTCCTTTGGTTTTAAAGCCTTGCATTTTATCAGTATCTTGGAGATATAAAATGAGCAGATGAAGCTGCTATTTGAGAAACCACATTACTTTTTTTTTCCGGCAAGCCTGATATTGATTGCTTTGGGTTTTATTATACCGTTGGTCAATTTTGATTTTAACATCCGTGACACCTATGTAGTAGTTCAGCACCGATGGGTCTTTCATTTGCTTGCTTTGTTCGGGTTTTTAATTGCCCTGGTTTACTGGGTAATGTACAGAACGGGGAAAAAGCTTCGCTATCGATTAAATGCCCTTCATGTGGGCACTTCCCTTATAGGTCCGATACTGATTTTTCTTTGCACCCTTTTTTACAAGCAGGTATTGCCTTTGAATCCTTCAGGGGAAAACAGCATGGATCTGGAAATGCTGGAGGTCTATCAGCATAACAATTCGGTGAGTATGGTGATCCTGGCCCTCTTGACGATTACGCTGGTAGTGCAACTGGTCTTTCCGGCGAATGTGCTGATGGCTTTTATGGGGAAGGTAGATTCTACTAAGGGCTAATTCCAAATTCAACATCTGTTCTCCCTTAGGCGCAAAACAAGCATAATACCTATTTAGCTGGTGAGTCCAGGTCGAGCACATTTGTCTGGTCGAGCGGCTTTGTCTGGTCGAGCGCCTGCCTGCCTCTGGCATGGGAGTCGAGACTTGGTTGAGCATTACCAAGTTCAAAATATATCTTAAAGGAAGTTCCTTTGCGTAGCAAAACGAGATAGGGTCATGGCAGCGAACAAGTCACATCGCGACACCCATACATAGATGTGAGGTAATGAAGGTTTTCAGAAATAATGGTGTGGCCAGCGGAAGTGCGTTTCGTGAAACGAAAAAGAGCATGCAGCGATAGCCACGCCATGATTTTGTGCCCGCTGATATTTATCAGGGCTTAAAGGGCACAAAAATTTCCTAAAACCTTCTTGATATTTTATGTTCATTTTGCATCAAGGTAAAATGAACAAAAGAATTAAAGGAATCCCTATCTGGAATCTTCAAGATATAAAGAGATTATAAAAATGGAGAAATATTTGATTGAGCCATAGCGAGATGGCAATAAGAATTACGCCAGTTTAGAAGCACTCTTCTTTGTCTTAAAAGACAATTCCTTTTTGATTCTGCTATTCTTAAAACGGTAAAGACGAGCAACGCTGTTCTCTTTAGCAGTCTCAGTAACGATCTCTTTCTTCGCAGTTTCAACCTTTACCTCAGCAGTATTTTCCTGAGCCTGGGCAGCGAAGCTGATAAAGAAGATAAAGAAGATGGTTACTAGCGTTTTCATGTCATGCGTTTTATATATATAAAACGCAGTAACAGGCCCTTCAACCCCTTACCGTTCGCTGAAAAACCCTTATTTTTCGGTATCTGGCAAGAACTTGGGTAAAGTGCAAAAAATCATCGGTGAACGTCACAAAGTCTAAAATCCGCTTACCGAAAAAAGGGGTCGTTTATCGGTAGGTTCCATCCCTTATCCTGCTATAATTTCCCTAAAAAGAGCTATCTTTTATGCTTATAAACCAAAAACAACAACTCCTAGACACCATCAAACATGAAAACATCCTCCAACCTCCAACAACGCCCCTCGTACTTCCAACTTCAAACCTCCTACTTCCCACTTCGCCCCTCCTACCTCACACTTCTCCCCTTCCTTTTCCTCCTTTTCCTGTTCCCAAACTCAGTGCTGTCGCAAAACGAAGAAAAAAAAGACTATTCCGAGGCCTTTAATCTTATCGAGGTCTGGCTCGACGCCCAAAAAGATTTCGATAAACTGCCCGGTATCTCAGCGGCTGTAATCGAAGACCAGGAGGTACTCTGGTCAGGGGCCTTCGGACAAGCCAATAAGTCTCAGCCCGTCCCCATGACTGCTGAGACCCTCTGCAGCATCTGCTCTATCTCTAAACTCTTTACGGCAGTGTCTATCATGACCCTCTACGAGGAAGGGAAACTCCGCCTCGACGATCCCATAGAAAGCCTGTTGCCCAATTACGACCTGAAACAGCAATTCCCCGAAAGCGGCCCCATCACCGTCCGCAGCCTGCTCACCCATTCCTCAGGCCTGCCGAGGGAGGCCAATGCACCATACTGGACAGGACCCGACTTCCCATTTCCTACCCAGGAAGAGGTAAACAGCGGCCTGAAGGAACAAGAGACCCTCTACCCCGCCTCCACCTATTATCAGTACAGTAACCTGGCCCTAACGCTTCTGGGGGAGATCATAGAAGAGGTATCCGGCCAGACCTATGACGACTATGTACAGGAACACATCCTCACGCCCCTCCAAATGGGGAATACCCGTACCGAACTGCCCGAAAACCTCTACGGCAGCTCCCTGGCAATAGGATACAGTGCGCTCGACCGCGAAGGGGAACGACCTAAGGTTAATTTCTTCCAGGCCAAAGGAATCAAAGCCGCAGCCGGTTTTTCATCCAATGTACTCGACCTGGGGAAATTTGCTTCCTGGCAGTTTCGCCTGCGGGATACCACCACGGCTGAGATTTTAAAGCCAGCGACCCTAAAACTCATGCAACAGGTACACTTTATGGATCCCAACTGGCGCAGCAGCTGGGGCCTGGGCTTTGTAGTGTACAAAGGCGCCAGTGGCAGTACATGGGTAGGCCACGGAGGATCATGTCCCGGTTACCGCTCTACCCTACAACTCGATTTAAAGAATAAACGCGCTTATGCCGTGATGATCAACGCCGGTGGCACAAACCCCAATAGATACAGCAGCGGGATATACGGCATCCTCAACAAGGTGAAATCAGGAAAAAAAGCCGATACCGATATCAAATTCGAAGACTACACAGGCTATTACGACGCACGTCCCTGGGGCAGTGAGGAGTATATCGGGAGCTGGGAAGGGCAGCTGATGATGATCAACCTCCCCTCAAGGACACCGGCAGACAATATCACCCTGTACAAACATATAGAAGGGGACACCTTCAGGCGAGTACGCGATGACGGGGAACTGGGAGAGACCGTGGTCTTTGAACGCAACTCAGAAGGCAAGGTTTACCGCTATACCCAGCACGGGAACTACGTTTATATAATGAAATCCTGAGTCGGGTTAAACAGGGTTTGTCTGGTCGAGCGTCACTTGTCAGGTCGAGCGCCTGCCTGCCTCTGGCATGGGAGTCGAGACCTATTTTATTACCCAGATGCATGCCATATCTCCACTTCCATACATAGATGTGAGGTAATGAAGGTTTTCAGAAATAATGGTGTGGCCAGCGGAAGTGCGTTTCGTAAAACGAAAAAGAGCATGCAGCGATAGCCACGCCATGATTTTGTGCCCGCTGATATTTATCAGGACTTAAAGGGCGCAAAAATTTCCTAAAACCTTCTTGATGTTTTATGTTCATTTTATTCATGTGATATCTATTGTTTTTTATAGGTATTCATCAATACTGCGCATTTGGCATCAAGGTAAAATGAACAAAAGAATTAAAGGAATCCCTATCTGGAATCTTCAAGATATAAAGAGATTATAAAAATGGAGAAATATCAGATTGAGCCTTAGCGAGACGGAAATAAGAATTATGCCAGTTTAGAAGCACTCTTCTTAGTCTTAAAAGACAATTCCTTTTTGATTCTGCTATTCTTAAAACGGTAAAGACGGGCAACGCTGTTCTCTTTAGCAGTCTCAGTAACGATCTCCTTCTTTGCAGTTTCAACCTTTACCTCAGCAGTATTTTCCTGAGCCTGGGCAGCGAAGCTGATAAAGAAGATAAAGAAGATAGTTACTAGCGTTTTCATGTCTTGCGTTTTATATATATAAAACGCAGTAACAGGCCCTTCAACCCCTTACCGTTCGCTGAAAAACCCTTATTTTTCGGTATCTGGCAAGAACTTGGGTAAAGTGCAAAAAATCATCGGTGAACGTCACAAACCCCAAAAACCGCTTACCGAAAAAAGGGGTCGTTTATCGGCAGATCATCCTTTTAAAAATGCCATTTTAAAGCACTATTCCCATGTTTTATGATGCCATCTCCACCTAGAACCGCTAAATAGACTGAGAATTTCCTACATTTAATTCCGTGTATTTCATTGACCGGAATCCATCATTTAATAAAGACTAACTAATCAAAGAGAAAAAATTAAAATCAGACAGACCTATGGAATTTAAGCTTCTGGAAGAATTCAAGGAATTTGCCGTAAAGGGAAACATGATAGACATCGCCATAGGGGTAATCATCGGTACGGCTTTTAATAAGGTAGTTGATGTACTGGTGAAGGAAATCTTCCTTCCGCCCCTCTCCTTCTTAACCGATGGCATCAACTGGGAAAATAAAAAATGGGTGATTCGGGAGGCTGTGGTCACTGATGGGGTAGCCAACCCCGAGCAGATCGCCATAGGCTATGGGAAACTTATCGAAGCCTCCTTTGATTTTATTATTATTGGCTTTACCGTCTTCCTGGTGGTAAAGTTTATGAATGCGCTGCGGAACCAGGCCCAGGATCCTAAAGATGTAAAAGTATCCACTCCCAAAGACATAGAGTTGTTAAACCGTATCGCAGAACTTATGGAAAAACAAATTGAACTTACAGAGAAGAAGAAGTCTTGATTCCGGATCTAAAACCACCTAACCAACATAAACCACTACATGATCAAATTTTTCAGACGAATACGCCAAAGACTCCTAGCTGAAAACAAAGTGAGCCGTTACTTACTCTATGCGATCGGAGAGATCATCCTGGTGGTCATCGGTATACTCATCGCTCTGCAGATCAATAATTGGAATGAGGAACAAATTGCCAAAAGGGTTGAGCATAATTTTCTTGAAAACCTCTTGCTCGATCTTGAGAAAGATGAAGAAAAACTACAGTTCTATGAAAAATTTTATACCAAACGGATAGAATACCTGGATACCTTACTTACCTATGTCCGCAATCCCAATAAGAATATGGAATTGCAAAAATTTTCGATGTATGTGGAACCGATCTTCTATACGATAAACCCCATCAGCAATGCCACTACCTTTGAAGCCGCAAAAACTTCAGGAACATTCAACAATTTTAGTCAGGAAGAAATATTAAAGGACCTGTCTCAGTACAATGCCGATTTTGTGATTTTGGAATACGCCTTTAATTCCATACTCAGGTTTGTAGAAAATCATTTTGAACCGCTGATGTACACCCTCCCGGAGGATTACATGAACGAAGACACCGGAAATCTGGTCATCAATGAGGTAGATGTTAAGGATTTCTATGCTAAGATAGCCTCTATCAAGGATTACCGAAATTTAGATACAGATCATAAAAATATTTTAAGAAACCCGAAAATGGAGAATTACCTAATAGGGGATATGGGAAGAAGTTATAATGCCTTGGGAAAGATAGCGTCCAGACAAGAGCAACTAAAAGCGCTTAAAGAAAAAATAGCCTCCTTATGATCAAATTTTTCAGACACATCCGCCAGCGCATGCTCAGCGAGAACAAATTTTCAAAATACCTTCTCTATGCCATAGGCGAGATCTTATTGGTGGTCATCGGTATACTGATCGCCCTGCAGATCAACAACTGGAAGGAAGAACAGGCCGAACGCCGGGAGGAAACGGCCATCCTCCATCAATTACACACCGAGTTTACCAGCAATCTCAAACAACTCGATGAAAAAATAGAGGTAAAAATGGATTTGATCGAGGCCGTTAAAAAGCTTTTTCAACTAATCGATCATCCCCCCCTTCGCCAAAAAGATAGTGTGGACCGACTTTTAGGTTTGACCATCCCATACTCTACTTTCGATCCTATAGTAAGTGATCTGGCGAGCTCAGGGAGTTTGCGTCTTATCCAAAGTGATAGCCTGAAACTGCTACTCTCCCTCTGGACCTCCGATGTGGTTAGTGTACAGGAAGATGATCTGGGCTGGAAAAAAATCCGAAATGAACTGTATACTCCCTTTTTAATAGAACACTATCAGCTCAGAACCATAAGGCAGGTAGCCATAGAATCTGGATTGATAAAAAATTACCTCATCGAGGCCGGGAATCAGCAAACGGAAGTGCTCGATGAAAGTATCGGACTGTCTAGACACAAGGCAGACATCAATTTACTGCTCGACCATCCAAATTTTGAAGACCTGCTAGAAAGGGCCATATCCACCAACCGATTTGCCCTTTCCCAGTCCCAGATCCTGAGAAAACGCATCCTGGAAATTATGGCCCTCCTAGAATGGGAACTGCAGATCAACCAACATTAGAACCCACCAATCATGATTAAATTCTTTGGACAAATCCGAGATAATCTCTTTCTTGAAAACAGCACGCTGTCATTCCTGCGAAGGCAGGAATCCAATTAGAATAGAATAATGCATAAAAATGTTCATCAATACTATTTATACATACTCTCAAATAAGTATAATGGAACATTGTATATTGGAGTTACAAACAATCTAGAACGTAGGATGTTTGAGCATAAAAATAAACTTATTGAAGGTTTTACAAAAAAGTATAGTCTTGACCGATTGGTCTATTTTGAAACTTTTCAATATGTTAATGATGCCATACAGCGAGAAAAAAACATGAAAAAATGGAAGCGTCAATGGAAAATAAATGCAATTGAAAAAGAAAATCCCAATTGGGAAGATCTATCTAGTGATTGGCCTAATCTTAAAGAAGTCTAAAACTAACTTATAAGTGGATTCCTGCCTTCGCAGGAATGACAGAATATTTTATATGATGATCAAATTCTTTCGCCAAATACGCCAATCACTAATTATGGAAAACAAATCCTCCAAATACATTAAATACGCCATTGGCGAGATCATCCTTGTCGCCATAGGTATATTAATAGCACTACAAGTCAATAATTGGAACGAAAATCGACAATTAAGAAAATTAGAGAAAGCCAGTATCACAGCACTTTTCAGTGAATTCAATTCAAACAAGTCGGCTATGGAAAGTTGTAAATATTTAATCTCTGATATGAGATTGTATGGTGACAGTATTCGGATGCAACTCGGACCCCAAAAATCAAATTTAGAAATTGAACAAGTGAATCACTGGTTTGGGGAAATAGGTTTTACGAGAAGATGTGAAATTTCGACAGACGTTTTAAATTCTGGAAATATAAATATCATTTCCAACCCGGAGATTAGAAGAAAGATAAGTAAATGGTCTTCTGTATTAAAGGATCTTGAGAGGGAGGAAAATGAATGGGCACAACAGTTTTCAAGTACAATTACTTCATATTTAAACAAATGGATACAATGGGATGACGTGGATTATAATACGGATTCACGTGATGACCCACGCTATTTCAAATCGCGTTTCTCTATAGATCCAAGAGTAGTTCTACAACAGGTAGAATTTTCCAACATCATGAATAACCATTACTGGAGAATCAAGAGAACTGAAGAGCGAACAATATCTCTCTTACAACAAACAGAAGAAGTTATAGAACTTATGCAAGAAGAATTAGATAAGCAATGATCAAATTCTTCCGTCAAATACGATACAGTCTTATGAGTGAAAACCCAACCTCTGCTAAAGCTCCGGCTGGCTCGAAAACAGGAAAGTATTTGAAATACGCCATAGGCGAGATCTTACTGGTCGTCATCGGTATCCTAATTGCTCTGCAGATCAACAATTGGAATGAAGAAAGAAAAGACAGAAGGCAAGAAACCGAACTATTAATTCAATTGCAATCCGAATTTCGCAGCAATCTGGAGCAGTTAGATGAAAAGATCGAAATGAGAAATGAAATGATTTCTGCTTCCTTAAAATTGTTCGATTATATAGATCACCCCGATAAACGGAATAGGGATAGTATCTTGAAGTATATCGGACAGACCATTCTTGCCCCGACATTTGACCCTATTGTGAATGATGTGGCAAGTTCAGGCAGAATACAATTCCTGCAAAATCCTGAATTAAAGGAAAAATTATCCCGCTGGACAAGTGAAATCATTCAGGTGACAGAAGAAGAAGTTGAGTGGCGTGACCGAAGAGGGGATTATACTGCGGAATTAATTGAGCATAGTTCTTATAGAAACATCCTTAGTTCCTATTGGAGAAATGGTGTCATAGAATCCATACTTTTAGATCGAGATGCAAATACAGATTTTCTTTTACAAGATTCTAAAAAAAGTAATGACCTGTCCGCTCTTTTAGATCATTCTAATTTTGAAGATTATATAGCCACTTGTGCAACATTCAGCAAGCTTACCAATAGCCAGTCCCTGATTTTAAGAAATAGAATTGATGAAATTCTAAACCTGATAGACCAGGAATTGAAAAAATAAATGATGATTAAATTCTTCCGACAAATTTGTAAAAAATTCTCCTTCAAAGAGGGAAACCCACCCCTATATCCCCTCCCGGGAGGGGACAAAGGGGTGGGTGAAATTCATACAAACCTATGATCAAATTCTTCCGTAAAATCAGATTCAATCTCATGGAAACAGGAAATACATCCAAATACCTAAAATATGCTATCGGGGAGATCATCCTGGTGGTAATTGGTATTCTGATCGCCCTGCAGATCAACAACTGGAATGAAGGCAGGAAAGAAGCTAAAATGGCCAGAAACTACCTTATCGGAATTAAAAACGACCTGACAAAAGACAATGCCCTTTTAGACAGCCTGATACAAACCTTTGCCAATGAGATCAGCCTTATTAATGAGATGGATAAAAGCTTTGAAGATCCTGTTTACGAAGGAGAAACCTACAAAAGTCTCTTTATGGCTCCAGACACCTCCCTAATGAAGCATATATTCTACCGGGGAATCTCCTTCAGACCCATCACGGCCACCTATACTTCCATGATCGCCGACGGCCGGTCCGGCCTGATCAAAAACAGGGAACTCTTCGAAGGCATTCAGGAAATCTACGACGAACGCCATTCCCGGATGGCCAGTGTATACGAATCCTTTAAACCCAGTGAAAACAGAATCCACTGGACATACGGGTACGAAAAGAAAAACTGGACTTATAAGGATCTGCTGGCTTCCAGAGAGAAAAAAATCTTTATAGATCTCTTTAATTTTGTTGAGGCCAAATATTTCTACACCCAGCATTTGTACAACCTGAGGGAAAAAAACAAGGAATTGATTGCATTGATTGAACAGGAAACCAAAGAATAATATGCTTAATTTATTCTCGTAAATCAGATATTTAAAATGCACATTGCGCTCATCCCGGTCATAAAATTCAGAATGTCATTTACCTTTTTGATGATTCTGTTCTTCTCCTTACAGGGATACGCACAGGAAGAACCGCTGAAAATTGGGGTAGTCGGACTTACACATACCCACGTGCACTGGATACTGGGCCGGGAAGACCGGGGCGATATTGAGATCGTGGGTATTGTTGAACCCAACCGCGACCTGGCAAGTAGGTATGCCACACAACACAACTTCCCCATGAGCCTGGTCTATGATACCATGGAGGAAATGATCTCAGCGACCCGCCCCGAAGCCGTAACCGCCTTTGGGACCATTTATGAACACCTGCAGGTGGTGGAGACCTGCGCGCCCCTGGGCATCCATGTAATGGTGGAAAAACCCCTGGCAGTAAGCCTCGATCACGCCGTTAAAATGCAGGCCCTGGCCAAAAAACACAACATCCATTTACTTACCAATTACGAAACCACCTGGTACCCTTCTAACCACAAAGCCTACGCCCTTTTAAAATCAGGAAAAATAGGCGATCTCCGCAAGGTGGTGGTCCGGGACGGACACAGAGGCCCTAAAAAAATCGGGGTTAACAGTGAATTCCTGGAATGGCTTACAGACCCTGTACAAAATGGCGGAGGGGCCCTGATGGATTTTGGCTGCTATGGGGCCAACCTGCTCACCTGGCTGCAGGAAGGAACAAGGCCTGAAACGGTTACTGCCATTGTACAACAGCAGCAAAAAGAGAACAATCCCCTTGTAGATGACGATGCTACCATCATCCTCACCTATCCGCAGAGCAATGCCATTATACAGGCCTCATGGAACTGGCCCATGGGAAGGAAAGACATGGAAATCTATGGCCTTACTGGTGCCTTGTATGCCGATAACCGCCACGACCTTCGCATGCGGCTTGCCGAGGGCTATGATGGATTTCAGGAAGAAAAATATCACCTGGAGGAAAGGCATCCTCCCTATGATGATCCCTTTGCGTTGTTTGCAGCGGTGATCAGGGGGGAGATTACACTCCCTCCCTATGCCCTCTCCACCCTGGAGAACAATATGGTGGTCATGGAAATCCTCGAAGCCGCCAGGGAAAGTGCCACAACCAAAAGAACGGTCGTTCTAAGTGATTTCTACAATTCCAGGAGGAAATCGGGGCAGTAAACAGGGATTATAAAAAACACAAACCCTAAAAACAGCAGTGCCCAGAGCACCCACATCAGCAGTGGATAGGTAATTAATTCCCCTTTCGACGAAGGACGCAGCGAATGCGCTATCAGGCCGTGGATCCCAAGGCTGAGTGCCAAAAAATCTATGCTCGCGGTAGCTATCAGAAAGGTTTTGGAATACGAATCTTTTGAAACAAAGAGATAAATCCCCAGGGCGATGGCAATGACAATAACGATCCTGAATATTCTTCTGGCCATTTTAAATGGATTTTAAGTTGTTAAAAATGGAATATCCCGTAGTTCTTTGCATTAAAACACATCAGAGGCACCCGGCCATAGCCTTCCATCCGTTTTACCATGTCCCTGTGGAATAGCTGAGAAGCAAGGCTCTTGTGTTCCCTTTCCAGCATGGCAATAATATCGGCATTGGCCTTGCCCAGGTAGAGCTTCAGGTCGGTAAATACATCCTCGGAAGACAGGAAGTCGAATTCCATCGGACTGTACTCAATATGCTTTCTGAGCTTTTCCTCAAGAAGTTTTTTCTGTACTTCGGTAATTGCCCGTTGAGGGTTGGATAAATGCACGATCCTGATTTTAGCCTTAAATGGCTTTGCAAATTCCGTTAGTTTATCAATGGCCCCCAAATCCTCCTCTTCAAAATCGGTGGCATACACAATGGTCCTGATCCGGGGATCGCTCGCATCCGCAGGGATACTTAAGACCGGGCAGGGTGATTTCTCAAGCAGGTGTTTGGTGGTATTGCCCATAATTACCTCCCGCAGGGCGCTGCCCCCCTTCATCCCGGTTATGATCATAAAGGCTTCAGCCTCTTTGGCCTTGCTTACGATAGCGTCTTCAACCGACTTGCTTTCAATAGCTTCGGTCTCAATGTTCAGGGCATCCACTTCTCCGTGTAAGGTCGATTTGCAAAATTCCTGCAGTTTTGCATTGTGCTTTTTAAACGCGTCCCCTTCTATATCAGGAAAAGGGTCTTCGGCCTTAAAGTTTAAATGGTCTAAGAGGGTGGGATAATCAAAAACGTGAATGACCAGTAGACGGGCCTTTAATTTTGAACTCAGGGCATAGGCATATTTCAGGGCAGCAGATGAGTTTTTTGAATAGTCTGTGGCGTATAGTATTGTTTTCATTTGAGTGCTGTTTTTATAGAATAACACCCAAAATTACTTCCCCTGAAAAAGGTGAACAATGATTTTAATCACCCCAAGTGATTTCTGTAACAGGTCATTTGGAAGTGATAAATTCCTCCATATACTGTAGTCGTGAATTCCCGACCGGATTTTTCCATGCCGGTATTCAAAAATGGGCAAATAAATGATTATATTAATAAGTGGAATTCTTATCAGCACCATGGCCTAAAAGTGCGCAGAAAAGCTGAACACGTTGGCCTTGATTTATGATGTAAACTAAAAATCTCTTGTCATGAAATCTCTGCAGAAAATTTTAATGGAAATTACCCAACTCACAGCAAATATTGAAACTAATTACCCTGAACTTTACAGTTATCTGGATGAAAACCCCATGACTTTGCCGGTAAAAGAAGATCCCCATATGGACAAAAAGGTCATGGAAGACTATCTGCAGAGCTTAAAGCTTTTGCTAAGGCATCATCTGGAAACACATAAGGGTAAAAAAAGACAATCTAATTCTTACACTTGATTATGGGAGAAATAGCATCATCAGACAGGCAGATCACATTGTTTTACAGTTCTGGTTCAAGCAGGGCCAAACAGACGCTGGCTTATGCCAAAGCGGAGGGTTTGCCGATACGGGAAATAGACATCTCAAAAACGCCCCTTACCGGCACCCAGATCGCCGAACTGGCCGCACGTTTAAAGATGGAGATCAAAGAGCTGGTGAACCAGGAGCACCCTTCTTATCGTTCGCAATTTGAGCAGCACGATTACTCTGCGGATGACTGGATTAAAATGATCCGCAACCACCCCGAGATCCTGAAACAACCCATCGCCCTGAGGGGAGATATCACCATTCTGGTAGAAACCCCTACGGATATTATTAAAATATAGTTCTACTTCCTTTTTAAGCACACCTGTCAGGTCGAGCGCCTGCCTGCCTCTGGCACGGGAGTCGAGACCGAGCGCCTGCCTCGGTTGCCTTTGTCATATCGAGCGCCTGCCTGCCTATGGCATGGGAGTCGAGATATGACATTAACCAAGTGCTCCGCTTCGTCGCTGAAGCTGTGAAGCGTAAGCGACCCTCCCGGGAGGGAAACCCACCCCTAAATCCCCTCCTGGTAGGGGACAAAGGGGTGGGTAAAATGACTTATTATCAGCAAGTTTAAAATCCCACTAAAAAGAATAATTTTTTATTCTTATGCCCATTTTGGCTTGATCCAAAATGGGCGAAAAGATCAAGAAGATTTTAGGAAATTTTTTGCCCGATAGGCATCCGGGCAAAAACCAGGCTCGGGTCTGTCGCTCCATGCTCTTTTTAACTGCGCCTCCCTTCGGTAGGCTTGTTAAACGCACTTCCGCTGGCCACGCCCTTATTTCTGAAAATCTTCGAAGGGCTTTTTTATAATCTTGCGCGTTATTCATTTCATACAAAGCAAAACTATGTCAGGTCGAGCGCCTGCCTCCCGTAGGGACGGGAGTCGAGACCTAGTTATTTCCCCCAGGAACATTTAGCCGCAATAATCCTTAAATTAGGGCATGATTAAGTTTTTTAGGAATATAAGATACAGGCTTATGAATGACAACCCAACCTCTGCTAAAGCTCCGGCTGGCTCGAAAACAGGCTCGTCCGCCGAAGCTTCAGCGAAGGCGGGTAAGTACCTTAAATACGCTATTGGGGAGATCATCCTGGTGGTGATAGGAATTTTAATTGCACTTCAGATTAACAATTGGAATGAGAGCAATAAAATAGACAAGTCCATTGCCAGTCATCTGGAAATACTCAGGCAGAACTTAATAGAAGACCAGACGCAATTGCAGAGTTTAAAAGAAAATATGACGCAAAACATAAAATGTGCCGACTCTTCAATGGCGCAAATAAAGACGCTAGTACCGCTCAATAATTCCATGAAAAAGTATTTGATCTTATTGGTACGGGAATTTCAGTTTAGTCCAAATACCAATGGGATAGAAACAATGACCCAATCGAACGAAATACCTGCATTAGATACCGAATTACGCACCGCTGTGCTTAATTATTACGCCTTAATTGAGCGAACAAAAGAGCGGGAACATATTTCTAATGCACAGATTCAGACCAAGTTTGAACCCTATATAAATGCGGAATACGCGGTGATATTCCAGAAGGATAATGAGTTTGAATTTATAGCCTCATTTTACAAAGACGATCCAAGACCCACCTCTTCAATTGACGAGGATAAAATTCTTAATGATAAAACCCTGGAGTCCGTGCTGGTTTCGAGATATTACCAATGTATTGCCTTAGAAGATTTTTATAGTGAATTAATTGAATCCTCGGATAAAATACTATCTATAATCAACTCAGAAGAATAACATAAGTACCCTTAAGCAATAGCAAAACTTGCCGCCTGTCAGGTCGAGCACCTGCCTCAGGTGCCTTTGTCATATCGAGCGCCTGCCTGCCTATGGCATGGGAGTCGAGATGTGACATTAGCAAAGTGTTTCGATCCAAGAGAGTTTTGGAATTTGTTATTTGTTATTTGGAATTTGCCCGCAGGGCCCTTGTTGATAATTCCTAAATAGAAGTAAGAAAAAACGTTTTAAATTTTGTGCTTGTTTTGGTATACTTACAGTAGCTTACCTTATTACCCCGGAAAGATGGAGATTATATAAATATAAACTGACATATTATGAGATGTACAGTATTACCAAAAATTCTTTGACCCATAACTAAATTAAAACTATAAATGAAAATAAAATACATTCCTGATAAGGAAATAAATCTTGACGAAAACGATTTACTTGGCGCTAAACCCTATGTTGATACATTGTCTGAAATAATATCTCAATCCAAAACACCATTTACAATTGGTCTTTTTGGCGGTTGGGGAGTAGGAAAATCTTCCATAATTAAAACAATAGAAGATAAATTCAATAATGACCCTAAATCGGATGTAGCAGTCTTTACGTATGATGCCTGGAAGTATTCTAAAGACTCTTTTAGAAGAACATTCTTATTTGAGTTAAAAGAGTTCTTTAAACTAGACATATCAGATTCCTTTAAGTCTTTTTATGAAGACAGAAGTGAGGATATTGACCATAAACTTGCTGTCAATAAATATTCCTTTGGGTGGTGGCTCACTCTATCACCTCTTTTACTTTTTCTGATTTTACTTTTTCCAGCGCAGACTGATGTTAAAATAATAACAAGTATAATTGGTGTTTTTCTAACGATTATCACAACATTATTAAGGGAGACTTTTGTAAAATATAAAGTCACAGTTTCAAAACAAAAAGTATTTGCTCCAGAACAGTTCGAAAATATATTTGACGAAATCATAAAAAAAATAACACACAAGCCTAAAACTAATTGGGAGTGGATTACCGATATACTTTGGAAACCTAGAAAGAAAACTAAAAAGTTAGTTTTAGTAATTGATAATATAGATAGATGTCATAAAAATTTAGCATTTGAATTGCTATTGACAATTAAGAACTTTCTAGAACAAAAGGGTGTGGTTTTTATTATTCCTATAGATGAAGACGAAATAAAAAAACACATTAGAGAACAAGGAAATAACCCTAATGAATTTTTAAGAAAACTATTCAATACCACTGTTACTATAAAAAATAATTCTGAGGGTGATTTATTTGATTTTGCTAAAAGCCTTAATGATGACTATAATTTAAATTTCCAAATTGAAATTATTTCTATTGTTGCACAACAATTTTCAAAGAATCCAAGAAAAATAATTCAGTTTCTTAATGTTTTGCAAACGGAAATATTATTGTCAGAAATGCAAGAAAAATCGGATTTGATTCCTAAAGGTTCACTAACTGACAATTTAGCATTTATATCAAAAAAACTAGTAATAAGAGAAGAATGGCCTGAGTTATATTCTGAATTAAAAAATAATACTCACTTATTGGAAAATACCAACAATAGTATAGTTGAAAAAGAAGGTATTTATTACATCAATAATTTTAAGTTAAACATTGAGCAAAGAAATTTTCTAAGAAGAACAAATCATATAAAACCTAATCACAACAATTTTGAATTATTCTTTATAAATAAAGATTCCTATAAAGATATACCTGATAAAACAAATAATTTAGTTCAATCTAATGACTTAAAAGGTATTAAAGAACAACTTAAAATAAATGAATTAGACTTTGATAAATTAATCGAATTCATTGATTCGAAATTCGAAACTGCACTAAAAAGAGGTGAATTAAAAACAACTATTGTCAACCTAATATCTTTAATTTTCGGATTAGCCAGTGATAATAGTACGAGAAGTCTACTAGATAAATATATTTATAATTCAAGTAAGTTTTTAGGAGGATTTAGAAGTTTTATAAATTCACCAAAAAGAAAAGATATTTTATCATTAATCGATTCAAAAACAACTATTGAATTTATCAAAAAACATCCTGCTTTATCAAGTAACATATTACAAAATCTTTATGAGCAGATAAACCATAATGAAGATAGTCAAGAGCTAATATTTGATTTTATTGAGGCGTTCAAATTGGACTCTAAAAAATTAAAAGGTGTATCATCAAAATTCTCTAAATACCTTGCAAATGATCAGAAGTTTGCAGATAAAGTTAAAACTTTATTAACCGATAAAGTTGTTATAGAAAATTTAATAGAGAGCACTTTAATTAATGAGTACATCGATAAAATTGAAAATAATATTGAAAACGAGGATTCTAACCTAAAATTAGAACTTATTACTCTTTATGATGAAATAGTTGGGTTATCAGAAGCGCAAACTAACAATCTTGTAAACAAACTAATCCCATTTATAAATGCAATAAATGATTTTACAAAAACACCTTTTTGGTTAACAAAATTGAAACCATTTATTGCGAGTGTGAAGAACACTAAAACAAGAACTGATTTATTTAGCGCTATAAACAGTAAACAAACTTGGTTATGGCAACAATATAATTCACAATCTAATAAAGAGAATTATCAAAATACGTTAAAAATATTACTAGAAGTCATTACCGAACTTTATTATATAACTACTGATGCTACTTATAAGGATCAATTAATTACTTGGTTAAATCAATATTTTTCAAAGAATGAATCACAAGATTTAATAGTATTTACTAATAACCTTTTTTTAAACATCATTTCTAATTTTAAAACACAAAATTGGCCTTTTGCACAGCATATAATTAATAGGTTTAACCAAGTAACAGATTGGGAGACAAAAAAAGAAATCTCGAATACGTTACGATTAATGCTTAAAAATACTAATGATGAGACAGGTTTATCAGAAGAACAAATTGAAGCAATATATACTAGTTATATTAATCTTATAGACCAGGACAATGAAGAGGTTATCATAGAATGGATTTCAGAATCTCTTGAAAATGATTATCTAACTAAGGATTTTGAAAAAGTTATTTCTAAGCAGAATGACAATCGAAAATTTGAATTACTGAGGCTATTAATGAAATTAAATAAAAACTTATTAATTGAAAATATCATTACAGCTATACTTACAAACATCGAGTGCGAAAAAATAGATGAAGTTTTTGATAAAATTGAAATAGAAAAGGTCAGTAAAGACATTATAATTAAGTCCATCAAAACAACTTTAAAAGTAATTGACCGCGAAGATGCAAATTTTGAATGTTTAATAGAATCATTTTCTAAATCAATCTTTTCAGACAAAGTGATTCAAAATTTAATAGCCGAAAAAATTAAAAATATGTTGGCAAGAGATGAAAAAGAGGAGGTCATTTTTGCTTTAAAGACAATGGATAATTTAGAAATTAGTGACTCTAGAAAATTACAAGCAGTCAAAACACTTATACTTGATATTAATGAAAGTAATTTCAAAGAGGAAGAGTTGAAATTGATAAAAAAAATGAAATCTAAATATAAATAAAACTGTCTAACAACGCCAATAGCCGGCCCATTAGAACATCTCATAAAAACCAACTCCATGCCCAACAAAACCACCTCCTGCCCCAAATGCGCTTCCCCTTACGGGTATTCCCTGGGCAACGCCATTTACGCCTGCCCGGAATGTTTCCACGAATGGAACCCTGAGGAAAAGCCCGAAGAAGAGGGCATAAAAGTGGTAGATGCAAACGGGAATGTACTCACAAATGGAGATACGGTGATCGTCATCAAAGACCTTCCCGTAAAAGGGGCTCCTAAACCTGTAAAGGCGGGCACCAAGGTAAAGAACATCCGCCTGGCAGAAGGTGATCATAATATCGACTGCAAAATAGATGGCTTTGGCTCTATGGGACTCAAATCTGAGTTTGTCAGGAAGGCATAATTTAAAAAATTCTTGTCAAAAACATATATTAGCAAATCATACCGCATCCGCATTAACTCATAGCATACGCTTCTAAAATCATATGAAATTAATTACTTCCCTAATCCTCCTCTTCCTTGTCTTTAACTGCATGGCTCAGGAGAAAAAAATATGGGCCAAATCGTACCTCAACAAAAAGGCCCCGGAACTACTCGTTGAACAATGGCTTACTGAAACCCCCGATACAAAAGGGAAATTTGTCTTAATCGATTTCTGGGCTACCTGGTGTGCCCCCTGCAAAAGGGCCATCCCAAAACTCAACGCCTTTAACCGCCTGTTTCACAACGAACTGGTGGTAATCGGTATAAGTGATGAACCCTGGTTTAAAGTAAGAAAACAGAAGAACCCTGCAGTTGAATATTTCAATGCTATCGATTCCCGGAAACGGATGAAACGCCAGTATAAAATACAGGCTATCCCCCATTGCGTCATTATAAATCCCGAGGGTATTGTAGTCTGGGAAGGCAATCCCAATCAGCCCGGATTTGAGCTTACCACTGAGGTGATCCGGGAGCTGTTAAATAATGGGTAACAAGAGTAAAGTGGTATGGAAGACCTTATACTAAATCTTTCTTAGCTGAGCTTGCTAATGCCTTATCACTAAACATTTTTCGCTATGAAAAGAACCCTTGAAGTACAGCGCATAGAATTTGCAAACCAGAAATTCCTTGCTACCCCCTTGGCCGGACTCATTGTATGGACCCCTGATTCGATAAGGCAAAAACATTTATAGAAAGTAAGCTGTTCTTATGCTAATTTTATATTCATGAAACGGCCTCAACTATTTTTTTCTGTCTCCCTGCTCCTATTTTTAGTGTGTAGTTATCTGCTGTTTTCGGGTTCACCCCTTCTAAATTTCCCCCTGGGAAAAAATGACACCCTCCCTTTGGGTTCATTCAGTACCTGGGCCATCATGATCTCCCTGCCCTTTGCCCTCTACTGGGGCAGCAGTAGGTTCAGGACACCGCAGGGTAAGGCCTACAAGGTATTATCCGTAATCCTTAAAATCCTTATAGTCCTTGGTATTTTATGGCTACCCCTCTCCTATTTTCTCGCGGGAAATATGAACTTTAATTTCAGTGAAGTGGATTCCTTCCGGGGTGGCCAGCTAGCCATGAAAATTTTCTGGGTTCTTAGCACCGGTATCCCCCTGAGTTCCATTTTAGTGCTGCTTGTATCTGGATTATTATTTATATTTAAAAAAAAGAAATAGCATTTCCCCTTATCGCATGAAAAAAAAATTGCCCTTCCTTTTCCTTGCTCTGTTCCTTTTATTTTCCCAACTCACCTCCGCCCAGTATGTCAGTGAACGCTCAATAGATGTGGTCGCAGGATATGGCCTGAGCGTCCCCTATGACGACGTAAACGTTACAGGTACCGGTTTTTACATGCAGGGGGAATATGTACACCCCCTTACCACCTGGTTTGAACTCCGCCCCTATGCCGGGGTCATCTTTGCCAAAACCCGCTTTAGGGATGATGAACCGCCCGGGCCACGCTTTCGCTCAGATTCTAATGGTGCCCTGCTGGGGGGCAAGGCCCGCCTCGTAGCGCCCATCCCCTGGGTGGCCCCTTATGTGGAAGGCGGGATAGGGGTATCCATAGGCAGTTTTGAGACCTTTTCTTCTGGTACCGACCTCCAGGCCAGTGGCCTTATCTACCATATCCCCTTCGCTCTAGGCCTCGCCCTGGGGCCTGAGAATAATTTTGATGTTGCCTTTACCTACTATTTCCACCCCACCGTAAGGCAATTTGCAGGAGCAGCAGCCTTTGGGGTCTCTATTCCTCTAGACTAGGAAAAACTATTAAGCCTGGGATCCCGTGTTAAAATATCTTGTGCTCTTTTTCGTTAGCTCCTTAGAAAAATCAACAATTCAACACTCATATTAAAGCACAAAACATGAAAAATATTCTTGTTCTTTTAATTGTCCTTGCACAAACCACCCTGGCCTTTGCCCAACCTCCTGCGGAGACAAGCACCGTCTATTTTACTCGCGCCAGTGCCCTGGGGGCCCTGATCAACTTTACCTATTTTGACGGGGAAGAAGCCATAGGAAAGTTTAACGGCCTTGGCTATTTTGTCTATGAATGCGAACCGGGGAAACACCTTTTCTGGGCTCGTTCTGAAAATAAATCCTTTGTGGAAGCCGAGTTGCAGGCTGGAGGCACCTACCTGATCGATGTAGTACCAAAGATGGGCGGACTCAAAGCGAGTGTTCGACTTATCCCTGTAGATGTTTCAGACTATAAGATGAAGAAGATACAGAAACTGGTCACCAAACAGGAAGCCAGAATCTTTTCAGAAGAAGAACTGGCGGAGATACAGACTGATATGGCCGAAGTGATCGCCCGCGGGATGGAGAACTACGAAAAGATGCAGGAAAAGGGAAAAGATGTAAAACAACTTAGCCCCGAAATGACCATCAGCGAAGACGACCTGGTTTTTGTAAAGAAAAGCAAAAAGTAAATACCTAAAGTGAAAACAAGTGGTTCGGATCCGGGCAATTGGCCCGGTAGAACCCTTTTTCCGATACCAGGCAAACTCCGGGATAGTCGCCCTGCATCCCTTGAATATCAAGTATCAATTGAAAATGCAGATGGGGCGCATAGTTCACATTCTCTTCCGGTGTACCTAGAGTTGCCAGGACTTCACCTTTTTTAAATCGCTTGCCCTCGAATAACCCATCAAGGGATTCGAGCGACAAATGCCCGTACAGGCTGTGGAATACCACCCCCTTTATGGTATGCCTTAAAATGATAGTAGGGCCGTAATCTCCTTTTACAGCATTGTTCCTAAAGCTTTGTACCTCCCCGTCAATAGGCACCAGTACGGCTGTTCCAGCCTCAGTCCAGAAGTCGACCCCCAAATGCACATCTCTGCGCTCCTCCCCTTCCGAAAAAGCCTCATTCCCACTGTATAGATTTCGCCTCTCCAGATAGCCCCCGTAGGCCACCCTGGCCTTATTCTTTACTAAGACTGAATCTATATATTCCTGGCAGGCAGGCGGATCAGAAAGGTCGATTCCCTCAAGTGCCTTATTGTCCACACTGAGATCTAGGGGGGTATATTCCCTGAAAGGAATGGAAGCGTCAAGCAGGGGGCCGGGTTGAATTGAAGATAGAATGTGAGTAAAATCTGCCAATTACATCGTCTTTTAAAAGAGAAAGATAGGCCATTCTCCCCGGATAATTAACACTGCTTTAACCCCATTTTTTGTAAGGTTTTATACCTTCCCCGTACAAAAAAGCTAAAAATTGCTATGAAATTGCTAAAAACTACCCTTTTTGCCCTCCTTGCCCTGGTGTCTGTAAGTTGCCAGTCGAAAACCAAAACTCCTACCCAGGCACAACCCGAACCGGAAGTGCAGGCTAAAAAAATCACCAAGGCCGAGCTACAGGAATACGAGACCGCCTATTTTGCCAGCGGTTGTTTCTGGTGTGTGGAAGCCATATTTGAAAGTGTCAAAGGCGTAAAAGAAGCCGTATCGGGCTATGCCGGAGGAACAGAAGAGAACCCTACCTACCAGCAGGTGAGTTACGGTCGCACTTCCCATGCCGAGGCGGTAGAAGTATATTACGATCCTGAAAAAGTCTCCTTCTTTGAGCTGGTACAGGTATTTTTTGGTTCCCATGATCCCACCACCTTAAACCGGCAGGGACCAGACAGGGGTCCTCAGTACCGTTCCATAGCCTTTTACGAGAATGAGGAAGAAAAAAAGATCATCGAAGCCTATCTGAAGGCTTTGGAAGAGAGTGATGTCTATGGCGAACCCATTGTTACCGAAATTAAGCCCCTGACTACCTTCTGGGAGGCCGAAGACTACCACCAGGACTACGAGCGCAAGCATCCCAATGATTCCTATATCCGGAATGTCTCCATCCCCCGTTTGAATCGTTTTAAGGCAAACTTTAAGGACTACCTGAAGGAGGACGCCCACTAAGGGCATGATACCGGGAATATGCCTGGCAAGGCCAGAGTTGATCAATTTATTTAAATTATTTTCTTACTATTTAAATAGTATTTTCTTACGTTTTTTATCGAGATTTTCGTGAAAACTCAATATGAATGGGGATAAATTGTATCTTTAATCTGCTAAAGAAACCCCAAGTCTATGGCAAATGTACCGCTTAGTCCCCCACTATATGGGGCTTCAGTTGGTGCCACCTTGCCAAGGCGAACTTTAAACCTGTTGAAAATGAGATACGCCCTATTGCTTTTTGCCATGGTGTGTTGTTTAAGCTGTGGCAACTCCACAAAGAAAAAAGACCATCAGTTGCTGGTGGTAAAAAAAACGAACACGCCCCCTACCCTCGACGGCAAGGCCACCGAAAACTTTTGGAACCTGGCCACATGGCACCCCATCGATCAGAATTGGCTGGGGGAAGCCTACAGTTATGAGGATTTTAACGGCCGCTACAAACTGAGCTGGGATGAGGATTACCTCTACCTGCTGGTGGAGATCACAGATGACACCCTCTATGATGCCCGTAAAGATCCGCTCAAGCTCTGGTGGGATGACGATTGTGTGGAGGTCTTTCTCGATGAAGACAATTCAGGCGGACTGCACCAGTTTAGCCATAACGCCTTTGCCTATCATATCGCCCTCGACGGGAATGTGGTAGACCTGGCCCCTGATCGCGAGCCCCGCCTTTACAATGACCATATCAGCTCGGCCCGGGAAACCGAAGGTAATCTCACTACCTGGGAGATGGCCATCAGGCTTTATAAAGATTCCTACCAGGACGGCGCCGTTAATGTACACGTGCCCCTGAAGGCTGATAAAAAAGTGGGTTTTGCCCTGGCCTACTGCGATAATGACGGCAGTGCGGAGCGGGAAAATTTTATAGGATCGGTGTTTGTTCCGGGAGAGGATAAAAACCAGGGATGGATCAATGCAGATATCTTTGGCACCCTGGTACTGGAGGAATAAGACTTATTGCAGTACTACAGAGCTGTAGGCAGAGACGAGTTTAAAGATTCGGTTGGTATTTCCCTGGCCTGAATTGCCGGTATACACCATTTCTCCACCACTTTTACTTCCCTTTAGCTTCCATGCACTGGGATAATTAAAGTCGGAATACGAATTCTGTACCGAGACATTAAAGGGTGTTGAAGGGAAATTGCACTCCAGTTCCCCGTTCTTCATTTCAATTTCGATGGACTTAAAATTGGGATCCACCGAACTGATGTAGATGGTCCCCAGATCATTTCTTCCAAACAGGTTTTTAATCACCTTATTGATCCTCACTTCAGAGGAGGTCGATTTTAGATTGAGTTCAGTTACCGCATCGAGCTCTACCATATCGGTATAGCTGGTATTGAGGTTGCCGTACTTCCACTGGGCCACTTTTACAGGGGTATAGGAGGCGGTGATCTGTGTTTTATCCCCTTCAATGCTGGAAGCATGCAACCTTGCGTAAGACAAGGTTGCATTGATGTTTTTAGTGTTGGCTGCCAGCTTTACTTCCCCGTGGCGTACATTCATTTTCAGGATGGCTGATTTTGGCATCTTGATCCTGATGGTCTTTTTCACCTTGTACGACTTGGATTCCCCACCTTCCGAATGGAAGAAGATACTCGGCGCATCCGATTGTCTCATTTGAAACAAAGCTTTTTCCCGTACTTCCCTGACTTCCTTTCGGGCACGTTCCCTGTCCTGCATGGCCTGTTCCCGGGCTACCTGCGCCTGCTCCCTCATTTCCTGCCGCTGTTCTTCCATTTCCTGACGATGTTCATCCATTTCGGCTCTTCGTTCTTCCATGGCTTCACGCCTGTCTTCCATAGCCTCTTTGTTAGCTTCAGCCCTTTCGGCAAATTCCTTGCCCCAGGCTTCCATTTTATCCTGGTATTCCTTGTCGAAGCTCTTGTTAAACTCTTTCTTCCACTTCTTCATATACTTCTCCCCGTCCTTTTTAAAGGCTTCATAGTCGAAGTCGAAATCGGGCATAGGCGGCAATGGTGGCATGTCGGGCATTGGCGGCATGGGCGGCATTTCCGGCATCTCAATATTGCTAATGATCGCCTCCACATCCGGAATTTCGATGTTGTGAAATTCCATCTTGCTACCCTCGGGCCATAATCCGGCCATTTTGGCCCAGCCCCAGCCACCTGAGGTGCTTACCTCGATGGTTTTGCTATTCCCCAGGATCTTGATCCCGGCTTTATCATAATAGGCTTTGGCTTCTTCTTCCGTGGCTCCTTCGAGTTCTATGGTGCCTTCCACCACCACCTCGTTTTTATCCCAGGTTTCAAATACGATATCGGCATAGCTGGTATTGATGTCGATCACCGCATCGGCCTCCACCTTAAATTCCTCCTTATAGGTCTTGGTCTGCTTTTGGGCAAACCCTGCTGTACCGCAAAGGACAAGGGCCAGGGTATAAAGTTTAAATTGTGTTAGTCGTAACTGTTTCATTGTCTGATGATTTTAATTGATGTAATTTTTCCTTGAGTTTTAATAAGAGTTGTAAGCGTATTTGTAAGTTATTGATAAGTGCCCCTATGGTTTGTTCATTGGGGCCAATTTCGTTCAGTTCCCGGTTCAGGTTCTGGTATTCTGAGTTCAGTTCAGCCAGCCTTCCCATAAAGTCGTCTATGATCACCTTGTTGTCTTCGGAGAGTTCCAGGCGGGAGAGTTCCAGGTTGATGGAGCTCACATAATAAGTCTCCACTTTTTTAAGGTCGGGTGAAAGGTCCCCCAGGGAAATAGCATAGGTCCCTTCCTCTTCCGCTGGTTTTTCGAGTACTGTGGTTTTTACCGGTACCTCAGTCTGCATCTGTTGTACAAAGACAAAGCCCAGCCCAATCAGCACCACCACCGAGGCGGCCATCCCGAGGACGTAATAGAAGGAGCGTTTTTGTTTTGGGAAGGCCTCTTCCAGGCGATCTTCAAAACGGGCTTCATGCCCTGCCTTCATCTCGTGCTTTTTAGCCCGTTCCTCTTCAAATAGTTTTCTAAGATCCTGTTTCATGTTCTTTTTTTGTTAATAAGGCTCGTAAATATCCTTTTCCCCGCATCAATCGGGTTCTGCTGGCCGTGGGAGACAGGTCGAGAATCTCGGCTATCTCATTGTGGTCGTAGCCCTCCAGCAGGTATAGCTGCACCACATATTTGTATTTTTCAGGCAGTTTCTGCATCGCATTTTTTACCTCTTCCACTGAAACCGGCAGCTCTACTGTCCACTCGGGTTCCTCTGCAATCTGCATCTCATATTCGTCTATGGAAACACTCCTTTCTTTTTTCTTTTTCAGGAAGTCGAGGCATTTGTTGATCACAATTCGTTTCAACCATGCCCCGAAGGTGACATCTCCCCTGAACTGCTCAATCTTTTTAAAGGCCTTTATAAATGCTTCCTGCACCAGGTCTTCAGCCTCATCCTGTCGGTTCACAAATCGCATCGCCACACAGAACATGCCTTCGCAATACTGCTTGTACAGGGCCCTTTGCGCCTTCCTGTCGTTCGCCCTGCAGCGATCTACCAGGTCTGAACCTATCATGTGATTTGTTTCCAACGTTGGTTGAGTTGTTATTTAAAAGACGAATTAAAAAAAGGGGTGTTGCAAAATATCCTATTTTTAAGCAAATATTTTTGTCCTTCCTTGAAACAAGTTACCATTAAAAACGATTCCCTTGAGCTAACCACCCTCAACTACGGTGCTGTGGTGCAGAAGTTGATCGTAAAAGACAGGAAAGGCAGACCGGTGAATTGTGTTGTAGGCTTTGAAAATCCGGAAGATTACAGGGAGGATGATCGATTTTTAGGTGCTTGTGTTGGCAGGTTCGCAGGGCGAATATCGGGAAGTCAGTTACAGATTGAAGACCAGACATATCCCATTTATTCCCACCAAGGCATCCACCTTCACGGGGGTAAAAAAGGTTTGGGAAAAAGGATATGGACCCTTACCGAGGTAAGGGAAGGAAAAGAACCCTCCGTAACCTACGAATATCTCAGTCCCCACCTGGAAGAAGGCTATCCAGGAAATTTAAAAGTACAGGTCACCTATCAACTTCAAGGAAATAGCCTGAGGATCATCCACAGGGCGACCACCGACCAACCCACCGTTGTAAACCTTACCAACCACAGCTATTTCCGTTTGGATGAGAAGGCCGAAATAGATCATCTTATGCTGCAGGTTTTTAGTGAAAAGCGACTGGAAACAGGGGAAAATCTCGTCCCAACGGGTCAATTCCTTCCTGTGGAAAATACATCCTATGATTTTCGAAAGCCGATGGCGCTGGGAAAAACCCGACTTGACACCCCCTACGTCACAGATCCGGGTCAAAATCCTAAGGTGATTGCCTGGTCTCCCTTATCGGGAATCAGGATACGGGTAGACTCTAACCAGCCTTCAGTTGTGGTTTATACGCCTGAAGATCTGCCTGCTATCTGTTTTGAAACCCAAAACTATCCCGATGCGCCTGCGCACGAAGCCTTTCCTTCCTGCCTTTTACTCCCGGGGGAAACCTATAGGAATGAATCTGTTTTTAGCTTCGATTTAGTACCTTAGGCAGATATAAACCTAATTGATCTGAAATGAAAATATTAAAATGGATTGTCGGAATATTGGTCGTACTGGCCTTGCTATTTTACTTTGTGGCCATGCCCTTTATGAGGGAACAGACTAAAAAGAATAGTCCGGAGACCACCAATGTCTACCAGGAAGGTGGCTATGACCTGCTGGTCAATTATAGTAGTCCGTCTAAAAAAGGCCGAGTGATTTTCGGGGAGCTTGTACCCTACGATAAGGTATGGCGTACGGGAGCCAATGAACCCACCCGTTTTGAGACTAAAACCGATATCATGATAAAGGGAAAAGCCCTGCCAGCCGGTTCTTATTCCCTGTGGACCATCCCCGGAAAGGACAAATGGCAAATCATTTTTAACAGTGAAATCCCTGATTGGGGGGCCACCCTGAGCAGCATGGGACAGGAGGCTACCAGAAACCCGGAAACCGATGTACTACAGGTAGAAGCTTCCGTCATCGACATGTCGGCCAGTCAGGAAAGCTTTACTATCACTTTTGATGATAGTTACGGCCTTTTCCTTTCTCTCGCCTGGGATAAGACCAAAGTTCAGCTGCCCATTTTCAGAAAGACTTGAGTAAAAGCGGTAACATAGGAAAAAAGAGTGCTTCTGAACTAAAATCCAGGAGAAAGAAAACCCCTTCCACAAAGGATTTGATGGATGGTATTTTGCGGGGAGATCAGCCCATGCTGGCCAGGGCCATTACCCTGGTAGAAAGTACAAATCCCGAACATCAGGAAAAGGCATATGAGATCATTGAGCAAAGTCTTTCGCATAAGAATGATACGCTCAGAATTGGCATAACCGGGGTACCTGGCGTAGGGAAAAGTACCTTTATTGAGAGTTTTGGCAGCATGCTTACCGGGATGGGAAAAAAGGTAGCGGTGCTCGCCGTAGATCCTACCAGCACAGTGAGTAAAGGTAGTATTCTGGGCGATAAGACCCGTATGCCACATCTGGTTAATGACCCCAACGCTTTTATCCGTCCTTCCCCTTCCGGGGAGTCCCTGGGAGGAGTAGCCCGTAAAACCAGGGAGAGTATTATACTTTGCGAAGCCGCAGGTTACGATGTGATTTTGGTAGAAACGGTAGGCGTTGGCCAGAGTGAAACAGCTGTCCACAGCATGGTCGATTTTTTCCTGCTACTGAAACTCAGCGGGGCCGGGGATGAATTACAGGGTATTAAACGGGGGATTATGGAAATGGCCGATGCCATCGTCATCAATAAGGCAGAGGGAGATAACATCAAACGGGCAGAACGGGCCAGGAGTGAATTTGAACGGGCACTGCACCTGTATCCGCCAAAGGAAAGTAATTGGAGCCCAAAAGTGCTGACGTGTTCTTCCCTCAACGGCTCGGGCATACCCGAGATTTGGCAGATGGTCAATGCCTTTGCCATCCAGAGTAAGGGATCGGGCTATTTTAAGAGCAACAGGCAGGATCAGAATACCTACTGGTTTCATCAAACCGTAGAATCCCTGCTACAACGGCAATTTTACCGTCAGCCCTCAGTAAAAAAAGCTATGGCACCCCTTCAAAAAGCGGTGGAGGAACTCCGGATTTCGCCCTTCCGTGCAGCCGAGCAATTGCTGGAAGCCTATTCAAAAGGTCTTAAATAAAAAGCCTAAATTTGCCACCAACAAGCCAGCTGCATGACGCCTAACACCAACGCACTACTTTCTATTGTGGTCCCTTTGTACAACGAAGAGGAAAACGTGGAGCTACTTACTGCCAAGATCCATGAAAGCCTGGAGAATTACCAGTATCAGATCATATATGTTGATGATTTTTCCAAGGACAACACCCGGAAAATTGTCAAAGAAATGGAAGATGAGAAGGTGCATCTGATCTCCCTGAAAAAAAATTACGGACAAAGTCTTGCATTGGCTGCAGGCCTGGATTACGCCCAGGGAGAGTACATCATCACCATGGATGGCGACTTGCAGAACGATCCCAGTGATATTCCCCAAATGCTCGAATTTGCACTGAGCGGGGAATTTGATGTGGTAACCGGGATTCGTCAGAAAAGGAAAGACTCCCTGGTGAAGAAGATCCCATCCAAGATCGCAAATTTCCTGGTGAGAAGGGTGACGAAACTCGACATAAAGGACAACGGCTGTGCCCTGAAAGTATTTACCAGGGATATTGCCAAGGACTTAAACCTCTACGGGGAAATGCACCGTTTTATCACCCTTTTGGCCTTCCTTGAAGGGGCACAGATCAAACAAGTACCGGTAAAACACCACGCCCGCCACGCCGGGGTTTCCAAATACGGCCTGGAACGCGTTTTTAAGGTAGTAGCAGATATGATGCTGCTGTTATTTATCCGGAAATATTTCCAGCGTCCCATCCATTTGTTTGGTATTCTGGGAGTATTGCTGATCATTCTCGGAATCCTGATAAATTTCTACCTCCTGCTCGTAAAACTAGGCCTGGGGGAAGACATCGGAAACCGGCCATTGCTGATTTTCGGGATGATGTTTATCATTGGGGGCATACAACTTTTCACCATCGGTATCGTCATGGAACTGCTTATTCGCACCTATTACGAATCGCAGAGCAAACGACCCTACCGTATTAAAAACGTCAACATAGGTGGCAAAACTGCGTAAAAAAGGAATCACCCTTTTAAAGATCCTCGTTAGTGCTGCCCTGCTCTATTTTATTTTTACCAAAATTCCGTTTAAGGAGGTCTGGTCTTCCCTTAAGTCAGTCAACCCCCTCTACCTGCTTGGGGCTTTACTTTTGTTCATTTTCTCAAAAGGGGTAGCAGCGTTCCGCCTCAACATGTATTTTCACAAAATCGGAATTCCCCTGAGTTCCAAGACCAACCTCAGGCTCTATCTCCTTGGTATGTTTTACAATTTGTTTTTACCGGGGGGTATAGGGGGCGATGCCTATAAGGGATACTACCTCAAACAGCATTTTGAGGTAAAGACCAAAAGGGTGGTAGCTGTTCTTCTGCTTGACAGGCTAAGCGGACTCTTATTGCTCTTTGTCATTGCTTGTGTTATTGGCATGACCATAGACGCCCCTGAGGTGGTCTCTTTTCACTGGCTGTTCCTGGCGTGTATTCCACTAAGTATTGTGGTCTTCAGGGCAGTGTACGCCCGTTTTTTCTCCTATGTGCTTGGGATTTTCTGGAAAACAAACCTGTTATCGGCCCTGGTACAGCTCGCACAACTCGGGAGTGTCCTTTTTATTCTTCAGGCGCTGGATATTGAAGTGGCCACCAGGGAATATCTTTTTATTTTCCTGATATCCTCCATCGTCTCCGTAATTCCCCTTACCATTGGTGGCATTGGAAGCCGGGAACTGGTATTCCTTTACGGTGCACTTTGGCTGGGTCTTGAAGAAGAAAGATCTGTTGGTATCAGTATGCTCTTTTTCCTGATCACAGCCTTGGTTTCCCTTGCCGGATTCTGGTACCATTTTAAAAAACCGCAACCCGATACCCGTTAAGAATCAGGGCTTGTGCAGCAGGTACATTTTATTAAGGATTCCGGGACGTGTTTCAGGGTTCAGAAACTTTCCCTGCAAGCGTGTGATCCTGAATTGGTCCACTTCAAATTCCATATCCCAGTAAATTCCCTCTTCATCCAATCGGGTTAATTCCTCTTCGTTGGCGTAGATCCAGATATCCTGTAGTTGGTTTATTTGCTCAATGCTTGAAATATTCACAGGGTTCTGATTATAAAAATCAAGTGCCCAGGTATGCCTTGTGGAAATCTTGTGAATCCGATCTACAGGGATGTCTTTTTCCTCTACGATCTCCGCCATATTTGATCCGCCCTGGTACTTTAATAATTCCGGGTAAAAATGAAGGTTAAGCACACCGTTGAGCAGGACCGACGCGAGAATAGTGATGGTGATAATACGCAGATAAGGCGCTTCTTTTTTTACGATAAAATAGGCCACTACAGCATAGGCGATAAACAAAGGGACATAGGCAAGCCAAGTCGCCCACTCAAAGACATAGAAACAGATCAGGGCCGTGGCGATAAAAACCAGGCTCAGCACAAAGTACTGTAATCCCAATACTATATTCAACGCACGTGTATTTTGCTTCCTTTTAAGAGCAAACAAATATGCTGCAGCCAGGATAGAGAACAACGGAATTAAAATATTGAGGTAATGTGGCAGTTTAAATTGGGCAAAACTGATAATGATAAAAATAACCCCAATGCCTCCCACGGTCAGCAATTCAAATTTCGGGTTCCTCCTGAAATGGGTTTTGATCAATTTCTTTATTTGTGAATAATAGGCAATTAAACCTATCAGCGTCCATGGCAGGAATACCCAAAGGAAGGTATGGAAAAAGAAAAAATAGTCGCTGCTATTCTTCCCTACTCCTTCCCCGCTTAAGCGTTCAAAGCTCTGTTCCCAGAAGATAAAAAATATACCACTTCGGTTGGCCTTCCCCCTGATCACCTTTTCTGGGTGCAGGTCGAATTGCTGGTAGTAGGCGTATAACATCGGACTGATGGTGAGGGTAAATATCAACAGGGCCAGCAGCACCTTCCAATGGAAGAGTCGCTTCCATTCTCCGGAATAAGCAAGGTGAAAAAATACGGGAATCCCTATAACCAGCAGGGCGATCTGGCCCTTGGTAGAAAATGCGATTCCGGCCGCAAAAGCGCCCAGGAGAAGGGCGGGTAAACTGGCATCCTTGATATATTTTGCCAGTTGCCATATGGCTAAAATGGTAAAGCCCGTAAGCACGGCATCGGTACGCACATCGATATTTGAAAGGACGATGGTCTGAGCCGTCAGGAATATCAATCCGGCTACTTTTCCCACTTGTTTGTTGTAGAGTAAGCTGCCCAATCCCATAGTACTGTATGCACCCAGCAATGTAGCAAGGAGAGCTGGTATTCGGTAGGCCCAGTCGTGTATCCCAAAGACCTTGTAAGCCAGAGCGGCAAGCCAGTAATGCATATGAGGCTTATCCAGGTATTCCTCCGGGCCTTTAAAAAGGCTGAGGAAGTCATTTTCCTGAACCATCCGCATAGCCATCACCGCAAACTGTGCTGAATCGTTTTCAAAAAGGGTAACAAAAAGGCCCGCCACATAGACCAGGAGGATGAGGACAAATAAACTCCAGTATCGGGCAGATGAGATCATAGTCGGGTCCTGTCTATAGCAAAGATATACAAGCGGAAGAAAAGCCAGCCCATCAACAAGCCTACAAGAGCTCCGCTGAGCACATCAAACGGAAAATGAACTCCGATATAAATGCGGCTATAGGAAACTACCAGGGCCCAGGTGATCAACAACCAGGGGAGTATACGGTTAGAGGATTGGAAAAAGTGGGTAAAGAAAACAGCCACGGCAAATGAATTTGCTGCATGGGCCGAAAAATACCCGAATTTCCCTCCACAGGATGATTTAACCAGGCGGAAGAGTCCGTCGAGCTCAGGATCATAACAAGGTCTTAACCGACCAACTCCTATTTTAAAAAAATTGGCCAGCTGGTCACAGACGGTGATCAACAGGGCGACAAACACTAAAAGAAGGAGGGTTTTTTTCCAACCAAGGGAGCGCCCGGCGAGAAACAGGAGGATAAGGTAAAGGGGAACTGAAGTAAATTTGTTGGTCATCAACATCCAGAACCCATCCCAGGTAGGGGTTCCCAGATTATTGAGATAGAGAAAAACATTCTTGTCAATATGGAGAAGTTCTTCCCACATCTCAGTCATCGTATCTGGCTATTTCCCTGTCGTAAAACGCATTGGCGGCTTCAAAAAGTTCCCTGGCTTCCACTTCCAGTTCCTTTTCATCTTCCCTGGAAAATTCTTCCAGCCATGCTACCTCGTCGTTCTCAAGATTGATTACAAAACGGGGATATTCAGTGTGGATGATAAAAATGGCTGAGGGATGATCGGTATTGTCTCCAAACAAAAATTTGGGTAGGTCCATAGAAAAATATTTAACTATTCTTATTCACTGCTTCCTGCAGCTTCTAAAGCTAATTTTCTGGTTAAATAATTAAATCGAAGATACAACATAATCGCAGATGCCGTTAACCCCGCGAGAAGGCCAATCCATATTCCTGTACTGCCCAGTTGGGTGTGCAGTCCCAGATAGTAACTGATGGGGAAAGCGATAAGCCAGTAGGCTATAAAAGTGATCCCCGTTGGGATCTTTACATCCTGCAGGCCTCGCAAGGCTCCCAGGATAACCACCTGCAAACCGTCGGAGATCTGAAAGAAGGCAGCAACCAGTAAAAGCTGCGCTGCCAGGGCGATTACTTCCATATTGTCGGCCTGGTTGGTGATATCATCCACATCGAGGTAGATGGTGGGGAACCAGAATCGGCAGACCAGGAATAGGATGGCAAAGCCGACTTCAAGGATGAGGGTAAGAAAGAAAATCGACTGGGCGATTCGCCTTAATTCCCCCCAATCCCTTAGTCCTTTCTGATTGCCTACCCGGATCATGGCGGCAACCCCCAGACCCATCCCAAACATAAAGGTCATGCTACTGAGGTTTAAGGCAATCTGATTGGCCGCCTGGGGGTTCTTCCCCAATACTCCACTCAGCCAGATGGCTGCGGTAAAAATGCCCACTTCAAAAAACATCTGCAGGGCAGAGGGAAACCCGAGGTTGATGATCTTTTTCATCACTTTATTCTCCAGGACTTTGAAATTAAAGCCGGTAACGTAGAAGTGAAATTTTTTCTTTTTGTTCAGCAGGATCCAAAGGAAGGCCAGCATCACAAAGCGTGAAATAAGAGTACCTATTGCGGCCCCTACAATGCCCAGTTTGGGAAATCCAAACGACCCGAAAATCAGCAGGTAGTTCAGGATAATATTGAGCACGTTGGCCAGGATAGTGGCGTACATGGGGTATTTGGTCTGTGAAAGTCCTTCCGAAAACTGCTTAAAAGCCTGGAACATGATCAGGGGAACCAGAGAAAAAGCCACCAGGTCGAGATAGGGAATGGCCAGGACAACCACTTCAGGAGGCTGGTCCATCAGGTACATCAGGGGTTTCATCAAGAGGATAAGGCCAAAGAGGGAAATACCCAGGACGGTACACAGCACCAGGCCATGCTTTAAGGCGCGTTTCCCATCTTCTTTTAATCCGGCACCATCGGCCTCAGCTACAAGGGGGGTGATGGCGGTTGAAAATCCTATACCCAGAGACATGGCGATAAAAACAAAGCTGTTCCCCAGGGAGACCGCTGCCAGTTCGGCCGTACCCAGTTGCCCCACCATGATATTGTCTGCAAAGGCCACAAAAGTATGTCCCAGCATCCCCAGGATCACCGGTACGGAGAGGGTAATGTTGTATCTGAATTCCCGGGTATATCGTTTAAACAAAGGAAAGGGTTTAGGGTTAGAGGCTTTTGGCGTTATTCCAGTGAACATCCATTTCGGTCAGGGTCATTTCCTTGAGTGACTTCCCTGCCTCTTTGGCTTTGGATTCGAGATAGGAAAACCTTTTGATAAACTTTTTATTGGTTCTTTCAAGGGCATTTTCGGGATTCACTTTTAAAAAGCGGGCGTAGTTGACCATGGAAAACAGAACATCCCCGAATTCAGCTTCTATGCGCTCCTCCTCCCCCCTATTTATTTCCTGCTGCAATTCGCCCAATTCTTCCTGTAGTTTCTCAAAGACCTGCTGCGGCTCCTCCCAATCAAAACCTACTCCGGCCACTTTGTCCTGTATTCTGTTGGCCTTCACAAGGGCAGGCAGGCTGGCAGGAACCCCTTCCAGTACACTTTTCTTCCCTTCAGACAGCTTTATATTTTCCCAGTTCTTTTTAACTTCTTCTTCATCAGCCACATCCACGTCCCCGTAGATATGCGGGTGGCGGTGGATGAGTTTCTCACTGATGGCATGGCAGACATCGGCGATATCAAAATCGCCGGTTTCAGATCCGATCTTAGCATAAAAAATGATGTGCAGCAAAAGGTCGCCCAATTCCTTTTTAATCTCCTCGGCATCTTCGTCCAGGATGGCATCTCCCAGTTCATAAGTCTCTTCAATGGTGAGGTGACGCAGGCTTTGCATGGTCTGTTTTTTATCCCAGGGACACTGCGCCCGTAATTCGTCCATTATGGTAAGTAATCGGTCGAGGGCTGCTAACTGGTCTTTCCGCGAATTCATGAGATTTATTTTGCGCAAAAGTACAAAGATGAAAGTTTTGGGGGTGCCCAATTTTTAGAGTATTTTTAAAGTGCTTCCTCTGACAAAAACGAGGTGGCCATCAGAAAAAATCAAGCACTTATGAAATCATTTTCCAGAATTACCCTGTTTATCCTGATAACGGGGATTTTCAGCTGTTCAGAACCCCAATCCTTTGATATCCTTATAAAAAACGGCTACGTCCTCGACGGATCCGGAGAGAAAGGTTTTGTCGGGGATGTGGGAATCAACGCCGATACTATTGCCGCCATGGGAGACCTCGGCGATGCCAGAGGGAAGCAGGAAATAGATGCCACGAATCTCACCGTTGCCCCCGGTTTTAATAATATGCTGAGCTGGGCCAATGTAGCTTTGATAGAGGATGGGCGGTCGCAGAGCGATATCCGGCAGGGAGTAACCCTTGAGGTGATGGGAGAAGGACGTTCTATGGGACCCTTAAACGAAAAGATGGCCGCTAATATGGCTGAAGGTCAGCAAAGCATCACCTACGACGTGAGCTGGCGAACGCTTGGGGAATACATGAATTTTCTGGAAAATAAGGGCGTCTCTACCAATATCGCCTCCTTTGTCGGAAACGGCACTGTGCGCGAATACGTCATGGGATACGAGAACAGGGTTCCTGCCGTAGAGGAACTGGCACAGATGGAAAGCCTCGTACAGCAGGCTATGGAAGAAGGTGCCGTAGGATTATCTACTTCCCTGATCTATGTTCCCAGCGGTCATGCCCAGACCGAGGAAATCATTTCTCTGGCCAAGGTGGCGTCAAAAAACAATGGCATGTACGTTTCACATATAAGGGATGAGGAAGGCAAATTACTGGAAGCAGTACAGGAGCTGATTACCATTGCCGAAGAGGCAAAACTACCCGCTGAAATCTATCACTTTAAGGCCTCGGGTACCGCTAACTGGCATCTGCTAGACAGTGCGATTCAACTGGTGGATAAAGCAAGGGCAAAAGGATTGCAGATCACCACCGATATGTATATGTACAATGCTAGTTCAACTGGTTTAAATGTATTGCTCCCTTCCTGGGCCAAAGAAGGGGGGCACAGCAGCACAATCGAATTAATGAAACAAGCTCCGATGAGAAAAAAGATGATCGCGGAGATCGATTTTCATGTCCCGCCTGAAAATATACTGCTGGTGGGCTTCCGAAATCCCGATATGAGGAATCTTATCGGGATGACACTCGCAGATGTGGCAAAAGAGCGGGAAAAATCCGCGAGAGAGACCGTTGTGGATCTTATTTTTGAGGATGACAGTCGAATTCAGGTGGTCTACTTTTCCATGTCTGAAGAGAATGTAAAGAAAAAACTGACACTGCCTTATATGGCCATCTGTTCTGATGCTGGCTCTTATACCAATGAAGGGGTATTCCTTGAGCAAAGTACGCACCCCAGGGCTTATGGTTCTTTTGCCCGACTCTTAGGGCATTTTGTAAGGGAGGAAAAGGTAATCTCCCTGGAAGAAGCCATCCGTAGACTAACCCTCCTCCCTGCAACAAATTTAAAGCTCGAGAAGAGGGGAGCTCTAAAAGAAGGGTATTATGCAGATGTGGTCCTCTTTGATGCGGAGACCATTACGGATAATGCCACCTTTAAAGAACCTCACCAATACGCTACAGGGATGAAGCATGTATTGGTAAATGGTGTTCCTGTGCTCAAAGACGGGGAACATACCGGAGCATTTCCCGGCAGGTTTGTAAAAGGGCCTGGTTATGTGAAGAAAGAGGCAACTCAATAAGTTCTATCAATGTGTTACGATATTAAAGCAAGCCTGGAGGCACAATTAAAACGGGCCCGGCAATACGGAGATGAGATCGCCATCAGGGAGATTGAAGAAAAGCTCGCTCCTCTCACCGACCTGCCCATACACCACGCTTCCGGATTTCAGCATCCCAAATTGCTGATCTACACCGAGGACGACCCTGTATACCCTAAAGTAGCTAGCTGGGGTCTGGTCCCTCATTGGGTAAAAGACAGGGCACAGCAGAAAAAGCTCTGGAACAACACCCTCAATGCACGTGGAGAGACCATTTTTGAAAAACCTTCATTCCGGACGGCAGCAAAATACCATCGTTGTCTCATCTATGTGGATGGTTTTTATGAGCATCATCATTTTAAAGGGAAGACCTATCCATATTTCATTCATAAGAAAGACAAGCAACCCTTGGTGTTTGCCGGATTGTGGAACCCCTGGCTCGATCCGGAAACCGGGGAATATCTCAATACGTTTACCATCGTTACCACAGAGGGGAATCAGATGATGGGCAGGATCCACAATAATCCCAAATTATCAGGCCCTCGTATGCCATTAGTGCTAGACGAAGAGATAGCCGATAAGTGGTTGATTGAAGTAGAAGAAGAATTAGACGTTAAAGCCGTACAGGAACTGATCCACTCCTATCCCGAAGAAGAATTGCAGGCACATACGGTTCACAAATTAAGGGGGAAAGAATATCCGGGGAATGTGCCGGAGATCAATGAGGAAGTTATTTATCCGGAACTGCAGGATTAAATCACTGTAGCGGAAAAGCACAGGATAATTTCATATTTTAGTCTCCAGACAAAAATCAACACACCCTATGAAACTTTACAGTACACTATTACTCTTTTTCCTGCTTATCAGCGGCATCAGGGCTCAGGAGATTATTACCTTACCCTATGAGATCCCTGCAGGGCTGGAATGGGAAGGAGAGGAAAAGGCCTATTTTTCAACGATCTGGAATAACGAAGTAGTAACCAATGTATCTATCCCTACCATGCAGGTTTTCAGGCCCGATCCTGCCATAGCTACTGGCACTTCTGTGGTGGTAGCACCGGGTGGCGGACTCTATGCTTTGAGCATTGAAAGCGAGGGTAATATGGTGGCCAAATGGCTGAATAAAAAGGGAATTACTGCTTTTGTTCTCAAATACAGGCTGGTGCCCACGGGAGAGGATGGGGTAAAAGATCTCAACGAAACCAGCAGTAAAAACCTGGAGGAATTTAAAAGATTAATCGGTGCTGTAATGCCTCTTTCAGTAGCCGATGGCCTGACGGCTGTAAAATATGTCCGTTCCCATGCCGATGAACTTGGGGTTAAAAAAGACCGTATAGGCTTTATGGGCTTTTCTGCAGGAGGTGCGGTTACTATGGGCGTAGCTTATAATGCCACGGATCAAACCCGTCCCGATTTCCTGGTACCGGTCTATGCCTGGACCGATGCCATGCCGGTGCAGGAAGTATCTGAAAATGTCCCTCCCATGCTTGTAATCTGTGCTTCAGACGACCCTCTGGGTCTCGCCAGTGGCAGTGTTGCCCTGTACCAGTCCTGGTATCAGGCGGGTAAAAAAGCTTCCCTGCATATGTATTCCAAAGGCGGACATGGCTTTGGGATGAAAGAACAGGGCCTGCCCTCGGATACCTGGATAGAGCGCTTTTACGACTGGGCTCTCGCTGAAGAACTCGTTGCATCTGTCGATTGATATTTTTATGACTAAGCGAATGATGCGTTTAAAATTTATCTACCTAATCTTGTTTGTCTGGGCCGGTTGTTTTTTTGTAACAGCTCAGAAAGGAACCGACTTTAGTGAGGAGGTCGATCTGATCACACGGAGATATAAACACCTCAGGTCCAAGAATCAGAAAACCGTTGTTTTTACCGGAAGTTCCAGTATCCGATTATGGGAAGGACTGGAGGAATATTTCCCGGGCCACCCGATCATCAATACCGGTTTTGGAGGTTCGGAGGCGGCAGATCTTCTGGAATTTATCAACCCGTTGATCCTGGATTACAATCCGACCAAGGTATTTATCTATGAAGGAGATAATGACATTAGTTTCAAGAGAAGTCCGGCAAGGGTTCTGCGTACAACCAAAAAGATCCTTAATCGTATCTGGACCGAATTTCCAAACACAGATATTGTCCTTATTGCTGCCAAGCCAAGTCCGGACAGATGGCATCTGAAAAGACGTTATCTCCGACTTAATCGCAAGTTTCAAAAATATGCAAACAAAACATCCCGGGTGGCCTATGCCAATGTATGGGATGTGATGATTCGCGGGGAGGAAGTAGACGACAGCCTCTTTGTGGAAGATGGCCTCCACATGAATGATAAAGGATACTCCTTGTGGTACGAAGTACTTAAATCGCATTTAAATTAAGACTCTATGAATATTTTAAAATCTGTGTCCGGAAGTGTATTTATCCTGACATTACTATTGATGGTAACCTCCTGTAATGAGGCAAAAGAGGAGATCCCCATGCCGGCCCTCGATCTCAATGCAGAAAACCTTGTTCCCATCCCCACCCGGATGATTGCCACACAAGGGAGTTTCCGGCTCGATCAGTTTACCAGTATAATTACCTCAGGGGAAGAAGATGGCCTGGGAGAAGTAGCTTCTTTTCTCGCTGAAAAGATCAGCGGCAAGACCGGGTTACGACTTGAAGTGAACCCATTAAACATGCAAGAAGGCGATCCGGTTATACTGTTGTCTCAGAAAAAGGAAGGCAACTGGCCCAATAATGAGGCCTATTCCTTATCGATCAGGCAGGATTCCATCATCCTTGAAATCCCAACCACAGAAGCTGCTTTCAGGGGAGTGCAAACCATCAGGCAGCTGATCCCTGAAATCAGTAATGACACCCTTGCTGAGCATTCTATATGGCCTGTAGCTTCCGGAACCATTGAAGACCATCCCAATTTTGGATACAGGGGATCCATGCTCGATGTGGCCCGCCATTTCTTTAGTGTGGAAGATGTAAAAAAATATATAGACCTGCTAGCCTATTACAAGATCAATGTACTCCATCTCCACCTTACCGATGACCAGGGCTGGCGTATTGAAATAAAAGCATGGCCTAAACTTACAGAGGTCGGCGGAAGCACTGAGGTTGGGGGCGAAGCCGGTGGGTTTTTTACTCAGGACGATTACAAGGAAATCGTGGCATATGCCGCTGACCATTACATGACCATTGTACCTGAAGTGGATATGCCCGGACATACCAATGCTGCTTCAGTGTCCTACCCCTTTTTAGACGGGACCGGTAAACCCCTGAAACTCTACGAGGGTACAAGGGTAGGTTTCAGCACATTCGACACCCGCAAGGATACAGTATATGCTTTTATCGATGATGTGGTCAGGGAAATATCGGCGATCACCCCCGGGCCTTATTTTCATATTGGTGGTGATGAGAGTCATGCTACCAAGAAAGCCGACTATATTTATTTTGTCAACAGGGTAGAAAAGATAGTTCAGAAACACGGCAAGCAAATGATTGGATGGGATGAAATCGCTCAGGCCGATGTAGACAGCACCTCCATTGCCCAATTCTGGTCGAGTGAGAAAAATGCGACCACCGCCATAGAAAAAGGTATGAAGGTGATCCTTTCTCCCGCCAAGAAAACCTATCTCGATATGCAATATGATACGCTATCGAAACACGGCTTACACTGGGCAGCCTACATCCCGGTAGATACGGCTTATGTCTGGAGTCCGGAGTCCTATGTGCCAGACATTCCCAAAGATCAGATCCTGGGAGTGGAAGCGCCACTCTGGTCTGAGACCATCAGCAATATTGAAGAATTGGAATACCTCGCTTTTCCCAGGGTCATCGGCTATGCCGAGCTGAGCTGGAGTCTGGAGGAAAACCGCGACTGGGAGGATTTTAAAGTAAGGCTGGCCAATCAGGCGCCTTTTATGGAGCGGATGAATGTGGCCTTCTATCCTTCTCCTCGAATAGACTGGGTGCAAGCCGAAAAGAAATCCAGGGAAATCCTCAAGGATTGATCAGTTAAAATGACCGTAAATAACCTAAACCTAAACAAATGAAAATCAAGTTCCTGTTTATCGCAATGATTTCATGTCTGGTCCTACAGGGTCAGAATGACACCCTACCCAAAGCAGAGGTGGTCACCACCATGCAGAGTGTGAACATCAATGGAAGAACACATTATCTCACTGCTCAGGCAGGAACCTTTGAAGTTCGGGATGAAAAAAACAAACCCCTGGCCCTGATGGGGCATACCTTTTATACAAAAGGGGACAAGAGGGAAATAAATACCAGGAGAAGACCTATCGTTTTTGCCTATAACGGCGGACCCGGTTCCTCCTCCTACTGGTTACACATGGGAATACTGGGGCCAAAAAGAGTAGTTGTCAACGACCCCGACTATACCCCCGCAGCACCCTATCAGCTGGTCAATAACAATTATTCTATTCTGGATGTAGCCGACCTTGTCATGATCGATCCGGTGGGTACCGGTCTAAGCGTACCCCTGGGAAAGGCAGAATTCAAGGATTTCTGGGGTGTAGATCAGGATATCAAGAGTCTGTCCCTGTTTATCAGGCAGTTCCTGATTGCCAACGACAGGATGAACAGCCCTAAGTATCTTTTGGGGGAAAGTTACGGGACCTTCAGGAATGCCGGACTGATGAATAAGCTTTTACAAGACGGGATTGCCCTCAATGGAGTAATTATGGTCTCGGCGGTTTTTGACCTTCGCACACTAATTTTTCCACCTGATGACGATCTGCCTTATATCGTTCATTTTCCCACCTATGCCGCTACGGCCTGGTATCACGATATGGTCAGTGACAAACCTGAAGATGTATACACTTTTTTAGACGAGGTAAGAAGGTTTACCGAAGAGGAATACACCCCGGCCCTTTTTAAGGGCGATCAGCTCACGGAAACTGAAAAATCAGATATAGCTGCAAAACTAGCCTCTTTCACGGGTACCTCAGCCGATTATTGGATAAAGGCAGACCTCAGGGTGACCAACGGCGAATTCTTTGCAGAATTCTTACGGGATAAGGGGCAGATCGTAGGTAGGCTCGATTCCCGTTTTACCGGGATCAACCAGGACCTGCTTGCGCAGGAAGGGAACCACGATCCCCAGAGTTCAGCTATTTCTCCGGCTTATACCGCCGGTTTTCTGGACTACTTCCACCGGGAACTCAAGGTAGATAAGAAATTGCATTACGCCACTTCCGCCTATGAACGACAAGGTTTTAAATGGGATTGGAATCACGTAGGGAACGACCGATGGGGAGCTCAGGCAGCAATCAATACCGGAATAGATTTGGCCCAGGCCATGTCGAGAGACCCCAATGTAAAGGTTCTTATCCTCAACGGAATTTATGACATCGCCACTGTCTTTTACGGAGTGGAGCACAGTATTAACCACCTGGGCTTAACCCCGGAAATTAAGGACAATATCATCATGAAGTATTACGAAGCCGGGCATATGATGTATACACACCCACCTTCGATGGCCAAATTCAAGCAGGATGTATCGGAATTTATCAAGAATACCTCCCGCTGATAAACAACAGGAGGTATTTTAATTTTCTCTCTTATTTGTCTGTTCCCGGTAAGCCTTCGGGTTTTACTGTATGCCAGGTAAATGGTTCCGCCTTTTTGGCGACAGGCCAGACCTCATCAAGGGTATTAGCTTCGTAAACCGTACCATTCCTTATGACATGTGTCAATGTATTGGTATTGCGCAACGATTCCAGAGGATTCCCTGAGAGGATGACTATATCTGCAAGTTTGCCTGCCTCCAGTGACCCCAGGTCCTTTTCCAGCCCAAGTGCCGTAGCACCCTGGATGGTGGCAACCTTTAAGGCATCGTGGTTTTCCATCCCTCCGCTTGCTACAGACCACAGTTCCCAGTGGAAACCAAGTCCCTGTAATTGTCCGTGACTGCCTATTCCGGCAAGGCCACCTGCCTCTACAAGATCTTTCATAAATACCCCATGCTTTTGAAAAACATGTTCCTCATCCATAAACCAGCCCGGCCTCCTTCTCGATTTGTTGGCCAGTTCTTCGTAGGGAGTAAAATACTGGATTTTTTTATCGCCCCAGACATCTTCCCTCGAATAGTAGTAATTCTCTGCCCATGGCCCTCCGTAAGAAACCAGCAAGGTAGGAGTAACGGCCATTTTTGAATCGGCAATCGTTTTAATCACGTCATTATAAATAGGATAAATGGGTAACGAATGCTCGTGTCCCGGATATCCATCGAGTAGTTGCGTCATATTGAGCTTGAAATCGAGCCCTCCTTCCGTAGTAGGCATCAACTTCAACTCTTTTGCCGCCATGATGATCCATTGCCGTTGTTGCCTATTCCCCACCAGATACATCTTGATGGTTTTTGTATTGTAGTATTCACTGTACTGTTTCAGTACTTCCTTGGCGTGGTCGAGACTTTTGATCTTATACCTCCAGAACCCTACACCCGGACCTGTACTGTACACCCGGGGTCCGTGAAGCATCCCGGCTTCAACCATGTCGGAATAGGTAAGTACATCCGTGGTTGCTGTCTGGGGATCTCTTGTGGTGGTTACCCCATAGGCCAGGTTGGCAGAATACATCCATACCTGGTTTTTATGAATGCCCCATTTCGGCCACATATGAGCATGTGTATCCACAAATCCTGGTGTCAGGGTCTTTCCGCTTACGTCTATAACTGTAGCTTCTTCGGGCACAGCAAACGAACCGCTGGCCCCTATGGCTTTGATTCGATTATTCTCTATCAGTATATCTCCTACTTCAATCACCTCATCCCCCTTCATACTAATAATGCGTCCTCCTTTGAGCAGAAGCATTCCTTGTGGGATCTGCCTGGTGTAATTCACCTTTATTTTAAATTCCTCAGCTTTAAAGGTCTTCTTATCCTCTTCCTTATCTTCTTCCTTATCCGTATTAGTAGAGTCCTTTTTCTTATTTAAATCCCCTAGTTCTTTCTCCTTCTTTTTAGCCTCTGCAAGGCTGTCCTTAAAGCTCTTACCGGCTTCAAGGTCGTATCGGAAATGACTGGCACCTAACGACCAGTGTACTTTTTTGCTGTCTGAAGACCAGGCTGGAAATTCGCCTCCCATCACTGTAAGTTTCATCGCCGGGAAAGCGGCTTTATCAGCAGACGCGACAGAAATGGTAGGGGTCTTGCCATATCTGGGTATAGTCACCGTATAAATATCGTTATTGATCTGAGCCAGTGCCGTTTTTCCATCAGGGGAAATACGGATTTCTGTAGGACGTGAAGCCCTATCATTATCTTCCCTGTTGTCCTCTGTCACAGGGAGGTATTGCTGCTCAGGTACATCGAAATGGTCCTTACCAAATATATCCTGTGATCCATAGGTTTCTATCCCTTTCAATTTCAGGAGTTCTTTCTCATCGGTGCCATCCCATCGAATGGAAAGCAATCCCTTGGTAGAATGACTGAGATAAATACGGTCATCAACTTTAGTGAAATGAGGTTGAGCCCTTCCTTTTGAGGTATCTATAAACTGGATGGAGCCACCATCGGTGGAAATCCAGACCAAATCTTCCCTCGCTCCCCTTACCACCGGTCCGGTAGCATCTTCATAAGCCTGTGCAGTACTTCGTAAAAAGGCAATTCTATTGCTGTTGTATGACCATTCCGGAGCGCTGTATATCCCGGCCTCCCTGCTTAGCTGCACCGGCCTTGGTCTTCCGTCTGTATTGACTTTAAAGAGATGACCCCCTCCGGGTTTCCAGGTTGTAAATACGATCCATTTCCCATCCGGGGACCAGGCAGGTTGTGCCTCGGTGAAATCGTTATCTGTGAGTCTTCGTGGCGTGCCATCGGGAAAGTCCATCACATATAATCTGTTCAATGCCGTAAACGCTAGTTTCTTTCCATCAGGGGAAGGTTTTGCATCCCGTATCTGGGTGACCAGCGCTTGCTGAGTATCTTCAATGGGATATTGGAACTTCAGCCTGGGACCCAGGTCTAAATTTACATCAGCAGAAAAAGGAATCTCTGTAGCCGAATTGTTCTCAATGTCGATGGCAAATATCTTACCCCCGTATGAGGCCACCAGTTTTTTGCTATCCGGGGTAAACGACATAGCGGGCAGGACTCCCAAAGGCGCAATAGACTCCTGTTCGTCTCGCTGTACCGGATAGGCCAGCCAACGTTCCTCCCCTGTTTTCAGATTGCGTAATATTAGTCCGGTCTGGGCCTCAAATCGGCTACCAAATACCAACCACTGCCCATCAGGCGAAAGTGTGGGGGTAAATGCAGACCCATATCTGGAGGTGATTACATCCATCTCCCCATCTTCCATATCGTAAGTTCCCAGTTGGTATTGCGGTAACTGTGCATTGTAATTCCAGGCATTCCTTCTTTGAGAGAAGTAAAGCAGTTTACCATCTGCACTAAAAGCAGGATCAATAACTTTCAGGTTTTTCGGTTCGCTGATCAGGGCGCTCCCGGATCCTCCTTCCCTGTGATAAATCTGAAATTTTATATTTCTTCTCCCTTTGGCACCCACAATATACTCTCCGTCAGGGGTCCACTCTGCCGAAAAAAAGTTGTGTTTACTATCCTTACTTACCTGTTTTTGTTCTTTATCTGAAAGGCTTAGCGTCCAGATATTGTCTGAACCACTCTTGTCGGAAATAAAAGCAATCGACTTACCGTCCGGACTAAACCTGGGATGAACATCATAGGCCAGCCCTGAAGTTAAAGCAGTTGCCTTTCCTCCCGTAATGGGAATGGTATAGATATCCCCCATAAGATCAAAGACAATGGTTTTCCCGTCAGGGCTCACATCAAGAGATATCCAGGTGCCCTGGCTTGTAGTAAAATTGATGCTGCGCTCGGGTTCCAGGGGCAGTTCTTTCGTTGCCTTTTTTAAGGAATCGGGAGTTGATAGACTATCCTGGGGAAATAAAAGTTGAGATTGGGAAACAAAAAAACTGAGGCAAAGTAGTAGAAGATACCGAAATCGAATCATTAGAAGTGCTTTTTGATTAGACTCCTAATATAGAGAATATTGACGGGATGAATGTGATAAAAATTGTGTGTATTCAGGAACTACTCTTCTTCGGCTCCGTCCTCCTTTTCATCTGCCTCAAAATCTGTAATCCCGTTTTTGTGCAGCAGGTTGTACCACTGGATTACTTTTTTGATATCGCTGGGATATACTCTTTCCTCATCGTAATCTGGAACTACCTCAAAAAAATACTCCTCTAATTTAAGTTTGTCTTCCTTGTGGCCGATAGAGGTAGTGCCTCCTTTTTCCTTCTCCTGGATCTTTTTAAACACAGCTTTCAGGGGCAATTCTTCCTTCAGGGTAAAAATAGCAATTTCAGACAGCACACTTACATTGTTGGTCATACCAACTGTGACCCTCTTCCCGTCAAGCAGCGACTCAGCAACAAAACCTGTTCTTGTTTGTGTGAGTAATTTAAACAGTCCGGGTCTGCCCCCGATGGATAATATTTTTTCCAGGCTCATTGAATTTCTTTTTCTAGGCGGCAAATATGTAAAATTAAACCGAAAACGACAGGACTACCTCCCTTTTTTTAACATAGGGAATCGCATTTTATAATCAACCTGTATTTTCCCTTTCGATATATTGTTAAGTTTTCCTTTCAGCAGTCTTTTTTTCAGACTTGAAACCTTGTCGGTAAAAAGAATGCCCTGGATATGATCGTATTCATGTTGGATTACTCTGGCCAGGATACCGTCAAAGGATTCGGTATGCTCTTTAAAATTCTCATCCTGGTAGCGCAAGGTGATTGTGTCATTTCGGGAAACATCTTCCCTGATGTCGGGTATGCTCAGGCAACCTTCATTAAACGGCCATAGCTCCCCGGTCTCATCCAGCATCTCCGCGTTGATAAAGACCTTCTTAAAGTCTTTAAGTTTTTTTTGCTCCGCTTCAGTAAGCTCATCATCTTCGGCGAAAGGGGAAGTATCGACTAAAAACAATCTGATGGGCAGGCCAATCTGCGGTGCTGCCAGGCCCACTCCGTTAGCATTGTACATGGTCTCCCACATATTTTCAATCAGTGTCTTAAGCCCTTGGTAATCCTCCTCTATTTCAGCACCTACTTTTCTCAGTACCGGATCGCCATAAGCGACAATAGGTAAAATCATATATTCAATACTATTACATTCCGCGTTCCGTAACGCCTTATTTTTTCCTTTCAAGATAACCCTGCAAAATAAGGGTCGCACTCACCTCGTCTATAACCCCTTTTTCCCTTCTGCCCTTTTTCTTTACTCCTGAGGCGATAAGGCTTTCCAGCGCTAGTTTAGAAGTGAAGCGTTCATCCTGCCTGAGTACCGGGATATCCGAAAATGCATTTTTTAACTTCACCAGAAATTTCTGGATCAGGGGTTCGGCTTCTGAATGCAAATGATTCATTTGCCGGGGTTCTCCTATCACGATTTCAGAAATGGACTCTTCCTTAACGTATTCTAATAAAAAAGGAATCACTTCCGAGCTTTGCACTGTAGTAAGTCCGGAAGCTATGAGCTGTAGCGGATCCGTAACCGCTATTCCCGTCCTTACTTTTCCATAGTCCAAGGCTATAATCCGACCCAATTCAATTAATTTTTGCAAAAGTACAGGATAAATTGTTATTCCTGTAAAAATGGGCCTTATAATCCGCCCTTACCCATTATATTTGCCCAAAATTTACCTATCCATGAAGGAGTTGAAGAATACTATAGAAAAGGCCTGGGAGCAGCGCGATTTATTGAATGAAATTGAGACCCAGACATCGATCCGAAAAGTAGTGGATTTGATCGATTCAGGGAAGCTCAGATGTGCCGAACCCACAGACAATGGCTGGCAGATTAACGAATGGGTTAAAAAAGCAGTAGTACTCTACTTTCCAATCCAGAAAATGGTCACCCAGGAAGTAGGGATTTTTGAATATCACGATAAGATTCCTCTGAAAAAAGGTTATAAGGAAAAAGGAATAAGGGTAGTTCCTCATGCAGTTGCCAGACATGGTGCCTACATTGCCCCTGGCACTATTCTGATGCCCAGTTATGTAAATATCGGAGCCTATGTAGATACAGGGACTATGGTAGACACCTGGGCCACCGTTGGGAGTTGTGCCCAGATTGGTAAAAATGTCCACCTCAGCGGAGGGGTTGGCATTGGTGGGGTATTAGAACCCCTGCAGGCATCTCCGGTAATCATAGAGGACAATGCATTTGTAGGAAGTCGGTGTATCGTTGTTGAAGGCGTGAAGGTTGAACAGGAAGCCGTACTGGGTGCAAACGTAGTTTTAACAGCATCTACCAAGATCATCGATGTTACAGGATCGTCCCCGGTTGAAATGAAAGGTAGGGTTCCGGCCCGTTCAGTTGTTATACCAGGGAGCTACACAAAGGAATTTCCGGCAGGAAACTATCAGGTGCCTTGTGCCCTGATTATCGGGAAAAGAAAGCCGAGTACGGATTTAAAAACTTCCCTCAATAATGCCCTGCGAGAATATAATGTAGCTGTATAATTTGTAGGAATTTTTCTCCTGAAGGCAATTTTATGACGATTTTATTGTTATAACTTTGCATTTGAAATCAAGTATCACGGTTACTCCGCTAAGTATGAACAACGACAACCAGAAAATATCGGCCCTGATTATTACCTACAATGAAATGGGATATATTCAGGCTTGTATCGATTCAGTCTCTTTTGCAGATGAGATACTGGTTGTTGATTCTTACAGTACTGACGGGACTTATGAATATTTGCTGCAACACCCTAAAGTAAAGGTCGTTCAGCACCCCTTTACCAATTTTACCCTGCAAAAAACCTTTGCCCTTTCGCAGGCAACTTACAATTGGATCCTCTTTCTAGATGCTGATGAAATAGTACCGGCAGGCCTTAAAAAAGAAATAGAAGAAACTGTACAGCAGGAATCTCCTCACGCAGCTTATTGGTTCTATCGCAAATTTATGTTTGAGAGAAAGGCCCTTAAATTCAGTGGATGGCAAACCGATAAAAATTATCGTCTTTTCCAGAAAGACAAAGCCAAATTCTCCGACAAGAAGATTGTACACGAAACCCTTGAAGTAGATGGGACATCAGGTATCCTAAATGAGAAGCTAATCCACTACTGCTATAAGAATTATGAAGATTACAAGGGGAAAATGCTTAAATACGGGCAATTGAAAGCCAAAGAAGATTTCTACAGGGAAAAAAGTTTTAACTACTTTTATTATTTCCTTAAACCTGCCTGGAAATTTTTTAATCACTACATCCTACGTCTGGGGATCCTTGACGGGAAGAAAGGGATAACTATCTGCTATCTCAATGCCCTGGGTGTACTAGAGCGTTTCCGTGAGCTAAAACGCCTGGAGCGAAAAAATGCCCTGGCTTATTACTTGCTGATGCCATAGTGCGTCCACACCAACTTTTTATTTCGGGTTTCCTTTCTTATGGATTTATTCTTTTCTATAGATTCGGGTGTTTTATATCCACGTTTATGATCTAAATGCACACATACTGCACTATAGCGCAGCTGTTTCGACCTGATCCCAAAATTGAATAATCGTTCCCCCAACTCCCGGTCCTGCCCCCCGTACTGCATCCGTTCGTCAAATCCATTAACATTGAGGATATCTTTTTTCCAACCTGATGAATTATGCCCATTCCAGCTTGCATTGGTTGGCGTGATCATATTGAAAAACTTCGAGATATATCCTCTGGCCGTTAGTTTATTGTTCTTAAACGTCTTGGGAATTCCCATTTCTTTCAGCCACTGAATGTTAAAACAATTCTGTTCCTCAATGTCTTTCCTGGTGATAGCCTTGGAAATATTCATAGGTAACATATAGTACCCACCTGAAATAAAATATCCGGGTTCTTTATTGATGTAATGTACCTCTACAAAGTCTTCCCTCGGAATACAATCTCCATCGGTCATGATGATATAGGGTGAATTACAGGCTACTATAGCCTTGTTGAGGATTCTCGACTTCTGAAATCCGTCATCTTCCTGCCATACATGAATTATGGGGTAAGAGACACCGACTTTCATTTCCTCGAGCAGATTTTTGGTTTTGGGCCCCGATCCGTCATCGGCAATTACCACTTCAAAATTCCTGAACGTTTGGTATTCAAAACCCCACAACACTTTTTCAAGCCAGGCTTCAGAATTGTAAGTGCTGACAATGATTGAAATTTTAGGCTCCGTATTCTGCATCCCACAAAAATAGAAAGCTTTGTGGAGATTTCGTTGTTTCTACCTTAAATATCCCTGGTAAGTGGTCAATCTAATATTTAAAAAATCCTTACAACCCCTATAATTTCATCCGCTTTTTTTTTCGCCCTTCCCATTTGGTTACCGTAATTTGCAGGGCAAAGAACATCACAGTTCCTTATCTAAAATGAAAGTAAAAGAGCTTCCAGTATCTATTTATTACTCCCTTAAATTAAGGTATGGAACTAATGGGGCTGGGCAGAAAAGGTCCAAAACTGTGATTCCTGTCCTGATATCCCTCACTACCATCGAATCCAGGCTGGGAGTCGTTGATCTCGTGATTCGCAGCTTGCTGTCTCAAAGTGTGTCCCCCGTAAAAATACTGCTCTGGATCCCTGATTCTCTTGAAAAAGAACTTCCTCCCAGACTCACGGAATTATGTGGCGACATTTTTGAGATCCGAACCACTCACCTGCATTGTTCTCATAAAAAACTGATCCATACCCTTTCGGCCTTTCCAGAATACCCGGTAATCACTTGTGATGATGATCTGATGTACAGACCTCAATGGCTTTCTTTACTTTATGAAGAATCTCAGCGGTTTCCCGGGGCCATCATCGCCAATCAAACTAGAACGATAAAAATGGATAGAGAGGGAAATTTTCTTCCTTACGGACAATGGCCTACCGACCAGCCTGCCGCTGTTGGCTCAGATTGGGTACTCCCCATTGGTGCAGAAGGAGTGCTATACCCTCCTGCCAGCCTCGATAAGCGATTTGACAAGGAAGACCTCTTCCTTAATTTAGCGCCGAAGGCGGATGATCTTTGGTTTAAAACCATGTCCTTATTAAAAGGCACCAAGTGTAGATTGGCTTCGAACCGGAGTAAAAAGGCAGTGCCGGTCATGGGATCTCAAAAGACCTCCCTGAAACATGTCAATATTAAAAAAGACCTGAATAGTGTGCAATGGCTGAAACTTTCAGACCATTTCAACCTGAAAGATAAACTAAAGTCCGATTAAACATGAATGACTTTACACAGGAAATTAAATCTTGTCTCGAAGTACTCGAAAATGGAGGTCTTATTTTATACCCTACAGATACGGTCTGGGGAATCGGCTGTGATGCCACCAATAAAGAGGCCGTGGAGAAAGTATATCACTTAAAAAATCGACCCGATTCAAAGGCCTTGATTTGCCTGGTGGGCAATGATGCCATGCTTGAACGTCTTGTGGAAAAGGTTCCGGAAACGGCCTGGGATATTATGGACCTGGCGAGTAAACCCACAACCATTGTTTATGACCAACCCAGAGGTGTGGCCCGAAACCTCATAGCTGATGACAATACGCTGGCTATCCGAGTTGCCTCAGATAAATTTTGTCGCTACCTCATCAACGCCTTTAAAAAACCAATCGTCTCTACATCTGCGAATATTGCCGGTGAACCTACCCCTGCCAACTTTGGGGAAATAACACCCACCATTTTAAAAGGAGTCGACTATGTGGTAAATTTGCAGCGGAATGCAGGGAATGCCGTTTCCTCTTCGATAATAAAATTGAGCAACGACGGCACTGTAAAAGTGATTCGGGAATAAAATGGCGAAAAGGAATTATAAAGAAGCCCTTACAGATCAAATCTTTCATACCATTGCGGAGGCTGCAGCGATGCTCTCTGTAGATTGTTATGTTATTGGAGGTTTTGTGAGGGATTTACTCCTCGAGAGAGGAGTGCCAAAGGACATCGATATCGTGGCCGTAGGTAGTGGTATTTCTTTGGCGAAAAAAGTAGCCTCCCTCTCCCCCGGAAAACCTGAGGTTACGGTATTTAAGAACTTTGGTACGGCCATGTTGAAAGTAGGCGATAAGGAAGTTGAGTTTGTCGGTGCGCGTAAAGAAAGTTATAATCGGGATAGTCGTAAACCAATCGTGGAGAACGGAACCCTTGAAGACGATCAGAAACGACGCGATTTCACCATAAATGCCCTGGCTCTGTCCCTGAACAAAAATAACTACGGAGACTTGCTGGATCCCTTCCAGGGGGTTGAGGATCTGGGTAAAAAACTGATAAAAACTCCATTAGAGCCCGGAGTGACCTATTCGGATGACCCACTTCGGATGCTTAGGGCAATACGCTTCTCTTCCCAGCTCGGATTTAAAATAGAGACTAAGTCCCTTAAAGCTATTGAAGACAACAAGTCGAGAATCAACATCATCTCCAAAGAGCGGATTGTAGATGAATTGCATAAAATTCTTTTGAGCGAGAAGCCATCCGTGGGTTTTGGCCAGCTTCTGAAAACCGGCCTCTTAGATTTTATCCTGCCCGAGTTGGTCGCACTTCAGGGTATTGAAGAAATTGAAGGGCAAAGGCATAAGGATAATTTCTGGCATACTCTGGAAGTTGTGGACAATATTTCTGAACACACAGACGACCTTTGGCTGCGTTGGGCTGCCTTACTCCACGATATCGGTAAGGCCCCTACAAAACGATACGACAAAAAGCTGGGCTGGACCTTCCACGCCCATGAATTTGTGGGGGCAAAAATGGTCTATAAAATCTTCAAAAGACTGAGGATGCCTTTGAATGAGAAATTGAAATTCGTCCAGAAAATGGTGCTGATGAGTTCAAGACCCATTGTACTGGCCGAGGATTTTGTAACCGATTCCGCCGTGCGCCGACTCATTTTTGATGCAGGGGAATTTGTAGATGACCTTATGACCCTGTGCGAAGCGGATATTACCACCAAAAACCCCAAAAAAAAGAAGAAATATAAAAATAACTTTAAGCTCGTTCGCCAGAAAATTGAAGAAGTAGAAGCCCGGGATCACGTACGAAACTTCCAGCCCCCGGTAAGCGGAGAAGAGATCATGAGAACCTTTAACCTGCCTCCCTCACGGGAGATCGGCCTGATCAAAGATGCCATCAAAGAAGCCATACTGGAAGGGGAAATCCCCAATGAATACGAAGCGGCAAAAGCCTTTATGATTAAAAAAGCCGAGGAAATGGGGCTTACCCAATAGCCAAAGATTATCCTCTATTCTAAATATCTATTTTGTTCGCTCCTATGCATGAATTTTTCAGTGAAAAGAGTCGTATTTTTGTACCCCTATTCGAAATCCTATGCTGAAATATTATCGGCCATTGGCTAAAATTTCCCTCATTCTTGTCTACCTGGTTATCATTGCCGGGGCCGTCGTAAGGATGACAGGAAGTGGAATGGGTTGCCCCGACTGGCCCAAATGTTTTGGCTATTACATTCCTCCGACCCAGGAATCGGAATTGCTCTGGGAGCCCGGAAGGGAATTTAAAAAAGGGCAGGTCATCATCCGGGAAGAAGCCCTCTATGTGGCTACCGGAGATTTTACAACACAGGATCAATTTAATGAGCGTAATTGGGAAGCTTACGAAAAACACGACTATGCCATTTTCAATGCGACGCATACCTGGATAGAATACCTGAACCGGCTATTAGGTGCCCTGGCAGGTCTGGCTACCCTGATCCTGGCCATTGCTTCCTTCGGGTACTGGAAGAAAAACAGGACAATTACCATCGTAAGCTGGGTAGTTGTAGTGGGCATGTTATTCCAGGCATGGCTGGGCGCAACCGTGGTCTACTCCTTACTCCTGCCCATTCGAATAACGCTGCATATGGTCATGGCCCTGGTGATCGTCGCCCTTCTGATCTATCTCTTGCAAAAAACCAAAATGGATATCGCTAAATCACCCTATAACCAAAAAGTTAATCGACTCCTTTGGGTAGCGCTGGGTCTCACCATGGTCCAAATCATTCTTGGTACCCAGGTGCGCCAGTTTATAGACACACAGATCGATATGTTGGGGGAAGGGGCAAAAAATCTATGGCTTTCCCAACCGGAGTTACAGTTTTATATCCATCGCACGCTATCCCTTGTCGTAGTTCTGCTAAACGGATGGATTGCCTATATCATATTTGCCGGAAAACTGGCCTATTCAAAAATTTACTGGGTTCTGACTATTATCGGGATTGAAATACTTACCGGAATCGCAATGTACTATTTCGATTTCCCTTTTGCCAGCCAGCCTCTGCATCTGGTTTTGGCAGCCTTGTTGTTTGGCCTCCAGTTTTATTTGGTTCTTGAAACCCAAAAGAAGGTGACAACCGAGGAAACTTCGTAACTTTGCCATTAGGAAATTTGCATCCATGATGATTTACAAAATCAGGATTATACTCGATACCAAAGAAGATATATTCAGAGATATCGAAATGCCGGCCGATAGCACGCTGGAAGACTTTCACAATGCCATCACCCAGGCCTTTGGATTCATGGGTGATGAGATGGCATCATTCTACACCTGTGATGAGAACTGGAACCAGGAGGAGGAAATTGCTCTCTTTGATATGAGTGAAGGTAATGAGTCGGTCCGACTGATGAATGAAACTTTTCTGGAGGATACCCTAACCCGGCAGCATCCCAAAATGATCTATGTTTACGACTTTCTGAGTATGTGGACGTTTTTTGTGGAATTGGCAGATATTGTGGAGGCACAGGATGGACAAACATATCCCAACCTGCTTTTTAGTTTTGGCGAATTACCGGATGCTCCCCCGGAGAAAAACTTTGAGGCCGATCCAAAGTTCGATTTCGACGAAACCTTTGATCGCTATGACGATCTGGATTTCGATGAAAACTGGAACTAACCCAGCTGATATTCATAATCTTCAATAAATAGTTAACCCCATTTTACTCTAAAACTTAGCACTTTAATATGATCAACCTTTTTAATACCCAAATCGACGAAGTATCATTGCACCGCATTGGTAACAAACATAAAAATGAAGGTGTTCTTCTCTCTGACCAACCTCAAGCTCTCAATGATGAATCCCGGGGTTTGCTAAAAGAATTTTTTCTAAAACCCTTCAGGGAAAAAGAAGAGAACTACTATCAGCTAAACCATGAAGCCGACCTGGAATTTAATGAGCTCTATCAGGCGGCAAAGGAGATTTTTAAAGACCCTGCCCTCCTTCAGGAAAAATCAAAAAAGATCGCAAAGCACCTATACGATCAATCGGATCACCCTCATATTAAAAACGGAGAAGTATTCGTGGTCAAATTCAGCAATGTGGTGCTGGATAATGAAAAAGTGGAAGCACTCGGAATATTTAAAAGTGAGATCAAACAGGAGTTCCTGCAATTTGAGGAAAAATCTTCGAGTCTTGAAATTCGCCTGGAACAGGGGGTAAACCTCAACAAGCTTGATAAGGGCTGCCTCATTTTTAACGTGCTGGAAGATGAAGGGTACAAGGTGCTATCCGTAGACAGCAACCGCTACGACGCCAAATACTGGCTGGAGAATTTCCTGGGGACCAATGTCCTTGCTGATGAGAATTTCTACACAAAGAACTACCTGAAATTCTGCCAGAATTTTGCAAAGGACATCGTCTTACCGGCAGAGGACAAACAACAGGAAGTTCTGTTTATGAACAGGGCGGTGAATCATTTCGCGAAAAACGATGCCTTTGAGGAAACGCAGTTCCTGAATGAGGTGATGGAAAATCCGGAGTTGATCCCTGAGTTTAAGCACTATAAAGTTGAAAAAGGACCAAAATACAGCATAGAAGACATTTCAACTTTTCCAATTGCCAACAAGGCCGTGTCTGACACCCGGAAAAAAATTAAGAATGTGATCAACCTGGATACCCATGTACAGATTCGTCTTGATTTTATCAATCCTGAATCGGCTGAGCGCTTTGTGGAAAAAGGTTGGGATGAAGAAAAACAGATGTACTACTACCTGGTTTATTTTAACAAAGAGACCAAACATTAAAATACGGTAGCTGAGAGTAAATGAAGAGGTAGGTTTCTATTTTAATTCTATCTTACTATCGATGATTTGCCTCATACTGACATTTTCGTAATTCCGCTTTACAAAATCGAGGGTGAGATTGAGAATCTGACCCATATTCCTGCATTTTTTGAATTTCAGGTCTTTGGTAAAAGCAAAGATCTCCATTTTAAGGCGATCAACATTCTCCTGACTCGAAATTTTATCTGCTTTGGCAGCACTGATCAGCCTTTTAATACGTTTATTGGCACTGATGATCCTCTTTGCGATAATGGATCTTTCTTCCACCTTGTACTGTTCTATGGAATCTTCAAGTAGTCTGTCCTGCACCAACCCGACCATCTTAAAATTCTCCTTAAAGAATTGCGGTCTATAGACATTTAATTTCCCTTCATAACACTGCTGATCAAAATCGATGGCCCTGATCCTGAAAACCACATGATCAAAATCGTGTATTGGGATGATCACGTAATTATAGGAACGCATATCTCCCAGCAATTGAATCATACATCGCTCATTGAATTTTACAAATTCCTTGGCCAGCTGGGATTTTTGAGAATCCGTACAATTAGGCAACATGTTTTTAATAAAAATATCTCCGGGTATGCCAGATATGTGTTCTTCAATCAGTGTATTCCGATAAACGAGATAATTTAGGTTATAAGGAGAAAGCATATGCTCAAGTTCCAGGCCGTAGATTCTGGAAGCATCGGCTTTCTTCACATAGAAATAGATAAAATTGTCATTGAGGATATTCCGGATCTTAATCCGAAAGGGTTTTGAATTTCCAAATGTACAATAGTCCACCGCGTCAACATTCAGGTATTGAAATATGCGATCTGTCCCGTCTGAATGCAGGATGGAATAAACCCGCTTCAGACTTAGATCGATCTCAACTCTCTCGGCATCGTTATAATAAACTCGTACCCAAAGAGTATCATTTCCCTCGTCATCATAAACTACCACTGATCCTGCAAAACGCAACAGATCTTCATAAAATATGGGTATTTCTGTCTTGCGGTTGTACTGTTCGAGGAATACATCCAGTTTTCTGCTAACAGGATATGACGGTTTTTTCCTGGACATCAGCCGTTGTTGAGTCATAGGTTCACTTCTTTATGCCGACAATTTGTAACAAATTGTGGGTTTTATCGTCAAGTTACTATAAACTGCCTAAATAGAACACTTTTTGGAAACGATTCTTACAGTCTCAAACCTTACAAAAAAATTCGGATACCTTACAGCAGTCAAAGACCTCTCATTTTCAATTGAAAAGGGAAATGTTTATGGAATACTGGGGCCAAATGGGAGTGGCAAATCAACCACTCTGGGGATTGTCCTTAATGTTGTGAATCGCAGTGCGGGGTCCTTTACCTGGTTCGATGGCAGAACAACTACACATGAAGCCTTGAAAAAAGTAGGAGCGATTATAGAAAGGCCGAATTTCTACCCTTATATGTCGGCTCTGCAGAATCTCAAACTGGTTTGTAAGATCAAAGAGGTTTCTTATAACCGCATCGAAGAAACATTACAATTAGTGGGACTTTGGGAAAGGAGGAACAGCAAGTTTAAAACCTATTCCCTTGGGATGAAACAACGCCTTGCCATCGCTTCTGCCCTGCTGAATGATCCCGAAATCCTGATCCTCGATGAGCCGACCAACGGCCTCGACCCCCAGGGGATTCATCAGATCCGACAGATCATAAAAAAAATAGCCTCACAAGGCACTACCATCTTGCTGGCGTCCCACTTACTTGATGAAGTTGAAAAGGTATGCACCCATGTAGTCATCCTCAGAAAAGGTGAGAAATTATATTCAGGCCGGGTAGATAATATGCTCGCCAGTCATGGATATTTAGAACTTAAAACCAACAATACGGAAGCCTTGATTGAGTTGTTGAAAAAAGATAAGAGATTTGGAGATATAAATGAGGAGTTCGGCCTGATCACCGCTGTTCTCAACGAAAAAATGGAACCAGGGGCCCTCAACGAATTTCTATTCAAAAATGGAATTGTACTTAACCACCTGGTGATGCGCAAGGAAAGCCTGGAGGAGCAGTTCCTTACCCTCACTAAAACCCAAAGCAACTAAAATCTGGAATACCCCATGAAAAGGCTTTTACAAATTGAATTTATCAAGCTTTGGAATAACCGATCGAGCAAGATCTTAATTATCTCTTATTTCGTCCTGCTCACGTCCATTGCCCTGGTAGCCGCCATCAAGTTTGACATCGGACCCATCCAGTTTCATCTGGCCGAACAAGGAATCTTTAATTTTCCTTATATCTGGCATTTTAACACCTTTATGACAGCCTGGTTTAAGCTCTTCCTTGCCATCGTAATCGTCTCTATGATGTCTAACGAATACAGCAATAAAACCATAAAGCAGAACCTCATCGACGGCCTTTCTAAAAAGGAATTTGTGCTTTCTAAATTCCTGACGGTCATTTCTTTTGCCCTGATCTCCACGATTTTTGTCTTTGTGGTTTCAATGATTCTGGGATTGATCTATTCTGATTACGACGAGTTGTCTATCATATTTTCGGATCTGGAATTTCTCCCTGCCTTTTTTGTGAAACTCGTGGGGTTTTTCTCCTTCTGTCTATTCCTTGGAGTCCTGGTAAAAAGATCTGCATTTGCCCTGGGTTTCCTTATCCTTTGGCAAGTATTTGAAGGATTTGTGAGAGGGATGATCAGATGGAAACTCTTCGATTCTGATACTACGGATGCCGTCATGGCATTCTTTCCCCTGAATTCTATGTTCAACCTTGTCAAAGAGCCTTTTTCCCGACTCAACGCTGTTCAGTCGGTCGCCAATCAGATCGGTGAAAGTGTTTCCCTGAACTATCACGTTCACTGGTATGAGTTTCTCATTGTTCTTGCCTGGACCGCGATTTTTGTCTATTTGTCCTACCTGTTACTTAAAAAGAGAGATTTGTAGTATATTGTGGTGTTTGGGAAAACACTATGAAAAAGATTGGCTCCTTAGTCCTTTTAGGTCTGCTGTTCCCGTGTCTATTATTTGCGCAGGGAGAGACTTCCAACTGGCTCTTCGGGAATGGAGCAGGAATTCGCTTTAACAATGACGGCAGTGTTTCCAATATCACCAAAAGCAAATTAAATACTATAGAAGGGTGTGCCTCAATTTCCGATTCCTTCGGGAATCTCCTTTTTTATACCGATGGAATTACCGTATATAACGGGAATCATGAAACCATGCTCAATGGGGAAGATCTTTTAGGGGATCCCTCTAGCACCCAGTCGGCCCTGATTGTTCCTAAACCGGAGGACCCCAACTTGTTTTATATCTTCACCGTGGATACCTCTGCCTTTGGGGAGGACCCCGACTTAGGCCTGAACTATTCCGTTGTAGATATTTCACAAGATGACGGCCTGGGTGCTGTGACAGTCAAGAACGTAAACCTGCTCCAGGATTGTTCAGAGAAGATCACGGCCGTTATAAAGAATTGCTTTGAGCAATCTATCTGGATAGTGACCCTCGCATCTCAAAATGGGATCAATGGGGTACTGAATACATTTTATGCCTACGAGATCAATGCGTCAGGGGTTGTTTCCACCCCTGTGAAAACTACTTATCCCGGGCTGCAGATTGAAGATCCCCGGGGGTATCTGAAGTTTTCCCCCGATTCCCAAAAGCTGGCGGTTGCTAATTTTACTGACGGACTTTATATATACGATTTTGATGCGACCACGGGATTGATAACGAATTCGATTACCATTGAATTACCGGGCACCAATACGAATGCCTATGGTCTGGAATTTTCTCCTGACAGCAGACTCCTTTATGTGCATGCAACCAACAATTCGGAGAACAATGGTAACCACTCCTCATCCCTCTTTCAGATGGATACCAGTTCTCCCGATATCAATGCATCCATAATTGAACTCGATAATCGGCCTATTTACAGAGGTGCCCTGCAACAAGGAGAGAATGGGAAAATTTACCGGTCGATCACCAGGAGCTATAGTGAAGGTACACCTTACTTGAGCGTAATTAACAATCCCAATGAAACAGGTATGGCAGCTAACTATCTGCACAATGCTATTGATCTGAAGGGAAAGATAAGTATGCAGGGCCTTCCTCCTTTCATACAGTCATTCTTCGGGAACACAGCACTTGTTCGCAACGATGATGGCACCACCAGCAGTACCTTAACCCTCTGCGACGGAGAACCCCTAAACTTGGAGGCAGACAGCATTCCGGGAGCGTTGTATTCGTGGGAAAAAGATGGTATCCCCCTCCCTGCAATTACTGGCAGCACGTTTACCCTGCCGTCGGCAACTGAATCTGATTCAGGAAGGTATCGTGTAGTGATTACACCTTCAGATCCCGATGAATGCCCTACCATAGGAGAATCCCTCATCTATGTGCTACCTGTACCCGATCCTTCGATTGAACTTGTACAATGCGATGTTGGCCCCGACGACCCGACAGATGGAATCTCCATTATCAACCTGGAGGGAATAAACATAAATCCCGATCTCAATTTCTCTTTTTACGAATCGGAGGCCGATCGCGATTCGGATCTCCCTATCGCCAACAGTACAAATTATCAGAATACACAGCCCTTTAGTCAGATCCTTTATTACAAAGTAGTGAATACGCTGGGGTGTGCCAACGAAGGAGAACTGAATCTTATTGTCACTCCGTCGGAGGTGACAGCAAGTAGTATTGGTCCGGTTTATGCCTGTGACGATGATCCGTATGATGGGAAACTGGAAAGCTATTTCGATCTGGAAGCAGTTGCCGACAGGTACACGGACCCAATGGTTTCCGTGCAGTTCTATTCCGAAATATCCGATGCGGCACTACAACAAAATCCAATTCTCGATCCGGAATTAACTACCGAATCACTTACCCTCTACGCCCGCTTATCAGAAGGAAACCAATGTATGGGAATAGAGGCTGTGGATCTGATCGTGAATCCATCACCCAAGCCCGTCATGGAAGATACATACATCCTCTGCACGGATCGTGGAAGTGCTCTAATTGAAGGCCCTGAAGGTTTTGATTCCTACCGATGGTATAAGAAAACAGGATCGGGCAGCACGGTTATGGGAAATGATAAAAATGTGACTCTTAACGAACTTGGCTTTTATGAACTGGAAACCAGTTATATCTACAGCATCAACGGAAATGAGGTTGAATGTGGAAATAAAGTAAGTTTCCAACTGATCCCCTCAGGCAGGGCTGTCCTGAACAACATTGAGGTCAATGATTTTTCAAATAATAACACCCTGACAATCTCAGTCAGCGGAGAAGGAAAATACGAATTCTCACTGGATGGAATAGAGTACCAGAACAATCCCAGCTTCTCAAATCTTTCACCAGGATTTTATACGGCATTCGTAAGAGACACGGAGGGGTGCGGCATTACACAAAAAGATGTAGCCGTGATGGGATATCCGAAGTTCTTTACTCCTAATGGTGACGGAGTCAATGATTACTGGCAACTCACAGGGTTGAGTGAGCTTTTCCAGGCCAATGCTTTTGTTGGTATTTATGACCGATATGGTTCCTTTGTTACCCAGATTGGGGTAAAGGAGCGTGGCTGGAACGGCACTGTAAATTCAAAAACGATGCCTGCCGCTGACTACTGGTTTAAAGTTCAGTTAGTGGATGGTCGCGAAATCCAGGGACATTTTACTTTAAAACGTTAACCAGCAATAATGAGGTTTAATCCTGACATAAGGAATAAAAATACTACCGGGAAATACTCCGGATGGCTCTTCCTTTTCCTATTGTTTATAGTCTTAGAGGTAATTGCGCAGGTATGTCCTTCAACGGTTCTGACCAGCCCGCTTGACGGATCTACAAACGTAGCGGTAGATGCGGACATTTCCTGGAATCAGGTACCCAATGTACCCGGTTATATCATTTCCCTTGGTACAACCCCCGGGGGCACTGACATTCTGGACCAAAGGTTTGTGGGAAGTGCCACTACTTACAACCCCCCTCTGGGTCTGCCTGAAAATACCCTTATTTACGTTACCATTACATTGTTTGATTTCCAGAACGGTAATCTTGAGATTCCTTGTGCAAGTGAATCCTTTACAACAGCTCCTATAACTCAAATTCCGGCTTGCGCTCAGCTTTCCATTCCTTCTGATGGACAAATTGACGTGAACCCGGCAACCAATCTCAGCTGGAATTATGTACCGGGTGCGATAGGGTACCGACTTACTTTAGGAAGCTCTTCAGGAGCAGGTGATCTGCTTCCCACTACCGACCTTGGAAATACATTAACATATAATCCCTTAGTAGAATTCCCTCCCAATTCGGTTGTTTACGTCAACATCATAGCCTATAATCTTATAGGAGACGCTGTTTCCTGTTCGGAATTCAGTTTTAGTACCAGTGCTATTGCCGCCTTACCGGGTTGTACCTCCCTTATTTCTCCAGCGGATGGAGCCAACAATGTCCCCATTACGCCCATCCTTGAATGGACCCCAGTACCGGGAGCAACCGGTTACCGAATAACAGTTGGAAACTCCCCATTTACAGCGGAAGTATTGGATAATGTTGCTTTTCCCCCGGTTACACAGACCGGAATTCTCGAATTAGAAGCCAACCGCACCTTCTTTATTACCATCGTACCATTTAATGCTGCCGGAGAGGCCATAGGCTGCCAGCAGGAGTCGTTTACTACCCTTCAGGGGTGTGGTCCTTTTTTCGATCCGATGACGGGAGACCTCATTACCCTGAATCCTGAAATTAACTTCCCTGCTACCATTTCTAGCTGCGAAAATGAATTCCCGTTGATATATACGAGTCCTGATACGGCTGATGGCTATCGCTGGTACAGCATTAATTCGAATGGCAATGAAACCCTTATATCAGATACCGCTGATGTTACTTTCTCAGGGCCGGGAGACTATCGCTATGAAGCCTATAACCTCATTCCACAGAGCGGAAACCTTGAATGTCCCAGCTCACAAGTTTTTAGCGTGGTAAGTTCAGAAGCGCCGGTGATCTCATCCATCGATGTTACAGAACAGGCCACAGGGATAAGAATTGTTGTAAATGCTTCGGGCGGCGGAGATTACGAATACGCAATTGATAACATTAACGGACCCTACCAGGGCAGCAACATTTTTAGTGGTATCCCCTATGGCACACATACACTTTATGTTAGGGACAGGAATGGATGTGGAATTGCCGAAGAGCAGATCGTTCAGGATCTCACCCTGGAAGGCTTTCCCAAGTTCTTTACTCCGAATGGAGATGGCATCAACGATTACTGGCAATATATACCGCCGGAGTTCGCGGGAGATATTACCCTGGTCAGTATAGAAATCTACAATCGTTATGGACGATTACTTGTGCAGATTGATCCCAATTCAAGGGGTTGGGACGGAACAATCAATGGTAAATCCCTCCCCGCTTCCGACTACTGGTTCAGGGCCAGGTCGAGCACAAATAACGAAATGACAGGGCATTTCTCCCTGGCCCGTTAAGGCGATTAAAATCTGATATTACAGGTGAAGAAAACGCCCCGACTTTCGTAATTTTATCCTATGAAATTTAAAGTAGTTTCCGATTTCAAACCTACGGGGGATCAACCTGAAGCCATCAAACAGTTGGTCTCCGGAATACAGGAAGGAGAACACTATCAGACACTGCTGGGAGTGACGGGGTCTGGGAAGACTTTTACTGTTGCCAATGTGATAGAAGAGGTACAAAAACCAACCCTCGTCCTGGCCCACAATAAAACACTGGCTGCTCAATTGTACTCAGAATTTAAACAGTTTTTTCCCGAGAATGCCGTGGAATATTTTGTGTCGTATTACGACTATTATCAACCAGAGGCGTATATCCCCACCAGTGGCTTATATATTGAAAAAGATCTCTCGATCAATGAAGATATAGAAAAATTGAGGCTAAGTACCACCTCCTCCCTGTTATCCGGCAGACGGGATGTACTGGTAGTAGCTTCCGTCTCCTGTCTTTACGGTATTGGAAATCCCGTGGAATTTCAAAAAAATGTGATCACCATCAGAAAAGATCAGGTGATAGCGCGTACAAAGTTTCTGCATCAACTGGTGCAGAGTCTGTACTCCAGAACGACAGCCGACTTCAAGAATGGAAATTTCAGGGTGAAAGGCGATGTTGTAGACGTTTTTCCCAGCTATGCCGACAATGCTTTCAGGATACATTTTTTCGGGGATGAGATTGAGGAAATAGAGGCTTTTGACCCTTACAACAATACACTGATTGAAGTTTATGAAACCTTGAATATATATCCGGCCAATATGTTCGTCACTTCTCCGGATATCCTTCAGAATGCCATCCATGAAATACAGCACGATCTGGTGAATCAGGTGGAGTATTTTAAAGAAATTGGGAAGCCCCTGGAAGCAAAACGACTGGAAGAACGTACTAATTTCGACTTGGAAATGATCAGGGAGCTGGGTTATTGTTCCGGAATAGAGAACTATTCGAGATACCTAGATGGCAGGGAACCGGGTACACGCCCATTCTGTCTTCTGGATTATTTTCCTGAAGACTACCTGATGATTGTAGATGAAAGTCATGTAACCATTCCCCAGGTGCACGCAATGTACGGAGGAGACAGATCACGAAAGGAAAACCTTGTGGATTACGGTTTTCGCCTGCCGGCAGCTATGGATAACCGTCCACTGAAATTTGAAGAATTCGAGGCCCTGCAGGGACAGACCATATTTGTAAGTGCCACCCCGGCAGATTATGAACTGCAACATAGTCAGGGGGTATATGTGGAACAGGTCATCAGACCTACGGGACTACTCGATCCTGAAATTGAAGTTCGTCCAAGCAAGAATCAAATTGATGATTTGGTAGAGGAAATTCAGCAACGGATTGAAAAAGATGAACGTACGCTGGTCACCACACTTACCAAACGTATGGCCGAAGAACTTGCCAAGTATCTGACAAGGATCAATATCCGCTGCCGCTATATTCATAGTGATGTGGATACACTTGAACGCGTTGAGATAATGCAGGACCTGAGAAAAGGGATTTTTGATGTGTTGATAGGAGTCAACCTTTTGAGGGAAGGACTGGACTTACCAGAAGTTTCCCTGGTGGCCATTATCGATGCCGACAAGGAAGGTTTTCTTCGGAGCAACCGTTCCTTAACCCAGACGGTAGGTAGGGCTGCAAGACATTTAAACGGGAAGGCCATTATGTATGCGGATAAAATCACTGTCAGTATGCAAAAGACCATCGATGAGACAAAGTATCGCAGGGAGAAACAGACAAAATACAACCTGGAAAACAACATCACCCCCACCTCCCTGAATAAGAGCCTGGACAATGCCCTGGCCAAGAATTCGGTATCGACCTATCACTTTATCAAAGAGGAGAGAAGGGCAGCTGAACCGGATTTGGAATACCTGACGTCCGACCAGCGCGAAAAAATGATTCGGACCAAGCGAAAGGCGATGGAAAAAGCAGCGAAAGAACTCGACTTTATGCTGGCGGCGCAATTAAGGGATGAAATAAAAGTCCTGCAGAAACAGGAATAAGTTAAATTCCAATATGAAAAATTCCCTGATAATTACACTTCTTTTTTGTTGTATTGCTCCATTCCTTAATGGTCAAAAACTATCAGGATCAGAGATAAGGGAGATTGCGCAGGGTAAGTTTTCCGGGGGAGTGGAAGAATTAATTGAATTCCTTAAACTTCCGAATATCGGCAGTGATCCGGAGCAGGTAGTCCAAAACCTCGAATGGTGCCGGGATCGATTTAATCGTCTTAGTTTCGATACTCAGATAATCAAAACCGAAGGAGCTCCATTACTCTTTGCGGAGAAGAGGATATCCGTAGATAAAAAAACAATACTTTTTTATCTGCAGATAGATGGCCAACCGGTGGATCCTTCAGAATGGGAACAGACCGACCCATTTATTCCCGTGATTAAAGAAAAGGGAGAAAAGGGCATGTGGAATTCGGTTAGCTGGGAACCCGGAGATCCTCTGAATCCTGAATGGAGAGTGTTTGGCAGGTCAGCATCTGATTCAAAAGGGCCGGCTATGGCTTTTATCACTGCCCTGGATTATTTTCATCAGAAATCTTTGAAAACAGCATGTAATATCAAGGTAATAATGGATTTTCAGGAAGAGCTGGGCTCCCCTACCCTGGCGCGGGCTGTTGAAGAAAATAAATCCCTGCTGGATGCAGACATGGTACTTATCATGGATGGAACGCGACATATTTCCAATTGGCCCACCCTAACTTATGGCGCCCGTGGCATTGCAACGGCTACCATAAAAATATTTGGTCCTTCGAGTCCGCTACACAGTGGGCAATACGGGAATTATGCTCCCAACCCGGTATTTGCAGCTTCGCACTTTATTGCCAGCCTGAAAGATCCCAACGGGCGTGTTATTATCCCCGGTTTTTATGATGGAATCGTCTTATCAGATCAAGACAAAATTGCGCTTAGTTCTTTACCGGAAAATGAGGATAGCCTTAAAATGCGGCTTGGTATTTCAAAAAGCGAAGCCGTAGGCAATAACTATCAGGAATCGCTACAGTACCCGTCTTTAAATATTCGTGGGTTGCGTTCAGCCTGGGTAGGAAAAGAAGTGAGAACCATTATTCCGGAAGATGTGGAGATTGAAATAGATATGCGACTGGTACCTGAAACTCCAGGGGAGCGCATGGTAGAATTACTGGAAGGACATTTGAGAAAAGAAGGTTTTTATCTGGTCGACAGTATTCCCACAGCAGAAGAAAGGAGTGTTCATCCAAAAATTGCCAGTATGAAATATCGGCTGGGATCACTGCCTTTTAGAACGGAGATGAATTCAGAAACTGGGGAGTTCCTAAATCGGGCACTTGGAAATGTATTTGGAAAAAAGGTAGTGAATATGAGAACTACAGGCGGTTCCCAACCTATAGCTCCTTTTGTAAAAACAATGGATGTCCCTGCGGTTTCGATTAGAATCCCGAATCCGGATAATAGTATACATGCACCAAACGAAAATTTGCGCCTGGGAAATTTCCTTGAAGGGATAATGATGTGTCTGGCCATACTCAATGAACCGCATTAAAAAAGGTACCCCAATATATGAGGTACCTCTCAACTAACCAAACAAACCAACCATTATGAAAACCCGTAGGACGGGTCAAGCATAATTTCTTCTATTCTTATTTGCCAATTTCAATCATGCGCTTTGGCTTTGGCAAAGCCTCCTCCTTTTTAGGAAGGTAAAGCGACAGTATTCCTTCCTTATAGGTCGCCTTGATTTTATCACTATCTATAGTGTCTGGCATGGTGAAAGATCGCTTGAAAGACGAATAGGAAAATTCTTTTCTGGTATAATTCTCTTCCTTTTTTTCATCCTCAGACTTACTTTCCATGGAGATGGTAAGTACGTCCTTATCGACTTCCACATTGAAATCTTTTTTGTCTTTTCCGGGGATCGCCAATTCAAGATTAAATCCCATATCATCTTCCTTGATGTTTACGGCAGGAAGGGTAGCAACGTAATTTTCACTTCCGCCCATCCAATCTGGTCTGAAGAATTCGTTCATCAGGGAAGGTAACATTCCGGTGTTTCTTGTTATAATGCTCATGACTTTATGATTTTAAGGTTAAACTTTTAATTGTTTACTCCTATTAGAACAAATGATATACCAACTGAGATTATCTGTCTTTTTGGCATTTTTACCCTCTATAATACTGCCTTATTGACATGATATCCAGGTGATTAGGAAGTTTGAACTGAGGAATTCGGATAAAGAAAAATCCTTATCAGAAAATAACAGAAAAGGCTGTCTTTCTTATCCTTTTCCAATACCTTGTCTGAAATTAGAATCTGATGACAAATAACGATATCCTTAAAAAATTACGGGTAGCCCTGCAGTTAAGGGATGATGAAATAGTTGATATCCTGGCACTTGTCGATTTTCGTATCTCCAAAGCTGAAATAGGAGCCTTTTGCCGAAAGGAGGGGCATCCGAAATACAAGGAATGCGGAGACCAGGTGCTGAGGAATTTCCTCAACGGTTTGGTACTGCATTTACGAGGCCCCAAAGAGGAGTCTACTCAAGTTAAAGGAAAAAGTGTCAGTGACACTAAAAGTAAGTCCACAGGAGCTTCAAAACCGAGAAAAAGCAAATTTACCGGCCTGGGGTCCGTTCCTTATAAAAATAAAAAAGGCCCCAAGAAAACTTAGGGCCTTTTAAGATAACATCAGTGTTTATCCTGTGATCCTCACAGGGACAGTGAACATAGTTCCTTCCTTCGACGCGGGTATCTCAACCGTTTTGTAATTGAGTCGACTCTTAACAAATCGTTCCAAAACTTCATCCTCCGTATCCACAGAGATCACGACGATCTCATTTTTGTGGTTCAGGGTAAACAATACCTTCGCAGTAAGGTCTTGTTCTTTGAGCACAAAGGTGTTGTCCTTTAAAAGATCTCCGATCTGAATCGCAAGTTCTTTGTTGGGATCTGTAGATTCGAAATCATTTGCAAAAAGATTCCCGGCTGAAAAAAGAATGGCCGCTACGAGCATTACAGGTAATTTTCTCATGATTGTTTGTTTTTTGATTAATAATTAGATTGATGATTTGTTATAAAAGACGATTGTAATTTAAGGATGTTACAATTATTTTAATGATTAACATATTTTTAAGCAATTTGACTATTCGAAGTTACCTAAGAATGACATCTGAAAAAACCTCAGACCTGATCCTTAACTCAAGCTTAAAAACCATTACATTGAACTAACATGGGCATAAAAAAAGGAGATGTTTGGTTAACATCTCCTTTAATAAATAAGGTTGGCAGAATTATATTTATGCCAATACTTCTTTTACTTTATCAGCAGCTTCCTGGAATTGTACGGCAGAATGTACTGCTAATCCGGAATTATCAATTATCTCCTTGGCCAGTTCGGCATTGGTTCCCTGTAGTCTAACAATAATCGGAACCTTGATAGCATCACCCATATTTTTATAGGCATCAACCACCCCTTGTGCAACCCGATCACAACGAACAATCCCACCAAAAATATTGATGAGTATTGCTTTTACATTGGGATCCTTAAGGATAATCCTGAAAGCTTCTTCCACCCTTTTGGCATCTGCAGTTCCTCCAACATCCAGAAAATTAGCGGGTTCCCCTCCGGCCATTTTAATCAGGTCCATTGTCGCCATAGCGAGTCCGGCACCGTTGACCATACAACCGACATTTCCATCGAGATCAACATAGTTTAATCCAACGGCCCTGGCTTCCACTTCAATAGGGTTTTCCTCTCTTAAATCACGCATTTCAGCATACTGCTTTCTTCTGAACAAAGCATTGTCATCGATAGATACCTTGGCATCAACTGCCATGATCTTATCATCGGAGGTTTTTAAAACCGGGTTGATTTCAAACAGACTGGCATCACTTTGTTCGTATGCCTTGTAAAGAGAGGATATAAATTTTGTCATTTCCTTAAAGGCGGTCCCGGATAATCCCAGGTTAAATGCAATTTTTCGAGCCTGAAATGGCAATAAGCCAGTAGCAGGATCAACTTCCTCTGTAAAGATCAGGTGAGGCGTCTTTTCAGCTACTTCTTCTATATCCATTCCCCCTTCTGTGGAATACATAATCATATTACGCCCTTTGGATCTGTTGAGCAGGACAGAGACGTAAAACTCACTGGTCTCACTGTCGCCCGGGTAGTAGACATCCTCGGCAACCAGTACCTGATGCACCTTTTTCCCTTCGGCTGAAGTCTGGGGAGTAACCAGATTCATCCCTATGATTTGTCCGGCTATATCTTCGACTTCCTTCAGGTTTTTGGCTAATTTAACTCCTCCGCCTTTACCTCTTCCTCCGGCGTGGACCTGAGCTTTTATGACATGCCAGGAGGTTCCTGTTTCCGATGTCAGTTGCTTGGCTGCGTCTACGGCTTCTTTAGCATTATGTGCTACAATTCCTCTTTGAATGCGTACGCCAAAGCTGGCTAATATTTCCTTTCCCTGATATTCGTGAAGATTCATAAGGTTGTTTTAGTGAGTTGAGTGCAAAAATAGAAAAGATAGCGGAGTTACCATATTTAATTATCCGCTTCTTATACTTTAAAGTCTTTAAAATCGAGAGGGTCAAAATTTCTGAAGTGACCGTTCATTTCAATGAGGGTCTTGGTACGGTCTACCTGCTTTAATACTTTTATGGTCTGATCGAGATGCTTTTTTATATAGGCAAGGCGTTCACTCTCTCTTGTAATCTGGAGCAATTCGTGTTCCTGTTCGAAGGAAAGCCCCATTTTATGAGCCAGCATAAAGAGATTGAATTTTTCTGCCGGTATCCTGTCGAACGGAACCCCCATCAGGTTATATAATTCCTGGATCCCGTCGAGAACTACATTCTTGGTTTCTATATCCCCGTCATTGATGTTTTCAATAAACTTTACCACCCCTCCTGCGTATAGCTTCCCTTCCATTTCATTTTCGAAGGTCATTACCTGAAATACCTGTCTCGCCACACAGGTGATATCCATGGATCCGTTCTCATAGGTGGTAACTACTTCAACCAGTTGAACTTCAGTACCATAAATAATTCTGTCATTAATATAAACGGGAATGCCAAATGTGATGGCTTCCTTTCTGCAATCGTGGATAAGCTCTTTGTAGCGTTCCTCAAAAATGTGAAGGGGTACGGTTTCCCCTGGAAAGAATACTGTCTGTAATGGAAAGAAGGGTAGTTTCACCTGTAGATTTTCGTAAAAATACGAAGTGGAATGCTCCATAGCAAGCGGAATCCGGAGAGAATATTGTTTTAAATATAACTTTTTGTTGTATTTTTCTAATTATACTGATTTATTTTTGGGTAGTGCCTTGAAGTAGATTAGTTTTACCTTAAATATGCTTTTATGAAGAATACAGATCTCATAGCGATTGCCGAAGAATACGGTGCTCCGGTCTACATTTACGATGCCGAAAAAATTACTTCGCAATTCAACAGGCTGTCTGACGCCTTTGCCGGCGTTCCAAAACTGAAATTGAATTACGCTGCCAAGGCCTTGTCAAATATGACCATTCTGAGACTGATGAACAGTCTGGGTAGTGGCCTGGATACTGTTTCCATTCAGGAGGTTAAACTGGGACTTCTTGCAGGATTTGCTCCTGAAGATATTATCTACACTCCAAATGGTGTTTCTCTGGAAGAGATTGAGGAGGCAACCCAGCTGGGGGTACGCATCAATATCGATAACCTGTCGATTCTTGAGCAATTCGGGACCAAACATCCCCATATTCCGGTTTGTATCAGGATCAATCCGCATGTTATGGCGGGGGGTAATTCAAAAATATCCGTAGGTCACATCGATTCGAAATTTGGAATCAGCATTCATCAAATTCCCCATCTTCTGAGGATTGTAGAACTGACCAAAATGAATATCAACGGGATTCACATGCATACGGGAAGTGATATTCTCGACATCGACGTCTTTCTCTATGCCTCCGAGATTCTCTTTGAAACAGCCAGGAATTTTAAAGACCTGGAGTTTATCGATTTTGGCAGCGGCTTTAAAGTCCCATATAAGGAAGGTGACATACAAACCAATGTTGAAGAATTGGGGCAGAAGCTGGGAGGGAGATTCAATGAGTTTTGTAAGGAATACGGCAGGGACCTGACACTGGCTTTTGAACCGGGAAAATTCCTGGTCAGCGAAGCAGGACACTTTCTGGCCAAAGTAAATGTGGTAAAACAGACGACCTCAACGGTATTTGCCAGTGTGGACTCAGGCTTTAATCATCTTATCCGCCCTATGCTGTACGGAGCTTCCCATGAGATCATCAATATTTCCAATCCTGAGGGTAGGGAAAGGTATTATTCTGTTGTAGGATATATATGTGAAACGGACACCTTTGGTAACAACCGCAGGATCAATGAAATTACGGAAGGCGATATACTTTGTTTCCGCAACGCAGGCGCCTACTGTTTCACTATGGCCAGCAACTACAATTCGAGGTATCGTCCGGCCGAAGTACTCTGGTACAATGGAAAGTCGCATCTCATCCGGGCACGAGAGACCTTCGAGGATATAGTGAGGAATCAGGTAGATCATCCAAGCCTGTTCCAGCCTAAGCAAGATAAGGTCATTGCCAAATAAAGACCATTCAACGCGGGTTATTCGCATACCTATTTAAAATAAACAAGGGACAAATTCGTTATTTTAGAGATAGAAATACGACTATATGTCAAAAGTGACACCTATGAAAAAGATTTACATATCTACCCTTCTCTTAACCCTTGCCTTTTTTTTAGGAGGCAATATGCATCAGGCAAGTGCACAGCAGGTGGAATGGCTGACCTGGCAGGAAGCGACAGAACTGGCCAGGACCGATGCGAATCCTAAAAAAGTATTTATCGATGTCTATACCGACTGGTGTGGATGGTGCAAGCGAATGGACAAAGACACCTTTCAAAACCCTCAGGTGGCTGCCTATATGAATGAAAACTTCTATATGGTTAAAATGGATGGTGAAGGAAAGGAACCCATAGAATTTAAAGGGAAAACATACACCTTTGTGCCTTCAGGAAGAAGGGGTTATCACCAATTTGCTGCTGCTTTACTGCAGGGAAGATTAAGCTATCCCACGGTGGTCTTCCTGGATGAAAACCTCAATATGCTTTCACCGGTTCCCGGCTATCAGAAGCCCGGACCTTTCCTGAATATTGCCCGTTATTTCGGAGAAGATATTTATAAAGATATCGATTGGAAAACCTATAGCGGACAAAGCAAATAAACCTTTTTATCGGCTGTAGTTAGGAGATTCCTTGGTAATGGTGACATGATGGGGATGACTTTCTGTAATCCCGCTGCTGGTTATTTTTACAAACCGCCCTTTGTCCTGTAGGGCTGGAATGTCTTTGGCACCGCAGTAACCCATCCCAGCTCTTAGTCCGCCCACAAACTGGTGGATACTTTCGAAAAGATCACCCTTGTAAGGCACCCTGCCAACAATACCTTCGGGTACCAGCTTTTTAATATCGTCTTCCACATCCTGGAAATAACGGTCTTTACTACCTTTTTTCATGGCCTCAACAGACCCCATCCCTCGGTAGGATTTAAACTTACGTCCTTCGTAAATAATAGTTTCGCCAGGTGATTCTTTGGTGCCCGCAAGCAAGGATCCAAGCATAACCGTATCAGCTCCCGCTGCAATGGCTTTTGGAATATCTCCGGTGTACCGTATACCTCCATCGGCAATAACAGGTACTCCACTTCCTTTTATAGCCGCCGCCACCTCAAGCACAGCAGAGAATTGTGGAAAACCAACTCCTGCAATTACTCTTGTTGTACATATTGAACCGGGACCAATTCCTACTTTTACGGCATCAGCTCCGGCCTTCACAAGATACCTGGCAGCATCTCCGGTAGCAATGTTACCTACGATGACTTCCAGGGAGGGAAATTTTTTCTTTACTTCTTTCAGAATTTGAACAACCCCTTTGGAATGTCCGTGCGCAGTATCGATGACAATGGCATCCACTCCCGCATTAACAAGGGCTGTGGTGCGTTCCAGTGCATCAGCAGTGACCCCTATGGCGGCAGCTACCCTTAACCTGCCGTATTGGTCCTTATTGGCAATTGGCTTCTGGGTGAGTTTTGTGATATCTCTGAATGTAATCAACCCCACCAGTTTATAATCCTTATTCACCACAGGTAATTTTTCAATCTTATTAGCCTGTAAAATATCCTCTGCCTGATCTAAGGAAGTACCTTCAGAAACGGTTACCAGGTTCTTGGTGGTCATGACTTCCGAGATGGGTCTTTCGTTGTTTTTCTCAAAGCGAAGGTCCCGATTGGTTACAATTCCTATAAGTTTCTGGTCCTTATCCACTATAGGAATCCCCCCAATACTGTGCTCCTTCATATTGGCCTTGGCATCTCTAACCAGAGCATCTTTGGGAAGTGTTACGGGATCAAGTATCATCCCACTTTCTGCTCTTTTCACCTTCCTGACCTTAATAGCCTGGTCATCAATGCTCATGTTCTTGTGCAGCACTCCTATTCCCCCTTCCCTTGCCATTGCTATAGCCATTTTGGATTCGGTTACCGTATCCATTGCAGCTGAAACTATGGGAATGTTAATGGTAATATTCCTTGTAAATTTTGCCTGAATATTGACGTCGCGAGGCAGGACTTCAGAAAACGCAGGAACTAAGAGTACGTCGTCATAAGTGAGACCTTCTCCAAGAATTTTATTGAGGTGGGCTTCCATGCAATTAGGGATTAATTGCGGGCAAATATACGCTTTTTTTTACGGTCTGCACTTTATCCGATACGGATTATAATTCACCCTTAATAATCGACATCCTTGCTAATTATTTGAAAAAGAGAATCTAGCAAATTTTTATTTAGAAATAATCTAAATAACTTTTAAATTTTACAATTTGTGCTTAGATTTGCCTTCTCAAAGTCTTTTATTTTTAATTAGTCTAAATAATATGTACAGGAACATACCATTATTCTCAGCCCTGCTATTCACAGCTTCAATTTTTGCCCAAACGAATGATTCTCTTCAAAGTGGGATAGTTTCAAGTCTGATTCGCCTCGATGAAGTTGTCCTGTCTGCGAATGTAATCCTGGGGAGTAAATACCAGGCAAAGAACAGAACCGGTTCGGCCTATTACATTTCCCCTCAGGAACTCGAGACCTTTAATTATACCGATATAAACAGAGTACTGCGTTCTGTTCCCGGTGTTTCAATTTATGAAGAAGATGGTTTTGGGCTACGCCCGAATATCAGTCTGAGAGGGACCTCTCCGGAGAGAAGTGCCAAGATTACCTTGATGGAAGACGGCGTTTTGATAGCTCCTGCACCTTATAGTGCACCTGCCGCCTATTATTTCCCATCAGTTGCACGAATGCAGGCAGTGGAAATCCTGAAAGGTAGCAGTCAGGTGCAATACGGCCCATTTACCACCGGGGGAGCCATTAATATGCTTTCTACTGAAATTCCTGACGACTTCAAGGCCTTTCTATCTGCTTCCTATGGAAATTACAACAGCGGCAGGTTGCATGCTAAAATTGGAGACGCAAAAGAACGGTTTGGTTATATGGTTGAATATCTGAACTTCAATTCGGATGGATTTAAAAATCTTGACAACCGTGGGAATACAGGGTTTGATAAAAACGACCTTGTTGCGAAATTCAGAGTAAATACGTCCAGGGCCGCATCAGTTCAACAATCTCTGGAGTTTAAGTTTCAATATTCCGATGAAACGTCGAATGAAACCTATGTTGGACTTTCAGACGCTGATTTTGAGGCGACACCCTTTAGAAGATATTCAGGCACACAGGAAGATGAAATGGTCAATGACCACAAGCAGTTTTTACTTACCCACCTCCTGGCATTCAGCGATAATTTTCATATTACCACACATGCCTACTACAATGGTTTCAGCAGGAACTGGTATAAATTAGACGCCGTTAGCCTCGACGGGGACCGCAGGGGTGTTTCGGGAATCCTTGCAGATCCGTCAGGAAATCCAGAATATTTTGATGTGATTACCGGTACTGTAGACAGTCCTAACGACGCACTATTGGTTAAAGCGAATAACCGTAACTATATTTCCAAAGGACTACAGACTAAGTTTGACTACCATTGGTCTGGAGAAAATACCTTCCACGATATCGAAATCGGACTGCGGTATCATTATGATGAAGAAGACCGCTTTCAATGGATTGATGGGTACAGCATCAATGAAGGAAATATGATCAGGACTACGGATGGTACTCCGGGTACCGATGCCAACCGAATAAGTGATGCCAGAGCTTTTGCATCCTTTGCTCTCTACAAGTTTAAATACAAGGACCTCACAATCACCCCCGGCCTGCGTTATGAAAATATTAGCCTGGGAAGAACAAACTTTGGTTCGGATGATATAGAGAGAATTGGGACAGAGCTATCCGTCAGGGAAAATAAGACCGACGTATGGATCCCAGGGATGGGATTTAATTATAATTTCGATAAGTTCTCAGTGTTTGGAGGAATTCACAAAGGATTTTCTCCTCCTACCAGCAGAGAAGATGAGAAAGCTGAGGAAAGTATTAATGTGGAACTGGGATCCCGATTTACTTTTAACGGTATTTCCGGAGAGATCGTTGGTTTCTTCAATGATTATAGCAATCTTCTGGGAAGTGATCTGGCAGCTACCGGAGGTACGGGCAGCCTGGAGCAATTTAATGCCGGAGAGGTGAATGTACAGGGAATTGAGATTCTTTTAAATTACGATTTTATGCCTTCCGAAAGTGCCTTTAAACTCCCCCTGACATTTTCTTATACCTATACAGACACCGAATTCCAAAGCAGCTTCGACAGCGCTGAAGACATCTGGGGGGAAGTGGCAGTCGGCGATGAAATGCCCTATATTTCAAAACATCAATTCAATACCATTTTGTCTCTTGAACACTCGTCATTCGACCTCAACTTGAGTGGTCGTTTCAACGGGGAATTCCGAACCAGGGCCGGGCAGGGTTCCATCCCCGAAGATGAAAAGGTTCCTTCAAGTTTTGTTCTGGATCTGGCCGGGGCCTATCACCTCAATCCCAATGCGAGCATTACCCTCAATTTTATCAACCTGCTGGACGAAGAATACGCAGTATCAAGAGTACCGGCCGGACTAAGACCAGGACATCCCTTAGGGGCTTATCTGGGAGTCAGACTTCAGTATTAAAAGAGAGCTTAATAATATGTTGAGAATAGTTGGGTAGCACGATTATGGGCCGCTTCAAAGGCGGTCCAGCTCACCCCGGTTTGAGCCTTCCTGGCCGTAAAATACGACATCATTTTTTCAGTAGGCATATTCCCGGTAAGTTCATCCTTTGCCATAGGACAGCCACCAAATCCCTGAATAGCACCGTCATACCTTCGACAACCTGCGCTAAAAGCCGCATCAATTTTCTCATGCCAGCTACTCGGCGTAGTATGTAAATGGGCTCCGAACTCTACTGCGGGGTAGGCCGGAATGAGATTAGAAAATAAATAGGTTATATTTTCAGGCGTAGAAGTTCCCACAGTATCCGAAAGGGACAGTATTTTCACCCCCATTGCAGTGAGTTTCTCAGTCCATTCCGCTACGATATCAACATCCCATGGATCTCCGTAGGGATTTCCAAAACCCATAGAGATATAGACCACAACCTCCTTGCCACTTTTTGAGGCAATTTGGAGGATCTCCTTCAGGATATCAATGGATTGGGCAATAGTCTTATGAGTATTCCGCATCTGAAAGTTTTCGGAAATCGAAAAGGGGTATCCCAGATAATCGATAGCCTCAAATTGAGAGGCATCCTGAGCCCCGCGTACATTGGCTACAATTGCCAGTAATTTTGAAATGCTCCCTTCCAGGTTCAGGCCTTCTAGGACCTTAGCCGTATCTGCCATCTGAGGAATCGCTCTGGGAGAGACAAAACTGCCAAAGTCGATTGTATGGAAACCACAACCCAGTAAAGCCTGGATATACTTCACTTTTTCATGAGTGGGGATAAAAGCCTTGATACCTTGCATGGCATCACGCGGACATTCAATGATCTTAACACTTTCAGCAGCCCTTTCCATAGAGAGTATTCTTCATCAAAATTACCATTATTTATAGGATAATAACAGGTAAAGACCAATCCCCGAGAAAACCAATATTTGCAGCCATTTTAGCACCCAGGGTGCCTTCGGATGCGTTTGAAGATATCCTGAAATAGATCCCGCCAGGACAGCGATGAGTGAAAATACCGTAAATGAGATCAACATAAACAAAAAGCCCAGGATATAAAATTGCAGTGTAGTACTTATAAAGGCGCTAAATAGAAATCCGGGGAAAAAGGCCAGGAAAAAAATGGTCACTTTTGGATTGAGGACATTCATTATAAAACCCTGTCTGTACAATTGGCCTAAGGACTTTTTAGGACTCTGATTCAGGTCGATTCTCAGATCAGCCGAAGCTCGCCAGACCTTGAAGGCGAGGTAAAACAAATAGATAGCACCGAACAATTTTATGGTGTAAAACAACATGGGATTCAGGCTGATAATTGCAGAAACACCAAAAGCCAGAAGGGTAGTATGAACCAGACATCCGGAGATAAGGCCAGCGGTAGTTGCCAGGCCATATTTTTTTCCATGAACGATACTTTGAGTAAGCACGTAAATATTATCGGGACCGGGGAAAATAGCCAGGGATGCTGTTGCCAGCGCAAAAGCCCATAAAATCTCGTAATTCATTTACTTTCCCCTCTTGAGTTTCCAACAAACAAACGTACATTTTTATATATTACAAAAAATTATCTCATGAAATTTCAGTTAGGAACAATTGTCTTGCTTCTCAGTTTATTCATCTTCAACTTCAATACTTCGGCTATGAGTCAATCTGCTACAATTTCAACCCATGTTTCAGAGCAGGACAGTGTCCTCCGCCATGTAGTTTTATTTAAATACAAGGCAGGTACAACCGCAAAGAATATAAAAAAAGTACAGCAGTCTTTTGTTGAATTAAAAACTAAAATCCCGCAGATTGTATCCCTTGAATGGGGTGTCAATAACAGTCCGGAAGGACTTGACAAAGGGTTCACACATTGTTTCTTCCTTACCTTCAGAAGTGAAGAGGACAGGGACGTTTACCTCCCCCACCCCGACCATAAAGCTTTTGGGGAAGTCATTGGACCTTTTCTGGAAGATGTCCTGGTAGTAGATTACTGGACACACTAGTTTGTTTCAGATATAATGGCCTTGTTGATTCTTTTTACGAGCGCCGGACCCTCATAGACAAATCCTGTCCATAGTTGAATAAGGCTTGCACCGGCTTTAAGTTTTTCCAGTGCATCTTCAGCGGAATGGATACCCCCTACCCCAATAATAGGAAAAGATCCTCCGCTCTTTTCATGAAGAAATGAGATAACCTCGGTGCTTCTGCTTCTCAGGGGTTTTCCGCTTAGGCCGCCCGCTTCCTTAACCAAATCGGCATCTGACATTAAACCCTGCCTGCTTATGGTAGTATTGGTGGCAATTACACCATCTGTGGCCGTATCCCGGACAATGTCGATGATATCCAACAACTGTTCATCGCTCAGATCAGGTGCTATCTTCAGGAGCACAGGACGCTCTTTAGTTTTCTTTTCTCTGGACAGGCTTGTATTTTCCTCTTTAAGAGCCTTCAGCAAGGCAGTTAATGGTGCTTTTTCCTGTAATTCTCGCAATCCGGGTGTATTGGGAGAACTCACATTCACCACAAAATAATCGACATGGGGAAAGAGCGCTCTGAAGCAAATGATATAATCTTCTGTAGCCTTTTCATTAGGCGTTAGTTTATTTTTCCCGATGTTACCCCCGATTAAGACCTTGTGCTCCTTCCTTAGTCGCTCCACAGCAGTCTCAACGCCTTCATTGTTAAAACCCATCCTGTTGATAATAGCCTGATCCGTTTTTAATCGGAATAGCCTTTTTTTTGGGTTGCCTGATTGAGGTCTTGGGGTAAGTGTACCGATTTCTACAAATCCAAAACCAAAGTTGGAGAGCTCGTTGTACAAAAGTGCATTTTTATCGAACCCTGCCGCCAGACCTACAGGGTTTTTAAATTTTAACCCGAAAACCTCTCTTTCCAAACGACTGTCCTCCAGGAGGTAGATTTTTCTGAATATGCGGGAAAATCCGAGTTTACTCAACCATTTTATTGCTGTAAAAGAGATATGGTGGACTTTCTCGGGGTCGATTAAAAAGAGTAAAGGTCTGATGAGATAGCGGTACATAAGCCAATTTGAAAGGCAAAAGTACAAACTTCAATGGCCATTTTCAGTTACTTAAGACCTAAAATATTGAAGAGGGTTATTCCGGATCTTTCTCCGGGAACGGTTGAGGTGTCACTTCGTAGGGCAGTCGGCCGGCACTGGCGCATAATTCCCTGTAGCGATCGTATTGCCTAGGGTTAAATAGTTTCAACATTTTTAAGTCATAGGCCCTCGCATTTTCCAGGATCTGATCTTTTAAAACCTTGTACTTAGATGCCAGTCCCTCCAAGTCCTTTGTGCTACTTTGGGGATGGGTGTCAAAAAGGATACGGATATCTTCCTGATAAACCTTATTTGCCATCGACAGTTCTGCCTGCCATTCTTCTAATTGCCGGGTTTGTTCCTCATTTAACTGGAATACCTGGATGATGGTTTCAGAATTGCTCCCTCCTATCCCAAGCATACAATCCCTTTCCTGAGCCTGAAGGATAAGTCCCAGTCCGATAAAAATTAAGCCTGAAAGTATTTTTTTCATGTTTTGTGATTCTAGGTGCCCGTATAAATGGTAAAACTAAATTATACGGTAATTAGTATTTGTTCAACACGATAAATGAAAAAGGCCCTCGTTTCAGAAGGCCTTTTACTTTATATAATAGCAAGTTTATTTTAGAGATAAGCTGAGTCTGGCAAAAAGAAATCTACCGGCAATTCCAAATTGCTGGGATCTCCTTGACCAATCGAATCTACCACCGCTTCTGTTTCCAAATGCCGGATCGGCACGATCAGGATAAACATCCAGAATATTATTTGCCCCTACTGTAAGGGTCAGCTCATTGGAAGCCTTAAACCCTACAGAAAGGTCGGTTACGATCTTGGTGCCAAAATCCTGTTGATTCGCTACCGTGGTAGTCGCTTCTGTCACCTCTCCGAAGAAAACATTTCTCAGGAAGATGACCCACTTATCAGACAAGAGACTGTTAGTAAGATTTACTTTAGTCCTTGGCACGGCCTGCTCCAGATATACCCTGCTATCTTCAGGGAAGTAGGTGTCGACAAGGCCTGCATCCCGCAGGACCTGCGAAGCATTAATATCTCCTACTTTCTTGGTTTTGGAAAATGTTCCAGCGAGATCAGATTTTAATCTCCAGGTGTCTGACAAAATTGCGTCATGAGTAATGACAATGTCTAATCCCTTAGACTCCGTATCTATTGCATTGGCAAAAAATGATGCTGCCGTAGCATTGGCCTGTCTTAGAAGGAGATCGAGTTCGGTACCTGTACCCGGACCTGAAAACTGCCCAGTATAGACCACCCTGTCATCGATTTTTACGAAGTATCCGTCAACAGTGACAGTAAGGTTTGCTGAGGGAATTTTGGATGTCAACCCTAAACTTATACTTTTCGAGATTTCCTGTTTCAATTCGGGAATACCAAGTAAACTGGCCGCTTTACTGTCATTAGAAAAAGTACCCACTTCCTGAGGATTTCCCAGGTTATCAAAAATGGTCGACGTGGAATTAAAATTCAGCTGGTGCAAAGATGGAGCCCTGAAACCTGAATTAACAGCACCTCTAATATTTAAATTATCTGAAGCCTTTATCCTTGTCGCCAATTTAAAATTCATCGTGGAGCCAAAGTCGCTGTAGTTCTCGTATCGGGTTGCAAAACTCGCAAGGAAGGATTCTGAAAAATCTGCCTCGAGGTCTAAGTAACCTGCAACACTGCTACGTTGTCTTTCAAGCGCATTATTGGGTGAAAATCCAGGAAAAACCTGAGATCCCCCCGGACGCGAATTGTCAAAAAAGTCGACTGCAGGTTGCTGGGAAGCCAATTTGATGACTTCTCCATTGGCCGTATACTGCGCATAGGAAGCTTCCTCCCCTGGGACAATCGTATAATTCTCAAGGCGATACTCCGACCCAAAAGCGACATTTAATCCACTAAAGACATCATCGTAAAACTTTGATACATCCAGGTTTGCCGTATTCTGTGAGAATGAAAAACCACCTGCATCAAAGGTTGTTGGCGATGCATTCTGAAGGGAGGCATTGTACGTATTTCCAATCACATAGAGGAAGGAGTTTTTCCCATAGGTATTGCTCAGATCCACATTCCAATCGCCTATCATCCCTTTTATACCAACGGAAATCGACTGGTCCTTTATATTCGAGTTGATTTCGGGAAGGAACCCATTGAAATAGGCTGGAGTATATGTCCTGCTCTGATTTGGCAATCTGTAAAATCCGGCAGAATTTCCAGTCCTTGAACTCAGTCCGGCAAAGGAATACACTTCAGTCCCATTATCGTCGAGCGGTAAAGAGAAATTGGCAAAAAAGCGTCCTCCCCTCAGGGCCGACTGACCAACTCTCATGTTGAAATCACTTCGTTCCAGGCCTCTGGCGGCTAATTCGGCCGTAGTATTATCTGCAGAAAGTATAGGCTGTAATTCGGCTTTTGTTGTCGCTCCCTGGGTGTCAATCCCTGCGGCGTTGGCATATTGCAAAACATCGGTTACGTCATCGTCTAGTAGTAAGGAGAGATCAGCCCCGTCGGCTTGAGCAAAACGTTCAACGGTATTGTATAAGTTAAAAACATCGCCTTCCCATTCCTTCATCCTGCTGTATTCCTGGCGAACGTCAAAATCACCTGAAAGGGTTAAATATCCCCCATTGTCGCCCATGGGAATTCCGTAACTCCCTGCAATGTTGGTGGTTGCACCGTCAACCCCGCCGGTCTGGTCATTGGCGTTCTCGGAGAAATTCGCTCCTGTAGTTACATTGATCAGCAATTCATCCACGGTTTTATTCAGGATAATATTGATAACTCCTGCAATGGCATCAGACCCGTACTGGGCAGCTGCACCGTCGCGAAGAACTTCAATACGCTGAATGGCTGCAGTTGGGATCGCATTAAGGTCGGTTCCCACACTTCCCCTTCCGAATGTTCCATTTACGTTGATAAGAGAGGAGGTATGCCGTCTTTTACCATTAATAAGTACCAGCACCTGATCGGGACCCAAACCTCTAAGGGAAGCCGGATCAATATGGTCTGTACCATCAGAAATGGTCTGTGTATTCGAAGTAAAAGAAGGGGCCACATAATTCAGGATTTGATTTAAATTCACCTGAGGTGCTGCCGTGGCTAATTCCTTAACATCAATTACATCAATAGGCACCGTACTTTCAGTAGCGGTCCTGTTGGGGTTTCTGGAACCGGTGATGACCACTTCTGCCAACTGAACCCCTGAAACCAGAGTAATGGCCATAATGGTACTGTTCACCTGTACTTCTTTGGGTTCAAACCCAATATAGGAAACAATAAGTCGGTCTCCGATTATCGCTTCAATACTGAAGTTACCGTCGAAATCTGTGGTGGTCCCTACCTGGGTACCCTTTTTTACTACGGAGGCACCTGGTAGTGGCGTACCGTCTTCATCTTTTACCGTTCCTGTAATCTGCGAATGCAGCAGTGTTACAGAGCCCAGAAAAAGGCATGCGAGCAAGAGTAAATGTTTTTTCATACGTGTTAGATTTTGAGTGATTAGTCTATGTAAGGTAGTGAAAACTCTGAGTTTAGTACGAATTAAATCTAATAAATTAATTTTCAGCCACTTATCTAATTCAAGGAAATGACCTCTTGATCCTTGGAAATGAAAAGCTACTTTTGTGTAAAACTGACTAGAATGGAACGAATAGTAGATCGCTTTTTACGCTATGTTAAAATCGACACCCAGAGTGATCCAAATTCTGATTCAACACCGAGTACGCAAAAACAATGGGTACTTGCAAAGATGTTGTTTAAAGAATTGCAGGATATCGGCCTTGAAGAGGTCACCATGGATGAACGTGGATATATTATGGCCACTCTCCCTTCGAATATGGAAAAAGAGGTACCTACCATTGGTTTTATTTCTCACTACGATACATCGCCTGATTTTACAGCAACCGGGGTAAATCCCAGAATTATAGAGCATTACGATGGGAAAGAGATCCTTCTAAATAAAAATGAACAGATTGTTTTGTCTCCCGACTATTTTGAGGACCTGCTACAGTATAAAGGTCAGACCCTTATCGTTACAGATGGAACTACACTGCTGGGAGCAGACGACAAGGCAGGAATAGCAGAAATTGTCACTGCTATGGAGTACCTCGTAGCTCATCCTGAAATTAAACACGGTAAGATACGGATTGGCTTTACTCCTGATGAAGAAATTGGGAGGGGCGCCCATCATTTTGATGTTGAAGCCTTTGGTGCTTCCTGGGCGTATACCATGGATGGGAGTCAGATAGGAGAACTGGAATACGAAAATTTCAATGCGGCCGGAGCAAAGATCACAGCCAGGGGTAAAAGTGTTCATCCGGGATATGCAAAAAACAAAATGGTGAACGCCATTGGAATTATAACCGACCTGGCCTCATGTCTTCCTAAAAATGAGGTACCTGAGAAGACTGCCGATCGCGAAGGCTTTTACCACGTATACAACTTACAGGGTAGTATAGAATTGGCTACTCTGGAGCTGATCGTCAGGGACCACGACAAAAAATTATTTGAGAAGAGAAAGGACTTTCTTGAAAATCTGGTTGAAGAGTTTAACAAAGAACATTCCGGATCAGTTAGCCTCGAACTTAAAGACCAGTATTATAATATGAGGGAGAAAGTAGAACCTGTTTACCATATTGTAGAAATCGCTGAGGAAGCGATGAAAGAATTGGGAATACAGCCAATAATAAAACCGATCAGAGGCGGTACGGATGGATCTCAGCTGAGTTATATGGGTTTACCCTGTCCTAATATTTTTGCAGGGGGACATAATTTTCACGGAAAATACGAATATGTCCCTGTAGAAAGTATGGAAAAGGCAGTTGAAGTAATCGTCAGAATTTGCGAAATTACAGCTAATAAACTCTAAACTGATTTACCGTGAGCAAGACGAAAATTGAGGCCTATTTCGCCAGGGAAGGAAGCTTTAAAGATGGTATAAACAGGTTAAGAGCACTGGCCCTACAGACCGAACTTAAAGAGGAGCTGAAGTGGGGAGCTCCAGTCTACACCCTGGGAGGGAAAAATGTCTTTGGAATTATGGCATTCAAATCTCATTTCGGAATCTGGTTTTTCAACGGTTATTATCTGAAAGATCCTGGGAATGTACTTGAGAATGCCCAGGAAGGGAAAACAAAGGCCATGAGGCACTGGAAATTCAACACATTAGATGATATTATGGCAGACAAAGTTCTTGCCTATATGACGGAGGCAATAGAGAATCAGAAAAAAGGACTTTCCCACAAACCCCGGAAAAAGCAGAAAACGGAAGTCCCGCCGGAATTACTACAAGTCTTAAAAAAAGATAGCGAACTCCGGATGGCCTTTAATAAATTTACGCCCTATAAACAGGGTGAATTCTGTGAGTATATTCAAACGGCAAAACAACTAAAGACAAAACAGAACCGACTGGAAAAGATCATTCCTATGATCAGGGAGGGAATTGGCATAAACGACAAATACCGTAAGACTTAGCAAAAGTCGCCAAGTGCAGGAAATTAAAAAACCGGTAGCTCAGAGTTACCGGTTTTTTGTTTTAACAATCCCAATACCTTATTTGGCAGGAGGATTTAATTTACTGCTCATTTCCATGGAAATGGCTGAGCGATCGAACTTCAGTCTTCCGGCCATGGTTTCAATAATGCAGGATGAATCCTTGTCATTGAGGTCTACGACCTTTCCGTGAAGGCCACTTTTAGTGACAATTTTATCTCCTTTCTTTAATGCTGCCGCAAACTTTTTTTCATCTTTCTGTCTTTTCATTTGAGGTCGTATCATGAAGAAGTACGCCACAACAAAAATCAGAATCATCGGCAGGAAATTCCCTATCTCGCTCATAATTCTATCTGTATTTAAACTTACTTAACTGGTCCTAGATTTGCTGCAGGTGCTCCGCTGTTAGGCTGGACAAAGGCTTTAATCCTGAGTAATTCGGATCCCTTTTCTGTATTTGCGGAAACAGTTATAGTTTTGGTAACCTGGTTCTGTCCCGATCCATTGAATTTAACCAGTAACTCCCCTGTTTCTCCCGGGGCGATAGGTGTGTTTTTAGGATATTCGGGTACTGTACATCCACAGCTACTGGTAGCATTGGTAATAATAAGAGGAGCATTCCCCGTATTGGTGAATGTAAATGTAGTTTCCTGTGGAGTCCCCTGATTGATAGTGCCGAAATCGTGCTCGGCCTTATTAAAGGTCATTACAGGAAGGTTCTTGGCGGCCGCATCTCTTTCGGCAGCTACCTGAACATTTGCTGTTTCAATTTTGTTAGAGGCCTTTTCCTTGCAGGAAACAAAACCGATCATACTGACTACCCCCAGGGCTATGAATATTCTTTTCATACAACTAGATTTAATTATTTTGCTGCAAAATTAAGGAATAAATGCTTACAGTAGTCCCCTGCCGGTCTTTTTAAGTTTTCCTTCGCTTTTGTATTCCTTTACAAGTTTATCCAGAATACCATTGATAAAGATGCTGCTCTTGGGGGTTGAGTACTCCTTGGCGATCTCGAGATACTCATTGATAGATACCCGTTCTGGAATTGAAGGGAAATTCAAAAGTTCGCATATGGCCATCTTAAGTAGAATGGCATCGATATCTGCAATTCGATCCTTATCCCAGTTCGGTGTTTTCCCCTGGATTTCATCTTCCAAAACTTTGTTCTGAAGCAGGGTTTTTGACAGCAGTTTCCTGGCAAATTCCATGTCTTCCTGATCTTTGAGCAAGGGGGGAAGAAAATACCGCTCAGACTGCTCCTGCTTAACATTTTTCAATTGTTTGAGGATAAAAGTATTAACCAGTGGGATATCATCTACCCAGGTAAGTTTGTCATCCTCGAAGAACTCGTAGAGCTTTTCATTGGGGGCGATCACTTCCCGAAACAGGTCAATGATCAGATTCTTGTCTTCCCCATAAGAACCTCCTTCTGTCTTCATATAAGAAGAGTAGTATCTACTCGAAACAATTTCTTTGAAGATAATTTTGACATAATCCTGATTGAGGTACCATCCTTCTATTTTCCGTTGTTTTAACTCTTCGTTGAGCACAGGGTTTTCAACCAACTGCAGTAAGAGTTTGTTCTTAACAAACTTCTTTTTATCAGGAAAGTCATCAGTGGCTGAAGCCATGTATTTTTTTGAATCGTGCATATCGTGATGCAGCGCCATCGCGTGGAGCTCTCTCAAAAGACACAACATTAGAAGATAAAGGGTATAGGTATTCTCAATGCTCAAACGGAGAAATTTTTCCTGTTTATCTAGGGAATCATCCTTGGATTGGGTGATTGCATAAATACATTGCATTACTTTCACCCGTAATTGCCTTCTCGTGAGCATGTCTAAAGAACTTTAAGGTATTACTAAATTAATGCGCAAAAATAGGTATTACTTCCAAATGTTTCTTCATTCTTGAACATATTATCTTATGTCTTTTATAACATTTGGATTCTTGTGAATGCCCTATCTTTGACAAGCTTTACCGGAGAGCATCGCGAAACCGACCTATGAAAGAACTAAAACACCTCAATAAATATTTTAAAAAGTACTGGTTTAAATTATTTCTGGGAATCATTATCACCATAATTGCCAGGGTTTTTCAGCTTGTGATGCCCTCCTACGTGAAAAATTCTATCGAAGTGGTGGAAAAATACCTGGCTGGAACTGTACAAAAACCCGAAGCCACCTCCCTTCTTCTTGAATATATAATGATCATTGTAGGTGCCGCATTGCTTTCCGGATTTTTTACTTTCCTGATGAGGCAAACGATCATCAACGTGTCCCGATACATAGAATACGATCTGAAAAATGAAGTGTTTGATCACTATCAGTTACTCAGCCTGAATTTTTACAAAAAAAATCGCACTGGAGACCTGATGAACAGAATCAGTGAAGATGTGAGTCAGGTTCGCCTTTACGCTGGTCCGGCTATCATGTACGGGATGCAAACCCTTACCCTGTTTGTCTGCCTTATCCCGCTGATGTTCATAAAGGCTCCTACCATAGCCTTCTACGCCCTCCTGCCTTTACCCATACTTTCGATACTTATATATAAGATCAGTAAGATCATTCATAAAAGAAGTACCAAGGTGCAGGAATTCCTATCTACTCTGTCCACCTTTGCGCAGGAAACCTTTTCCGGCGTCTCGGTGATAAAAGCTTATACCCTTGAACCAAAAATTAACACCGAAGGCACCAACCTGGCTCTGGAAGGGAAGAGCAGAAGTATGGAGCTCGCTAAAGTAGATGCCTGGTTCTTCCCTCTGATGATTTTATTGATTGGTATAAGCAATATTTTTGTGATCTATATTGGGGGAAAAGAATATATAAATGGCAATATCGAATCGATTGGAACGATTGCTGAGTTCATTCTCTATGTGAACATGCTCACCTGGCCGGTTGCCATCGTTGGTTGGCTGACTTCACTTGTGCAACGAGCAGAAGCTTCACAGAAACGTATCAATGAATTTCTAAAAGTAGAACCTGAACTCAGGAATGAAGTTGAGGAAGAAACGCCAATCAGTGGAGAAATCGAGTTCGACCATGTCACCTTCACCTATGAGGATACCAATATTACAGCTGTCAAAGATCTTTCTTTCCGTGTTGAGGAAGGACAAACCGTAGCAATACTCGGAAAAACAGGCTCTGGAAAATCAACCATCCTCGACCTTATTGCCCGTTTATACGACGTGAGCTCGGGGGAGATCAGAATAGACGGGACCCCTATCAAAAAACTGAATCTGGAAAGTTTAAGAAGCTCAATAGGTGCGGTTCCTCAGGATGCCTTTTTGTTTTCTGATTCCATTTCCAACAACATCCGGTTTGGAAAGGAATCAGCTTCGGAGGAAGAAATTGAGAACGTGGCAAAAATGGCCGTAGTTCACAAGAACATTATGGGCTTTTCCAAAAAGTATGATACTGTCCTGGGAGAGAGGGGTATTACCCTTAGTGGTGGACAAAAACAAAGAGTTTCAATCGCCAGGGCCTTATTAAAAGATCCTGAGATCTACCTTTTTGACGACTGCCTATCCGCTGTAGATACAGAAACAGAAGAGGCCATTCTCAATAATCTCAAGAAAGCATCGAGAAACAGAACCACGCTGATTGTAAGTCACAGGGTATCCTCAGCCAAGAATGCCGATAAGATCATAGTATTGGACGAAGGACGTATTTTGCAACAGGGAACACACGAGGAACTTGTGGAACAACAGGGATATTACAAGGAACTTTATGCCCATCAGCTCTCCGAGAAAGAAAACTAGAAAAATGTTGCTGAATTAGCTTTTTTTTTCCATTTTTGATGACTTTATAGGAAAAATCTAACAAGAACGGTACTATGCGCGATAAAGATTTGATCGAACAAGAAGAAATATTTTCGAAAGTATTAAGAGCCGGGAGAAGAACCTATTTTTTTGATGTAAGAAGTACCAAGGCAGGAGATTATTACCTGACCATCACAGAGAGTAAGAAGTTTACCCATGATGATGGCTCTTTCCACTACAAAAAACATAAAATCTACCTGTACAAAGAGGATTTCCAGGCTTTCCGTGAAAACGTGGAGGAAATGATGGATTATATCATCGCCGAAAAAGGTCACGAAGTAATTTCAGAAAGGCACCAAAAAGATTTTAAGAAAGAAGAAAGTGAACCTACCTCAGAAAATAAGCCCCTCGACAATTTTACTGATGTCGATTTTGACGATATATAAATTCACTTTTTATTCTCAGCAACATACGAAAAAGACCTCCTTACGGGGGTCTTTTTTTTTCGGAACGGGCCTAATTCTCATCCCAAACTAGTTTGTGCTTCCTACAAGTATTGATTACCTTTAGCGATCACTAATTAAAACCTTAAATGAAAAGATTCGCACTCATTCTCTGTCTTCTGTTTACAACACTGACCATCGCTCAGGAAGAGCTTAGCCTGGATTATTACCTACCCCAGGAATACACCTATGATCCAGCAATCCCAAAACCGGCGGATGTGATCGGGCATGAAGTTGGCGAATGGCATGTGACGCACGACAAGCTTATGTTTTATATGCAAACCCTGGCTGAGGCTAGTGATCGTATCACTATAGAGAACAGAGGTGCTACTTTTGAAGGAAGACCAATTCTTTTGTTGACCGTTACCTCCCCTCAGAATCACAGCAAACTGGAGACAATCAGGCAACAACACCTGGCGTTGAGTGAAAATGGAAGTAGTACTACTGCTGTTGAGGAATTGCCAATAGTAGTATACCAGGGATTTTCAGTACATGGAAACGAACCCAGTGGGGCCAATGCCGGATTGGCGTATGCCTATTATCTGGCGGCTGCCCAGGGGCCACAAATAGATGAAATGCTGAAAAATACCATCATCTTAATGGACCCGTCCTACAATCCCGACGGCCTGCAACGATTTGCGTACTGGGCCAATACCAACAGGAGTATGAACCTAAACTCCGACGGAAACGAGCGGGAATATCACGAAGTATGGCCAGGGGGGAGAACCAATCACTACTGGTTTGACATTAACAGAGACTGGTTACCCGTGCAACTTCCCGAAAGCAGGGCGCGCATTACAACATTCCATCGCTGGTTACCTAATATCCTTACGGATCATCACGAGATGGGTACGAACTCCACTTTTTTCTTTCAGCCAGGAGAACCCAGCAGGGTGCACCCCCTGACTCCAAAAATGAACCAGGAGCTTACAGCTGAGATCGGAACGTACCATGCCAAAGCACTCGATAAAATTGGCTCGCTCTATTATTCTGAAGAAAACTACGACGACTACTACTACGGAAAGGGTTCTACATTTCCCGATGTGATGGGAAGTATCGGAATCCTGTTTGAACAGGCAAGTTCCAGAGGACATATTCAGGAAAGTGAAAACGGAATCCTGACCTTTCCGTTCACCATAAGAAATCAGTTTACAACAGCACTGTCTACCGTTGAAGCTGCACAAAATATGCGAACTAAACTCCTGAACTATCAGCGCGACTATTACAGAGACCTGAGGACGGAAGCAGGAAGGAGTAAAACCAAAGCTTTCATTTTCGGAGATTCTAAAGACGCAGCCAAAACCTGGCATATGGCCGAGATCCTGGAAAGGCAGAATATTAAATTCCATGATCTCAGCAGGGATATAACCCTTGGTGGGAAACAATACAAAAAGGGAAATAGCTTTATCGTGCCCCTGGAACAGAAAAATCATAGGCTGATCAAAGCGATGTTCGAAAAAAGGACCACCTTTACCGATAGCCTTTTTTACGATATCTCGGCATGGACCTTCCCCCTTGCATTCAATCTTGACTATGAAGAACTTTCTTCTCTTTCCAATGCAGGAGCAGAGATTCCTGAACTTACTCCGTTAACAGGATCGGTTAGTGGTGAGAGTTCCTATGCTTACCTGTTTGAATGGCACGAATATTATACTCCCAAGGCCCTTAATATGATTCTCGAAAAGGACTTACGAGCTAAAATTGCACAATATCCTTTTAGCATGGGTGGGGTGAATTACGATTACGGTACAGTGATGATCCCGGTCCAAAATCAGGAGCTGGATAGGAAGGCGCTCTACGACTTTCTAAAAAAAGTTGCCAAAGAAAGTCATATTGCAATAACCGCCGTGAGTACGGGAGCAACTAAAGGGATCGATCTGGGTAGTGGCGATTTTGAACCGGTCGAAAAACAAAAAGTAGCCCTGATCGTCGGTGAGGGAATCAGATCCTATGACGCAGGGGAAATCTGGCATTTATTCGATACCCGCTATGACATCAAACTAACGAAAATAGATACAGAGTATCTGGGGCGGACAGACCTGAGTTCTTATACCGATATTATTATTCCCGGAAGCTGGGGAAGTGGCGGACTCAGTGAATCTATTGCTGAAAAACTAAAAAGTTGGGTAAAAGCCGGAGGCACCTTAGTGGGGTTCCGGACGACAGCTAACTGGTTTGATAAGCAGGAATTTCTCGACCTTACATTTAAAAAAGATACGCTTGTTGCCAAAAACGTGACATTCGGCGAGAGGCAGGACTTCAGAGGAGCGCAAGTCACCGGAGGAGCCATTTTTGAAGCCAGGATCGACAGGTCTCATCCGATTAATTTCGGCTATAAAAACAACAGCATTCCACTTTTTAGAAACAGCAACATCTATCTAGAACCGGAGAAGGATAGCTATAACAACCCCATTCAATATACCTCATCACCCTTGATGAGTGGATATATTTCCGAGGAGAATGCTGCTTTAATATCAAACAGCGTTCCCTTTAAGACAAGAAGAATGGGACAAGGCAGGGTTATCCTCTTTACCGACAATACCAATTTCAGGGCTTTCTGGTATGGCACCAATAAACTCCTGATGAATGCTATTTTCTTTGGGGATATGATGTAGGACTTAAACCCCGGAATCTATGGGAGCCTCACAACCTGGCGTTTGCGAACTTGACATATGTCAGGTTGAAAAGGAAATGTAAAATAACAATCAGGGTGGCCCAGAACAAGCCGAGGTAAACGGAACATAATGCCCAGAGCGTCAGGTAAAAAAGAGGCTGTAAAACGCTGACATAGGCAAAACGAAATGTACTTATAAACTCTGCCTCCTGTATCTGTGGTTTTAAAAACCACCTCCAGATAAAGATAAGGGGGGCATTGATCGTAAGGAAAACAAAGTTTAATATACGCTCAACAACAGGTTTTGTTTTTTGTTTCTTTTCCAGGGATTTCCCATTATATTTTTCTATAGCCTTATTCGTCTCTCCGGGATCGAGATAATTTACAGCTTGAATATCCAGGTAATTGTGAATAGCGTCGTATTCTGAGAGATCCTCAATATGCGTAGTGCTTCTTTTCAATGCCTCGGACACTACATCTTTTGTCCTGACCACCGACGTGGCAAGGTCATTTTCAGAATAGTAATCTCTGGCGGTAATAGGTTCGCTGAAATAAAATGCAACGCGATCAGGAAATCTGTCGGCTTTTTCATAATTAATCCCTACAGGAACAAGCAGGACGTCCAGTTCAGGGGCTTTCTCAAGTGTTGTAAATAATATTCGGGTAAAACCTTTGCTCAGCGGTCGTACCCTCCTCATTATATTGTGATTGGCTTCAGGAAAAAGTAAAATGGTCTTCCCAGTCTGCAGCAGTTGGGTGCATTGCTCGAAAATAGCGGTGTTCTTAGATAAAGTATCTCTCCCGTCCCGAATCCGGTAGATGGGAAGCATCCTTAGAAATTTAAAGAACTGATTCACCAGGGGATTGATAAAAATATCCGACCGGGTAAGAAAATACGAGCGAAAAGGTGTAAAAGCGGCAATGACCAGGGGATCGAGTAAAGCATTCTGATGATTAGCCAGAAACATTACTGCCTGGTTCCGGGGAATGTTTTTAATACCGTGAAGCTGGATTTCCCGGAAATAGCAGAAAAGAGCCATGCAGGCCATTTTCTGAGTAAGAAAATACATAATTGACCTCATCTCCCTACCTCCTTCTCCAAAGGTTTATAAGCCCAGAACGTTCCCAGAACCAGACCTGAAATAAGATGCCAGATACCCCAGAAAGCTGTTAGAACAGCCATTCCCCCAAGGCCTTCAAAGAAGGTAAATATCAAAATAAGACCAAGTCCCGAATTCTGTATCCCTGTCTCAACAGTAATACTCCTTATATCCTCCAAAGGGAGTTTAGCCATTCTGGCCAGGGAGAAGCCTGTAAAAAACGCCAGGGCATTATGCAGAAGTACAATCCAGAAAACATAGAGAAGATAATCCTCTATCAGCGTTCGGTTGTTGTATACTACAAACAGGATCAGACAGACAAAAAAACCGAGCGAAATAGTTTTAAGGTATTTAGCAAGCTTTTCTGCTACAGTCGGGTAGCGTTCATTAATCACAATTCCTAAAATCAGAGGGACTCCCAGGATCAGGGCTACTATTTCTATCATTTCAAGGGGTGCAATCGACACTTCCTTTAAAATGGCCTGTGTGGGTGGATACAGAGCAGCCCAGAAACTCAGGTTCACAGGAGTCATTATTACAGCTAAAAGGGTTGCATTGGCAGTTAAAGTTACTGAAAGGGCCCGGTTCCCTCCTGCAAAGGAAGTAATGAAATTGGAAATATTTCCTCCCGGACAGGCGGCCACAAGGATCATCCCCAGTGCAATACTCGGTATGGGTTTTATCAGAAGGACAAGTAAAAAAGTGAGAAAGGGCAGTGCCAGGAACTGGCAGACCACCCCAACCAGTACGGGGCGGGGATTTTTAAACAAGGCCTTGAAATCAGAAATCCTGATATGCAGTGCCACTCCAAACATGATTAATGCCAGGATGCTATTGAGGATCCAAAGCGTTTCTGTGGAAAAATCTATGCGCGCCGCGTCAAGGGTTGAATTGATCACTTGTTTTATTAGCTAAAAACCAAAGGGCTTTAATCCAAAGATAAACAGATTCATTTACAAGGCATCTCTCAGGGTAGGATCTGCAATCTGAGTCATACAGCGGTCGGATATAAACAAGGTTTTAACCTTATTTTGAAACGAGGTATGTATTTTTGTAAGAGAAGAAAATATTTATGGCACGAACACCTAGCAATATGCTGCCTTTAGGCACCAAGGCACCATCTTTTAATCTAATGGACACCATTTCAGACGCCACCCTTGGTCTGGATGATGTAAAAGGGGAAAAAGGTACTGTGGTTATGTTTATCTGTAATCACTGTCCTTTTGTCAAACATGTCAATCATCAGCTTGTTTTACTGGCCAGGGAATATATGGACAAGGACATCGGTTTTGTTGCGATATCGAGCAATGACATTGAGAATTATCCTCAGGATGCTCCTGATCTTATGAAGGAAAACGCGAGGGAAGAAGGATATCCCTTTCCCTATTTATACGATGCAACCCAGGCAGTGGCCAGGGCTTATGACGCCGCCTGTACACCCGATTTCTATCTCTTTGACAGTCAATTGAATCTGGTTTACCGTGGACAATTAGACGACAGCCGTCCGGGAAATGGAATAGCAGTCACCGGAAGAGATCTTCGTATGGCGATGGATAAACTACTCGCCGGAGAACCACAGGTTGAAGATCAAAAACCCAGTATTGGATGTAATATAAAATGGAAAGAGAACTAGAGCAGGGGGACCTCGGCAATGTTCGACTTGAACCGCTCGAGCCAGCGCAGCATGAAACCTATTGTAAGACAGGAGAACAAGCATACAGAGACCACTATCTCCACCTATGGCCAGAACAGGATCCTGCACCTTATATCAGAACTAGTTTTACAAATGAATGTATCGCGAGGGAATCCAGGGAGGAGAATACATTGCATTTTATGGTGTGCCGGGGTGAGAAATATATCGGGATAGTAAAACTGGTAAAATTTCAACAGATTCGGGATCTCCCCCAATCAGCACCAATGTTTCTCGAAAAGATTTATCTGCTCAAGCGATATACCGGAAAAGGATACGGGCAGGAGATTCTTGCACAAATAGAATCAATCAGCATTAGGGAAGGGATGAAAACCCTCTGGCTCGCGACTATGAAAAAGGGATTTCCTCTCCGATTTTATCAAAATCATGGCTTTAAAATTGTTGGGGAACAGCTACTCCCCTTTCAGGAATCGATTCCGCAGGAGCGGGGGATGTACATCCTAAGCAAAAGCCTTGCAAAGGAACATTAGGCTTTACCAGTTCAACCGGTTAAGCAAGCCCTCTATATGGGCTAAATGATGATTTCCGTGCCAGGCATATCTTCCTGCATTTTCTTCCAGGCTTGTTTCAATATCTCCATCAGGATGTATAAAAGTCCTCTGCCATTCTTCAGAGGAAAGACCATTGAGAAGGTACACCAATTTCGCGTGTACCGCCTCCAGATGACTAAGGGAAAGATGTATCGGCGCAGTACTGGCGTCCTCTAATTTTGCCCACTCCTTTTCCAGGTAAGGTTTAATCACGGGCCTTTCTTCGGTCAGCGCCCATTTAAACCTGATATAACTGTGGTGGTGGCTATCTGCCAGATGATGCACTACCTGCCTTACTGTCCAACCATCAGGACGATAAGGAGTATCAAGCTGAGTGTCTGACAAGGGAATAACCAAATCCCTGAGGTTTACCGGAAGGGCCTCAATCTGGGCGATCCAATCCTTTAATTTAAGCGCACTGATCTTTTCAGGTCGGACAAAATGACCTATTGGATACTTTAGTTTTTCAAGAGCTGTGTTATCCATAATTCTAGTGTAAGAAAGCGGTGAGCTTACAGTGAATGTTGAAGTTAAAAAATGAATTCTATACAAGCAGCAATTTCTCCTGAATTTTAATACAGATTTAACCCGAGGAATTATTTTAATTATTATTTCTCTATTAAATTTGTAGGGCTAATAGGATAATAATTAAAAACACAAAAATATGGCAACGTTACGACTAGGCGATACCGCCCCCGATTTTACTGCAGAAAGCTCTGTAGGAACAATAAATCTTTATTCGTATCTGGGTGACAGCTGGGGGATATTATTCTCCCATCCGGCCGATTTTACCCCGGTGTGCACAACAGAACTGGGAACCGCAGCAAAATTCAAAAAGGAATTTGACAAGCGGAATGTAAAAATGCTGGCTCTTAGCGTAGATGGCAAAGATTCTCATAATGAATGGATCAAAGATATCAATGAAACTCAGAACACAGAGGTAAACTTTCCGATCATTGCCGATGAGGACAGAAAGGTTTCGGACGCTTATGATATGATCCACCCCAAGGCTGATGACACTTTTACTGTGAGGTCAGTATTTATTATTGCTCCCGATAAGACCATTAAACTGATACTCACTTACCCGGCATCTACAGGGCGTAATTTCTATGAATTGTTGAGGGTTATCGACTCCCTGCAACTCACAGCCTATCGAAAAGTAGCTACCCCGGCCAACTGGAAGAACGGTGAAAAAGTAGTGGTAAGCCCTTCGATAAGTACCGAAGAAGCCAGGACATTATTTCCTAAAGGAGTGGAAGAAATCAAGCCTTATCTGAGACTTACACCCGACCCAAGTGCATAGGGAATAGCGGATTACAGTAGCGTGATTTTTAAGAATAAATTCGAAATAACCTTTATTTCAAATATTTAAATGTACCTTTGCGGCTTAAACATTTTATTTTTATTATTATGAGTAAAGGAACAGTAAAATTCTTCAATGATTCTAAAGGCTACGGCTTTATTACTGAAGATGGTTCGCAAGAAGATCACTTTGTACACATTTCTGGCTTAATTGACGAAGTACGCGAAGGTGACGTTGTAGAATTTGAACTACAACAAGGAAAAAAAGGATTGAACGCCGTTAATGTGAAAGTATTAGACTAGGTAAGATTCCAATTTTTTAGCATAACCCCGGCCTTGAGGTCGGGGTTTTTTTATGCCCGCTTTAAATTGTTCATAAGTTGTTACTAACTTCCATGGTACGGCACACAACATTCTTTCCTTTCCTGCGTCTATAGTGTACACCCCTTAACCAAATTAATAACCAGCACCCATGTATTCCTTCTTTTGGATTCTTCTAGTGTTGATTGCGATCAACCTTGTATTGTTATTGATGAGTACTACCAGAAAAAGTAAATCGTAAAAAGCGCTAAATCAAGGTAGGGTAAACCAAGGAGATAGCTGTTATGTAATAAAAGCTATGTCTCTATTTCTTGGTATAATGGCCTTCCTTGTTGTTCTGAATATGCTTTTATTGCTATTTTCTATTCAGATCACCAAGCGTCATTAAGAGTTTCAAGTACTTATTTCGGGGATTCTAATCCTTATTTAGCCTCCATCAATTCCACTTCAAAAATCAGGGTGGCGTTAGGCGGAATAACCCCACCTGCCCCTGCACTTCCGTATGCCAGATGCGATGGAATAACAAATCGGGCTTTGTCTCCTACTTTTAACAATGCAATTCCTTCATCCCATCCTGGAATAACCTGCCCTACCCCAAGTTGAAAGGTTATAGGTTCTTTACGTTTGTATGAGGAATCAAATACCTGTCCCGTAGGCAGCGATCCTTCATAATGCACTGAAACCTGCTGCCCTTTAGACGGCTTTTTTCCTGATCCTTCCTGAATGAGTTTATAACGAAGTCCGCTCTTAGTCTGCTCAAATCCGGCAGCTATTTTTTGCATTTCGGCTTCTGCCTTCTGCTTCTCCTCGGCAATTCTTTTCTCCCTTGCACCTTCAAAAGTCCTGAAGGCTTCAACTGCATTCCAGGTTTTTTGCTTCTCACCTACCCTGAGGATCTCCACAGATTCCATTTTATCTCCCTGTTCTATCGCATCTACGACTTCCTGTCCGTGAGCAACATGGCCAAAGACCGTATGCTTGTTATCAAGCCAGGGTGTGGCATTGTGGGTGATAAAGAACTGACTCCCATTGGAACCCGGTCCTGCATTGGCCATCGATAGAACTCCTGGTCCGTCATGTCTGAGTTCCGAATGAAACTCATCATCAAACTTATACCCCGGATCTCCTGTCCCTGTCCCTAACGGACAGCCACCCTGTATCATAAAATCAGGAATTACCCTATGGAAGGTAAGACCATCATAATACGGCGTACCCTGTGGTTTTACCGAATTTTCAAGATTTCCTTCAGCGAGGGCTACAAAATTACCAACCGTTCCCGGCGTTTTATCATGAGTGAGCTTTATAAGGATTTCTCCTTTAGTGGTGTTGAATTTGGCGTATATTCCGTCTTGCATAACGTAAAGTTTTTAAAGGCGCAAAGATATGAATTAATGCCCGGAACATCCGGCTTTCAATTGCATCTGATATAATTCGAAAATTGACTGTTATTGGGCCGATCCCAATTCGTATTTATCGGCCAGGTAAATCAAACTGGTCATCGCAGCCGCACCTAATTCCAGTTCGCGTCTGTTGACGTGTTCAAAAGTGTCATTCTGCGCATGGTGATGGGCGAAATACCGCTGTGAATCCGGCCGCAGTCCGGCCAGAACGATTCCCGGCTTTTTCAATGGTCCGATATCAGCGCCTCCTCCTCCCCGGGTAAATTCAGCAGAATGGTATGGCTCAAACAGTTGCTTCCAACTGAGGAGTGTATTAAAATCCGATTCAGAACTGTCAAAGGAAAATCCTCTGGGGGTAAAACCTCCGGCGTCACTTTCGAGGGCAAATACATGCTTTTCTCCGTTTATGTCGGCTTCGGAAGCATATTTCCTTCCACCCCGAAGTCCGTTTTCCTCATTCATAAATAAGACTACCCTGATAGTCCGCTTTGGTTTATACCCGCTCAATTTTAACAGGCGAAGCACTTCCATACTTTGCACGCATCCGGCCCCGTCGTCATGAGCCCCGTCTCCCAGATCCCAGGAATCGAGATGACCTCCAACAACCATGACCTCTTCAGGCCTTGTACTGCCTTTGATCTCACCTATCACATTATAAGACTGCACATCTTCAAGTTGTTTGCAATTCAACTTAAAGTAAAACAGGATTTTCGGATTGAGCTTTAGGGTTGTGCTTAAAAATTCAGCCCCATTGGTACTTATAGCTGCGGCAGGAATCCTGTCCTTTTCGGGCAGGTCTCCATAATTCGTGGAACCTGTATGGGGATTGTCGTCCAGCCGGAGATTCATCGACCTCACAATAACCCCTACAGCTCCGTATTTTGCTGCTTCTGCCGCCCCTTTTGAACGCTGGTCTACTGCCCCGCCATAGGCTCTGAAAGTATTTAGGAGTCTGGCATCCATCGGCCTGTTAAAAAAAACGATCTTCCCCTGAATTTTATCCCTGCCGAGAGTTTCCAGCTCTTCAAGACTTTTTACCTCAACTACTTCGGCTTTCACTCCGCCGGGAGGAGTCGCTACTGATCCGCCAAGGGCGCAGATCGGGACATTGCTGGTATAACCGGGCTTGTTCTCCAGATAAGCAAATTCAGGTGTTCCCCTCACCCATTTGGGCACCATAACGGGCTGAAGCCAGACCTTGTCAAGACCCAGGGAATCAAGTTGTGCCTTGGTGTAGTTAACGGCCTGTTCTGCCTGCACCGAACCAGATAGCCGACCTCCAATCTGGTTAGACAAATAGTTTAGCCAGCCATACGTCTTGCCCTTAGTTAGAGCCAAATCGTAAATTGTTCTGATTTGTTTTTCATCATCGGTCTGTGCTGCCACATTGTGAATTTGCAGCATCAGGAATAGAGTAATTGTTATCCTAATCATTCGCTTTCTAATTGCTTTTTGTATTCTTCGATGTTTGCTTTGGTTTTTTCGTCCAGTTCCGGCTCTACCACATCTGTGTATTTAGCCAGTTCCTGTAGCAGGATCTCTGCAACGATTACCCTGGCTGCTTCCTTGTTATCTGCAGGGATAACAAACCAGGGTGCGTGCGTTTTGGAAGTTTTGTTGATGGCCTCTTCATAACACTCCTGGTAGGAATCCCACAGTGCTCTTTCTTTGAGGTCGCCTGCTGAGAATTTCCAATTCTTGTCCTTCTTTTCGAGTCGTCTCAGTAATCTCTGCCGCTGTTCCTCTTTGGAAAGGTGAAGAAAGAATTTAAAAATGATGGTACCGTTTTGAGCCAGATGGAGTTCAAAATCATTGATCTGCCTGAAACGATCTTCCCAGAACTTTTCATCTATATCCTCAACGCTGTGGATACCGGGTATATGCTCCCCTAGTATATAGGAGGGGTGAACACGGGTGACCAGCACATTTTCATAATGTGTACGGTTAAACACCCCGAATTTTCCTTTTTGAGGCAAAGCGATATAATGCCGCCACAGATAATCATGGCTGCGTTCTAATTCTGTGGGTACTTTAAAACTGTGTACCTGTACCCCTCTTACATTAAAATCCTTAAAAACCTCTCTGATAAGACTGTCTTTTCCGGCTGTATCCATCCCCTGCAGGCAAATAAGTACGCTGTATTTATCATGGGCATACATCACATCCTGAAACTCACCCAGCTCTATCCTTATCTTCTCAAGGTACTTTTTCAGCTTTTTATCTGACTTCCCAAAATCCTCGAATGTTGGGATAGTATTCAGTTTTGCAGCCTTTTCTACCTTATAAGAATTACTGTCTATTTTCTTCATAGCCTGAATATAAAATAAATTACGCTGCCCCGGTAATTCATAACAAAAATTAAACATTTTGACCATATTCATAGGTTAAAAAGCACCTAAATCCTCCGTTTTTCCCCTTATAACGATAAAATATGGTGATCCTCAAAGGCTGTACTACCTTTATAGGTCCTGAATCTTACGTAGTAACCTTAATGTAGACTATGAAAGGACTGATCACTTATCTGTGGCTTGCCTTATCCCCATTACTTGCCGGGATGGAACCTTCTAATGCCTGCGACTATGCCGGATCCAATCTGAGTTTTATAAAAACCAATACTCAGAAAGCCATTTCTGCCGATAAGATTAAAATGGTTCACTACTATGCCTATAAGGCGTTAAGTGCCATTGACAAATCCATGGAACAATTTAAGGATTGCGGATGTGAATTCGCCATGCAGAGTATTGAAGAAGGTGAAAACTATTTAAAAAAGGCGATTAAGGCTGGCTCTATCTTAAGTACCCGTATACTACTAAAAAAAGCCCTGGAACACGCAAACAGCAGCCAGGAAGCCCTGGCAGATCACGCAGAAATCCACAGTAGTGAATATGGGAATGACCTGTTAGCGGTCAATACCAAGGAAATGGAGGAAAAGAAAAATATATTCAGGCCAATTGCCGGCAAAGAACTCGAGGCAAGGATTGATGCTTCTCTAATTGATTTTGAACTTTCACTTCAAAAGGTGATCTCCACACTACCCTGTGAAGAGGCAAATGAATATGTATCCCAGGTCTTTGAACGTTGCGAGCTGGAATTGCTGAAGTCCGACCTTACAGAAGGAAAGAAGTATTACAACCTCAGAACGAAAGAAATTGCGGCCAAAGCACTGGTAAAGCTCGGCAATCAGTGTCCCTGAGGCTAAAATCTTTGCCAGGGAACAAGAATTTATTTGCTTGCGAAAAGCTTTACATCATCTTCTGTAATCTCATCATTTCCCAGGATGGTGAGTCGCTCCACCACATTGCGCAATTCCCTGATATTACCTGTCCAGTCGTATTCTTTTAAAAGCGAAACCGCTTTTGTGGAGAATTTTTTTGGTACTGTTCCTTGTTCCCCAGCAATTTTTTCAGAAAAATGTTCAATCAGCAAGGGAATATCTTTCCGGCGTTCATTCAGGGCAGGAACTTGGATTAGAATGACAGCGAGCCTGTGATAAAGGTCTTCTCTAAACCGGCCTTCTTCGATTTCCTTTTGTAGATTTTTATTGGTCGCGGCCACTACTCGTACATCTACATTGATATCCTTATCTGATCCAACTCTGGAAATCTTATTTTCCTGCAGGGCTCTCAGCACTTTGGCCTGGGCTGAAAGGCTCATGTCTCCTATTTCGTCTAAAAAAATGGTGCCTTTATTCGCCGCTTCAAATTTCCCCGCTCTGTCTTTTATGGCTGAAGTGAATGCTCCTTTTACGTGCCCAAACAATTCACTTTCTATAAGTTCTGAGGGTATAGCCGCACAATTCACTTCAATAAAAGGATGATTACTCCTTTCGCTTTTCTGGTGAATCCAATGGGCTACCAATTCCTTTCCTGTTCCGTTAGCACCCGTTATTAATACTCTGGCATCGGTTGGAGCAACTTTCTCAATGATTCCCTTGATATTCGAGATTTCCGGACTATCACCGATCATCTCGTATTTCTTACTCACTTTCTTTTTGAGAATTTTGTTTTCCACCACCAATTCCTTCCTGTCGAGTGCATTTCTTACCGTAGTGAGCAACCTGTTGAGATCAGGCGGTTTGGAAATATAATCGTAGGCCCCCAGACGCATGGTATTGACCGCAGTATCGAGGTCGCCATGTCCGGAGATCATAATAAACGGAATTTCCGGTTTTAATTTCCGCGCCGCTTCCAGCACTTCAACCCCATCCATTTTGGGCATTTTTATGTCACAAAGAACCAGGTCGTAATCGTTCTTTTTGATTGACTCTATTCCTTTTTGCCCATTTTCGGCTTCCTCCAACTGATATTTTTCATTCTCTTCAGAGAGAATTTTCACCAATACCCTGCGAATGGCTGCCTCATCTTCTATCACTAATATTTTTGGCATATCTTAAAGTTATTGTTGTATTAAAACCGGACTTTTCCGCTTCCTTTCCCAGACAGTTCAAAAACGGTGCCAGGGATTCTATTGCAAATTAGAATATAGCTATGTTATTTAGTCTTTCTTGAGGGCAATAGGACCATGCTGGAAAAAATGTACATCCCTTTGCGGAAATGGAATAGTAACACCATTCTTCCTGAATTGATCATCTATTTTATAACGCATTTCACTGCGCATTCGGGGCACCCTAAATCCGTCTTCTATAAAAAAGTTCAGAGAAAACACAAGAGCTGAATCTCCAAAGTCATCAAATTGAACAAAAGGAGGTGGGTCTCTTAAAACTCCCATTTGATCCGTAGCAATTTCTTCCAAGATTTTTGTTACTAATTGCACATCACTGCCGTAGGCCACACCAACTACCAGTGATTCACGAGTAGTATTATGGTTCTGTGTGTAATTGTATATCGTATTGGTTAAAAAGATATGGTTTGGAATAATGAGTACCTTGTCGTCTCGTGTTAAAGCTCTTGTACTTCTCAGGCGGATCTCGAAAACCCTTCCCACTTTTCCTTCCACCTCAATAATGTCCCCTACGTGTATGGATTGATCAAGAATCATCATAACCCCTGAAATAATGTCCTGAAAGAGGGTTTGCAAGGCAAATCCCAGGCCTACGAATAAGGCGGCAGAAGCTGTCAGTAATACGGTCAGATTAACCCCTGAGGAATGAAGAATAACAGTGATGACCAGAACGTAAAAAAGGTATTTTAAAAAGGAAAAAATGCTGACAAACTTGTTTTTATCAGAGACGGGTAACTTCTTAACTACTAAATTATGGACAATCCGAAGCAAATAAGTAACCACAACAATGGCAATGACTATAGAAAGAAAGGTTCCTACAGTGATATGAATACTCTCACTTTCAATAATCTGATAGGAAAGAAAGTCATTAAATTTCGAGAAAATTGTCTTTAGCTTTTCCATATCAGTATTTTAACCATTTAAATAATTCTTTATAACTGGGTTTTTTTCCATACATCAGAATCCCTACCCTGTAGATCTTTGCTGCCAGCCATACGATACCTATAAAGGTAATCAGTAGAAAGAATATAGAAAGTACGAGTTGCCAGATTGGGACGCCACCTTCTCCGAGCCCCCCCGGAAGTCGCATCAGCATTACAATGGGTGAGGTAAGTGGAAAAAGCGAAAACCCTACTGCAATAGGCCCGTGAGGATTTCCAAATACGGAGAAGAATCCCACATAAATTGCCAGCATCAGAGGGAGAATAATCGGAAAAATAAATTGCTGTGTATCTGTTTCATTATCAACCGCTGCACCAATGGCCGCATAGATGGAGCTGTAAATCAGATAGCCCAGAACAAAATAGATCATAAAAAAGAAGATCAGCATGGCCCATGGAATCTGAAATAATTCATTGGCGTATAATTGCATCTCGCTGACATCTGACCCCATACTACTCAGCTCACTTACCGTACCTCCCGGCAAAACCGAAGCGCTTTGAAATGCCGAAGTTTCCAATCCCAGAAATGACATCACCGTAAACAATAATAAGGTTGCTGAAAAGATCCAGATGGCAAACTGTGTTAGTCCCGCCAGAGAAGTGCCGATGATCTTGCCCATCATCAACTGAAAAGGTTTTACCGATGAAATAATTACTTCGATAATCCGACTGGTTTTTTCTTCAATTACACTACGCATCACAAAGCCGCCGTAGATGATAATAAACATCATGATAAGGTAGCCGAATCCACCGCCTATAAAAGCTTTTAGTTCATTGATTCCCTTTAAATTCTGCTGCCCTTCAAAGGTTTCGGTTTTAAGCTGGAACCCCGAATCTATTGATGCAAATTCCTCTGCGGTAACCCCCAGCTCAATTAGTTTTTGTTGCCGTAGCCGATCGCGAAAAATGGCATCAAGCCTATCGGTAATTCCTGAATTAGGTGCTTCTTTTGAATAGAAATAGGCCTGCCTGGCAACCTCTTCTGCCGTAGTTCCCTCGGGGAGATACAACAAGCCATAAAAGTTTTGGTTAATCACAGAATCCCTTGCCTCGCTGAGATTCAGATCCCTGAGAACGACGAAAGACAAAGCCTCCGTTGACGCGAAATCATCAGAATAAAAGGGGCTTTCATTGAGAATTCCAATCACCCTTGTCTCACTATCGTTAATCTTGGTCAAATAGGCAATTAGGACAACCATCCCTACCATTAGGATCGGACTCAAGAAAGTCATAATCACAAAGGATTTATTTCTCACTTTCGCAAGGTATTCCCGTTTTATAATCAGGCCTAACTTATTCATTGACAGATTTGCTTTGAACGGTTTTGATGAATATGTCATTGGCCGTGGGGATGGTCTCTACAAAATTATAAATGGTTCCTTTGGAAGAAAGCTGATTGAGCAGAGATCTGGTATCCCCGGAGGGTAGTTGAATCTGAAATTCCAGTTCCGACGCGACAGGATCAAAGGAAGGAGATATTATCTGGAATCTTTCTGACAGTTCTTTGAGGAACTCCTCGCCTTGCTGAATGGCCATTCCTACATTGTAGATGTTATTCTTATACTGCTTTTTTATATCGGATAGTTTCCCATCCAGGATCTTTTCAGCATTGTGCAGTAGTGTAATATATTCACAAATCTCTTCAACAGATTCCATTCGATGCGTAGAAAAGATTATTGAGGTTCCCTGTTCCTTCAGATGCAAAATCTCTTCTTTGATAATGTTCGCATTAATTGGGTCAAAACCGCTAAATGGCTCATCGAATATCAACAATTTGGGCTGGTGTAGTACGGTCACAATAAATTGTATTTTTTGTGCCATACCTTTAGAGAGTTCCTGTATTTTTTTGTTCCACCAATCTCCTATCTGGAGACGATCAAACCAATAAAGCAACCTTTTTTTAGCTTCGGCTTTGGATAGACCTTTTAACTGGGCCAGGTACAAAGCCTGTTCGCCCACTTTCATACTTTTATAAAGGCCTCTTTCCTCAGGCAAATACCCGATCATAGCAATATGATGCGGCTGCAGAGGTTCACCGGCAAAACGAATTTGTCCACTGTCCGGATACGTTATCTGGTTGATGATTCTGATAAGCGTGGTCTTACCCGCCCCATTAGGGCCTAACAATCCATAAATACTGTTAGCAGGTATTTCAAGGGAGACATCTTTAAGAGCAAATTGGGCTCCGAACTGTTTGGTAATCCGATCGGCAACCAGGATAGAACTCATGCAGGCAATTTTTTCAAAGATATAGAATTGAGGGTAAAAGAATCAAGGTTTAGTCAATATAATAAAGCCCTTTTTAAGCTGCTTCCAAACAGGGTGAATACCGCATTCTTAATCAAACCTCAATTCCTGTTATGACGCATCAGAAAGAGAATGGAATATGATAAAATTAGAGGAAAAAATTAGCTGCAGAGTAGATCATACTACCCTTAAAAAAGCAAAACCCATCCCCGAAGGATCGAGGATGGGAAAAAAATTGCTATGAAAAAGAAAATTAATATTGGTTGCCCAATATCGAACCAAATATACGTTTTTTATTTAATTCGGGATTCATTGGTTTAAGAAAACATGTCTTTTACTTTTTCAAAAAATGATTTATCCGATTTCTCCGGCTTGGGCTCAAAATTTTCATTTTGACTCATTTTTTCAAAAAATTCACGTTGTTCCTTATTTAGCTCCTTTGGAGTCCATACATTGACGTGGACAAGGAGATCTCCACTCCCATATCCGTTGAGGTTATTAATACCCTTTCCGCGAAGGCGGAGTATTTTACCCGACTGTATTCCGGGTTCTAGTTTTATCCTGACTTTCCCCCCTACGGTATCTATCTCTTTGGAGGTCCCCAGTACGGCATCTGAAATACTGACATAAAGATCGTAATGCAGGTTGTCTCCTTCCCTTTTCAGGGTTTCGTGTTCCCTGGTTTCAATAGCTACCAGAAGATCTCCCGGTATACTGTTCCCAGGAGCTTCGTTTCCTTTATTACTTACTTTGAGTTGCATCCCATCTTCAACCCCAGCCGGAATTTTAATAGCAACCGTCTCTTCTACGACCTTTAATCCCTGAGCATCAGCATCTGCAGGACGATGATCTATGATTTGACCGCTTCCCCCACAACTGCTACAGGTGGCTGCCGTTTGCATTCGCCCCAGGATTGTGTTGGTAATTTTGGTGACCTGTCCGTTACCATTACAGGTAGAACAGGTTTTGTAAGTAACACCGTCGGCCTTTACTTTTCGCTTTACTTTTACTTTCTTTTCTACCCCCTCTGCTACTTCTTCTAGTGTTAGCTTTACCCGGATCCTGAGATTACTTCCCTTAACCCGGCGCTGACCACCCCCAAAGCCTCCAAAGCCTCCAAAACTTCCACCAAAGGCACTACCGAAAATATCTCCAAACTGACTGAAGATATCCTCCATATTCATACCTCCGCCACCAAATCCACCACCTTCGAAGGCAGCATGACCATATTGATCATACCTGGCCCGTTTATCAGGATCACTGAGGACTTCATAGGCTTCAGCCGACTTTTTAAACATTTCTTCTGCCTTGGCATCACCAGGATTTTTGTCCGGATGATGCTCCAAAGCCTTTTTCCTGTAAGCCTTTTTTATCTCCGCAGCAGTGGCCGATTTGCTGATACCCAGTATTTCGTAAAAATCTTCTTTCATAATGTCAGATTAATTTCCAACCACCACTTTGGGGTGTCTGATAATCTTATCCCCCAGGTTATAACCCTTCTCAACCACATCGATGATCTTCCCTTTTAATTTCTTGTTGGGTGCCGGAATCTGTGTTATGGCGTCGTGAATTTCAGCATCAAAAGCGTCGCCTTCTCCAGCCTTTATTTCTTCAAGACCTTTAGCTTTTAAGGTATCTTTAAACTTATTGTAAATGAGTTCAACTCCTTTGAACATTTCATTTTCTGAAGATTTCCCTAATTCTTTCAGAGCGCGTTCAAAGTCGTCCAAAACCGGAAGCAGTGAAACCATGACTTCCTGGCCGGCCGTTTTAAAAAGTTCCATCCGCTCTTTGGCAGTCCGTCTTTTGAAATTTTCAAATTCAGCAAAAAGCCTAAGAAATTTATCTTTCTCCTTCTCTAATTCCCCTTCGAGTTGCTCTGCCTCTGACGAAGACTCGGATTCTTCCTTATCCTGCGGATCCGCTGCTCCCTGGCTCTCTTCTGCCTGAGACTCTTCGTTGTGAAATTCGTTCTCTAACTCCTCCGTTTCTTCTATTCTTTCTTTTTTACTCATTGCTCGTCGCGTTTTTTGGGACAATGTCAATTGAAGATGGCAAAAGTACTGCCATTTATCTTAAAATGTCAAAATGTCACAAAAAAAAACACCCTCGTAAAAGGATGATTTAAAAGTACTAGCCCGGAATTAAATACCTAAACGAATTCTTTGTGATACATATCACTTTCCTCTTCTTCCGTTTGTATTACGTTTTGCAGGGCACTGCAGATATTTTTAAAATAAAACTCGAATCCTTCTTCTTCAATTTTCTTGCTACTCACTCGCTGACTTACAAACAACAGCAGGGACATCTCTCCAAGGATTAGTTGCATAAGCCCTCTGGGAATATTTGGTAGAAATAAAGGTCTGTTCAGAATTTCTGCTATTTCCTTTACAAGTCGGTTATTAGTAACCGGATTTGGTGCAACCCCATTAAATATTCCATCCAGGCTGTGTTCCACAATAAATAAAAATTGCCTTGCCAGATCATCTATATGAATCCAGGATTGCCATTGTTCCCCGCTACCAAAAGCCGCACCAACATAGGCTTTTACAGGTCTCACCAATGAAGGAAGGGCACCACCCTCCATCGAGAGTACCAACCCAACACGTAGGGTGGCTACAGAAAATGAAAATTGTGAGAATTCTTGAATTTCCCGCTCCCATTTCGCAACTACTTCCCCCAGAAAGCTATCGTCAACATCCTTTTCATCCTCTGTGTAGTAATGATCAAAAGAATGAGGATAAATTCCTATAGCCGAAGCAGAAACAAAGGATGTTATTTCTTCGGTATTGATTTTTTCCAGAGCTGATCTGAGGGTTCGCAGACTATCAATCCTGCTATTGAGAATCTTTTTTTTGTTCGATCTTGTCCACCGCTGTGAAATAGATGATCCTGCAAGATTGATTACAGCCGAAACACCGTCGAAACAAGCCATATCAATCTCCCCTTTACGAGGATTCCAATAGAATCCTTTCAAGTCGTTCTCCTGGGTAAGCTTTTGTTTTTGGGTAGAGAGGTAGTTAACATCGATGTTATTTTCGCGGCATTTCTGAACTATGGCACTGCCAATCAACCCCGTCGCCCCTGTGATCAAAATGCGCATATAGCTTTTTTTGTAAATATATTCGATTTGCGGAGGAAAAGGCGGGGCTTTATATAAGGTTTAACAATGTTGTCAAAGGTTTTGTTCTATTTCGAATTCCTTATTGTAATCATTTCTTAATAGCTCTCAGCATTTCTCGTTTTCCCGGCGGACCTGGAAGGCGCTCAACGGTAAACCCTACCGCATCCATAGCACGTCTAACGCTTCCTTTCGCCGAATAAGTAACCAGTATCCCGTTATCTTTCAGGGCATTAAACATTTTCTGAAATATAGCCTGGGTCCATAACTCGGGCTGTACCCTGGCTCCAAAAGCATCGAAATAGATCAGGTCGAATTCGCCCTTTGTGCTTATATCCCTGAAATCCAGTTTGTTTTTTTTTAGGACAAAATCGGGCGACAGACATATCTCCTCCTCCCAGTTACAGCTGTGCATTTGCTTAAATGCGGCATCCAACTGGGGTACTTGCAGGGCCTCCACATAATTTAACTCGTTAACTTCTTCCGGGGAAACAGGAAATGCTTCTACCCCGGTGTATTTAATGTGTACATTTCGCTTTATACCTTCGTGAAGTGTGATCAAAGCGTTGAGTCCGGTTCCAAAGCCAATTTCCAGGATGGTAATACTATTTTTACGGGAAGCATATAGCCCGTGTTTGATAAATACATGGTAGGCCTCCTGTATCGCCCCGTGCTTGGAGTGATATTGTTCATTCCATTCATCAAGGGAAATGGTCTTTGATCCATCTCCGGTTGTAATAATGGATCTTTTCACATCAATTGATTAACCGAACTCCATCGGCAACAAAACTATAAGTAGTTTTAGGCGCAGTTATCTGATCGATCTCTTCTTTTGTTGCGCCTCCGTCCTCGGCGTAATGCTTCTGGTCTTCCACACTTATTTCTTCTATAAACGCTTTACCGTGAAGGGTTACTTCTTTGCCAGCAATATCCTTTGGGACAAAAAAGCCGTAATCTTTGAAGGTCACGCGCATTTCTTCCCCATCCCCGAGTGCAACTTTCATCCAGCACCCTTTCATCTGACAAACTTCCGTAACTTCTCCACTTAAGGTAACATCAAGGCTATCAGTTGGCTGAAGTCCGGTTATTGCATCTGCCATATCGGTTGCAGATTTTACTTCATCAGCTTCAAAAGAGCTGCCAAAAACCGTGGCCGCCTCTTTTTCTACTTCTTTTACCGGAGTTTCTGCTTGAGAATTCTTCTCCTTACAACTCCCCAGGAGAAGAAGAATAACAAGGATAATGTTAAAACCTTTCATTTTATTTAGAATTTGAGATTACTCTGCAAAGCTGGTCATTTTTCGATTAAAAAAGAAGGAATAAGAGGGTATAAATGTTTAATTTTGAGAAGTAAAACGCAACATATGGAGACTACAACAGGGAAAATAATTGTTGAGAAAATAAAAGAATCCAAGATCGCCAAGGTAGATTTTTCCAATCTTCCCTTCGGAAAGGTCTATTCAGATCATATGTTGGTATGCGATTATAAGGACGGGGCATGGCAAACCCCTCACATAAAACCATACGGCCCTATATCCTTAGATCCGGCAGCAAAGATATTTCATTACGGGCAATCGGTTTTTGAAGGAATGAAAGCCTACAAGGATGCTGAAGGACAGGCCTGGCTTTTCAGACCGGATGAAAACCAGAAACGGCTCAATATATCTTCCAAACGAATTTCCATTCCAGAGCTTCCTAAAGAAATATTTATGGAAGGCCTCCGTGCGCTTTTAAAACTGGAAAAAGACTGGATTCCTACCACAGCGGGAAGTTCATTATATGTAAGGCCCTTTATATTTGCTTCAGGCGTGGGATTGCATGCCTCTCCCGCCGATCAGTACAAATTCTTTATCGTATGTGCTCCTTCCGGACCCTATTTTGCCGGAAAGATCAAAGTTCTCATCGAGGAGAAGTATTCGAGGGCTGCAAACGGAGGGGTTGGGTTTGCTAAGGCCGGAGGAAACTACGCCGGGCAGTTTTACCCTACACAACTCGCGGTTGAAAAGGGCTATCAGCAGGTCATCTGGACCGATGACAATACGCATGAATACATAGAAGAGGCCGGGGCCATGAATATCTTTGTTCGAATCAATGATACACTGATGACCAGCCCGGTTAGTGATCGAATCCTGGATGGTGTTACGAGAAAAAGTGTTATCGATATTGCAAAGGCAGAGGGCATTCCGGTTGAAATTCGAAAAATAAGAGTTGAGGAACTTATTTCAGCCTCTAAAAATGGTAGTCTAAAAGAGATGTTTGGTGCAGGAACTGCGGCTGTTATATCACCTATATCCGGTTTCGGACACAGAGATGCAGACTATATGTTACCAGAATTAGAGAATAGTTATGCTTCACTCCTGAAAAAACGAATAACAGACATTCAGTATAACAGGGCAGAAGATCCTTTCGGGTGGCGATTTAAAATCGACTAGATAAAAATCGGGCATCAGCTGAAATAACTCATTACTTGTCCAGGATCGCCTTAATATCCGGTTTAAAATAATCAGGACCTTTTAGCACCTTCCCATCCTCACGGTAAATGGGTTTCCCGTCTTCCCCGAGCTTACTCATATTGCTGCGCTGAATCTCCTCGAAAACCTCTTCGATGATATGTTGCATCCCGTGTTCGAGAATAGTTCCGCATAAAATATAGAGCATATCCCCCAGGGCATCTGCAACTTCAACCAGATCACCTTTCTGAGCTGCTTCGTAATACTCTTCGTTCTCTTCGTCCATAAGATTGTAACGAAGTAAATTTTTAGCTTCCCCCAAATTGGCCTTGGGTGTTTCTGACACTCCAAGACCGAAGGAGCGATGAAATAGGGCAACGGCATCTATCTTGCTTTTCATGGTATCGCTTTTTGACGTAGTTTTGCGCTAAAATATAAAATATGTTCAGCACTGGACAATTAATCTTTGCAGCCCTTTTTGTCGTTTTTTTTACTGTTGTTATTGTATTTTCTTATAGAAAGGACAAAAAACTTCACAACAAAAATTACAAGGGAGTGAAATGGGTAGGTATTGTCTTTATCCTTTTCATAATTTTTCTTTTTACAATTAAATATCTGCTGAAAAATTAACAGTTTTTTTAGCTACACCACAAAAATTGCCTCTCTGACAACATTATCCCCGTTTCGTGCGTATACTATAAGAAAACACGTACTTTTGCGTTATAGTTTCAAAGAAATCCGATAAATGACAACCTTTTTTACCATATTCTTTGTTTTGATTGTAGTAAATGCTGCTCTTCTCGCTTTTAGTTTGTTCACTAACAAACGTAATCAGACAGAAATTCAGGGTGGCAAAACGCAAGCCAAGGAAGAGATTATTTATCCTCTCGATTGGTCATCCTCAGAATACAGAAAAGCCATTTAGATTCCTATCTTTAGGAAATGAAACACTTTTTACTGGTCTTTCTTGGAGGAGGTATTGGCAGCGGCCTTCGTTTTCTTATCAGTAAATTTCTAAATCCCTATTTCAGTTCTTTTTTTCTCGGCACTTTTAGTGTCAATATAATTGGTTGCTTCCTAATTGGTCTTATCCTTGGAATTGCGACTAAATCTGCTGCGCTAAATAATACATTTCTTATTTTTCTTACCATAGGTTTTTGCGGAGGCTTTACTACCTTTTCTTCATTTGCCCTTGAAAACTACGGTATGCTCCGGGAGGGGCAAATATTCTCATTTCTAATCTATACGCTGAGCAGTATATTGGCGGGAATCCTCGCAGTAGCGATGGGTCTCTGGCTTGTAAAATTCTTTTCTTAAGTTTTAATTTAAGTCGGTAATCTCAGATTTTATTCCCACTAAATACACCAATTCTTACGGTGTATGTTAACACACCCCTACAAAAAAATCATATTTTCAAATTACTAAGGTTAGAATATCATACCCCTATTTATTAAGTGTGTAATTTGTTATAATAATAAAAATAGCCATCATACCCCTATTTTTTTAGGGGGTCAATTAATTTAATATAATATTTGGCCCGTCAACAATAAACTAATACGATGAAAAAAGTAGAAGCAATTATTCGAAAATCGAAATTTGATGATGTGAAAAAAGCACTTCATGAAATTGAGGTGAATTTCTTCAGTTACTGGGATGTCACCGGGGTTGGAAATGAAAAACAGGGACATGTCTACAGAGGCATTTCCTATAGCACTTCCGATATCCAAAGACGGTACCTGGAAATTGTGGTTTCAGATGATTTTCTAGAAAGAACAGTCAATACGGTTTTAGAAGCAGCGTATACTGGTAATGTAGGAGACGGAAAGATTTTTGTCTCAGATGTCCTGGAGGCGTACAGAATCAGAACACGTGAAAACGGCCATGACGGGATCAACTAAAGCAAAAAAAATAACTCACAATTAAAGAAATATGGAAGCAGGATTATTTACAGCTAACAATATATGGATGATGGTTTGTACCGCCTTGGTATTCTTCATGCATTCAGGATTTGCCTTTTTAGAAATAGGGCTAACCAGACAAAAAAACACCATTAATATACTTTTTAAGAACATCTTTATCATTACCGTAGGCTTGCTTATGTACTATATAGGTGGTTTTAACCTGATGTATCCCGGATTTGCCGACGGTTCTGCCGGTATACTCGATTTTGCAGGCTTCGGTATTGCCGCGCCTGAAAACGGTATGACACCTGAATACGCAGATGGGGGTTATACCTGGTGGACAGACTTCCTCTTTCAGGGCATGTTTGCCGCAACAGCAGCTACCATCGTTTCGGGAGCTGTTGCCGAAAGAATTAAGATCGGTCCCTTTATGATTTTCACCATCATTTACGTAGGCCTTGTGTATCCAATAGTAGGATCTTGGCAATGGGGAGGTGGATTCCTTTCAACACTGGGAGGTGATGAAGCCGGATTTTATGATTTTGCGGGATCTACCCTGGTTCACTCCGTAGGAGGTTGGGGAGCGCTTATCGGGATTTATCTCCTAGGCGCACGAATTGGAAAATTTGGAGACAAGGGAGAAATAAAAGCGATTCCGGGACACAATATCCCAATGGCTACTGCCGGGGTTCTCATCCTGTGGCTGGGCTGGTTTGGATTTAACGGTGGCTCTGTTTTATCAGGTGATCCCGAACTCACATCCCTTGTACTTGTCACTACCAGTTTAGCGGCAGCTGCCGGAGGTGTAGGCTCCCTTATACTTTCAACCATATTGTATAAAAACCTCGACCTTACCATGTTCCTGAACGGCATCCTGGGCGGACTAGTCGGAATAACTGCCGGAGCAGATCTGATGTCTCCTAACGAAGCAGTTGTTATTGGTCTCATTGCAGGCTTTATCATCGTCCTTGGTGTCGCCCTTATCGACAGGCTCAGATTAGACGACCCTGTTGGTGCTGTAACCGTCCACTTAATATGTGGTATATGGGGAACACTTGCCGTAGGAATATTTGGAGCTAAAGCCGGGGGAGATCAATTTCTTTATCAACTGGCCGGTGTAGGTGCAGCCGCAACCTTCTGCTCACTAACAGCATTTATAATTTTCTACAGCTTAAAGAAAACTATAGGGATTCGAGTATCAAAAGAAGAAGAAATTGAAGGACTCGACCTTCACGAACACGGGATGGACTCCTATGCAGATTTCAGAATGAACCAACATTAATAAAAAGGTGACGGAGCGTTTGGCAGAACGCTCCGTCTATAACCTTTTCCAAAATTTCAACTTAAAACAGTAATAACATCCTCTTAAGAGGACTTACAAACACAGAAATATGAAAACGATTATAACAACAAATTTCGCAAAAAAAATAGTTTTTCTCTTTCTTTTGACCATTACTTTTTCCGTTATGGCACAGGAAGAAGAGGCCGCTGAAGAAAAGAAGTTCACAATTAGTGGTACCGTTGATGCCTATTACAGGGCCAACCTTAATTCAGCTAATTCAGGTGTAAATTATTCTGCTCCCGGCTCTTCATTTGCCAATCTTCCCGGCTTTGCCCTGGGCATGGCCAATGTAATTGCCGCCTACGAAGGTGATGATGTAGGTTTTGTTGCCGATCTTGTCTTTGGCCCCAGAGGAACGGACGCCATTTTTGCATCTCCGCTCTATTCAGCTACGGGGAATATTGTCAACCAGTTATACGTATACTGGAACGTAAGTGAATCTGTAACCCTGACCTTTGGTAATTTCAACACCTTTCTGGGCTATGAGGTGATCTCTCCTGCTGGTAACTTCAACTACAGTACCTCTTATCTGTTCTCTTATGGACCTTTCAGTCATACCGGTCTTAAGGCCGATTTTGACCTGGGGAGTGACTGGTCATTAATGCTTGCCGTGATGAATCCAACGGATATCACTGAGTTTAATCCTAACGGAAAATACGCTTACGGAGCACAGCTCGGTTACAGTGGACAATACTTAAACCTTATTGCCGATGACGGAAATTTTGAAATCGACTATACAGGAGGATTTGATATCGATGAAGATTTTTACCTCGGGATAAATGCCGCCTATTTTGACGGTTCAGACGACACCGGATTTGCAGGTGTTGCACTATATCCTCAATACCAGACCTCCGACACATTTACCCTGGGTCTGAGAGGAGAATACTTTACAGAAACAGGAAACTTCGGAGCCATTGGTACAGGAATAGAAGATTCCAGCGTACTGGCCCTTACACTAACAGGAAGCGCTTCGATAGGAGACTTGGTTATCAAACCAGAACTCAGACTGGATAACGCTTCTGATGATGCCTTCCTCGACTCAGATGGAGCGAGCATGAAAAGTTTGTCGTCTTTTGTCCTCGCAGCAGTATACTCTTTCTAAACAGGGAGTAATTATTAGTTTTGTTTAGTTCGTTGATAAGCCCTGGCAATCTTGCCAGGGTTTACTTTTTGTCTATTTAAACGCCTTTACGCCGGCCAAAATCCGGGTGCTGATATGATTCTGACTGGGCACAAGCGGACAGGAGTATTTTTTGTTGTAAGCACAATAGGGATTGTAGGCCTTGTTGAAATCAATGACCAGTGTATCTTCTTCCGGGATCGTAAGATCAATATACCTGCCTCCCTCATAGGTGAGTTCTCCGTTGGTTTCGTCAGTAAAGGGAAGAAAGAGGTAGTCTTCAAATCCTTCCTCCGATTTCAATTCTTCATTCTGATAGACCTCCAGTTGATACTCTTTGCCTTTTAAGGTAAAAGTCACAACACCATAGACCACTTCTTCAGACAACCGATCTGTATTGGTAGGCATCATAAAGGGAATCGCATCAGGAGTCCTGACGAATTTGGCCAGAACACTGTAAAGCGTATCGGGCTCAAAAAATTCAAGTCCCTGAAAGTCCTTTCTGTATCGGTCTGGTAGAGGAGATACATCAGGATCTGAAAATTCCTCATTGAGCGAATTCTGGAATTCTATGATCGAGGCTAGTTTTTGATCCGAGGGAATTTCCTTTGAGGCTGCCTGGTCGTGATATTTTTTTCCATCACCACAACTTACTGATAACAGAAGTGCACCAAAAGATAAACAGACTAAGAAGAAATTCTTCATTCTAGGTGGTTTTATGTCAAAAGTACAACTTAGGGCATTTTTTCGCCAGATTTAATCCTATTTACTCAAAGATTAATCTGTAACCAACGAGGCCCAAGAAATGATTGCCCTATAAATCTGTTGTAACTATTCTGAATGAAACTCCTTACAGGAATGAAATAACAAGACCGCTGGTACTATGATTAGTCATAGAATGGAACCCGGAACAGATTCCCTACCTTATTCTTCAATAATATCGTAACGGGCGTCTTTAAAATATTTTTCGATGATCTCATTAAACTCCGGAGTTATGCGCAGGAGAGCTGTGTTTTCCAGGCTGTAAAGTTCAGTCTTATCAGTGTACCCGTTTTTGAGCAATTCTTCCAGATAAAATAGGGCCGTACCAAAATCCTCATATTTAGCACTGTCTGATATAATATTGAGATAATTCTTATACTCTTTGGGTGATGTAATCGTCTTTACCATCCACAAGTAGCTCAATGCTTCTTCATTAACGGGATTCTGAGCTTTTTCCAGCGCAATGTTATCCTCCACCAGAGCATTGATAAATCCTACGAGCCGATTCCCCATTTCTTTTTCAAAAGGGTCGGCACTTTTCATAAATTTTTTTATCTCTCCCATCTGGTAATTCCACCATCCCAGATTGTTGTAATTAAGGGTCAGGACATCATCATTGAGGTTGTATTCATATTCACTTCGAATGAAATATTCTTTCTGCATATATCGCCTTTGCTTTCTCAGCTGAAGGTCATATCCCTTTTCTCTTGAGATAACTTTTCGTCTTTTTTTCAATTCCTCCAGATCAATTAATCCTTTAAACTTGGTGACCATTTCTTCTGCCATATATGCGGCAGCCAGGTAATCATTCTCCAGGACGAAATTGTTCAGGGTTGCGAAATTACGGTTGTAAATACTTGTAATATATTCATCGTCTTTTGGCACATTGCCTTTATTCATGGATTTCAAGGTGAGAATTTCGACTGCCCGTTGAAGGTAGGAGGCATCTGGCCATTCCTGCCCTCCCTCAAAAACCAGGAGGTTATCAATAAACTTTTGCTGACCCAGAGCCCGTCTGACATTACCTGTCAGATTAAAATCTGCAATAAGGTCGTTAAAGTGATAGTCGGATCTCCCCACAACACCTATATACTGAAATGGATTTTTAGGATCAATCAACTCCTTGAAAGGCACATCTGAACCAAAGGAAATTACTCCTTCAATAGGTCTGATTACAGAGGGAAGTATAGATGCGAATTGGGCGCCTACACCAAAACCTGTGGTATACGTCCTTTCTTTGTGGATAGGAAACAACTTAAAGACAGTATTGAACATTCTGCTTGTAATCAGCGTATTCTGGACAATAGACAGACTATCGTTAATGCTATTGGAAGCTGCAAGAATATATCCTTCTCTTTCTGCAATCTCCCGGAACATATGTACAATTTGCTTCCCCCTGCCCTGCATATCCATAGCAAAAAGAACTGGCCATTTGCCGGTAGGTTCATAGGAAGTAGGAAGATAGACCGCGAAAGTTTCGGGAATGGAATCGTTGATTCGGATAGAATCCCTGACAATTCCTTTTCTGATAGTAATTTCCTGTCCTTGTATGGCGGAAATCCAAGTTCCCACCATCACCAGAAAGACTAAAATCTTAAATTTCATAGCAATCTATTCCTCAAAAATCCGGCCAAAATTATATGCTGAGGCCACGAATCTTCACATCACATGTCAAATTTCAGGAAAATGACGAAATTAAGAGATGAAGAACTACTTTAGTTTCTAAATTACGGAATAATTCTTATCCTTTTCGCTTTTTAATCGGACCATCTGCAACAACATCAGACAGGATAATGTGCGTACGTGTTTCCCCATATAAAATAAGCCTGTCGATAAATTGTTCAAGGTGAAACTGATCCCGCAGGATCACTTCCATTATAATATTTTCATTTCCGGTGATTCTATAACAATTAACTACCTCATCAAGGGTTGTTACCATTTCAAGGAAAGGTTTTAACTTCCCCATAAATGCCTTTAAAGTGATAATAGCTTTTAACTGGTAACCGGCCATTGCATGTGAAACCCTGGCATAATATCCTTCGATAATTCCCAGGTCCTCCATTTTTTTAACACGCTCCGCCACTGCAGGGGGGGTAAGTCCTACCTTCCTTCCAATGCTGGCAAAGGATTCACGGGAATTTGCCTGTAATTGTTGCAATATTCCCCAGTTGAGATGATCTATCTGTGATTTCAATTTTTTTAACGTTGAAAATTTAGTTTTATAAAGCAAATATACTATATCTCTTTATAAAGCAAAGCAATTTTAGGTAAATAGCATGTAATTTTAAGTTTCTAAAGCCTTGAAAAAGAATGATGTCCCAAAATCATCTAGGATCGCTCCCGATCTATAAAAAAGCAATTGAATTAAGCACCCTTAGCAGGGAGCTGGGATCTTTTGTGAGTTATAATAAAAACATGTTGAGTTTATATCAATCTGATAGTCTGAGAGATCACATTGCAGATTCATTGATCACGGATGCAACTTTAATACCTCAACAGATCGCTAGGGCAGAAACTTCCAACTCGGTTGAGGACAGAATGAAAAGCGCAACTTTTATCGGAATCATGCTCCGAAATATCAATTCGTATTGCAATGGCCTCGAGCAGGACGGTGTTAGGGAGAAGGAATACCTGAATCTGTTAAGAAGGGAGATCCGGATTTTCCGAAGGTCATTTAAGATCTGGCGAAAGTCGATCGCCAAGTATGGCCACAAAAAAGAAACCTGGCACTTCAGGGAATATCTGGGGTAACGCCTTCTCGTACTTCTTGCTTTATCAAATTCCTTTTAAAAAGAACTATTACATATTTCGGCGGTATTGCCCGCCAACTTCAAAAAGGGCGTGGGTAATCTGTCCCAGGGAACAGTATTTGGATACTTCAATGAGTTTTTCAAAGATGTTTTCGTTGTGAACAGCCACATCCTGTAATTCCTTTAAACCTTGCTCAGCCCTCGACTTATTTCTTTCTTTTAAGCCTTCAAGAGACTTTAACTGTCTTTGTTTCTCTTCATCTGTAGCCCTTATGACCTCTTTGGGAAGAATGGTCGGCGATCCTTTTGAACTCAGGAAGGTATTCACTCCAATAATTGGGTACTGCCCGTTGTGTTTTAAGGTTTCGTAATGTAAACTCTCTTCCTGAATCTTAGATCGCTGATACATGGTCTCCATGGCCCCCAGCACTCCACCCCTTTCTGTTATCCTGTCAAACTCGAGCAATACAGCCTCTTCAACCAGATCGGTAAGTTCTTCTATGATAAATGATCCCTGAATGGGATTTTCATTTTTGGCAAGACCCAGTTCCTTATTGATGATCAGTTGTATGGCCATCGCTCTTCGCACCGATTCCTCGGTAGGTGTTGTTATCGCTTCATCATATGCATTGGTGTGCAGGGAATTGCAATTGTCATATATGGCATACAAGGCCTGCAGGGTGGTGCGGATATCATTAAAATCTATCTCCTGTGCATGCAGGCTTCGCCCTGAAGTTTGGATATGATATTTGAGCATCTGAGCCCTTGAATCGGCCCCGTATTTCTCTTTCATAGCTTTTGCCCATATCCGCCTGGCAACCCTGCCGATGACGGCGTATTCCGGATCGACACCATTGGAGAAAAAGAAAGACAGATTAGGGCCAAATTTATTGATGTCCATCCCTCTGCTCAGGTAGTATTCCACGTAGGTAAACCCATTAGATAAAGTAAAAGCCAACTGTGAAATAGGGTTGGCTCCTGCCTCCGCGATATGATATCCGGAAATAGATACCGAATAAAAATTGCGGACCTTTTTCTGAATAAAATATTCCTGTACGTCGCCCATAAGTCGCAGGGCAAATTCGGTTGAAAAAATACAGGTATTTTGTGCCTGGTCTTCTTTCAGGATGTCTGCCTGAACGGTTCCCCGTACCTCCTTCAGAGTACGGATTTTGATATCTTCGTACACCTCTGCAGGCAATACCTGGTCTCCGGTTACCCCAAGGAGTAGAAGGCCCAAACCATCATTCCCTTCAGGGAGATCACCGGCATAGGCCGGTCGCCCATTTTTGTCGTTCTTAAAGATGGAATTAATTTTCTTTTCCACTTCTTTTACCAGGCCATTCTTCCTGATATATTTTTCACAATTCTGATCGATAGCGGCATTGAGGAAAAATGCCAGTAGCATGGGCGCCGGGCCATTGATCGTCATACTTACCGATGTCATTGGGTTGGAAAGATCAAAGCCTGAATAGAGTTTTTTGGCATCATCCAGGCAGCAGATTGAGACCCCGGCATTGCCGATTTTCCCATAAATATCAGGGCGCTCTCCCGGATCATTACCATAAAGAGTGACAGAATCAAAGGCCGTTGAAAGTCGTTTCGCCTTCATATCGAGGCTCACATAATGAAACCTTCGATTGGTACGTTCCGGTCCGCCTTCCCCGGCAAACATTCGGGTTGGGTCTTCTTCGGTCCGTTTAAACGGATAGAGCCCTGCTGTATAGGGAAATTTTCCCGGTACGTTTTCCTGAAGGCTCCAGCGCAGTAAGTCGCCCCAGGCTTCATATCTGGGCAGAACTACTTTAGGAATCTTCAAGTGGGAAAGTGACTCTGAATAGGTATCTATCTCAAGTTCTTTATCCCTCACTTTAAATTTATAAACCGGTTGTTTGTATCGTTCCACCTTGGATTTCCATTCCATCAGGGAAACCCAGTGATGCGGGTCGAGATTTAATTTTTGGAAGTTGAATTCAGAAATGAGCATCTCTAACAAGGTGAGTTTATCCTCTCTTACATCTCGCTTCAAGCCCTCTTCATCAAGGCCAGATTCTAATAGGTAGGGCCAGGTATCTCCATGAGCCGCTAAGGTATCTTCAGAAAGCAGGGTTAGAACAGACTTGTACAACCCATAAAGTGACTGGGCAGTTTTACTCTGTGACAGGGCCGCTCGATCATAAGCACGATTACTTTCTGAAATCTCAGATAAATAGCGTGTTCTGGCAGGTGGGATGATGTAGCGCTTTTCCGGCTCATCTCCTGATACTTCGAAGGTAGAATTTAATGAGGCACCGGCCTTTTCCTGTAAAGCCTGCATCACGGCTTTATAAAGTGAATTTATCCCGGGGTCGTTAAACTGAGAAGCGATAGTTCCATAAACCGGGAGCGAATCGGGATCAGCATCCCACAGATTGTGGTTCCTGACGTATTGTTTTTTTACATCCCTGAGTGCATCCAGGGCACCCCGCTTATCGAATTTATTGATCGCCACCAGGTCTGCAAAATCGAGCATATCTATTTTTTCCAGCTGTGTGGCCGCCCCAAATTCTGGTGTCATCACATAGAGCGAAAGATCGCTGTGTTCTACGATTTCGGTGTCGGACTGACCAATGCCGGAAGTTTCGAGAATAAGCAGATCGAACTGAGCGTGCTGAAGTATATCAAGGGCATCCCCCACGTATTTGGACAAGGCTAAATTAGACTGACGGGTGGCCAGGGATCTCATATAGACCCTTTCGCTATTAATGGAGTTCATCCTTATCCGGTCTCCTAATAATGCTCCTCCTGTTTTCCTCTTAGAGGGATCCACCGAAATAATCCCAATGTGCTTTTCAGGGAAATCAAATAAAAACCTTCGTATCAGCTCATCCACAAGGCTCGATTTTCCGGACCCTCCTGTACCTGTAATCCCCAGAACAGGAACTTTCCTCCTCACTTTCCCAAGGGTGGTATAATGCTTTTCATATTCGTCCTGCCTGTTTTCGGCAAGGCTGATCAATCGTGCGAGCGTGGTGATATCTTTATTTTTCAGGGAAGCAGCTAAATCCCTTCCCTCAGGCAACTCAAGTGGCAGGGTTGGGAAATCTGACAGTTCAACCAGGTCGTTAATCATCCCCTGCAGGCCCATTTTACGGCCATCATCGGGAGAATAGATCCTGGTAATGCCGTAATCCATCAGCTCTTTTATCTCTTCAGGAAGTATGACGCCTCCTCCCCCTCCAAAGATTTTGATATGTCCTACTCCTCGTTCCTGAAGGAGATCGAACATATACCTGAAATATTCGTTATGACCTCCCTGGTAAGAAGTCATGGCAATTGCATTGGCATCTTCCTGTATGGCGCAATCCACCACCTCAGAAACAGATCGGTCATGCCCCAGATGGATTACCTCCACCCCGGTCGCCTGAATGATCCGCCTCATAATATTAATAGCGGCATCATGCCCGTCAAAAAGTGAGGCAGCGGTCACAATTCTGACCTTATTCTTAGGGATATAGGTTTTAATTTGCTCCATTTGTAATTATCAGTCCAATTAACGCATGCAATTTACGATAAATGCAAAAATTATTAGGTTCTATTTAGAATTTTATAATACTATGCCTTGCTTTTGAACGCCCATATGATTGTAGTATTTTTAATCGCTAAAACGGGAAGACTTGAAAGCAACCTTTCTTATCCATTGTCCGGACCAGCCGGGAATTATTAGTACTGTCACGAGCTTTATTCAAAAAACTGGCGGCAATATCGTTTACCTCGACCAGCATGTTGACAAGGAGGCTGAAGTATTTTTTATGCGATTAGAAGGGGAATTCCTAACAAATCATGAAGCTGTTTCTAATATAGAAGACGATTTCGAGAAGGAAATAGCGGTACCCTACGCAATGGAATGGAGTGTACATTATGGGGATGAAAAACCCAGAATGGCCCTTTTCGTCAGTAAATACAATCACTGTCTATACGATTTGCTGATTCGATATTCTTCAGGGGAATTAGACGTAGAAATCCCTTTTATTATCAGCAACCACGATGACCTCAGATATATCGCTGATCAGTTTAAGATCCCGTTCCACCATATTCCGGTAACTAAAGAGCTCAAATCCAAGGCAGAAGAGGAACAGATAAATTTGTTAAAACAGCACAGTGTCGACTTTATCGTCCTTGCCAGATATATGCAGATTGTAACCTCGAGATTAATTGAGGAATACCCCAATAAAATAATCAATATCCATCATTCTTTCCTCCCTGCTTTCGCCGGTGCCAAACCATATCACGCAGCCTTTAACCGAGGCGTGAAGATTATTGGGGCTACCAGCCATTACGTAACGGAAGAGCTGGATGCCGGACCGATTATAGAACAGGATACCACCCGTGTCTCCCATGTCCACAAGGTTCGGGATTTTATTGAGAAAGGAAGGGATTTGGAAAAGCTAGTTCTCTCCAGGGCAGTTCATCTGCACGTGAACAGAAAAACCATGGTCTACAATAACAAAACGGTCATATTTACCTAAGTCACTGAACGCAAACAGTATATCTCACAAAGAAAAATTTAGTTCTTTCCTAAGTTTATTTTTCATAAATTACTCTTGTATTGCTCGTAAAGAAATAGGTTTATATCCTGCCTGAATTCAGGATTTTTAATCTCAAAAGCTCCAGGAATCGAATGACTAAAATTGCCGTAATCGGACCCATACCCAGAGACACCATTGTAACACACCACAATGAAACGATCAGGAAATACGGTTGTGTGTCCCATCCGGTTATAGCCCTGGCCAAACTGTTTGGGGAGGAGGGTACCGTATACCCTGTTTCCCATGTACACGAGAAGGACTACAAGAATATCATCGACCTTTTTAAAGCCTATCCCAATATTGATACAAGTCATATCTCGAGCAAACACGACAGGGGAACCGTTATAGAGCTGAAGTTTATCGACCAGAATAATCGGCTTGAGCGACAGACTGCCTGTATGAAACCTATCGTACCAAAGGATATCAAATCAATGGACGAGATGGATGCCTATGTCTTTGTACCGATCACCGATTTTGAAATATCCCTGAGAACATTAAAATACATCAAGAAAAACAGAAAAGGTTTGGTTGTATTTGATGCTCACGGCCCCACAACTTCTATGGGTATGACAGGGGACCGATACCGGAAATTCTGGGTCGATATGGATCAATGGTTGAAGTATATCGATATTCTCAAAATGAACCTTGAAGAATCTCAGGCATGCTGGATGAAACACGAATATTCATCAGAGGAAATGACCAGTTATAATGAAGAAAGGACAGATCATCTGGATGAAATGGCCGCCCATGTTCTGAAGAAAGGGGTAAAGTACTTCTATGTAACCCTGGATGCTAAAGGCTGTGTTTATTACTTTAAAAAAGGCAAGGACATTCAGAAGCAATTCGTCAAATCTATCTATATGGAAAATGTGGTAGATACTACGGGCTGTGGTGATTCCTTTGCAGGAGGGCTGGCGTATGGTTTTGCTGTTTACGGAGATCCTGAGCAGGCTGCTAAATTTGCCAATGCTCTGGGAGCCCTCAGGACACAGGGTAAAACCTTCGAAGTCTTTAAATCCAAAGCAGAAACTGAAGCGCTTATCTCTGACCACTATGGAGCATAACTATTTGTAGTTGCCATTCGCAAATGCTGCCTCTGACTGTCGACATGCACTTTATTCTACTCACGTGTATTTTGAGTACTGAAATACCGCTGCAATAATCTTAAAAAAGTACCGTTTAATAAATAAGAATGTGGTAAGGTAACCTTCTGGTAATCTTTATTTAACCACAATAAGAAAGAAATAAAATATTTTTATACCCGTACTATTTGAGTTAGTATTTTTGAGTTAGTTAGTTTAAAAAACCGGTGTAGTGGCCGGTTTTTTTATTGACAATTTTGAAGAAAAATCCCCCTCCTCATTCTAATTTACTGTACAGGCCATCAAAAAGGACATTGACCGCAACCCCATCGCGCAATACTTCCCAAACCTGGCGTACCTTCCCATCCTCCAGCAGGGTCCATGTGATACGCTGTACCGTAATACTTTCATCTTCATTGACGACCTCATCAGACATAAGGATCATTTGATTATCGATGCGTTTTCCGGTTAATTTTAAAATAGTCCCTGCCGTATCAAGCCAGAGTTGTTCCCATAAGCCGGTAGCCGTATTATAGAAGTTATAACTCGTGCCTGTAAAGTTTCCATTCGCGCCTTTCCAGTTCTCTCTCAACACACAGTCGCCCTGTATCTTCTCAATCAGATTTTCGCCCGCAATGTTGCCATTGGGTAAGGTAACTTCCCATTTTCCAAGCCAAAAATCGAATGCAGCGTGATCTTCGGTGCAACAGGCGCAGGGATTATTCTGTGCCTCAAGGGAGGAAACAGATAGCAAAACAACTGCAAGAATTTGTATGGTTTTTTTCATTTATAAAAAGATTGAAGGCAGAAGGTACAAAAAGGAGCTCATATTTTTAATTTCTAACTTTTCAGCCCCCGTTTTGTGAAGAATTCGCTACCACAATGTTAATTTTTAGATAAATAACATCAATTTTAGCTGAATACCACCAGACCCAAAAACTTTTGTGCGACTTGCAACGTATCTTTGTTTAAAAGAAATTGACTATGGATAATCAGTATTGCAAGGTGGGATCAACCACCCATATAACCAGTGGTTCTCAAGCTTCTACAAGATTGGTAAGCTACTATCAGACATTTGTCAATATGGCGGCAGACACCCGTTATTCAGGGACCCAGTTGGGGGACTTTTTTGAAAGAAAGGCCAGAATTCTGAAAAAGACAATGGAAGAACTGGCTTAGGCCCGGGATTGTATTTTTTTAATCTCGCTGGCCATTGCCTGCTGCAGTAAAGTTGCTTGTGCAGATGCAGCTTGTGCAAAGTCCTTATCCCGCGAAGCGTATATAATTCCTCTTGAAGAATTGATCAACAAACCGATATCATCGGTAATCCCGTGTTTACAAACTTCCTCCAAGCTTCCTCCCTGTGCACCTACGCCGGGAACCAGTAAAAAGTTTTTTGGCACTATTCTTCGTATTTCCTTTAAAAACTCCGCTTTGGTTGCTCCGACAACAAACATGAGTTGATCCGGATTTTTATATGTCAGGGCTGTCTCCAGTACCTGCATGTACAATTCTTTCCCATCGAATTGCATTGTTTGAAAATCAAAAGCGCCGGGGTTAGAGGTCAGGGCAAGTAATATGGTAAACTTATCCTTAAAGTTCAGGAAAGGTTCCACAGAATCCCTACCCATATAAGGCGCCACTGTTACAGAATCAAATTTAAGGTCTTCAAAAAAAGCCTTTGCATACATTGTAGCTGTATTTCCGATATCGCCCCTCTTGGCATCGGCTATGGTAAAAATTTCAGGATAATGGGCGTTGATGTAATTAATCGTCTTTGACAGGGATTCCCAGCCTTTAATTCCGTTAGCTTCGTAAAAGGCCGTATTAGGCTTGTAGGCCACACATAAATGGTGGGTTGCATCAACTATAGCCTTGTTAAAAGCAAATACAGGGTCTGGTTCCTCCAGGAGATGGGGAGGTATCCTTTCTGGGTCTGTATCGAGTCCGATACACAGGAATGAATTTTTCTTCCTTATCTGGAAAACTAGCTCGTCTGTACTCATTGTTTTTTTAGAAGATTTCTGAGGCCTCTTTTAACTTCTCGGTATTCTCCACCAGCATGAGTTCATCTATAATCTTCTGAATATCCCCGTTAATGATGTTTTGCAGATCGTAAAGGGTAAGTCCGATTCGGTGATCAGTAACTCTCCCCTGAGGATAATTATAGGTCCTGATCTTCGCAGAGCGATCCCCGCTACTTACCTGGGAATTCCTTTTTGCAGCATCTTCTTCCTGGCGTTTTTGTAATTCCATATCGTACAATCGGGATCTCAGTACTTTAAAGGCCTTATCTTTGTTTTTATGCTGTGATTTTTCATCCTGGCACTGGGCGACAATTCCGGTAGGAATATGTGTAAGCCTTACGGCCGAATAGGTAGTATTTACAGATTGTCCCCCAGGTCCTGAAGAACAGAAAAAATCTATGCGCACATCTTTGGGATCTACCTGCACATCAAAGTCTTCGGCTTCGGGTAAGACCATTACGGTTGCAGCACTTGTATGTACCCTACCCTGTGTTTCGGTCTGTGGCACGCGCTGTACCCTGTGAACCCCTGCTTCAAATTTTAAGGTTCCATATACGTCCTCTCCGGTGACCTCAAAATGTATTTCTTTATAGCCGCCACTCGTTCCTTCACTAAGGTCGATGATATTGGTTCTCCATCCCTTCGACTCGCAATACTTGGCGTACATTCTGTAGAGATCTCCTGCAAAAATGCTGGCTTCATCACCTCCGGTACCCGCCCGGATTTCCATGACAACGTCCTTGGCATCTTCCGGGTCTTTTGGAATAAGCATAAACTTGATCTCTTCCTCCAACTCAGGTAAAGCTTCCTTGGCCTCCTCTAACTGCATTTTTGCCATTTCCACCATTTCCGGGTCTGCTCCCGCAGAAAGGATCTCTTCGGCTTCTTGCAGGTTGTTCTTGAGTTCGAGGTAGGTTTTTCTTTTTTCTACCAATAGTTTTAGGTCCTTGTATTCCTTGGTGAGTTGTACATAGCGTTTTTGATCTGAAATGACATCCGGCTGGATGATCAGGTCAGATACCTCATCAAATCGCTGTTTTATAATGTTTAATTTATCTATCATGGTCTATCTCCCTTGCGAAGCGAATTTACAACATTTAAGGCCAATGCGGTAGAATAAATTATAGGTCGAACGGGCCTGGCCTCTTTCACCCTACAGTAGCCTGACAAGGAGAAGCCGGGTGTAAAAACAAGCTGCCTGAAGGATTTAGGCTATTCGAAGACCCTCAGGATATCACCGTTTAGTTCGGTATTAAAAATCTTAAGGGGATTGTTGGTGATGGCGTTTAATGGTGTTCCTGTTTGTGAAAATCTCGCACCGTGGGTAGAACAGGAAAAAATTCCCCCCTCATCTTCGATAAAACGAACCTGATCTGTTTGCTGGTGACTGCAGATCTGACTTGCTGCAATAAAGTTGCCCTCCAGGTTTTTTACAACCACCACATTATTCTTTAAGATAAAGTCGCCATTGTTCTGAAGCATAGCTCCTTCACTGGAGGTAAGGTCTATCGTAAAATCTACACCAGTAGGAATAGGGAGTCCGGGACCATCTTCTTTGGAGCATCCCTGAACACAGGGAAAAGTTAAGGCAAAGGCTGCACCAGCTCCAAGGGTTTTTAAAAACGCTTTTCTTTCCATAATAGCTTTTTTTTCTACTAAAATAACGCCCCTTTTTGGGGAAAAGTATAGGAAAGCACCATCTTATCATACTATTAGCATCCCCGGATACTTTGGAAACAGTCAATTAAATCGTCCTATCCGCATTTGGATGAACCGCAATCCTTGCAAGTAAGACACCCTTCCTGATACATCAGGTTAGATGAATTGCAATTACCGCAACGTTGGCCCTTAGTAGCCGTACCGTCGGGGATAAATCGTTTAAGAGCTCTTACCACCCCGTTTTTCCAGGTATTGATAGAAACACTGTCTAATTGCAGACTTTCAATAAGATGGACGACATTTTCAATGGGCATTCCATGACGCAAGGTTCCGGAAATCAACTTTGCATAATTCCAGAATTCAGGATCAAATTTGTGGGACAGCCCCTCTATTGTTGTTTTATACCCTCTCCTATTCTGGTATTGAAAATCGTATCGCGCATTATCGTCCTCATCCCTGTTTTTAATGATCAGCCCATTATTAACCCATCGAGGTAAAAGAATGCCGTCTTCATCGTCTGAAAGGCCGGTAAAAATCTCGTAAGGTTGATCATCAATTAAACCAATAAAAGCGATCCATTTTTCCTTGTTGTTCTGAAAGCGCACAACGTCCGCTTCAAGTACCCTGGGACGTTTTACAGGGAAATCAGTCAGCGAAGTTTTCCCTTTTTCTTTCTTCTCTTCATTTGAAATAAGTACACCCGACCTGGAACCATCTCTATACACGGTAATACCTTTACAACCAGACTTCCAGGCTTCCATATACAAGGTATTGACCAATTCCTCAGTAGCATCATTGGGCAGATTGATGGTAACACTGATAGAATGATCTACCCATTTCTGAATCCTGCCTTGCAGATGCACCTTGTTAACCCAATTGACATCGTTTGAAGTAGCTTTGTAGTAAGGTGATTTCTTCATCATTTCTGCCAGCTCCTGTTCGCTGTACTTCTCACTACTATTGTAGCCGTTCGCCAGCATCCACTGTTTAAACCGATGATGAAAGACGGTGTACTCCTCCCATGAGTCCCCTAATTCATCTACAAAATCCACCCTAACGCCTTTATCTCCGGGATTAACCTTACGTCGCCTTTTGTAAATGGGCATAAAAACTGGTTCTATTCCCGAGGTTGTCTGAGTCATCAGACTGGTTGATCCGGTTGGGGCAATTGTCAGTAAAGCAATATTCCTCCTCCCGTGCTCGAGCATATCAAAATAGAGCTTTTCATCCGCGTTTTTTATTCGCTGAATAAAAGGATTTTCCTTCTCCCTTTCGGAATCCCATATAGGAAAAGCTCCACGTTCTTTGGCTGTCTGAACCGATCCACGATAAGCTTCAAGGGCAATTGTCTTGTGCACTTTTTCAGAAAACGAATTAGCCTTTTCACTTCCATATCGCATTCCAAGTGCAGCCAGCATATCGCCTTCTGCCGTAATACCAATACCGGTTCGTCTTCCTTCGATCGCTTTTTTTCTGATTTTGATCCACAGATCACGCTCCACCGTTTTGATGGAATCCAATTCGGGATCGCTTTCTATCTTCTCTAGAATTTTATCGATCTTCTCCAGTTCCAGATCAATGATATCATCCATGATTCGCTGTGCGGCTGTGACATGACCTTTGAAGAGGTCAAAATTAAAAGTAGCCTTATCAGTGAAGGGATGCTGTACATATGAAAACAGATTAATAGCTAATAAACGACAGGAATCATAAGGGCAAAGAGGAATTTCACCACATGGGTTGGTAGAGATCGTTGTAAATCCCAGATCAGCATAACAATCAGGAATTGATTCGCGAAGAATCGTATCCCAAAATAAAATTCCAGGTTCGGCTGATCGCCAGGCATTGTGTACTATTTTTTTCCAAAGATTACTGGCCTTGATTTCCTTTTGCACCTTAGCTTCCTTGTCAAAAATGGGATATCTCTGAATGTATTCCCCGTCTTGATCTACAGCCTTCATGAATTCGTCGTCAATCCTCACCGAAACGTTCGCTCCGGTAACTTTCCCCATTTCCATCTTGGCATCTATAAATTCTTCGGCATCTGGATGGTTAATTGAAACTGAAAGCATTAGTGCACCCCTTCTTCCATCCTGAGCCACCTCTCGTGTAGAATTTGAATAACGCTCCATAAAAGGCACTAATCCGGTGGAGGTCAGGGCTGAGTTCTTTACAGGAGATCCTTTTGGCCTGATATGGGAAAGGTCGTGACCCACTCCCCCACGTCGCTTCATAAGTTGTACCTGTTCTTCATCAATCTTAAAGATGCCACCATAGGAATCGGACTGTCCTTCGTTCCCGATAACGAAACAATTAGAAAGCGATGCGATTTGAAAGTGGTTACCAATCCCTGCCATCGGGCTCCCCTGTGGTACTATGTATCTGAAGTCTTTTATAAGGTCAAATACCTCTTCCTCACTTAGGGGGTTGGGGTATTTTGCTTCAATCCGGGCAATTTCACGCGCAATTCTTGCGTGCATATCGTTCGGGTTCTTCTCATAGATATTCCCTTGAGAATCCTTAAGGGCATATTTGTTGATCCAGACCGTTGCGGCCAATTCATCCCCGTTAAAATAGTCGAGTGATGATTCTAAAGCTTCTTTTTGGGTATAAGTTTGGGTGCGGCTTGGCGCTAGTTTAAGGCTCATAAAATTTAAAATCTTTAGGAAGGTGGGTAAATATTACGAGTATAAAATTAGGTATAAAGAAGTAAAACAAAAGATTTCCATTGAGAAATCCACCATCCACTGTTTTCACTTAAATTTCTGTAATACAGTGTTTTACGGTTTTATCAACAGCAAACGGTTTATAAGTATTCTCAAGTAAAGGGTTCTTAATGATAAGTAAAGGAACCGTGTGGGGAGTGTATGCTCAGCTGTTTATGCTCTGAGGCCTCAACCCTCCCTATGATCCGCGCATCGATCCCAAAACTTTCCGATATAGCGATCAAATCTGCTGCCATTTCTTTATCAACATAGAGTTCCATCCGATGGCCACAATTAAAGACCTGGTACATTTCTTTCCAGTCGGTTCCCGACTGACTTTGGATAAGTTGAAATAAAGGAGGAACGGGAAAGAGGTTATCCTTGATCACATGGTATTGATCGAGAAAATGCAGGATTTTGGTCTGGGCTCCACCACTGCAGTGGACCATTCCGTGTATTTCTGAAGCTGAATATTCCTCCAGGATCTTCCTGATTACCGGGGCGTAGGTTCTGGTTGGTGAGAGAACGAGTTTACCCGCATCCAGAGAGACATTGTCTACTACATCCAGAAGGTTCATTTTCCCTGAGTATACTAACTCTGCAGGAACCGAGGGATCAAAACTTTCGGGGTACTTCGCTGCGAGACCCTTAGAAAATACATCATGTCTTGCTGAGGTGAGTCCGTTGCTCCCCATACCCCCATTGTATTCCTTCTCATAGGTTGCCTGGCCATATGAGGCCAATCCGACAATAACATCCCCCTCCCGGATATTGGCATTGTCGATCACCTGATCGCGACGCATTCTGGCGGTAACTGTCGAATCTACAATAATCGTCCTCACCAGATCACCCACATCGGCCGTTTCCCCTCCGGTCGACTTTATATGAACTCCGTGGGCAGACATCTCCTCGATGAATTCTTCGGTGCCGGAAATGATCGCTTCAATTACTTCTCCCGGGATCAGGTTTTTATTTCTTCCTATGGTTGAGGAGAGGAGAATGTTCTCTGTAACCCCAACACATAAAAGATCATCCAAATTCATGACCAGGGCATCCTGAGCGATCCCTTTCCATACTGACAGGTCTCCCGTTTCCTTCCAGTACATATACGCCAACGAAGATTTGGTGCCTGCGCCGTCTGCATGCATAACCAGGCAGTAATTGTCATCCCCTGTCAGGGTATCGGGGACAATTTTGCAAAATGCTTTTGGAAATAACCCCTTGTCGAGGTTCCTGATAGCCTTATGAACATCTTCCTTGGAAGCGGAAACTCCTCTTTGATGGTAGCGTTTACTTATGGGCACGTTGAATAGTTCTTAATTTATCGCAAAAATAGGGGAATGATATCACTTCCCCGCAAGGCTCCGGGAATATAGTCTCTTTTTTATCTGATAAAGAGCAATTCCCTGTACTTAGCCAGCGGCCAGCTCTGATCTTCCACGAGTTGTTCGAGCTTGTCGCAATGATATCGGATGTCATCAAAATAAGGTCTGACATCATAGCAATAGGCCATAGCTTTTTTATGTACCTCTTTTTCCGCATTTGCCTTTTTTCTGGCTTCGGTCATGGCTTCCGACTTTTTCCTTGTAGCCTCGAGATGCCCCGAGATATCTTCCAAGATCGTCAATTGGGCCACAGCCTGTTTTTTAAATCCGGTCCCGTAAATATCCTTAATACCTTTAATGTTATCGATCACCGAATTCTGATACTTGATAGCGGCAGGGATAATATGGGTATTCACCAACTCATTAAAAACACGCCCTTCTATCTGAGTCTGCAGGATGTAGGTTTCCAATTCCACTTCCTGCCTGGCTTTGATCTCAACTTCGCTCATTACCCCCATCTCATTAAATAATTCCAGTGTCGATTTGGAAGAGAGGACATTCAATGCATCGGGAGTTGTTTTGTTGTTACTCAGCTTACGTTTTGCCGCCTCTTTCGACCACGCCTCACTATAACCATCTCCATCGAATCGTATTCTCTTTGAAGATTTGATATATTCCCTGAGGATATTAAAAATAGCCTCGTCTTTTTTCAGGCTCTTTTTATTTATCAGGGCATCTACTTCTTTCTTAAAATTGATCAACTGCTTCGCCACTATCGTATTGAGAACAGTCATCGGTTTGGCGCAATTCGATTTTGATCCTACTCCCCTCATTTCAAATTTATTCCCTGTAAAAGCAAAGGGCGAGGTCCGGTTCCTGTCTGTATTATCAAGGAGAATCTCAGGTATCTTCCCCACCACATTGAGTTTTAGTTCGGTTTTTTCCTCAGGCGACAATTTGCCCTGGGACACTCCTTCCAGCTCATCGAGGACCTCACTGAGCTGTTTCCCGATAAAAATGGAAAAGATCGCAGGCGGAGCTTCATTAGCTCCAAGGCGATGATCATTACTCGCTGAAGCAATCGATGCCCGTAAAAGTTCCTCGTAGGTATCGACAGCTTTGATGGTATTTACAAAAAAGGTGAGGAACTGAAGGTTTTTCATAGGAGTGGAACCCGGACTCAGCAGGTTTACCCCTGTATCTGTAGCCAGCGACCAGTTGTTGTGTTTCCCTGAGCCATTGATCTCTGCAAAAGGTTTTTCGTGAAAAAGTACTTTGAGGTCATGCCTGTCGGCTACTTTTTCCATAACATCCATAAGCAGTAGATTGTGATCAACTGCCAGGTTGGCCTCTTCAAAAACAGGCGCGAGTTCGAACTGATTTGGAGCAACTTCATTATGCCTCGTTTTAACCGGAATACCAAGTTTAGTGCATTCCACCTCCAGGTCTTTCATATAATTGATGGCCCGGAGCGGAATCACTCCAAAATAGTGGTCGTCTAATTGCTGCCCCTTAGCGGCGGCCTGACCTACAAGGGTTCGTCCGGCGAGTACCAGATCAGGTCTGGAATTTGCAAGGGTCTTATCAATAAGAAAGTATTCCTGTTCCCAGCCAAGAGTAGCCAGAACCTTATTTACAGTTTTGTCGAAGTATCTCGCAACACCGGTAGCCGCTTCGTCAACTGCGTGTAGTGCACGTAACAAAGGAACTTTATTATCCAGGGCCTCTCCGGTATACGAAACAAACACGGTAGGAATACACAAGGTGGCACCGTAAATAAACGCAGGTGACGTAGGATCCCATGCCGTATATCCCCTGGCCTCAAATGTATTCCGGATACCGCCACTTGGAAAGCTGGAAGCATCTGGTTCCTGTTGTACCAACTGACTGCCACCAAATTTCTCAATGGCCCTGCCATTTGGCAACAGATCAAAGAAGGCATCGTGTTTTTCGGCTGTTGCCCCTGTTAATGGCTGAAACCAGTGCGTATAATGAGTTGCCCCCATGGATAATGCCCAGGCTTTCATCGATTCTGCAATCTGATCGGCCATCTTCCTGTCGATTTTAGATCCGGTAAAAATGGCATTCTTTACACTTTGAAAGGCATCTTTTGTAAGGTACTGAGTCATTCGATCCTCATTAAACACATGCTTACCGAAGAGTTCCGATCTTCTGGTTTCTTCAACAATTGGTATAGCTTTTCTCTGTGCACTAAGGCTGATGGCATTCAATCTTTGAGTAGACATAAAAGGATGGATTATTATTGCGGAGCTAAATTAAACATTTCGCAGATATACCCCTATATTTAATAATAATTTACAATGAACCCCCATAAAAATAGGGGTGTTGATAATTATGTCGAATTTATTGATAAATACCCCCTGTTTTTTTATACATGTATTGAAAAAAATTTATTTTTGGGGGTCGAAAAAATTAACAAAGAAAGATTATGAGCAAGACAAAATTGGAATACATCTGGTTGGATGGACATGAGCCAACACAGGAACTGAGAAGCAAAACCAAGATCGAAAACGATTTTAGTGGAAAACTGGAAGATTGTCCTCTCTGGTCATTTGATGGAAGTTCTACGGAGCAGGCAGAAGGTGGATCTTCAGATTGTTTATTGAAACCCGTTGCCATCTATCCCGACCCGGAGAGAGCAAAAGGATTTTTGGTAATGTGTGAGGTAATGAATGCCGATGGCACCCCTCACGAATCAAACCATCGTGCCCAGATTGACGATGATGACAATGACTTCTGGTTCGGATTTGAGCAGGAATATTTTTTAATGGACACAGAAACCGACTTACCACTTGGATTTCCAAGGGGTGGTTTTCCAGGGCCCCAAGGAAAATACTATTGTTCAGTAGGTGGAAGATACACCTGGGGTAGAGATTTTGTGGAAGAACATATGGATTTATGTATCGCCGCAGGAATCAATATCGAAGGAATCAATCAGGAGGTAGCTCCAGGACAGTGGGAATTCCAATGTTTTGCCAAAGGAGCTAAAAAAGCCGGTGATGAGATATGGGTTGCCCGTTATCTGTTAAACCGACTCACAGAAAAATACGGATACTATATTGAATTGCACCCAAAACCTGTAAAAGGGGATTGGAACGGTTCAGGTATGCACGCGAATTTCTCCAATACTACTTTGAGAACCTGTGGTTCCAAAGAAGTTTACGAAGCCATTTGTGAAGCCTTCAGACCGGTTGCTCAGGATCATATCGGTGTTTATGGTGCCTTTAATGATGAGCGACTTACTGGACTTCATGAAACTGCATCCATAAAGGATTTCAGTTATGGTGTTTCCGACCGTGGAGCTTCCATCAGAATTCCGATCATCACTGTAGAGAAAGGTTGGAAAGGCTGGTTAGAAGACAGACGTCCTGCTTCTAATGGAGATCCATATAAGATTGCCGGAAGAATAATTAAAACTGTGAAATCTGCCAATATAGGAGTTTCCGCATAAAGGTTTAATTAGCACTTTTAAAATATAAACCGTTTTCAGAGAAATTTGAAAACGGTTTTTTTATGTCTTAAAATGTAAGTTACCCGAGCGTAAAGTATACGAAAGCGGCATAACCAAGGAGGAGTATTAATCCGTCGCGCCATTCCAGCCTAAGACCTTTGGGAAAAAATACAAGAGGAAGTACCAAAAAAGCAAATCCCAGCATCCAGAATACATCATTGGTAAGTAATCCCCGATCGATAACATAAATCGGACTTACCATTGAAGTGATGCCCAGTACGGCGAGAAGATTAAATATGTTAGAACCAAGGAGGTTCCCAAGACCAATCGCTTTTTCTTTTTTGAGAATCGCAATCACTGAAGCCGCAAGTTCAGGAATACTTGTGCCTACTGAAACCACAGTTATCCCAATAATTCGCTCACTTACCTGGTAAAAAGTGGCAAGCCCTACAGCACCGGTAATCAGAAATTCGGATCCGGCCCAAAGGGCCAGTCCTCCTATCCCTAGAAAGAAGACTGCTTTGTAAAGCGGTAAAGGAAGAATGCTCTTGTCAAAATCCTCCACTACAGCAGGTTTTTGGAATCGCAGCAGGAATACCAGGAAAAGAAACAGGCAGGCCAGCATAATTGTTCCTTCCACCGCGCTTATAACGCCATCGAAATAAACCAAAAAAAAGAAAAGAAGAGAGGCCGCCATCATCACAGGCCAGTCTGTAGTGTAAAAACTTTTTCGAACATCTATAGGCCTTAAAATAAGTACGATCCCCAACACCAAACCCAGATTGGCGATGTTGGATCCAACGACATTCCCAAGGGCCAGATCAGGAAATCCTTCCAGGGCAGCATTGACGCTGACAATGAGTTCAGGGGTAGAGGTTGCAAAAGATACAATGGTCATCCCAATAATGATCCTGGGGATATTTAGCCTTAATGAAAGGGCCACGGATGCTTTCAGAAGCCAGTTTCCACCCATGATCAGTAATGCCAGGCCAAGGACAATAAAAATAAAATTCTGCAAATGTGAGGTTTTAACAAATATAATAGAATCCCTGAGGAGACCAGACATACAATATGCAATTTCAGAATATACCTATTTATGTACTATAAAATTTACAGTTTACCGTAATGGAAATGTTAAATAACTACAAATTTAGTTGTATAACTATTTTTTTAGTAGTAGGTTTGATTCAAGTTATTCTCGGTGGCAATTAGTCAGTTCAACTCAAAATTTTCAATAAAGATGGAAAAAGAAATATGGTACGTATTGTTCAGTTTTCTTCTGCTTTCAGCCTGTGAACAGAATCCATCAGCTAAGCAAACTGCTTTCGATAATGAAGAACAGAAAATCGAATTTCTATCCGAGATAGAGCCGATAATACAGGATTATATTTCCCTGGATATTTTTTCTGGCGTGGTGTTGGTAGCCGATAACGGCCAGAATATATTTCACAAGGCATACGGCCTTGCTGACAGGGAAAAGGGAAAACCCAATGAGCAGAACACCCTGTTTGATATTGGGAGTATGAACAAGACCTTCACCCGGATTGTGGTCAAACAACTTGAGGAAGAAGGCCGCTTAAAATTGACAGACAAATTGATCAACTACGTACCGGGTTTTAAAGATGAACGGGCCGGAGATATTACGATCAATCATTTACTGGAACATCGTTCTGGTTTCGGGGATTACCACAACCCGGACTATTTTGATTTACCCCTGGAAGAGCGAAAATTGAATGCCATTGTTGAACGGGCTAAGGACTATGAATTACTTTTTCCTCCCGGAGAAGACGACGCTTATTCTAATCTTGGGTATGTAATATTAGGTAAAGTCATTGAAGTAGTGTCAGGCGAGTCTTATTTTAAAAATGTTCAGGACCGCATCGTGGACAAACTGAAACTAGAAAATACCTACCTCAAAGATTTTAACGGATTGGAAAACAGGGTTGCCAAAGGCTATCTATATACTCCTCTCGGAATACTAGAGGAGAATTCCACCCTCCAGGACATTCCTAACCCAGATGGTGGGTTTTTATCCACAACAGAGGATATCCTGAAATTCTATCATTCCTATTACTACGATACATTGTTGATGTCGGAAGCCAGTAAAGAGGCCGATCCGCATTTTCAGTATTTAAGGCAACTACCCTCAGGGAAAGCGGCCAGTGCTGCCGGTGGTTTCGATGGTTTTAACTCGGTATATCTGCAGGTCATGAACAAGGATCTCAGCATTATCGTATTCGCCAATATGGATGAACCGGTTGCTGAAAGGATAGGGCTCGACATCCTTGCGCTTTATCGGGGTGAAGATGTACGCAAACCTTCTTTGCCTGCCATACAGAACGTGAGGATAAATTTTGAAAAAAACGGATTTGAATATGTAGAGAAACACTTCGACTCTCTTACGGTAAACTTTCATCCCACAGATCCCAAGGATTTTATCCTCAATGATCTGGGCTATGCTTATCTTTATGGGGCCAACAATCCTGAATCGGCACTACAACTCTTTAAACTCAACACAAAACTATTCCCGGATGTTGCCAATTGCTGGGATAGTTATGGGGAAGCCCTGCGAATGAAAGGGTTAAAAAATGAGGCCATTGCTGCCTATGAAAAAGCATTGGAAATCAGGCCCGGCCTGGAGTCGGCCCAGGAGGCTCTTAGCGAACTAAAGAAATAATTCGATTTACAAAAACATGAAAAAACTAACGAACAAGGAGGAAGAGATCATGAAGATTCTGTGGAGGCTTGAAAAGGCTTTTGTGAAGGAGATCCTCGCCGAAATGGAGGACGATCGACCTCACTACAACACCCTCTCCACTATAGTGAGAAACCTCGAAGATAAAAACTACGTGGGTCACGAAGCTTTTGGGAATACTCATCGTTATTACCCTCTGATTTCCAAGGAAGACTATCGCAAGCGATTTGTGAATGCCAGGATAGCCGACTTCTACGACAATTCCTATAAAAGTCTGGTGTCCTTCTTTGCTAAGGAAGAAAAAATATCAGTGGAAGAACTGAAGGAAATAATTGAACTCATTGAAAAAAATAAATGATGGAAGCATTCTTTGAATACCTGTTGAAATCATCGGGAATTTTGCTCATCTTCTTTACAACTTATCTATTATTGTTGCAGAAGGAAACGCTTTTTAAAGAGAACAGAAGATTTCTGCTTGTTGGCTTGCTATGTGCCGCTTTTTGCCCACTGATCAGTATTCCGGTTTATGTAGAAATGACTCCGATAAGCATGGCATCGACAAGTTCGGGAATTGTGGGGGAAACTACTCCAATTTCAGAATCCAGGATCGATCCATGGATGATAGGCTTTCTCCTTTATCTCGGCGGTTTGATTTTCTGGTTGTCCAAATTCGGACTTCAATTGTGGTCACTGCGCGCAACCCTGAGCAAAGCTGTAACCATAAAGAAAGACAATAACATACGGTTTATGGAAACCGATGAGCCCATTGCTCCCTTTTCCTTCTTTAATTATATCGTCTATAATCCGAAGTTGTACAATGGAACAGAACTCAAATCAATTCTGGCACATGAAAAAGCCCATTGTGAACAGAAACACTCCTTCGATATTCTGATCAGTCAGGTTTTCACCATCCTTTTATGGGTAAATCCATTCAGTTTTATGTATCACAACAAGATCCGACAGAATCTCGAATTTCTTGCTGATGCCTCTGCCATGAATCGTATCCCTTCAAAGAAAAGTTACCAGTACACATTGCTTAAAGTATCGGGACAGGAAATCCCTATTAGTATCATAAATCATTTTTATAATTCATTAATCAAAAAACGAATCGTCATGTTACAAAAATCACAATCAAAGAAAGCGCGAATTTTCAAAGCTGCGCTGGTAGTCCCGGCCTTAGCCCTCTTTCTCTTCAGTTTTAATACCAAAGAAATTTACATTCCTTCAAATGAGGCTTCCGATCTCAGTTGGTGGGAACTAAATACAAATAAGGAAATAAAAATCAAGATCGATAAGGACACGTCTGATGAGGAATTGGAAAAATTAAAGGCTAAGATGGCAGAGGAGGGTATCGACTTTTCTTATACCACAGTTCGAAATGAGAATAATGAAATAATCGAACTATCCATTGATATGAATGGAAAATCTGAGGACGGGAAGCAATTTAGGGGATCCTCGGATTTTGATAATGACGGTGAGCCAATTGACCCGGTTACGGTTGTTTTTGATCCCGATGGAAATATGATGTTTATGGGAGGTGAAGGTGACATGGAATTTGGCAAAAATCATGGTAAGAATAAAATGGCATGGGTGATGGATAAGGATTCCGAGATTTCAAAAGAAGAATTGGAAGAAATGGAGAAAGACGGGATAATTATAATCAATGTAACGGAAGATGAGGAGGTAAAGACAGACAGCAAAGGGAATGTCACCAAAAAAATTAAAGTGAATAAGGGCAAGGGTGATAAGGATCACAAAATTATTATTAAGAAAATCGATGGAGATGATGATCTTGATGGTGAGATGAGAATTATCGAAAAGAAAATTATAAAATCCGGGGATGGTGAAATGGAAATCCATGAGGGACATGAAGATTCTGATGTAAAACACATTGAAGTACGAAAATCAAAGAGTGGGAAGGGCAAAAACGTGTTTATAATAAAAGATTCTGACGATGATGAAGATATCGAGGTTATGGAGGGGAATGGATTCTTCTTTGTAGATTCAGAATCGGGAGAAAAACCATTATATATTGTTGATGGAAAAGTGGTTAAAGAAAAGGTAATCAAATCTCTTTCCCCAAAGGATATCGCCACAGTTAATGTTTACAAGGGAGATAAAGCCATCGAAAAATATGGAAAAAAAGCAAAAGACGGAGTGGTAGAAATTTCTACCAAAAAGAACTGATCTCAGATTGTTTACAATTAATCACTGACCAACATCAAACCGGCCTGAAATAGGCCGGTTTTTTTTATAGAAAAAGATGAAATTGCCCAAAATCGGCCAAAATGATCAATTATACGTCTACGTTTTTAAAATTCAGGCCAAAATCACCCTACAATTATTACATATTACTATCATAATATAATTTATACATTATATAATGTAACTTATTTGTAGAACTGAAGTTATGATAATTAATATATTTTATTATTTAACTTACTATTGTGTATTCAATTTTATTAAAAATTCAATTTTTCCTTGTGCGCATTTAACAGCCTGTATATCTTCTCGAAAAATTTACAAAACGAGGATTTCTCCTCTTAAAAAAAGTACATATGATTGCACTAGTTAAATTGGTATTACAATTATTTATTTTGCTCGTAGGGCTCTTGTTATAAATATTCAAAGATCAAGAGCAGATAAAGAACTGGAGAGATAGGTAGTCTGAGAATTTACAAGGAGAATTGCTACATTTAGAGCATGAAAAAAATCTTTTTCAAAGTCCTGGCGTATATAAATCGGATGATATTACCCTCCTATTCCAGGAAAGCTATTGATCTTTCCAGGGCCAGCAAACTTCAACTAGCAATAATAGGATGGAGGTATTATATTACCACCAGGGCATTAGATTAGAACCGCATTAAGGATTTTACCTTATAACCAACCAACTTTGAAGCTCCATGTAGTGCAGTTAATTCCAAAAGGAAGTTACACTGTATGACATCCCCACCTAGGGCTTCAATAAGCTTACAGGTAGCCTTTGCGGTTCCCCCGGTGGCAAGTACATCATCGTGTACTATGACCCTGTCTCCCTCGCTGATAGCATCTGCGTGTATCTCAAGAGTATCTGTCCCGTATTCAAGATCGTAGGTATGGCTTATTTTTTTGTGGGGCAATTTGCCAACTTTTCTAACCGGTACAAACCCTGCCCCTAATTCCAGGGCCAGAACGGGACCATAGAAAAATCCTCTGCTTTCCATCCCCACAACTTTATCGACTTTTTCGTTTCCAATAAACTGCAATAGTGCCTCAGATGTAGCTTTAAATGCCGCGGGATCCTTAAGTAATGGAGTAATATCCTTAAATCCCACCCCCTGTTTTGGAAAATTATCGATCTCACGCACATACTTTTTAAAATCCATATTTGGTTTTCCTTTATTTTGCCCATAAATGTAAAAAGAAATATATTTGCAACCCGATCTTGATCCCTGCTCCCGAATTCCGGGATTCAGTAAATAGAGATCCAAGAAAATGGCCTCGTGGCCTGCCATTGGCAAGCGAGCGCAATCCGCCTGAGGGGGACAGGCTGAATACGAGCCCGCCTGTGGCGGGGCGCATCTGAAACATATGAAATACTATGTTTACGTTCTTAAAAGTGTAAATTTTAAAAGACATTATGTAGGATTTACCCAGAACCTGCCAAAAAGACTAAGGTAGCATAATACCGGTAAAAATAGATCTACAAAGCCCTATCTTCCCTGGGAAGTATTGTTCTGTGAAGAATACATCTCGAAGAAGGAAGCCCTGCAAAGGGAAAAATTCTTAAAAACAGGAAAGGGAAGAGAATATATAAAAACATGGCCTCGTGGCGCAACTGAATAGCGCATCTGATTACGGCTCAGAAGGTTACAGGTTTGAATCCTGTCGAGGTCACTAGGAGGAAACTCCAAACGATTAAAAAACCTTGCAAAATCTATGATTTGCAAGGTTTCGTTGTTTTTGGACTGATAATGTTTATTCTTAACATTCAATCTAACTAAAGCATTCAGTGTTAAGAGTTGACAACAAGTACAAAGAGCCTTGTCAAAAAAACAAGACTCTTTTACAGAACACTATATAAAACTGATAAAATTTGGGTCTAAGTAATTATTATTATTTAATAATAGGTCCTTACTTTTACATTGAATAATTAATGTTGTGAAAGTTTAATAATGTGTAGTATTACTTGCTAATTTGTAATATTCCTATTGTCCAATAAAGGATTTGCAAAACATACTTCAACGATTTATTATAATGACCGTTTTATGACACGATTATATTAGAAATAAATTTTAATTGTCCAAAGGGACTCAATGTGTAACAAAAATTACTTAATGTAGACTTATTACCAAGTCCTTCAGACGCAATGAACCATTTTGCATTGAAGGAATCATTATCATCAAACAAGAACCGACCAAATGAACGATTATAAAAAAAAAGGAAGAATTGTAGGGTTACTTTTTTTGCTCATTTTTATTATCGGTGTCTCTATGTACCAATTTTTACAAGTTTCACTATATGGCGATGATTTCCTGTCTTCAACGGCATTAAACTCAGATAATATTATCTTATCGACCTTGCTGGGAATATTAAGTGGATTTGCATCTATTCTCGTAGCGATCATTCTACTACCCATTTTCAAAAGATACAGCTCTAATTTGGGATATTTATATGTTGCGCTTTGTATTATATATTCGGTAACTATTTTAATAGATAATATCAGTGTCCTCTCCATTTTGGAACTTGGTAAGGAATCTTTAAATAATCAAGGAGAAAATCTAGGCTCATTAGAGGTTATAGGAACTTTACTGTACGAAAGGCATATTTGGACACATTATTTAACCCTTCTGATTTCATGTTTCCCTGTATTTATTCTATACTATACCTTTTACATCTCCGGTTTAATTCCAAAGGCTATTTCTGTTTTTGGTATTATGGCCGTCATTCTGATGTTTATAGAAATATTACTTTCTATTTTTGGAAATAGTATTAGCATGAATATGCTACTTCCACTGGGACTCGTGCAATTGGTTCTTCCAATTTGGCTGATATTCAAAGGATTGAATCCTAATTCAGACAAGACTTCAGAATAATCCAATAAGATCAAATCCTGTAGAATTGAGAATTACTAATACGGAACTATGCACATTCCGGTAGAAGAAAAATAGTGCAGTAATTTATGGTCATAAAAATCTTTTTAAAGTTACAGACACATTTGTTGTCAGTTATTTATGATAATGTTGATTTCTGGGTACTAATTTTAGGAATGTACTCACAGGATGCTTTTTCTTCAGTAAGTCTGGACGCTTAAAAAAGTACTCTGGGGCCACAGCATAGAATTCCGCCTTATTTGTTCCGCCATATTTTCTTATATCGGATTTATTGGCGTTTATTGCCTCCATTTCCTTGTGGATTAATTTTAACCATGGGATGGTATATTGGCGCTCCAACAACCTCTCGGGAATTCCATTAGTAAAATCGTCCAATTTGTCTATACGGTGCACAAATTCATGAATGCCCGTGTTGCTTTTGTCACTGGTATTCTTGAAACCGTGGTATAGTGCTTTTCTGGATAGTATCATCTGTTTCTCGAACCTTCCATTACCAACGATTCCCCCGATATTTCGATCCTGCCCTTTACTATGAAATTCCAAAATTTCATTGAAATGGTCTGGACATAATAGTATTCCGGTCAGGTTGGTATAGTGCCACTCCTTAAATCCAAAAACTGGAATGACGGCACTTGCTGCAATCCGTATTCTATCGAGATCCTGTAACTCCAACTGTACTCCGTCAATATAGACCTAACTTAAAAATTGCATCATCCTTTGTTGAAAAATGGACTGTTTATCTTTCGAAAGATGGCGATAGAAGCGTACATTATCCTTTATCAAGGGATGGAATGCCTTGGAAAAGGCTTGACTTTTTTCCCCTATTCTAGAAACGAAAAAAATAGGAACAGAATAATGAGCCCAAAAATTAAGGTATAGATCATCTGGAGTACAGTTGGTACACCCCTTAGACTTTATTTAGGCTCTCTACCTTAAAACCAATCCTGCCTAAAGTATCCTTGACATCCTGCTCCGTGGCCTCGTTGCTTTCAATAGTGAGAATCTTGTTCGGATTTACAGTGTCCACTTCCCAAGAATCTATTCCCTCATGTTCGTTCAAAAAAGGGGTTACTTTTGATACACACCCACCACAATTGATATTTGTTTTAAATTTTAAAGTTTTCATAGTATTGAATTTATTTATTATTAAAGTTTTACTCGTTTAAGTCTTAAGCTGTTTGCAACTACGGATACACTACTGAATGCCATAGCTGCACCTGCAATCATCGGGTCCAATAAAAACCCGTTTACGGGATAAAGAACTCCCGCTGCAATTGGAATACCGATGATGTTGTAAATGAATGCCCAGAACAAATTCTGACGTATGCCCAACACGGTTCTTTTTGACAGTTCCAATGCTTTTGGGATGGATTGTAAATCTGACGTTATTAGGGTCATTTTTGCTACATCCATTGCAATATCCGAACCTCTACCCATTGCAATACTCACATTGGCTTGCGCCAAAGCGTGTGAATCGTTGATACCATCGCCCACCATTGCTACTATCTTCCCATCCGCCTGTAATTTTTCGACAAAAGCCGCTTTGTCCGAAGGCAATACTTCGCCTTTATAATTAGATATTCCCACCTGATGTGCCACGGCAGAAGCCGTTTTATTATTATCTCCCGTTAACATATAGACCTCGATGCCTCTTTCTTGAAGCGTAGCTATGGCTTTTTTTGAAGTTTCTTTAATCTTGTCTGCAATGGCCAGTATCGCAAGCACTTGATGTTCGTTAGCAAAGAATATGACCGTTTTTGCCTTTTCTTCGAGACTTTCTGCTGTTTGCATTAAAGAAGCGTCGATTTGAATATCTTTTTCGACCATTAGTTTATGGTTGCCTACATAATATTTTGAACCTTTCTCTGATTGCGCCTTTACACCTTTTCCTGTAATGCTTTCGAAGGAAGTAATTTCTGCTTGTTCACTATTTTCTTCTTTCAAATGATTGACGACCGCTTCTGCCAAAGGATGTTCTGATTGTGCTTCGATAGCCAAAAGAATTTCCTTGTATTCCTTTTGATTTTGAAGTTTCTCCTTCCAGAGTATATCGGTTACCAGTGGTTTTCCTTCTGTAATCGTACCTGTTTTATCAAGGATTACTGCATTCACTTTATGGCCGAGTTCTAAACTTTCGGCATCCTTTATCAGAATATTATTTTCGGCTCCCTTGCCGATACCCACCATTATGGCGGTAGGTGTTGCCAAGCCCAAGGCGCACGGACAAGCGATAACCAACACAGCTACAGAGGTCAATAAGGCTTGTGAAAAGGCATTATCGCCTCCTACTGACATCCAGACGATGAAGGTTACAATGGAAATACCCAATACCACAGGAACGAAAATACCGGCAATCTTATCGACCAGTTTTTGAACGGGTGCCTTACTCCCTTGCGCTTGCTGAACCATTTTAATGATTTGGGAAAGCAGGGTTTCCGCACCTACTTTTTCAGCGGTAAACTGAAAGCTTCCTTTTTGATTAACGGTACCGGCGAACACCTTTTCCCCTTGGGATTTCTGAACTGGAACAGGTTCTCCTGTAATCATACTTTCATCTACATACGAACTTCCCTTGGAAACTTCGCCATCCACCGGAATTTTTTCTCCGGGACGTACCAAAATGGTCTGACCAACTTGTACAGATGAAATAGGGATTTCCTTCTCTTCCCCGTTCTCAATAATTTTAAGGGTTTTAGGCTGAAGCCCCATCAGTTTTTTGATGGCTGAAGAGGTATTTGATTTTGCTTTTTCTTCTAATAGTTTCCCCAAGGAAATAAAGGTGATAATCACGGTAGCCGCTTCGTAATATACGTGAGGCTCGATGCCACGACTTAACCAAAATTCAGAAAAAAAGGTATTGAAAACACTAAAGAGGAAGGCGATTCCGGTACTCAAAGCGACCAAAGTATCCATATTTGCTTTTCCGTGTTTGGCCTGCTTGAAGGCATTGATGAAAAAGCTGCGCCCAAACCAAAAGAGTATAGGAAAAGCCAATACCAAAGAAATCCATTTGCCAGGTTCCCATTGCATATAGAACATTCCCAACACAAAAATGGGCAACGTAAGGATAGCCGACCAGATAGTACGGTTCTTAATATCTTGGTAATGTTTCTGTTGAAGTTCTTGTTGTACTTCCGAAGGGTCTTCGGCATCAATTATAATATCGTAACCGACCTCACGAAGTGCGTTTTGAAGTTGATTAGGGCTCAACCCCTCGTCAAACTCTATCAGAACAGAACTATTTGCAAAATTGACACTTGCATCAAATACGCCTTCTTTATGCTTTAATACAGATTCAACGCTCGCTGCACAAGAGGCACAGGTCATTCCCGTAACAGGAAATGATTCCTGTACTCCTTTTTTAGTATTCTTTTCTTTGGTTTCAAATATGTTGATTGTCTCCATAAACCCATTCTTATTTGTAGACTACAAATTTCAGGATTTAAAGAAATTAATGTATTACGTAATATGCTGAATGATTTGTAGAATTTACTCTTCAAGAATTATTATTAACCTATTGGAATAAGTCGTTAACGATTTATGTTTTTATCATCGCAATGGGAAGGTGTCTATCTGTCTTTACTATTTGTAATCAAATACCCATTGGATTGAATGATCTTTTTTATCTCATCGACTTTGTTTACAGAATGGTTGATATTTTCTGTACAACCCGAGCATACCATTCCTTCAATATTCAACTTTATAGATTGAATATCGGTATTGTTTGTTGCAACATTTCCTACTTTCTCCGTTGAATGAAATATTTGTGGATAATAAGAAACCAATGTCATTACAACAACAAACACTGTAACCAACCACAAATAGAATTTCGACTTAAAAAATGATGGCTTAGCAGTATCACAGTTGCCACAATCGTCCACTCTCTTTATTTATAAACCTGATAAAAAGCCAATCCCAATGACAAAAATGCTTTGGTCAATAGATAAGGTTTCAATGCAATAAGCCAAGAAAAATAGACAGAACTCCCACTAATACCAACTACACTTGTAAGTAGCAAAGGGCCCCAGCAGCATAGTTTGAGGGAAACTGCTGAAAATACAGCATTCCCCATAAATGCTTTTGTGTTCAATTTCGTAATTGTAATACCTAACAGCTTCCTATGCCTTCATTTACCAAATCATCTGTTGTGATTTTGATGTTGGTGCAGCAATTAAATAGTTTTCCGTTAACAGCAATGGCAGGAACTCTTGTAACCCCAAATTCCTTCATTTTTGAAACACAGAATTTACTTTCGCATTGCTCGGACAGATTATGAAATGACATTTCGCAGTCCTTTCCTGCTGTCTCCTTTACTAATTGCACCACAGGCTCGCAAAACAGGGAAGCCTTCAACTATGTTCCTTTTGTTTTGATTCGTGTTTTTGCAAAAACTAAAACTACCGAAATGCACATCTGTTGTTTTAGCTTGTTGGAGAAGGTAATGCTGGCTTTTCAGTCAATTGTCTTTTAAAACTACAAAACAGAAAATTCTGTATGGTGTTAAACGGTGTTATGTGGTCCTCTGTTACACAGCGAATTTTGTCAAATCCATTTTTTAATTCCGATGTTAATTCCTCTTCATTGTATTGTTTTATTTCAAGTCCGCTACATTTTTTTGGTCCGTTTTGTGAAAAGGTTCCTATTATTAAATAACCTCTTACAAATTTTGTCGCTATGTTAGTATATTTTATAATCTGGACATCTGTTGTAAGAAAATGAAAAGTTGCCCTGTCGTGCCAAACATCGAAAGATGTATCAGGTTCAAATTCGGTAATGTCGCTTACAATCCAATTTACTTTACTCGCCTTTTCCCTCAGTCTTTTTTTAGCTTTCGTAATTGCTTTTTCAGAAATATCAAGCACGGTAATGTTCTTATATCCTTCTTCAAGTAAATAGTCAACAAGTTTACTGTCGCCACCACCAATGTCTATAATTCTTGCCTTTTTATTTAGTTTGAACGAACGCATAAACTCCAGTGAAGTTTTTGGTATTTCTTGCGTCCAACTTACCTGGTCTGGATTTTTAGTTTCGTAAACTGTTTCCCAATGTTTCTTTCTGTCTAATGTCATTTTGATATCTCAATTCAGTTTATTGGCAACTCGTTATATAGTCTAATGATTTAAAATATTCCAGAAAAATTAGTAAAAACACCTTACACCTCATCCAAGAATTTTCGGTTTTTGTCCACAGATTTCTTAAACTGCGTAGGTGTCATTCCAGTTACTTTTTTGAACTGATTGCTTAAGTATGCAACGCTACTATAATGTAGTTGAAAAGCTATCTCGCTCAAGGTCAATTCATCATACACAATAAGTTCTTTTACACGTTCAATTTTTTGGTTGATGACGTATTGCTCGAACGTGATACTTTCTACCGACGAGAATAGGGAACTTAAATATTTGTAATCTAAGTTCAGCTCATTACTTATAATATCGGCCCATTTTAATTCGGTCTCTTCATTGGAATAATGTATTTTCTCAATTACCAAATTCTTCATTTGCTCGATAAGCTGACTTTTACGGTCGTCAATCAAACTAAATCCTGCATTTTGTAGCTTTTTTGACAAAGATTTTTTTTCGAATTCATTGAGTGTCGAAACCATTTCTACCTCTCCTAACTTGACAGCTTTGTAATCAATGTTCAATGCCACCAAAATTTCGGAAACTGCGGATATACATCTCGGACAGACCATATTTTTTATGTACAATATTTCTTTCAATACACCGGATTAAGATCCATACTTCGCTCTGAACTCCCACCATGCTTTTAAAAAAATCGCCACTATCACTATTATAAAAATCAACACTAAGGCTATAATACCGTAGATTCGCACCCTTTTGTCTTTTTTTTCCTCCTCTCGGTTTGATTTGATTTTCTTTGATTTCTTCTCTTCCTCTCTTCTTCTCCTTCTTAGTTCGCTCATCGTCATAATTTTAAGTAATTGTATCTTGCCAAAAATTCTTTTGTTAGATTTGAATTGTACAATTTCTATTAAGTACACCACAGCAATTCAAGACTATTAATTCTGTGATAAGGCAAGCAGAACGAGTGTAATCACGATTTGTATCCTACACAGAATTATTTTTGAAATAAAAATATATAAACCTTCTTTTCGCTAAGAAAAATTTTCAGAAGGCCGCATTCTCGACTCTATTCCCTTATCCTAATTCTTATCTTTCACCATAGATGTTCTTTTATATCTTTGTTTTTCACTCCATTTGGCTAACTTTCACCAAGCTGTCAATCAATTTTTCTTACTTTTTAATCTTCTTACCGTAGGTGAACTGATAAACCATAACAAGAATCCGCTGAGCACAGTTATCAGCCCTAGAAGTGAAAAGGCCCTAAGTAATAGGGTATTGAAATTGTCCCTAGTGTCGTAATCCATGGTATGGGTCATCCAAAGAAAATCGAACCACCTCCAATTACGGTATCGAACCGTTTGAAACGCCCCATTTTCAACCGCTACGTATGCCTTTAGGTTCTGTGGGGTATCATATGATATTTCATAGGCGGGCAGAGGCCTACCCCTATACTCATGGTGATCGTCCACGGTGTTTATAAGTTGGATGTAAGCTACTTCAAGCTCTCGCAACATATATCTTTTTGCAACCTGTAGAGCTTCTTGCTGAGTAACCTTTGTTTTTAATTTTCCCGTTTTTGCATTGTACAGTTCGGATTCATTGATCCAGTAATAAGGTTTTCCGGCAATTTCAAGCAACTCCAATGATTCTATGGATCTTCGTAAGTCCAGGTTGTGCGTGCCCATTAAATTGGTGAATCCCGTTTGAATTACTTTCTCTTTCTTAAAATGGTCACCATGTATTTCATCAATGTCCGTCCAACTAAAGTACATGCCACTGATTGTCCACATTAGAAACTGGACACCTAAAAAGACACCTAAGTAGCGGTGTGTTTTTCTAATCCATTTCGCTTTTTTTCTGTTAACCATATTATTTTATTTCGAAAGGAAATTCAATCGTTACTTTTTCCCAACTCATTGAAATTGTTCCGGAAGTCTCTGTTGTTTTTTTCACTTTGTATTCCAGATGTTCCTGAAATTCTTCGGAAATTTTAGGGGTTACTTTAAACCTTAATACATCATCGCTCGAATCATAGTCGTCCTTTCCGTGCTGGTTCCAATTCCTGTTGAAAATAACTGTCCATTCTTCTTTATTGGGAATTACAAAAAACCCATATTTTCCAGATATTAACACTTTACCGTCAATGGTTAAATCTTTGTTTGTTTCCAGCCAAGTAGCCATATGAGCACCAGCCTGCCAGACTTGATCATAAGCCAACAGACCACCGAAAATGATCCTATTCCTTACGCCTGGCGACGAATAATTGATATGAATATGAGCATCACCTATCATTGCCATTGTTTCGGTATGTGGACTTAATGGCTTTTTCTTATCAGGTTCAGCGGTTTGAGAACCTGTTTCTAATTCTTTCGTCACAACTTCTTTGTTCTCTTTCACTTCTTGTTTGCAAGAGACGATTAGAATAATAATTAGTACTGCAGAAAGAAGGATATATTTATTCATTATATTTTACTTTGTATTTCTGGACGAAGAGTGCGTTTTAATGATTTTCCATTTACCATCTATCTTCTCGAGGATAGAAGTTGCCACTCCTTTTTTCTTTATCGTTCGGGAATTCCCTTTTTCGTCTGGTTTTAGGATAATAGTATAAATGTAGGTTTCTGTAGTAAAGGCATAAGGCATATGCACTTCTGCATCAATTTCATAATCTGAAAATTCAAACTTCTTGAAATGTCCTAATTCTGGTCCCAAGTGATGCTCTATATAATCAGAATAAGTGCCCTCAATGCCTCCTTGCTCATAGACTTGGGAATTATCCGCAAAAAGTGCGAAAGTGCGATCTATTGTTAGGTTTTGTAGGGCTTCTTTGTATTTCTTCATTACTGTGATCACAGCATCTTCTTCTGAAGTTATCACAGGTTCTTGGGCGTTGACCGCCACAAAAGCCAATACCGTCATAAATGGTAAGAATATGGTTCTGGTCTTTTTCATTGTTATCGTTTTAAAGCTGTTCATTATTTTTCTTTTCTTTATAAATATTAGTTCTTCTAAACCTTGCCGGTACTCGGTTTTTTCCCTTGATAATAGCAGTAGCTTCCAATTTTTGTGTTTACATGGCCTACTTCTGCCACGTCTTCAAATCCCGCCCATAACATTAAATCCGGTATGAGACCTTTTACGTTGTCGGCGGTGGTGGCAAACCCGTCAAGAATTTGGACCGCATAAAACATGAATCTCATAAGTTTGGATTTGGGCTTTCCCCAGTCCCCTATAACTAACTCTCCATCAGGTTTAAGCACTCTATTTATTTCATTTAAACAAGAAATCTTTGTGTTCTTATCCAATTGGTGGAACACCAATGAGCTAAATACTTTGTCATAAGTTCTATCTGGATATGGAAAAACATCTCCCCCATAAAGATCAAGTTTGATATCAACTTCATTTTCAGCGAACTTCTTTTCCGCAATATATTTAACCTTTGGATCAATATCCAAACCGGTATAGCTTGTGTTTCTATTTCGGTCGTTGGCAATAATTAAATTCTGGCCGGTACCAAATCCAAACTCAAGAATTTGTTCGCCATCTTGTGGATTTAAGAGGTCAATCAATTTATTTCTAAATTTCTTCTCCGGCATAGTAACTGAAATGGTAAAGTCATAAAACTTGGTCAACCAGTCATAGCCCAAGGCGGGAATAAATTCTTTGTTCTTTTTCTTTACCAAGTTAGTCCGTTTGGAAACATTTTTCCTGTTTTAATAATTAATTGTTACAGATCTGTATGACCAGTGTCCAGATGACTATCGATCCAATGATGATATAATGCAAATAACTAAACCATTTCTTAAGCTTAGACTTATGTTTCCTATGCTTTCCACAATCCTTACAACAGTCTTTCATAACAATGTAATTCTCTATATTGTGCCTGTCAAGGGAAGGGTTCTAAAGACAAACCATTAACTAACAATCCCTTCCCAAAACAGGACTTTGTCCTTTATTATTGTTTGGACGGAAATGAGAATGATTAAATAACTATTGTATTAAAGCACTCCCCTACCGTACCCAAAACTTTACTCTACTTTCATTCTCTTCTCAAATAACTTTATACTAATCAAAAAAATCAGCCATGGTAAAATTGTAAACTGCAGTACTGGCGAAATACCCACATCGACTACTGGTAGCAACGGCATTGTCTCAGTGTATGACCAGTCGCCTCGCATGGTATGTAAAACTTCTGCCAGTATCGCACCCGAAAATCCGACAAAAGCCAAAAGCAATACTACGTTCACATCCGTATTTGTAATCCAAAACACGTTTTTATGAATCAGTCCGAAGACAAAGAATAGTATAAACACCATCAACATATCAGCAACAGATGCCAAGGCGCAAAAGGAAATATGTTTCAAATCGTATTCGAACCCTTCATACAGTGGGCCTTGTACTAGCTCCCATACAAAATTCAAGGCAAATGCTGTTACTGCCACAACAACTATGAACCTCCTATAGTTTCGTCTATCCGCTACCCGTTTGGCAAAATGTAGATAGCCCAAAATAACCAAAGTCAACGCTATGGTAGGAACAACGAAAATGCCAGGGCTTAATTCTTCCATTCAAGTTCTACTTACGTTCTTATTTATAAGGGCGTATGATTTTCAAAACCCTTAAAATCACACAATGATTTTAATAACTAATTATTGTTACCTGAAAAGGGGAGGTATATTAAACACTAACCATTAACTAAATCAACTCCCCCCTTTAGGTTTTACTTTTCCAATACCTCAGTCACTTTTCCACAACTGAGCATTTTAGCTCCATAATATGGGTTGCGGATGTCCTCAATAGCGGATAACCAGTAGGCACCACCCTTCAAGGCCATGGGGCAGAAATCCTTATAGAGCTTACCAGATGTAATAGTTCCTCTCAACAGGTTTTCCATTTCATTGCTCAAGTCGGAAAAAGTCTTTCGTTGTCTGTCTAAATTATCGGAAGAAGCGATCTTTTGCGAGGCCACTAATGCAGCATCGGAACCCTCGACTTTTTCTAGTGCTTCATTCAACATTACCGCTCCCTTTTGTGCATCGCCCGGATTTGAACCGACCAAATCATTTTTAATGTGCTCATAATGTTCATAGGCATTGGCCAGATTTTCATTACTGAATTCAAGTGGAGTTTGTTTCATTTCCATCTTACTATGGTCATGGTTCAACTTAATCTTTTCCTGTGCGTAAGAAAAAGTAAAGGTCAGTACCAGTAGGGCTGAAATCCCGTTTTTCAAATTTTTCATTGTTATCATTTTTAAGTTATCCAACTATAAACTATCCTTTAGTTTTGACACCCAGTCCAATACAGTTTTCTTTTCAGTATCTGAAAGTTTTGCATCCCTATGGATAAGGGTGTAAGATGCAAGGGGCATTTCATCTTCCTTGATCTGGCTGATGATGGACCTTAACTTGCTTTTCTTCCTTCGGCCCGAATAGGTGTCCCATTCGTTAAAGTTCAATTCTTCCTTGCCATTTTCTATATGGCCTTCCAAAAACCAAGCGACCGGTTGTACCCTATTGTACCAGGGATAATCTGTATTGTTGCTATGGCAGTCATAACAAGAGGTTTTGATGATGTTCTCGATATTTTTTGGCACCTCGTTTACGACCATAAAATCCGTTTTCGGTACCACATCGCTTTTATTGTGTTCGGTGGGAACAAATTGGATGCCCACCAACGCAACCAGCAAAATCCATCCTGTAGTCTTTACCGCCTTCACTTAATTGATCTGCTTTTGTACACTACCACAGGTCATCATTTTGCTTCCGTAATAAGGATTCTTGATTTCTTCAGTGGCACTTAACCATCGTGCTCCCTTATTATTGTTGTACATTGGGCAATAGGCTTGGTAAAGTGTTCTTTCCGAACCTGTTATGGCCAAAAGGTCAATTACATCTTTGCTCAAGATATCAAAGTGCTCACGTTGGTGCCCTATGTCGCTTTTGGCGATATGTTCCGCATGTTCTGTGGCATCTTCAATAATGTCTGTTAATTCGGCCTGTTGTTCGTCTGAAAATTTGCTCGTGTCAAAGTCCTTAAGGCTACCCTCCAGCTTTTCCCCTGCCGTTGCTGCACCGTCTTTATCATCTGATACAAGGGCGTTTTTGAGCGTAAGGTAGTCCGCGATGACTTCCGATGACATCATTGCCATTTCATCATGATTCATGTTATCATGATCCATTTGTGAATGGTCTTCCATGGTGCCATCCATGTGGCCACTGTCTTCCATTTGTTCGGTATGTTCGCCTTCTTGGCTTTCTTGCTCTTTTTTCTTGTCTTTACAAGATGTGACCGTTAGGGCTATAATTCCCATGGCCAAAATTCCAGTTGTTACGTTTGCTTTTTTCATTTCTGATTTGATTTATGATTAATAAAGGTTATTGATGACGTTTCTCAACTTTTCGGTTATGTCTTCCGCTACTTTGCCCAAATTTTCGTTATGGACAGCTTGCATCGAGGCCATCGGGTTTACTGCGGCAACTTCTACCGTACCTTCCTCTATTTCCTGCACGATAACGTTACACGGTAGCATAGTGCCTATCTTATCTTCGGCCTCCAATGCTTTGTGTGCATAAGGCGGGTTACAGGCACCGAGTATTTTGTACTTCTTGAAATCGACATCCAGTTTCTTTTTCAAGGTCTCCTTCACATCGATTTCGGTCAGAATACCAAAACCTTCGTTTTTTAGTTCCTCGGTAACCTTTTCGATTACTTTGTCAAAGTCTTCGTTCAGCGTTTTATTGAAATAATACTTCATCATTTTAGTTTTTAGAGTTAATCGTTCGTTTTTGTTCTTCGTATTCCTCTTTTGATATTTCGCCCTTTGCGAAACGGTTGTCTAGGATATCCATAGGATTTTCCTTGTTTTTAGAGCTTCGCGGACTTCCTCCTCTGAAAAGGAATAGGGCCAATATCAAAATAACCGGTATCAGTATCCACCACCACATCATCATAACTGTATCTTTTTAATTGTTACATAAACTGTTCTCATTATCGGTCGTATTTTTTCTTTTACTGCTTCTTGTTCTTCATTTTATCTTTCATTTTTTGCATCATTTCTGGATTTTTTTCCATCATCTTCTGCATCATTTCTTCCATCATTTCCGGATTCTCTTCCATCATTTTTTTCATTCTTTCCTTCATTTCCTTTTTCATCATTTCATTATTGTGCATTTTTTCCATCATCATCTTGCGGCCCTTTTCGCTTTCCATCATTTTATCCAGCATTTTGGAATGCATCTTTTTTTTCATTTCAGGGTTCTTGTCCATCATTTGCTGCATATGGGCCTGCATTTTTTCTTTCATTTCCGGATTCTTGTCCATCATCATTTTCATATTTCCCGACTCCATCTGTTCCATATGAGTCTTCATCAATATCTTTTTAGCATCTTCATTCTTTCGTGCCTCGCTAATGAAATTTGTGAACTGAACAGGGTTCGAGATAATCTCTTGGTAAATGGCATTCCTGTTTTCCTCGACCTGCATTGTCTCGGAAGCATTGAAAGTTGATTTGCAACTTATTACTGTTCCTAGTATTCCAATTACCATCAAAAGTTTTACTGTTGTTTTCATTTTATTATTTTTTAAAATGTATAAATCGTCTATCTATTTTTCTTTTTCTTCACTTTTATTTTTCAGGAACCATTTTTCACCTAAAAAAATCAATACCATCAGTATTGCAGCTACAATTACGACCAATAGGTCACTAGAAGCCTTTATCCATAAGAATGCGGCCAAAACAATACAATCCAATAATATTGCAGTATATAGAATAGAGACACGGGCGTTTATGTCTTTTCTCATATTTTTAAGTACGCCCCAATGAATTCCTATATCCATAATTAGATAGAAAATAGCACCTAATGATGCAATTCTTGTAAGGTCAAAAAGAATGGTCATTGTGAGTGCCAATACCACAGTATAAATGAGCATATGTTTTTGCAACTTACCTGGTAACCCAAAATGTTTATGGGGAATTAGATTCATCTGAGTTAGCATTGTAGTCATCCTTGACACTGCAAAAATGCTTGCCACCACTCCTGAGATAGTAGCTATGATTGCAATACCCACGGTGAACCACAATCCGTACTTTCCGAAAGCCGGCCTTGATGCCTCGGCCAAAGAATAGTCCTTAGCTTTGATTATCTCTTCAATAGTAAGATTAGAAGAAACAGCAAATGCAACAAGTAGATATACCACGGTACAGATAGCAAGTGATAGAATTATAGCACGTCCTACATTTTTATTGGGATTGGTGATTTCTTCACCACTATTTGTAATCGTAGTAAAGCCCTTATAAGCTAAGATTGAAAGGGCCAAGGCTCCTAAATAATTGGTAATAGGGTATTCCTTCAAACTCTCTGAAGGGACAACTTCAGAAAATGAAAATCCTGCCGCCCATAATCCACCAATAGCAAATATTGCTATCCCTCCAATTTTTAAGACTGCCATCGCAAAGGATGATTTACCGATAATAGTATTGCCAGAAATATTAATTAAAAAAGCAACGATTAATAGCAATACCCCAAGTATTGGTACCCAAACACTATTGTCATTAATATCAAATAACTGAAGCGTGTACGAACCAAATGTACGTGCTACCAAACTTTCATTGATGACCATTGAAAGTGCCATTAGCAACGCTCCTGAAGCTGTAACCGCACCTTTACCATATATCTTTTTTAGATAGGTAGCAATACCGCCAGCAGATGGATACGCATTGGAAAGTTTCACATACGTATATGCACTAAATCCTGAAATGATAGCACCTACAAGAAAAGCATACGGAAACCATTGCCCTGATAACTCAGCTACCTGTCCTAATAAGGCAAATATTCCTGCACCTATCATAACACCTGTACCAAGCGACACCGCTCCGGTTAAACTCAAACTATTTTTCTTGTATTGTGCCATTTCTTAAAATCTAACTAACAGACCGCCACCCCAGCCATAACGATTATTGTAATTTCCTTGTATGGAAAAGTTTCTGGAAACGATGTATGCCAGCCCTACCAGCCATTGGGTTTCACTTTCAAAAGATTTATTGTTTTCCAAATCATTGACCCAACCAAAATCCGCTCTGTACTCATATTCTCCTTCCAAAAAAATTCTTGGAAAAATCAATAGTTCTCTATCCAAACGTATTCTTGGGCGCAGTTGATGGTCCATACTCACATCTACATTAAATCTGTAAGGCGTAAAGTATTTAATCCCAACCAATCCAACGGTATTAAATGTATCGTAAGAATCTGGTGTAGAAGTTTCGGTATTTACCCCTGCATACAGGCGTACCCAATCATTAAGGTATCGATTGTAGTTCACTTCTATCTCGGCATTTTGGTTATAATCAAACTCGCCACGTAGTCCAAATTCATTTCGGATGTTGCTAGACATCAAAAAAAGCTCATTAAAGTTTGAACCTACACGCGCAGCTCCCCAAGAATAATAGTGGTCTGTCTCGTCAATTAGTTTTTGAACTGGATAATCCTTCATTCTTTCATCCCTTGGTGTATCATAACTAAATACGCGTGCCATACCGCCCATCATATGATATAATACGTGACAATGAAAGAACCAGTCACCATATTCTTCGTTATAAAATTCGATGACCACTTTTTGCATCGGTGGTACATTAACAGTATGTTTTAAGGGCGAGCGTTCCCCGTTTTCGTTGATTACCCTAAAGTAATGTCCGTGTAAATGCATTGGATGGTGCATCATAGTAAGGTTGTTCAAGGTAATTCTTGTGACCTCTCCACTTTTGATTTTTATTTTATCAGTTTCTGATAAGGGCACGCCGTTCATACTCCAAACATAGCGTTGCATATTTCCTGTCAGATTAAGCAAAATGTCATTAACAGGTAAATCTGCTTCATATGTGGTTTTTTCTCTTGCCTTTAAAAAATCATAGTTGAAATAGGTTTTACGGGTACTGTAATCGAAAACGGAACTGTCTTTTTGCATTTTGGACATATCGTGATTCATGTGGTCATTCATTTTGTCCATTGTTTTATTATGGTTCATTGGCATAGAATCCTTTTTCATTACCATCGTATTGTCCATATTCATATTGCCGTCGTTCATGGGCATTTTCTCATCCATCTTCATGTTCATATCCATTTGCTTTTTCATTGCACCATCTTTCATGGACATCTTATCGGGCATATCCATGTTCATCTGTTCATCTTTCATATCCATCTTCATTCCATATTTCTGCATCAAAAACTCTGGTGTTTTTTTCTTTTGATTTCCTACCATTGCGGGCGCGCCCATCTTCATATCCATTTTTGCCATTTGCTTCATCATTGCCACTTTGTCCGGTCTGTCAATCGGTTTTGCAGGATAAAGTATACCTTGCCCTAAACGCACGGTAGTATGTCCGGAACCATCTTGGGCTGTAGCAGTAATTTCTAATGTGCCTTCGGGGATGGTAACGATAACATCGTAGGTCTCCGCAATGCCGAAAAGAAATCGGCTTTTGGATATAGGTTCCACATCTATACCATCACTTGAGACAACCATTGGGCTGCCTCCTCCAAAATCCATCCAATAATAGGTAGATGCTGCGGCGTTAATAAAGCGAAGCCTTACTTTTTCACCGGGTTGAAAATTTGGGTACTCTGCTAGTTTTTTACCGTTGGACAAAAAAGCAGGATAATAGACGTCTGCAATATCGGCACCTTCCATTCTATCGCGCCAAAACTTAAATTGAGCTCCCAATGCACCTTCTTTTATGACTCTACTTAATGGCACTGCAGTACCTTTTTTAACTTGGTACCATTCGTTACCCCTTTTAAGGTTACGCAAAACGTTCATAGGTTTTTCATTGGTCCAGTCAGATAACACTACAACCAAATCTTTGTCATAATCCAATGTCTTTTCTTTTGGATGAATGACTATGGAACCATAAACTCCCTTTTGCTCCTGCAACATTGTATGGGAATGATACCAATACGTACCCGATTGGTTAATAGGAATTCTATACTGAAATGTCTTACCAGGTTCAATTGGTGGTGTAGTTAAATAGGGTACACCGTCATAGAAATTTGGAAGTATTAATCCGTGCCAATGCACTGAAGTTTCTTTGTCCATTTTATTGGTTACATTGATTATAGCAAGGTCTCCTTCATTAAATTCTAACGTAGGGCCAGGAATACTACCATTTATAGTCATTCCATTGGCCGTTACGCCTCCAAGGGTCATCTCCTTTTGTTCTAGGGTAAGGTTATACTCTTTTACGGGACGCCCTTCTTCATTTCTGTCTTCTCCGTTTGTTCCGACTTGGGCAAATGTGATTGAGGTAAATAGTAGTATGATAATATTTAATATTCTCATTGTTATTGTGTATATTTTGTATTAATCGTTCGGTCTCAAATTACGCTTTACCAAGTTTGTTCGTTGACCACATCGGTTTATACTTGTGCTTATACCGTTTAGAATGGATAGTGGCCTTCAATTAAGAAATTGTACAATCAATTTTGGAACAAATCAATTTTAGGTATTCAATCGTCATTCAACTCTTTTTTTCCATCTTCTTCCATTCTATAAGGCACACAGATTGCTTTTAATCTTTCTCAGTAAAATGTCAGCCACTGTCGGGATCGCCCTGATTCGCAGATCTTCCAATTCCTGTATCGGTGGGCCTATCCCCATCATAAGCCTTTCCCCTTCGATAGTGGTTTAACCAACTCTTTCGTCTTCCCACTATCAATGATAGTGCGAATACCAAAATACCTATGCCCAATGCCCACAAGTACATATCCATCACTTCAATATTTATTTTCTTCTAAAGTCATTTTGAAATCAACTTTATTATCATTTTTTTGCAAGTTTAACTAAGCAAGTAATCGAGATAACATTTATCCATTTGTTATATAGAGTTGCCTTAATGCGTCATTCGATTGCGCTTCTTGAACTTTAAAAAACTCTCCTCTGACTCAAAGTAGGCCACTTTGCCGTCGACTGCCATTACTACGATGAACGCTTCGGTCTTATCGACCTTTTGATTGCTAAATGGGTCGATGCCCGTTCTTGCTTGTTCATTTTCGTTCAAGGTCTTAACACACATTTGGCAACAGCCATAATAGGTCTTCCCGTTGACGGGAACCGGCATCTGCAACTTGCCCATATAGGCATCGTTTACCATACAAACCAGTTCATTGGGCACTTGGGAGCCTACCTGATAATTTTTGGTAATCTCCATCTTAGGTTGCACCTCTTCCACCTTGATCTCGGCCCTTGCCGGCATTGGGGCCTCAGTAATCTTTGTTTTCTTAGCCTCAGTTTTACAGCCCATTAGGGCAAAGCCCGCAAATACAATAACAATTACATGTTTTATCATGACTTTTGGTTTATGTTAAAAACTTATTGATCTATGGTCGATTCCGTTGTGCCACAGGTCAACATCTTACTCCCCATGTAGGGGTTTTTTATCTTTTCGTTCAAACTAAGCCAATAGGCGCCTTTGTTATTGTCGGCCATTGGGCAGAAATTCTCATAAACCTTTTGGTTGACCCCGAACAGCCTGACACCTTTTGATAAATGTGCCGATAAGTGTTTAAAATGTCCTCTTTGTTTTTCAATATCCGATGTTTCGCTAATTGATTCCGAAGAACTTTTTACTTCATTAGAGATTGTCATCCAATGATTGTGAGCTTCATCATCGGTCAATAATTTCATATCGACTTTCTTCAGGGAAGTCAAGAGTCCGTTGGCCTGCTTTTTCGCCATATCCTCATCATCCTCTGCAAGGGCATTCTTAAGGCTTATATAGGTATCGAACACCTTTGCCAATTGCTCCTTAAATGTTCCGGAGACCTTTAGGCGCTTTTCCATAGCCGTATGGTCCGTTTCGGCCTCCATTTTGGAATGGTCCAAAGTGTTATCATCTGTCATGGCTCCCTTCTTGTCAACTCCATCACCCATATCCATTCCCCCATGGTTATGTCCGGTCATTACGACTCCACCCTCGGGATTCATCATACTTTTTTGGCCAACCAACTGGGCAGAAGCATCAATTCTAAAGACCCCGTTGGTGGCAACTACTTCACCTGCTTCCAATCCGGATTCAACGATATAATAATCGCCCATGTCCGCCCCCAGTTCAATTTCCCTGAATAAGAACGATATGGTTCTTTCATGGGGTACCTTAACATATACAACGGCGCGTTTACCGGTCCAGAGTACCGCCGATTTTGGTATAATTATAGCGTCTTTAACATCCGACATCTCTGCCGCTATAAGACCATTGGCATACATTTCGGGCAATAATTTATTATTAGGGTTTTTTACTTCTACCCTTACTTTGGCTACTCGGGTGCTGGAAGAAACAAAGGGGTCGACATAGGTGACTTTTCCAGTAAAGGTTTTTCCGGGGAGTGCCTGTATCGTGAAAGTTACCTTGTCATTGATGTCGATCCAAGGAATATCAGATTCATAGGCTTCGAACATAACCCAGACCGTACTCAAGTTGGCAATCTCGAACAGCGTCTGTCCTTCCATGATGTAATTTCCCAGTTCGACGTTTCTTTGCATGACGTAACCTGAATGGTCGGACAAAATATCTATCTGCTCCTGAACCTTTCCGGATTTTTCAATGGCCTCGATTTGGGCATCCGACAGCTTCCAAAGCTTCAGTTTGTTTCTTGAAGCCTTATAAAGTTGGGGATACACATCCTTGGATTTTATGGTCTCAAAGAGTTCTTTTTGTGCGGAGATCAGTTCTGGGGAATAAATGCGTACTATCTTTTGACCCGCATATACTTTTTCCCCTGTAAAGTTCAAGTATAAACGCTCTATCCTGCCAGGAATATGTGATACTTGGGAAAATAAAAGTCGCTCGTCCGGTTTTACCCGGCCCAATAAATGAATCTCTTTTGCAGCATCGGACTCTTTAACGACCGTGGTCTGTATGTTCGCCAATTGTATGGCTTCTTCCGTCATCACAATTTCATTGGACGCAATACTTTCAGAAGAACTGTTGGATCCTTCTTCTAATGGAATCAGTTCCATACCGCAAATGGGGCAATTACCGGGTTTTTCCATTTTAATCTGTGGATGCATGGAGCAGGTCCATACTTGAGTCTCCGGATCCTGGACATATTCATGTTCGCCATCTTTATGGGAACCCTCGGAACCTCCTCCCGAAAAAATATTCCCTATAAGTATACCAACAATCAGAATGCCGGCAGCGATTATATAATTTTTGTATTTCTGAATGTATTTCATGTCCTGTTTTTTTAGCGTTTAATTTCCTAGTAAGTAATTTATGAATGCCACTGCGGCATTTTTATCCGTCAATGCCTTTTGATAGGCCAGTTCATATTGCAACAATTGCCTTTCTATTCGTAGGACCTCTTCAAAATCCTCGGAATCCGTGGAATAGGAAGTAATGAGTATGTCCAATACCTTTTTGGCGATTTTCGATTGCCTATTGTTCAAGGCTATTCTTCGGTCTCCGTCGTTGAAGTCCTTGGAGGTGTTCTCGTAAATGGTATTGAGACTGTTTTTTTTGTCTTCCTTTCTTAAGGTCTCACCTTCCTGTAAATATTGAGCTTCATTGACCATGGCCTTGTACTTTTTACGGTACAGGGGTATGGAAATGCCGACTGACGGGAACAAAAAGGCATCTTGCCCATTGTCCGTGGCCGTTGACAAGGGGTTTTCACCAACAATGGTGTAGCTCAATCCTACATTGAATTTGGGCAAACCCTCTTTTTTTGCCACTACCTCTTGATTTACAAAGGCGTTCATCCGGTGTTCAATAGCCTTCAATTGGTGATTGGACGCATAAATCTCATCAATGATATCCAATTGGCCCTCAGGCAGCTCTTCTTGCCACAAGGTGGCCGGTACGGCTATCGCTGCGTGTTCATCCGTATTCAACAAATTATTGAATTTTACCTGTAAAGCGTACTTCGTATCTTGGAACAGGGCCAATTGGTTCTCAAGGTCGTTCAATTCCAGTTCTACCCTGAGCTCATCCACAACAGAAGCGTTTCCCGCCTCTATTTTCACCAAGGATAAATTCTTGAAGATCCTGAGGATTTCCATGTTCTCCTGAGTGATCTCAATGGCCTTTTCGATAAAATAATAATTATAGTAGGCTGTCCTGACCTCAAAGAAGAGATTGGATTTTGTGTTCTCAAAATCCTCATATTTGGCGTTGGCCAATTCCGTGGTCACATCCTCCCTGGCGCCCAATAGGCCAAACCATGGAAAACTTTGTGCCAGGTTGAAACGCCATTCCTGGGGACCGACCCTTGTTTCTACCGGTTGTATGAAATAGCCAAATGCTATACTTGGATCGGGCAAGGCTCCCACTTGGGGCACTTTCTCCATCGCGGCCATATAGTCATTGAACTTTGCCTTTAGTCCGGGGTTGTTCTCGGCCGCAAATTTTAGATACCCATCAAGGTCAGCCTGACCAAAAAGGTGGGATCCCATCATTAATACGAATACCAAGAAAACAATAGTATCCCTTTTTGAAAATATCTTCGTTACGCTAAGCATCGATTTCTTTTAATTGTTTTTTTAATTTTTTCTCTTTCCACATACTGTACAATACCGGTACAACGAACATGGTCATTACCTGCAATAACATGCCGCCGAAGGTCGGAATGGCCATAGGGATAACCACGTCGGAACCTTTACCGGTAGCCGTAAGTACAGGGATCAGGGCAATAATTGCCGTGGCCGCCGTCATCATTGCCGGACGGACTCTTTTGGAACCAGCGTGCAGAACGGAAGTCCTTATTTCCTGTATGGTTTTGGGCTTCTCCTTTTCAAAGGTCTGCATCAGATAGGTACCCATAATGACACCATCATCGGTAGCGATGCCAAATAGTGCTATAAAACCGACCCAAACGGCAACGCTCAGATTTATGGTGTGAAGCTGGAACAGGTTCCGCATATCCACCCCGGCAATACCGAAGTTCAAGAACCAATCCTGACCGTATAGCCAAATCATGATAAAACCACCTGCAAAAGCCACAAATATCCCCGTAAACACCATTAAGGCCGGGGTTATGGATTTAAACTGGAAATACAATATCAATAAGATAACAATCAATGAAATAGGCACTACGATCATTAACCGTTTTGAGGCCCTTATCTGATTTTCATAGTTACCCGTAAAACGATAAGTTACCCCGGCAGGCAATTGGAACTCTCCACTTTCCATTTTTGCTTCGATCAGGGCCTGGGCATCCTCGACCACATTGGTTTCCGCATACCCGTCTTTCATATCGAATATAACATAGCCCGTTAAAAAGGTGTCCTCACTTTTAATAACCTGAGGTCCTCGTACGTATTCTATATCCGCTAATTCTCCCAGTTCAACCTGAACACCTGCAGGTGTGGGGATCAGAATTTTCTTTAAGTCGTCCGGATTGTCCCTAAACTCACGAGCATAGCGAACCCTAACGGGGAACCGCTCCCTACCCTCTACGGTAGTGGACAATTGTCTACCTCCGATGGCCACGGACAGTTGCATTTGCATGTCTTTGATTGTCAATCCATATCGCGACATCGCCCGTCTGTTCAACTTCATTTCCAAATAAGGTTTGCCAACGACCCTATCGGCAAAAACCGTTGGTGGATTTACACTGGGGACTTCCTTTAAGATATTCTCCAGTTCAAAACCTACTTTTTCGATAACCTCCAAAGTAGGTCCAAATACCTTAATGCCCATCGGTGCCCGCATGCCTGTTGACAGCATGATCAATCTCGTTTGGATGGGCTGGAGTTTAGGTGCCGACGTAAGCCCGGGAAATTTGGAATGCTCCACAATTTCGTTCCAGATGTCGTCTGGCTTCTTGATCTTTTCCCGCCATTGCCTGAAATTTTCTCCATCCTCATCTTCAATGAGTTGTTCAACACCAATTCTTCTGAATTCATCTTCCCCGTATTTATAGGTGGAACCATCTTTCAGGACAAAGGCTTCATCATCGTTTACCTTAAAGCGCATACGATGGCCATCCTCGTCCAAAATGTATTCAGGTAGATAGTTGATGGTGTTTTCGTACATGGAGGTGGGTGCAGGGTCCAATGCAGAATTTACACGACCCCATTTGCCCACGGCAGATGCGATTTCCGGTATGGAGTTCAAATGTTTGTCAACTGTTGCAATGACCTCCATATTTTCGGTAATACTGGAGTGTGGCATGGTGGTCGGCATTAATAGGAAAGAACCCTCGTCAAGTGCCGGCATAAACTCTTTGCCCAGTCCAGGGAATGTTTCGTCCAATTTATTCCAAACAACATTATTTTTGGCAAATTCAGGCATAAAACCAAGGATTTGCCCAAACCCTAACCAAATGTTCATCCCCAGGAAAACGACCAAAATGGGGATAAACAAAAACTTCCATTTATTGTTCAAACACCAGATCAATATTCCTTTATAGAAATGCACTATTGCCATTAGTGCCCCCAGTACCAATCCTATTACGAAGACCACAAATATGAAGTTGACAAATGTTGAGTTTGCGACACCCAAAGGCATCCATTCGATGGTCAATAGGTACACCAAAACAATGATGGCTATGGCAATATTTATGTAATTGGCCAGTTTTTCGGAATAGGGTAATCTGACTTTCCCTTTAAACCCGTTCCAGTTCGGGACTTGGGTAAGCAAATTATTTATACCGACCGCAATAAGGGCTATTGAAAGGAAACTGCTGTATGCAATAAGGGAAACAAGCCCAAAACCGATTAAGATGGCATTGAATATTCTGCTTGTTCTCTTTGTATCTAGTCTAATCGAAAACAGAACTTTTGCCATAGCGGGTATGAACATGATTCCAATGAACAATGCTGACACCAAGGCGAAGGTTTTAGTCCATGCCAAGGGACTGAACAATTTTCCCTCCGCGGCCTGCATCGCAAAGACCGGCAAAAAACTCACGACCGTAGTTGCGAGCGCCGTAATTACCGCCGTTGCTACCTCCACGGTGGCCACATAGATAATTTGAACCAACCTCTTGCCCTTGGCTCCGTGGTTTTCAGGCATTTCTAAATGCCTGACTATATTCTCGGTAAAGACTATTCCGACATCGATCATTACACCAATCGCAATGGCTATACCAGAAAGAGCCACAATATTGGCGTCCACATTAAAATATTTCATCAGGATAAACGTCATCAATACGCCCACGGGCAATATACTGGAAATCAATACTGATGCCCTGAGATTAAGTACCAGTACGATCACCACCAGAATACTAATCAATATTTCATGGGAAAGGGCCAATTCCAAAGTTCCCAGAGTTTCTTGGATCAGCCCCGATCGATCATAAAAGGGAACTATGGTTATTTTTGAAACCGTACCATCCGCCAGGGTTTTTGATGGCAGACCGGGAGCTACCTCTTCGATTTTATCCTTAAGGTTGTGGATTACCTCCTGGGGGTTTGCCCCATATCTGGCAACAACGACCCCACCTACTGCCTCGACACCGCTTTTGTCAAGACCTCCCCTTCGTCCTGCTGGTCCAAATTGTATTTTGGCAACATCTTTTAGACGTATGGGAACATTGTCCCGAACAGAGACAACACTTTCCTCAAGATCGGACAGGTTTTTGATATACCCCAAACCCCGAACCAGATACTCGGCCCTGTTAAACTCCAAAGTTCTGGCACCGATATCAAGGTTACTGTTTTTTACAGCGTTCATGATCATCCCCACATCGACATTGTTGGCCTTCATGGCATCGGGATCGATTTCAACCTGATACTCCTTTAAGAAGCCGCCGATGGAGGCCACCTCCGAGACACCGCTGGCCGCAGTAAGGTAATAGCGAACATAAAAATCCTGGATCGTTCTTAGTTCTTGAGGGTCCCATCCGCCTGTAGGTTTTCCGGTTTTGGGGTCTCTACCCTCCAAAGTGTACCAGTATACTTGACCAAGGGCCGTGGCGTCTGGTCCCAAGGCAGGTGTTACTTCATTGGGTACGGTACCCGGAGGAAGCGAGTTCAGTTTTTCCAATATCCGGGTCCGACTCCAGTAAAAGTCCACATCATCGTTGAAAATGATATATATACTTGAAAGGCCAAAAATGGAATTGCTCCGGATGGTCTTTACCCCCGGAATACCGAGCAAGGCCGTTGTAAGCGGATAGGTAACCTGGTCTTCTATGTCCTGTGGTGATTGCCCCATCCATTCCGTAAACACAATTTGCTGGTTCTCGCCTATATCGGGAATGGCATCGACAGGTACTGGGCTCCGGTCCATCCAAGACAGTTCCCAGTTAAACGGGGCAGTTACGATTCCTCCAAATATAAAGGCAAAGAGGAGCATAAATGTTATCAGCTTATTCTCAAGAAAATAACGGATCGTTCTATTTAGCATGATAATGGATTATTAAATAATTGAAACTTGTATTGAAAAATTCAACAAAAAATGGATTTAGCCCAAAACGATTGATCGCAGGGCTATGAATTCAACTATTTAAAAATCAAATAAGGAAAGTCTGGTCTAGGATCAAAATATCCTTGACCAACAATGGTGGAGGGTAATCACTAAAAGAAACTATATTCTCGGTTAACCCTTCAAAAAGATTGAGGTAGGAAAATACAAAGGAAGCAAAGAACTGTAACTGCTCAAAGTTCAGATTTTCAAAAGATATATTTAACTTGTCCTGTCCATCGACGGCAAGTAATTCATCATCACAGCAATCTTTTTTTGATAAACTGGATGCATCGGAATACATCATATTTTGACCGTCCATGTCACAAGATTCAGCCTCGCCGAAGAAGGAAAAATCTACCAAAACATCACAACAATAATGTTGCTCCACCGCAAAGGAAAAGGTAGAGAACAGCACGACCAGTGCCATTAGAAAAGATGATATTTTGAAAAGAAATTTCTTCACTTCAATGACAAAACTACAAAATTTTTAACATTAGAACGTTGTTTAACAGAAATTTAGAATATTTCCAGAATGAATATTTGACTGTACCAAACTAGTCAAATGCCCTAATATTTGTGATGAAACCGACCAGTACTCTTATGGCCACTGGAGGGTCTCCATGATCGAAACTGCTTGATTCATAGACCTTGCCCATGAAAATAATTTTTAATTTTGCATGTGCCGCCCGCTCATATTTTAGCATTTCAGAAGAAGCTTTTATATAAGGGCGATCCTTCAGTTTTAAATGGTCGGTCAAATAAACTATTCGCATTCATCTTTTCCCCATCCATTTTTAGGGTATCGGTGGTCCTTACATTACTTTTTCTGATATACCCTATGAAAGTTTGGTCCAGCGTAACCTTTTGATACAGACCTCTGGATATAGTGCGATATTCTATGGTCAATTCGTCAGCATAAACTTGGGATAAACATCGTTGGTTTGACAAAAATTAAAGAACAGCCAGTATAGCATCCTTTTTTTTAACTTAAAGCCAAATTCTTTCTTGATTTCTTCAAAGGTATTGAACTTTACCGAAGGCCGTCATTTAAGTTGAACGGAAAGAGATATTCATTGTTGATTGGTTAGCCCATAGTTTTAAAATCACTTTTCAAATCGTGTAAAGAGCCGAGGTTCAAGACTACGTTTTCATAATCTTCGTATTCGTGGGCTGATAAAAAACATATGATATTATTATCTAATCTTTCGCACTAGAATAAATAAAAACTGCATCTTTTCCATAAGTTGTTTCCGCAACATTTTAAGAGCCTTGGTAAGATGGCCTTCTACAGTTTTAAGGGAAACTCCCAAGTATTCTGCAATTTCAATATTTGTCAATCCTTCCTTTTTACTCAACAAAAATACTTTAGAGCATTTATTAGGGAGGTTTTGAATCTCCTTATTAATCATTTCTATTTTACGTTTTAAAATTTCCTGGTTTTCGGACCGGGCTACAGTATCGAGTGTCTCAACAAAAGTGGTTTCCAATAAATAAGTCTCTTTCCTGTATTTTTTCACGTGGTCCAGGAACTTGTTGCGAACAGATTTGTATAGCCATCCCTTTATCACCACTCCATCGCTTAACTTGTCCCTTTTATTCCATAGGTTAAAAAATGTTTCTTGGGTAAGGTCCTTTGCCAAAGTGTCATCACGGCCTAAACTTTTGGCATACCAATATACTTCTTTGTAGTACAGATCAATGACCGTCCTAAATGCCGCTTTGTCCCCATTTCGGATTGCATTAACATCAACATTTACGTTTCGATCATTTGAATTCATAAACTATTTTAACAAAAATTTATCAAAATTTTAGGTAAATGTAAATAAAAGCGAGGGTATTGTAAAGTTCGGTCGTTTAGTTAGTATGCATTTGGCATTATCTTAATAATTCATAATGAAAAAAAGGAATATCAAAAACATCATTCATAAATTCCTGAGTAATACGGCCACTTTTGAAGAAATTGAATTTTTAACGAAATGGGTCAATAACAACAAGGCCAGCTTTCAAGAAGAGATTAAACTGCACCATTTGGTTACAGGGCTTTTTGAGGAAAAAAAAGCGGAACGCCTGAAAAGGGATTTGTTGAACAATTTTGAACAGTTCGTGACTAGGGAAAGAAGAAGTCGAAGGTTCAATGTACTAAAATATGCCGCTGTCTTCATAGGTGTTACTACGGTCGGTACTTTTTTTTATTGGGGGGTGTTTGTGGACAAAGATTTACCCCAAAAGCAAATAACTATTACTTTGAGTGATGGGTCCACCAAGGAAATTTTGGAAACCAAAACTTCGGAAGTGATCTCCAGCTCCGGTGCGTATGTGGCCGAGCAGGAAGGAAGCAAAATCATTTACAAAAAAAAATCGGCGAAAACCTATAAAAATTTAGGGCCGTTGGTCTACAATACTATGGAAGTTCCTTATGGTAAGAAATTCAAGATAGTATTGTCTGATGGTACCGAGGTATACTTGAACTCAGGATCGTCCTTGAAATATCCTGTGGTTTTCTACAATGAAGGACCTCGGAACGTGGTCTTAAGGGGGGAGGCCTACTTTACCGTCAAGTCAGACTCCCTAAGACCTTTCTCGGTGGACGCAGGTTTGTTGGGCACCAAGGTTTTGGGCACCGAATTCAATATTTCGAATTACGCTGACGATGAATATGCAAAGGTTGTTTTGGTAGAAGGCAGTGTAGCTGTAAATCAAGGGGGAAATCCTGATAATCAGGCTATAGTTTTGAAGCCGCATCAAATGGCTTCATATTCCCTCTCCAGCACAAATCTGGCCGTGTCTGATGTTGATGTTAGCAGCCACATCGCATGGAAGGATGGGATATTGTTATTTAAAAACGAGGACTTTTATCGAATTACCAAAAAGCTTGAAAGACATTATGATATAGAAATTAATATTAAAGATATAGAAGTGGGCCAAGAAAGATATACGGGAAGATTTAAGACCGAAACCATAGACGAGGTGCTACAAGCGTTCCAACGTATAAAAGAATTTGAGTACTCAAGTTCCAATAACGAAATAGAAATAAACCCTAAAAAGTAGACAAATGAAATAAACAAAAGAATCAGGGATTGCGGTAACAATCCCTGGATTCCAAATGAATTTAAAAACTTAATATCCAATTTCTAAACTCTCTCAAAAGTATGAAAAACACACTATGTAGAAGCTATTTTACGATAAAAATAGACCTGAAAATGAAGATAACCGCATTGTTTTTACTCGTTGCCCTATTTCAACTTAGTGCCAAGAATGCGTATTCCCAAAAAGGGAAAATTTCAATGAATATGGAAAACGCAACCATAGAATCCATCTTCCATGAAATAGAAAAAAAGACGGACTTCAATATCCTTTATAAAAATTCGGCCCTTGACATCTACAAAAGGGTTTCTGTCAGTGTTGATAAGGTAAAAATAGAAACTCTTTTGGACCTCATTCTAGAAGAAACCGATGTATCCTATGAGATAAGACGAAAACTGATCATTTTGTTGGAAAGGGATAAAAAATCCAAATCAACGCATAAAGCCCAAGTATTTTCTAATCCCACTATCTTGCAGCAGTCCATTACAATAACAGGAACCGTTACCGATCAGCAAAATGTGCCCTTGGGCGGTGTAAGTATATTGGTTAAGGGGTCCACAAAAGGAGTTTCTACCAATTTTGACGGGCAATTTAAAATTGAGGTTTCAGAAGGGGACATTCTTGAATTCTCTTACATTGGTTTCACCAAACATGAGGTACCAGTAGCACAAGAAACGGTCATCAACGTAGTCATGAAGCCTGATTTGATGGATTTGAACGAGGTAATAGTTACCGCTACAGGCGTGCGCCGAAAAGTCGAGATGGGGAATTCAATTGCCAATCTCAATGTTGCCGATGACGTAAAACAACGCCCAATCGCAAATGTATCCGACCTATTGCAAGGTCAGGCCAGCGGTGTCCAAATATCCAGTAGTGGGGGTTCAACGGGCATGGGGTCTCGTATCAGAATCAGGGGCTCCAATAGTGCATCTTTGTCAAATGAACCGGTAATTTACATTGATGGAGTGTTACTAAACAATGAGGCAAATTCAATTTCGTTCGAAACTGGTGGACAGTCACCTTCACGTCTGAATGATATAAATCCTGAAGATATTGAGTCGATTGAAATCATCAAAGGACCCTCAGCAGCCACACTCTATGGTTCCATAGCCGCGAATGGGGTCATCAGAATTACTACTAAAAAAGGGAAACAAGGAGAACCAAGGTGGTCGGCATTTCTAGAAAGTGGTTTGGTCGAAGATGTGACCACCTATCCTAGAAACTACCAAGCACTTGATGCAGAAGGCAATCCTGGTTTTAATTTTGAGGCGGCCGAAGGCACCTTTGTCCATAGCGCCCTAAATTCTTTCCAAGCATTGAACGATCCGCGTACTTCACCCTTTCGCACCGGTCAGTCCTATGGTGGTGGCTTGAGTGTCTCTGGGGGATCTGAATCACTTTCCTATTTTCTTTCAGGAAGCATAACCGACGGTCAAGGAGTACTACCTGTCAACAATATTCAAAGAACAAATTTCAGAGGAAATTTTGGATCAAAGATCACAGAAAGCCTGAGGGTTAATTTAAGTACTGGCTATACAAATAGCGATCTTGAACTACCCTTGAACGATAATTTCGCTTTGGGTCTAATGGGGCAGGGACTGAACGGCACACCATCAATTGACATCAACAATGGATGGGGCGAATTCACGCCAGAAGAACTTTTTACCATTGACACTCGTCAAAGAATAAATCGTTTTACCACAGGTATTGAAGCACTTTGGCAACCCGACGAAAAATTAAATGTCAGGGTAGCAGGCGGACTTGACTTCACTTCGCGCTGGGACAGCCAGTTCTTCCCTACCGGCGAAGCACCAGACTTTCTTAATTATGATGAAGGGGCACGATTCTCAAATAGGTTTAATGACTTTGTCTATACTTTGGACGCAGTAGGCTCATATAAAACCGATCTTACTGAAAACATCAACTCACGTACCTCTCTTGGGTTCCAATATTTGCAAAACCTTTCCCAAGGAACTTTTACAACCGGTTTACAATTGGTTGCTGGTAGTAATTCAATTGCAGGTGCAGCGGTTACCCAAAGCAACGAGCAGACCATCGAGTCACGCACTGTAGGGGTCTTCTTAGAAGAGCAAATCAGTTTCAAGGACAAATTTTTCGTAACGGGGGCCGTAAGAGCAGATCGAGGTAGTTCTTTTGGGGCATCGTTCAATTCGGTGTTTTACCCAAAAGTAAGTGCTTCATGGCTCATATCTGAAGAAGAATTCTTCAATGACTCAGAGAAGTTCGGTATTAGCTCGTTGCGACTCAGGGGTGCTTGGGGTGCATCTGGGGTGCAACCCGGCACCAATGATGCACTAAGGTTTTTTAATCCCATAGCGGCCACATTGGATGGCCAGAGCGTTACAGGCGTTACGATAGGCAGTGTGGGCAATGAAGATTTAAGCCCAGAGCAGTCCAGGGAGCTTGAATTGGGCTTTGATGCCAAATTATTGTCCGATAAAATCGGCTTTGAAATGACCTATTTTAATAAGCGAACCGAAGACGCCCTTATTTTTAGGCAATTACCCTTATCTCTTGGAGTGGGTGAGGGACGTTTTGAAAATTTGGGGTCCGTAAAAAACTCAGGCGTTGAAATAGCGCTAAATACCAGAATCATCGAGACCGACAAGTTTTTCTTTGGACTGGATTTCGTGGGTTCTTTTATCGATAACGAGCTGATTGAACTGGGTGAGGGCATCCAGCCTGTCATATTTGGACAGCAACGTCATGTTGAAGGATACCCCCTTGGTGGCTATTGGGATGAAACGTATACTTTCAATGACGCCAATGGTGATGGTTTCATCGGGCAAGATGAGGTACAGATAGGAGAAACAACATATTTAGGTACGCCGTTCGCAACTACCGATATTTCCTTCACACCTATTTTAAGCTTTTTTGAAAATCAATTCGTCATCAAAGGGCTATTAAACTACCGGGGGGGGCAAGAGCTGTACAACAACACTGGAGCATGGAGAAACGGTAACAGCAATAACCGTGAACTGAACGACCCAAATGCTTCACTGGCCGATCAAGCAAGGGCAGTGGCATCGAAATTTTTGGGAACTAATGCAGGGTATATCGAAGATGCTTCGTTTTGGAGGCTCCGGGAAATCTCATTGACTTATAATACCCCCACCAGTTTTTCGGAAAAACTTGGTTTTGAACGGATCAGCCTGACTCTTTCTGGACAGAATCTAGGTGTTTGGACCGATTATACTGGGCTTGACCCTGAAATAAGTTCTGAAGGGCAGGCCAACTTTACTACTGAAGAGTTTCTTAGCCAACCCCCTATACGAACTTGGAAAGCAAGATTGAACTTTTCATTCTAATAAAAAATCAAAAGAAAATGAAAGAGCTATTAAAAATAAAAGTAACCCTATGCAAATTAGTGTTCAATGTACTTGTTCTAATATTATTTGTATCGTTAGGAATATCATGCGATTCAATAGTTGAGGTTACCGATCCAGACATAGTGACACCAGAGGCGCTTGATAGTGAGGCTGGCTTACAGACCCTCCGAGCTGGTTCTTTGAGTGATCTTGCCGTTGCCATGAGCGGATCAGCTGCCGGGCATGGTGCTACCACTGGCCTGATTGTTATGAGCGGACTTATGGCTGATGAATATGATTATTCAGGCACCTTTCCCACCAGGCGAGAGGCTGATACCCGAAACCTTCAGGACATCAACTTTGATATGAACAGGATATATGGAAATCTTCATTTGGCAAGAGCCGGAGCAGAGACGACTATTGGCCTTCTTGCAGATTTTGGCGGTGACGCTGAAATTGAAAGTGAAATGCAAAGTATCGTTGGATATTCTTATGTGTTGTTCGCTGAGACTTTCTGTGGTGGGATTCCTTTTAGTAAGGCTCCTGCTGATAGCGGTGAGCTTATTTTCGGCGAACCACTGAGCAAAGAAGAAATGTTCTCTGGTGCTGTAGGCTGGTTCGACCAAGCTATTGCCAATGCCAGCGGTAACAATAAATTAGCCAACTTAGCACAGGTGGGTAAGGCACGTGCATTGTTAGGGCTTGGCCAGATTGAAGATGCCGCCAATGCAGTTGCAACAGTGCCTACTGATTTTGTTTACAACATTGAACATTCAGACAACAGTCGAAGACAGGAAAACGGAATTTACATCATGACTACTGTTCGACGTCAATTTTCAATAGCAGATGGCAAAGGTGGTAATGGTTTGATGTACCGATCCGATATGGATCCAAGGGTTCCTTGGGATGGGGGAACAGAATTTGGCCAAGATGATATTACGCTCTATTACAACCAGTTGAAGTTCAATTCATCAAGTGTGCCGGTTGCCCTGGCCTCAGGTATCGAGGCAAGGTTAATCGAAGCGGAAGCAGCTGCCAATGCGGATGATGCTGGATTCGTGCAAGAAATTCATAATCTACTTCGCGCTACAATGGGTCTATCAGATTTAGATCTAACAGGAATGAGCGGCGAAGACCTGTTGTTGGCTCATTTTTCAGAACGTGCCTTTTGGTTGTTCAGTACCTGTCACCGACAAGGTGATCTGAGAAGGCTTATCGATGTTTATGGCATGGCTCCCTCAGATGTTTTTCCTTGGGGGGATTATTTCAAAGGCGGTGAATACAGTTCGAACCTGAAATTCCCCGTGCCACAGTCTGAATCGAACAACCCCAACTATGTTGGATGTTTAGATTAAATTGATTACTAAAAATTAGTGGGAAAAGAGGCTGCAAAAAAAGCCTCTTTTCTTATTAGGTTTGTATAATACCACATTCTCAACCACCGTTTTTTATGAAAGATAAGTTTGTGTTTCCACAATTTGAACGTTTGGGAACCTTCTCTTTTTTATATGCTTTGTTTTTTCTGTCCGGTACGGCTGGTCTAATATTTCAGGTGGTCTGGATGTACCGCTTAGGGCTGGTATTCGGAAACGCCGCCTACGCAACGGCTGTAACACTATCCGTTTTTTTTCTTGGACTGGCCCTTGGCGGAAGGTTTTTTGGCAATGTTGGCACTCGTTTGAAGAGACCGTTTCGTGTATATGGGTTCATGGAGTTGGGCATTGCACTAACTGCCTTGTTGATAATACCATGTCTTGATTTATATGAAATGTACTATGCCGAGGCCGTATCCTTTTTGGGCGGTTCAAGAAGTGTGCTTTTACTGGCAAAATTCTTTTTTGGCGCTTTATTGCTTTTACCTCCGACATTTCTCATGGGAGGTACTTTTCCCATATTGGCACAATATATCGGTAAAAATCGCAGGTATCTCGAAAGACGCGGAACCATTCTATACGCTGTTAATACATTGGGGGCAGCACTTGGAGCATTTTTTACTGGGTTTTACCTGATCAGGGAATACGGGGTAAGTTCAACCTATGGCCTTGCATTGATACTGGCAGCTTCCGTAGGTATTCTTGCCATTATAGTGGATAAATTCCTTGTGTCTTATTCCGTTGCGTCCACAGTGACCGAATTAAAGCCAAAACCCAAAAAACATACCGAACAATCGAACAAGCTAAGCTATACCCAGTTTGCTATGGTGGCTTTTTTTTCAGGAGTATTGGCACTATCGGCCGAAACCTTATGGACCAGGATGTTCGCTCAAGTACTACAAAACTCAGTGTATTCGTTCTCCGCGATTTTGGTGGTCTTTCTTTTGGCGTTGGCATTGGGAGGGTTCGTGGCACATCTACTTGTTAGATCAAAGATCCCCTCAAAAAGTGCCTTGACCATACTCTTGTCCGTATCGGCAATATTAGTAGGAGTTTCCTCGAATGTTTTCAATATGGCGACAAACGGTCTTGGGTATCTGGCAATGGACGCATCTTGGTACGCCTATGTATGGGCCGTTTTTAAACTGGCTTTTTTAGTGGTTTTGCCGCCAACATTTGTTCTGGGTGCGGTGTTTCCATTCATGCTCAAGGTAGCTCCCATGATAGATAAGCCGTCAGGGCAGATAGTGGGCAGGTTGGTACTTTTCAATTCCATAGGTAGCTTCGTCGGCCCCGTGCTATCAGGTTTCCTACTACTCGACACTTTAGGCCTTTGGGGCAGTATAAAAATCGTTGCTGTTTCTTACGGGATCTTGGCCATTATGGCCTCCCTATCGTTTTATGGGCGAAAGAAAATTGGTTGGGCCTTGGCGCCAATTGTTATAATTATGGGGATACTTGTTCTGAAAAATCCACCCATAGTACGCTTGGATGCTGATGGAACCTTATTGGATTCCTGGCAATCGAGCGATGGTGTAGTTTCCATCGTGCAATTACCAAAGAATATTCAGATGCGCTTGGATAACTTTTATGTGCTGGGGGATTCCGGCTCGCTGTTGGTCGAACAAATGCAGGCCCACATTCCGTTACTTATCCATCCGGCACCAAAAAAAGTAGTTTTCTTGGGCATGGGAACCGGTATTACTGCGGGGGCTGCCCTCCAGCATGAGGTAGAAAAGGTTGTGGCGGTAGAATTGGTATCCAACGTAATTCCGGCCGCACAGCGCTATTTTGCCCCTTGGACCAACGGACTTTTCAATGATAAACGCGTAACCATTGTTGCCGATGATGCCCGAAACTATCTTTTGGGCACACACGAGCAATTCGATGTTATTGTTGGTGATCTTTTTACCCCATGGCACGCGGGTACCGGAAGCCTTTACACCCTTGAACATTTTAAAGAGGCGAAAAAGCGGTTATCTCCCGGCGGCATTTTTGCACAGTGGTTGCCAATGTACCAGCTTACTTCTGAAAACTTCGATATCATTGCCGCCACGTTCGCTTCGGTTTTCCCCCAAGTGACCCTATGGAGGGCCGATTTTTCCGGAACACGGGCAAGTATCGTGCTTATTGGCCAAGAGACAGGTAAACCGCTAGACGATCACACCCTTAGGCTAAATAGTGTCCATGTCGTTGGCGGGCAAGGCAGTTCGACCAAAGAAAATCATATGGCAGGCCTGTTCTATTTAGGAAACTTGGATGCCGTACGAAATCGTTTATCTGGAATTCGCCCGAACACCGACGACATAAGATCGGTCGAATTCGAAGCCCCGATTTTATCGCAACAAGCCAATGCCGGGCGTGCAAATTATCTTATAGGAACAGAATTGGATAACTTTCTCAAAGAACTAGCCAGTAATCTCCCACCAGAAGAAGATCCCTATCTTTCGAACCTGCCGCCTGATGAAATCCGGTACGTAAAAGTAGGTTCGTTCTATCATCGTTATATTCAGCTTATAAATGCGGGGAAAGACCAAGAAGCAAAAATAGTACTTGAACGGATACAGCTTCTGGCGCCCCACTTCTTGAAAAAGGAATCAGAATCCATTGACGAAACAGAATAACGAAGTGTCTGAAAACATTAAATATTTTAAAAAAACTTTAGAATAATCAAAGAACATATGAAACTATTAAATCACAAACCATTTCCGTTTTCCATCCCGATAATCCTGCTCATATTGCATTTTAATCCCTTAGTAGCGCAAGAAAGCGTCGTAGACAAAGCCATTGAGGTATCGGGTATGGAAAAAATGAAAAATGCGGAGGCTTCCTTTACCTTCCGTAAACATACCTATAGTTACCGACGCCAAAACGGACAATTTACTTATACAAGAATCGGTAAGAACAAGGACAGCAGTATGGTAAGGGATGTATATACCAATAAAGGGTTTACCCGTTATATTGACGATACCGTGGCATCTATCACGGATGAAAGAAAAAATGCCTATACAAATTCAGTCAATTCCGTAATGTACTTTGCATTTCTTCCCTTGTGGCTAAAAGACCCTGCCGTTGTTCTTGAGAATAAGGGCACCACCTTTATCAAAGGAATAGAATACCATAAGATTCGTGTAACCTTTAAAAAGGAGGGCGGTGGCGTTGATTATGAGGACGTGTTCCTTTACTGGTTCGATGTTGAGGATTATAGTATGGACTACTTGGCCTATAAGTATTTCACCGGTAAAGGAGGGATGCGGTTTCGCGAGGCATATAATCAACGCACCGTTAACGGCGTTACCATACAGGATTATCGGAACTTGCAACCGAAAATAAAAGATGGGGTTCCTTTCGAACAAATTGAAAAAGCCTTTGAAAATGGAAAATTGGAAGAGCTTTCCATTATAGAATTAAAAAATGTGAAAATCTCAACACTGCCCAAAATTTAGATTTGGTATGTCTAGCTGTTTTTCCAAAGGTAAAACCTATTACTCACGAAAATGGATCTATCTACTCAAACACGCGCAGTATATTTCCGGTAAGCTCAGTTCTGAATATTTTTAGCGGATTGCTTGTGATGCTGTTTAACGGTTTTCCCGTTTGGTCAAACCGTGCACCATGCGTTGAACAGTAATAGATACCCCCATCCTTCGAAATAAATCGCACTTCCTCGGTCTGTTGATGGCTACAGATTTGGCTGGCCGCTACATATTGCCCCTCCAAGTTTTTGGCCACTACCACGAATTCCTTTAGGATAAATCCGCCGTTGTTCTGTAAAGGCGCACCTTCCTGAGCGTCAAGGTCAATGGTAAAATCAATTCCGGTGGGGACCGGAAGACCCGTTTCGGCACTGTCTTTGGAACAACCATGAACACAGGGAAAAACTATAGCGAATGCCGCACCGGCACCCAGACTTCGTAAAAATTGCTTTCTTTCCATAACAGATTTGTTTATAAGAAATGAACGACTTTATTGGAAAAATAGTATTAGTCAATACGTCGCTATTAATTATTAGGTCGTTTTCAACTTTTACAACAATTTCCTACAAACATGACAATGGTCATGTTTTTGTTTAAACCCTTCACTTACATTTGGACAGGTAATTAGCTAAAAAATAATATAACTTATTTGTTTTCATTATTTTACGTATATAAAATACATATAAGTTGTTTTGAAACTTTAAACATTTTTGACTATCTTAATAACATGAAAAGCTTTTTTCACAAAATATTAGCCTTCACTTTATCTTTCGCGGTACTCTTTTCCACTACCGCGTTTGCAGCTGATATGCACTTCTGTTGTGATAAATTGGTGGATCTTGCTGTTTTTGGCAAAGCGAAAACTTGTATGGACAAAAAGCAGGATATTGAAACGCCTTCAAAAAAATGTTCCTTTGGACAAATGGATTGTTGTAACAACCAAACCCTCGTAAAGCAAGGCGACCACAATCTAAAAACGGTTTCTTTTGAACTGGATGCCAATAATATTGTTTTCTTACAAACATTTTTCTACACCTATATTAATCTTTTTGAAGGCCTTGAGCTAAAAACAGTTCCCTTTATAAACTATGATCCTCCCTGGATTGAACGGGACATACTCGCGCTTCACGAAACTTACTTGATTTGATTTTTATGTAAGCAGATTATTGTTGCGATAATCTGTGCTTCCCATTGGCCAACAGTCCATTGTTGGTTTTCTATTGTCGCGCCTATTTTACAGCGACAAGCTTTTCCACCAATATTTTAACGGAGAATCAATCCTCTGACAGCTTTATTGCTTAGTTAAGAACACTAACATTTTCATACATGGAATCCATTAGAACATATTGGATCATGAATATGGTCTGTAGACGCTGTCTAAAGGTCATAAAACATGAGCTTGAAGAAATCCATATAGAGGTGCTTTCCCTTGAATTGGGAAAACTGACCGTTCGTTCGATTAAAAAAATTGACAAAGAAATCGATGCGAAGGTCATAGGCGTGCTCCACTCCAATGGGTTTGAAATTGCAAAAAGCGAAGAGGAAATGTTGGTAGAGGAGGTAAAGATCACGCTCATCCATCTTATTAAAGACCTACCAATGCATATAAAGGAAAAGACGTCGGAACATTTGGCATCGACCTTACATCGTGACTATAAGATTTTGAGCAAACTGTTTTCCAAAAACGAAAACACCACTATCGAAAAGTATTTCATAAAGTTGAAGGTTGAAAAGGTAAAAGAACTGATACAGCTGCAACAATATAGCTTCTCCGATATTGCATATCTACTTGATTATAGTAGTGTAAACCATCTGTCAAGACAGTTCAAGAATACGACTGGAATGAGCATGACAGATTATAAGAATGCTGAAGGTTGGGAGCGCAGTTTCTATGACGAAATTATATAGATAAGAAAGAAAATTATGCAGACGAACACTTTCAAGAAAAAATAGATTTGTTAACAACTTAATACCAATAAAATGAAAAACAAAAAATTCTTACCAAGCATGACCGTACTGGCGGTGATATGTTTCCTGTTTGTGGGATTCAATACCCATGCACAGGAAAAATGGGTGGCACCCGCGAGTGCTGACAAGATTGTAAACCCACTTAAAGGAGATGCCAATGCCGCTGCATCGGGCAAAAGAACCTATAAGATGCTGTGTGTCGTGTGCCACGGTGCCAAGGGCAAAGGCGATGGTGTAGGAGGCGCGGGCCTCACACCTAAACCAACCGATTTTACCAGTGCCGAAGTCCAGGCCCAGACAGATGGGGCCCTGTTCTGGAAATTGGAAGAAGGCCGCTCACCGATGGCCTCTTATAAAACTGCCATCCCTGAGAAAAAACGCTGGGAAATTATTAACTACATAAGAACCCTTAAGTAATGAAAAAGCTACTAGTATTACTAATCGCAGTTGTTTTTGGCGGTCAGATGTACGGCCAAACATACAACACTTTTGAACCGAGCAAGACCCAGTTTATGCTAAGGGGCTACGGCCATACTGGATTTGAATATATGGACTCTGGGGATGAAACCGAATCTACATTCTTAGGCTTAGCCTATGCCCCAATTTTTCTATATAAACATTCGGACAGGCTGATGTTCGAGGCCGAACTGGAATTTGTACTTGAAGGAAATGAACTGGAGACCGGGTTAGAGTATGCCGATGTCATGTACGTGCTCAACAAGAACATGATCGCCAGGGCAGGGAAATTTCTATTGCCCTTCGGAACTTTTATGGAACGATTGCACCCCGCTTGGATCAACCGCTTGCCCAATACTCCTTTAGGCTACGGACATGATGGCATTGCACCCTCTTCAGGAATTGGAGTGGAGCTTAGGGGGGCCTTCGACCTGGGCGGTCCAACATTGAACTATTCGGTCTATGCCACTAATGGACCTCGCTTAAAAGACGGTAGTGAAGAACCCGAAGAGGCGGGAATGCTGTTGTTCCAAAATTATGAGGATAACAACCTGGGCAAGGCCTATGGTGGTCGTTTGGGGCTTTTACCCTTTTCCGATTCTTCCATCGAATTGGGCTTCTCGGCCTACACCACAGCTAATACCGGTCAAGAGGACTCCGAATACGAGGATGTGGGGGCATTTTTGTTCGCCTTGGATTTTTCCTTAGTCAAGCAAATATCAGGACTGGGTGGCATAGTGGACGTCAAGGCCCAGTACAACAATTCGAATGTGGATACCGCAACCTATTTTGAGCTGGAGGATGGTGTAGAGGAAGAATATTCCTTTGACAATCAAAGCAACTCCTTTTATGGGCAGCTGAGTTACCGGCCTACTATGGCAAGCAGCGATTTTGTCAAAAAACTGGAGTTTGTGGGCAGGTATTCGGATTTTAATGCTCCGGAAGGCGCGGAATGGGAAGAGAAATCGGTCCAGTACGCCTTTGGTCTAAATTATTGGCTGAGCTGGAGATCTGTGGTCAAACTTAGTTACCAGACTACAGAAACGGAAGGTGGTCATGACGGAGATGGTTTAACCAACACGGATGGCCTGTTTGTACATTGGGCCATAGGATTCTAAAAACATTCATTTAAAAATAGAAAACATGAAAACAATATATAAAACAGTAATAGGCGTCATAGTAATGACAATTGTGGGCATTACGGCCGTGGCCTGTTCTTCCACAAAGAAAGGCTATACCGATGTTCCGGATACGGCCACCGCAGCAGCGGAGGAAGAATTCAAGATCGAAAAATCGGGGGCCCAAATGTGGGGAGAAGCCTGTAATCGATGCCACATAGCACCGTCCCCTGCGGATTATAACGATACGGATTGGGAGACCATCAGCCTTCATATGAGGATCAGGGCCAACCTTACCGAGAACGAAAGCAAGAAGATAGAGGAGTTTTTAAAATCGGCCAATTAAAATGGCCAAAAGCTCCAATAGCTGCTTCGATAGAACAGCGATAGCGGCAAAATTATATTCGAATCCGTCCATGGAACAAGGCGGAACAGTATTAATTTAAATTATTGACTTAGGCGCATTACTAATAATTATAACATCCCTATTCATGGGCATTCCAAGTTTCGAAAAGTAAGGTTTAGCTCTTTTTGCCAAGGAAATTACGAATCTCAATTTTGTAAATCGTTGATAATAAGACTTTCAATTTCTCTTCGGTTATTAATTAAGTGCCTAAGTCAATTAAACTATGTTGAATATGGAAAAATTACCAAAAATTGCGTTACCAGCAACAATTATTCTTATTGCACTGGTTATTTTAATCGCAAAATCTGCAGTAACGATTGGGTCCGGGGAAGCCGGGGTGCTCTACAAGACCTTTGGGGGCGGAGTGGTTACTGATCAGCCGCCTTTGGGCGAGGGTTTCCATATCGTGGCACCTTGGAACAAGGTTTTTGTATATGAGGTTAGACAGCAAGAAGTTTTCGAAAAAATGCAGGTGCTCTCTTCCAACGGATTGGAGATAAAACTGGACGCCTCTGCTTGGTTCGAGCCAAAGCGGGAATTTTTAGGAAAACTTCATCAGGAAAAAGGTACGGAATATGTTAACCGTGTACTACTGCCCACAATAAGATCTGCGGCAAGAAGCGTCGTGGGGCGCTATACCCCGGAGCAATTGTATTCCAGTAAACGAGATGCAATACAGGCAGAGATCTATGAAGAGACCAAAAAAATCGTTGACGGACAGTACATTCAGCTCAATGAGATACTAGTGCGAGATGTTACTTTGCCCGGCACCATAAAGGAAGCTATAGAGCGTAAGCTTAAACAAGAACAAGAGTCTTTGGAATATGAATTTCGTTTGGTTACCGCCAAAAAGGAAGCGGAAAAAGTAACCATAGAAGCACAAGGAAAGGCGGATGCAAATACAATTTTAAGCGCTTCCCTGACCGATAAAATATTACAGGACAAGGGTATCGATGCTACATTGGAACTAGCGAAGTCACCTAATTCAAAAGTAGTGGTAGTTGGTAGTGGCGATTCTGGACTACCGCTGATATTGGGCAATAATTGATTTTTTGTTCAGAACGATGGGACAAAAAGTTGAAGCGAACCCATTTAAACTTTTGGATTGAAGCAAAAATTAAGGTACGAAATGTGTCTGTTAAACTTCGGAAGTAAATAAAGGAAAAAGTTAAAACGAATCGAGTAAACCTTAAATCAAATACAATGAAAACAGCAACACTAATTTTTTTGACGATCGGGTTGTTTGCCTTAACCGGTTGCAACCAGAAAACTGATGTTAACGCAATGCTCGACAACTCCGAAACAAGGAGTGAGATTTTTGGTGCCATTGCGAACAATCACACATACATGACCGGCTTTATGGAAAACATGCAAGAGAGCGATCATGCAATGCAAATGATGCAGGGCAACCATAAAATGATGGGCGGCATGATGAAAGGCGATGGTATGCAAATGATGATGAAAGACAGTATGATGATGAAGAACATGATGAAATCCATGATGAAAAATGGTAAGATGATGGGGAACATGATGAAAATGATGCATGAAAAAGGCATGATGAGCGAGGATTGTATGGAGTCCTGTAAAAATATGATGGCCGAGGAAGGATTGGACATTATCGAGCAGGGCGAAATGGAATTGAGCAAGAGCCAAAGTCATGGTGATCATCATTAAAACACTAAAGTTTAACGCAAATACAGGAAAACATGAAAAGTCATTGGATATGGATGGTTATCGGTTGTGGGCTGCCCCTACTACTGATATTTTTCGCCCCGGCGTTGGGGATCACAGGGTATAACGGGCTTTTTGCCTTTATCATCCTGATGTTCGTAGTGCATCTGTTTATACCGCATGGCTCACACGGGCGCGGTGGCCATAACCATGGCGGCCATAGCGATAAAAAGCACGGAGAAAGTAAAGAGGAAGTGCTAGATGATGGGGACAAAAAAGGGCATGAAGGCCATCGACACCATTAATTAACACTAAAACTTGGACAATGAAACGCAAATTTCAAATCGAAGGAATAAGCTGTGGCGGATGTGTGACAAGGGTCAAAAGAGCTTTGGAGGAACATCCGGCGGTAGAGAAAATACAGATTTTCTTGCAGCCAAAAGGTGCAACGATTATCAGCATGAAGGAAGAACTTTCAGTAGATGAGTTACAAGAACAACTCAACGAACTTGAAGGCTATACCATAACAGAAATCAATTAAAATTACAATAATCTTAAATCTAACAGTATGTTTTATAGAGACGGAGTTTTTTGGGGCATGCACCTTATATGGTGGGCCATATGGTTTGTATTGCTGGGCTGGATTTTCTTTGCCCCGTCCAGTTCATCCTATGATGAAATTGAAGACGATGACCCACTCACATCACTCAAAAGGCGGTTTGCCAAAGGAGAGATTACCAAGAGTGAATATGAAGAATCAAAGAAGCTTTTAAAATCGGACGGATAGTCCACAAAAACAAGTATTAACGACTAAAATTCAAAACTATGCACTTTTTTGACGGACATTACGGCGGTATGCACTTTATATGGTGGATCGTATGGTTGATCCTATTGATCTGGATCTTTTTTGTGCCCTACGACCTTCCCTATACCAAAAACAGAAAAGAAGACCCATTGCGCATTCTTAAAAAGCGATTTGCCAAAGGCGAAATCACGAAAGAGGAATACGAGGAATCCAAGAAACTTATAAAGTCTGAATAAGGATTAAACTACCTAGGGGCAAGCCCACGGGGCATTTAAATCTCGATTATCGAGTAAAATTGTAAAACCCAAAACAAAATGAAATGAAAACAACGATCAAAATGGCAGCATGCATGGTACTGACCGCTTTTATACTATCGGCCTGTTCTCAAAAACAAGAGGGCACCATAAAGGACAAACTTAAGGATCCGTCCCAACAAGAGGTGGTATTGACATTCATGGCCGAGAACCATAAACTGGGCCAAAAATACATTGCAAAGATGATGGAAAACGATCACGCCACAGGCATGATGGTCGACGAATTGGTTAAAGCCGCTGCAAGTGATACCATACTCGCCGGGAAACTCAGCGATATGATTACTAGATATCCAGATCTTATGCTGCTTACTACCCATCATTTTATGCCGGTCATCGCCAACGACAGTCTTTTGATCGATACCTTTTGTGACCATACTTTGGAGCATGAAAATTTGGAGAAGGCCATGCATGAAAAGATGGAGTACAAAAAGAGCTTAGAGTTAAACCACTAGTAACAACCCTAGTTCGGTACGGAATGAATTTACAAGAATAATAAACATAAAAAAACAATCATGAATCGATTAAATGTAAAAAAATTTGGATTTGCCATGGGCCTTACCGCCGCGATACTTTACGCCGGCTGTATGATCGTCCTTGCCACTGCTGGACAAGAAGGAAGTATAAAGTTTTTTAACGGCTTGCTGCACGGTTTGGACACTACTAGTATAATAAGGATAGACGTGCCTGTTTGGGAAGCCCTAATCGGCATTGTACAGACCTTTATAATCGCATGGCTTACAGGTGCCCTGATCGCGGCTTTTTACAATGCACAGCTTAAAAGAAGATAGACAGAATAAATGAGTAACAAATGATGTGAAGTAGTTTAATATTTCAGATGATAAACTTTAAAACATAAAGACGATGAAAAAGATTGGATTAATTGCCAAAACTGTTTTTTTAACCGTTTTCGTTTTTGCAGCTTGTGAAAAATCAGAAGAACCTTTTGTTGATTTGATTGAAGGAACCTATGTCGGAACACTTACTGATAATGTTGGCTTAAAGGGCGGAAGTACTAGCAAAATTATTGAGGAAGCTTTCGCCGAAATTACCAAAATCAGAAAGGGAATAATTGAGGTCCATTTATACAATGTGAAGTTGGATACAACTTTTATGTTGGATTACTATGAAGACATGGACAGCATAAACGTGTGCCTTACAGGTGATGAGTTCGAAAACATGTATGGACATATGTTGGGACGAGGACATATGAGTGGGGGCATGATGAATGATATGAGAAATGATGAAACAGAATGGGTGCATCATTTAAATGATGAGCATCAGGAAGGCGACGAGCATTTTGGCGGTTTCGATATGCAGAATCATACTTTCCGCTATCGCTTTAACCTTTTGGATGGGGGGATATCAAAGGAATTTCAATTTGAAGGTCAGAAAGAATAGAATTCGAGATTTGGGTATTTCCGTGAGTAGAAAATATCCGAATTCTAACAAATGTTGAATTTGGCTTAAAAATTTCCAATAATTGATATGCAATACGTCTGGTTCATATGGTCCCTTATCATCCTCGCCCTTTGGGCGGTAATCTATCTGTTTAAAAAGGATACCAGGAAAGAAATGCTCCAAATGAGCTGGATCACCATGCCCTTTGGCCTTACGGAACCCCTGTTCGTGCCCGAGTACTGGTTCCCCCCTTCCCTATTCAATCTAGCGGAAAACACGGGATTCGATATAGAAAGTCTTATTTTCTCTTTTTCCATTGGAGGTATAGGAACAGTATTGTACAACCTAATTTTTAAAAGAAGGTTCGTTGTAATGCCACATACGGAAAGAAGCCACCGGAGGCATTCGCTTCATGTTTACATTCTTTTTGTTCCTGTTCTGATTTTTGCGGCACTAAGCCTTTTTACTGGGCTTAATCATATTTATTGTGGGGTCATCGCCTTGTTTTTCGGAGGACTAGCAACCCTGTACTGCCGCCCCGATTTAAAGGGTAAAATCTGGGTCGGTGGTATGCTGTTTACAGTGCTCTACTTTGTCTATTTCGGAAGCATCCTTCTGTTTTATCCAGATTATGTAGCGCTGTACTGGAATCTGGACAACCTGACACATGTACTTGTTCTGGGAATCCCCCTTGAAGAACTTTTATTTGCCTTCACTTTCGGGATGTGCTGGTCAGGACTATATGAGCACCTGTATTGGAGAAAAGTAATGAAACCGATAACCATTGATTAATGGTTGTTTATTAAGAACATAAAGTATCACTTATAAATTAAATGTCATGAAAATACTATTGGCCATAGACGGCTCGGACTACAGCAAGGCGGCAGTAGAAGAACTATCAAGGTTATCGTTCCCCTCCAATACGGAAGTACGTATTCTATCTGTGTATGAAAATCCCATACTGGCCACTCCGGGAATAGCCCCCTTGGGAGGTTCGTTGGGCGGTTATTATGAAGAAGTGCTATCCAACGCAAAAAAATCAGCGGAAGAGAACGTAAAGGTCGCCGCAAGGCAATTGCAAAACAAGAACACCAATTTATCGGTTTCGAAAATAACTGTGAACGGCCTTCCCAAAATGGCGATCCTAGAAGAGGCAGAGGACCTTGGTGCCGATCTAATAGTCGTTGGCTCACATGGACATGGCGGGTTCACCCGGTTCCTATTGGGCTCGGTTTCCCGGTCCATCTCCGCACATGCGAACTGTTCTGTATTAATAGTTCGAAGGCCCGATGCAAAAGAAAAAAGGTAATTCGCTTCAACCTCAGCGAAAAAAATTGAAGGAAGAGTTGGTTTGAAAAATATAAATACGTTGAACACTACTATGGAAAATGCCTGTAAAGTTACCGATTTGATTTGCTTACCGGACTCCAAACTGCCCCGGGTGGTCGTGGTGGGTGGTGGCTTTGCGGGCCTTGCCTTGGTAGAAGGTCTCAAAAAGAAAAACATACAGATCGTATTGATGGACAAGAACAACTTCCATCAATTCCAACCCCTCTTTTATCAGGTGGCGACTAGTGCCTTGGAACCCGACAGCATCGTATTCCCTTTCAGAAAACAGATCAGCGGTTACAAGAATGTTCAATTTCGCCTGGCGGATGTCGAAAGAATAGAACCATCGCAAAATATGCTGTTTACCAATAAGGGAAAATTGAGTTATGATTATCTGGTTTTGGCTACGGGAACCACTACCAATTTTTTCGGGATGGATAATGTGGAAAAAAATAGTCTGGGGATGAAGGATATCCGTGATTCCCTGAACATCCGTCACATGATGCTGCAAAATCTGGAACAAGCGGCGATTACTTGCAATGATGAAGAACGCGATGCCCTTACCAATTTTGTAATCGTGGGCGGTGGTCCTGCCGGCGTTGAAATGGCAGGGGCCTTGGCAGAGTTTTGCAGGTACATCCTTCCAAAGGACTATCCCGAATATCCCTCTTCAATTATGAAGATCTATTTGGTGGAAGCCATGGACGAACTACTGGGAGCTATGTCCGACAAGGCCTCGGAAAAAACATTGGAGTACCTTAAAAATCTTGATGTTGAAGTTCTATTGAACGAAGCGGTCAGTGATTATGATGGCAAAGTAGTACAGACCAAGAGCGGTAAAATGCTATTGGCAAGAAACCTCGTCTGGACAGCAGGGGTCAAGGGACAATTTCCGAAGGGAATCAGCAAAGAGTCCATAGTAAAAGGGAATCGCTTAAAAACAAACGGATTTTTACAGGTGGACGGCCATAAGAACATCTACGCCATTGGAGACATTGCCGCATTGATTTCCGAAGATACACCCAAGGGTCATCCACAAGTGGCACAGGCCGCCATTCAACAGGGAAAATATCTGGCCCAAATGCTTTCAGGCCTGATCAATGATGACCCACCTACATTCTTTGAATATAAGGATAAAGGTTCGCTGGCCACGGTCGGAAAACGAAAAGCTGTTGCCGATCTCGGTAAGCTCAAATTTGGTGGTTATTTCGCCTGGTTACTATGGTCTGTGGTACACTTGATGTCCATCAGCGGGTTTAGAAACAAATTTCTGGTAGGGTTCAATTGGGTCATAAGTTATTTTACCTATGAAAAGAGCAACAGGGTAATTATTAGGAATTTCAAACAAGCTTCCCACATAGACCCTCCATCTGATGAACAATTTGGAACATTGGAAAAGGTCGAAAATATGCAAAAAACAAAAATCGATGCTTAAAAACCGAAGTAACATAGGCATTCGAAAATTCTTTGGCCATTATGCCAAGGGACTCAACAATAGTGGGGTTGTTCTCTTTGTGACCGTAGTTATTGCAATGGTCTGGGCAAATTCCCCTTGGAAAGAATTTTATACCGGTTTTATGCAAACGGACATCGGTTTTTACATCGCGGATTTTCGGTTATCGGAACCTTTGCTCTTGTGGATCAATGATGGGTTGATGGCACTATTCTTTTTACAGGTCGGTTTGGAGCTTAAACGGGAAATACTGGGGGGCAAACTTTCATCCCCCAAAAATGCAGTATTGCCCATAGGAGCTGCAATAGGAGGCATGGTAATCCCCGCCTTTATTTACTATTTGTTCAACGGTTCCGGGGAGGCTTCCCAAGGGTGGGGCATTCCTATGGCCACCGATATTGCCTTTTCGTTGGGGGTCCTGGCACTTATGGGGAAAAGATTGCCCACCGCCCTAAGGGTATTTTTGGTCACATTGGCAATCGTGGACGATCTGGGCGGTGTTCTGGTGATCGCCCTATTTTATACTTCCGGTATTTCGGGAATGGATTTGCTCCACGGGCTACTCTTCTTCGGACTTCTCATCATAGGAAATTTTGCCGGGGTAAGAAGTACTTGGTTTTATGCTATTATAGGAATAGGAGGCGTGTGGCTGGCCTTCTTTTTTTCAGGAGTGCACCCTACGATTGCAGGAATTCTTACCGCTGTAGCAATTCCGGGTCGGGTGAAAATTAAAGAGGGAACCTTTTTAAAACGTTTGGACGCACTCCATAAAAGATTTCAGGAATCAAAGTCGATTAAAGGCACCCTTATATCCAACCAACAGTTGGAAATATTGGAGGATATTAAAACCACAAGTTCCGAAGCCGAAACTCCGCTACAAAAATTGGAAAAAGCCCTACATCCTCTGGTAAGCTTCATCATTCTTCCTTTGTTCGCCTTGGCAAATGCGGGGATACATCTTCATGGGGATTTGCTGAAGGTGCTAACCGGCCCAGTTGGCCTGGGAATCAGTTTGGGGCTGATTTTCGGAAAATTCATTGGTATTGCAGCCTTTTCGAGAATTCTTGTGGCACTTAAACTTGCCAAACTCCCTGAAAACGTAAGTTGGAATATGATTTATGGTACCGCCTTTTTGGGGGGCATCGGTTTTACCATGTCACTGTTTATTAATGAACTGGCCTTCTCAGATGAATCTTTGATTTTCGCCGCAAAAGTAAGTATCCTATTTGCCTCTCTAATTTCAGGAATAGTAGGTGCCATACTATTATATAAAAGCAGTAAAAAATTAATAACAATTAAATAAAAACAATATGAAAAAAATAGCAGTAGTAGGATACGGGGTCATCGGGAAAAGAGTAGCCGACGCCATTAATGTGCAGGAAGACATGAATCTTTTTGGGGTTTGCGATGTTATTAGCGATTGGCGCATACAGACCGCTGTAAAAAAGGGGTATACCATATTCGCAGCAACCAGTGAAGCCAGGGAAAAAATGGGGTCGGTAGGCATTCAGGTAGCTGGCTTATTTCAAGACCTTCTAAATAAAGTGGACCTTGTAGTTGATTGTACCCCAAAGAACATAGCCGCAAAGAATGTTGAAACCTATAAGAAACAAGGACTTAAATTCATAGTCCAAGGTGGTGAAAAACATGAAACGACCGGTCATTCCTTTAGTGCCGAAAACAATTACGAATCTGCGATAGATTTGGATGCCACAAGGGTAGTTTCCTGCAACACCACATCCATTTTAAGAACGCTGACCGCGCTAAAAAGGGCCGACCTGTTGGACTATGCCAGGGGCACTTTGTTAAGACGTGCCACAGACCCTTGGGAAAGCCATTTGGGCGGTATTATGAACACCATGGTTCCCGAGAAGGAAATACCGAGCCACCAAGGTCCGGATGCCCAAAGTGTAGATCCCGACCTCGATGTAATCACATCGGCGGTAAAGGTGCCCGAAACTTTGAGCCATATGCATTATTGGAACGTGAAACTAAAGAAAAAGGCCACTAAAGAAGAAGTGCTGGCTGCTCTTAAAACCTCGACTCGTATCCACTTTATTCGCTATGACCAAGGGCTGGTTTCCAACAACACCATTAAGGAAATGTATTTGGATATGGGCCGGTCTTGGGGCGATATGTACGAAGTGGCCCTATGGGAAGATATGCTGAAAGTCGTGGGCGACGAACTGTTTTATGCCTATATCGTGGATAATCAGGCCATCGTCATCCCCGAGACCATTGATGCGATACGGGCATTGACGGGTATCGAAAGTGATGGTCATAAGTCTATTGCCAAAACCAACAAAAGTTTGGGAATCAATTAAAAAAAAGACAATGAAAACATATGAACATATTGTGGAACTCTTGGGGGACAAAGCATCCTACTATCTGGACCATGTGAGCGAGAAAATAACCAAAGACGAATTACAATTGCCCGAAAAAAATGTGGTGGACAAGGTATTCGTGCCCAGTGACAGGAATACACGGGTTCTCGGAAGCCTATCTAAACTTTATAATCACGGTAACCTTGCAGGAACGGGATATCTGAGCATTCTTCCGGTAGACCAGGGCATTGAACATAGCGCCGCTTTTTCCTTCTATAAGAACCCCGATTACTTTGACCCGGAAAACATCATAAAATTGGCCATAGAAGCTGGCTGTAATGGGGTGGCCTCGACCTTTGGGGGCTTGGGCCTTTATGCTAGGAAATATGCGCACAAAATTCCCTTCATTGTCAAGATAAACCATAATCAGCTGTTGACCCATCCCGCCAAATACGACCAAACGCTCTTCGGTACGGTGAAGGAAGCGTGGAACATGGGTGCGACAGCGATCGGGGCGACGATCTATTTCGGTTCCGAGGAAAGTAATCGGCAGTTGAAGGAGATTTCCGAGGCATTTGCGGAGGCACACCGTCTTGGAATGGCCACTATTCTCTGGTGCTATACCCGTAATGAAACCTTTAAAACCGATAAGGAAGACTATCATTCATCGGCCGATTTGACATCACAGGCCAATCATCTAGGGGTTACCATACAAGCGGATATAATTAAACAAAAGTTGCCAACTACTAATTATGGATTCAAAAATATTGGATTCGGTAAATACGACGATGCCATGTATGAAACCTTGACCACGGAACATCCCATTGACCTATGTAGGTTACAAGTGGCAAATTGCTATATGGGAAAAATCGGGTTGATCAACTCGGGAGGTGGCTCCAAGGGAGAATCTGACCTGAGCGAAGCCATTATTACGGCAATCGTAAACAAACGGGCCGGGGGATCCGGTCTGATTCTGGGAAGAAAGGCTTTTCAGCGGCCGTTCAAAGAGGGTGTGGAACTTTTGCACGCGGTACAAGGTGTTTATCTGGAAAAGAAAATAACAATTGCATAACGGATACTAAGGAATGTTCGATACGGAAATAAAATCACTGAAATCGCTTAACCACTACCTCCAAAAACTGGTGGAGAATAGGCTATGGCTAAAGGTTATCATCGCTTTGTTCCTTGGGGTAGGCCTTGGTCTTTTGTTAAGTCCGCAAAATGGTTGGATAACCAAAGGCACAGCTGATGTTCTGGGCAGTTGGTTGGCCCTGCCGGGCATGCTCTTTCTCAAGTTGGTACAAATGATTATGATTCCTTTGATCGTTGCCTCTATAATTACCGGCATTGCCAGCAACGACAAGGAGAATTTAAAAAAACTGGGGGGCGGTGTACTCTTGTATTTTATATCCACAACCATTATCTCGGTGACCATAGGTACAATCCTTGGATTAATCTTTAGCCCTGGAAAGTATCTGCACCAGCAAGCGATTGTAGATCATGAACAGGCTTTGGCCAATACGGCCGAAAGCACGGAATTATCGTTTGGGATAAACGATATTCCCAATGCCATAACAAATTTGTTGCCTGACAATCCGCTGGCATCCATGGTAAGTGGTGAAATGTTGAGTATCGTCATTTTTACCATTATCATAGGGGTCGCCGTATTATCCCTTCCCGATGATTTGCTACGGCCCGTAAAGTTATTGTTGAGTGCCATACAGGAAATCTGCATGACCGTGGTCAAATGGGCCATGTTGTTGGTTCCGGTAGCCGTGTTCGGCTTGATGGCGCAGCTGACCTCCAGTGTTGGTCTAAATTCACTTTCAGGTCTGGGCTTTTATGTGCTCGTCGTCTTGATTGGGTTATTGTTGTTGGTGGTAATTTATCTGATAGGTGTAAGCCTTTTGGGCAAGGTCAATCCGTTACGCTTTTTACGTAAGATCAGGGATGTCCAACTGCTGGCCTTCTCGACCACAAGTTCTGCTGCAGTAATGCCTTTATCCCTTGAAACAGCGGAAGAAGAACTGGAAGTAGATCCAGCCATCAGTAATTTCATAATCCCTATCGGAGCCACCGTAAATATGGACGGCACGGCACTTTACCAGACCATAACGACCTTGTTTATTGCCCAGGCCTACGGATTGGAAATGGGCCTTATGAACGTTATCGTAGTGGTGATTACCATCGTGGCGGCGTCCATTGGCACTCCGGCAATACCTGGTGGTGGGGTAGTGATTTTGGCCTCTGTACTTTCCAGTGCAGGAATACCTGCTGAAGGAATCATCATCATCATAGGGGTGGAACGGTTACTGGGGATGTTCCGGACAGCTGTTAATGTGACCGGCGACCTTACGGCCTGTATGGTGTTCAACCGATTTTATGGAAACAAGCTTGCCATAGGCACAAAAAGTAATTCGAAAACAAAAAAGGAGTATTCCACCGTTTAAAAGCTAAAAAAATGATGAAGTCAATCAACGATATAGATCTTTCTCCAAAACCGAACAAGGAATATTGGGTAAACTGCCATAGGGAATGGCGAGAGGAAATCATCTACTTTCTTATGGTAGACCGGTTTCATGACAACAACAAACGGAGTTCTTTGGACTTCGATATTAGACATTCAGGTTTTGGCAATGAAGACCAATTGCAAAAACCCTTAGGGGGCACGATAAAGGGAATCATCGACAATATCGATTACATCAAAGACTTGGGCTGTACGGCCCTTTGGCTTAGTCCTGTTTTTGAAAACAATCCTAAAGCTTACCATGGCTATGCCATCCAGAACTATTTGGATGTCGATAAACGCTGGGGTACAAAAAAGGACTTGGAGAGATTGGTGGTTAAGGCACATGACTTGGACATACGGGTTTTCCTGGATGTTGTTCTGCACCATTCCGGTGACAATTGGTCGTATCCTTTTGATCATGAGTATTACTATTTAGACGGACAACGTTTTCCGTTGGGAGATTGGCGCGAGAATGATAGGCCGCTCCCAATAGAACTGAAAGACCCGGAGCTTTACAACCGAAAAGGACAAATAAGGAATTTCGATAAGTATCCCGAAACGCAGGAGGGCGATTTTTTGACCTTAAAAACATTCCGTAACGACGGTACCCCTGAAAGCGAGAAGTTAGGGGAACTATTGGCTGCCATACATTGTTACTGGATACGCGAGACAGACGTGGACGGTTTTCGGTTGGATGCCGTCAAACATATGAAAGGACAGGATATTAGCCGTTTTTGTTCCACCATTCGTGAATATGCATACTCCTTGGGCAAGAGAAACTTCTTTTTGTTCGGTGAGATTATCGGCAATGACGAGACGGGCAATCCGTATATCGGGCCGAAAATGTTGCCGGAAGATCAGAACGTGTATTACGGGCTGGATTCTGTTTTGGACCATCCGCTACACAGTGTTTTGGCAGGTGTAATAAAAGGGGTTTCCTCACCTGAAAGACTATTGGAACGCTATTCCTCTTTACAACAAAATGCCCTCAGCCGGGGTGAATATGGAGATTTCTTGGTGACCTACATCGATGATCACGACCAAGTGGGCACTGATTTTAAGCATCGCTTTGGCTATGATGCCACTCCAGAACAGATAGTAGCGGGCATGGGCTTTCTGCTCTGCGCCCTTGGTGCCCCCTGTATCTATTATGGGACGGAACAAGGCTTGGATGGAAATGGGATGGATGACCGATATATCAGGGAAGGTATGTTCGACCCCAATGATACCAAGATCAATGTATTGAACCGCAATTCGTGGATATACAGGACCATTGCAGATTTGGCAAAACTGAGGCAAACAGAACCTATCCTGAAATTCGGTAGGATGTATTTTAGGAAAACTTCAAAAAACGCAGTTGGTTTTCACTATCCCAATTGCGAAGAATGTCTTTTGGCCTTTTCCAGGATACTCCACAACGGGGAGATTTTAGTGGTCTATAATTCGTCCCCAAAAGATGCGAAAGAAGAGCATGTCCTAATCGACGCTACCATTAACAAAGCAGGTCGCCAGATGAAATGTATTTATGGGGGTAAAACCAAAATAAAAGTGCAAAAAAATGCGGATGGGCAAGATAGCCGACTTTATATCAAGTTAAAACTAAAACCCATGGAATTCTTGATATTCAAGAACAGTTAGTTGAACCTAGCATTTTTTGTATAAGATGATTTTATCGCGGAGAGAGTATGGCGTTTTAATCAAATAGAACTATGAAAGATTTTATTATAAAAACAGGAAAAAGGATGTTGGTCTTGTTATTGGTAGTAGCCGTACTTTTTATTTCTATAGGTGGGTATCAATATCTAAAGGTCGTTGTAGCACCTAAATATAATCCGGAAAGCATGCCCTTGAATTTTGAAATAGTGGGCTCAGGGGATAGGGATCTGGTTTTTATCCATGGCCTAACGGGCTCCAAAAACTATTGGAAAAGGGATTTGGATGCCATTTCAGGCACACATAAGCTTCTGTTGGTCGACCTGCTCGGTTTTGGCGACTCCCCAAAGCCCAATAGCGATTATAGCCTTGAGATGCAGGTGGGCGCTTTGGAAGCGATTATTTCAAAAGAAGGTTTCGATGGGGGCAGAACCGTTCTTGTCGCACACTCCATGGGCACTGTCATCGCATTTGCACTTCTTGAAAAACATCCCGATTGGTTTAAAGGGGCAATAGCGATAGGTACTCCAGTCTATAAGGATATGGAAGAATTTAAGAATATAATGTCAGCACATTCCCTTTTTGACAGGCTTACGGCAAACAAATATTCCAAATACCTCTGTTTGCTGCATCCCATTTTTATGACCCGGATATTCAAGCCCGAAAACCTGTCGGATGACGTATTTGCAGATGCAAATAAACACACTTGGCAGAGCTATTACAATTCGTTGAACGAAATAATCCTGGACACTGACCTATATGCCATCGCCAGAAACATCGGAAACAAAAAAGTTGTTTTTATCCATGGCGATCAAGATACCACGGCTCCCATCGTCAATGCGGTAAAATTGGCCAAAACCTTTTCAAATGCTGAATTCCTGACTGTCCAGGGAGGCGACCACCAACTTTTTTTGAAAGACCCGAAATTCGTTTGGAAAGCGGTCACGGATTTTTTCGGTTAATAGGCGGTAAAAACGGAATAAAATAAGAACTGGAAAATAAAAATGAAGAAAAAAAAAACAAATAACACTACGCATCAACTCTACGGATCGATGCACACCGACATCGAGGGAGTAGAAAACCTCATAGAACTCGCCCTCAACATACGGTGGTCATGGAACCATGCGTCGGACGGACTATGGCAACAATTAGACCCGGAACTTTGGCAATTTACAAGGAATCCATGGGTCATATTACAGACCGTTTCACGGGATAGGCTGGAGCAGCATTTGTCCGATCCCGATTTTCGGTCAACACTGGATGGTCTTTTAAAGTTGAACGACGAAGCCCTTTCCGCTCCCTCTTGGTTCCAGCAAAAGCATCCAAAGACGCAGTTGCGCACCGTTGCCTATTTCAGTATGGAATATATGCTGAACGAGGCCCTTCCCATATATGCCGGTGGCTTGGGCAATGTAGCTGGCGATCAACTAAAATCGGCAAGTGATTTGGGCGTCCCCGTCGTTGCAGTGGGGCTGCTTTACGATAAAGGCTACTTCCGTCAGGAAATTGATAAATACGGCACCCAAAATGCCCTGTTCCCTTACAATGACCCCGGTCAGTTGCCCATTACGCCCTTACGTCTGCCCAATGGGGAATGGCTTCGCTTAAAAGTGTCTTTACCTGGCCATCCACTATGGCTACGTGCGTGGCAGGTAAAGGTAGGTAGGGCAAAGCTATATTTATTGGATAGCAATGACGCCGCGAATTTACCGGTCCACCGCGGCATTACCGATGAACTGTATGGCGGTGGTCCCGATCATCGCATAAAACAGGAAATCGTTCTGGGTATCGGTGGCTACAAAATGCTCAGGGCCTTGGATATCGATCCCGAAGTTTGCCATATGAACGAAGGCCATGCCGCTTTTCTCGTACTGGAACGTGCCAACGATTTTATGAAGGCGAACGGCACTTCGTTCGAAGAGGCCCTGGCCGTAACCCGGGCAGGTAATTTATTTACGACGCATACGGCGGTCCCCGCCGGTTTTGACCACTTTAGCCCATCGCTTATGGAGCAATTTCTTGGCGGGTATGCCAAGGAAGAACTGGGTATCGATCTCAACGACTTGATGGCCCTGGGTCGGGCAGATGCCAATAATCGATGGGAGAGTTTTAATATGGCCTATCTCGCCGTTCGTGGCAGTGGTGCCGTGAACGGTGTTAGCCGCTTGCATGGCGAGGTGAGCAGAAATCTCTTTAGCAAGCTTTTTCCACGTTGGCCCATATCCGAAATTCCCGTGGGCCATGTGACCAATGGGGTGCATATGCCCTGTTGGGATTCCAAATATGCCGATGAACTCTGGACGGAGTCCTGTGGAAAAGATCGTTGGAGAGGGGAGCTTACTGACCATGAAGCACATATTTCGAAGATTTCCGATGATAAATTATGGCAATTCAGGAACCAATCGAGAAATCGGCTAGTTGGTTTTATCAGGGAAAGATTTGAAAGACAAGCTATCGTTTCCGGTCTTTCCTCCGATATAATTGTTTCCGCAAAAAAGGTGTTTGATCCCAACACCTTGACCTTGGGCTTTGCCAGGCGATTTGTACCGTACAAGAGACCGGACCTTCTATTGCACGATCCGGAACGCTTTATCCGTATCCTTACCAACTCGGAACATCCCGTTCAATTGGTACTGGCCGGTAAGGCACCGCCATTTGACGAATCAGGGAAAGCTTTGATACGAAAATGGTTGCAATTTATCCAACAGCATAATTTGCACAGACACGTGCTTTTTTTGAGCGACTATGACATGATGTTAACCGAGAATTTGGTACAGGGTGTCGATGTATGGCTCAATACCCCAAGACGCCCGTGGGAAGCTAGCGGAACGAGTGGCATGAAGGTGCTAGTCAACGGAGGTATCAATTTATCCGAACTGGATGGATGGTGGGCCGAGGCCTATACCCCGGAGGTAGGTTGGGCCCTGGGAGACGGTCAAGAACATGGCGATGACCCCGCTTGGGATGCCGCCGAGGCAACAGCCTTGTATGACCTATTGGAACAACAAGTCGTGCCCGAATTTTATGCACGCAATAAAAAAAACGTACCCAAACAATGGGTAGCACGGATGCGAAAAAGCATGGCGACCCTTACTCCCCAATTTTCTGCCAATCGCACTGTACGGGAGTACACGGAACAATTTTACCTTCCCGCGGCGGCAAGATATAAAAAACGGGGTGCAAGAAAAGGAGCCGCAGGAAAAAGAGTTTTAGAAACTGCGCATGATCTTGGGCATAAATGGGAGGCCATAAAATTCGGAGAAGTTCAAATTGAGAGCGAGCGCCACAAGCATCATTTTAAAGTCCCGGTTTGGCTGAATGAAATAAATCCTAAAAATATTAGCGTAGAGCTTTTTGCAGAAGGTATGAACGGCAAAACACCGGAAAGAATCAAAATGAAATTTGACTGGATGGGAGAACAAGGGGAACATAATTTTTATGCCCAGGTCAATACTCTCCGGCCCACCAATCACTATACCGTTCGTATTCTACCGGATTACGAAGGCGTTGCCGTGCCCTTGGAGGATAACATGATTCAGTGGCAACATTAACATCTATAAGAATTTAAAAATAAATAAGTAATGAAAACGCTTGAATACCATGAAGTTGTACTAAAGAAGGTAAGCTTTAATGATGAACTGTTAAAGAAAGAATTGGAAAAAGCGGTCAGGAATACCACTTGTTCGGAACAGCCCGCCCTGTTAGCGTGGTGTGCTAAGGAGTTAGGACCAAAATATGAAAAAATCGCTGCCTTCTATATGGAGGATAAGGATTGTGCCTGGCCAAAGAATTGATTCTTGATAAACGAAAGAAATGGGTCAATCGATTCAATGGGTTGAATCTCATTTCTAAAGACTAAATTTTTTATCTAATACAAATAATGTACCCGGAAAATTCAAACATATTTACCATAAATGGTGGTTCGTCCAGCATCAAGTTCGCCATGTACGAAATGGCCAAGACTCTGAAACCTATATTTTCCGGGAGCATAAACCGCATTGGATTAAAAAATACAAGCTTCAATGTTACCAACGTCAATCAGGATGAAAAGATGAGCTTAGAAGTATACTGTCCCGGTTTTTACGAGGCCGCCATCTTTTTGATCTTATGGCTAAAAAGGCAAAACAGTTTTGATAGAATTAAATGCATCGGCCATCGTGTCGTCCATGGCATGGAACATTCCCGTGCCGAAGTGATAGATGCAACTTTAATTAAGGAATTAAAGCGAATAAGGAATTACGACCCGGAACATTTACCTGCTGAGATCGAAATCATTGAACTTTTTAAATATAGATGTCCGGGAGTATTACAGGTAGCCTGTTTCGATACCGCCTTTCACACAACAATGCCACGCATAGCAAAAATATTGCCTATACCAAGGCGCTTTGATCGAGCTGGAGTTCAGCGGTATGGTTTTCATGGATTATCGTATGCTTTTCTTATGGAAAAGCTAAAGGAAATAGCGGGTGCCGATGAAGCGAACGGACGCATCATTCTGGCCCATCTTGGGAACGGGGCCAGTTTGGCGGCTTTGAAAGATGGCAAAAGTATGGATACCAGTATGGGCTTTACACCTGCAGGTGGATGTATGATGGGTACAAGGAGTGGGGATTTGGATCCGGGGGTTGCTTGGTACATGATGAACTGTGAGGGAATGAACACAAAACAGTTCAATCATTTGATCAATAATGAAGCCGGCCTTTTAGGGGTTTCGGAAACCAGTGCCGATATGCAGGACCTTCTGCAAATGGAAAGCTCGGATGTGAGGGCTGCAGATGCGGTGGCCCTATTTTGTTATCAGCTAAAAAAATGGATCGGCTCATTTATAACCGTATTGGAAGGCCTGGATACCTTGGTTTTTTCTGGCGGCATCGGGGAGAACGCACCCATAATCAGATCAAGGGTTTGCGAAGGCCTTCGTTTTGTAGGAATCGAATTGGACGAAGACCGAAACAATCAAAATCAATCCGAAATTTCGATAGAGGGTGGCAAAGTAAAGGTATTGGTAATCCCTACCAACGAAGAGCTAATGATCGCGAAATGTACGACGGACCTCTATATGGAATCAAAAATAAAGAACAACGGTTCAAAAATAAGTAAGACATGGAAAAGCAACATAGTGAAATAGGACAAGCTGATCAAGCACAAGTATTACATCCGTAAAAATGGGCTGGATATGCCCGAGGTCAGGGATTGGAGGTGGAATGGACAAGCCTAATGTGATGGCAAAGCTCTATTAAATAAGCAAACTACGGAGCATTTAAATCTCGTTTATCGAGTAAATAATAGTTTTAAAAAAAAGGAAAATGGACAATGGCAAAATAAAACATATCGGGGTATTCACTTCAGGGGGCGATTCTCCGGGAATGAACGCTGCGCTCTTCGGAACTGCAAAGGTAGCTGAGCAACATGGCATCAGGGTAAGCGGCATCCTAAAGGGGTACGAAGGCATGATAGATGGGCATTTTATCCCACTGGAAAGCCAACAGCTACAAAAAACGGTACACCGTGGTGGTACGGTATTGAAAACCGCCAGAAGCGAGCGATTTATGGCTCTGGAAGGAAGACAACTTGCCTTTAAAAATCTTCAGAACAATGAAATCGACGCTGTGGTAGCCATTGGTGGCGACGGTACTTTTAAGGGCCTGCTTGCTTTTTCAGAGATTTGTGACATCCAATTCATAGGTATTCCCGGGACCATAGATAACGATATTTCCGGAACCGATTACACCCTTGGTTTTGATTCCGCGGTCAACACGGCCATTGAAAATATCGATAAAATTAAAGATACTGCCGAATCCCACAATCGGGTATTTATTGTGGAAGTAATGGGCCGGGATAGCGGCTATATTGCCATTCATTCCGGATTGGGCGTTGGTGCCGATGCCATATTGATACCTGAGAGCGGTGAAGATATGCTCCAGTTGCTTAAAAAAGTCAAGGACTATAAAAGTGAAGATGGGTTTATCGTAGTGGTTTCGGAAGGAGATGAACTGGGAGCTGAATTGGTGGCCTCAAAAATCAAGGAGATCAATTCAAAAGTGGACCTGCGGATTACAAAACTTGGTCATGTGCAACGGGGAGGTAGCCCTTCGTCCCTAGACAGAATGTTGGGAATCAGACTTGGATCGGCCGCAGTCAGGGCACTTTTGCTGGGCAGAAGAAATGCAATGGTCGGGGTTTTGGACAATCAATTGAGCCTGACCCCCTTTGAGCAGGTGGTAAAACAACACCAAGTGAACGATGAACTGCAAGAACTTTTAAAAATATTCGGTACTTAAAAATGAAAAGATCCTTACCCGACATATCGATTATCTTTCTGCTGACGGCGGCGACCATTATCTTTGAGATCAGTCTCTCACGATTGTTCTCCTACCTTCTCAGTTTTCATTTCGTGCTCATTATCATCGCCTTTTCCATACTTGGGCTGGGAATCGGCCAAATAAGCTATGCCAAGTTTTACAACAGAATGGACAAGGCATTGGGTTTTTGGGCCGCCTTACCTGCGATTGCCATGTTCTTGGGTTTTTCCCTATTGCTTGTGCTATCAAAAATCGGTAGTTCATCCTTTAATGCTTTAGGCCTATTTGCTTTTATTGTCTTCTCTATCGTACCTTTTATAGCCATCGGGATTGTCTATGCCTTTATATTCGAAAAGAATAAACGCCATGCATCTACTTTTTATGCCATAGATCTTATTGGAGCGGCAGGCGGGGCACTAGTCTCGGTATTTTTGCTCAATACGTTCAGCTTGGTCTATGTGGTCGCAATAGCCATAGGGCTTCTGCTGCTCGTTTGGGCGATAAACGCCTTGGCAAACACAAACCGCTATTCAAGGGCATTGGCCCTTTTATCGGTGGCCATTATCATTTTGATGGGGCTTGGAAAGGATGCCCTCGACATCGATATCCCCGTTTCAAAAGACCCCTCGAAGGATATGTATCGCCTTATGAACAACCCTGCCCTACAAAGTGAAAAACTGGAAAGTCGTTGGAGCGCTTTCGGCAAGACCGATCTGGTGCAATTCACTTATCCCGACAGTACCGTTTCAAAAACCATGTTCATCGATGGGGCCGCGGGGACCGAAGTGGTGAACATTGATGAACTGGCAAAGGACACTTTAAAAATAAGAAAGGCACTATTGGGTTTCCCGGCCGTATTTGCCATGAATTTTGTCAATGAAAACGACAAGGATTCAGTCCTCATAATCGGACCGGGTGGAGGGATCGACATTGCAGCGGCATATTTTTCGGGCTACAGTTATGTTGATGCCGTCGAGGTCAATCCCTCTTTTGTTTCGCTCATGGAAAAATACAATCCCGCTACCTTCCTTGAAAAGGAGAACATAAAGGTAGAGGTAAACGAGGGCAGGAATTTTGTGATCAAGAACAAGGGGAAATATGATGCCATACTATTGACCATTCCCGTAACCAAGGGTTCGCGGGGAACCGACTTCTATGGGCTTACGGAAAACTACCTGTTTACCATGGAAGCTTTGGCCGATTACTTGGAGGGCCTGACGGAAAACGGGGCCGTCTATTTCACGATGCACGGCAGACAGGAAGTATATAAAATGTTGGCCAACTATTTGGAACTTAAGGACCGGATGGGGATCGGCCAAAAGGAGGCACTTAAAAAGGTCTATATCTTCTCAAATGGAATGAACCCTGTGTTGGTCATTAAAAAGACTCCTTTTGAACAGAAAATGATCGAGGAGATCCATCGTATCGCACACTATTTGGAACTGGACCAAGATGTGTTTTACTTTCCATACATAAAACAAGAGGGTTTGGATACGATCGTGCAGAACGTAAATTATCAATGGTTTATGTTCGACGACCTGATCTATGATATTTCCTCGGGAACCTATCCGCATGATGAACTTTGGAAAACCGCATCCATAAACCTAAGACCGGTCAGTGATGATTCGCCGTATTTTTTCAATTACAACAACGGTATTCCCAATGCCATGGCAACACCCCTATGGCTAAGTATATTCATTATTGGTTGGTTTCTGTTCAATCATGCAAACAAATGGAAATCTGTTTCCTTTTATGAGGACACCGCCGTAACCGCTCAAAAAAAGTTCCGTGTCTTGGCCCTATTGGCCTTTTTATTGGGGTTTTCGTATATTCTTATACAAGGTTACCTGTTCCAGGTACTTAATTTAAAACTGTCGAGCCCGTCGCAGTCATTTTCATTGTTGCTTTTTACATTTCTATTGGGCAATGGTATGGGCAGCTTAATGACGAGGGCGTTCAAAAAAAACCTTCCCCAAAAACTGACCGTGTATGCGGCGTTAATCATTTTGGTATGTTTGCTCACCGTGTATGTACTGCTCCCTATGTGGTACGAGCGGTTATCAGAATTTTGGGTGGCTATTCTTTTACTATTTCCATCCTTTTTCATAGGAGTTCCCTTTCCCCTGTTGTTAAGAATAGCCACCTCATTTAAAGAGAAGCAGGTAATTTCCTATTTATTGGGTATATCCAGCGTGGCCGGGGTCGCGGCCTCTATTTTTGCCATTGTCATCTCTATCCTATACGGTTACAGCTACGTATTCCTGCTCGGACTCTTGGGGTATGCGGTATTGATAGTGATGGCATATCGATTAAAAAACCCTGAAATCGTACAACTATGAAAAAATGGTCGTTATTTATGGGAAGCTACTCCGGTATCAAGGTGTTTATCCATTGGACCTTTTGGATCATCATTGGATGGATATTCATGATGCACTATCAAATGGGCCACGGTTGGACTGAAGCCATACAAGGTGTTCTATTTATTCTCGTTCTATTCGCCTGTGTGGTTTTACACGAGTTTGGCCATGCCCTAATGGCAAAAGAATATGGGATTCCCACACGCGGAATTACGCTCTATCCCATTGGTGGAGTGGCCAGTCTCCATAAAATGCCCGACAAACCTGCGCAGGAACTGGCTGTGGCCCTGGCCGGTCCGGCGGTAAACTTCGTTATTGCCGGAGTTCTCTATATCTTTCTGTACGTTAATGACCAACTTTTACCTATTTCGGAAATAGACCACATGAGTGGTGACAATTTCTGGTTCAATATAATGGTCGCCAATGTGATCTTGGCCGTTTTTAATTTGATACCTGCCTTTCCCATGGATGGTGGAAGGGTATTACGGGCATTATTGTCATTCAATATGGGCAAATTAAAGGCAACAACAATCGCCGCGCGTGTGGGGCAGTTTCTAGCGATAGTATTTGTCTTTCTAGGTTTCTTTTCCAGTTTCTGGTTGGTATTCATTGGTCTGTTCATATATCTGGGGGCCGGGGCCGAGGAAGTGCGCGAAAGTGCTAAATCCGCACTCACCGGATATACGGCCATGGATGTTCTGATTCAGAAATATACATGTTTGTTGCCTGAAGAAACCTTAGAAAAGGCCTTACAGTTGTTACGGAATACCCAGGAACAAGGATTCGTAGTTGAAGAAAATGGTCAGGTACAGGGTGTCTTGACACGAAAAGAACTAATCAAGGGATTGTCGACATACGGAAATTCTGCTCCTGTATCCAAAGTAATGCGGAAAGATTTCGTCATTATTGTCCCGGACATGCCTTTACAGCAGGTATATGAAAAATTCATGTCCAACAATGCTCAACTTGCCCCCGTCTTGGAGGGAGGGCAGCTTATAGGCATTGTGGACGCGAAGGGCATTAATGAAATGGTAATGATAAAAAAGGCATTGGCCAAAAAGAATGGAATCGCAAAAACCTGAAAAAGGAAAAGGCAGAAACTCAAAGGATCTAACATTATAAGTTACAGTATTATGAAACAGCAAACTAAAGACATAACATCCCCTCCAGACTTAAAAGGACATGATTTGGGAACCGGTCCTATCAGGCAACAGCGTCCGGTCTATGTCGACTTGCTTCCTCCGTGCAACAATGATTGTCCTGCCGGAGAAAACATCCAGGCTTGGTTGGCACTGGCCCAAGCGGGTGAAAATGAAGCGGCCTGGCAGGTCATCATGCAGGACAACCCCATGCCCGCGGTTATGGGTCGCGTTTGCTACCATCCATGTGAAGATGGCTGTAACCGGACCTTTATAGACAGTCCGGTTAGCATTCACGCCATAGAACGTTTTCTGGGCGATGAGGCACTCAGGAAAAATTGGCAGGTCAAATTCGACAAAAAACCGGGTGGAAAACGAGTACTTGTGATTGGAGCCGGGCCAAGTGGATTGTCTGCGGCATACCATCTCACCAGATTGGGGCATAGGGTTGAGGTTTATGAGGCAGGACCGGTGGCAGGCGGTATGATGCATTTTGGGATTCCTGCTTATCGTCTTCCACGAAATATGCTTGATCAAGAGGTGCGACGTATTGAAAAAATGGGTGTCAAAATTATTCTCGCCCGTAAAGTAGAAAATGTACTGGAAGAACAAAAAGCCGGCAGTTTTGATGCTGTGTTCATCGCCGTTGGGGCACATCTCTCTAGAAAAATAGATATCCCCGGCAGGGATGCCGAAAAAATTTTGGACGCTATCGGTTTTCTAAAACAGGTAGAACAGGGTGAAACACCTAAAATTGGCAGAAAAGTGGCCATTTATGGTGGGGGTAACACGGCCATGGATGCCGCAAGAACGGCAAAGCGGATGGGAGCATCCGAGGCGACCATAATCTACAGACGCGACCGTAAGCACATGACTGCCCATGATTTTGAAGCTCAAGAAGCGATCGAAGAAGGTGTAAAGATTAACTGGCTGCGCACCATAAAAGCGATGGATGAGGACACATTCACCGTTGAGGTCATGCGGTTGGTAGATGGCCGCCCCGTGGGCACAGGGCAATTCGAAACCCTGGAAGCAGACACCCTCATACTAGCCGTGGGACAGGATACCGACACGGGTTTCTTAAAAAAGGTGCCCGGCATTGGGTTCAAGGAAGATGGAACGGTCATCGTTGGTCCGGATATGATGACCGGCTGTGAAGGTGTCTTTGCCGGAGGCGATATGGTTCCAAGTGAGCGTAGCGTTACGGTGGCGATAGGGCATGGCAAGAAAGCGGCGCGTTATATTGACGGCTTTTTGCGGGGAACACCCTACCAAAAACCTTCCAAACACCCGGTGGTGGGGTATGAACGGTTGCACCTTTGGTATAAAACAAATGCTCCACAAAAGGAACAGGCCATACTCCCTGTCGAAAAGCGGGTGGAAGGATTTGATGAGATAAAGGCAGGCCTGAGTAAAGAAGAAGCGTTGTTTGAATCACAACGCTGCCTCTCCTGTGGCAATTGCTTTGAGTGCGATGGCTGCTATGGTGCCTGCCCCGAAGATGCCATAATCAAATTGGGGCCAGGCAACGGGTATCAGTATAACTTCGATCGTTGCACCGGCTGCGCGATATGTTATGAGCAGTGCCCTTGTCACGCCATAGAAATGATTCCCGAACCAAAAAACATAGATCTGTGATTATGAAGGAGCAAACAAAAATGGTGACCATTGACGGCAATGAAGCCGTAGCATATGTGGCCTACCGCGTTAATGAGGTATGTGCCATCTACCCAATTACCCCGGCCTCCCCCATGGCCGAACACACCGATGAATGGTCCGCTGCAGGGGTGAAAAATATTTGGGGCAATATACCCGATGTTGTTGAGATGCAAAGCGAAGGAGGGGCTGCCGCTACCGTTCATGGGGCCTTGCAGACAGGGTCGTTGGCCACCACCTTTACAGCCTCACAGGGATTGATGCTCATGTTGCCCAATATGTACAAGATCGCGGGGGAACTCACCGCTACGGTCTTTCATGTGGCGGCTCGTTCCCTCGCCGCCCAGGCATTGTCTATCTTCGGTGACCACAGCGACGTAATGGCCGCAAGGACAACCGGATTTACCATGATTACCTCGGCTTCCGTCCAGGAAGCACATGACATGGCTCTTATCTGCCAGGCGGCAACACTAAAATCGAGGATACCTATTATGCACTTTTTCGACGGGTTCCGTACTTCCCATGAAGTGAACAAGATCAACCTTCTCACGGACGGGCAGATTAGAGCCATGATCGATGATAAATTGGTTTATGCCCACAGACAACGTGGTCTAAACCCCGATAAACCCTTTATCCGTGGTACTGCGCAAAATCCCGATGTGTACTTTCAAGCCAGGGAAACCGTTAATCCTTATTATTCAAGGATACCGGAAATTGTTCAAAAAACAATGGACGATTTTGGCCATCTTACCGGTAGGAATTACAAACTTTATCAATACTATGGCGATGCCGATGCAGAAAGGATCATCGTCATCATGGCTTCCGGGGCGGAAGTAGTTAGAGAAACGGTTATAAAGCTGACCGAAACAGGGGAAAAAGTGGGAGTGGTACAGATCCGGCTCTACCGTCCTTTTTCCGCCAAACATTTCCTGGAAGTGCTTCCGGAAACCGTAAAAAAAATAGCCGTACTGGATCGCACCAAGGAACCCGGCAGCATTGGCGAACCCTTTTATCAGGATGTGCTAACCATTATGGCGGAAGCGTACCGTCTTGGAAATATTAGCATGTTCCCACAAATTGTAGGAGGCCGTTACGGGCTTTCTTCCAAAGAGTTTACCCCCGGTATGGCTAAAGGCGTTTTTGATGAATTGAAAAAAGCTTCTCCTAAAAATAGTTTTACAGTGGGTATCATTGACGATGTTTCACATAGCAGTATAGCATACGACCCTGCATACGATATCATTCCCGAAGGAACCATCAGTGCCATATTCTTCGGGCTGGGATCTGATGGAACTGTAGGTGCTAATAAGAACAGTATTAAGATTATTGGGGAAGGAACGGGTTTATACGCTCAGGGTTACTTTGTATATGACTCCAAAAAATCCGGAACGCAAACGGTTTCCCATCTGCGGTTTGGTCCCGAGCCCCTTCCGGCCCCCTATCTTATCCGCAAGGCAAACTTTCTTGCCTGCCATAAATTTACGTATATCGGGAAGGTACAAATGCTTCGCATCGCCGGACAGGGAGCCACTTTTTTATTGAACAGTCCTTATGGAGTTGACGAAGTTTGGGATCACCTCCCATTGCCGGTCCAGGAACAGATTGTAGAAAAGAAGTTGAAATTTTATGTCATTGATGGATCGGGTGTGGCGCAAGCTTCTGGGCTGGGTACGAAAATCAACACTATTATGCAGGCTTGTTTTTTTGCGCTTTCCGGAATATTGCCAAAAGGGGAAGCAATAGAAAGGATAAAAAATTCGATAAGAAAAACCTATGGCAAGAAAGGAAAAGCCGTTGTTGAGCAGAATTTCCGTGTGGTGGATGCCACCCTGGAAAATTTGCATGAAGTAAAAGTCCCGGCAAGGGCCACAGGCGACATTCCGCTTCCTCCAACGGTACCGGCCGAAGCGCCTGAATTTGTTCAGCAGGTCACCGCTATGATGATGCGAGGCGATGGCGATGAACTGCCAGTGAGTAAACTCCCGGTAGATGGCACTTACCCCAGTGCTACCACTCGCTGGGAAAAACGCAACTTATCCGATCTCGTTGCGCAGTGGGAGAAAGATATATGTATCCAGTGTGGCAACTGTAGTTTTGTGTGCCCGCACAGCGTTATCCGTTCTAAATTTTATAACAAGGAATATCTGGAACAGGCACCGGAGGAATTTCCGTCTGCGACCATCAATGCCCGCGGATTCCCTGAAACACGCTATACCCTACAGGTATACGTGGAAGATTGTACCGGTTGCAACCTCTGTGTGGAAGTGTGTCCGGTTACCGACCCGGATGATGAAAGCACCAAGGCCATCAACCTCAGACCAAGGAAACCCATACTGCAAAAGGAAAGGGAGAACATCCAATTCTTTGAAAGCCTTCCCATGAATGACCGTGACAAAGTAGATTTCTCTTCCGTACGGGGTACCCAATTTCTTGAACCACTGTTCGAGTTTTCCGGGGCCTGTGCCGGTTGTGGTGAAACGCCATATATAAAAGTGCTCACTCAGTTGTTCGGTGACCGTCTCATCGTGGCCAATGCCACGGGCTGCTCTTCTATTTATGGGGGCAACCAGCCCACAACGCCCTGGGCGACTAATAAAGAAGGCCGGGGACCTGCCTGGTCCAATTCCTTGTTCGAGGACAATGCCGAATTCGGCCTGGGAATGAGAATAACGGCCGATAACCACCTGGCTATGGCAAGAGGGCTGGTACAGTACTTGAGCACTGAATTAGGCGAAGAATTGGCAGACCAGCTACTTGACAATGACCAACTCTATGAATCGGAAATAAGCAAGCAAAGCGAAAGGGTTGCCGTTCTTAAAAAAAAATTGACCCTAATGGATAAGGACGAGGCTAAAATGCTACTGTCTGTGGCAGATCATCTGGTAAGAAGAAGCGTATGGTTGGTGGGGGGTGATGGTTGGGCATACGACATAGGGTCCGGAGGGTTGGATCATGTCCTTTCCACGGGCAGGAATGTAAATGTACTGGTTTTGGATACCGAAGTCTATTCCAATACGGGCGGGCAGATGTCCAAAGCTACCCCGACGGCCGCTACCGCCAAATTTGCCGCTGCCGGTAAGAAAGTGGGCAAGAAGGACCTGGCCCTACAGGCTATTTCCTACGGCAATGTGTATGTGGCGCAGGTAGCCATGGGTGCCAACCCACAGCAAACCCTCTTGGCCATGCGCGAGGCGGAAGCCTATCCCGGTCCTTCGATCATATTGGCGTACAGTCAATGTATCGCGCACGGCATAGATATGCAAAAAGGAATGACCCAGCAAAAACTGGCGGTGGATTGCGGACATTGGCCCTTGCTGCGTTACAATCCCACGTTGAGAAAAATGGGCAAAAGCCCTTTTGTCCTGGATTCCCCCACCCCCACCATAAAATTAAAGGAGTATGCCTACAATGAACTGCGCTATAGGATTTTGACCCGTACCAATCCCGAAGAGGCTGAACGCCTTATGAAAGCCGCCCAGGAACTGGTAGATCTACGGTGGAAAACCTATGTGGATATGTCGGGATGGGGCGCCAAGGAATTTAACCCCGTAATGTAACCGAAATACTACTTAAAAGCATAAAATATGAAAGGGAACAAATTAGAAATACAAAGCTTACTGGAAACGGCGAATATAGGGATAAACGGTAGTCGCCCATTGGATTTTGGGATCAAGGATGAACGACTGTACAAAAAATTGCTGATAAAGGGTTCACCGGGATTGGGCGAGGTCTATATGGACAGTAGGTGAAATGTGGATGCCCTTGACAAGTTTTTCCATCGTGTCTTAGGCTCCGGACTCGACAAGAAATAAACCATAATATTGAATGCCTTAAAGAAGATAATATGAAAACATACATCAAATACTTCGACGAGATAGGGATAAACGATATTCCACAGGTAGGGGGGAAAAACGCTTCCCTAGGTGAAATGTATCAAAATCTATCAAGTAAGGGTATTGCGGTCCCAAATGGTTTCGCTATTACATCTGATGCCTATTGGGATTTCCTTGACCATAACGATTTTAGGAGTCAATTAAGTACAATACTTTCCTTTCTTGATACCGACAACTTCTCCAATTTACAGGAGGTTGGTAAAAAGTGTAGACAATTGATGCTAAGTGGTTTATTTCATCAAAAATTGGAAGATAAAATCAAAGAGGGCTACGAATATCTAACGAATCAAAATGGAGAGAATATTTCTTTTGCGGCCCGCAGCAGTGCCACCGCCGAAGACCTCCCCAATGCCAGTTTCGCAGGTCAGCAGGAGTCATATTTGAATGTGCGTGGCATTGAAAATTTGCTAAAAGCATGTCATCGCTGCTATGCCTCGCTTTTTACCGATCGGGCCATTAAATACCGTATCGATAATGGCTTTGACTATAACAAAGTGGCCCTTTCTGTCGGGGTACAATTGATGGTGCGTTCTGATAAAGCCTGCTCAGGTGTGATGTTCTCACTTGATCCCGATACCGGCTTTGAAAAAGTGGCTTTGGTTGCCGGTGCTTGGGGTTTGGGTGAAAACGTAGTACAGGGAAGCGTAAACACCGATGAGTTTTTGGTGTTCAAGCCTTTTATAGGTAAGGTTAGGCAAGCCATTATTTCCCGAAAGTTGGGCACCAAGGAAAAGACGATGATCTACTCTAGGAAATCGGTACATGATATCGTAAGACCGGAAGAAGCCATCATTAACACAAACACTCCCCTGGATCAACAACAGAGATTTATATTAAGCGATGACGAAGTGACCCAACTGGCAGAATGGGCAGTGCTAATTGAGCAATATTATAAAAGGCACATGGATATAGAATGGGCAAAAGACGGTACGAGTGGCAAGCTCTTTATTGTGCAGGCCAGACCCGAAACGGTACATAGCCAAAAGGCAAAAAAGACATCATTTAAAGAATATACGATTAAAGAAAAAGGCAAACTTATTTGTAAGGGAATTGGCCTTGGCAATAGTATTATTTCAGGAAGGGCAAGGTTGCTGAGATCCCCATCCGAGATGGACAAGCTGGCAAAGGGTGAGATACTCATAACCGGCAGAACCGACCCAGATTGGGACCCCATTTTGAAAAAAGCAGGTGCCATCATAACGGACCAAGGAGGAAGAACCTCACATGCGGCCATTGTTGCGCGTGAAGTTGGCACAACCGCTATTGTGGGTTCTGGTAATGCTACCCGGACGATAAAGGACGGACAGCTTATTACGGTATCCACAGCCGAAGGCAATACAGGCTATGTTTATGTGGGCGAGGCAAGCTGGGATGAAACGGAAATTGACCTTTCTCGGATCGAAGTACCTCAAACTGACGTGATGCTCATTCTGGGTCATCCCGATATGGCCTTTAAATATGCTGTTCTTCCCAACAAGGGTATAGGTCTGATGCGTATGGAGTTCATAATCAATAATGCCATTCAGATACACCCTATGGCACTGCGCCATTTCGAAAAAATAACCGATAAGGAGGTGCGACGGCAGATAGAAGGCCTAACGCATCATTATATAGACAAGCCGGATTATTTCATCCATCGGCTCGCTGAAGCAACGGCCAACATCGCAGCAGCATTCTATCCTAAAGATGTGATTGTAAGAATGAGCGATTTTAAATCCAACGAATACGCCAACCTGATCGGGGGGCATCCGTTTGAACCCAAAGAACAAAACCCAATGATCGGATTTAGGGGTGCTTCGCGCTATTACCACCCATTGTATAGTGAAGCGTTCGAAATGGAATGCGAAGCCATGAAAATGGTCCGGGAAGATATGGGTTTGACCAATGTTAAATTGATGCTGCCTTTTGTAAGGAATGTAGCCGAAGCCAAAAAGGTCATCAAACTGATGGCTAAAAAGGGATTAAAACGAGGCGTTGACGGACTGCAACTGTATATGATGGTAGAAATACCGAGCAATGCTCTGTTGGCCGAGGAATTTTCCAAATATTTCGACGGGTTTTCCATAGGCTCCAATGATCTTACGCAACTTACTTTGGGAGCCGACCGTGATTCAGAATTGTTGAGCGAAGTGTTCGACCCTTTTGACCCGGCCGTCATGCAACTGATTAAAATGGCCATTGAAAAGGCGAATAAACATGGAGTGAAAATAGGTTTATGCGGACAGGCACCCAGTGATTATCCTGAATACGCTAAATTTTTGGTGGAATGTGGCATTGATAGTATTTCATTTAACCCCGATGCACTGTTAAAAGGCATTGAGAATATAAACGCAGCAGAAAGGAACCAGTTAAAACAAAACATAAATAATGAAGTCTAAACCCGTAAATATCATTGGAGCAGGTCCTGCAGGTTTAGTGGCGGCAATCACCCTTGCAAAAAATAACTACAAGGTGACTGTTCATGAAATGAAAACAAATGTAGGCACACGTTTTAATGGTGATTTTCAGGGTATAGATAACTGGTCAACCCAAGAAGACGCAAAAGAGTTCCTGGAATCAATAGGTGTGTCTATAAACTTCAGGTTTGCGCCTTACAGTAATGGGGAATATTTTGATGCCTCGGCGAAAAAACACAAGATTAAAACCTCGCGTCCTTTATTTTATTTGGTAGAACGTGGCATAAATGAATGGTCCCTGGACCAAGGATTAAAAAGACAAGCTTTAGAAGCTGGGGTTCATATAAAATGGGGTTCACGCATAAAAAAAGTACCTGATGGACAAGTCATTATTGGTACAGGACCCAAGGCGGCCGATGCCATTGCTAAAGGCATTGTTTTTGAAACTAATCATAAAAATTACTATGCGGGTTTTTTAGACGATGATATGGCACCTCAGGCTTATGCCTATCTATTGGTAGATGAAGGCAGAGCCACATTTGCAACCTGTATGTTCAAATCATTTACAAATGCACAGGAATTTTTTGAACGTGCCTTGAAGCGGCTTCATGAAACCGTGGATATTGACATTATCAACCCCAAGGAGTTTGGTGGGTATGTCAACTTCTTCTTCAACAAGACGTTAACCAAAGACAACCGGATTTATTACGTAGGGGAAAATGCAGGATTCCAGGATGCTTTGTGGGGTTTTGGTATGCGCTATGCGATGCATTCCGGATATTTGGCAGCCCAAAGTATTATTGAAGGCAGCTCCTATCCCGATCTTTGTAAAACACACATTCAGCCTAAAATGGAAATTGGGTTAATAAACCGATGGATGTTTACCAGATTGGGTAATAAAGGGTATGGCAAAGTACTTAAAATGATTTCAGAAAAAGAAGACCTCATCCCTATTATGGTTAAAAAATACAGCCACTATGGCATAGGCAACCGCATCCTGTTACCCTTTGTAAAACTGTGGTTTCGCCCCAGATTAAAAGACAAACAGTGCATGCACAAAAACTGTTCGTGTTTATGGTGTAAACACGGCAAGCATGAGGCGATGGAAACTGAAATAGATTGCTAAAAGTATTACATGAATACAATGACTCATTTTTAAATCACTTTCAATTATGATAACAATAGAAAAACAAGGCATACTATTAAGTCCAACCCAATTGGAATTTGAAAACAATGGGGTTTTAAACCCTGGTATATATCAGCAAAATGGAGACGTACACATTTTTTACAGAGCTGTGGAAGATGGCAACTATTCTACCATTGGATATGCCAAAACCAATGAGCATTTAGATCTCATAGAAAGGAAATCAAGCCCGTTAATAACTCGTGATTTTGATTATGAAAAACATGGTGTGGAAGATGCTCGTATTGTTAAAATTGAAGATATCTATTATTTAACTTATACAGCTTATGACGGCATCAATGCCATGGGTGCTTTGGCAACTTCAAAAGACCTGAAACATTTTGAGAAAAAGGGGATAATCACACCGTTCATTACCTACAATGAATATAAATACCATTTGGAGCATTGTAATCAGGAAAGATTGAATCCTAAGTATTATTATTACTACAACTTGTTTGCACAAATTGGATTGGTAGATGAAAAACATAGGTATCTGAGGGATAAGGACATTGTCTTATTCCCAAAAAAAATCAATGGTAAATTTGTAATGCTCCATCGTATATGGCCAGGAATACAAATAGTACATTTTGAAAAATGGGAAGACCTTACCAAAGAGTTTTGGGAAGATCATATAAAGAACCTTCATGATCATATCCTCATGGATCCCCTATTTGATTTTGAAGTGAATTATCTCGGTGCCGGATGCCCTCCCATACAAACAAAAGATGGTTGGCTGATGATATACCACGGAGTTTGTGAAACCCCCGTTGGAAAGACCTATCACGCCGCCGCTGCATTACTGGATATTGATGACCCCTCAAAAGTAATTGGACGATTGCCCTATCCCCTATTTTCCCCGGTAGAGGAGTGGGAACTGAAAGGTGTAGTAAACCACGTGGTGTTCCCAACAGGTACGGCATTGTTCGGGGACGACCTCCATATCTATTATGGAGCGGCCGACAAGCATACGGCTGTAGCCAAAGTAAGGCTGAAAGCATTATTAAATGAATTAAAAAAACAGCTATATCATGAAAAATCATAAAATTTTATTCGTTTGCTCATATCCTCCACGCGAGTGCGGAATTGCTACTTTTTCACAAGATTTAATCAGATCCCTAAAAAAAGGCTTTGGTGCTACCATGCAAATCGAGGTATGTGCACTAGAAAATGAGTGCTGCGACGCTAATGATTATCCAGAAGAAGTTACATATAAAATAGATGCCCAAGAGTTAAGTTCTTATTTCAAAGTTGCAAATAAGTTAAATGAAAGGGACGATATTGGAATGGTTTGTGTACAACACGAGTTTGGGTTGTTTGGAGGTAACTACGGTAGCCATTTAGTGGCTTTCCTTCTTAAGTTAGACATCCCAATCTCCTGTGTGTTTCATACGGTTCTTCCCAATCCTGATAAAAAAAGAACTAAAATAATGCAGGCGTTGGATGACCTGAGTGAAAAGCTGATTGTTCTTACCAATAAATCCGCAGAAATACTAGTAAGTGATTATCACATTGATACTAACAAAATAGCTGTCATACCCCATGGCACCCATATTGTACTATGGAAAGAAAAACAACGGCTTAAAAATAGATATGGCTTTCAAAATAAAAATGTGCTCTCCACATTTGGTTTATTAAGTGAGAATAAAAATATAGAAACAGCACTTCGTGCATTGCCAAAAATACTCCAAAAATTCCCTAACACAGTTTATCTGGTTTTAGGCAAAACACATCCTGAAATACTAAAGAGAGAAGGCGAAACATATAGAAATGCGCTTTTAACAATAGTCGATGATTTAGATATTAAAGACCATGTCATTTTTATAAACGAATATTTGGAACTTACCAGGTTGTTGGAATACCTATCCTTATCCGATGTTTACTTATTCTCATCTAAAGATCCCAACCAAGCCGTTAGCGGCACTTTTGCTTATGCCATGAGTTGCGGAAACCCCGTTATATCAACACCTATTCCCCATTCCAAAGAATGTCTTGATCCCAGTACTGGTATTTTATTGAATGATTTTGAAGATCCCATAGAAATTAGCGACGCTGTTATCGATTTGCTGGAACAACCGTTCATAGCAACATCAATGGGGAAAAATGCCTTTATTAAAATGCGTGCTTTTAGTTGGGAAAATGTAGCCATTTCCTATTCCGATATTTTTCAGGATTATTTGCAAGACAGTAATTCTTTGGATTTTAGTTTGCCACCCATAAAAACAGACCATATTGAAGACATGACCACTGACTTTGGGATGCTTCAATTTTCGAATTTTAGTGAACCAGACACGTCTTTTGGTTATACCCTTGATGATAACGCGAGGGCGTTAATAGCGATGCTTATGTATTATAAGAAAAAAAGAAATGACAAAGTCCTGAGACTCATTGAAATTTATATGGACTTTATTGTGTTTTGCCAACAGGACGATGGATTGTTCTATAATTATGTGGATTATGAAGAGCAATTTACCAATCAGAATACCGAAGTAAACCTAGAAGATTCCAATGGCAGAGCCATTTGGGCACTTGGCTATGTGTTGTCTGATACGGAAAACCTACCCAAAAGTTTAGTAGCCAAAGCAGAAAACTGTTTTAAGAACGTCATACAAAATGTAGCAGATTTTAATTCCCCACGAGCCATTGGCTTTATATTAAAAGGACTTTATTATTATCAAGAAAATGAGCCTAATACCCAATATAATCAGTTAGCAGATACATTGGCCGAAGAGCTCTTGCGCATTTTTAATATTACCAGTGATAAAAAATGGGAATGGTTTGAAGATTATCTGACCTATGCCAATAGTATATTACCTGAAGCACTTTTATATGCGTGGCTTATCACAAAAAATAAAAAATACAAGGACGTTGCCGAAACTACTTTTGACTTTTTATTGTCACAATATTTTATGAAAGGACAAATTAAAGTCATTTCTAATGACGGATGGTTTCACAAAAGAAACAAACGTACCTTTCATGGTGAACAACCCATTGAGGTGGCTTATACCATTCTTTCATTGGACCTGTTCTACAGAGTTACCCACAAAAAGAAATACGCCAAGCAATTACATACCGCGTTTAGTTGGTTTTTAGGTAATAACCATCTCAAGCAAATTATGTATAACCCTGTAAATGGTGCTTGTTATGATGGCCTTGAAGTAGAAAATATAAATATAAATCAAGGTGCGGAATCCAGCTTGTGCTACTTATTGGCACGTTTAATTATTGAAGATTACCCTTTGGAGGTGGGTCTTAAAGAAACTAAATCAGATTTAAAGTTAAAAGAAGGAATTGGTTTTAAGACATTGTCAAAGAGATCGTCCAAGAAAAGCGCATTGCTAAAAGCTTCAAAGTAGAACGTAATATATCAAACAACGTGTGCTTTTAATACAGCAAAGTAAAAAAATGAATAGCTATTTATGGTAGAGACTCTAAAAAATATAAACCCATTTATCCTTGGATTACTTATTAGTCTGGGTATAGGCCTCATCCTGGGGCTGGAACGTGAATACGATAAATTGAAGGAAGAACAAGGTTTTGCAGGGATAAGAACATTCCCTATTGTGGCAATCATTGGTTTTATATTAGGCAACCTTACCGCAGCTTATACACCTTGGTTGGTCATTATTATTTCGGCAGCATTTCTTTTGTTTTTGTCCTTGAGTCATCTTTCCATAGTCCAAAAACACCTAATGACTGGGATAACCACCAATATGGCATTGTTTGCTACGTTAATTTTAGGTGTTATGGTTGCAAATCATTTACATAAAGAAGCAGTTGCCACCGCAGTTATAGTGGTTACTCTGTTATCGTTAAAAACCACCTTCAATACATTCATTAAGAATATTACTTCAGAAGAGCTTTTTGCCTTTATAAAGTTTTCAATTATTGCGCTTCTTATTTTGCCTTTCTTACCAAATCAAGACTATGGACCCGAAGGTTTATTAAACCCTTTTGAGATTGGAGCAATTATAGTGATTGTTTCTTTTCTGAACTTTATTGGCTACTTTCTTGTAAAATATGTAGGTTCTAAACGTGGTATTTTGCTCACCGCGATTTTAGGCGGATTGATTTCAAGTACCGCTGTTTCTTGGATATATGCTTCCCGAAGTAAGGAATCGCCAGAACTTTCAAAACAATATGCTTCAGGTATCATTATAGCTTCTGCCATAATGTTTCCCAGACTCGCTATTTTGGCCTATATTTTCAATAGAGCCATACTTTCCTATTTAGTTGTTCCATTTACCATTCTTACCCTTATCTGCTTGATAAGCGCATTGGTATTTATTAAAAAGAATACAGATGTCCCAAAAACAGCTATCAACCTAGGTAATCCACTTAATATTTGGAATGCCCTTGGGTTTGGTGGTATTTATGTGGCTATTCTGTTTGCCGTTTTTTATGGAAACCAATTTTTTGGCGAAAGCGGTCTATACTATTCGGCACTCATTGCAGGATTGGCAGACACCGATGCCATTACAATTAGTATGGCAAAATTTGGGTCTTTAGAAGAAAAACTCGCATTGGCAACCAATGTCATCATAACAGCAACCATAAGCAATATGATTGTAAAGTTGGGTATAACCTATTTCAAAGGCTCCAAAAAAACGGGAAAACTCGTGATGCTAATTTTTGGAACTGTTGTCGTTGTGGGTATAGCATATATATTAATACAGTTAGGAATTCAAAAATAAAATAATGAAAACAACCATATTCAGCACGCATAAATTTGAAGAACCTTATCTGGTAAAGGCAAATAATGGCGCTCACCAATTAAAATTATTGGAAAGCCGTTTGACCGAAGAAACAGCTGTTCTCGCAACAGGCTCTGAAGCCATAAGCCTATTTACAAGTGATGATGCCTCGGAGAAGGTACTTGAAAAGTTAAGTGCCTTAGGGGTAAAATATATCGCGCTGCGTACGGCAGGCTTCAATCACGTTGATATAGAAAAGGCTGCCGAATTGAATATAAAAGTGGCTCGTGTCCCAGCCTATTCACCGTATGCCATTGCAGAGCATGCTATGGCTTTAATACTCGCACTTAACCGAAAACTGATTAAAGCACACAACAGGGTACGTGACCAGAATTTTTCTTTAAACGGACTCACCGGTTTCGACTTAAACGGAAAAACTGTAGGTGTCATAGGAACAGGGAAAATAGGCGCTGTATTGGTTAAAATACTACATGGTTTTGGCTGTAATATCCTTGTACAAGATGTGGTTGAAGATAAAAACCTCATCAATTCATATGGTGTTCGCTATACAGATTGTGAGACCATCTGCAAACAGGCAGATATCATAAGTCTGCATGTTCCACTTACCCCATCAACAAAGCATTTAATTGATAAAAAATACATTGCACTTATGAAAACTGGTGTCATGCTTATCAATACAAGTCGTGGAGGACTGGTCGATACCAAAGCGGTTATCGAAGGCTTAAAGTCTAAAAAAATTGGCTATTTCGGCATCGATGTGTATGAGGAGGAAGAAGGGTTATTTTTTGAAGACCATTCAGATGAAATTTTGCAAGATGATGTCATTGCCCGTTTGATGACCTTCAACAATGTTCTGATAACAAGCCACCAAGCCTTCTTGACCGATACCGCTTTGACCAATATTGCGGATACCACTATCTACAATTTGGATTGTTTTGAAAAAGGCATGGACTCTGGAAATGAAGTTACCATTCAAAATCCTCGAAATATACCATAGAACTTATATGAACCTATAAACTATATCACCATGAAAAATATACTTGTACCTACCGACTTTTCCGACAACTGTAATAAGGCAGCTGAGTTGGGCATTAAAATGGCCAAGCTCTACGATGCCGAAATCCATTTTTTCCATTTGATGCAGACCCCGGTGGATTGGGTAAAACTGGATAAGCAAAAAGAGAAAAGGTACCCTGAGACGCTAAAACAAATTGGCACGGCCAAGTCAAAATTGCGGGCGTTGGAGAAAATGGCAGAAAAAGAAAATTTAAAATGCCTGACATTTTTGGAATACCATGTGGACAGGAAGAACATTTTAAGACATTCGGGGCATTTTAAACATGACTTTATCATTACCGGAAGCAGTGGGACAAAAGGAATCGTCCGTGAACTTCTTGGAAGCGATGTGGAACAATTGGTCAGAAAATCCAATGTTCCGGTCATCGTGGTAAAGGAAGATGAAGTGACGTTTCCCTTCAAGGATATTGTCTTTGTATCTGATTTCATAGAAGATGTAAGCGAGGCTTTTAAAGAAGTACTGTCCATCGCAGAAAAGTGTAGGGGCAAAATACATCTCCTTCGTATCAACACCGAATCGGACAACAATAGTATTGCTTTGGGATTGAAACCGATTACCAACTTCCTGGAAAAATTTCCAGACCTCCAAGACTATTCCATGAATGTATACAACGAAATGAATGTGGAAACCGGAATAAATACCTACCTAAAAAACAATGAGGCAAACCTCATTGCTATGTGTACCCATGGAAGTACAGGTTTTTTGGGATTGTTCTCCAAAAGTATTGCTGAGGGGGTAACCAATCACTCTTCACTTCCGGTAATGACATTTCGTATTTAAAACAGTTCAATAACATGTCAGATAACATGAATAAAATACAGGAAAAACCCTTTATTAAAGCATTGTTCGGAAAAACGGTCCTGCCTGTGTTCACAATTATTGGAATCAGCTTGTTGTACGTAGCCTTGATGTCCACGATAGATCACAGCTCTTGGCCATTTCATATCATCATAGCTGTTGCGGCCTTGGGAAAAACTATTGTGATTACCCTGACCACCTTGAAAAAACTATCCGACCTGATAACAATTTGTCACTCCATAAAACGATTACTCTGGGTTTTTGGATTAATACTAATGATCAGTGTGTTTTCTTTTGCTACGGATTATACCTGTCTTTATCAATTCGATCATATGGCATTTGAAGGTATGTCCGTTCATTCAAATTCATATGTGTATAATCTGTTCCACTTTTTTTACTTCAGTGTAATTACTTTTTCAACAGTTGGATATGGGGATATTGCCCCAATTTCCGAAGCGGCCAGATTCGTGGTCATGCTCGAAATATTTTTGAGCTTTTTCTTGGTCGTTTTCGCATTTGCCAACATAAAAAAAATACACCTCAATGAATAGCATAGAAGTAATAAAAGCAAATGGGGAGAAAGTACCCTTTCAAGTAGAAAAATTGATACGCTCTTTGAAAAGATCAGGTGCCGATAGCAAAATAGTTGAGCAAATCATTCAGGATATTGAAAATACGCTTTATGATGGAATCAGCACCAAAAAGATCTATCAATTAGCTTTTAAAATGCTTAAGAGCAGAGCTAGGGTAAGTGCCTCAAAGTACAAGCTGAAAAAAGCCCTGATGGAATTAGGGCCTTCAGGCTATCCCTTTGAAAAATTTGTGGGCAAGGTGTTTGACCATGAAGGTTTTGACACAAAAGTCGGGGTAATCGTACAAGGCAACTGTGTACAGCATGAAGTGGACGTGATTGCCCAGAAAGATAATAAACACTATATGATAGAGTGCAAATACCATAGTGATCAGGGAAGGTTCTGCAATGTAAAGATTCCGCTATACATCCATTCACGATTTCTGGATGTAGAAAAACAATGGCAAAAACAACAAGGCCATGAAACCAAGTTTCATCATGGCGGTGTCTATACCAATACCCGTTTTACGAGCGATGCCATCCAATATGGCGCCTGTGCAGGTTTGATGATGACGAGTTGGGACTATCCTAAAGGAAACGGTTTGAAGGAACGAATAGACAGACTCGGCCTACATCCCTTAACCTCTTTGACCACATTGACCAAAGCGGAAAAATCTGAATTATTGGATGAAGGCATTGTGCTCTGCAAGGAAATTAATGAAAACCCATCACTATTGGAGCAAATAGGTATTCCCAAACAAAGACAAAAAAACATTCTCAAAGATTCGGAAGAATTATGTACAACACATTAAAATAATTAAACATTTAGTAATCTTAAAAAATAATACAGATGAAAACAAAAGAATTGCAAAAACAGAAGAGTATCGAGTTAGAGCCATTTTATCAAGCAATGGAAGACAATCCATTGTTGCTGGAAGAAGCCTTTGAAATTCTCTTGGAGATGGTCAATTCAGAACCCAAATCCGCTAAGAAACTAGCCCTTCTTATCAAAGAGGACTTTCACGATTTGTATAAGGAAATAGAAGCATTATGCAAATCGAACCAAGACAAAGGAAACATGCCTTCCTGCTGTGGGGGACTCTAGTAACAGACAAATAAAAGGCCTCAACAACTGGCAGTATCCATTGAACAGGTCTATAACTCTGCCAAGACGTAGGTTAGTGAATGCAGTGATAAGTAAAGTTAGTAATAATACAATATGATGTTGGGTTTGGATACAAGTAGTAAAAGGAATTTAAGAGATTTACCAGCATTGTACAGTCAGCATTAACGAATAAAAGTAATGGACACAGATACAATAAAAATTCATTTTTTAGGTGCGGCGGGAACCGTTACCGGCTCCAAATATCTTCTGGATACAGGGGACAGAAAAATACTTGTGGATTGCGGTCTATTTCAGGGCCTCAAAGAACTACGCCTAAAAAATTGGGAATACCCGCCTGTCAACGTCAACGACATTGATGCCATATTGCTTACCCACGGGCACATGGACCATACGGGTTATTTGCCACGCTTGGTAAAACAAGGTTTCAAAGGGCCAATTTATGGCACCTACCCCACTTTGGACATCGCCAAAATTATATTGAACGATAGTGCCAAAATACAGGAACAGGAGGCCGAACGAGCCAATAAAGAAGGTTATTCAAAGCACAATCCTGCAAAACCCTTATATGATTTGAAGGATGTTGAAAAGACCATTCCGTATTTCAAGGGAGTACCACCTGGCCAGTGGATGCCTTTGTTGAAAAACGTAAAAGCAAGATTTCAGTATAACGGACATATTCTCGGGGCAACCTATATTGAATTGGACGTGCAGGGTAAACGATTTGTCTTTTCGGGCGATATTGGCAGAACAAACGATTTGCTATTATATCCCCCAATAAAACCAAAAAGGGCCGATATACTTTTTATGGAATCAACGTATGGCGGCAGGTTACATCCCGAAGAAAAAGAGGCCATCCCTCTTATAGAAAAATTGGTCAACGAAACCATTTCAAGGGGCGGAAGCCTTTTTATACCAAGTTTTTCGGTTGAACGCGCCCAATTGATGATGCTTATTTTTTGGAGGTTACTCAAGGAGAACAAAATCCCCAAAGTACAAATGATTATGGATAGTCCAATGGGTGCCAACGTATTGGAACTGTTTCATAGAACTCGGGATTGGCACAGATTGGAAGACAACGAATGTGACGAAATGTGCTCACACTTTACAGTTGTTAGCAGTTATCGTGAAACAATGGAATTAAGAACAGATAACAAACCAAAAATCGTGATTGCAGGAAGCGGAATGCTCACAGGCGGAAGAATGCTAAACTATCTTGAAACACAGGCACAAAATCCAAATAACACCTTACTTTTTGTAGGCTATCAAGCTGAAGGCACTCGTGGCAGAAAATTATTGGAAGGTGAAAAAGAATTAAAAGTATATGGAAAATGGGTGCCGTTTAAAATGCAAGTAGCAGAAATTGAAGGGCTTTCGGCACACGCAGACCACGCAGAGCTTATGGACTGGATGGACAATATAAAAAACAAACCCGAACGTATTTTCATTGTACACGGTGAAAAAGAGAGTGCAGAAGCATTGCAAAAAGGCATCAAGGAAACTTATGGGTGGGATGCAGAAATTCCGCAATTATACACCATCGAAGAAATAGAATAAATCACATCAATCAATAAAATATGGACACACACTCAAACATATTAAAATACAAACATCTCGGAATCTATACCCAAAACGAAAATGTAGTGTATATGCGCGAAGATTGCCACGTCTGTATTTCAGAAGGGTTTGAGGCACTTACCCGAATAAGAATATCCAATGCAAATACATCAATCGTAGCAAGTCTTAATGTCCTGAATTCTGATATTCTGTTGCCTAATGAAATCGGACTATCAGATGCTGCCGCGAAAAAACTCAATGTTTCCCCAAACGATACATTATATGTTTCCCATTTAGAGCCTATTGAATCCTTAAGCCACGTCAGGGCAAAAATCTATAACAAAAAACTGGATTATAAGGCCTATAACAACATCATAACCGATATCGTGGAAGGCGATTATTCCAACATCCACCTTTCGGCATTTATTACTGCCTGTGCTGGCGACCGAATGGATATTGATGAGATATCCGACCTAACGAAAGCAATGATTGCTTCCGGAAAGCAACTGAACTGGAACAAGGATATCGTGGTCGACAAACATTGCATCGGCGGATTGCCTGGCAATAGGACAACACCATTGGTAGTTGCCATTGTTGCCGCGTATGGTCTTACTATGCCAAAAACATCCTCACGGGCAATCACTTCGCCAGCCGGCACAGCAGATACAATGGAAGTACTGACCAATGTTACGCTCTCTTCCGAGGAAATAAAGACCGTAGTAGAAAAAGAAGGCGGATGTTTTGTTTGGGGAGGCACAGCGCAGTTAAGTCCTGCCGATGATGTGCTGATTAAAATAGAAAAAGCCTTGGATATTGATAGCGAAGGGCAACTCATCGCTTCAGTACTCTCTAAAAAAGCTGCGGCAGGTTCCACACACGTGGTCATTGATATTCCCGTGGGAGAAACCGCGAAGGTTCGTAGTACCGAAATGGCAGAAAAACTAAAAAATCATATGGAAACCGTTGGAAAGGCTGTTGGGCTGAATGTGAAAGTAGTTAGTACAGATGGCACACAGCCCGTTGGAAGAGGCATTGGCCCCACTTTAGAAGCCATCGATATACTAAAAGTTTTGAAAAATGAGGCAGATGCACCTAAAGACTTAACAGAAAGAGCATTGCTTTTAGCCGCTGAACTATTAGAACTTTCTGGAAAAGTAGAAAATGGAAAGGGACAGGAAACCGCACATAAAATTCTCAAATCTGGAAAAGCATATGAAAAATTCATAGCCATTTGTAAGGCGCAAGGTCAATTTTCAAAACCAGTTTTAGCACCTTATAAAATTGAAATTAATGCTGAAAAGTCAGGCGTTTTGCAACGAATTGATAACCGTAAAATTGCAAAACTGGCCAAGCTTTCTGGAGCACCACAATCTAAATCGGCAGGGATTCTTCTAAATGTGCATTTGGGAGAACTAATCGAAGAGAACCAATTGCTCTATACCATATATGCTGAATCCAAAGGCGAACTCAACTATGCATTGGAATATAAAAACAACCATAACGACATCATAACTATAATTTAAACACACTATGAAAACAATATTATTTAGCCTTCCGGGAAATGAAGAACTCACAGAACTAATGGCTACAAAAATGGATGCTGAAGTGGGCAAAGCCACTTTGCGTAATTTTCCAGATGGGGAATCGTACACACGCATATTGTCTGATGTTAAAGATAAATGTGTGGTACTGGTATGCACCTTGCACGAACCAGACGAGAAACTGTTGCCGCTCTACTTTTTAAGCCATACTGCCAAATCATTAGGCGCTATGTGCACCTGTTTGGTGGCACCCTATTTGGCATATATGCGTCAGGACAAAGTGTTTCACGAGGGGGAAGGGGTTACCTCTTCTTATTTCGGGAAATTGATTTCAGGATTTGCAGATAGCATCACTACTATTGACCCGCATTTGCATAGAATAAGTTCTTTGGGCGAGGTATACGATATTCCAAATAGGGTCATCCGTGCCGCGGATGCCATCTCCAAATACATCAAGGAAAATATACACAATCCTGTACTGATTGGCCCTGATTCCGAAAGCGAGCAATGGGTCTCCGATGTGGCAAAAAAAGCAGGGGTTCCGTTTACCGTATTACAAAAGGTTCGTCATGGCGACAGAGATGTTGAAGTTTCCGTACCCGATGTAGAAAAATATAAAGAATCCACCCCGGTTTTGGTGGATGATATTATATCTACGGCCCGGACTATGATAGAAACCACGGAACATTTGAAAAATGCCGGAATGAAGCCAGCGATATGCATTGGTATCCATGCTGTTTTTTCCGAAAATGCCTATCAAAATTTATTGGATTCCGGAGTGGAAAAAATAGTGACGTGCAATACCATCCCGCATCCTTCAAATGCTATTGATTTAAGTGATATAATGGCAAAAGAAGTGAAAAAATTAATGCATCATATATGAGAAAACAAAGTTTCATAGTACTATTTATCTTATTCAGCATCACAATGAATGGACAAACTGAAATGCTCATTGGGCAGATTTCAGGTAGAGTTGTCGTTCGAGAAAATTTTAATGAAGATGGTGCTTTTATAAACAAACAAACATTCGAAGCCGGTGAAACCATAAAGAAAAATGGCTATTATGAAATTAAGGTGGTTACGGAATTGTTTGATAAAGACAAAAAATCCACCGATAAATATACAACGACCTATCGATGTAAGCCAGATGAAGCCAGTGTAATGGTAATGGCGTTTCCGTTTTCAAACCCAAAATCAAAAGAGACCGAAATTAATACCACCTCTAAAAAATTTAAAGAGTTCTACGATTTGGACAGCCTTGAAGATATAGAGTTGGAAATGAGCTTTGATTCGGGCTTGTTGAATTTTTTTGGTTCAAAAAGCGTCATAAAGATTTACGACCGAACATTAGAGGGCAACAAAACCAACATTAATTCAAAAATAAATATTAAGGCCTATGCCTGGGGAATTCGCATTAAACAACTCAACTATACCGTCAACGAAAAATTAAACGGGAATGGTTTATTGACCTTTCAGAAATTTACAGAAGAAGACAATAGTTATTTTACAATGACTTATAAATAGAACGAAAATGAACAACTACGACACACTTTCAGAAGCGATAAACGATTTACAGGGAAAAGGCTATACATACGATTTTAACCTAAAACCTGAATGTTTGGAATGTGCTTCGCTCAAAATAGAAATACGTCCCGAAGATTTTCAGGTAGAGGAAGTGTACCGTTTTGAAGGAATGAGCAGTACCGATGACAATAGCGTTCTCTATGCCATTTCATCAAAAAATGGAATTAAGGGCCTTCTGGTGGATGCCTATGGCGTATATGCTGAAAACATTTCAGAAGCAATGAGAAAAAAATTACGATAACATTTAAATAGAACAGTATGAAATCGCCATTAACAACAAGTTTGCGAAAGCAAACACCAATGAAGATATAAGGCGATTCCATATAACCATTGAAAAACAATAAATATCAACATATGAAAACTAAATCATTTATCAAACTTGCTTCCATGGCCACCATTACCCTGTTCCTTATAAGTGGCACAGCCCCTGTCCAGGACAACGCCAGGGATATTATAGAAAAAGCCGACAACAAAAGACTCGGCAAGACCAGTTCCAGCACGATGACCTTAAAGATCATACGGCCCAAATGGACCCGAGAAATAGATTTAAAATTATGGACAAAGGGAAACGATCTTATGATGATTTTAATAACAGGTCCGGCAAGGGACCAGGGAACGGCCTTCCTGAAAAGGGGGGACGAGATCTACAACTGGGTGCCCCGTATAGAGCGCAGTATAAAGCTTCCGCCATCCAGTATGATGCAAAGTTGGATGGGCTCCGATTTTACCAATGACGATCTGGTAAAGCAATCTTCCATGGTCAATGATTACGACCATATACTGATAGGGAAGGAAGAAATAAGCGGCAGGGAAGCCTACAAGATCCTTTTAAAACCCAAAGAGGAAGCCTCCGTGGTCTGGGGAAAGGTGGAAGCCTGGGTAGATGTGGAAGAATCCCTTTTCCTGAAACTGGCCTATTACGATGAAGAAGGGGAACTGGTAAACACCCTGTTGGGCAAGAACATTAAAACAATGGGAGGCCGCACCGTAACCAGCCTTTTGGAGATAACCCCGGCCGATGAACCTGGCAATAAAACCACTTTGGAATATAAATCCATAGCATTTGACCAACCTATGGATGATAATTTTTTCTCTTTAAGAAACCTAAAAAACCTTAAATAAATGATTATTAAACTATCCTGGCGAAACTTATGGAGAAACAGGCGAAGGACCCTGATAACAGTAGCTTCCATAGTTTTCGCAATAATTTTAGCCAATATAATGGACAGCCTGCTACTGGGCCTGAACAAACAGATGGTAGATAGCCTGGTGGGCGTGTACAGCGGGCATTTTCAAATTCAGCAGGAAGGGTATTGGGAGGATAAATCGCTCCACAATTCCTTTGTGCCAAATGACAGCCTGGAAACGGCACTTGAAGGCACGGAAGGAATAAAAGGCTTTTCATACCGCCTGGAATCGGTTGCGCTGGCAGCTACCAATAAGATGACCAAGGGCACATTGGTAATGGGCATAGATCCCGATAAGGAGAAAAATATAACAGGTTTTGATAAAAAGATCATCCAGGGAAACTATCTTGGCGAAACCAACAATCAGGCTTTGGTAGGCAAAGGGTTGGCCGAAAAAATGAATATTTCGGTCGGGGACAGCCTGGTGCTGGTGGGCGAAGGCTATCACGGTGCCAGTGCTGCCGATAAATATGAAGTTTCCGGCATTATAAGGCTGGGCTCCCCGGACCTGGACAACAATATTGTGATACTAAAACTTGAGGATGCCCAATTCTTGTATGGTGCCTATGACAGGGTTACTTCCATCCCGGTCTTTTTGAGGCCAAACCAACCCCAGGAACAGGCTATAGCGAACTTGAAACCTAACCTGAATACTGATTTTATCGTCAAACCCTGGCAGGAAATGTTGCCAATGCTCACCCAGTCCATCGGCCTTATAGACGCGCTACGCGTCATTATAGTAGTGCTACTTTATGTACTTATTAGTTTTAGCATTCTCGGCACCATTATAATGATGGCGCACGAACGGATGACCGAGTTACGAATATTATTGTCCATTGGTATGCGGAAAAAGGTAATGCAGCTTATGGTATTGATCGAAACATTTTTTATGGCACTTTTTGGTGCAGTCCTGGGTTTTTTAGCGAGCTATCCTATTGTTAATTATTTCAAGGTAAATCCCATCCAATTTCGTGGCAAGGTAGCGGACGGTTGGGAATCGTTTGGGATTGACCCCATAATGCCCACTACGGTCGATTTTGGTGTTTTCACAAAACATACCCTGATCATACTTGTCATTTCGATCCTATTGTCAATTTATGCCATACATCAGATTTCAAGTTTAAAGCCTGTGGCATCAAAAAAATAAATATCGACAGATGAAACGAGCATGCTAAAAGCGTTATCACCCAAGGGAATGATTAATAGCGAACCGCATGTGACAGTTAAAAAACAATAAATATAAACACATGAAAACACTTTTAAAAATAGCATGGAGAAATATCTGGAGGAACACGACCCGAAGCCTGGTCGTGGTCATTTCATTGGCAATTGGTATTTGGGCAACGGTTATTATTCTGGCCGTTTCGGATAGTTTGCACATGGAAGCCTTAAAGGATGGTATTGAATATAAGTACGGGCATATACAAATCCAGAACCCCGATTTTATAAAGAACGAAAAATTGACCATAACCATCCCTAACGGGGAAAGAATACTGAAGGAAATTAGAACGGATGATGAAGTAAAAGCCGCCACGGCTCGTACCGAAGTATCAGGTATCATCGCCTCGGCCGGCAATTCTTCCAATGTAATCCTTATAGGTATATTGCCCGGGGCAGAAGAAAAAACCACAATGCTAAAATCAAGGTTGGCTACTGGGGAATACCTTAGCCAGAAGGTAAGGAACCCAATTATCCTTGGCGAAAGGCTGGCCAAAAAACTCAATGTAAAACCAGGGAATAAAGTAGTATTGGGCTTTGAAGGCAAAAGCGGGGAATTGATATCCTCAACGTTCAGGATTACAGGCCTATACAATGCCACCCAAACTAGGGATGAGGAAATGTTAGTTTATGCCGACCTTTATGATGTCACCAAACTGGCAGGAATTGAAGGGCAATACAACAAGATAGTTATTAAGCTCAAAGAACCTGAACAATTAGCCACTTATCTTGCTTTCCTACAGTCAAAATTCAGCCAACCGGATGTATTGGTCCAAGATTGGCGGCAGGCAAATCCTGAATTGGAACTTATCAGCGATATGATTTACCAAATGGATATTATAATGACTATAATTGTGCTTATTGCACTTGCCTTTGGGATAGTAAATACCATGTTGATGTCCATATTGGAACGTTACAAGGAATTGGGGATATTAATGGCCATTGGAATGAACAGGCGGCGTGTATTTACCATGATTGTTGTGGAAACCACCTACCTTTCTATTTTGGGCGGTGCCGTGGGGATGCTTATTGGATTTGTTACCGTTTCAATCCTTAGTTATAACGGTATCAACTTGAGCCTGTTTTCTGAAGCCTTATCAGGTTGGGGTTTTAGTGACGTTGTTTATCCAACATTGGAACCCAGGGTCTATGTGTTGATAACCGTTTTGGTCATCCTTACAGCTGTGCTCACTTCCATCTATCCGGCCGTAAAGGCCTTAATGTTAAAACCTAACGAAGCTATTAGCAAACAAAATTAATACAAAAAGTCATGAATGTCATAGAAACAAAAGACGTAAGCAAGATATACAATCCGGATACCATTCCGGTGTATGCCCTAAATAAGGTAAACCTAAACTTTGAAAAAGGGGAATTTACCGCCATTGTTGGGCCATCGGGCTCGGGCAAGACCACATTACTAAATGTTATCGGTGGTTTGGACGATGCCAGTAACGGTTCGGTAATGATCGATGGCAGCGACATCCTGAAATTATCCGGGGGCAAACTGATCGATTTCAGGTTAAGGCACATCGGCTTTGTCTTTCAGGCCTATAACCTGATACCGGTGCTTTCGGCCAAGGAGAATATCGAGTTTATAATGCTGTTGCAAAACTGGCCTACGAAGAAACGTGAGGACCGAACAAAAGAAATGTTGGAAGCCGTTGGCCTAAAAGATAAATCGGGCTCAAAACCATCACAACTTTCAGGCGGGCAGCAACAAAGGGTCGCCGTGGCCAGGGCCCTGGCTTCCAAACCCCGGTTTGTGCTGGCCGATGAACCCACGGCAAACCTGGATTCAAAATCGGCGGAAAACTTATTGGATATTATGCTGAAATTAAATAAGGAAGAGCATATCACTTTTATTTTTTCAACCCACGACCCACGGGTGATAAAAAGAGCGAGGCGGGTGATAACGCTCGAAGACGGCAAAGTAGTGTCCGACATACAACAAAATACCGAGCAGGCATTAGCAAGGCAATGAAGTTTTACCTCTATACCCTATTATTGATAGTGTTATACAACAGCAAGGCAATGGCGCAGGCCGAAGAAAAGAAATGGGAACTGAACGGTTATGTAAAAGGGCTCCAGGCCACTTCCTTTACGGATCTGGATTCCATTACCACCAACTCCCTGCTCCATAACCGGCTCAACTTCAGGTGGTATCCGTCCGATAGTTGGAAAGTTGGCATTGAAGTAAGGAACAGGCTGTTTGTGGGGGACCAAATTACGGCCAATCCGTTGTTGACCGGGATTGAGGACGATGGGATAATCGACCTCTCGGCCAATATTGTGGAAAAAAAGGATGTTCTCTTAAACACAACCCTGGACCGTTTTTGGGCACAATGGCAGGGTACCAGTTGGCAGGTTACTTTGGGTAGGCAAAGGGTGAATTGGGGCGTGGACAGGATATTCAACCCCAACGACATTTTCAACGCCTATTCTTTTATTGATTTCGATTATGAGGAACGGCCGGGCAGCGATGCCCTGCGAGTACAGTATTTTAAGGATACGGACTATACATTGGATATGGCGGTAAAGATCACCGATGACCCGGATGAACTGATTGCCGCGGCACTGTACAAGTTCAATAAATGGAATTACGATATACAATTGCTCGGAGGGATCTATAAACGCGATATTGTGGCCGGGGCCGGATGGGCGGGAAATATCAGGAACGCGGGACTTAAGACGGAACTCTCTTATTTTAGGAATTACCAAAACTTTGCCGGGGATTCCGGAACGTTTATTTCTTCGGTCTCGGTGGACTATGCCCTTCCAAATTCGCTGTACCTGTATGGGGCGTATTTTTACAATTCATCCGGGGCGAATCAAAATGCCATTGAAAATTTGGTTTCAATAAATCTGGATGTAAAAAACCTGTCTCCTTTTACGCACAACCTTTTTGCCCAGCTATCCTATGAATTCAGTGCCATAACAAACGTAGCAATGAACATTCTGTATTCCCCCGCCGATAATGCGGTTTTTATAAACCCGTCCCTGAATATCATAATGGGCGAACAATTTGATTTGTCCATTATTTCACAGAGTTTGTTTGGAAATACAAATAATTTTGATTTATTGTTCAATACAATATATACCCGTTTAAAATGGAATTTTTAAAAAATAGAATAATACAGAAAACTTAATTTAATAAACATGGAAAACCACAAAGATCACAAGGACAAAAAAATGGACCATTCTAAGATGAACCACGATAAAGAAGACCACTCGAACCTGCCTGCCGACAAGGCAGGAATGAATCATGACAAAAAAGACCATTCAAACCTGCCTGCCGGCGAGGCAGGGATGGACCATTCCAGTCATGACGGCAATGCACCAATGGGAATGGCGGGACACGACCACCATAAAATGATGGTTGCGGATTTTAGAAAACGGTTTTGGGTATCATTGGTAATTACCATCCCAATTCTGTTCTTCTCACCAATGATCCAGGAATTTTTTGGTTATGATTTTCGACTTCCCGGTAATCCTTATTACCTATTTGCACTCTCTTCGTTTGTTTATTTCTGGGGTGCTTGGCCATTTTTAAAAGGATTTTATGGTGAAATGAAAACCAAAGGTGCTGGTATGATGACGCTAATATCCATGGCCATTAGTGTTGCTTATTTTTATAGCACTGCAACCGTTTTCGGACTCAAGGGCGAAGACTTCTTTTGGGAATTAAGTACCCTTATCGTTATTATGCTTTTGGGGCATTGGATAGAAATGAAGAGTGTTTTAGGAGCATCAAAAGCCTTACAATTATTGGTAAGCATGTTACCTTCAGAGGCACATAAAGTCGTTGGAGATACCATTCAAGATGTAAAGTTGGACGACCTTATAAAAGATGATATCATCTTAATTAAACCAGGTGAAAAAATTCCAGCAGATGGTGTGATAACTGAAGGTTCTAGCTACCTTAATGAATCTATGCTTACCGGAGAATCCAAACCTGTTAAAAAAGAACTGGATGATAAGGTTATTGGTGGTGCTATAAACGGCAATAGCACCTTAAAAGTCAAGGTAGAGCATACCGGAAAAGACAGCTATCTTAGCAAAGTAATAAAGATGGTTGACGAAGCGCAACGCACCAAGTCCAAGATGCAAAACCTATCTGATAGGGCTGCAAAATGGTTAACTTATATTGCTTTAGCTATTGGATTTGGAACACTTGCAGTTTGGTTAATTTTAGGCTTTCCATTTGTGTATGCTTTAGAACGTATGGTAACCGTTATGGTTATTGCTTGTCCACACGCATTGGGTCTTGCTATTCCTTTGGTAGTGGCAATTTCAACTGCAGTTTCAGCTCAAAATGGATTGTTAATCCGGAATAGAACAGCCTTTGAAGAATCGCGTAAAATATCAGCATTGTTATTCGACAAGACTGGAACTTTGACCAAAGGGGATTTTGGGGTTACTAGAATTGAATCGGTAGATAAGAAGTATTCTTCAGCTGAAGTCTTACGACTGGCAAGTGCCTTGGAGCAAAGCTCAGAACATCCTATTGCTGTAGGTATCATTAAAAAGGTAAAAGCAGATAAGGTGACTATTCCAAAGCCTGAAAAATTTAATTCCATAACTGGAAAAGGTGTCGAGGCCAATGTAGAAGGCAAGGAGATAAAAGTAGTAAGCCCGGGCTATCTGCGTGACGAAAAGATCGCCATTCCTGATGATGCGTATAGCGATGCTGCCGAAACCGTAGTATTTGTGTTGATAGATGGAAAATTAGCAGGTTATATTGCACTCTCTGATGAGATTAGACCAGAATCGGCTGAGGCTATAAAAACCTTTAAAAAGAATAATATCAAAGTATATATGGCAACTGGTGATAATGAGAAAACCGCCAAAGCTGTAAGCGATAAATTAGGATTGGATGGCTATTATGCAGAAGTTTTACCACACCAAAAAGTGGAAATTGTAAAAGACCTACAAGATAAAGGAGAATTTGTTGCCATGACAGGCGATGGTGTAAATGATGCACCTGCATTAGCACAGGCCAATGTTGGCGTTGCTGTAGGTTCTGGTTCTGATATTGCTGCCGAAACAGCCGATATTATTCTGGTCAACAGCAACCCGAAAGACATTGCTAATTTAATTTTGTTTGGCAAAGCCACCTATAATAAGATGATCCAGAACCTGATCTGGGCTACCGGTTATAATGTCGTGGCCATCCCTTTAGCAGCCGGTGTACTATATTCAACTGGATTCGTATTGGGACCAGCCGTAGCTGCTGTATTTATGAGTTTGAGCACGATTATAGTGGCCATTAATGCACAATTATTAAAGCGAAAAATCGGTAAAAAATAATGAACAAGAAAGAAAAGCTCAACAGGATATCTTTAATCCTGTTGAGTTTATTTGTAGTGATGTTGGGTTATGGTATTTTATTGCCAACCCTTCCCTACTATACCGAAAGATTAGCTTTAAAAGACAATCTCGACACCGATTTAATCAACTTCCATATTGGGTTACTTACCAGCATTTATCCTCTATTTCAATTAATTTTTGTAATATTGTGGGGCAGACTTTCCGATAAATATGGTCGTAAGCCCATAATTCTGGTTGGGCTTATCGGGTTTATAACAATGAACCTATTGACCGGTCTGGCAACTTCGCTCACCATGTTGTATGTAGCCCGTATAATCGGAGGAATATTTACCTCTTCGGTAATTCCCGTCAGCAATGCCTATCTAAGTGATATAACCTCGGAAAAGCGCAGGACCAAAATAATGGCGTGGTCAGGGGTCGCAATCAGTTCGGGTGTTATCTTTGGCCCTGTTTTGGGGGGGCTGTTATCACAGACCAACGTGCACTTGAAATATTCTTTTGGCGTATTTCATTTTGACCGATTTTCGGTTCCATTTTTCTTTGCCGCAGTATTGGGTTTGATCGTATTGTTCGTTATTCTAAAATGGTTGAAGAACACGGCAATAGTGACCAAGATCAGAGAAAAAACGATAAAATTTAATTTTACTTTTAGTAATTATTTTATCATACTGTTGCTGCTATCCTTTGTAATGCAATTTGTTGTGACCCTGTTTGAAACCGTATTTTCCATTTATGGCAAGGACGAGCTGGCGTTCAATAGTAGTCAAGTCGGTATTGGCTTTATGCTTTGCGGTTCTGTGATGGCAGTCTTACAGCCTGTTTTTGCTACTTATGGGGAAAAGATAATGACCTCGAAACAGCAAATCACGTTAGGCTTAGTGATTACCGGACTTTCACTTATTGTATTCCCTTTTTTGCGCAATGAGCTATCTGTATATGGTATGATAATACTATTTGCCAGTGGTGGTGCGATGGTAACCCCAAATCTGCTTTCAGCCGTCTCTTTGTTATCTAAGGAAGATACGGGAAGAAACATTTCCATACAAAGCTCCACAAACAGCATTGGACAGATTCTGGGGCCCATTTTGGGGACTTGGTTGCTCGCCGGAGGCTTTTACTATCCTTTTGTCATTGCAGGCTCGGTCGTTTTGGTTGCAATAGGATTGGTTTACTATTTAAGGAAATAGCGATGACGCACAAATCAGCAGAAGATAATATCAAAAAAGTATTGCACGTTGTGGGCCATAATGAAGACTATATCGAGTTGGTCCATTCGGGCAAAGACTATTTTCATCGTTTGGAAAAAATAATTGAAAAGGCGCAAAAGGAAATACATTTACAAACCTACATTTTTGAAAACGATAGTACTGGAAATCGCATAGCTGCTCTACTGAAGAAAGCAGCCCAACGAAAAGTCAAAGTGTATGTCTTACTGGATGCCTATGGCTGTGCTGCGCTTCCAGATAGTTATGTCCATGATTTGGTACAACATGGTATTTCACTACGTTTTTTCTCCCCTTTGTTCTCTTGGAACAATTTTTATCTCGGTAGGCGTATGCATCACAAAGTAGTCGTTGCCGACGGAAAAACAGCACTCATCGGGGGAATCAATATTGCCGATAAATACCACGGCACAACTGAATCGGAGCCTTGGCTAGATTATGCCTTGCAGTTGTATTGTCCAGCTGCAGTAGATTTACAGAATCTGTGCAAGGATTATTTTTTTAAACAACGGAGTTCGAAAAAAGTAAATCCCGTCCTGCATTTGGTGAACAAAGCAAGGGTTGGAATCTTACAAAACGACTGGCTTAAAAGTAAAACCGAAGTCTGTGATGCCTATACTAATGCCATTCTCCATGCCGAAAAAGAGATAGTAATCGTAGGTTCGTATTTTTTACCTGGAAGGCGGATAGCAAAAGCCCTAAAAAAGGCAAGTGAAAAGGGTATAAAAATAATAGTCGTATTGGCTGGGGTTAGTGATGTACCGTTGGTACACAAAGCGGCTACCTATTTATACTCATCCTTTCTTCAACACGACATTCAGGTATATGAGTGGAACAGGTCAGTGCTACACGGCAAGGCGGCTGTAGTGGATAAGAAATGGGCGACCATAGGCTCATTTAATCTGAACAGTCTTAGTTGTTATGGCAGTATCGAAATGAACGTTGAGGTATATTCGTCCGATTTTGCGGAAATTCTGAGACTCGATTTTGACAAAGTGATAAATGAATGCAGTGAAGTTACCAATACCACGCTAAAACAGTCTAACAAGGGGTTCAATAGGATTGCACACTGGTTCTCTTATCAGACCATTAGGACAACCATACTATCCCTGACTTTTTTGCCACACCTAAGGTTTTTAGAGAAATTCCGACTATAGTGGTCAATATTCTTTTTATTATCGGAAATGAAGGTAGAATAAATAAGTAACTTTAAGTTCATGTCATATATTAAACTAAAACGCACACTTTTTGTGTTGTCTCTATATTTAATGACTTTATCCGCTTGCGACAGGAATGACGGAAATTCTTCCATAGAATCCGCTAATCTATCATTTACGGCTGATAATTTAGAAGGAGATTGGAAAAGAACGGCACAATATATTGGTCAAATAAATGACTCATTAGGAGTTTTAGTACCAAAAGAGGATTCGTTTGCACAATTCGAGTATTGCCGAAAAGATGATATTATCCGCTATATAAAAGGAAATCAGCAAGAAGAAAATGTTTATTTCTGGGGAATTGGGGAAATTGCATGCCATAGCCAGATAGCCAACTCCTTTCTTGAAATAGGTACTTGGGACTTAAATGAATCCGGGAAACTCACCCACTCATATTTGGATGTTAACGAGCCCTTTATGGTGGTTAAATTAAGGAGTCAGCAACTGCAGGTTAGAAGGGAATCGGGAGTGGAATCAGCCGAAGGTACAATCTATGAGTTCACAGAATATATACGTGCTAGATAAAATTATTTGCATCGGTCGAGCCATTAAATTAAAAGGAGAAGCTAAATAGGGGCCATCTTTTTCTTAGCACTCCATCTCAAACCTCGAATCAACAGAAACAAGTCACCTCTTTTGATAGACCGAAATGGAATTCTCCTTAAAATTTGTAATGTATAGATATTCCATATCCAATAAAACATCCGTAGGATAATTTATCCCTTCTTCCAAAACTTGAAACAGTTGCCCATCATAGCCATAAATCAAAACACGATCGTTCTCTTGATCTGTTACCGCTATTTCCTGACTATTCAAAGCAATACCAGAGGCCACGTTTATTTGGTCATTTAGACCAATCGTCTTTAAGTGTTTTCCACCAAAACCAAAGACCTGAACCCTGTGGTTATAGGCATCCGCTACATATACTTTCGCCTCTTTTAGCTTAACATCTATTGGATAGTACAGTTCGCCCTCCTTGTGGCCCTGCTTGCCAATGGTAAAACTTTCATTCGGTGTCTGTACTAGAATCCGATGATTGTAAAAATCCGCTATTAGAATACTATCCCCATATACCGAAACACCGGCCGGGGCCTGTGGTCGTTTATTGATTTTCAAGGGGCGGGAGTTTCCCATTTTATATTGCCAGATGGTGTCGGTCAAAAATTCGGGGATATATAGTGCTCCCTTGTCAAAATGTATGTTCATTGGCCGTTGGATACCGGTGATTGAATCTAATACCTGCCCATTCATGGCAATTTTATATAAACGAAAATGATCAGGATCCGAAAACCAAATGGTTTCCCCGTCCTTGGCCAATGCCAAGGGACGGGATTCTATGGGTAGCATAATTTTCCTTTCGAAATGCCATTGTTTTTTAACCTTTTTACAACTAGATATGACAAGAAGCAAAAAAACAACGGGGAAGATGTACACCTTTCTAAAATTCATACCAAAAATTTACTATCATAGAAATTAAAACCAGGGATGTAATTATCCATAGAGACCAGGAGTTGATACCACGATTGATTTTACCATCTTGGCACGATTTCCTCCGGCAAAGCCTCTTCGAACCTTCAAAATTTTTATAGTGTGCGACTCCAAGGCTGCCAACCGAAAATAGGGTCAGATAGATCTCAGCGGGGTGTACCCATTGAAAACCTCTACTTATAAATCCCAATCCGGCCACCACCGAAAGCAATGCGGGAATGAAACAACACATCAAGGGAAGAACGGCAGCAAGCAAACTGGAGCTCAATAACATTTTGACGAAAGACTTCATAAAAACTTATTTGACTTTTGTGAGTATTATGGCCCATCGGCCCGAAAGGTTTCCATCCTCCTCATCTTCTACCGTACCACTTACAGTTGCCATTCCAGGAGTCAATGCTTGCACTAGTTCAGTCGGTGAATGCTGCGATATATCAAATAGCTCTTGGCCGGTTTCAATTACCCACAGCCCGTTTTCCTTCTTCACGGTTCCTGAAATGGTGATTTGGGCTTTCTTTGCTGAAAATCCATTTTTTTTCACTTCTTCCTGAATGTCTTGTAATGTGAGTTTATTTTCAGTTGCCAGTTCCAAGTAGGCCTTCCCGTCGTTAAGACTTACACGAACATATTTAAGACCTTCCATCTTTTTCAACCCCCGCTCCAGGCCATAGGCACAAGGGGCACAATCCATTCCATATACTTCTTGGTCAACTTTGGTGATCTGTGCATGCGATGTGCCGATACCAAATAACCCAATTATTGCCAACATTGTAATATCCTTCATTTTTTTGCTCTTTTAGATTTTGTCTTTATTTATAACCAGTAACTTAAATTTATCGCTATCCGATAGTTTTCCTTTATGGTTCCTGGTGTCAAATCCTGTACAACCGGAAACAAAGCCCCGAACGATACTCCCCAGGCCCCGTACAGTCCCAAAAATGATGGGCCTGCCAAAACCTTCGTACTCCGCGAACCGGAATAATCCTGTTGCCCCGAATATTTATTATTACCCGGGAATTCGACCAGCGATTCGATGAAGATGCGCCAATCAGGTTTCGGGTAATCGCCCATAAAAATATTGGGGCGATATCCTACCACCGCACTTGCGTAGGGTAAGTCGCCCAGCTGTTCGTTGTTTTTTTTGAAATAGTACTGATATCCTCCCCCTATCCAAGCATACCATATGCGGGAGGCATAGCCCGTTGAAACGGCGGCGTGTACCGAGTTGCCCACATTGACCTGCCCACGCTCGTTATCAGTCGGAGCGGAAACGCCCACAATGGCGGTGGACTCGAAACGCTTGCCCACTCCGAATGCATTGGAAAAGAAACGGTACCAAAGTGATGCCTCGATATCGCCGTTGGCAGGCATATTGCTGTTTCCCCGTGTTCTTGGGGCATTGTCATGGCGTTCGATCATTGTAGGGGTTGTCAAATTTACCTGTAGATCTTCCGTAATACCATAGGAGAACAAGTAGCGTAGCATATACGAAGTTTCGTTTTCCGTACCTAGGCTCATACCGGCCACGTTCAAATCGACACCACCCTTTGCAAGGGTCGGTGTCTGCAGGCCGTAAAGCGGCCCGTGGCCCTGGGCCATCGCTGTTCCCGCTATAAGCAATAACCCTATTGTTGCCGAATACTTGATATTTCTTGATAGCGATATAAATTTTTTGAAGCACATGGTTATCTAGGTATTTTATAAAGATTGCCCTATTCCGGCTTCCATCAATTTTTCCTTGGAAATCGCTGAATCCTTACAGCATTCGAGCAATTTTCCATTTACTGCCACGGCAGGTATTTTGTTGACCCCGTATTCGTTCATCTTGGTAAGACACGTCTTATCATCGCATTGTTTTACCAAATCGTATGTTGTTACTTCACATTCATCACAGGCCAGTTCCTCAATCATTTTAACCACTGGGTCACATACGGGGCAGTTGGCTGTAAAGACTTCTACTTGACGTTTCATAATCTCTTTTTTTTTATTAATATTTCATTTATAATGGCTTATCAATTAAGCACGGTACAAAGGTAGGTGGGTGCCTGGGGTGGTCTCCAAATAATATTTCAAAAAAAAATGACCCATAGTTTTGGGCCATCAAACGGGGGTTGTTTTTTCGCGAGTTCTATTCTTCGTTAAAGTCTTCCAATTTGGATTTGAGCATGGCAATTTCTTTCATTTTGTCGGTAAGACTGTCCAGCTCCAAATCAGGGAACTGTTTCCGTATAAATTCAATACGGTCTTCATTACCACAATCTCCAGGACAAGCTTCCACGGTTTCTGAAATCTTGATTGCCAAGGCTTTTCTGTAAGTTTCGTCCAGTAACAGGAAATGGGCCTTGTCCAAACCCTTTTGTGCTGCTTTGAACTGTATCAGTATCTTTTCAGGGTCGGTATCCTCGTCCAGCATTTTAATGAGGCCGCTAAGTTGCCCATTGATACTTTGTAACCTTGTTTTTATGTCCTTACTTAAATCCCGTGGTATCATTGATTAAAATTTTATTGCAATGTAAGTATGCTCGTAGGGTGGTCTCCAAATATTTTTCCAATTTTATTAGCAACATTTTAAACCTTCCTGAATAGGTGGACAGGCCACAGTTCCGTAAGAACAGAATACGCAGCAATGGCCTTCTTTTGGTTTTAGTATTTGTTTGCAATTATCACATTCATAAAAGAATTGACAGGCCGTGGTTGGCATTTCTTCTGCCTTTTTGTGGCCGCATTCAGGGCAGGTAATCGTGGATTTTAATATAGTAGTTTCCATAAATAATAGTTAGAGCATATAGGTTAGGTCGAATGCCATTGTAGGGTATGAAAATATCATTGTCCTTAAATCGCTTATGGTCATCTTGGCCTTTATCGCCATTGCAAAAAGATTTATTGTTTCTTCACAGTAAGGTCCAATAAGATGCGCGCCCAAAATGGTATTGTTATTTTTATCGACGATTGTTTTAAAGGCATACTCATCCACATTCAGGCGTCTCGCATTGAACCAATTATCCACTTTTTCAAAATTGACATTGACATCATATCCCTTTTCTTTGGCTTCATCTTCCAATAGGCCAACGGTTGCCATAGTGGGCAAAGTAAAAACCACGGAAGGCATTGGGGGATAATTGACTTTTTTCTGGTTCCCCTTGATGATATTTGAAGCCACGACGTGTCCTTCCAATACAGCTACGGGTGTTAGGGGCAATCCTCTTGAATTCGCTGCATCGCCAGCTGCATATATGTTCGCGTTCGATGTGCTCTGAAGGTATTCGTTGACCTCTATGCCCTTTTTTGAGAAGGATATACCTGCTTTTTCCAATTCTAAATCAAAAATGGCTGGGGGACGACCAGCGGAATTAAATACTGCTGCCGATTTGTAATTAGTTTCCTTTCCGTTTGAAATTCCTGTGGTTATGTAGTTGCCATCTTTACGTTCAATTTTAGAGACTTCGGTTTCAAGAACAAGCTTGATACCTAAATTACGTGTGGCAGCGACCAAATGTTTTACAATATCCCGGTCAAAGTTTTCCAACGGACGTTTACCTCGATGTACTATCGTTACCTCGGCACCGGAACGTGCGGCAATATGAGCGAATTCAAAAGCAATATATCCACCACCGATGAAAAGCAAGGATTCTGGTAATTCCTTTAGGTTTAGGAAATCCGTACTCGTTTGAGCAAGCTGTCCGTCATCAAAGTCTAAAACTTTTGGTTTTGAACCTGACGCAATTACAACTTTATCAGCTTGAATGGTCTCGTCACCTACACTTAAGGTATTTTCATTTATAAACGTAGCGGAACTGTGAAAGGTATCTATGCCGTTCTTCTCATACCCTTTTTCTATTTTCTTCGGCATTTCATCGACAAAGGTCTGTTTGAACACAATTATATCCTTCCAGTTGATATCAAGAATGGTATCAATGCCTTTCCCTTTAAGTCTTTTAGCAAAGTCGCGTACTTCCGTGGCACCGATAATCACTTTTTTTGGGTCACAGCCTCGTAGGGCACAGGTGCCACCATAAGGCAGTTCATCTGTAATGCCCACCGAAAGACCTTTTGAAGCGCATTTATTGGCGATTGTCATACCTGACATACCCGAACCAATAATGAAAACATCATATTTTTTCATCTACTTATTTTCTTTAGTGGTTTTCTCGACAACTTTAAAGCCGGTGCTTTCTATAGCTTTTCGGATTGCAGGCAAACCGGTTTTGGTCTTGTCAAATTCCACTATGGTATTGGCATTTTCGTAGCTGGCTTTGACCGAAATAATTCCATCCAGCTTATTGACTTCGTTTTCTACGTGTGCCTCACAGCCTGCACAGGTCATTCCAGCGACTTCAAAAGTCTGCTTTTCGATATTGGATTGAGAGACATAGACGATATCCTTGGTGGGTTGTGCATAAAAAAGGTTGGAATAGTACGGGAAGGCCAGCATCAATGCGGCGAATAGTGTTACTATCAATAAGAACCGTGTGGATTGCCAAAATGATGGTTTCGAATCATCTTCACAGGCGCAATCTATTTCTTCCTGTGTTTTCGGTCGTAGTTTCTGATACCAGGCAAACACCAAGACAATAATGGTCAAGCCGATAAGGTAGGGTCTAAATGGCTCGACCCAAGAAAAGGTAGATGCAATTCCGCTTGTTCCAGCAATTAATGCCAAGACAGGGGTTATACAACATATTGATGCTGCAACTGCGGTAAAAATGCCGGTATAGGCCGCGGTGTTTAAGGTTTTATTCGGTGCCATAATGTAAACTTTCTAAGCTGTTTTCTTTCTTGCTGAAATTGAATTGAAAATTCCATTCAAAACATTGTCCTCACTCTTTACCAGCGAATAATATAATGTTTGCCCCTCACGTCTCGATAAAATAATTCCTGCATCCTTCATTTTACGGATATGTTGGGATACGGCAGGAACACTCATTTCAAGAATGTCAGCAATATCGCAAGGGCAAAGTTCTTTTTCTATGTTCAAAAGAAATAGAATTTTTAACCGTACCTCACTTCCTGCCAGCGCCAGAATTTTGCTCATCGACTTAAAACTGTCCGAAGAATTCTCAATGGTTTCCTTGCAACGGGATATTTGCTTCTTGTCTGCTTCGTTCCGTGTACAAATTATTTCCAAGCTCATCTATTTTGATTTGAAGTGGCAACAAATATATCATTATTAAATTATTTAAGCAAATACTTAAATATATTTTGTTGTTACACTTGAATACATTGTTCAAGCGCGATATGACTGCTTTGAAATCAGGCGGATTTAAGTTGATAAATAGGATATCACTTTAAAAATAGGTGCTGATCCCAAAATACCATGTTGCAGTTTTTGAGGCAGGATTGTTTAAAATATCCTGCTGCCATTGGTATCGATAGTTAATCCTTAGAACGGTCTGGGGTGACGGCCTGAAGCTCAAGGCAGGGGTCAAAGCGAATAGGTCATCGCCAATATCCGTATTGGTCTGGGCAAACCTGCCGATATTGTAATCCACATAATCCGTCCTGAGCGAAAGGTTCAATATCGCATCTTCCCAATCCAATATTTTCGTTTTTAACACCGGTTGGATAATGTCGACAAAAAAGCCCGCCTGTTGATTTCCAAATTGCTGTGTGAAGGTATCCGGTACCCCTATCCAAATGTAGGCCATCTCACCTACGAGCCTTGTTCCGGTTTTGTTGATGGTCGTATTTAGGTCTAAAGCCAGTACATCGACCCGCCTTGATTCAGTGTCAACTTGAAGTCCATCTATTTCTTCCCTGTTGTATGTGCCTCCCATATAAGAGATGCCCAGTTCTCCTACTTTACGATGTTTAATTGCCAATTTTCCATTTAAGAGCGGGCTCCCACTAAAATTATCTTCAAATCGCGCAGAATTTTCCTTGACAGCCACTAAAGAAGTCCTTTCTTCTTCGTTATTGATAATGCTAGTGTCAAAACCATTGGTTAGATACGCTTCATATCCCAAAGTCCAATCTCCCTTATACGTCTTTCCATATATGCCAAATCCGGCATTGGAGAAAGTGGCGGGCAACAAATTGGTGCTAACATCCGGTCGCTCCACGAATTCCCATTTCGGACCGTCATGATTTTGATTAAATGAGCCGATGGGATTCAATACAATTCCACCTCGAAGATTGAGCAAGGGATGTAAGGCGATATCCATTGAGGCAAATTCGATGGCGATTTCCTCGGTTCCGTTTTCAAATTCCAACTCAGTCAAAAACTTAATGCGCTTCGATATGGATGCCGAAACGAAAAGAGTCAATCTCCTGGCCTGAAAAGATAACCCTTCTGACAATCCATCCTTAATGCTATAGATTGAGTTCGCCTCCAGATAACCACCTAGATTGACAGGAAATTTGTCGAAAGTCAAAAATGGGCGGTCATAGACTGCATCCATATTCATTGATGCCTTGATACTGTCTTTATCGCTGATTTGGGCGCTGATGGTCGAAACGCAAATATTCAATAAGAAAAGGGCAGTGTATATTTTAGGAGACATGTATATAGATATGTTCATTATCGGTTGTTATTGGGAATGACTTCAGGTTTTCTTCCGCGGGCCCTTGCATAACCTGACCCAAGCGGTCAAATTCACTGCCATGACATGGACAGTTATATATGCCCCCGCCAATGTTGAGTTCACAGCCTCTATGGGTACATTGCATTAAACTGGCAGTAAAGCCTTGGTTCGGAGTTTTGAATACGCCGATGGGATATTGCATGGAACCGCTCTGAATGACCACAAAATCGCGTTCATTTTGTTTTCCTCCTTTTATCTGTTTAAACTCACCTTTTGATATTCTCAACATTCCCTCTTCCTCAGCGAAGGACGCATAGTATAGGCCAGCACAGCTGTGGAGCAAAAAGGAGGAAGCCGGGAGAGCTGTGGTTAGATATCCCAAACGTTTGATGAAATCTTTCCTGCGCATTTATAGGGAGTTAATGAATTGTACCAATTGTGACTTTTCTTCTGGCGTTAATGAGAGGTACTGAGCCTTTGAATTATTTGCCTCACCGCCATGCATTTCTATAGCTTCCTCAATACTTGAAGCCCTTCCGTCATGTAACAGGAATATTTGTCCGCCTTGGGAATTGGCGGACAGGCCGATTCCCCATAGCGGTGGAGTTCTCCATTCAGAAGTCTCAACGTTGCCCTCTGTGAATCCATCATCAAGACCAGGGCCCATATCATGTAACAATAAATCCGAATAGGGATGGAATTCCTTAAAGGACAAAGATTCAATGGGAGAAAACCCTGTTGTCAGGGTCGGTGTGTGACAAGCTGCACATTGTATGGATTGGAAAAGCTCTTTTCCGGCTATAACATCCGGATCTGTCTGGTTTCTAGGAATAGGAGCTTTAAGAGTTTTAAGGTAAAATACCACGTCATTCAAAGTCTGGGTACTTATCTCTGGATCTTCTTCAAGACCGCTGAAGGGGTCAATGGGATCAAAAAGAGAGGTTATGCCTATATCTTGATTATACGCACCTACGGTCTGGTGCAACAAATCATAGCTATTGGCCTTCTTACCAAACCTGAAGATGTAATTGTCTCCAAGTGAAACACTATTTTCCCGGATTTCAGTGAATTCAGGAGGAATATTATAGTGGGGCCTTCCGCTAATTCCATCTCCATCCTCATCCATTGGGTCGGCCAAGGCCAGAATATCCCCATCAGGAACTGCATCCAACAGGCCCAATCCAGTGACTGCAGGGGCCACCAAAATAGAAAAGGGCACACCATCGGGCACGGTTTCAGGCTCAAAACCTGGTATGGCCTTATTTTGAATTTGGTTCCTGCCATCGCCGATAGTTGGCATTGAGGGTAGGACCACATCATTGTTGCCAAACCTGATAAGTTGGTTGAAAGGATGGCCCTTGCCATCCCCTGAATGGCAGCTAACGCAGCTAGTCCCGACAAATAATGGGCCAAGGCCATTTTCAACGGTAAAGACGTCATCGTTAAAAGCTATGTCGCCAGCTAAAAACCGTTTTTGCTCGCTTATGGACAGGCCATCGATAGGTCCATCCAACAGCTCAAATTCCATAGGTTCCTCGGGTCCCAATTTTTCACAGCCACAAAGCAGAAGTAAAGAGATCCCAATAAAAATATAAATTATTTTAGACATTACTATAAAAATATATATACGAATATAATTATATTTTTAGATAAGTCTAAATATTTCTATGTAATTCACAGAGCAAAACTTATGGAATCTTTGGAAGTTCTGCGTTAGTGGATTATGCAATTAATATATTTTATTAGATACTATCAGTTGTCCCGAATGAAAAAATGATTTCTTTATTTAGATTTAGTATGACCTTAATCCCACGTCATCCGCTGCAACCGAACCGCATTGAAAATTGCCAAAAGTGCAACCCCCACGTCGGCAAAAACGGCTTCCCACATCGTGGCCAGGCCACCTGCACCTAGAATGAGTACTATTACTTTTACTCCGAAGGCCAAACCAATATTCTGCCAGACAATTCGTCGCGTTGAACGACCAATTTTAATCGCTATTGCAATCTTGCTCGGTTGGTCGGTCTGTATGATAACATCGGCTGTTTCAATGGCAACGTCGCTACCCAAACCACCCATCGCAATACCCACGCCACTTGCTGCTAAAACTGGTGCATCGTTTATGCCATCGCCGATAAATGCGACTTTTGTTTCAGGTTGTTTTTTAAGCTCTTCGACTTCATTCAGTTTATCTTCGGGTAACAACCCACCTTTTGCCCAATCGATGTTTAATTCTTTTGCAACCTGTTGTGTAATTGAGTCCTTATCACCTGATAGCATTATAATCTTGGAAATTCCGGCATCCCTAATCTGTTTAATGGCTTGGTGCGCATCATCCTTTAGTTCATCTGCAATGGTTACATAACCTGCAAACTTTCCATCAATGGACACCATAACAATTGATTCTACAATACCATCTGTTGCCGAAGGGACTTCTATATTGTTTGAGGTCATCAAAGCTTTGTTTCCTACAAGCACCGTCTTCCCGTTGACCGTTCCTTTCAAACCCTTTCCGGCAACCTCTGAAACATCAGTAGCCTCATAATCCGAACCGTCAGCTTTATATTCGAGAATCGCTTTTGCAATAGGATGTGTGGATTGTTCTTCCATCGCCATCAGGTACTTCATAAATTCGGCTTCCTCAAATGTAATTGAATTGATTATCTTGATTCTAAAAACCCCTTTGGTTACAGTTCCGGTCTTATCCATTACGACCGTGTCCACTTGCGTCATTGTATCTAGAAAGGATGCACCCTTAAACAGAATACCGTTTCGCGATGCCGCACCCAATCCGCCGAAATAACCCAGGGGAATGGAAATGACCAGCGCACAAGGGCACGAAATAACGAGAAATATCAATGCTCGATATAGCCAATCCCTAAATACATAATCATCCACAAAAGAGGAGGGCAGAAACGTCAGGCCGATTGCCAAGAATACAACGATAGGCGTATAAATCCGCGCAAATTTTCTAATAAACAATTCCGTCTTTGATTTTCTGGCAGTTGCATTCTGTACCATTTCCAGAATTCGTGCAATGGAACTGTCCTTAAATTCCTTAGTAGTCTCGATTTCGATTACCCTATCGAGATTAATACTACCTGCAAAAACAGTATCGCCTTTAGCAATAGTATCAGGTTTGCTTTCGCCTGTCAAGGCAGCAGTATTAAAAGAACCCTTTTCGGAAAGCAGAATGCCATCAAGTGGAACTTTTTCACCTACACGTACCTGTATCTTTTCGCCAATCTCAACAGTCTCGGGATTTACTGAAACAATATCGCCATCACGATATACCAATGCCTCGTTCGGACGGACATCAAGTAACGCTTTGATGGTTCCTTTTGCCCGGTTGACCGCTGAACTTTGGAACAGTTCGCCCACGGCATAGAACAGCATCACGGCCACACCTTCCGGATATTCCCCAATGGCGAATGCTCCCAGAGTGGCAATCGACATCAAGAAAAACTCGGTAAAGAAATCGCCTTTTTTGATGCTGTTCCAACCTTCCCTGATAACTGGAAATCCTACCGGAATATAGGCCACCGTATACCATACGATCCTGATCCATCCTTTGAAAAAGGGGAATGCCTCAACGTAATCTATGGCAATCCCTGCAATCAGCATCACAAAGCTGAAAATAGATGGCAAATAGGTTCTAAAATTTGATGCTTTTTCAGGATTGCCATGGTTATACCCGTCCTCGTGTGTATGTTCGCCCTGATGTTTTTTTGGGTCTATGTCCCGTAGGTTTACTTTTTTCTTTTTCATAATTTTTGCAATGTCATCCTATTTTTGATGCAACGGAAGTGCATTTATTGTCCACTACACTTTTCGCAAATACCTTTGATGACCAAATTCGCATCTTCAGCTATATACCCTTCCGGCAAATTTATATGAGGGATTTTATGTTCTGTCAAACACATCGTTTCATCACAGTTATCACAATGAAAGTGCAAGTGTAGATCTTGTTCTAGTTCACAATTACAACCTGGTTCGCACAGGGCATATTTTGAAATATTGGTGCCATCATCTATTTGGTGTACGATGCCTTTTTCCTCAAAGGTTTTCAGAGTTCGATACAAGGTAGTTCTGTCCGATTTCGCAAAAGCGTTCTCGATATCCGCAAGCGCGACCGCGATGTCCTTTTCGGCCATATACTTATAGATCAATATGCGCATTGCCGTTGGGCGAACCTTTTTATCTTTTAGTAATTTTTCTATTTCGTTCATAAGTATTTAATCATCGTTTTCGTTCTCCCCTTTTTTCATTTCGGCCATAAGGTAATAGGCATTGTTGAATGCGAATTTTGTCTTGGGTTCCACGGATTCCAAAAAATCAATGGCTACCCAATCCCCGTTGTTTGTGCCAGTCACTATTTCCAAGGGCTTGAAATGCCATGCCCCATCTTCTTTTTCCGCAGTAAAAACAAAGGATTTTTCGCCATCCTTGGCAATCGCACTTTCCGGCAAGGCCATGGTTCGGGTATTGTCTATTTCGATACGTCCCCTGATGTACATACCGGGAATCAGATCGCCCTCTTTGTTCTCTATCTCGGCGTGAACGTGTATCGCCTTAGGATCTTTTTCAAAAGTCTTGCTGACCGAATAGATTTCGGCTGTCAGTTCCTTTCCGGGAATGGACTGCACATTGAAACGTACCGTTTGGCCTTCCCTGACCTTGTCCACATCCTTTTCAAAGACCATCAAATCGGCATGGACATGGTGCGTATTGACGATTTCGAAAAGGTCGGTTTGCGGTTCTACGTACTGCCCCGTTTTTACTTCCACGCTCTGCACGAAACCTTCAATGGGACTTTGCAAACTTATCCGCTGATAAATCGTACCGTCTCGAACTCCGGAAGTATTGATGTTAAACTGTTTTAATTGAGCTTCAAGTCCATTGACCATGGCCTTGGAAGCCTGATAATCCGCCTCGGCCTTTTGGAAGTTCATCCCCGAACCGACCCCGGCCTCATAAAGCCTTTTTTGGCGATCGTATTCCTTTTGCAAAAACTGGCTATTGCTGTACGCATTTAGATAATCGGTCTGCTTCTGGATGATATTGGGATGCGAGAGATAGGCCACCGTTTGGCCTTTATTGACCTTATCGCCCTCGATAACCTCGATAGAAACTACGTTTGCACCCACTACGGAAGTAATGGTGGCTTCGTTCTGTGGGGGTACTTCCAACTGCCCATTGGCCTCTATATAGCCGCTCATGTTTCTTTGTGCCAGCGTATCGATCCTCATCTGCAACGCGTCGTATTGTTTTTCCGTCAGCATAACTTCGTCGCCTTCGTTTTCCACGTGCCGCATTGCCGATTCCGAATCTTGGCTTTTGGGGGCGTTTTTTTCTTTGGAATCCCCACAGGCCGATAGGCCCAAGAGCAATCCCATCGAGACCAGTACTGTATGTTTTATTATATTTTTCATCGTTTATAAGGTATAATATTGAAGTTCGAATACGGATTTCAAGTAATTGTCAAGTGCTTCCAAAGCGTCCATTTCGGTCTGTATGGCATCCCGTATGATCTGGGTAAAAGCCGCATAGTCCACCGCACCTTCGGTATAGGCGAAAAGCGCGCCTTTTCGCTGTTCCTTGGCGAGCGGTATGGCCTCGTCCCGATAGAACCGCCAAGAGCTTCGCCATTTTTGATAGGTCCGCAATGCCTGTGCGTACTCGGATCGCAGTTGTTTTTCCTTGAAAGCGGTATTGGTTTCGGCAATTTCCCTTTCGAGTTTTGCTGCCTTTTTACGCCCTCGTTCGGGACCCGAGAACAGCGGAACAGATACACCTGCCTGATAGGTGTAAAAGCCGCTATCGCCATTTACCTTTTGAAGTCCGCCCTGAAGGTTGAGTTTGGGCAACAGATCGGCACGTGCGGCATTTAGCTCCGCTTCGGTTTCCGATAGGCGCAGTTGCGAGAGCATCAGGCCTGGATGTTCCTCCAACTCGAAATCTGTTTCCAGGACCGTAAGTCCGCTTTCGTTCAATTCGTCGGGAACGGAGTAGACCGTTTCGGAGACCAACCACAGGTTCAGGCGTTGCAGGGCAATTGCAAAGTCGCTTTCAGCCTGTCGTAGTCTATTGCGAATCTGCAAAGCCTGATTTTTGGCCGAAGCGAATTCTAATCGCGATATGGCCTCGACTTCGAGATTGAGTTCAATGGCGGTCGAGAACCTTTGGTAGATAGAATCCAGTTCCTTGTACAAAAGGAGTTTTTGCTTTGCCTGATAGGTTTCCGACCAGGCTTTTTTCACTTCCCTTTCCACTTGAAGTTCAGACAGGCCATAGGCTGCTTCAGCAAGCTGTACCCGCTGTTTTTGCAATCGTTTTTTTGCACCGATGCCGAACAAATCAATATTCTGTTGGCCCAACCCGACCGTCGTATAAACGCCCTGACCCCCGTTGACCTCCTCCCCGCCCGTAAAAACTTGGGTGTTTCCGAAATCGTAAGCGTTCGCTTTTAGGGCGGCCTGTTTGTCGATTTCAAGACGGTTGGTCTTCAGCAACGGATAATTCTTCTTGGAAATTGCTACGGCCTGTTCCAAAGTAACGCTTGGTAATGAATCCTGCTGTATACCCTGTGCGCCCATCATGCCTGAAGTAAACAATAAGCACACGACCGCGGTTGCCGTAATCCATTTTTTCTTGACCTTAAACGTCGCCGATCGCTTCTCCACCCATTGGTACAATATGGGAAGTATGAACAGGGTCAATAGAGTGGATGTTATCAAGCCGCCGATGACCACCGTTGCCAAGGGTCTTTGCACTTCCGCTCCGGCCGATGCGGAAATGGCCATGGGAAGAAAACCTAAAATATCGGTAAAAGCCGTTAACATTATGGGGCGTATCCTACGTTTTGTACCTTCCATGATACGGTCTTTAAGGTTGGTCACACCTTCGTCCTTCAGCTCGTTGAGTCCGCTGATCATGACGAGGCCGTTGAGTACTGCTACCCCAAAGAGCACGATAAATCCGACCCCTGCGGAAATACTAAAGGGCATATCGCGCAGCCATAGGGCAAAAACCCCGCCTATGGTCGCCATTGGGATGGCGAGATAGATCATAAACGTCTGGGGAAGGGATTTAAGCGCAAAATAGATGAGGATAAAAATAAGTAGCAACGCTATTGGAACGACTGTTTGCAGTTTCTTGCTGGCACGTTCTAAATTTTCAAAAGCCCCACCATAGCGAATGAAGTACCCGGATGGAAGCTCAAGTTGCGCATCCAGTTTTTCCTTGATTTCATTGACCAACGATTCTACGTCACGCCCCCTGACGTTCACGCCTACATACGTCCTTCGGTTGGTGTTGTCGCGGCTTATCTGCATCGGTCCCGGCCGGTATTCGATGGTTGCGAGTTCACGCAGGGGAATTTGACTGCCATTGGGCAAATTGATGAACAGGTTGCGCACATCGTCTATATCCCTACGGTTGGCCTCGGTCAGCCTGACCACCATATCGAAGCGTTTTTCGCCTTCAAAAATGACACCTGCGCTTTTTCCCGCAAAGGCCATTTGCACTGCAATGTTCAGCTGGCTGATACTGACCCCGTACTGCGCGATTTTGCTACGGTCATATAGAATGGTCATTTGGGGCAGTCCGGTCGTAGCTTCGGCCCGCATATCGCCTATACCGGGCGTACCTGCGATGATTTTGGTAACTTCCTCGGCTTTCGCTGCAAGTATATCGATATCCTCTCCATAGATTTTTATGGCCACGTCCTCGCGGATACCTTCCAACAGTTCATTGAAACGCATCTCGATGGGCTGCGTAAACTCATAATTCACTCCCGGAACGATACTCACGGCTTCCTTCATTTTCTCGATGAGTTCATCTTTGTTATCGGCACTTGTCCATTCATCCTTTGGTTTGAGTATCACGAACACATCCGCGAAATCAAAGGGCATGGGGTCGGTGGGTACTTCGGCCACACCGATTCGGCTTACTATCTTCTCCACTTCGGGAAAATCGGCCTTTACGATGCGTTCGATTTTCGTGGTGGTCTCGATGGTTTCCGTTAGGGAACTTCCCGGTTGAAGGATAGCGTGAAAGGCAATGTCGCCCTCGTCCAATTGCGGGATGAATTCGCCCCCCATTCGGGTAAATGTAAAAACGGCCAGCGCAAAAATCCCCAATGCAACTACTACGACCATTTTACTTTTATGAAGTGATTTCATCAGCAATGGTTCGTATTTGCGTTCTATCCAATGCACAAACCTATCGCCATAGGATGCTTTAGCGGATTTTGGTGCCTTAATGAACAGGGCGGACATCATCGGAACGTAGGTCAAACAGAGTACCATCGCCCCTAACATGGCAAATATGAACGTTAATGCCATCGGCTGGAACATCTTGCCCTCGACCCCTTCTAGGGCAAGGATGGGAAGGAAAACGATCAGTATGATGAGCTGCCCGAAAAAAGCGGCGTTCATCATTTTTTTGGATGCGTTGGCCGCTATTCCATCCTTTTCTTTCTTTGGTATTTCCAGCGCGGTATTCCCGTTTTCGGCTTTCTTTTTCCTTGCGTAACCGTACATCATGAAAACGGTGCTTTCGACAATAATGACCGCCCCGTCCACGATGATACCGAAGTCGATGGCCCCCAGACTCATCAGGTTTGCCCATACATCAAAAACGTTCATCAGGATAAAAGCGAACAACAGGGCCAGCGGGATCGTAGATGCCACTATAAGACCCCCGCGCCAATTGCCCAATAGGAACACTAACACGAAAATCACGATAAGGGCACCTTCGATAAGGTTGTTCCTGACCGTTCCGGTCGTTTTGGCAATAAGTTTGCTTCTGTCGAGCAAAGGTTCGATACGAACTCCTTCCGGCAGGGATTTCTGTATTTGTTCCATTCTTCCTTTGACATTTTCTATAACTTCATTGGAGTTTGCACCTTTGAGCATCATGACCAATCCGCCGACTACCTCGCCCTGTCCGTCCTGGGTCAATGCACCATAGCGAACCGCGGCACCATATTGAACGGTGGCCACATCATTGATGGTAATGGGTACCCCGTTGCTGTTCTTGATGACGATTTTTTTGATGTCATCGAGGTTGCGGGCCAGACCTTCGCCACGGATGAAATTGGCCTTACGGTTCTTTTCTATGTAGGCACCACCCGTATTCTGGTTGTTCAGTTCGAGGGCTTCGAAAACATCGCCGATGGTAAGGTCAATAGCCTTCAATTCATTGGGGTCGATAGCCACTTCGAACTGTTTTATCTTGCCGCCGATGGCATTGATTTCTACCACCCCCGGCACCATCGCCATCTGGCGTTGCACGATCCAATCCTGCATAGTCCGAAGATCCGTGATGGAATAATTTTCCTTAAAATCGGGTTCTACCTTCAGGGTATATTGATAGATTTCCCCCAAGCCTGTTGTAATGGGGCCCATAGATGGTTGGCCAAGACCCTCGGGAATCTGCTCCCTCACTTCGGTCAGCTTTTCGGAAACCAATTGCCTGGGAAGGTAAGTACCCATATCATCATCGAACACGATGGTAACTACCGAAAGCCCAAAGCGCGAAATCGAACGGATTTCCTTGACATTGGGAAGATTGCTCATTGCGATCTCTACGGGATAGGTCACGAACTGTTCGATATCCTCGGTTCCTAAATTGGGCGATTGCGTGATGACCTGCACCTGATTGTTGGTAATGTCTGGCACGGCATCAATGGGTACTTGGGTCATACTCCATATCCCTCCGCCAACAAGGGTAAGTGTGAGCAGACCGATAATGAATTTGTTATTGATCGAGAAATCAATGATTTTATTGATCATGGATAAGTATGTTAATTCAGTTTAAAGTAGCGTCAGGTGCATTGGCCAAATTGCAATACACGATATTGATATATCCTAAAAAGGAATACATCTAAACAGGATATAGCTATCCTATAAAAACTGAATTAAACCTGCGGGGGCTGAAAGAGGGAAAGAGAAATATCTTTGCCTGCCCTATCAAAATGGACAAAGTTGGCTTGAGAAATTAATGGTTGCAATGGTTCAAATAAAGCAAGTCCGAAATTGATAGTGTGAGCGTGGCAACAATGGCACTGGCAGAAAGGCGAGCACAATTCACAGTCCTGATCGTGGTCTCCATCAAAATCAACTGTAATGACAACCTGGGAATCATCATTAACGTTTCCTGCATCGCTACAAGGCAACACATTGAGAGCCAAGAAGTAAATCGACAGTATGGTTGCCAAAAGTTTCACGAAGCAAAGGTAAAAAGATTTTTGTGCAACTAGGTTGCAAAGAACAGCTTTGCGGTAGTTCAATAAAAGGAACGATCTTCAGGACAATAACTAAAAGCAATTTCCTCAGTTGAATACTATTTCATAAATTCACGTTGAAAGTCAAATGACACCATTTTCATTTAAATAGACTGTCAACAATTCGGTCAACATATTTTGCAAGGCCTTTTAAACACCTAAGGACTCTGCTGATTTAAATTTAAGTTTGAATCCTGTCGAGGTCACTACAAGCAGAAAGTCCATTACGCAAGTAATGGATTTTTTCATTTATGAAAAACCTGAAACGCAGTTTCAAAGGTTGAGAATAAAGGGAAAAGTCATGGCAGAGCCATGGACTTTCTATTTGCAAAGGGGAACGCAAAGGAAGTGCATCAGCAAATCCTGTCGAGGTCACTTAAGAATGAAAAGCTCACCTAAAGGTGGGCTTTTTTCGTCTGAACGAGGTGGCAAGCTCGCTTGCCGATCGAGGTGAAGGCGGAAAAAGCAGCCAGCCGGAGGCTGGAGGCTTTTCATTTAGACTACGGAGCTTTATCAGGAACATTTTGCAAAGCGAAATGAATCCTGTCGAGGTCACGAATGAATCGAAAAAAGTTTCAAGATTTAGCGAGTTCCAAGAAAAGGAGCTCGCTTCTTTTTTGGAACAAAGCGAAAGATTGTTTTTCGATTCTCAACGCGGATTTCAAAGGATCACGAGAAAAGGGAGTCATCCTGTCGAGGTCACATCAAGCAAGAAACCGCACTCAAGGAGTGCGGTTTCTTTATTTGCATTATCCGGTACAATCTCTTTGCTTTTCAAATTCAATGTTTTATTGATTCAAAAAAGTAGCAGTATGTTTCACAGGGATATCCCAGGCTTCTTTAATCTTACCTTCTATTATACACCAGATTACAACAGCCTCAATCTTCATTTTTTTGCCTGCTAATAACATACTGTCCTTCACATGTGTTATGATCAATTTATCTCCTAAAGGCATTATAGAAATAGGCTTTACCTTAAAGGACCTACTAGTTCTTCCAGCTATTTCTTTAAAGAATTTTATTAGGCCAGAAAGGCCGTAATAATCTCCTTCCATCTCAGGTAGTTCAGGGTTAATATAGTGCCATACGAAATCTTCGGCTAACACCTCAGCCACAGTATTCGGATCAGCAGGGTTGAACCTCTTTAAAATACTGATATTTGGATGTTCCTTAATCATAGTAAAATTTTATACCAGCTGTTTTTTAGGATGAAGAACATTTAATGTCAGTGCCCCATATGTGATTGATATTAAAATGACAGAGAACAAGATACCTGCATATGGAATCATTGTGATCACCCTCAATACGACTGTAATTAATAATGCTAAAAATGTAATGCTCCAAAAACTCCAATTCTTTCCTTTTCTATATCTCAAATAGTATACTGCCAGCAAAGCAGCCACCAAATGACCAAACAATATGCTAAACACAAAAACTGCGGCTGCAAAGAGTCCTAGCGGAATACCTATTGCCAAAACAAACAAAAGGAGTATCGCCAGTGGAATTCCCAGTAGATAAATCAACCCGAATCCAAAGCTTTTTAGTAAGCTTTGTTCTAAGTCGTCAACAGCGTTTGAAAATGCATTTCTGAATAATGCATGAAACACCAGGATGGCTAAAAATGAAGACAAGATATACGTTATCCACGATTTAACTGATTTTGTCCCGATAGTCGTTAGAGATAATTGCGAATTATCTTCAGCAAGTTCTTCATTAAATTGGGCTTCGGTATTGACAAGGGCGTTGTTAAAATCTATTTCCTCATCGCTATGCCAATATTCAACTTCTTTATAAAATTTGGCATTAGTCCCAAGTGTAATATCTTCTCCTATTATAACTGAGCTTTCTCTTATAGTTGCGTCAATAAGAACATCCGTTCCTTTGATTTCAAGCTTTCCAAGAACTTCCCCCCGTACTTCAATATTTCCTCCATAACATTTGAGATTTCCCTGAATTACAGCATTTTCAGTAAGGATAACTTCTCCGCCAAAAACAACTAAATCATCCCCTATTTCTGAGTCAATAGTGGCTCTACCTACAGCTAAACGCGCATCATCTGCAACATAGCCGTTGAGAAACAATTCTCCCGCAGCAGCTGTTAAGTCGCCATTAATAGAGTCATTAATTGTTAAATTCCCCCCCGCTATGACCAAGTCTCCCTGTATAACGGCGTCAATCTTGATAGTTTCTCCTGCGCGATACGTATCATCGGGCTGCGTCTTATTGATTAAAATTTCACCTTCATTTACGGTTTGGCTGAAAGAAAGCACTGAGCACAATGCAACAAACAAAAAAGTAATAGTTTTCATAAGTACCGTTTTTATAATTCCAAGAGTAAATCTATTGGATATCAGCTGTTTAGCAAATGATCTTGGTCATAAAGCATAACTTTTTGTCGTGAATAAGAGGCGAATTCATTCCCTAAAACTATTTGATGATATAAGAGCGGGTTAATTAGGGCAAAGAAGAAGAATTGGTAATCGTCATTATCTGAAGTAATGACACATTTGCCATCAGATGGAGGATAAAGAAGAAATCAGTTATTATCAAATAAAAAACCGCACTTATTGAGTGCGGTTTTATTTTCATTACAAGCTCCAATTAGGATGACAGGTGTCTTGTCGATTAATTAAAGGCATTTTGTTCTACTCAAACCCGATCTCTTTTAAGGCGTCATGGCTAATTTGAATGGCATCTAATGGTTTGAGGCCATCAAATGTCATATCCTGTTCCACAAAGTAATATTTCATTCCGGACAGTTCCTTTTGGGCTAAAATTCGATTAAAATCGATCGAACCCTTTCCCACCGGGGCAAAACGCCCTTGTTCATCCATATCCTTTACGTGCCAGGCTTTGAATCGACCAGGATATTTTTCAAAATAGGCCACCGGATCGGCACCAGCCTTAGTAACCCAGAACAAATCCATCTGAAAATTCACGTATTCCGGATCTGTATTTTCAAGCATATAGTCGATTGGAACCACTCCATCTTCATCTTCCATAAATTCAAAATCGTGATTGTGGTAAAGTAATTTTAATCCGGCTTTATTTGCCTTTTTTCCCATTTCATTGATGATCTCCGTCAGATTCACTGCACCACCTGTCATGCCCAGGGAATTAGTACTGTTATCATATGTAAAAAGGCCCATAGGAGGTACGGGAACCACAAAATATTCAAACCCGGCAGCTTTTACGTCGGCCATCATCTGCTCCGCATTTTCCAATGTAACTGATCCCTGGTGGGTACTTACGGGGTTCAGACCCAATTCCTGAAGTAATGATTTAAAGTCGGTTGGCGTCATCCCATAAAACTTTCCGTCCTCATATCCGGCTGCTTCGATATTTATATAACCCGCATCAGCCACAGCCTTAAGAGTTTCTCTTACGTCGACTTTCATATCTTCTCTTACCGTATACAAAGCAAGTCCTCCAAAGGAATCTTTTTTTTCGGTTTGACAAGACATTGTAAATAGTAGTGCAATTAAAAATACTTTGATTTTCATGTATTGAAGTTTTAGTCAAATAAATAATCGACCTTCTGTTATCTATTAACCCGATAAAAATAAACGCCGCCCTCCAAATATAAGAATTCCATAAGGACAAAACCTTTAGAGGAACGAACCACTCTTTAGCTCCCTCATTCGCACTAAAATGAACTATATTGGTACCTTTGTAATAAATTCATTTGCTATGAAGAACAAATCTTTTTTTACTGTTTTAGTTTTAGTTTTACTCTTCTCCTGCTCTAAGGATTCCTCCAACCCCGAACCCAAAATCTCTCAGGATCAGCTCGATGCGATCACCGGACTTTATAATCTCTCGGAATACAATGTAAGTCCGGCACAAGACCTCAACAACGATGATGTCCTTTCTCAAGACCTGATGGCAGAACTCGACTGTCTCAGTGCCAGCATCATCCTGCGGGAAGACCTGAGCTATAGCAAGTTTGCCATGCAATTGAATATCAGCCCCATAACAAACGATCAATACGCCATATCCTGCAGTTTTAATCAGTCTACCACCGGCAGCTGGGATCTGGTAAACGGACAGATCGTACTGTCTGAAGAAACAGAAAATTCATATTCCCTTGATGGCTCTGTGCTAACGCTCTCTCAAGGTAAAACTCTGCCCGATTTTCAATCGCAGGTGTTTGTAAAACAGTAGATTTCATTCTTCACAGTAGATTTCATTCTTCTCTGAACAGATCAATGAAGCTAATCACAAACTTCTGATGGGAATTGTAACAAGGATTACATTGAAAGGGGTACTTTGATGTATCTTTGCACAAAATTTTATGCATGGAATTCTTACTTAAACCCTGGCCGTGGTATGTTTCCGGTCCGCTGATCTCCCTGGTCATGATCGTACTGATATACTTCGGCAAAACCTTTGGTATGTCTAGCAACCTGCGCACCCTTTGTACCATGGGTGGTGCAGATAATTTTGCCTCCTTCTTTAAATTCGACTGGAAATCTCAGATCTGGAACCTTACCGTTGTACTGGGAGCAGTTATTGGAGGGTTTATCGCGGTTAATTTCCTCTCTGATGGTTCGGCTATCGCCCTGAACCCAGAAACTATTGCAAATCTCGATTCGCTCGGATTCGAAAATGCAGGGGCTTCCCTCCTGCCCCCTGAATTGTACGACTGGAGTTCGGCACTGACATTAAAGGGATCACTTATACTGATTGGTGGGGGTATTCTTGTTGGATTCGGTACCAGATATGCCGGCGGGTGTACCTCAGGACACGCAATAACCGGTTTAAGTAACCTCCAGTGGCCATCTTTGGTCGCTGTAATCGGATTCTTTATAGGCGGACTTATCATGGTTCATTTCTTATTCCCATTAATCTTTACCGCATGAAATTATTGAAATTCTTATTGGTCGGAGTATTCTTCGGCATTGTCCTAGTAAAATCTGAAGCCGTTTCCTGGTACAGGATCTATGAAATGTTTCAGTTTCAATCCTTTCATATGTACGGGATCATAGGTTCAGCTATTGCAGTTGGAGTGGCGGCCATATGGCTTATTAAAAAATCTCATCTCAATAGTATAGAAGGCCGACCTATCGAAATCCCCGCAAAGGACAAAAGTATCGCCAGATATATCCTCGGAGGTACTATTTTCGGACTTGGCTGGGGCCTTGCCGGTGCCTGCCCCGGACCAATGTATATCCTTGTAGGTACGGGTGTGATGACTATGTTTTTCGTAATCGGTGGTGCAATACTCGGCACATTTCTATACGGTTTGCTGCGCGATAAATTGCCGCACTAAGCTTTCTCCGTACTGATTGGCAATACTACATTGGCACCATTTCTTTCGGAAGGCTGACATCGATCCGTATAATTTCTCCTGAACGCTGAAAGATCTTATTGCTCATCTCTGTATCGAGGGTAAGGCCCTCTTTCTTTTCAGAATCACCGTTCCTGAAATAGAGTGCCATCCCTTCCTCTGATCCGAAATTATAGACCACAGGAATCTGGCAATAGGTAAACCCTAAACTATCCGGACTAAGGCTAAGAACTCGCTCCTCCCCCAGCAGATCTACATAGGCAAATTCTGCTTCTTCTTTAAGGATTTCCTCTTTTTCGATTAAGCCCGTACCAAAGGAGAGTTTTCCATTTTGAACACTTACTCCCAATTCTGCTAAACGACTGAGGATATCTTCTTTAACCTGCCCTGTCATCCCAGGTTGTTGCGCCCCTTTGGTTGCAGGGGTGTGTGAATATGGGTCCGTTGGGAACGCTCCGTAAACCTCGGGCGACTTGTGTACCCCTATCCCTTCGTTGATCTCGTGATAATGCTCCATCAAAGCTTTTACAACCACATCTGATGTCCCTTCTGCCATTGCACGTCTGCTGCATTCCATAACTGCCAATAATAGTTTAGAGACCATATGCCAGTAAATAGAACCCAGTCCTTCGTAGCCAAAGAAAGTTCCTGACCTTCCTGTAAACGATTTGTGATCAAATACTTCTTCAAAAATATCAAGTATCAACTCCCTCTCAGTTTCCAACAGGGATGAATACTCACCATCAGCGAGAACGTCTAAAGCCTTACTGACATCATTGGCGTTGTGGAAATTTCCATTGAAATGATAGTTTCCATTAACATCCTTTTCTATTAAAGACTTATTTCCTGTTTCCAAAAGTTGAGTCAGCAAGCGGGAATCCTTCACTCGAGCTGCAGGGATTACATTTTTAACCATGAATCCCGGTAAATCCTTGTTGGGATAGAGTATATAGCTGTTCTGGTCCGGTCTGTATAACTCACTTTTCCTCAGGCTGTCGAGAAGTTTCAACACCTCTTCGGCCTTCAGGTATCCGGCACTGAGTACGGCAACCTGCCCCTCTAGCATCACGCTCAGATAATCAACAGAAGTACCTTCCCCAGGTGCAACGCTAATCAGGTTGTATGAGTGGTATAAATTGTCTTCCCGTTTATTTGCATCGATAGAATGTTCAAGAAAGGGTAATACAGTTTCTGTAAAACGCAAGAGTTCATTTTTTGACAGACTGACTTTCTTCCCGCTGTACCCCGATTTGTATATTTGTTCGCGATAATTACTTCCAGCAGTTCCCAGGCCTTTCATAATTTTTAACCGTTCATTATCCGTAATTGACCTTTTAAGTACAGCACGGTTTTCTTCAAGGACCTGTTCAACTCTTGTCATAAAATCTGCGATCTCTGTTGAGATTTCAACCTTTTCGGTTTCAACGGTTTCTATAATTTCCCTGAACTTCACCATGAATCTCCTGAGATAATAGAGGGTCACCATAGAAACACCGTTACCCACCAGAGCGTTATTGGCATCATTCCATTCGGGGCGCTGAGTGTTGAGCCAGATTCCCGCCTCGGGGACAAAATTCGAGCATTTTGCAAGCAGGGTTGCCAAAAGTTTTTCCACAAGATTGACATGGATAATTTTTCCATCCTGCCCGGTCAGCAGGGCACCATCTGCCCCAATATTATTCCGGGCTTCATTGATTTTGCCGTCCAGCTTATGATCAAAATCAATGGTATCCTTAGGATTCGCAACAATATCCTGATATCCTTTTATCTTATAAGGCACATTGGCGTATACAAAAAGATGTTCATTCCAGTAATTTCCAAGCCTTGAAGGATAATAATCCTCTATGAATTCGAGGAATTTTAAAAGGTATATAATCTGATGATCTCCCCAGTATCCAATGTAAGACCAGGGGTCATCGGGTTCAATCACTTCCCAGTCGAACCCACTTTTTGTAACCCGGTAAGGATTATAACCGTCAAAGGTGGAAGCGTTAAGGAACTTGTGGATCATCCCGTCGATAAAATCGGGATAGGAGTGTGCAAGCGCCTCCCAATTCTGGAAGATATCCCGCCAGTTTCCTTCGTAATCAAGGATCTTAGATCCGTCTATTTCACTTCGTGTATTAATAGAAAATCGATTCCAAGGCCTGCTGGGATCCCCGTGTCTCCGGCTGAACTTAAGAGGGAGGTACTCTAAGCACAGGCGCTTAAAGTCGGGATTTCCACTCTTGTGAGCAAGCTCTCTTAAATCATACACATCAAAGACCTCCGAAAGCTGCTCCAATTCCTGGGAAAAGGCTTTAAAGACCTCTTTATTGGCCTGTTGCAAATAGGTATTGAAATCTGATTTCTCAATGCGGTAGTCAGAATCAAAAATACCCCCTCTCATGATATTGTAGAGGACATTGGCATAATGCCTTGAAGTCTGTAGCTTATCACGACTACATTGGAAACCGTCAGCGGCTCCGGCCAGTTCTTTTAATTTTCTGGTTCCTTCTGAAATATCTCCCAGGACTTCTTTTTTTAAAGTATCGGGCTTTTCTAACTTTTTACTTAAGGCAGCTATATCTGTGGCGGTCTGGTTGACATTAGCTGCAATCATCCATTCCAGGGTCTGCTTTGGTTTTATTGTAGTTTTGGAGAAAGTGAAATACGCCCCTTTTTCTGCTTTTATATCGGTTTCCTGATGGGGGTCCTTCCCTTCCCGAAAATGGTCTAACTGGAGGGAAGACAACAGATAAGCGGCCTTTGGCATTCCCATAGACCAAACAACATTGGCCTTTAATGCCTCACTAGGCTCGGCCTTATCCACAATGATGGCACTGAGGGCATAGATCCCTAGACCTGCATGAGGTATTAATTCACTCCTTTTATATGCATCAACGAGATTACTGCGGGTATTCTGCATCTCGGTTGTAACCCCATAGGGAACAATATTCTGAAGGCCATCCAATAGGGAAATCTCAACATCAGACCCATTTGTGTTCAGAAGGCTGGCCCTTTTGACAAATCCGTAAACATTACTTGAATTCCACTGATATCGGAAGACAAGACCCAGGTCTTCATTGATCTCTTCAAATATCACCTTATTGCCAAAGGTATTCTTATAGAGGTTTCTGGTTAGCTGATAAATACCCTCATATCGATCTGAAAAGGGCTCCCACAGAACTTCTCCATCTGCTGTCTTTACACGCATGATCGTCTTACTCCCCGTAACTTCGATGGATTCGGTAATCTTATCATCAGTATAATATGGGAATAAAGCAAACTCACTATTCTTTCTCCCGGCCGTAAGTCCGCCATTACTCGAAAGGAACATCCAGTGATTGGAATCACTTACAATGCTCATAAAGAACGGGCGCATTTGATCACTATTCGTGATCATGTAGAAATCCTCACCATCAATTTCAACAAGCTTGCCTTGGATATCCTTCTTAGTTTCCCGCAAAATACATGTACCTATTTTTAGCTGCTTTTCCATATGTTCATCTGACTTTCATTAAAAAAAGCCTCTCAAAATTGTCCTTTTTGTAGAGGCTTAAATGGGTAATGATCCATTCTTATTCCACCAAAAATGGAATGTTTGCTGCTGCTGAATGGTTGTTACCATCAGTGGCATATACAAATAATCTATATGCACCTTTCTTTGGTGCTTTCATCAATACTGTATTCTCTTTTTCGACCATAAATAATCCTTGTACCGCTTTAGGTCGTTCTTCATAATCGCCTCCTTCACCCAGATCTGTACTTTCTGGTAGTACTTCCCATTTATAGGATATAGCATCATTTTCAGGATCAGTAGAAACAATGGTAGCTACATATTGTTTATCTGTTGTTAAGGTCACGTTTTCGTATGCAGTTTTTCCATTCAGGATAAAAGAGTCTATTTGTGGTGTCCTGTTCTCAGGCCATTCACCATTCCAGATATAATGCATTACATCTACAGACTCTGTTTCCTGTCCATCTTCCAGAAATATGCCATACCAGGTTGGGGTACGCTCCTGCTTGTTACCCCACAGGAAAACATAAGACCCAATACATTGGACCGAGTCGGCTTCTATTCCACCTTTATATCGCTTTAAATAATTAGCTGCCTTTAGGGTACTGTACTCTTCTATAGGTGCTCCCCAGGAAGTTGTGGGTACTTCCCAATGACCTGTGGCGCCCCATTCGGTAACCATATAAGGTCCATCCCAACCAAATTCACGAATAAGATTGGGTAGGTCTGGTAGGTCCCCATACATTTGAACCGCGAGGATATCCAGATCAGGGCAACGCTCTTTGATCAAGTTAATTTCCTTAGCTGAAACTCCGGCCAGACTAGTTGTCGTTAAATGGTTAGGATCCATCTCATGAATCATTTCTGAAATATCATTGACAGCATCCCATACTTTTGGGTTGGTATAATGTAAATTTAGTTCATTCCCAATACCCCAGATCATTAGCGCAGGATGATCCTTTAATGCTAAAACCTGCCGTTTTATATCCTCCAATTGATCTTTTACCTGTTGAGGATCATCATAATCGAAACCATGTCTTTCTCTTCCCACCTCAATTCCCATGGTAACCATGAGTCCATTTTTATATGCATCATCCAATACTTCATTGGCTGATTTCTCGCCGTTTTCTGTTCTCCAGGTTCTAAACGAATTTGCACCGTGATTTGCTAGTGCCTCAACATTACCAAACTCTAATCCGGCTCCCTTTATATAAAATGGTTCTTGATTTACTATCAATTCAAATTTACCGTCATTTTTACGGATCTCAACTTTCGCTGGTCCGGTATTTATTTCATTATCAACTGTTTTTTTCGGCCTGTTCTTACAAGCAAATAGAACGCATAACAAAGCTATTACAACAATACGATTCATGCTTAATCTTATTTTCTTATTAGTAATTCCTCTACTTCTTCCAGGGTTTTTCCTTTGGTCTCTATAACAAACTTATATACAAATAAAAGGGCACAGAACGATAATACAGCATAGAGTGCAAAGGTTATTGTAGGACCAAGATTAGATAGTTCCCATGGAAAAACCTGGGTCACAGAAAAGCTTACCAGAGAATTAAAAAATCCGACTACAGAAATCGCAATACCCTTAATTTTAGATGGGAAAATCTCCGAAATTAGTGCCCACATTACCGGTCCAAGTGAAATGGCAAAAGAGGCCACATACAACAATATTGCAATAAGGACCAATGTGGCATTAATCTGTATAAAATTGGTGATCTGATTTCTTTTAAAATCCAGGAACTGAGTCTCGTTTAAACGTTTTTGTACCGATTCAAATAATTCGGCCTGACCACTAAACGAGCTGCCATTGAGATCAGTTAAAGCCAACTTTAATTCCTGGTCAGAAACTTTTTCCAAAGTGGTCTCATTAAAATCATAGGTAGCAGAATTGAATGCATAGGTTGCCATCAGCAATGCTATTGTCATAAATGTAGTTCCAATGAGTAATAAGGGTTTTCTTCCTAATTTATCTATAAGCCAAATAGCTACCAAGGTAAAGACAAGATTTGTTAGGCCCACCACTATAGCCTGTAAGAACGAGCTATCTGTACTTCCTCCAGCCTGTTCAAAGATCGTAGGGGCGTAATAAAAGATAGCGTTGATCCCTGTTATTTGCTGGAAAAATGCTATCCCCAGCGCAATGATCATTATGGTGGCGTATTTACATTTAAATATGTCAGAGAGTCTTCCTTTCTCTTCTTTTTTAGCAATACCCCGTTGAATTTCCTGAATAGTATATTCAGCGTATTCTTCTCCGCCAATCTTCATCAATATCTTTCTGGCTAATTCAACCTTGTTTAATTTTTGGATAAGCCATCTCGGGCTTTTAGGTACAGTCCATAATGAGAGGAAATAAATCAGAGCCGGTATTGCTTCAACGCCTAACATCCAACGCCAGCTTTCATCTCCATAATTGATAAGGAAATAGTTAGAGAAATAGGCAACCGAAATACCTATTACAATATTTAACTGATTAAAAGACACCAAACTTCCTCTGAGTTTTGGTGGTGCAATTTCGGCTATGTATATCGGTGCAATAAGGATTGCTCCTCCAATCCCAACACCTCCAATGATCCTTGCAATGATAAACTCTGTATATCCTGTTGCCAAGGCAGACCAGGTCGCAGAAATTGTAAATAAAGCAGCAACAACAATTAGTGTATTCTTCCTTCCAAATTTATCTGCAATGGGCCCAGCCAATAAATTTCCGGCCATAGCGCCAAAAATGACACAACCTACTGAGAAACCTAGCATCCATTCGGTCATTTCAAAATAGATGGTAATACCTTTAACGGCTCCTGAGATTACTGCACTGTCAAATCCCAGTAGAAATCCACCCAGGGCAACAATCAGACTAATCAGGACCGTATAGGACCTATTCATTTTGATTTCTTGTGATTTTGATTCCATAAAAAGAGTTTCGTTGGTTAGTATCTAAAAATAAGGTAAAAAAAAGTCAGTAATAAAAACCAACCTTTTTTTTAAAAGCTAATAAGCTAAAATCAAAACAATTGTTATTGATAAACTCTTATATAATCTACTTCCATACTCGATTGTGTAAAGGCCCGATCTATTGCGCCTCCATAAGAACCTTCCATGGCAATATTCATTATTAAAGAAAAATCTTTATTACAAGATAAACTTGCCATATTACTAACTGAACCATTGACTTCGTTATCCAGTAAGAATATGATCTCGCTTATTTCATTGTCGAGGCCAAGCCAAATGTTTTGATCTTCGTCCTCATAAATTGCTAGAACGGTATTCATAAGTTAACCGTTTCTTTGATTGATATTTTTAATAAGTTCAGCTGTAAAAGATAGATGAAATATTTCGTTAGAAATAGTTCCGATCATAAATGAGCCTTCCCTCATTTGATAGAAATCTCCATGTTCCGTAAGAAACAGATTTCCTTCAGTTGTTTTTAAGACACTGGTTATAATATTTTCAAGGCGAGTACTGTTAAACCTACTCTCAAAAAGGTATTATTTATAAGGTTGATCCGGGTCTCTGAACGGATAACGGCAAGAAAGTAATAATATGCTGCTCTCAGACCAACTCGGCATTCAAACCTGCCTGTAACAATTTGCTACAACGTGGTTTTAAATCATCGTATTCTCCTGTTTTTACGGTACATTTCCCGTTGTAATGAACGATAAGAGAACATTGTTCCGCCTGTTCCGGGGTATGGTCGCAAACACCAATAAGAGTTTCGATAACGTGATCAAAAGTATTCACATCATCATTAAACAGGACGATCTCGTGTTGTTTTACTGTGACTTCTTCTAGAAGCAGCTCTTCTGAAAATTTTTCTTTTTGTCCCATAGCGAAGAATTTTTACTAATATAGTAATTTTTCCGACTTTACATTCCGTATGGAATTTTACTAAGTTCCATTTGTTTTAAAGCTTTGCGGGCTGTTCAGGATCTTATTTTAAAGTTAGTCTTTTTGATAAAGAATAGCCATCCAGGAATTCTTTTCTTGCTGTGATTTTAGCCGTAGTCCGGCCTCCAGGCACTTCCGGTTTATCATTTCTGAATCTGCTTTATAAAACCCGCTTAGCAGTAATTGCCCTTTTTCTTCCAAATGGTCTGAATAGGAAGGAATATCAGACAACAAAATATTCCTGTTAATATTGGCGAGAATCAGGTCGTATTTCTTTTCCGGAATAGCCTTCACATCCCCTTCGAGAACCAGAATCTGTTCCTGGTTGTTCCTTTTTACGTTTTCCAGGGAATTGACATAACTCCAGTGATCGATATCTATGGCATCTACAGATCCGGCACCCTTCATTGCAGACAGTATAGCCAAAACAGCCGTCCCGCAACCCATATCGAGTACAGAATTACCCTTGAGGTCCATGTCCAGAATAAATTTTAGCATTAAATAAGTGGTTTCATGGTGCCCGGTACCAAAACTCATCTTAGGTTCGATCACAATATCAAAGGACACTTCTTCTTTTGCATGGAATGGGGCCCTAACCCTGCATCTGGTGTCTATCTCAATGGGATCAAAATGTGTCTCCCACTTTTTATTCCAGTTTTCTGCCGGGATTTCGCGGGATTGGTAATGAATTTGAAAAGCGGGGTTGTCCAAAAGGCTGATCTGCCCAAGCAGTTCTTCCTGCCATTCGGCCTTGCGGACATAAGCTTTCAGGCCAGTCTCAGTTTCTTCAAAACTTTCGAAGGGTAATTCTGCCAGTTCCGCAAGAAGGATTTCAATACCCGGTACTACCGGATCTATTTCAAAATTGTATTCCAGGTAGACCCTACTCATCTTATTGGGCTGCAGCAACGATGGCAGCAAAATCTGTTGCAACCAGAGAAGCACCTCCAATTAGTCCGCCATCCACATCTTCCTTTGAAAAGATCTCTTTTGCATTGCCGGGCTTAACACTCCCCCCGTAGAGGATGGTTACATCCTGAGCTATTTCATTGTTATAGGCTTCTGCGATAGTCTTGCGGATAAAAGCGTGCATTTCCTGTGCCTGTTCTGGTGATGCAGTTTCCCCTGTACCTATAGCCCAAACGGGCTCATAAGCCAGGACGATATTTTTCCAGGAATCGCCATCGAGGTGGAACAGGCCATTTTTCAACTGACTCCCCACTACTTTAAAATGATCTCCACTTTTCCGATCCTGTAATTCCTCCCCGAAACAGAAAATGATCCGTATTCCCGCTTTGAGGGCGGCATCGACTTTTTTGGCCAGAAGCGCATCGTCTTCCCCAAAATAAGCCCTTCGCTCCGAATGGCCCAGAATCACGGTATTTATTCCTATTGACTGAAGCATGTCTGCAGAGATCTCACCCGTGTAGGCCCCGCTTTCGGCAAAGTGCATATTCTGGGCAACCACTTCGATAAATGAACCATCCAGTTTTGTAACGGCTTCTGCCAAATTCACAAATGTGGGGGCGATCATCACTTCGGCAGCAGATGGGGTAACAGCCGACATTAACTCCTCGATCAGCTGGGCCGTATCTGCCCTGTTCTTATTCATTTTCCAGTTTCCGGCTACAATTTTATTTCTCATTTTAGTTATGGTTTTTTATTTATTCATGCCTTCTAATATCCATTCCATTGCTTCAGGGCCATATTCATTTTCATAGTGCCAATCCGGTCCAAAAAGATCCATAGCATATTTTTCAATTGTTGTTCCAAAACCAGCTTTTTTACGCCTTTCATTAACATTATCCGGATCTTCAATTGGCCAGAAAACATTACTGCCATCTGCCAGAGTCACTCCTTGGGTTCCATATATCTGAGGTTGCTTCTGGTTCATCAATGATCTGTCTAACATCATTGCATACAGCCTGAATGGTAATTCTCCTGTAAGTGCAGCTATTTCAATTTGCGGTAAAAATTCGTCTATCCTATCAGAATGCTGAATGACATACCAGGCTGCTTTCCCTGCTTTATCACCCACCAGACTCTTTCCGGGATATCCATATACTTGTATAATTGAATCTACAAATTGAATATTACTCTGATCAATCTCCATTTGACGAGACCAAGTTGAAGGATCAAAAGAAGCCCTGTATTTCTGATCAAGTATCATTATACTATCTAATTGAACCTGAAGTGAGCTAATGTACCTTTCTTCATCAGAGAGGTTCTTCAATTCCAAATCTTCGAAGTCATTGTAATGAAGTTTTTGAATAATTGTCCCCTCCTTTACTCGCAGAATTCCGGGATTAGAGCGTACAATTGTTTTTAAAGTCGTTTCGTCCGTAAAATAATAGGGAAATAGAAGTCCGTATTCACTTTTTAGTGCTTCAGTCCACTCTTCGGAAGAGGCAGACATTCCAATTACAGAATAGCCCATCACAAGAGCTGAATCTGTAATTTTTTTGATCTGTTTAAAAGCTTCCCGATGTGTCTTTTGCAAATCATAGGAGATCACCATCAATAAATTTTTTCTTTTGAGAATAGATCCTGCCAAATCAATTCCGTTCTTTTCTATTGTAAAATCATGGATGGGGGGTTCATACCCCTTCTGGATTTCCTTGGTCTCCACTTCAATAAACTCCCCGTCAACAGTGGGGTACTCCCCCTGGGTCACAATGGTTGTCCTCTCCCCATCCACATCGAAAGTCCAGGCATATTCAAAGATTGCCTTAGGGGCATCAGCAGGGACACTCATGCCTTCTGAAATGTTTGCTCCTATCTTGTAAGGTCTGAAATCGATAGAGGGCAAATGGTTGATCACCTGGTTGACGAACAATACGCAGGCCAGGAGAGAAACAAGGAGAATAGCTATTGAAGTTTTTGCTTTAAAAACCGGCTGGATGTATTTTTTACCGTAGAATAAAAGCAGGATGAGGATTAAAAGTACCACATCTTTGGTAAAGGATTCCCAGGGAGTGAGTTTTACCGCATCTCCAAAACACCCACAGTCTGTAACCTTATTGAAGTAGGCCGAGTAAAAAGTGAGGAAAGTAAAGAACACAATCATCCCCAGTAAACTCCACAAGGTGATCCTCTTCTGGTAACCGAGTAAAAGTAAAACCCCCAGAACTACCTCAAAAATAACAAGGAAGATCGCCAGGGCCAGGGCATAAGGCGTAAAGAAGGGCAGGTCGAGCACGGCCGGACTGAAATACTCTTCCAGTTTAAAGGAAAAGCCTACGGGGTCATTGAGTTTGATAAGGCCCGAAAGGATAAACAACACCCCGACGAAAATTCTTGAAATCGTGACAATAATCTTCATAGTTCGCATTTATAGTATCAGGCAGTTTCCTCTTCCAGATGGATCATGGCGAAGACCGCATAATTGATAATATCCTGATAATTGGCACCAATGCCTTCACTTACCAGGGTTACTCCTTTGTTATCTTCAATTTGTTTTACCCTCAGTAATTTCTGAAGGATAAGATCGGTTAATGAGCTTACCCGCATCTCACGCCAAGCTTCACCGTAATCGTGGTTTTTATCCTCCATCAGTTTCTTGGTGGCAGCGGCGTATTTGTCATAAAGATCGGAGGCTTGTGAAAGGCTAAGGTCGGGTTGTTCCACCACCCCTTTCTCGATCTGTATTAAGGCCATGATAGAATAATTGATAATCCCAATAAATTCTGAACGTTCATCCTCGTCTACTTTTCTCACCTCTTTCTCCTGCAGGCTTCTGATCCGTTGGGCTTTGATAAATATCTGGTCTGTAAGGGAAGGTAGTCTCAGGATTCGCCAGGCAGAACCGTAATCCTTCATTTTTTTTACGAACAACTCCCTGCACCGTTCTATTATGGCATCGTATTGTTCAGAAGTATGCTGCATATCCTTCTATTTTGCGTACATTTCGTTCGAAATACTGTCGGCCTCAAAGGTCGTAGTTTAATCTAAATCGGCAAAATGAATTCTCGCAGATCAAAGGCTGCCCTCCAATGATGACATTAAACTGCAAAGGAACCTTAATAGACCTCACAAAACCCAGGGTAATGGGCGTCTTAAACTTAACTCCCGATTCCTTCTACGACGGGGGGAGGTACAAAGAAGAAAAGAGCATTCTCTCACAAACTGAAAAAATGCTTCAGGAAGGAGCTACGTTTATCGATGTCGGAGCTTATAGTTCACGTCCCGGTGCAAAGGATATTCCGGTAAAAGAGGAGCTAAATCGTATTGTTCCTGTAGTAAAACTCCTGATAAAAAACTTCCCAGAAATCCTGATCAGTACAGACACTTTCAGAAGTGAAGTAGCAAGACAATGCCTGGAAGAAGGGGCTGCTCTTGTCAATGATATCTCCGCGGGTAAACTCGATCCTCATATGATGGAAACGGTGGCTGAAGCAAGAGTGCCTTATATTATGATGCATATGCAGGGAACACCACAGACTATGAAGGAGAAGAATACGTATAAAGACCTGTTAGAAGACATACGTTTTTACTTCTCTGAAAGAATTGCGACCGCCAAGACCTTTGGCATCCACGATATAGTTATTGATCCCGGTTTTGGTTTTGCCAAGAATATCAGTCAGAATTTCGAGCTGCTACGGAAGTTTGCACTTTTGAAGACATTTGGCGTTCCTGTTCTTGCCGGACTCAGCAGAAAGTCGATGATCTACAAAGTCTTGGGTATTTCGCCAGACGAAGCCCTAAACGGCACTACGGCTCTAAATATGATCGCCTTGCAGGGAGGGGCTAATTTACTGAGAGTACACGATGTTAAAGAAGCAATGGAATGTATCAGCCTTTATAATCAACTTAACGCACCGACATCATAGCTGCGAATAGACTATTTTTTCTAATTTTACAAAAACGACTGGATTGGACTTTCTAAATTTTCTGGATTTTAAGATTACAGACCTGTTAGACATCCTTCTTGTCGCCATCCTTCTTTACTATATCTATAAATTAGTCCGGGGTACTGCCGCGGTAAATATCTTTCTGGGAATTGTTTTTGTGTGGGCTTTCTGGAAATTCACCCAGCTTCTAGGGATGAAGATGATCAGTAGTGTGGTAGGCGGATTTATGCAGGTAGGACTGATCGCATTAATTGTTGTGTTCCAGCAGGAGATAAGGAAATTCCTGCTGATGATCGGCTCAACAAATCTGGCCAACAAACGCACTTTAGGAAAACGCTTTAGTTGGCTTAAGCAGGATGGGATTATTCCTGATCTGAATATTGGAGTAGTGCTCGAGGCCGCTGAAAAAATGTCTAAGAGCAGAACCGGGGCTATCCTTGTCATTGAACGCAACAATTCCCTTGATTTTATCAAATCTTCAGGCGATAAAATGAATGCGGAGGTTAATCTCCCTCTGCTCGAAAGTATCTTCTTTAAGAACAGTCCGCTTCACGATGGGGCTGCCATCCTGAGGGGAAATCGCATTATAGCTACCCGGGTAATACTCCCCTTGTCTCAGGAGCGAAATATCCCTTTGAGATTCGGACTGCGCCACAGGGCTGCTATAGGAATCACTGAAAAAACAGATGCCCTTGCCCTTGTGATCAGTGAAGAGACCGGAAGTATTTCGTATATCAAAAACGGGGAATTCATTATGTATAAAGACATTAAAGAACTGGAAACTCTTCTGAAAAAAGACCTTCAATAAAATGAATTGCAAGAATTGCCAGATACAGTTACAAACTGATGAAAACTTTTGCCATAGTTGCGGTGCAAAAGTTATGCGCAACCGACTTACTTTCAAAAATTTATGGAATGATTTTAAAGAAAGAGTCTTAAATCTGGACAACAATTTTTTCCGGACATTTAAAGATCTTTTCTTCAGGCCTCATCTTGTAGTTGATGGTTATATTTCCGGGGTTAGGAAAAAGTATATGGATCCCATCAGCTATATGGGTATTGCCCTTACTTTATCGGGACTTCTCTTGTTTTTACTTCGGAAGTACTTCTTAGATAAAATTAATTTTGATTTGCCATTTGATAACTTCGATCCTGAATTAGCACGAAAAATGATGCTGGTTTCTATGGATTTCAACTCCTTCCTTTTCTTACTCTATATCCCCGTCGTTACTCTGGTCGGATGGGTAGTCTACAATAGGAAAAGTTATCTTTTGTCAGAATATCTAGTTCAGGGTACTTATAGTTTGGGCCATTATAGCATTTTCACAACACCAGTTACTCTGATTATTCTCCTACTGGCTCCGGATTATTATTTCGACCTGTCTTTCCCTATCATTGCTTTGATGGCATTGTATGCCATATATGTAGCTTCAAAAATCCATGGTTTCTATTGGCTTAGGACCCTACTTTTTTTCTTTGGTTTTGGTCTGGGATTTTTTGCTCTGGGCATCCTTTTGAATATAATTTTTCTGCTATCCGGTGTAATAACATTGGAAGATTATATGCCAAAGGGATAAAAAAAAGAAACAACTTAAGCCACTTCTTCCGCCAGGAACTGGGCTTCGTAGAGTTTGCTGTAATACCCACCTTTCTTAAGGAGTTCCTTATGCGTACCGATCTCTACGATCTGTCCGGCATCCATTACAATGATCTTGTCTGCCTTCTTTATGGTAGCCAGGCGATGAGCGATGATGATGGAGGTTCGGCCTTCTGTGATCTTGTCTGTAGCCTTTTGTATCAGTTTTTCTGTGTAAGTATCCACGGAGGATGTAGCCTCGTCTAGCACAAGAATACTGGGATTGATGACATAGGCCCTGAGGAAAGCGATAAGCTGACGCTGCCCGCTTGACAACATCGTTCCTCTTTCCTTTACGTTATAGTCGTACCCTTCTGGTAGTGAGTTGATAAATTCGTGAACCCCAATACGTTCTGCTGCCTCTTCTATGGTCGCTTTGGAGATGGACTCATCTTTTAGGGTAATATTATTCGCAATCGTATCGGCAAACAGAAAAACATCCTGTAGTACAATGGCAATATTCTTTCGCAAGGAGGCCAGCGTAAAATCTCGGATATCAATCCCATCGACGCTGATGCAACCGCTGTTGATCTCGTAAAATCGGTTGAGCAGGTTGATGATGGTTGATTTCCCCGCCCCTGTAGCGCCCACGATGGCTACGGTTTCTCCGGCCTTGACATCGAAAGAAATCCCATGTAATACTTCTTCGTCTTCGAGGTATCCGAATCGTACATCCTTAAAACTTATGTCTCCGGCTACCGGAGTTTTCTGTACGGTGCCATCATCCTGAATTCTGCTATCCGTATCCAGTATCTTAAATACCCGGTTGGCAGCAACCATTCCCATCTGAAGGGTGTTGAATTTATCCGCAATTTGCCTCAATGGCCTGAAAAGCATTTCTATATAGAGAATAAAGGCAAAAATGGTTCCGGCGATGTCTACATCGATATTCGCGATATTCTGAAGTCCACCATACCAGACTACCAGACCTATGGCAATAGAGGTAACGATCTCTGCTACTGGAAAAAAGAAAGAATTATACCAGACCGTCTTCAGCCAGGCATTCTGGTGTTTTTCATTGATCTCCCTGAATTTGTCACTTTCAATTTTTTCCCGGGTGAATAATTGGACGATCTTCATCCCTGTTAGACGTTCCTGCACAAAGGAATTGAGGTTAGAAACCTGTGCCCTGACTTCAATAAAGGTGACTTTCATGGCCTTTTGAAAGAGGCGCGTTGCGTATAGGATAATGGGGAGTATGGCAAATACGAGTAACGACAACCTCCAGTTCATCCAGAGCATCATACTGGCTGCGGCAAGCATCTTGAGCAAGTCGGATACGATGGTGAAAAATCCCTGACTAAAGATCTCACCTATCCTTTGCATATCGGCAACTGCTCTGGTCACCAAAACACCAATGGAAGAATTGTCGAAATACTTCATCCTGAATCCCAGCATCCTTTTAAACAACAGAATCCTGATATCCTTAATTACCGACTCTCCAAGCCAGTTGGCGTAATAGTTAAACAGCAGTTGAAATACTACCTGTCCTACAAGTACACCAAGCATGGCAAAGGATAAAACCAACAACTTATCCATATCCCTTACATTGATGGCGTCATCGATAATATTCCTTAGAATGTAGGGAGTAAGGACAGCAAAAAAAGTAAGTAGGATACCCGCTAAAGCAACACCGTAAAAAGTGAGTCTGTACGGCCTTGTCTGGGCGAGTAATCGTTTAAATAAATTATAGTCAAAGGCTTTGCCTGTTTCCTTATCCATGTAGTTGAAATAGGGTATCGGGATATCTAATCTTCATCAAATATAACCCTTTTGCAGGCACTGAAACGCCGGCTTCCCCCCTGTCTTTGCTTTTTATAATACTATTAACATTCTCAACTGTAGATTTCCCAAGACCCACATCAAGCAAGGTGCCTACTACAGCCCTGACCATATTCCTCAGAAAGCGGTCTGCGGTAATGGTAAAAATCAGGGTGTCGCCTTCTCTTCTCCAGTTTGCTTCTTTTAGGCGACAGACATATGTCTTTACATCTGTATTTGATTTTGAAAAGCATTCGAAATCGCTGTGCTTCAACAACTCCGCTGATGCAAGATTCATCGCTTCTATATCAAGGGGAAGGTGAATGTAATGGGCCCAATCTGAGGAAAAAGGATCTTTTCGCAGGACCACTCGGTATTCATAAGTACGTTCAAGGGCATCGAATCGTGCATGGGCTTTTGGTAACACCTCCCTGATTTCGCGAACAGCAATATCCTCTGGAAGAAAAGCATTGAGTCTGTGCACCAATTCAGCCGATTCCAGTTTATTGTCGATATCAAAGTGAGCAAAAAGTTGCCTTGCATGCACCCCGGCATCGGTCCTACCCGCTCCTACTAGTTGCACCTCTGCCCTTAGCAGTGTAGATATGGCCTCTTCCATAGTCTGCTGAATACTCCGAGCTTTGGGCTGTCTTTGCCATCCGTGATAAGCTTTTCCGTTATATGAAAATTCAATAAAATATCTCAAGGTGAAATCCTATTTTTGTCTGGCACAAATATACCCCTTTCATGACCAAAATCTTATTGCTTTCAGACACCCATGGGTATTTAGATGATTCAATTCTTAAATATGTCGGGCAAGCTGATGAAGTCTGGCATGCCGGAGATATAGGCACCATAGAAGTTGCAGATAAGCTGGCTGCAATAAGACCATTAAAAGCTGTGCATGGAAATATTGACAATGCGATGATACAGGGCGAATATCCCTTAGATCAGCGTTTTTTTTGTGAAGAGGTTGATGTGTGGATCACGCACATCGGAGGTTATCCCAACCGATATAGTCCCCGGATTAAACAACAGATCGCTAAAAATCCTCCTAAATTATTTATCAGCGGTCATTCTCATATTCTTAAGGTAATGTGGGACAAAAAGCTGAATTTACTACATATGAACCCAGGAGCTTGTGGAAAGCAGGGTTTTCATCAGATGAGAACCATGCTCCGCTTTGAAATAGATAAAAAGGAAATACAGAAACTGGAAGTAATAGAGCTCGGTAAGCGCTGAAGAAGGTGAAGTTTCCTATAAATTAAAATAACATTGGGCTCGTCCAATCGATACAAAAAACAAAAAACCCCGGTATGGCAACCGGGGTTTCACGCACTAATACTACTAAGATGTTAGGTTTAACGTAAGCGGTCAACAGATTTTACAAGATCCTCATCCTTTTTGATAGCCCTGTTGGCCAGGACCAGAAAAACGATAGAAAATACAGGAATCAACATCCCAATACCCTTCTCAGAGACCAAAGTCTCTCCGGATAAGTTTAGCGACCGGTAAACGAAAAATCCCAGTAAAAAAAGATTAAGTATCATATTTAGTCGGTTCAGAACAAACTGGCTTTTCCTATCCCTGTACCTGAAAATAGCCAGAGCTGCCAGCACAGCCGAACCGTAAAAAGCTATCGAAATCGCGATTTCATTCTTTGCAAAAACTACAATTCCCTGAGCATCAGTCCACAATGCAACCCAAAATGGCAGAACCGCTCCCAGAAGGATTACGGCAACCATATAAAGAGTCTGAATACGTTGAATCATTGTGACATTGTTAGTTCGCGCTGCAAAAATAAAGGTCTTTTTAAAAATTAAAGGCGAATTAATGAAAATATTTTGTAATTTTACCATGTTATACTTGATAGTACTTACCCACTGGGATCTCATTCCCATGTAAACCCAAGTAACAAATACTTCAAAATTTTATAACCACGTTTAACTTATTCAAAACTCAATGTTTGAGATTTCCGATTTAAAGGCAATGAAGCTACCTGAGCTTCAGAAGATTGCCGAAACTCTAAAAGTTCCAAAATACAAGAGTCTAAAAAAATTAGATCTTGTTTATCAAATCCTGGATCTGCAGGCCAGTAACCCAAAGATGGTTAAAGAGACCGCAGAAGTGGTAGAAGGTTCTGCCCCAAAGGCCCGTTCAAGAGAACGAAGCCCTAAACCAAGACCTAAAAATAGTAGGAATGATGGTTCCCCTGATGCGAAAGATACCAGACCTGCTCAGAAACAAAGAGAACCCATAACCAAGGACAAAGGGGAAGAAACGGTAAAAAAAGAACACCCGAAAAAAGAACATCCCCGAAAGGAACATCCAAAAAAAGAACATTCTGCGAACACTTCCAAGGCGCAGGGTGCACCTAAAAAGCATCACCAGAATAACGGACAGGATAAAAAGTCGAGCAACTACGACAAAGACCTGAAAAACAAATACAAGCAACCTGAGTACGAATTTGACAGCATCATAGCAAGTGAAGGTGTTCTTGACATCATGCAGGATGGGTATGGATTCCTCAGGTCTTCTGACTACAATTATCTATCATCTCCTGATGATATTTATGTATCCCAGTCGCAGATCCGACTTTTCGGCTTAAAGACAGGAGATACAGTATTGGGTAATGTAAGGCCCCCAAAAGAAGGGGAAAAGTATTTCCCATTAATTAAGGTGAATAAAATCAATGGACAGGATCCCCAGGTAGTTCGCGACAGAGTTGCCTTTGAACACCTTACCCCTCTCTTCCCAAAAGAAAAATTTAAGCTTGCTGAAAGGCAAAGCAACATTTCAACGAGGATCATCGATTTGTTCTCCCCTATAGGTAAAGGACAAAGAGGAATGATTGTTTCCCAACCCAAGACGGGAAAAACCATGTTATTAAAGGATGTTGCGAACGCTATTGCGGCAAACCATCCGGAGGTATATCAGATCATCCTACTAATAGATGAACGACCTGAAGAGGTTACGGATATGCAGCGGAATGTACGAGGCGAAGTGGTAGCTTCTACCTTTGACAAAGAAGCCACGGAACACGTAAGAGTAGCTAATATTGTACTCGAGAAGGCAAAACGACTTGTTGAATGCGGGCATGATGTAGTGATACTGCTCGATTCTATCACTCGATTGGCCAGAGCATACAACACGGTTCAGCCGGCTTCCGGAAAGGTATTAAGTGGAGGTGTTGACGCCAATGCCCTACACAAACCTAAGCGTTTCTTTGGAGCAGCCAGGAATATCGAGAACGGGGGATCGCTTACGATCATTGCGACGGCACTTACAGAAACCGGTTCCAAGATGGATGAGGTAATCTTTGAAGAGTTCAAGGGAACAGGGAATATGGAACTGCAGTTAGATAGGCGAATCAGCAACAGGAGAATCTTCCCTGCTATCGATCTAATCTCTTCTTCAACAAGAAGGGACGACCTGTTACTAGACGAAAATACTATCCAGAGGATGTGGATCATGCGAAAGTATCTGGCCGATATGAACCCTATTGAGGCCATGGAATTTATGGAGCAGCGTATCAAACAGACCAAAAACAATGAAGAATTCCTGATGACCATGAGTCAGTAAGGAAATCTTCCAGATATAAAATCCCGGAACGCGGCATAATGTGTTCCGGGATTTTTTTTGCCTGCAAACGGATATTTAGAAAACAAAAAACCCGGCAAAAGGCCGGGTTTTTATCAAAATATTATTAGTGACTAGCTTATAAGGTAGCTACCATTTTCGTAAGCTTACTCTTAAGGTTGGCCGCTTTATTATCGTGAATGATGTTTCTCTTAGCCAGTTTATCGATCATACTGATCACTGAAGGCAATAAGGCATTCGCCTTTTTCTTATCTGTTTCACTTCGTAACTTCTTGATTGCGTTACGAGTGGTTTTGTGCTGATACCTGTTACGCAGGCGCACTGCTTCGTTCCTTCTGATTCTCTTTAATGCCGACTTGTGATTTGCCATCTTTCTATTAATTATATTTTTTATCTGCCTTTTCCGACAGTCTACCTGTAGCCCGTAGGGGAATCGAACCCCTGTTACCAGGATGAAAACCTGGCGTCCTAACCCCTAGACGAACGGGCCAAATTAATAACCCTAATCCTGCTTTTTCCAAAGCACGATCAATTTTAGTAGCCCGTAGGGGAATCGAACCCCTGTTACCAGGATGAAAACCTGGCGTCCTAACCCCTAGACGAACGGGCCAAAGCTTAGTGCAATTGCGGATGCAAAAATACAATTATTTTTTACTACCGCAACCCCCTCTCATTATTTTTTAATAGGCTGTTTAATAGGCCTTAGCGAAGAGTACTCTTTGTTGGCTTGGCTTACCGGTGACCATACAACTCCCTTCCTCCTTCTTGTCACCCAGAGGGATACAGCGAATGGTGGCTTTCGTCTCTTCTTTTATTTTTTCTTCAGTTGCTGCGGTTCCGTCCCAATGAGCGAGGAAGAATCCGCCTTTAGATTCAAGAAGTTGCTTAAACTCCTCATAAGAATCTACCGGGGTAATATGCTCCTCCCTGTAGTTAAGAGCTTTTTTGTATATGTTCTCCTGTATATCACGCAGCAGCTTTTCAATGTGACTTACTATTCCCGAAGCTCCCACGGTCTCCTTTTCAAGGGTATCCCGCCGTGCAACTTCATAAGTGTCATTCTCCAGATCACGCTGCCCGATTGCAAGACGAACCGGCACTCCCTTTAATTCGTATTCATTGAATTTAAATCCGGGCTTATGTGTATCCCTATTATCGAACTTTACTGAAATCCCTTTAGACCTCAGCTCTTTTACCAGAGGCAATACCTTTTCAGAGATGATCTCTAATTGTTCCAACCCTTTGTAGATAGGTATAATTGCCACCTGTATGGGAGCCAGTTTTGGGGGTAGTACCAGTCCGTTATCATCACTGTGCGTCATGATGAGGGCACCCACTAGTCGGGTAGAAACGCCCCAGGAAGTAGCCCATACGTAATCCTGTTTCCCCTCTTTGTTAGCAAATTTTACGTCAAATGCCTTGGCAAAATTCTGCCCAAGGAAATGAGAAGTCCCGGCCTGCAGGGCTTTTCCATCCTGCATCAGGGCTTCTATGCAATAGGTTTCCACAGCCCCGGCAAAGCGTTCTCCTTCAGTTTTTGTGCCCTTAATCACCGGTACAGCCATATGCTCTTCTGCAAATTCCGAATAGATATCCAGTATGGTCTCAGCCTCTTTTACGGCTTCATCTTTGGTAGCATGAGCTGTATGTCCTTCCTGCCATAAAAATTCAGCGGTTCTTAAAAAAAGACGTGTACGCATTTCCCAGCGCACCACATTGGCCCATTGGTTGATTAGCAGTGGTAGATCTCTGTAGGATTGAATCCAGCGTCTGTAGGTATCCCAGATAATTGTTTCAGAGGTAGGGCGTACAATGAGTTCTTCTTCCAGCTTCGCCTCAGGATCAACCACTATACCACTCCCGTCCTCGGCATTCTTGAGCCTGTAATGTGTAACTACAGCACATTCCTTGGCAAAACCTTCTACATGACTGGCTTCTTTACTGAGATACGATTTTGGGATAAAAATGGGAAAATAGGCATTCTCATGACCTGTTTCCTTAAACATCTTATCCAATCCCGCCTGCATTTTTTCCCAGATAGCGAAGCCATATGGTTTGATCACCATACAACCCCTCACACCAGAATTTTCAGCCAGATCAGCCTTTACTACGAGCTCGTTATACCACTTGGAATAATCCTCGGATCGCGTCGTTAATTTTTTTCCCATCTTATGTACTTTGGCACAAAACTTGTATCAATTATCAAGAATAGTTGGGCAAAACTAACTATTTTTAATATGTTCAACAATATAAATTTATACTCATGATAGATTCCTTACCCCGACCAAAAACCATCAATATGATTGTCCTGGGTCTTCTAGGCTTTGGGATGGTCTCCTGTGGATCGTATCAGCAGGCATCGTATTACGATAATGACGGAATATACCCTTCCGGAGTTGAAAGACAAACAGTCTACACTACTCCGAGAACTACAGTTCAGAAAGCACCAAAGCAGAACGAAGATGGTATCTACGGAGATTACTTCGGGCGTAAGGCTGAGGAAATCGACGATTTCATGGAAAATGAGATCTTTACGGATGTTGATGAATACTACAGTGGGGTAGAGAATGACAGTCTCGATTTTATAGAGAATGAGAATTATTTTGACAATAATAACACCTATGCCGGAAATCCCGGGTGGGGAGATAATCCAACCAATATTTCCATTAATTTTAACGACAACTGGGGCTGGAACCCGATTTGGGCAGACCCATTCTGGGGCGCTAGTGGCTGGTACTACGGTGGTTTATACAGTCCGTGGAGATGGAGAAATTCTTGGGGCTGGGGCTGGAATTACGGCTGGGGTGGCGGCTGGAACAACTGGGGCTGGGGAGGCTTTGGCTGGAATAACTGGGGCTGGGGTGGTGCCTGGGCCTGGAATTACGGTTGGGGAGGATGGAACAACTGGGGCTGGAATGGATACAATCGCTTTGGATATCCCTACTACGGCTATAACAGATTTGGACGTGGTTATAACCAATACGCCTTTAACAACTCCCGTAGAGGATATTACAACAGGAATACTATTACTTCAAATTCATTAAGGGGAAGGTCTAACCTTAACACCCGAAGTGGAAGTACACGTTTGAGAAATAACAGTGGCAGATCGAATATTTCATCACGAAGTACAGCTCGCAGATCCTCTGCTTACAGGGGAGGAACCACAGCGAGACGTTCTGTAAGTACAGACGCTATCAGCAGAAACAGGAGTTACCGAACAAGCAGGAGCTCCCGGGTTTCCCCGAACTACAACCGTAGTTCTGCACAAAACAGATACAGCGGAAATTCTGCATCAAGAAGTAATATTTATCGAAGAAGCAGTGGAAATGTAACGAGACCTTCATCTAGATCTTACAGGTCTTCCGGGTCCCAGCAGCGATCTTCAGGCTACAGATCTTCAAGCACAAGGAGTTCACGGAGCAATGGTGCTTACAGAAGCTCTGGATCCTCCAGAAGTTCTAGGAGTTCTGGTAACTACCGAAGTTCAGGAAGCAGCAGTCGCAGCTCCGGAAGCTACAGGAGTTCAAGTAGTGGACGATCCTCCAGTGGGAGTGTAAGAAGCAGTTCCAGTGGAAGTAGCAGATCATCCGGCAGATCTTCTGGTGGCAGATCATCAGGAAGCAGGGGCGGAAGAAACCAATAATCCTTTTACGTTCAATAAATAAAAGACAGGACAATGAAAAAATTTCTAACGTTCATTACGGGTTTGTTATGCCTTACCGCAACGGCTCAGAACATTGATGACGTACTCAGGTACAGTACAGAGAATCTACAGGGAACGGCCCGTTTTCAAGGAATGGCCGGCGCTTTTGGGGCCCTGGGTGGCGATATGTCGGCATTAAACATTAACCCTGCCGGATCCTCCGTTTTTGCCAATAGTCTCTTTACTATTACCGGAGCAAATTATCACCAGAACAACGAATCTACCTATTTTGGTTCTTTAGGTTCCGAGGTGCGTAATTCTTTAGACATCAATCAATTGGGAGGCGTATTTGTCTTTAATAGTAGAAATTCTAACTCCCCCTGGCAGAAAATAGCCCTGGCGATTAATTATGATATGGCCAGGAATTTCGACAACGAAGTCTATACCTTCGGGAACAGTAATCAGGGGATAGACAATTACTTCCTGAACTTTGCGAATGGAGTGCCTTTTGGCCCACTTCAGATACAGGATGGGGAATTCATTGAAGAAGCCTATCTCGATATCGGTGCCAACCTGGGATTCAGGGAGCAACAGGCCTTTTTAGGATACTATGGAGGAATTATTGATCCGGTAGATGAATCGGATAATAACAATACGGCCTATGTTTCTAATGCCCAATATAATACAGTTGATCAGGAATATTTTAAAAGGACCAACGGGTATAACAGCAAACTCACCATGAATTTCTCAGGGCAATATCAACAAAACCTGTTTATAGGGGCCTCCCTGAATTTTCACACCGTTTTTTACGATCAGTATACCGAATTTACAGAAACAGGATATGACGCCGGTTCTGAGATTCAATTCGTGAATTTTGATAACTACCTGCGTACCGAAGGCTCCGGTTTTTCCTTTAGCCTCGGAGCTATTGCCCTCTTAAATGAAAACGTTCGCCTGGGAGGTAGTTACCAATCACCTACCTGGTACCGACTTCTGGATGACACTTCTCAGCGGATCAATTCAGATTTGGCAGATTCTGAGATTGGGTTTATCGATTTTAATGTGGTGAATCTATTTGAAGAATACACCATAAAAACCCCTTCAAAACTCACCGGGAGCCTGGCAATTGTTTTCGGACCCCAGGGATTACTGAGTTTTGATTACGGCCACCAGGATATGTCCCAGGCAGAATTAAGGCCTTTGTCTGATCCCAGCTTTAGTGATGAAAACAGCTTTATAGCAGCTCAATTGGGCGTAGTGAATACATATAGAATCGGGGGAGAATACAGAATCGATAACGTGAGCCTCCGGGGAGGTTATCGTTTTGAAAGTAGTCCCTATGTCGACGGAGTGACCATTGGTGATCTTGAGGCAGTCTCTTTCGGACTAGGCTTTAATTTTGGCGGAAGCAGACTCGACCTGGCTTTTAGCAGATCCGAACAAAATGCTCAGTCGCAATTGTTTTCTACTGGATTCCCTTCTCCTTCTTTAGTAAACAATATCAATACAAACATCTTATTGGGCTATACGCTCAACCTCTAAGAAATTGTATAATTGAAATAAGAAAGAGCCGGTGGAAGCCGGCTTTTTTTATCGAACCAGGGAAAAGTGTGTCCTGATGGTATTTGCCACTACTATCCCCTGTTCATCGCGAGAATAATCCAGCCGGAACCAATAATCAGAAGAAGGCATAGGTCGGCCATTGAACGTACCATCCCATCCAATAGTTGTTTCATCCAGTTGCTTTAGCAACTTTCCGTAACGGTCAAAGATGAAGACTACAGGGTCTGTGAGGGTCTCAATTCCAAGAATATTCCAGGCGTCGTGAATACCGTCCCCGTTAGGAGTAAAGAATTTGGGGTAACCTACTACCAGAAATGGAATAGGATTGGTAGTACCACAGCCGTTTTTGTCATTTATAATTACCGTGTTCTCACCCGGAGGGACATCGTAAAAAATAGCTGAATCCTGGAAATCTCCCCCATTGATAGCGTATTCATAGCTGCCGTTTCCGTCTACGATTATTTCAATATTGTTGCTATCCGAAAGATCATCGAGGATAACCACTTCCTGTAAAACAGGAGTGCCGTAAAATGTGATCAGGATGTCATCAGTAATGGTGGTAGCCAGATTGGTAATGATTTCAACAAAATAGCGCCCTGAATTTGGGCTTGTAACAGTATATGTGGTCTCTGCAGGCCCTGAAGCCAATACCTGGTCTATAACCCCGTCATCTTCGTAATCTACGCTCCAGGTGACATTGGCAATATCCGGTCCGGCAGGCGAATTCAGTGCACTCAGTACTATATCGGGGTCGCCCTCACAGGCCACAATATCCAGACCCAGGAATTCATCTCTCAAAGTACAATCGAGAGCAGTATTCTGGTCCTGATCTACCGAATACCCTGTAAAGGTCAGAGAAAAAGGTTCCGGATCCCCGTCAAAATTGGTATTAAAATTATTGATCAGAAGGTAATAGATCTCACCCTCTTCCACAATGAGCCATTCATCGTAGGTATTCTGACTGCCGGTAAGGTTCGGAGCACCTTCCTGACCATTTTCGGGATTTACTCCGATCCCGGTAAAATTGGTGTCATTAACCTCATAATTACATCGTATAGGCTGGGCAGTTCCATTACTGATACTCCCACAATCCGCATCAGGCCCGTATAAGGCAAAATCCCATTCAGCCGTTACTGTTCCACTGGTTCCCGGAAGGGCTTCAATATCGAATCCGATCTGCCCCCGTGTTCCTGCCCGGAATACGTACCAGGAAGTGTTGTTCTCGATATTTGCAGAACTTACACTACCCTTTTCCAGACACCCACTCTGCCTGATTACATCAGGATCAAAATCGTCTATATCCCCTCCCCCGTCGGCAAACGAGAGGATAGGAGCATCGGCGCACACAGGGATAGCACTTCGGCAATCCGGAGAATTCTGAGCAAACAGGCCAACGGTGCAAAAAAAGACAAGAGCCGTATACCAAAGGTATTTTTGCATAGAAATGGGGCTATTTAACGAGGGTTAAACAGTATGTATAACTGGGAGGGGGGAAATTTAGTATAATTTCATCCTACTTTTTTGACTCTTAATCGATGAACGGATGGTCTTAGTTACCCGTATGGGAATTATCGTCTTAATGAGAAGTGATTGTTGATGTACCTGGCTTCCACCCGTTGGTTACTGTCGTCCAGAAAAGAAATCTTAAACCAATAATCCGTGGAAGGGACAGGGGCACCGTTGTAAGTTCCATCCCATCCGAGATAATCCTCTTCCATAACTGCAAGTAGTTTTCCGTACCTGTCAAAAATCTGTACTACGGGTTCCCTCAGTGTTTCAATACCCACGATTTGCCAGAAATCGTTTGATCCGTCACCGTTGGGAGTAAAAAAGGTAGCAAAACCCACCACAATAATATTGTCTGTTACCGTGCCACATCCATTAAGGTCGTTGATGGTAACTGTATGCATACCCGGACTTACTTCCCTAAAAACAGGGGAAGATTGAAACGGCCCTGTGTCTAGTTGATACTCAAAGTTTCCAGGTACATTATTTACAATTTCTACGGTATTTGCGGTCTGAAGATCATCGATCAGGACCTCAGAAATTACAGGGGGTACGGATACCGATACACTCACTGTCCTGCTGGCCGAGCAATTCAAACCTGCGGTAGTATTGGTTACTGTGAGGGTGTAGTTACCAGCCTGTGTGACCGAAATACCGGGAGTTGTCTCCCCGCTATCCCAGGAATATGTGTATTGGGCGTTCGGAAATAACTCGCCTATGATCTCACCGGCTGTATTTTCACAAATAAAGACTTCATCCTCAAAAGTGAGCACAGGAGTCACTACTCCTTCCAAAATAAACTGTTCAGAAGCATCGTAACATCTTGGATTCTCAAGACTTGATACTCTTACATAGATCGTTTCATTCCCCGAATTTATGGTGTGTAATTTTGGAAGGGGATTCAGGCCATTATCTGCATCCGAAAAGGTGGAGTGATAACTTACCAGATGTGTTGCAGGATCTTGTGGACCCAGGGCTTCAGTGTCCTTTACTTCCAGGTTGAATGTTCCGTTTTCCACGCATAGGGCTTCATCTGCAAGAGGATGGGTGACGGGGGCTACAGAAAATGCCACCTGTACGTCACTAATAATATCGGGGGGTGCCGGCATACTAACTCTTACCCTGTACATGGCGGAGCTATTTACAGACAATGTGGGCGATACTTCACCGGCCAGAACCTGATAACCACTTCCCGTATCGCTATACCAGGTGTAGCCGAGGGCATTGGTTGTTGTTGCGTCCAGAGTGACAGTTTCGTTATCGCAGGCTGCAACGGGAGCGCCGAGCAGGTTATTGATTATAGAACAATCAAGTGCATCATTTGGGTTTGTAACAAAGATCTGGCCCGAAAACTGGATAGAAAACCCTGAATTACTGTTGCTGAAATTGTTAATCAGGAGATAGTAATCCTCGCCTGGTGCTACCTGTATCCAGTCTTCGTATTGCACATTGCCGGTGTTTCCTGTAGGGTCTTCCCCTACGCCCATATAGGCATCTTCATCCCCGTTATCAAAAAAATTACATCGGATAGGGTCCCCCAGCGCTGCACAGCTCGAAGACCTGTAGAGGGCGAAATCCCAATCCTCGGAGGTGTCGAAGCCAATGTTAAATCCAAGCTGACCCGATGCACTGGTCCTGAATCTGTACCAGGCCGAATTGGATTCGATAAATCCTGTTATGGTAGGTTCCAGACATCCGGAGTTAGGCGCATTGTTAAAATCGTCGGTTCCATAGCCTGAGGTCCCCCCATTAACAGGAGTGTTATTGCAAATGGGAATCGCATTAAGGCAATCGTCAGCAACCTGAGCAGCTGCGTTGTTCAGTATAAAAACAAAGAAAATACAAAGAAGACCCAGAGGTATTCTCATGAATGACTAAGGTTTACATGTAAATCCCTAAAATAAAGGAGCTGTCACCTTAACACTAATTTATGTTGTGTATAGGCCGTAACGGCGCATAAAGTGCCATTTTATGTATATCTTTGCCCTTTGTTTAAGACCCGATTTAATGAAAATAAAGAGTTCTTTGGAAGATCATTTTGAGTCTGTTGGGGAAGATCACAGTTCTTCAGCTGAAGACACCCCCTTAAGACCTGATGCCTTTGTCCTGTCTGATGAAGAGAAAATTGAGCGCATAGAAGACAGTGTAAGAGACATTATGTTAACCCTTGGCCTCGACCTGGACGATGACAGTCTGAAAGGAACCCCGAGGCGCGTGGCAAAAATGTATGTGGAAGAAGTGTTCAGTGGCTTACATCCCAAAAGAAAGCCCAAAGCATCGACCTTTAAAAACAAGTACAAGTATGGAGAAATGCTGGTGGAGAAGAATATCACTGTATATTCTACCTGTGAGCACCACATGCTTCCTATAGTAGGGAAAGCCCATATTGCGTATTTATCTGCCGGAACCGTGGTTGGCCTTTCCAAAATGAACAGGATCGTTGATTACTTTGCAAAAAGACCACAGGTTCAGGAACGGATGAATATTCAGATTGTTCGGGAACTTCAAAAAGTGCTGGGAACTGAGGACGTCGCTTGTGTGATAGACGCCAAGCATCTGTGTGTTAATTCAAGGGGAATACGGGATGTGGACAGCAGTACAGTGACCGCAGAATACGGTGGCCGATTTAAGGAAGAGGCCATACGCAAGGAATTTTTGGAATACATTAATCTGGATACGACCTTTTAACCTCCGGGCATCCTAATGGCGAAGTATCAGGAACAAGAACTTAGAATTTACAATTCCCTTTCGGGGAAAAAAGAGAAATTCATCCCCATCAATGAAGGTCATGTAGGCATGTATGTATGTGGTCCCACTGTGTACAGCAATGTACATCTGGGAAATTGCCGTACGTTTATGTCTTTTGACATGATCTTTCGTTATCTCAAACACCTCGATTACAAGGTCAGATATGTCCGGAATATAACCGATGCAGGTCACCTGGAAGACGATGCAGATGAAGGGGAAGATAAGATCGCCAAAAAGGCCCGACTGGAACAGATTGAGCCTATGGAAGTTGTTCAGAGATATACAGTTGACTTCCATAACATTCTGCAGAAATTTAACTTTCTTCCTCCAAGTATTGAGCCTACAGCAACGGGGCATATCATTGAACAGATTGAAATCATCAAGGAAATCCTTGAAAATGGATATGCCTATGAGATCAACGGATCGGTTTATTTCGACGTTGTAAAATTTAATGAAACACATGAATACGGGAAGTTAAGCGGGCGAAAACTGGAGGATATGATCAGTAATACCCGTGAGCTAACCGCCCAGGATGAAAAGCGAAATCCTCAGGATTTTGCCCTCTGGAAAAAGGCAGAACCACAGCACATTATGCGATGGCCTTCCCCCTGGGGGGATGGATTTCCGGGATGGCATCTGGAATGTACAGCGATGAGTACAAAGTACCTTGGGGAAACCTTCGACATCCACGGAGGTGGTATGGACCTCAAATTTCCTCATCACGAATGTGAGATCGCTCAATCTGAGGCATCACATGGCAACTCCCCCGTAAAATATTGGTTGCATGCCAATATGCTGACCATGAATGGGAAGAAAATGGCAAAATCTACGGGGAATAACATTTTACCAAATGAGATTTTTTCCGGGGAAAACGACATATTAAGCAAACCTTTTGCGCCTTCGGTGGTTCGTTTTTTTATGATGCAGGCACATTATACCAGCATCCTGGATCTCAGTAACGAGGCCTTGCTGGCGTCTGAAAAAGGCTATCACAGATTGATGGACGCCTTGAGTCTGATCGATGGTTTAACAAGTTCGAATACATCAGGTATAGATATGCCGGCCTGGAGACAGAAGTGCTATGACGCGATGAATGACGACTTCAATACTCCGGTTTTGATTGCCGTATTGTTTGAAGGCGTGAAATTTATCAATCTGATTAAAGAGGGTAAAGCACAAGTTTCCGAGACCGACCTTAAGATTCTCTCCGAAACCATGAACCAATTTGTGTTTGATGTCCTTGGACTGGAATCTACTACACAGCTTACTGCATCTTCTGACAAACTGGGTGGAGTGGTAGCTCTGCTGATTCAACTGCGCAATGAAGCCAGGGCCAATAAGGATTTTGCCACTTCGGATAAGATCAGAGATGAATTGGCCGATATGGGGATTCAACTCATGGACGGAAAAGAAGGTACTACCTTTAGTATCACATGAAAAAAATACTCATAGCCCCATTTGTTTTCCTGGTACGCGGGTATCAATTATTGATCTCGCCCTATTTACCCTCCAGTTGCCGATATTCCCCAACCTGCTCCCAGTACACTCTTGAAGCCCTCAGAAAACACGGCTTGTTCAAAGGTGGTTGGTTATCTATAAAGCGAATTTTTAGTTGCCATCCCTGGGGTGGAAGTGGTTATGATCCTGTTCCGTAAAACGTTTGTGATTTTCTCTGGAAGATTGTTTTTTCTGTGAGAAGCATCGATAATCTATTTTGCTCTCTTCGTATTTCCTTATCTTAGTCGCTTAAAAAAATATCCTATGCATTTCCTAGGTTTTATCTGGAATCCTGCTGACACACTTTTTAAGATCGGATTTCTCCAGATCAAGTATTACAACCTGCTGTGGATCATAGCCTTTGCTTTAGGCTGGTTCATTATGAAGAGAATCTTCCTCAAGGAGAAAAAAACAGTTCAGGAACTCGACTCCCTTTTTATCTATACCGTAATTGCTACCATGTTGGGAGCGCGTCTGGGTCATGTTATTTTTTACGACTGGCCGTATTACTCCAATCATTTGCTCGAGATACTGCTCCCGATTAGAGAAAGGGCAGGAAGCAGCTTATTTGGTCTTATCAATGGATATGAGTTTACGGGTTTCACCGGTTTGGCTAGCCATGGGGCGGCTATCGGAATTATCATAGGCATGTACCTTTATACCCGAAAACACAAAGGCTTTAAAATGCTCTGGATCCTCGATCGGGTTGTCATTCCTGTTGCCATAGGGGCCTTTTGCGTTCGCCTGGGCAACTTCTTCAATTCAGAGATCAATGGGAAAATAGTGGAGAAATCTTTCCTTTTCGCCACCAAATTTGTTCGCGACAGTGATGATATGCCGGCGTCCTCCGCCATGAGGATCACTAAGGAAAAAACGGTCAATGCTGCTTATAAAGCGCTGGAGAACAACCCCCAGTTTTCGGAATATCTGGAAGCCATCCCATACAGGCACCCAGCACAACTCTACGAAGGGATTTGCTATATCTTTGTTTTCCTTATCCTGCATTTCCTCTATTGGAAGACAGAGAAAAAAAACCATCCCGGTTATCTTTTTGGCTTGTTTCTGGTCCTGCTGTGGACGATCCGATTTTTCGTGGAATACGTCAAGAAAAGTCAGGGTGGATTTGAGGAATCCCTGGGACTTCTTTCAACAGGGCAGTGGCTGAGTATTCCTTTTATCCTCATCGGGCTGTTCTTTATGTTTAAACCCAGAAGAGCGTAAAAGGATTCGCGATGAAAAGAGTTTTTTATTTCCTCCTGATTTTTACCGCAGTATTATTTATCTCCGGAAGCTGCAAGCAAGAGGCTAAAAAGTCAGTCAGTACAGCACCTGTTACCTTTACCAAAGAAGGGACACTGTCCGTCTACAGGGCAGAGTCGGATACCCTCCTGGCTGAGCTCGACATAGAGATTGCCGAGAGTGATTATGAGACACAAACCGGACTCATGTACCGGGAGAGTATGGAACAGAATCAGGGTATGTTATTTATTTTCCCTGAAGAGGCATATCACAGTTTCTATATGAAAAATACCCGTTTCCCGCTTGATATTATTTATATCGATAAAGATCTGATGGTAACCAGCATTGTGAAAGATGCACAACCCATGAATGAAGCGGGATTACCTTCCGAAGTTCCGGTAATGTATGTACTTGAAGTAAATGCCGGACTTGCAGATCATTGGAAACTTTCTAAAGGAGATTCGATTTCTTATATAAGAATTAATTAAAAACTGCCCCAAAGAGGGGCAGTTCATATCACAGCATCACAAGTAAGATAGTTGGGGCAAAAAAGAAGTTCTTAGTTTTTCTCGAAAGTAAGAGTATCCGTTCCTCCATTTCCTCCACTGATATCAATAAGTTCAATTCGGGTAGAAGACCTGGAAACAATATCCCAGTCGTCAGAAAGTTCTTCAAAATCGGGGGGTGCAGAAAAGAAAATATTAAAATCAATATCATCCATACTGTCGTAATCGTCATCATCTGAGCTGTCATCACTGGTTATCGACCATGTTCCGGTTATCATCGTACTTCCGTTTACGGCATCCAGACTCCCATCGGCATTAAAAGTGAAGGAGTAACCCGTATAATCACTGGTTTCATCAGTACCCGAATCCACATAGCTTGTAATACTCCAGCTTCCTGAGATTACCAAGTTGGAAACTGCCTGAACAGATTCTGAACTTGTTTGCATTTCTTCATCACTGTTATCAGAGGAACATGCATTGAGGACAATGGCCAGCCCCATTAAAGTGAAGTAAATAAAAGACTTTTTCATAGTTATTAAAGTTTAAGTGTTATTGTGATAAAAAAGGCAATGATCCCTACTGTTCTCGCTCCCTTTACAAATCAGGATCATTGCCGGGTATTCTCTTAAGGATTACAGGAACTCCTGAATTCCAGTTCATCGTCATTTGGCAGGCGAAGGTCTACTTCGAGTTCATCTCCATCCTGATCGAGTTCATGCAACATCCAGTCGTCATTGAAATCAGGCAAATCAGGAATATTGATAGTCACAGTAATCGCATTTTCAGATCCACTAGCCGACCAGGTTCCCGGAAAGCTTTCTGTGCTTGTATCAGCAGTTAAGGTACCGTCGCTGAGGAAAGTGAAGGTATAGCCTACATATTGCTCATCGAGGTCCATGTCATTACGTTCAAAATCCTTCACATACCAGCCATCACATCCGGTAATAAAATCGGAAAGTTGTTCTGTGGTACAATTGTCACAATCATCATCGTTGTAGTCGTAATCATCATCTTCATCACAATCATCCTTGGCGTCATCAATGACATCTTCGAGCTGGTCCAGATTCGCCACAGATACTTCGGTGCCGTCAGACAGCACAAGTGTAATTGGAAACTCCACATTTACTATTAAATCCTCATCGAGTTCTTCCAGGAAGAAATACAGATCCTCATCACTAGAAATAGTAATTGTATCAATTAATTCATTATTCGTATCAAATACAGAAACGGTAATAGGATAGGCGATATCGATACATTCAATATCATCATCGAATTCGTTTTCCCCTTCACAGTCATCGGCATAATTCTCAAATTCCTCTACGGAATTGATCGCTACTTCACTAAAGTCATTGAGAATTATAGTAATTGGGAATTCTATTTCAATGGTATCGTCATCATCATCAAATTCATCCAGAATATCCTCTACGGTATCGAGATCTTCTTCTGAATTAACAGTGATTTCCATTCCGTTAACTACAACTGTAAATGGAAATTCGAGGGAAAAGCAATTGGCCTGGTCTACGATGTTATCGTCTGAACCATCGTTCATCGCCGTCCTTTGCATTAAGTTTGCCACGGCAGAGTTGGCTTTGAGAACCTCGTCCTGAGGTCCTTCAATAAGGACTGATTCTTCCTCCCGGCATGAGGTTAAAAGCAGGGGGACGAACATTAATACGGTTAATAGTTTCAATACATTTTGCATAGCATACTAAGATTTAAATTAAACTGTTTACTAATAAAACAACTATGCAATCCTTTCTCCTGAAAAAAAACTTAAAATTTTAATTTCTACATTTAACGTATTAATAAGAGTTATGTTTTGAGCGAAGAGCTAAATCAAGATATCTGCGAAGAGGATACCTATAAACATCTTTACGATTCATACGCCACTGAACTGCACAACTACCTGTACTACAAATTTGGTGAAAGCTGCAATCCCAATGACAAGACCCAGGATGCCTTTATTAAGTTATGGGAAAACTGTAAAAAGGTACTCTTTTCCAAAGCCAGGGGTTTTCTTTATAAAGTAGCGAACAATATGGTTCTCAACGACCTGAAACATCGCAAAGTGGTGTTGCGTTACCAGAAAGAGAAACCCATTGATCGCACTAATGAAAATCCGGAATTTCTTATGGAAGAGGAGCAGTATTTTAAAAAATACCAGCAGACGCTGGCTAAACTTACAGAAGAACAGCGTGTAGCCTTTATGCTCAACAAAGTGGAGGGAAAAAAACACGAAGAGATTGCTCAATTATTAGGAGTTACACGAAAAGTTGTTGAATACCGAATTTATTCAGCATTTAAGGTGCTTAAAGAGGAATTGGAAAATTTTCGGATAAAATAATCAGGAAAAACGGCGATAAGGTTGTTATATAGATAGGTAAAAGAAATATGGATCAGAATTCCTTATTAGAAAAGTGGTTGAATAACAGTCTTTCTGAGGCTGAAATGGAAACATTTCAGAAATCGGAGGACTATTCTTTTTACCAAAAGCTAATAGCTGATGCATCCTCTTTTAAGGCTTCCCATTTCTCGCAATTATCCAATTTTGAATCGCTCAAACAACGTCTTCCTGAAAAAGAAGTCATTGTAAGAAAGTTGAATCCCACAAGGTGGATCTTAAGAATAGCCAGTGTTTTTGTTCTGGGTTTTGCTTTGTTTTATTTTTTCCAATTCAAACCTGAGGTAAAAATTGAAACCCTGGCCGGTCAAAAAACCACTGTTGAGTTACCCGATGCATCCCTGGTTACTCTTAACGCCGTTTCTGAAATCACCTATTCTGCTAAAAAGTGGAAAAACAACAGATCGTTAACGCTAAAAGGAGAGGCTTTCTTCGATGTTGCCAAAGGGGCCAGGTTCGATGTGATCACTGACAAAGGATCGGTTTCAGTTTTGGGCACAGAATTTAATGTCAGACAGAGAGAAGAAAACTTTGAAGTGATTTGCTTCGAAGGGATTGTGAAGGTAGTTTCCGGAAATTTTACCGAAGAATTAAGAGCCGGGGAAAGACTGAGACTACATAAAGGCGAATTGATCAGGAGTAAATCTGCAATGGAAAGTCCACAATGGAATTCTGGGGTAAGCGACTTTATAGAATCTCCATTTATTGAAGTAATAGAAGAACTCGAAAGGCAGTATAATGTAGAAATAATCCTGAATGAAGTCTCCGGGGAAAGTCTCTTTACAGGAGGCTTTGTACACAATGATCTAGAAAATGCCCTGCGTTCTGTTACGGAACCCTTTGGCCTTAGCTTCAGTATTTCGGAAAACCAGCTGGTGACAATAAGCAAACGTGAAAATTAAGTGGTCTTCAATACTTGTAGTCCTGCTCTTGTGGTTCGGTACCACCGGATACTCTCAGGAAACAGATGACACCCTGCCTCTGCAGCAAGTACTCGAAGATATCACCAGTTCTCACGGATATCGCTTTAACTACGGCACAGCAACCATTAGAGATATTGAGGTAGTACCCCCGGATATACAATGGCCCATTGACAAAATTCTCAACTATCTCTCAGATCAAACCGGACTACTCTATTCTGAATTACCCAATAAATTCATTTCCATTCAAAAACCCGTAAAAACTATTTGTGGTTATATTAAAGACCGGAATACTGGTAAAACCCTTTCTTCTGCAACCGTTCAAAGCAGCCTTGGATCTGCCATATCGGACGAAAATGGATATTTTGAACTCGATATCAATGGAATATCAGATTTGATTTCTGTTCGATTTATAGGTTATCGAAATCATGAGGCTCCTACGGGTAAATCTGATTCGGCACCTTGCCTCAACATTCTTCTGATTCCCCAACAACTGGAACTTCAGGAAATTGTTTTGTACGACTTCCTAATCAAAGGAATAGACCAGCTCGACGATGGATCCTATCTTATAGATTTTGACCGCTTCAGTATTCTACCCGGTTTAATCGAGACGGATGTACTACAGGCCGTACAGGCTTTCCCCGGTATACAAAGTGTCAATGAGACTGTATCCGATATCAATATCAGGGGAGGGACTAACGATCAGAACCTACTGTTATGGGATGGGATTAAAATGTATCAATCAGGGCATTTTTTCGGCTTGATCTCTATGTTCAACCCCATGATCACCCAAAAAGTTGCACTGCGGAAGAACGGTACTCCGGCCTTTATGACAGATGGTGTTTCCGGTACCATTTCAATGGAAACTTCAAATGAGATCAATGAGAAATTCAGTGGTTCCCTGGGTATGAATTTTATAGATGTCAGCGGTTTTGTCGATACCCCACTTGGAAATAACTCTTCCCTTCAGGTAGCTGGCAGAAAAGCAATTAATGATTTTGTTGAAAGTCCGACCTATACAGAGTATTTCTCAAGAATTTCACAGGATACTGAGGTTGAAAACAATACTATCAATGTGGTTAATTCTGATAAAACCTTTGATTTTTACGACACCTCCTTAAGATGGCTATGGCATCCTTCCTCCAGGGATCGGGTTCGATTAAATTTTATCCTTGCCAGAAATGAACTCGTCTTTAATGAAAATACGGATATTGATAATGCACCTGTTACACGGGAAAGCAGCCTTATTCAGGGAACGATTGCAGGAGGTTTTAACTACCGGCGACAATGGTCTGAAAAAGTTAGTACGGAGCTCGACCTATACAATACCGACTACAATCTGAAAGCTATTAATGCCAATATTGAGGCAGATCAACGCTTTCTTCAGGAAAATAAGGTTTCTGAAACGGCAGCCAGAATCAATACAACGATCCGCCTGACCAACCTATTGCACTGGATATCAGGGTATCAATTCACTGAGACCAAAGTAACCAATCTTGACGATATTGACGACCCTGTTTTTAGAAGACTGGAGGGAAATGTCCTCCGTGTGCACAGTGGTTTCACATCTCTTGGGCTTTTTTCTGAAAACAGAACTACCAGTGCACGTCTTGGACTTCGATTTAATTACCTGGACAAATTTGATCGCAAATTATATGAGCCAAGACTGAGTATTAATCACCGCTTTGCAAAATGGTTTAACATTGAAATTCTGGGCGAGTCTAAAAATCAGTATACCTCTCAGGTGATCAACTTTCAAAATGATTTTTTAGGTATTGAAAAACGGCGCTGGCAGTTGTCTGATGAAATTGAAATTCCCGTCATAACAAGTAATCAGGCGTCCGCAGGTCTGAGTTTTAACAGATCAGGCTGGTTGGCGAATATCGTGGGCTTTTATAAAGAAGTGGATGGAATTACGGCCCAAAGTCAGGGATTTCAGAATCAATATGAATTCACCAAAGCCCAGGGAAGCTATACCGCTACAGGAATGGATGTATTAGTTCGCAAACAATTTAAAGACATAAATACATGGCTGAGCTATTCCTATCTGGACGCTGAGTATAATTTTACGGAGCTGCCAGAAAGAGTTTTTCCCAGTAATTATGATATCACCCATAGCCTGACCTTCGGCCTAGCCTATCAAAATGATCATTTGCGTCTTGCTGCGGGATGGAACTGGCGCACAGGTAAACCCACAACTCAACCTGACGACACTACTCCCGTAGTAAATAATACCGTGAATTTTCAAGCCAGTAATTCAGATCGTTTTCAGGATTATATGCGTGTCGATTTATCTGCTTTATATGCCTTTACCCCAGGTTCCGGGACAAAAGCCCAGATAGGGTTTTCTGTTTGGAATCTGTTAAATCGGGAAAATACAGTTAGCAGATTTTACCGGCCTAATAGCCTTGATGAAGCTAATGCCTTTTCACAAAACTCCCTGGGTATTACCCCCAATGCCGTATTCAAACTAAGCTTTTAAAGTGTAAAATTGGTGAAGATCAGCGGAGAATGACACAACTTAAAACACTCCCTTTTTCCTCATCACCTATATTTGCATTTATTATTTATCATAATTCGCAAAACTGAAAATTAGGTCAACCATGCTCCATTGGGCAATTTTTACAGAGAATTCAACCCGGATAACCAGCTTGGTGGATAAGTTGCTCAACGGACCACTGCCCGAAGGTTTCGAGTCACTAGAGGACAAGAAAGGTGCCCTTTTCTCCACTGCCGAAATTCAGAAATGGATGGATGAGGAGCGAAGACACGATCGTAAAATACTGACCAGAAACCAAGCTCAAAGCCTTCAGTCCATGTCGAGCGGGGAACGTAAAAAAGCACTTTTTACGCATATTTTATCTGAAAAGCCTGAATACCTTATCCTGGATAACCCTTTTGAAAACCTCGATCAGTCTGCACGAGCGGAGTTATTAATGAAGATTAATGACTTATCCCAAACAACCAGTCTTATCCAGATCCTGAGTCGTATAGATGATCTACTACCTCAAATTAGCAAGTACGCCTTATGGCAAGATCAGGAACTTCAATGGACAAGTGAAATTCCGATAAACTCCGCGACCAGTTCAGAAGAGAAGGAATTTTTTCAATATGATCTGCCCAGATCCTTCCAAAGTAATTCTTATCAACAAGAGAATTTGGTAGAATTAAAGAATGTCTCTGTTGCTTTTAAGGACAAGGCGGTACTCAAGAATATATCATGGAAGATATCAAGGGGAGATTTTTGGGAGTTAAGGGGAGCCAATGGCAGTGGAAAGACCACTTTATTGTCTTTAATCACAGGTGACAGCCCCAAGGCATACGGGCAAGACATTATGCTTTTCGGCCAGAAAAAAGGAAGCGGAGAAAGTGTGTGGGATATTAAAAAGCATATCGGCTACATCACCCCTGCCCTCACCGACAGTTTCAGAGGATACCACAGCCTGGAAAATATGCTGATCTCCGGCCTGGTAGATTCTATCGGACTCTACACCCGCCCCACGGAACAACAAAAAAGTCTGGCCAGAGACTGGCTCAGATTACTGGGTCTCGGAAATCACAAGGACACATACTTTCACGATCTGAGTAAAGGACAACAAAGACTGATCATGTGCGCCAGGGCCATGATTAAACAACCGCTATTGTTGATTCTCGATGAGCCCACTGCCGACCTCGATGACCAGGCAGCCAAATTGGTGGTACATCTGGTCAACAAATTGGGAAAAGAAAGTACAGTAGCTATCGTTTTTGTCTCTCACAGAAGAGAACCAGGTTTGAGACCTAAATCAATTATGGAATTGATTCCTACAAATCAGGGGTCAATTGCTAAAATTTTGTCGTAATCTCTTATTTTACTATTTTAAAGAAATTTCGTTCAAATATGCCTTACACATTAGAATATCGTGTTCTTCCTAAATACCTTGAAGTGCACATTAAGGGCACCTTACTACCCGGAAAGGAGTTAAAGGAAGCTGTAGAACGATGGTCCAAAGTAGCGGAGCTTTGTAAGCAAGAGGATAGAAATTTAATTTTAGCCCTTATCGATCTGGAAGGTCAGCATTCTACTAGTTCCAAGTTCAACCTGGTGGATGCAGCTTCCACCTTTGGATGGCAACCCGACTATAAATTATCAGTGGTAGTAAAAACGGACAAGCAATTTCAACACCTGTCTTTTACAGAAACAGTGATGACTAATCTGGGATATGAAATGAAACTCTTCACGAATAAACGGGAGGCCAGGAAATGGTTGTTGACCTGATATTTTTGAATATATAGAATAATTAAAAAACCGCTCAGTGAGCGGTTTTTTAATTCAAAACTTAATTCTTTCTCGTGATCTTCTCTTTTAGTGTGTCGAACATCACCGGGGTAGCAATGAATAATGATGAATAAGTACCCACAATGATACCTACTATCATGGCAAACATAAAGCCCCTGAGGGTTTCGCCTCCAAAAATAAAGATAGACAACAGTACCACTAAGGTAGTTAAAGAGGTATTCAGTGTCCTGCTCAAAGTACTGTTCAGGGCCTCATTGATGTTGATACCTGCATTAAATCCTTTTTCAGCTACAATCTCCCGGATCCGGTCGAATACAACCACCGTATCATTCAGAGAGTAACCAATTACGGTTAGTATGGCTGCAATAAAAGCCTGATCTATTTCCATGCTAAAAGGCATGAAGGGACTAAAGAAAGAAAAGACCCCTAATACGATAAGTACATCATGGAATACAGCCGCAACCGCACCCAGAGAGAATTGCCATTTCCTGAATCGCAAGAGAATGTAAAGAAATACTACAGCCAGGGAGCCAAAGACTGCCCATACTGCGTTCTTTTTAATATCATCGGCAATGGTAGGTCCGACCTTTCTGTACTTCATTACCCCGATATCCTCGTTGGTTCCCCCGGGAACAAAATCCTCATACGAAGCTCCGTCAGGAAAATATTTTTGAAGTGTAGTGAACAATATTCCTAAAATCTCATCATCTACTTCGGTTCCCTGCACGTCTACCTTGTATTTGGTGGTAACCATAATCTGATTGGCATCCCCAAAGGTTTTGGCACTGGCGCTTCCCAGGGCAGCGGTAAGGTCGGCAGTTATTTCCGAGGGACTAACAGGGTCCACAAATCGGATCTGATAGTTCCGCCCTCCTACAAAGTCGACCCCCTGATCTAAACCACGGGTAGTTAGAGAAACGATTCCTGAGATCACAATGATCCCTGAGATGACATAGGCAATCTTCCTTTTACTCAAGAAATTGATGTTCATATTGGTGAACAGATTCTTAGTAATAGCCGTTGAGAAGGTAAGTGTTCTCCCTTTTCCTGAGATATACCAATCCACAAGGAGTCTGGTAATAAATATGGCAGTAAAAAGAGAGGTAAGGATACCGATGATCAGGGTGGTGGCAAAACCTTTAATTGGTCCTGATCCAAAAACCAGGAGTATCAATGCTGTTAAACCTGTAGTGATATTGGCATCGAGAATGGATGACAAAGCATTGTTAAATCCGTCGTTAATCGCCTGGCCTTTGCCTTTGCCTTTTTGTAGTTCTTCCTTGATCCTCTCAAAGATGAGTACGTTTGCATCAACCGACATACCTATGGTTAATACAATACCTGCAATACCGGGTAAGGTAAGAACAGCCCCCAAGCTTGCCAGTACACCAAAGATGAGCACGATGTTAAATACCAAGGCTATATCAGCAAAAATACCTGCCTTCCCGTAGTAAAACAGCATCCAGATCAATACAAATATCATAGCGATCAGGAAAGAGGTAAAACCACTATCTATGGCTTCCTGCCCTAAGGAGGGGCCTACAACAAATGAGTCGATTATTTCAGCAGAAGCCGGTAACTTACCAGCCCGCAGTACATTGGCAATATCTTTAGTTTCATTAACGGTGAAGGTACCTGTGATTTCTGAACTACCTCCAGAAATTCCTCCTACCTGGGAAACTCCTGGTGCAGTATAGACCTTGTTGTCGAGAACGATGGCAATACCTGTATTATTCAGATTAGCCTCATTGGTGAGTTTTTCCCATTCCTTGGCACCGCGCACGTTCATATCCATTCCTACAGCAGGCCGGTTAAACTGGTCGAACTGGTCCCTGGCATCACTCACAACATCACCACTAATACGAGGGAGTGCGTCTCTATTCGATTTTAAGGCAAACAGAGAAGCCACCTCAGAATCCTGTGATGGACGTTCCCATAAAAATTTAGTGAATTGTACTTCTGAAGGGAGTAACCTTCTTATTTCGGGCATACGCAGCCAGGAACCGATTTCTGCGGTATCCTTTACTGCAGCGACCCCTATGGCAAAGCCCGGGCCGTTTAATTGTAGTTTCTCAAAAAGCGGGTTGCGCTCTGCGGTGAGGTCAAGGGAGTCCTGAGCCACATCCGAAAGCAGCGTATCTATCTCTGAAGCTTCTTTAACCTGTTCATCTGAAGTATCCTCCACCAGGGTTTTGAGCCTTTCATTTGCCTGAATAAAGAAGTTGATCAAACTCTGATTTCCCGGCTCGTAGGTCTCCCAGAATTCGAGCTGGGCCGTACTTGAAAGCAGGTCCTGAGCTCTGGCTATATCTCTTGCTCCTGGTAACTCTACCAGTATTCTTCCAGAAGTACCTTCACGTTGGATATTGGGCTGGGTGACCCCAAAACCATCAATACGTTCCCTCAGAACTTCAAAGGCAGAAACAATCGACTCGTCTATTTTCCTCCTGATAATCGGTTTCACCTGATCATCGGTCATCTGGAAATTAATCTCATCACTCAGGGCCTTATTTGCAAAGATATCAGGCGATGCCAGCTTGGTGTCACCCTTGATGTTATCAAAGGCATCAAAGAATAAGTCGAGGTAGGTATCGTCGCTGCTTTTTGAAGCAAGGTCAGCATCGGCCAGTGCCTTGTTAAAAACAGGGTTTTTAGTATTGTCTGCCAACCCTTTGAGGATATCCTTTACAGAAATCTGCAGCGTAACATTGATTCCACCTTTAAGGTCGAGCCCTTTATTAAGCTCCTTCTTTTTGGCATCTTTGTAGGAGGTGAATCCCAATACCGGATTATCCCCTATAGAATCAAGGTATCTGGCTTCCAGGGCTTCACGCTCTGCAACATAATCGTCTACGGTTGAAGGGATCTTTGCGGCGGCAAAAGATTCCGCCTCGTCCTCTAGTTTACTTGTAATGAAAGTGTAAGAAAGTTGATAAATACTTACAATCCCGAACAAAAAAGCAAAAAGCTTAATCAGTCCTTTATTCTGCATCTGAGTTTTGAATTAATTGATGGTATCCGTAAATAGCGTGCAAATATATCATTTCCAAGAGGAACTGACAATTTATTTAAATGATTTATAGGCGAAATACAGCCCTTTGTCAAAGATGAGTAAGACACCGGATAGGCCATAAAAAAAAGCGCTCCCGGGGAGGGAACGCTGTTTCTAATTCTGTGTTCTGCCCCTTAAACCTGTAAAAGGCCGTTGGTTTTTCTAACACCTTCGGCACTTGACTGCATTTTATCTTTTTCTGTCTGATCAAGTTCAATTTCAACAATCTTTTCGATCCCGTTTTTCCCGAGAATCACAGGTACTCCGATACAGATATCCTCAAGGTCATACTCTCCGTTCAGGAAAGTTGAACATGGGAAGAGCTTTTTCAGATCGCAGGCAATGGCCTGAACCAGTCCGGAAACGGCTGCACCCGGAGCATACCAGGCACTTGTTCCTAATAATTTTGTTAAAGTGGCACCCCCTACTTTGGTGTCTTCAACCACCTGAGCTAATCGATCAGCGGAAAGGAACTCGGAAACTTTTACACTGTTCCTGGTCGCGTGTCTTGCCAAAGGAACCATGCCAGTATCGCTATGTCCTCCGATCACCATACCATCCACATCCGATATAGGGGCTCCAAGGGCTTCTGCCAATCTGTATTTAAATCGTGCACTATCAAGAGCTCCGCCCATCCCGATGATTCGTTCTTTCGGGAGACCTGTAACCTTGTGTACCAGGTAAGTCATAGTGTCCATTGGATTACTCACAACAATCAGGATTACATTCGGCGAGTGCTCAATCAGGCTGGTGGCAACTGTTTTTACAATTCCCGCGTTGATCCCTATTAATTCTTCTCTCGTCATTCCCGGTTTCCTTGGAATCCCTGAGGTAATCACGGCAATATCACTTCCCGCAGTTTTTGAATAATCGCTTGTTGTTCCCGTAATTTTGGTGTCAAAACCGTTGAGGGAGGCAGTTTGCATCAGATCCATAGCCTTTCCTTCAGCAAATCCCTCCTTTATATCAAGAAGTACGACCTCCGAGGCAAAATCTTTAATAGCAATGTACTCTGCGCAACTTGCACCAACGGCACCCGCACCAACAACTGTAATTTTCATATTTGTGTTTTTTAGCTTGTTTTCAACTCTACGAATTAGCCGTAAACGCCTTATTTTACTGGACTTGTTTGTCGACTAAAAAGCGTAGCAAAAATAGGAAATTCTCTTGTACTAGACCGTCAGAAAGCAAGGATTATTTTTAATGATTTAAATTTTCTGATTAACATTCAAAGTGCTTTTTTTTAGATAGGGGGTGGTGACGTTCATCGAATTTATAGGTATGGAAGGTGCTGTTCGTCGAAAAATGGCAATACAGGCTTACTTTGGGGCGTTAGCTTCCTGCAACAGATCCCAAATCTAAAAACCTACATTTTGAAAAAGCTATTTTCCCTCATGGCTATTATCACCATTATTTCGGTGAGTAATTGTACCCGAATCCCCGAAAACAATGATCCCATAATCGGGATTTGGTCAAAAGTCGAATTTGCTGAAAACTCCGAAACCGGAAGGCAAACATATCGGCAAGAATGGATTTTCAACGACGTTTATCTGGGTCGATATCATTCTTACGATGGAAATCAGTTAACGGTTAAAACAGATTTTAGCTGGACACAGGACAAAGGCGTATACACTATTTCCTACCCGGGAACGGATATGCCCGCGCATCAGGTGAGCATGAAAAATTCGGACGAAGGAACAGTACTGGAGGATGTTCAGGGTAACATTCTTGCGCTCAAAGAATAAAGTATCCCCTGCTTTTTTTTATAAATGCAAAACAGCCTTCCGATTGGAAGGCTGTTTTATTTTGTATTCAACTATTTTTTTCTACCTGAAACCGAAGCTCAGACCAAAAGAAAAGTTATTGAATTCCGCTAAGGTATAATCAGCATGTAATCTGAAAAAGCCCAGCTTGAGTTTTGTACCCACGTTGGCTGTTACGCCGCTGGCATCTTTGTTTAAAGTAAAGGGATCTGTATAAGTTTCCTGAAATGGCCCTGATTGCACATCGTATGTACCGAGGATAGCTGTTTCAGATTTACCTGACAGATACCCCAGGCTACCGTAAAAATTGATTACCGGAAGCTTGGTTGAGACCACAGCCTGAAAAACCCAGGTATTGATCTTTGCATCAATTTTCTGATCAGAACCGGCAATGATACTGGTATCTGTAAAATCATAGGTACCGTTAATATGGGTATAACCAATAACACCGGAGATAGCTATAGGTAATATCTTATCCGCAGGCAGGTGCTTCGTAAATTCATGCTGAATCCCTACCCCATATAGACTAACAGCAACGTCGTCTGTATCTATTTTGGGAAGGAATCGGGCCTTGAGTTCAGTTCCTTTGATTAAGCCAACACTTCCCTGAATAAATCCCGAGGGGATAAAGTTGATATCCTCAGCGGCCAAACCAGAAGGGAGATCAAACTCTTCTCTGGAAGTTACACCGGGGGCAACTTCGGCCTCCACGAATACCCTCACACCTTCTATTTCTCCTAAAGCTGAAGAAACAGTTTTAGTGGTACTACCATCAACAAACTGAAGGTTTTGGTAGTCGGCTGTGTTCAGAACAAAGGTCTTTTTATCTTCCTTGTTTTTAAATCCGGTTATGTTCCCAATAACGGAAATTTCAAAGCCACCCAGGGGCTTGGCATCACCGGTATTGAACCAGGATCCGGATATACTGTAAATAGCCCCTTCTGATACAGGAGCGAGATAGTCGTTCATAAAGGTTTCAGCATCCTCCACCCCGGCTGCAAAAAGATCATTGACATCAGATTGTGCCTGAACGGTCAGTACACAAAATCCCATCATAGCAAGCAATAGATTTTTCATATCGATTAAATTTTGCCTAAAACTAAAAAACTCGCACCTGGGGTACGAGTTTTTGTTGTGTAATGCTCTTTTTTATGCATCAATGTTGGCATAAACCGCATTTTTCTCGATAAACTCCCTTCTGGGAGGTACTTCATCCCCCATCAACATGGAGAATATTCTGTCTGATTCTGTAGCATTGTCAATGGTGACCTGCCTTAGCGTCCTGAACTGAGGATTCATTGTGGTATCCCAAAGCTGTTCCGCATTCATCTCCCCGAGACCTTTGTACCGCTGTATGCTTACTCCGCCTTTATAGCTTTCTGCTATTTCGTCTCGTTCCTTATCATTCCAGGCATAGTTCTTCTTACTTCCTTTTTTCACAAGGTACAGAGGCGGGGTAGCTATGTAAACGTGGCCTGCCTCTATCAATTCCCTCATATAACGGAAGAAGAAGGTTAGGATCAGTGTTTCAATATGACTTCCATCCACATCAGCATCACACATGATAATTACCTTGTGGTAGCGGAGTTTTTCAAGATTCAAAGCCTTGCTGTCCTCTTCGGTTCCAATGGTAACACCCAGGGCAGTATAAATATTCTTAATCTCTTCATTCTCGAATACTTTGTGCTGCATGGCTTTCTCCACATTGAGGATTTTTCCCCTCAATGGCAGAATGGCCTGGAATTTACGATCCCGACCCTGTTTGGCCGTTCCCCCTGCGGAATCTCCCTCCACCAGGAATACTTCGCATAGGGCTGGGTCCTGTTCCGAGCAATCGGATAATTTTCCCGGCAACCCGCCTCCTGACATCACATTCTTCCGCTGAACCATTTCACGGGCCTTGGTAGCCGCATGACGGGCCTGAGCCGCAAGAATTACCTTCTGTACTATTATTTTGGCATCATCCGGGTTCTCTTCAAGATAGTTGGTCAGCATTTCTGATACTGCCTGACTAACCGCTGAGGATACTTCCCTGTTTCCCAGCTTTGTCTTGGTCTGACCTTCAAACTGAGGCTCCGCAACCTTTACAGAAACAATCGCGGTAAGGCCTTCCCGGAAGTCATCCCCCTGAATCTCAAATTTCAGTTTATCGAGCATTCCTGAAGCATCGGCATACTTCTTTAAGGTGGTCGTAAGCCCCCTTCGGAAACCCGATAAATGGGTTCCTCCTTCATGAGTGTTGATATTGTTCACATAGGAGTGAAGGTTTTCCGTATATCCGGTATTGTATACCATTGCTACTTCCACAGGGATATCGTTCTTTTCCCCTTCCATGGCAATGATATTCTGAATGAGGGATTCACGGTTCCCGTCGAGAAATCGGATAAATTCCTTCAGACCCTCTTCAGAATGGAAGACATCTGATACAAATTCGCCATCCTTATCTTTCTGCCTACGATCTGTTATGGTAATAGTAATCCCTTTATTCAGGTAGGCCAGTTCGCGCATTCTGTTCGAGAGCGTCTCATAACTGAATTCAATGGTCTGAGTGAAAATTTGCTCATCGGGATGAAAGGTTACCTCCGTCCCCCTGTCTTTAGTGGTGCCGGTACTTTTTACCGGATAAAGTGCTTTCCCTCTTTCGTATTCCTGTTCCCAGGTCTTTCCATCCCGGAAAACGGTAGCCTTAAGAGTGTTGGAGAGTGCGTTTACAACAGATACACCTACCCCGTGCAATCCACCGGAAACTTTGTATGAATCTTTGTCAAACTTCCCTCCGGCTCCAATCTTTGTCATGACAACCTCCAGGGCGGAAACACCTTCCTTTTTGTGGAGGTCCACGGGGATTCCCCGTCCATTATCCCTTACAGAAACGGAATTATCCTCGTTAATAATTACACTGATGGTATCACAATGACCTCCCATGGCCTCATCGATAGAGTTATCCACTACTTCATAAACCAGGTGGTGCAAGCCTCTTACGCCTACATCTCCAATATACATTGAAGGGCGCATTCTTACATGTTCTATCCCTTCAAGGGCCTGAATACTATCCGCTGAATATTTATTTTTCTTCTCTTCGCTCATAAAATCGATTAAAGTTTCTTTGTTGTTCAGGTTCTTATCGAACCATTCTTCACTAAAAGCAAAAACAATCCTGAAAGTTTCAAAATCTGATGGATTTATCTTCTTTAAAACCCCTTGGACTGTCTAAAATATTGCAATCTTACAAATATAAAGAAAAGCCCGTGAAATATAGGGATGAGGCAAGGTATAAGCTATGAAGTTATTAACATTTTAACAACAATTTACGACCATTTTAAGCGAGGTGTAAAAAATTAATTTTATATGATAATTATTAGGTTTTATTCCTGCATCTCAGATTAATTTTACACCTAATTAAAACTGCAGATCATGAGCGATTCCAGAGGTGTTTCTCTGAAACTGATGTCACATATTCAAAAGGTCGTCGATGTGCAAAGCAGGGTCATCTATTTCCTGCTTTGTATTATTTTTTCCTTTGGCCTTACCTATGCGATGTACGAACCTGGTCTTGATCAGGCACAGATCTATGTCCTTTTTCTCCTTTTTCTGGCCATCGGCCTATGGGTTACCGAAGCCATTCCGCCCTTTGCGGTTGGTCTGATGGTTTTTGGTTTTCTCATTTTTGCTATGAACAGCCATTATTCGGAGGTAGATCCGGATAATGTTCGCTCGCATTATATAGGTTACATTAATTCCTGGTCGAGCAGTGTAATCTGGTTGATGCTCGGCGGCTTTTTTATAGCCGAAGCTATGAGCAAGACCCAATTAGACAAAGTAGTTTTCCGGATAAGTATATCGCGGATGGGAACATCGCCTACTATGGTTCTCCTGGGACTGATGCTTACCACCTCCCTTTTCTCAATGATCATGTCTAATACGGCCACTACGGCTATGATGGTTGCTTCCGTATTGCCATTTCTTAATACCATTGACAAAAATGCGCCTATGTCCAAGGCTATTCTAATTGGCATAGCCGGGGCAGCAACTATCGGAGGGATGGGGACACTAATTGGATCACCTCCAAACGCCATCGCCGTTGAGGCTTTGAATAACCATGGTATCGACATTGGCTTCCTTGAATGGATGGTGATTGGTTTCCCCCTTGCTTTGATTCTTACGGTTTTGTTCTGGTATCTGCTTACCAGGAAATACATTGCCAAACAAGATAAAATTATAATCGCCATAGACGAGGATGTAACTCAGACCGATGATGAATCCTATCGGTTTGAAAAAATTAAAAAGCGTATCGTGATTGGGGTGCTGTGCCTCACCCTCCTTTTATGGTTAACCGAGAAATTGCATGGTATCCCGGCATCTGTAGTTTCCCTGCTCCCCATCATCCTACTGACGATGACAGGAATTGTCACAGCCGATGACGTTCGAAAACTCCCCTGGGATACCCTGATGCTCGTTGCGGGCGGACTGGCCCTGGGCTTGTCAATCAAAGAAACGGGACTTGCAGATTTTTACGTGGAAAAAATCGCACAATTCGATCTTAATTTTATCATCCTGGTGCTATTATTTGCCTTTTTAACAGTCTTTATGTCGAACGTGATGAGCAATACGGCTACAGCCACCGTTTTGATCCCACTGGGGATCATTCTTACCTATCAGAATCCCATTGTTCTGCCTCTGGTTATTGGACTATGCGCTTCAACAGCTTTGTTCCTGCCCATTTCAACTCCTCCCAATGCCATTGCTTACAGTACGGGACGACTTGAGCAAAAAGACTTCAGGTATGGCGGACTTTTATTGGGAATACTAGGTCCCCTGATCATTTGTGCCATCGTCTTAATCACCTTTGTATTCTTGTAAGGTATGGGCCAGACCGAAATCAAAGAAGCACCCTTTGGGGTGCTTCCTGCAAATTCAATACAAAACCTGATTCAATCATTGATCAGTTTCATTTAACATAGGCATCCTCATGCACCTGTGCCACGGCCCTTCCTGAGGGGTCGTTCATATTTTTAAATGCTTCATCCCATTCCAGGGCGATTTTAGTGCTACAGGCCACAGAAGCTTCCTGAGGCACGCACAACGCCGCAGCATCAGAGGGGAAATGCGACTCAAAGATGGAACGATAGTAAAATTCTTCCTTCGAAGAAGGGGTCTGAATCGGGAAACGAAATTTTGCATTGGCCAATTGCTCATCACTAATTTCTTTTGCAACCATTTCCTTTAGCGTATCAATCCAGCTATATCCTACCCCATCCGAAAATTGTTCTTTCTGTCTCCAGGCAACACTTTCGGGCAGATAGGATTCGAAAGCCTTTCGCACTACCCATTTTTCCATGCGTTCCCCATTGATCATTTTGTCTTTGGGATTGATCCGCATAGCGACATCCATGAATTCTTTGTCGAGGAAGGGAACTCTTCCCTCAATACCCCAGGCTGCCAGGGATTTATTTGCCCTGAGACAATCGTACATATGAAGTTTATCGAGTTTCCTAACGGTCTCTTCGTGGAATTCCTTTGCATTTGGTGCCTTGTGAAAGTAAAGATAGCCCCCGAATAATTCATCGGCTCCTTCCCCTGATAAAACCATCTTAATTCCCATGGATTTGATCACTCTGGCCATCAGGTACATAGGGGTAGAAGCCCTTATTGTAGTGATGTCATAGGTTTCCAGGTTGTAAATGACATCCTTAATGGCATCTAATCCTTCCTGGATCGTGAATTTAATTTCGTGGTGTACGGTACCGATCTGGTCTGCCACCTTTCTGGCCGCCGCAAGGTCGGGCGAGCCATCGAGTCCGACCGAAAAAGAATGTAGCTGAGGCCACCATGCCTCCGTGGTATCGTCAGATTCAATCCTCTTCTGTGCGAATTTTTTGGCAATGGCCGATGTGACAGAAGAATCCAATCCGCCGGATAAAAGAACACCATATGGCACATCCGACATCAATTGACGATGTACTGCTGCCTCCAGGGCTTCGCGAATTTCTTCAATACTGGTTTGGTTGTCTTTAACGGCATCGAATTCCATCCAATCGCGCGAATACCATCGTTTTAATTCCCCGTCATCACTGTGCAGGTAATGCCCGGGAGGAAATAATTCGATCTTGGTGCATGTCCCTTCAAGCGCTTTTAATTCTGAGGCAACATAGAAAGTACCGTTCTTGTCCCATCCCATGTACAAAGGGATAATTCCCATATGATCCCGGGCCACAAAATAGGAGTCATTTACAGAATCGTAAATCGCAAACCCGAAGATACCATTCATCTCATCGAGAAAGGCAGGACCTTTTTTCTGATACAAGGCTAAGATCACCTCACAATCCGATTCGGTTCTGAACTGATACTTTCCTTCAAATTGCTTCCTTAACTCACGATGATTATAAATTTCACCATTGGCCGCCAAAACAAGTGTCCCGTCTGGACTAAGCAAGGGTTGCTTGCCCGAGGCCGGGTCAACTATCGCCAGTCGTTCATGAGCAAGGATAGCCTTGTCATCTGAATAAATACCGCTCCAATCCGGACCGCGATGCCTGACCTTTTTGGACATTTCCAATAACTGAGGCCTTAACACTTCACTACTTTCCTTAATATCAAAGGCACAAACAATTCCGCACATACTATTCTACATTAGATTTAGATAGGCAAAGATGAAGCAATACTTTTAATTATAAAATATAAGAAGGGTAAATAGTTTCAATTCATAACTTAAAACGTATTTTTTACTACTATTTAACATGTATTCATCTCTAATGAATTACTTTACCCTAAAATTGTAAGATGTGAAAATTTTAACGACTCTTTATAAAAATGCGACGTTTGAAGCCATTAGCTTTGAAGGAACTAAAAATCGATACTTATGAAAAATTTACTTACACTTACTTTAATGGTATGCGCCCTGGTATTTTCAGGTAATGCCATTGCACAGGATTTTAGCGGAATGGATAAAAGCCCGATGGACATGGCTTCTTTTCCCTCAGATTACAAAAATTCTGACAAGGCTGTCAGAGTGATCTACAGCAGACCTCAACTTAAAGGCCGTTCTCTCGACGACCTCGCTCCGGCGGGCAAGGTGTGGAGAACGGGTGCCAACGAAGCGGCAGAAATCACATTCTACAAAGGTGCTACCATTGGTGGTCAAAAAGTTGATGCGGGTACATATTCGCTCTTTACCGTTCCCGGAGAAGACGGATGGACAGTCATCCTTAATAAAAACCTGAATCAGTGGGGATCATATTTCTACGATGATTCCGGAGATGTTGCAAGAGTTAAAGGGATGGTATCCAACGCATCCGATTCACTGGAGGCATTTTCGATGACTTTCAAAGAAGTTGATAACGGTGTTCACCTTATTATGGGCTGGGGAACCACCCGTGTTGCAGTACCTATTTCTTTTGTAATGTAAAATCAAATAAAGAATTAAAAAGCCGAAGCGGACTGCTTCGGCTTTTTTTATTCTCGCCTATTTCATTTGAACCCCATTTATAATGACTTTTTCCGCCTCCAGATCGGGGATTTTTTCCAGTGGTATTTCCATTATGTCCTCACTTAAGATGACGAAATCGGCCACTTTTCCTACTTCCAGACTTCCTTTCTCATCTTCTTCAAAATTTGAGTAGGCTGCCCACAGGGTCATTCCTTTCAGGGTTTCTTCCCTCGATAAGGCATCGTTCATCTGAAAGCCTCCTTCCGGATACCCCTCTAAGTCTTTCCTTGCCACTGCGGCATAGAAGGTGAGGAACGGACTTACTTTCTCCACCGGGAAATCGGTTCCCAGGGCCACCATCCCGGCCTTGTCCAGCAATGTTTTAAAGGCATATGCTCCTATCACCCTTTCTGGCCCCAACCTGTCTTCTGCCCAGTACATATCACTTGTTGCATGAGTGGGTTGGATTGATGGAATTATTCCTTCTTTAAAATAATCAAAGTCTTCAGCAGAAATAACCTGTGCATGTTCAATTTTCCAGCGCCTGTCGTCTTTCCCAGCAAGTGCCTTTTTGTACGCCCTTAGGACTGCGATATTAGCTGAATCTCCTATCGCATGAGTATTCATCTGGTAATCGGAAGCTGCAATACGCATGGCCAATGCTTCAATATCTTGCACAGGAGTAACCATGGCTCCGAAATGCCCTGGCTGGTCTGAATAGGGCTCCCTTAAAGCAGCTCCCCTTGAACCCAATGCCCCATCTCCATAGACTTTTACCGATCGTACATTGAGTCGGTCTGTCTTTACAATTCCTTTCTTAAGGAAGTGATCTACATTTTCAGGAGAGTTGCTCACCATGGCATATACCCTTATCGATAATTCTCCTTCCTGCTGCAGGCTGTCTATGAGCTCTATGGTACCTTTCATGAGTCCGGCATCATTTACTGTGGTAAGGCCATACTCCAGACAGAGTTCTTCCGCATCTTTCAATGCCTTTATGTTCATTTCCCTTGTTGGGGGAGGGATTATTTTGTCGATCATGGCCATGGGGTTATCTACCAGTACCCCGCTAATCTTTCCATTCTTTTTGATGATCTCACCTCCCTGAACTGTAGTTGCTTCGGTAATCCCTGCTAAGTCAAGTGCTTTTTGATTCACTAGATATGCATGCCCGTCAACTCTTTCAAGGGCCACAGGGATATCAGGAAAAAGCGCATCCAGCTCTTCTTTGGTTGGAAATTCTTTTACTTCCCAGTCGTTCTGGTCCCATCCCCTGCCCTGGATGAAGTTCGAAGGATTCTGGTCCTGAAATTCTTTTACCCGCTCCAATACTTCTTCATAGCTACCGGTTCCCACCAAATCTACTTTTAATTGGTTCAGGCCTAAACCGTAAAAATGACAATGTGCATCTATGAGTCCGGGTATAACCGTTTTCCCACCGGCATCGATGACTTTATCCCCCTGGTACTTTCCCTGTATTTCTTCATTAGTACCTACAGCGATGATCTTACCCCCACTAACCGCCAGGGCTTCAGCCGTATCAAAAGATTCATTTACGGTATAAATGTGGGCATTGATCAGCAGTAAGTCTGCCGGTTCGCCTGCAGTCTCGCAGGCAAATAATGCTGCCAAGCAGGCGAAGAAAAGTACTTTTTTCATAAGGTGATAATTTGGAATCAGATTAGGAACCCGATTGAATTAAGCAGACCAAAAATAATGAAATCAGGTCAATCCGAATGTGAATAGGGGTCCGAACTATTTTCTGGGACCTTTCCCTTTTTTCTCCCTGATCTTTACATAGATAAGCTTCTTCCTCCCTTTGGCATCTTCTCGCCTGTCTATTTCGAATTCTCCCAGGGCACTAATCAGGGGTGTAAGTTTCTGATACCCGTAATTCCTGGAGTCGAAATTGGGTTGTTTTTTCTGCAGCAGACTACCTACGTCTCCCAAAAAGGCCCAGCCGTCATCATCAGCCACATCATCTACTGTATCTGTTATCAACTGAATATCTTTCCGGGTAATTTTATCTACACCACTCTTTTTATCAGCCTTGCTGCCTTCAGAATCCACCGAGCTTTCCTCCGATTGCTTTTTCAGGATCTCGATATAGATAAATTTATCACAGGCCACGATAAACGGATTGGGTGTTTTTTTCTCCCCGATCCCAAATACCTGCATTCCTGCTTCCCTCAATCGTGTGGCAAGGCGGGTAAAATCGCTGTCACTGCTCACCAGGCAAAACCCATTGACCTTCCCGGAATACAGAATATCCATGGCATCGATGATCATGGCCGAATCGGTTGCATTTTTACCGGCTGTGTAACCGTACTGTTGGATGGGGGTAATAGCGTTCTCCAATAAAACATTCTTCCATTTTCCCAGACGTGGGTTGGTCCAGTCGCCATAAATTCTTTTAATAGTGGGATTACCATACTTAGCAATCTCTTCCATCATTTCCTTTACATAGGCTGATGGGATATTATCTCCATCTATCAGCACAGCTAAATTTATATCCATATTTTAATTTTAGTAAAGGTCGGTATTCTATTCTTAATTCCCCTTGTGGTTAAAATAATATCCGGACATAGGATAAATTGATGTTTAAGACAGGAAATCCGGATTTATAGGAATTACTCTTCAATTCAATTAAGTTTGATAGCATTCAAACATTCGGTCATGTCAAAATTAAATCTCGGAGTTTTAATCTTCGCAATTATATCCTTGCTATTTTTTTCTCAGTGTAAATTAAACAAGGAAAGTGTACTTATCCAGGATCTTTTTGAGCTTCGGATCTATAAGTTCGAAAATAAAACTCAGGAAGCAAAAATGGAGGAATTTCTCGAAAAAGCATTTATTCCGGCAATGAAAAGAAATAACATCCAGAATATAGGGGTGTTCAAACATCTGCCAGAGTATCAGGACAGCCTGAAACAGATCTTTGTTCTATACCCCATTCAGGCTTCTAGTCAGTTCGGACAAATATCAGAAACCATATATCAGGATTCTATCTTGCAAAAAGAAGGTGATATTTATATCAACACCCCATATAACGCCCCTCTATTTGAAAGACAGGAATTAATCCTGCTTAAACCATTTAAGGGAATGCCTTTTCTACGCCCGTCATCCCTCAAGGATGATAGAAGTGATCGTGTTTATGAGCTTAGAAGCTATGAATCTCCTTCTTATTCATTGTTGAGAAACAAAATAGAGATGTTTAATGAGGGAGGGGAAATTGAACTTTTTGAAGAACTTGGATTCAATGCCGTCTTCTATGCTGAAGTACTTGCAGGATCCCGGATGCCGAATCTTATGTATATGACCACCTTTAAAAATATGGAATCCAGGGATACATTGTGGAAGTCTTTTTTTGAAAGCCCACAGTGGAAAGTATTGGTCGATGATCCCTACTATGCTAACAATGTCAGTAAAGTGGACATATTTTTTCTTACTCCTACACCTTATTCTGATTATTGAGGACGTTTACTCCATCTTGGTGAGAATAAATTCCACCCGCCTGTTTTTTTGTCTTCCATCCGGGGTAGTATTATCAGCAACGGGAAGGCTTCCACCATGCCCTTTCCATGAAATTCGCTCTGGAGAAAGACCTAACTCTGTAAAATAGTTCACCACTGCCTTACATCGGTTCCCCGATAATTTCATGTTGTAGGCCGGAAGGCCGATAGTATCTGTATGCCCATGGATAATAATATGCAGACTGGGATCTTCTACCAGAAAATCATAGGTATTTTTCAGGTAAACCTTCGCTGAATCGAGGAGCAGGTATTCATCGAAATCGAATAGTACATGCTGGAAAAGGTGAGGTGTATTAAGACTTGGAGGACCGTCCGTTGGTTGCTCAGCAGCCAAAGTATTGGTGGCCTTTGTGTTATTTGAAATAAGGGAAACCATATCCACATAGTAATAGGCTCCCTGTTTGGCACCTTTTTTAATTAGAAATTTGCGGGTTCTGGCGTTGCTTTTAAAGTTTCCCAGGGTCATATACTCTTCATTCCCTTTCGCGATATACGTAGTTGAGACCAGCATCCACTCCTTTTTGTCATTCGCAAAATGCGAGTAGCCTATTTCCAAATAAGAAAACTTATTGCCAGTATCTGAGAATAAATGCTTTTTGGACATTTCCTTCTTAATCTCAAAATTGAATGGTTTATCTGAAAATACAACCCCGAATTCGTTGATTGCAAAGTCTGATCGTTCTGCCAGGCTTACAAAAAAACTCAATTCGTAAACTTCATCTTTAATCAGAGGTGTAGTCAGTTTAGCCTGCATGTATTCCCGGTAATCGTTTGGCGCATAGAGATAAAAGCCGGCATATCCCTGGCCAAAATCGGCGATCTGGGTACCATTGAAATTCTTTGGGGTGCCCATAGCCTCACTACAGGCGTGAAAATAATCAGTAGAACCCAGAGAGGGTGTGCTCCAGCCTATCACATCAGAATTAAAATTCCCGAGTTTTTCCGGACAGGATGTATGCTCTTCAAAACTGGGATTCACTACCAGGTTTTGGGCACCGCAAATCCACAGGCCAAAAAGGACCATACAAACACTGGTAAAATATCTCAACTTACGCATGGGCAGGGTTTCCCGTTTATCGTCCTGATAAATTTAAGGAAAGTGGACTTTTAAAAGCCCCTGGGACCTACTCGCTTCGTTAAAGGGTTAAGAAATTAGGCTATATCACGTGGAAATTAAAGAGAATTTTACCTAAAATAGGGTTATTTAAATGTCTAGAAATCAAATTTATAAGTGGCTCCTGCCAGTATTTGAAAACTCTGAACCCTGAAATTAGCCCAGCGCTGGTAGTCATTATTGGCGAGGTTACTGGCTTTGGCAAAGATGGAAAGCTGATCACTCAGGCGATAACCTACGTGTGCATTAGCGTCGATATAGGCATCGAGGGTGATTATGTTTGCCGGAAAATCTGAAGGCTGAGCATTAGGAATAACTACGGCACTGAGATCCTCCCGTTCTCCAACATAAAAAATATTTGCCCCCATAAACCAATTTTCATCCAACTGATAGTCCATAAATAAGGACCCCTCTAAATTGGGAAGGTTCCATGCCGGGTTGTCGGTTTCGGTATCGTATTCTGAAACTGAGGCGTTGATCCCGAGGCTGAAATTCCGGTTGACATCAAGATTGAGCTCCCCAAAAATGCCAAGCGTCTTCACGTCGTCATAAAACAATTCAAATGAATTGCCGTAGGTATAGCCCTTTTCATCATCCCGGAAATCATTTTGGGGATTTAACTTGAATAACGGCTTTCTATTTTCTGCCTTATAGGATCCTCTGACATTATAGCTCAGGTTAGGGAAGAGCTGCCCCTTAAATCCAAGTTCAGCATTGTATTGCTGATCTGTAGGCTGAATAACCAGGGTAGGCGAAACAAAGGGGTTTTCCTCCACAAAATCGGCATAAGAATTCTGACGCAATTCTCCATTAACTCCTCCATAAACAATTACTACCTCATCCAGCAATCTGTAAGAGGCAGTCACCTGGGGGTAGATATAGAAGTTTCCCTCGCTGTTCTCCATGTCCATCCCATAAACCAGATTGGCCCCCAGGCGAATATGCAATTCGTCCTTCTCAATTAAGATAGACGGACTGAGGCCCACCTGAAACTGAGAATACGCTATACCTTCCGCGTTTGCGGTATTATTGACATCAGCATTGGCAAACTCACCTTCCACATAATCTGTTTTAAAGCCCAGCATAAAGGATTCCTGACTCAATGGAAAATCAAGGCTAGTAAGCAGGCTAGCCCTGTTTTCTCCTGATTCTACCTCATCCCAGAATCTTTTAAGGCTCAGTTCACCCTTGCTAAAAACGGCATCCTCCTGTCTGAAACTGGCCCCTACATCAGCATTATAATACTGTTGTTGTTCATCAATTCCAGCAATGGTAGCCTCATCAAAAACCCCTTCAGGAAGTCCGTACCAATTGTAGAGTTTATGTCCTCCGCCCAGGGATATTCCCCAGTCTCCATCGCGACCTCTATTAGAATAGGCAGCATTTATATCGGTGTTGTAGAAATCTGTCTCCAGAGGCGTAAAATCCAGGTCGCCTCTTGAGGAGAAATGATTGACCCCAACATCAATTCTTTGTTTCCCACGATCGAAATCCCTACTCGTATATACATCGAGGAGGGCATTGTTATAATTTCCTAAACCCATTGAAACAGACGAATTGTAAAGTTTTTCTGGAGTTGCTTTCTGAACAGTAGCGGCAGTCCCCTTTGCAGGTACAAAAGTGGAGGCAACAGGCACTGAAAATATACTGTATTTGATCTCTTTTTTAGCTTGTATTATGGAGTCGATGAGAACGGGCACCGACTTAATTTTAAACGCGTCAGAGACCGTTGGCGAATACGGTTTTACAACGGTGACCGTTTCAGTTCCCAGATCCTTTTCCTGAGCTAAAACACCCAGGGTAGAGCCGAAAAGAATACCTAATATTATTATAAACTTCCTTGACATAATTGTGAGCGTTGTTTAATTCTCCCCTGTGTTTACAGAAGCATTTTTCTCAGCCTCCTTGGTTTTTATCTCCGCCAGTTCCTCCCTGGCTTTGGATTCTATTTCAGGAAACTGAGTGAAATTTGAGATAACACTTTCCAGGATGTAGGTTGCCTGAAAAGCATCCCCAAGGGCATAAAAGTTCTGGGCCATTATAATCAATCCTTTACCTCCCCATTCTTTATAAATAGCATATTCCCTAGCTAGTTTCTGGACGGCAATATTGCTTTCTTCCAGGGCCCCGCGCTTTTGTTTGAAATAGGCTTCAAAATACAAGGCTTCTGCAGCGAGCGACCCTGAAGCTATCTTCTGTACTTTCGCATAAGCCTCTTCTGCAGTTTCCTCGTCATCTGTTTTCATGGCAGATCTGGCGATCATGATCTGTGCATCACTCTTTATCCTGTCATCTATGCCAGGGGAGTTCATCACCTTATTGGCATACTCCAGTGTTTTTTCATAATTCTTTTGATCGTAGTATGCCTTCATCAGATTCTGCCTGGCATACGTCCTGTTTTGCGTAATGTCAGCAGAATTCTCCAGCTGGATCAGGTATTCCATCGCGGTAGCGTAGGCCTCTTTTGCAAGCAGGAGTTCACAAACACGAGTCAATGCCTGTTCCTTATAGTCACTTCCTCCCCTGTCGGCCACATATTTAAAGGAATTCAATGCCTTTTCCTGATTCCCCTCGGAAAACTGCAACTGGGCATATTTAAAATGTGCATCTACAATGTGTAACCCGGAAGGAAATTCCGAGATATAATTTGCATAACCTTTTATGGCGGCAGAGGTACGCCCTTCAAGGGCCTGTTTTTCTGCAGATTCATAGGTGGCATTATCAAGATCAGCATCTGATACCTCAACAAAATCGAGATTTCTTACCCAGGCCGCATATTCATTTACCCTGCCCATATCCATATAGACCAATTTTGCCGTGTTCACTGCCTGAATTGCTTCCTGAGAGTTGGGATATTTGTCGACCACCGAGCCGAATTTAGACAGGGCTTCTTCATTGCGATTGGCATTGTAATGAACCAACCCCTGCCGCAGAAGTGCCTGAGGTACCAGTTTACTACCTGGATAAGAATCCACCAGGTCGGCAAACGCATTTAGTCCTTCCTGGTCTCTGTTTTCCCTGATATAGGAATTCCCCAGTTCAAAAAGAACATCATCTTTTAATGTTGAGGCGGGATAGGCAGTTAAAAACGCATTGAGTTCAGACAGTTTCGTGGAATTCCGCCCCATAAATCCGTAGCTAACAGCTTTCTGGAATGCAGCATAATCCTTTTCTCTGCCATTACCGGAAATATAGTCGTTATAGGCACCAATGGCACTGTCGTATCTGCTTGTAACAAAATAACAATCCCCAAGCCTTACCTGGGCATCCTGAGCTTTTTCATTCCCTCTGGAACCTGATTTATAACTCCTGAAATACGGTATAGCCGAATTGTAATCCTTTAACTTAAAATAGGAATACCCCAAATTGTAATCCAGGTCTTTAAATTCTTCTGTTCTGGAGGCAACCGGACTTTGTTGGAAGCGGATATATTCTACCAGAGCCTCGTCAAAACGGTTGAGCAAATAACTGGCTTCGCCCTTCCAGTATCGAGACCTTGCCGTAAAAACAGCATCAGCATCACTTTTAATAGCCCTGTTTAAAACATCGACCGTTTCAGCATAATCTCCCTCGAGAAATAATTCCATTCCCCGGAAAAAAGCTACTTTCTGGTAGGTCGCTTTATTGGCGTAATTCCTGTTCCCTTCTAGTAAGTCAAGTGCACCTTTAAAATTTCTTGAGGTGAGGTAAGAGTCCACCAGTAAGTCCTGTATTTCAGGGACATATGTGTCTTTAGGATATCGATCAAGATAGGTTGAAAGAACCTGCGTCACAGGCTCATAGGCATTCCCGATCTCATAACTGAGTCGGGCGTAATTGAGCAGGGCGTCTTTTTCTATTTCAGGAGAAAAATCCATTTGTGATGCATTTCTGAAGGCATTAAGAGCTTCTTGTTTCTTCCCGAGATTTAGATAGCACTCAGCAAGGTGGTAATAAGCATTCTGCGCCACGCTGTTCGTACCCCCAATTATCTTATTGAATTGCAGGATGGCATTGGCATAATCCTGCTGCTGGTAATAACAGTAACCCAGCTGATAATAGTCTGTATTGTTCCATCTGCCGCGCTTCCCTCGATAGGCTTCCAGGTAGGGAATGGCCTGAGCGTATTGCTGCAGATTGAAATAACTCTCCCCTATAATCTTGTTGAGTTCGGAAATCTCCTGCCTGTCTGAATTTGGAAGCTGTTTTTTTCCCAGGGCGATGGCTTCTTCAAAATTGCCCAGCTTGAAGTTCAGATCTGCCTGAAAGTAGGAGAGTTTCTCATCGAGAAGATCCTGGTCTGTGATCTGATCAAATCTTTCGGTAGCTTCCTGATAATCGTCCTGCTGATAGGCTATAAATCCGAGGTAATATTTGGCTTGCGAACCGTATTCGGCTGAATTTAAAACACGGTTAAAATAGCTTTTAGCCTCCTCGGGCTTTTTTGCAGCGTAGAGGGAATAGCCAAGATTGAAGTTGTAGCGTTCCCGGTCCTTTTTGGGAACCGTATAAGGCTCTACTTTCTTATACCATTTAAGCGCATACGGATATTTACCATTCTCGAAGTAATAGTCGGCTACATCCATAAAGGCCGCATCGCGTTTGGTAGAAGTGGGGTAGCTTTCCACAAAATCTTCCATCAGTCGGTCTGCCCCCAGCTGATTGAGTCTTACAGCTGCGTTGGCCGCGTAATAGGCACTGTTGGCTTTGGTTTCCTCGTTTTGGGTCCTTGCTTTTACTTTTTCAAAGAGGGTCTGCGCAGCCTGGTACTGTTTATTATTATATAGTTGCAGCGCTTCCTGGTATTCACTGTCATCATGGGTATAGATACCAGATTCCTGGGCATTTGCCACAAATAGCAGCCCAAGGGCCACGAGGGTGAAGGCGGTCTTTTTCTTTAACATAGTGTTCTAAAACTCGTGAGAATTACCGTATTTGTCTTAGTAACGGCAAATATCGGGTTGCAGTATAATCCAGTCAAAGAAAAAGTTTTTTAAGGAGGCTGTACTTTTTATCCTGCAGAACTTATTACTTTTATATCAACAAAAGATGCATGGAAGAGCCTGTACTAAGCTTAAAGGAAGTTGCTGTTTTCCAAAAAGAAAATTTGGTTTTAAACGATATCAATTTGGAGGTCAGGAAAGGTGAATTTGTATACCTGATCGGAAAAACCGGGAGTGGAAAGAGTAGTTTTATGAAAACTCTTTATGCCGATCTTCCATTGAAACAGGGTCATGGCCGGGTTGTAGGGTTTAATCTTAAAACACTTGAGGAGAAGAATATCCCGTACCTGAGACGAAAACTAGGAGTAGTTTTTCAGGATTTTAAACTTCTCCCGGACAGGAACATCCATAAAAATCTTCTATTTGTCCTGAAAGCTACTGGTTGGAAAGATTCGAGTAAGATGGATGCCAAGATCGAGGAGGTTCTCGAAAAAGTAGGGATGAAGACCAAAGGATTTAAATTTCCCCACGAACTTTCGGGGGGAGAGCAACAGCGGGTAGCCATTGCCAGAGCCTTACTCAATGACCCCGAACTTATCCTTGCTGATGAACCTACGGGAAATCTCGATCCTCAGACCAGCGTGGAAGTAATGAAGGTGCTACAGGAAATCAACCAGACAGGACGTACTATCCTAATGGCCACACACGACTACGCCCTGATCCTGAAATACCCTTCAAAGACCTTAAAATGTGATGGAAATAAGGTTTTCGAAGTAGTTCAGAAAGCTGTATAATAATTTATACAACCACCTATTTTTAGGATTTCTGAAAGGAAAAAAAACGTATCTTTCCACAACAACCAACCTGATTTATTATGAAACTGAAAGCTTTTACCTTACCCCTATTCTTGCTATTCCTATTTTCATGTAAAACAGATACTGCTCCACTAGCTGAAAATGTTGTAGAGGAAGTAAAAGTTTGGCAGCCTGAGGATACCCGCAGTATGACCGGAGTCATGGCCAAAAGGGGCCTGATCTACAATTCTGAAACGGATACTGAAGGTTTTGTTCTATTTGAACCATCGAGCAGTACATCCACTTTTTTAATAAACAAGAATGGAGAGGTAGTTCATCGCTGGGATTCCGATCTCAATTCAATGAACTCCTACCTTCAACCAAACGGACATCTTATCCGGATGGAACGCGATGAAAATTTCCCAACCTTTGCGGCGGGAGGGCAATCCGGTAGAATTAAGGAATACGACTGGGAGGGTAATCTCGTATGGGACTTTGCCTATTTCAGTGAAACCTACCTCACCCACCACGATATAGAAGTAATGCCGAATGGCAACATCCTTGCGATTTCGTATGATGCACTAAGTGCAGAGGAGGCCGAAGCAGCAGGCATGGATCCCCAACATATCCCAAAGGCGGGGATATGGCTCGATAAGATCGTAGAGATTGAACCTGTAAAGCCTGAAGGAGGCAAGATAATCTGGGAGTGGAGAATGCAGGACCATCTCGTACAGGAATTCGATCCTGCGAAAAAGAACTATGCAGCAGTTGCAGAACATCCCAGAAAGATCAATCTCAATACAGCCAGTGAAGAAGCCGGGCCACCCATGTCCCAGGAACGTCTGGACCAGATGAAAAAAATGGGCTTTTTAACTTCCAATGCGACAATAGACAACCAGGGCTCGGATATCACCCATACAAATGCCATATCGTATAATCCTGAACTCGATCAGATCGTCATTAGTGTTCCAGGATATGGAGAGATCTTTGTCATTGATCACAGTACTACCACAGAGGAAGCCAGAACAACATCCGGAGGCAGGTCAGGATTAGGGGGAGAATTGTTATACCGCTGGGGAAATCCCGCCAACTACGGAAAGGGAACTAAAGAAGATCAGAATTTATATGGACAACACGACAGCAAATGGATCCCCAAAGGATACCCTGGAGAAGGGAATCTAATGGTCTACAACAACGACATTCCTCATCCGGACAACAAGCTTCCCAATATGTGGGCAGCTCTGGCAGGTAATCCCTCGCCCGAATTAAATGTATCTGTAGGAGATGTAGGTAATTATTCTGCTGTCCATGAATGGAAGATACCCACATCAGAAAACGGAATTTACGAGCCCAATGAGGATGGGGTATTCGGGCCAAAAACACCCGACTGGACCTACACTGCCCCGGATAAATATTCTATGTATTCTTCCTTTATATCAGGGGCACATCGACTAAAAAACGGACATACTTTTATCACACAGGGGAAGCAGGGTAGATTTATAGAAGTTGATGAGAATGGCAAACTGGTCTGGGAATACTGGAATCCTTACATAGATGACTACAAATTACCAGACGGATCCCCTGCTCAACCAACGGGGCCTTTTATATACGGAATTTTCAGGGCCACTTTATACCCGGAAGATCACCCAGCTTTCATGGGTAAAAACCTGGAGCCAATAACTCCCCAACCCGATCCCTTTATCTTTAAAATGCCTCCTCCACAGGAAGAAACCACTCAATAAAATATCAACCTTAAACCAAGAATAATGTCAATTAAAATTATCGGAGCCGGATTCCCTAGAACGGGAACCACCACACTTAAAAGATCGCTTGAAATGCTTGGGTTTGATCATGTTTATCACATGAAAGAACTTCTTGTAAACCCACATAATCTTCACTACTGGAAAACTCTTTCTGAAACAGGCGACACAGATTGGGAAGGCCTTTACAAAGGGTATGATGCCACAGTGGACTTTCCTGGATATCCCTGGTATAAAGAACATATGAAACGCTATCCGGATGCCAAGGTAATCCTTACTGTCAGGGATTTTGATGCCTGGTACAAAAGTGTAGACAGTACAGTTTACCGGGCCGGACCTCAGACTCCCGGAGAGAAAATAAAGATGATGGGGAAGCTGCTTTTTAGCTCAAGGGCCAGAAATGTGGTGAAATGCATTAAATTCTTTAAAAAGACCTTTTTTGCTGGGGAGTTAAATGGCAATTTCGAAGATAAAGCACATGCGCAAAAAGTTTGGGAAGGCCATCTGGCAGAGGTAAAACGGTTTGTCCCTGAAGATAAACTATTGGTATACGATGTGCGAGATGGCTGGGCACCCCTTTGTAAATTCCTGGGGGTTGAAGAACCGGGCGAATCTCTGCCACATTTAAACAAGAAGGAAAACTTTAAAGAAATGCTTCCTAAATTAATGAAAGGGCAAATGGCCTGATTGATTTTAAATGTAATTCTTTCTCAGGTCTGTAACCAGATCATTTAGTAATCCGCATTGAATTTCCCTGTATGAATTCAGAAACCTGGCAGGTAAAGGCCACGCTTTTGTTGGTGAGTAGTCTTACCATCATGTCTATGATCACCATTTCGGCTTCGCTTCCGGATATGACCGAAACTTTTTCAGATGTTCCCAATCATCTTGCCCTGGTAAAATTATCCCTTTCGTTTCCAGGGTTATTTATTGCCCTCAGTGCCATTGCAGCAGGAATAATTATAGATAAAACCGGGAGATTAAAACTATTAGGGGTTGCGCTGGTCCTGTATGCCATCGGTGGCACTTCGGGGTACTGGCTTAAAAACCTCTATGCGATCCTGGCCGGAAGGGCACTGCTTGGTATTTCCGTTGGAATTTCCATGACTATCGTCACTACACTCGTAGCCGATTATTACCAGGGAAAGGCCCGGCAGAAATTTGCGGGACTGCAAATCGCCGTAATGTCCTTAGGAGGTATACTATTTATTACCCTTGGGGGGATCCTTGCCGACATCAACTGGCGTGTTCCTTTTTTACTATACCTGTTTTCACTCCTCATCCTTCCCCCCGCCTTCCTTTTTCTAAAAGAACCCGGGAGGGTAAAACAACCCGAACAAAAGAGTAAAATTAAATCCCCGGGGATTATCTGGTTGATCTTTGGCAATGTGATGCTGATGTGGATCATCTTCTTTATTATCCCCGTACAGATTCCGTTCTATCTGAAATCAATTGGAATAGAAAAAAATACAATGATTGGGATTGCTATCGCTTCCAGTACGCTGTTTTCTGCCATTTCCTCATTTTCCTATAGCAGGATCAAGGACTTGTTGGGTTTTCGCCAGATCTTTGGCCTTGGTTACTTCCTGATGGCCCTTGCATTCATTGCGATCGCATACGGAAACTCATATGTCATGGTGCTGTTGGGAATGCTTCTGGCCGGTTTTGGTATGGGCCTTATGATTCCAAATGCCAATGTCTGGGTAATGCAACTGGCTCCTCAGGAAATCAGAGGTCAGGAGATAGGGCGCCTGACTACCTTCTGGTTTCTAGGGCAGTTCTTATCCCCACTTGTGCTTCTTCCTTTTTTGGATTATTTTTCACTTGCTCAATTATTTTATGGCCTTGGCATCGTTTTGTTTGGACTTACCTTGACCTTTCTGGTCTGGTATTGGGTTCAACCACGACAAATACAGTGAATTTTTGATAATAGTTATCCCCCAATCTATTGATACGGAAGATAAAAACCTCAGCCCCCGATAAGAAATCGAACCCCATGATTGGGGTATTGCTCTTTATTATTTCCCTGATATTACTTGTCATCACAGGTCCAGTCGGATTTCTCTACGGCCTATTTCACTCTTTGATTAAAGGTGGGATTTCTGGTCTGGGGGAATACCTGTTGAAGATTGCCGTTTCGATAGACCAGCTGGGCAATGTGATGATGCAGCATTTACTGAATCTGTTATGGATAAGGAAGGGAGGCTATCCCTTCGGCAACAGGGATGAAACCATCTCCAGTGCTCTTGGAAGGAATAAGAAACTGGGTATGCTAACCGGGTTCGGGAAAGGCATCGACAAATTTCTTGATACAATCGATCCCAATCATTCACTGAATTCCATTGATTACTATGTAGAGCCCTCCCCCAAAATTATAGACAAACTAGCATGGGTACTGGTTGAAAACAAAAAGCTTTTATGTGTCAGGAGTAAGGGAAAGGAATTGTTCTATATCCCAGGTGGAAAAAGGGAAAAAGGTGAATCGGATCTGATGGCATTGAGCCGGGAAATTCTGGAAGAACTGCAGGTAATTCTGAAACCGTCCAGTTTTAGCTTTTTAGGAAATTTTGAAGCACAGGCCGATGGGCGACCAAAGGGAATTTTGGTTCGATTGCGCTGTTACGAATCGAATTACAAAGGAATACTACAGCCGGCCTCTGAGATCGCGGAAATGCAATGGCTCGAATTTAAGGATAGGGAGAAAGTATCTAAAGCGGGGCAATTGGTTTTTGATTTTCTTCGAAAACAGGACAGGCTTTAATCATTTTGCTTCACTTTTCATCTCTTAGTTTTTTGTTACTTTTACGGCCGACTAACCGGGCGGGAATCGCCATTTATTTAAAAATTAAATGACAGTACTGGGAATTGACATTGGAGGATCGGGCATGAAAGGTGCCCTGGTGGATTCTATAACGGGAGAAATGCTATCAGAACGATTTCGAATTCCCACACCTGCCTCGCGCAAGCCCAAACCCATGGCCAAGGTTTTTAAGGAAATTGTAGATCATTTCAACTACTCCGGCCCCATTGGTTGTGGCTTTCCCACCACCCTAAGACATGGGGTTTGTAAATCAAAAGGCAATCTCCATAAGAAATGGATCAATGTCAACGTAAAAGAACTATTTAGTGAGGCCTCCGGTTTGCCTGTGACAGTTATCAATGATGCCGATGCTGCGGGTTATGCCACGATGAACTATGGAATAGGGAAAGGACGCAAGGGATTTGTGGTAATGATTACCATCGGTACCGGACTAGGAAGCGGAGCTTTCTGGGATGGTGAACTCATCCCTAATTTTGAATTAGGACAAATACCCTACAAGGAATACGATAAGATTGAGAAATGGGCCGCAGCATCTGCCAAAGAAAAAGAAGGTCTTTCCTATGAGGAATGGGGCAAGAGATTTAATATTTTCCTCGAATACGTAGAAGTCATTGTCTCGCCTGATTTGATTATCCTCGGTGGGGGAACATCAAAGGATTTTGATGAATACAAAGAATATATAACAATCGAAACACCTGTTATTCCGGCCGGTCTCCAGAACCATGCAGGAATCATAGGCGCAGCCGCAGCTGCCATGCACCATCCTATTACCCTTGATTAAAAAGAAAAAAAGCGCCTGATGGCGCTTTTTCTAATTTATTTTATTTCGTTTACGATCCACTTCTTTAAGATAAATCTTCCGTAACCGAATGTGTTTTGGTGTCACTTCAACATATTCATCTTTCTGAATATATTCCAGGGCCTCCTCAAGGGAGAATTTGATCGCAGGAACGATCTTGGCCTTGTCGTCAGCACCAGCCGACCTCACGTTAGACAACTTTTTGGTTTTTGTGACATTAATGGTCATATCATCACCTCTTGAGTTCTCACCGATCACCTGGCCTTCGTAAATATCTTCTCCCGGATCAATAAAGAATCGACCTCTCTCCTGTAATTTATCAATAGAATAAGGGATCGCCTTTCCATTTTCCATAGAAACTAATGATCCGTTCTGCCTTTGAGGAATATCCCCTTTCATAGGCTGATATTCCAGAAAACGGTGTGTCATGATAGCTTCCCCTGCGGTTGCTGTAAGTAATTGGTTCCTCAATCCTATAATCCCTCTTGAAGGGATTAAAAAATCACAGACCATTCGCTCTCCTTTGGCTTCCATTCCGATCATCTCTCCTTTTCTAACGGAGACCATTTCCACTGCCTTTCCTGAAACAGTTTCAGGAAGGTCGATGGTCAGCTGCTCAACGGGCTCACATTTAACCCCGTCAAATTCCCTGATAATTACCTGGGGCTGCCCGATCTGAACTTCATATCCCTCCCTCCTCATCGTTTCAATGAGTACAGACAGGTGTAGTACACCTCTTCCGAACACCATAAACTTATCGGCACTATCGGTTTCTTCAACTCTTAAAGCCAGGTTCTTCTCCAGTTCCTTTTCGAGGCGTTCCTTGATATGCCTGGAAGTCACAAACTTTCCATCCTGTCCAAAAAATGGACTGTCGTTAATAGTGAACAACATGCTCATGGTTGGCTCGTCTATAGCTATGGTTTTTAATCCTTGTGGATTCTCGCTATCTGCAACGGTATCACCAATGTCAAAACCTTCGAGTCCAACCAGGGCACAAATGTCCCCTGTTGCAACTTCTTGTACCTTAATTTTTCCCAGGCCTTCAAAAGTATAAAGCTCTTTGATCTTGGATTTTACCTTACTCCCATCCCTTTTGACCAAAATAATGGGCTGCCCTTCTTTTAAAATGCCTCTCTGTAACCTTCCGATTGCGATTCGACCCGTAAAAGAGGAGTAATCTAGGGAGGTGATCAGCATTTGGGTATTACCTTCTGCCGGTTTAAATTCGGGAATATGTTCCAGGACCATTTCGAGTAAAGGCTCTATGGTTTCAGTGGGTTTTTTCCAGTCTTCGCTCATCCAGTTGTGTTTGGCAGAGCCATAAACCACCGGAAAATCTAACTGCCACTCTTCAGCACCTAATTCATACATCAGATCGAAAACCTTCTCATGCACTTCTTCGGGGGTACAATTTTCCTTGTCTACCTTATTAATTACCACGCAGGGCTTTAATCCCAGACTCAGTGCTTTCTGCAATACAAAACGAGTTTGTGGCATCGGTCCTTCGAAGGCATCTACTAAAAGTAATACCCCGTCTGCCATATTCAAGACCCGCTCTACCTCCCCGCCAAAGTCGGCGTGACCAGGAGTATCGATGATATTGATCTTGGTATCCTTATAGGTAACAGACACATTCTTGGAAACGATAGTAATCCCTCTTTCCCGTTCCAGGTCGTTGTTATCCAGAATCAGGTCGCCAGTCTTTTCATTCTCGCGAAATAACTGACAGTAATGTAAGATCTTATCAACCAGGGTAGTTTTTCCGTGGTCGACGTGAGCAATAATTGCTATATTTTTGGTAGTAGACATCTCTTTGTTTTGAGCCGGCAAAGATAGTCCTATTTTCGGTACCGAAGCTTAAAGTTATAATAATTTTACATTCCTGGTTTTGAGGAAGTTCTGGTAAAATTCAAGTCCTAATAAAGTCTCCTCAAATTCCTACCTTTACGAAAATTTTAGAATGGACCTTACTAAAATCCCACGGCTAAAACACACTGACAGTCAGCAGTTTTTTCTGCTCTCCGGGCCCTGTGCCATCGAAGGAGAAGAAATGGCCCTGCGCATCGCAGAGCAGATCGTAAAAGTGACAGATCGACTGAAGATCCCTTATGTATTTAAAGGGAGTTTTAAAAAGGCCAATAGGAGTCGGGTCGACTCCTTTACGGGGATTGGCGACGAGAAAGCATTAAAGATCCTTCAAAAAGTTTCGCAGACTTTTGATGTACCCACGGTTACAGATATACATGAGGTCTCTGATGCTGAAATGGCAGCTGAATACGTAGATATATTACAAATTCCGGCATTTCTTGTACGCCAGACCGATCTTGTGGTTGCAGCGGCCAAAACCGGTAAAACGGTAAATTTGAAAAAAGGGCAATTCATGAGTCCGGAAAGCATGAAACACGCCGTTACTAAGGTGACCGATTCGGGGAATGATCAGGTGATCATTACCGACAGGGGAACTATGTTTGGTTACCAGGACATGATTGTCGATTTCAGAGGGGTGCCTACTATGAGGCAATACGCCCCTGTTGTGTTAGACGTCACCCATTCTCTTCAACAACCAAATCAATCGTCCGGTGTTACGGGAGGAAGGCCTGCTCTGATCAGCACCATGGCCCGGGCCGGCATTGCGGCGGGCGTTGACGGCCTCTTTATGGAGACCCACTTTGATCCTGCTAATGCGAAGAGTGACGGAGCCAACATGCTTCCTTTGGATAAATTGGATCAACTACTCACTCAATTGACACGTTTGAGGGAAACAATCAACCAATTTGATTCGTAATTAGTTCAGGAATAAAACTTCTTATTCCTCACCTCATATGCGTTACGCAATATGTCGCAAAGGATGTATTCATCGATATCCGCTAAATTTCGATAGCGAAGGGACTTCATCATTTTCCGGCCTTTAGTGGTCATCTTATCCAAATGAACGCTCAGGTGAGCGGCCATCCAAAAGCCCAGGTCTACATAGTCCTCAGTCTGATTGAGATAGCAAAAAGGCCTTCCTTCCAGGTAATAAAACGGAATCCGGTATTTAAATTTAAGGGTGACATCGGGAATTTCCCTTTCGATTATCCCTTTTAAATGCAGGAGTATTGAGCGAAAAGGTTCGGTCTGATCCAGAATAAAAGCAGAGGCAGGATCCATTTTAAAAATCCCTCAGGTACAACAAAGACTATTGATCTCCCTTTCAAAGTCGCGTTTGATCATTCTGGCAAATCTGGAAGGCGTTCTGGGAGAAATTCGAATAGTATTGGTAACCATATCCACGTCAAAATGAAAAGAGGAAAAGTCTCCTGAACATTCATGTTCTAAACGAGCCATCAGGAATTTTGTGATCCTCGGTCTTAATCTATATTCTAAATCGATACATTGACGCTTTAAGTTGACGTCCATATCGTTGGAAAGTATCCAATTAAATTTCACCTTAGAATCCGATTGGTTAATCCATGAAATATATTAAATTTCTTGTACAATCAGGATATTTTGAATCAACTTTTCAATATTTTTAGAAGCACATCGACAAAAGACAATTAATCATAGATTTTGTATTAGAATTCTATCTATTAAATAATGGATACCCTGCCATCTCAGTGGGCAAATTATTAATTAGTTTTTGTCATGGACCAACCTAAATGATGATATTATGAAATTACAAACCCTGACTTTTTATGTACACCTTCTCTTTTTTGCGACCGTCTGGTCACAGAATCATAATCACTTAGGTGGAAAGGCACTTACGTATCCTGACATCCCTGGATTTATAACCCTGAAGAGTGATCTCCATCAGCACACTGTCTTTTCAGATGGTGAGGTTTGGCCTTCCATCAGGGTAATGGAGGCACTGCGTGAAAACCTCGATGTTATTTCTCTTACTGAACATTTGGAATATCAACCCCACAAGGATGACATCCCTCATCCCGACAGAAACCGATCCTACCAACTGGCTCTCGCAGAGGCGGAAGAGCACGATCTGCTCGTTGTACATGGATCTGAAATCACCCGAAATGCTCCCATCGGACACAGCAATGCTGTCTTTTTAAATGATGCTAATCTTTTGTTAGACACCAATCCCAGGGTACCTTTTGCAGAGGCTAATAAACAGGGGGCTTTTGTATTCTGGAACCACCCTGCCTGGTACCGGCAGAGTCCGACCGGAAATCCCGTCCTGGGTGAATTTCAGCTCGAGCTGATCAAAAGAGGAGAATTACACGGGATTGAGGTGATCAATGAATACGATTATGCGGAAGAATCACTTGCTTTGGCTTTGGAGCACGACCTTACGATCATGGGAACAAGTGATATCCATGGATTAATCGACTGGCAGTATCTGGAAAAAGGGTACCACCGTCCTATCACACTTGTTTTTGCAAAGGAAAGAACTCGTGAAAGTTTAAGAACTGCGTTGTTTGAAGGCAGAACCGTGGCCGTGTATAATTCACTGCTGGTGGGGAAGTCGGAATTCCTGATCCCTTTAATTAAAAATAGCATTCAGGTCAAAAGAGCAGAATACATAGAGAACACACAAATTCTCGAGATCGAGCTTGAAAATATTTCAAGCAGTGACCTCTTATTTGAAAATAGAATGGAATATACTTTTTACAGCAACGCAGCGGTATTTGAAATTGCGGCAGGAGAAACAAGGATACTCAAGGTTAAAACCCTGGAACAACAAACACAGATTAGTTTGAAGTTAAAGGCCCTTAAGGCATATACAGCCCCTAAAACAAATCCTGAAATAAGCTGGGTTATTCAATTAAACTAAGAACTACTCTTTGCCGTCTACATAATCCTGTAAATATGCATAATGAGGGGTTAACTTCCCGTTATGTGTCATTCTGGCCCTGTCTAAGATGCCTCTTTTATCACCATTAAAAAAGGCCGGAATAACGTGATCAACAAAGGTATCTCCAAAGCCTTCGCTGGCATCTCTTGGTAATTCTGCCGGAAGATTATCTACCGCCATTACGGCAATAGTTCCTTCTTGGGTATAGGAAGTTTCAGCCTCTTTCTCAGGATCATAGCCGTAAATTGGATCGGCAATTGTAGATGCCCGCAGTGTTGTGGCGACCGGTCCGTCAATATCGCAGCTGATATCAGCGACCACCTGAACCTTAAATTCTTTTCGTTTTACGTCTGATCTGGTAAAAAGGAAGGGGGCTCCATCTCCGTAAAAATGTCCTGCAATATAGATATCAGATACACTGGCAAAACGCATAAAGTCTGATTCGTATTCCTCAGGGTGATCAAAGAAATCCTGCATGGGTAATGGCTGCCCATCTTTCCTGCGATTATAATCTAACACATCGATTTGACAATACACCGGTTCCTGAAACGACTTATGCAGGTAATCTTCTACGGTCACCTCTTTAAGCTGCATTCCATCGAGAATTTCTTTAGCGCCGTTCCCAACTCTTCCTTTTCCCGTCAGGAGAATTTTTATAGGGGGCAAAGAAATTGTTTTCAAAGTACTGATCAATTCCTGCTGGTCTTTCAGTGCTTCGGCCTTTGGGATTTCAAATGATGAGCTTTTTAAACCATATGCCCGAATGCCATTATAGGCTCCAACAATACCCGCATAGCGTCCGAAAGCAACAAGTCTTACGCCTTTCTCGTTCGTAATCACCTCATGGTCGTACAACTCGATATTCATTTGTAAAACGGCCTGCAACAACTTGCGGTTATAGGGCTGTTTCTTAATTGTATGAGAGAAAAAGAAATATTTTTTACCAGGGATCAAAGCTTCAATAGGGACTTCTTTTACGCCTATTAATACATCGCAGTTTTCCATAGCAGGGGTTACCGAAATACCTGCGGACCGGTACTCATCATCGTGAAATACACGGATGGGAGAGGGTTCTACACTTATTTTAGCCTCTGGAAAGGATTTCAGGACTTTTTGGCAGGCTGTAGGAGATAGCACAACCCTCTTGTCTGGTGGGTTTTTTCGCTCTCTGATGATTCCGAAATGTATCATAGGGTTTGGTATAGAATTTGCTCAAAATTACGCGGATTTAAGGCGGTGCACAAACTTTTTGGTATCTTCGCAATCCTTTTTACCAAAAGTAAGTTCTTTAACATATTGGGGCCGACTGGTTTTGACAGCGAGACCAATGGCATTGTAAGCATGTCGAGCGCTGGGATATAGCTCGTTAATCTCATATTTCACACTTTTTAAATGGCGAATCTAATTACGCTCTTGCCGCTTAATCTGAATTATAGTAGGATTTAGCCTCGTCCCTGCAAGGCAGGGAAGCGAGATGTCCCGGGATAGCCCTTGTTGATGGCGATCCGTTATGGGGCACCATAAAAATCAACATAAAGCCCTTTTTGCTTTATTAAGGGTTAAAAGATAAGGAAGCTAAGTGTTCATTAGGCGGTTTTTGGTCAGATGGACAACGAAAATCAAACAAAAACTAAGCATGTAGAAAGCAGTGATATTGCTTGTTTGGACGGGAGTTCGATTCTCCCCGGCTCCACCTTCGCCCTCCGTAGCTTGAGCACAGCGAAAGCGAAGGAGGGCTTTATTTTTTTACTCCATATTTAGATTTATATATAGGTAACTGGAGGGCTTGCCGCCCCCGCTAAAGCTTTAGCGGCACGCGGGCGGCGGATGCCGATCCACTTGTTCTAATATTTTAATTAATTCCAAATCTTGAGCACAGCGAAAGCGAAGGAGGGCTTTATTTTTTGTATCTCTTCATTTTGAGTTAAATATATAGTTCTGGTAGGTTGAGGTTTTCAATGTATTTCCCAAGCATGATTATGCAATATCATTTCAGTCTGGAATTATACCTTTTGTCTTATTTCGTAAAAATTGTGGTTCTTCCCTTTGCCATATACATTTTAAAATGCGAGAACGGACAGTTCTACACTGGATTTACGAGTAATATTACCAAAAGACTATCTTCCCACAGAGAACGCAAGGTGTCTTTTACTAAAGACAAACTCCCGGTTAGACTCATCCATGTCTCCTATTTTTCAGATGTCCAAAAAGCTTATGACTTTGAGCGGTATTTAAAGTCGGGGTCTGGAATTGCTTTCAGAAATAAAAGATTGATATAAATACTATCGGCAGCTTGGTTTAGCCTCATTTAAATAATAGACTGGAGCTCTGTCGTTAAGGTTGCAGATCTGAAGCATATAGAACACCGAAGGTAATCTCCCCGGCTCCACGACACTCAAAAATACGCAGCAGATAAAGGCAGAAAAAAATGCCGAGCTTGCTTGAGCATTTTTGAAAGCATTTGGATGCCCATTGTGCCAACAATGGGTATTTTTATTTGCAAACCTGCGAGACCCGGAGAACACCGAAGGTAATCTCCCCAAAACCTACATATACAATTTGAAAGACTAAGATCATTAAATTATAGAAGCCCATTGTTCGCAGAATTGATTTCTTTCTTAACTACCAATTTGCCTCTCTTAATGCCTAAATCTATGTGCTTTAACGTTTTAAATGATGAAATCAAGGAATTTCTGAGTTCTATTGCAGGATTTCCCTTAGATTAGGAGTCCCAAAAAATCAATTTTGAATATAACCAAGACCAAATTTGCTATTGTTCTAGCTATTGTAATAGTTGGATTTGGCATTGGGATATACCTTCAAGATCTCAAACACCAGGAGAGTACGGAAGCAGCCTGGAAAGCAAATAGGTATAATCTGGAAAGATTTAATCAAATCAGGGATTATACTATAAAATTGAATGCTGCCAATTGGAGGTTGATGCGGGATAGTATAGGACAAGAACTAGACAGCTTTATCATACTGCGATTCCGCAAAGAAGTTGATAGCCTGAAGGCCCTGGAAAATAATCAATAAACCTCTTTCCGAGAGTTAGCACACTTCACAACAGTACTTGAAAGTTATCTTTTAGAAAATCTGACAATCTCATGCAATTATTCCGCTGCTTTCCTTCATATCTTAGGACCTGATTAAAATGCAACCAAGTGACCTTGATCTTTTCTGGGACTATTACTGCCTTCAATAAATCAAATCCTTCGCAGGCTTTGGCATTTTTGATAACAATCTTGTTATTGATCCAGGTAAATATCCAAGGTCAGGAATTCATATCTGACGAAAGAGATACTTTAGTTCGGAGTCAGTTAAGGTTAAAACACGACAATGACTTCCTCACCCTAAGTGATCGCTACTATTCTTCAGGGCTTTTTCTGAGTTATACACGGCGACTGAGATCATCGGTAAGGGAAAATGAGCAGCAGCAACTCTCGCTCACTATGGGACAGGAAATCTTCACCCCTTCTAATATTACAACTACCGATATTTCGCAGCAGGACCGACCTTACGTGGGATACTCAGGATTACAGGCGAGCTGGTCCAGAGTAAGGGAAAACAGGGCGCTAGAAACGAGACTACTCCTTGGCCTTGCCGGAAATAACTCCGGTGCAGGCGGATTTCAGCGCTGGTACCACAATTTTTTGGTAGTATCCGATCCGCCGGTTTGGGTAGGGGAAATGAACAATAGTTTTCACGCTAACCTGTATCTCAATTTACATCGGGAATGGTGGCTTGCTCCACTCCCCTTTTCTGTTAGCCTGGGTCTGCAGCCCGAGGTTGCGTTTGGAACAAGGGATCAATACGGCGAAATCAACCTTATCGCTTTTTTCGGGCGGAGAAATCCATTGATGTCGAGCATGGTGTATGAACGCATAGGGAGCACGGCAAGGGAAATTTTCATCACCCTTCAGGCTGGCTATAGGAAGGTGTTTTATAATGGCATGTTACAAGGGAACGCCCTCGGAGATGATTCAATTTTTCTTATCGATGCCAACGAGAATTTAATTTTTGGAACCTTTAGCGTTCAACACCGATTTCAGAAAAATGAATATCGCTTTAGATACCAAATCCAGTCGGCTGAAGCGGCGGGAAACAAGTCACATAAGTTCATTACCCTTTCCTATGCCAGAAACTTCTAAGAAAATAGGGTTGGTCACTTACTTTTTCTTTTCACAGAAACTACAGAAATTTAGTATTTTTAGCCTGTAAAAATTGTTTATGAAAACCGCAAAGAATCTATTTAGCCTTATTTTACTAGCCTTTTTAACTGTACAATGTTCAAATGACGAAGGCGATGATACGAATACAGTTATCAGTCCGCCTGTTGCAGATTTTGACGCTTTGGCTACAACCATTCGTGCAGGTACAAGGGTTCAGTTTGTAAACGGTTCAACAAATGCCACTTCTTTTGAGTGGACTTTCGAGGGTGGAACACCCGGAACCAGTACCGAAGTAGAACCTTCTATTGAATATCAGGTTGCAGGAACTTATGACGTTACCCTAACTGCGATAAACAGTGAAGCAGAAAACACCTTATTGCTCGAGAATTTTATCACCGTGGTTGATCCTCCGGCAGCAAACTGATCTGATTCTAGAATTTTAGGCCGTATTTTACTCCTTTTTTATGATCATCTTTGTATTGGAATAGATGATATAGGGAATTCTATTTACTTGATATACAGGTATTAACATTTAATCAGCATAGATCTCAGATACCTTTCACATTTGTTTAAGTAAATTATATGAAAATATTATGCTAAGTTAGATATGGCTTATCTGAAATCTTTCCTATCTTTTGGCCTTGATTTTTGAAACGTACTACTATGGACTTACTTAAAAGGGCAGAGACATTTGAAAACTTAAAAATGAGTCATATGTCTACCAGTGACAGGGTACAGGCATCGAGAGATGCCAAGGCACTGATCCTGGGATTGAACGAGATATACAAAAAAACGAAAGATCCGGAACTTATGGATCTTATGAAGCGATTGACCGAAAAAAAGCAAAAGATAGAAAAGCGGATAAAAGGATCTCCGGTGATCTAGAAGCACGGCTTCTCTTGTTACTAAGAGAGAGAATCGTAAAAAATTGATAATGTTTTAATAATCCACAGTAAGATGTGGATTATTTTTTGTCATATTCCCAAAAAATTTAGTTTTAAGTGTTAATTTTGGGAAAATAAAAATATTTCAAAATGGGCAAATTCGAGATTAAAAAAGACAAATCAGGTCAATTCAGATTCAATCTTAAGGCTGGTAACGGACAAGTTATCTTAAGCAGTGAAGCATACAAGACAAAATCGGCCTGCGAAAATGGCATTGAATCTGTTAGAAAAAATTCTAAGAACGACTCAATGTTCGAGCGGAAAGTCGCTAAGAACGGAAAACCGTATTTTGGCCTGAAAGCCTCTAACGGGCAGGAGATCGGAGCGAGTCAGATGTATGCATCGGCATCCTCTATGGCCAGTGGTATTGCTTCAGTAAAAAAGAATGCTCCGTCGGCAAAAGTGGTAGATAATTCCTAAATACTGAACGCTTATTATCTAACCCTGAAATTAATCAGGGAAGAAAGGACAACTTCTGTTGTCCTTTTTTTATGATTTACTACCTTTAAAGTAAGAAGTAAGCAGTGTATTGTATAATAGACATTGAAACCACAGGAAACGGGATCAAAGGCAATAAGATCACCGAGATCGCTATTTTTAAATTCAATGGAAAACAGATCACCGAAGAATTTACTTCCCTGGTTAATCCCGAGTGTGAGATTCCGCCTTTTATTACCGGACTTACAGGTATAGACAATGACACCGTCCGAAACGCCCCTCTGTTAAAAGATATTGCAGAAGATATACTGCGGATCACCGATGGCTGTATTTTTGTCGCTCATAGTGTCAACTTCGATTATAATGTAATCCGGAATGAATTTGAACAATTAGGCATCAACTTCGTGAGGAAAAAGTTGTGTACAGTACGTCTTTCAAGGGTCGTATTTCCAGGGTATCGATCGTATAGTCTGGGTAAACTTTGCAGCTCTCTCGGGGTACCCCTTGAAAACAGACACCGGGCAAGAGGTGATGCCCATGCTACGGTTCTTTTGTTTTCTAAAATTTTAAATACGGAAGGAATCGATATTACACTAAAAAAGTTCCTGAATGCACGATCCCAGGAAGCAACCCTTCCTCCTTCATTGCCCAAAGCACAATATAGCAGGCTACCTCAAAAGCCCGGTGTTTATCATTTTAAAAATGATAAAGGAGAAGTTATATATACGGGTAAAGCAAAAAACATTAAAAAAAGGGTTTTGAGCCATTTTTACGATAAAAGTGAAAAGGAGATAAAAATGTGCCGGGCAACCCAAAAGATAGATTTTGAATTATCAGGGAATGAACTCGTAGCCCTTTTGATGGAAAACCATGCGATCAAAAAACTATATCCCCTTTATAACAGAGCTCAGAAAAGGAAGGTGCCAAGAATTGCCATTTTTTCCTATGAAGACAGGGAGGGAATTTTACACCTCGCTTTTTCGAAAATCAACAGTGTACCTCAGCCTTTAACTACATTGTATTCGCTTACTGAAAGCAGGGAATTCCTGGAACAGATTTGTGCCAAATTTGAATTGTGCGCCAAATATTGCCATCTCCAGGATGGCGTTGCTCAATGCAACCATTTCCGACTTGGACCTTGTTCAGGAATTTGCCGAGGGAAAGAAGATATAATTGAATACAATTTAAAAGTGCAGAAAGCCATTGACTATGTCACTTCTGAACGTGAAAACTATATAATTAAAGAGCAAGGCAGGAATCCGGAGGAAGATGCCCTGGTAGTAGTTCGTGATGGATTATATTGTGGGTATGGATTTATTCCCAAGGACCAGCAAATTTCATCGCTGGAAGATGCTATGGCCTATGTTACACCCCAAACAGAGACTCTGGAAGCTAAACGCCTTATAAGTTCATATACTTTTAAAAACCAAAACAATATACTTCTGATGGGGCAAGAATAAAAGGTTATCCAGTTATCGTTTTTTATTTAACTCTCGATACATTCTTACAACAAAAACCATCCATATCAGGAAGATAAAAGCGACGAATATAGAATATGCCAGTATAAAATCCATCACTTCCTGTATTTAAAATAGTTCATAAATCCAAGGATGGTAGGCGCCCAAAAGGCTATAAAAATGGCATCGAGCTTGTTCCCGGTAAGGTAAAGGTATTCAGAGACCACGATGATAGAGAGAACACAAAGGAGCAGTAAAATATTTATTACCCCTACACTTTTAATAAAGTTTTTAAGCATTCCTGTTGGTTATTTGAAATAAAAATACACAAAATCCCTTTCTACCGAAGAGGGTTGTAGGAAATAATTCAAAATAGCTAAATAGAGAGAAACAATGAGTTAACCCTTACATTAAAGAGTTGGGGTATCAGTTAAAAATCGATTGAAGCCTGGAAGAGATTTAGTAAAAACTTCATTTACTTCTCACGGCACATGTATTAAGGCCGAAAATCCCATAGAGCGGACAAAAACCAATCAGACTTGTCAATAGGAAAATAGCCGTAATTGTCAGAAGAACATACGAATACATCCCGGTTACAACTTCGTAATAAACCAATGCACCAGCTACTAAAGCAACAACTACTCTGATCAGTTTATCTAAGGCACCCATGTTCTTTTTCATCTGAATTGGTTTTAAGTTAGTCTATATACGAGCTGAACCACCAGGTATATTAACCCCAGGCAAAGGACACATACTCCTATAAATTTCAATACCCGTTTCAATTTTACGAACCTAAAGTAATTCAGCCAATTAAGACGTCAAATGATTTCAATCATAGGGTCGTTGGACAAACATAATCTGTAAGTTCCATTCCCGCCTCTTTCATGGCATCAAAACCTCCACCAATATCAATCAGGTTGTGAATGCCCCTGCTCTTCAGAATGGAAGCTGCTATTACAGATCGGTAACCTCCGGCACAATGAAGGTAAAAAGGTTGTTCAGCAGGATAAGTATTTAAATGTTCATTGATGTTATCCAAGGGGGTATTTTTTGAGCTTACCAAATGTTCAGAAAGGTATTCAGTCTCTTTCCTCACATCAAACACCGGGGCCGATTCATCGGCTAATTGCTTTTTGAGATCTGCAGCAGGTACAGAAACAATAGTATCGGTTTCCTTTCCGGCTTTAACCCAACTTTCGAATCCACCTTTTAAAAACCCAAGGGTACGGTCGAACCCAACTCTCGATAAGCGGGTAACTGCTTCTTCTTCCTGTCCCTCAGGCGTCACAAGAAGCAAGGTCTGATTCACATCGGCGATCAAGGCACCCACCCATGGAGCAAAATCACCATTTAATCCAATAAAAATTGATCTGGGAATGTGCCCTTTTACAAAGTCCTCCTGGGTTCTGACATCGAGTACAACAGCCTCGGTCTCATTAGCAAGGTTTTCGAACTCATCTGGGGTCAATGCTTTAGTTCCCCTTTTTAAGACATCTCCTATATCTTCATAGCCTTCTTTGTTCATTTTTACATTAAGTGGGAAGTATTTTGGAGGGGGAAGCAGGCCTTCTGTTACCTCCTGAATAAATTCCTCCTTACTCATATCAGCCCTAAGGGCGTAATTTACTTTCTTTTGGTTTCCAAGTGTATCCACCGTCTCCTTCATCATATTTTTTCCACATGCAGATCCTGCTCCATGAGCTGGATATACAATGACATCATTGGCCAGGGGCATGATCTTGGTTCTCAGACTATCGTATAGCAAACCGGCAAGATCTTCCTGTGTCATATGTGCCGCTTTCTGTGCAAGATCGGGTCTTCCTACATCTCCCAGGAAAAGGGTGTCCCCCGAAAATATTGCTACATCCTTGCCTTTTGAATCCTTTAAAAGATAGGTTGTACTCTCCATGGTATGCCCCGGAGTATGCAGAACTTTAATAGTTAGTTCTCCAAGTTTAAATTCCTCTCCGTCTTTTGCAATATAGGCCTCGAAGGTGGGGTCTGCTTTTGGTCCATAGACAATAGGGGCACCGGTTTCTTTGGCCAGCGTTACATGTCCACTTACAAAATCGGCATGAAAGTGAGTTTCGAATACGTATTTTATTTTAGCCCTATCCTTTTCTGCTCTTTTTATATAAGGCGATACTTCTCTAAGGGGGTCGATAATAGCCGCCTCTCCCTTGCTCTCAATGTAATAAGCACCCTGGGCCAGGCATCCTGTATAAATCTGCTCTATAGTCATAGTCTTTTTTGTTTAATTTCTTCGCAAAAATAAGGCAATATCCCCTAGCTTGAGTAACCCTTGTTACCAAGCGAATTTCTTTGTAAGGCTACTTTATCCTGAAGTTCCGACTTTTTTCCCGGATCATCAAAAAATGATACAGCTTCCCGTGTCTCCACAAAAAGACACTCTTTCGGCAACAATTCCATAAGTCCGCTTGAGAACAAAATATCCCGTGTAGGTCCTATGGCACCGGCAATAAAGAAGTGGATCCCCCTTTCATACATGGCCTCAATAAGATTTCGTAACATATGAGCCGCAGATGAATCTATGTAATTTATCGCCTCTGCATTCAAGATCACTGCTTTTAGTTCTGGGCCTTTCTGATCAATAAGGTTGAGGAGGCGCGACTTGAAAAATCCTGAATTTCCAAAATACATCTGGGCATCAAAGCGAACAATTAGCAAATCATTTCGTACCAAAGCATCAGATTCAAACCTCCTGATATTCCTGTAGTAAGGAGTACCTTTAATATTTGCCAGGACAGCAAAATGAGGATTGGAAGTTCTGTAAACCATCAGGAGCAGAGAAATCACCACCCCGACGATAATTCCCTCCATGATTCCTATGAAAATTGTAATAGCGAAGGTAGCCAGTAGGACAAAAAACTCATCCTTCCTGTATTTCCATAATTCACGGGCGTACTTAAAATCGATTAAATTATATACCGATACCATAATTATGGCAGCCAAAGCTGCTTTAGGCAAGTAATAGAGTAAAGGTGTCAGGTATAACAAAGTAAGCAGTACGAATAATGCTGTAAAAAGAGTTGCCAGATTCGTTTTTGATTTTGCTTCATAGTAAATAGCCGACCTTGAGAAACTCGCTGCAACAGGGTAGGACTGAAAAAGTGAACCCGTCATATTTGAAAGTCCCAATGCCACAAGTTCCTTATTGGCATCGAGCTGATCTCCATTCATCTTATCCTCGATTCCCTTTGCTATCGAAATGGTTTCCAGATATCCGATCAGGGATAGAGTAAGGGCGATGGGCCACAACTCCATAATGGAATTGAGGGATACTGAAGGCAGGACTACTTCTGGCAAGCCCTTAGGAATTTCCCCTACAATATCCACGCCTTTATCGACCCATTGAAAAAGGTATACAGCAAGTATCCCCAGAATTACTACCATTAAAATATACGGCAGTTTCTGATTCCATTTTTTAAAAACTATTATCAGAAGGATGCCTATCAGCCCAATTCCAAAATCGAATGGATTTAAATCCGCCATTTTCCCGAATGCATTCCAGATAATGGCATGTAATTGGTTACTCCCTTCGATATCGGTCCCCAGCAAGTATTTCAACTGACTAAACATAATGATCAATGCAGCGCCTGAAGTAAATCCACTAATCACGGGTTTCGATAGAAAATTAACCAGGAATCCCATCCTCAACAACCCGAGTAAAAATTGAAAAGCCCCAACCATAAAAGCCAGCAAAATGGCCATAGCTATATAATTTTCAGGACCTACCGAGGCGATAGCTCCCAGTCCTGCGGCAACCAGAAGCGAATCCATTGCCACCGGGCCTATTCCAAGAGATCTCGAGGTGCCGAAGAAAGTATAGATCAGCAAGGGTACCATGGAAGCGTAAAGGCCATATACGGCAGGTAATCCGGCAATAAGGGCATAGGCGAGGCCCTGCGGAATTAATACAATGGCCACGGTAAGTCCGGCCAAAAGATCTTTAGGCAGGAATGACCATCTGTACTTCCTGATCCAGGCTGTAAATGGAAATATATTATGCATTTCTTACAGTAATCACTAACTATGGAATCATAGCGAATTGATCTTTATATGGCTGCGCTGAAGGTCAATGATCCCTTCTCGTTCCATCTTTTTTAATACCCGGGAGATTACGACTCTGGACGTATGAAGGTCCGCCGCAATTTCCTGGTGTGTAGCGTGGATTACATCATTGTGATTTACCATGGCCTTATCCCTGAGGTATTTCAATACCCGTTCGTCCATGTTCATAAAGGCAAGAGTATCAACAGTTTCAAGTAATTCTTCCATTCTGTTATTGTAACTATCCAGGATAAATGCCCTCCAACTCCTGTATTTGCCCATCCAGTCTTCCATTTTATCCACAGGAATCATCAGCAGGTCCACATCAGATTCGGCCACCGCCCTGATCTTACTTGTCCCTTTCTTTACACAGCAGGATAGTGTCATTGCACAGGTATCACCTTTTTCAATAAAATACAATAGAAGGTCCTCCCCTGCCTCGTCTTCCCGCATGATTTTGATAGCCCCACTGATTATTAAAGGCATAAAAGTGATGGAATCCCCGATATCTATGAGATAATTTCCCTGTTTCACATTTTGAAGTTTCCCAGTAGTACATATTTCTTCCAGTAGTTCATCCTCGAATAAATACCCGTAGAGTTCCTTGAGTAGTTCAAAGTCTAATTCATTTTTATTCTGGTTGTCCATTGTTATCATTTTGGTATTATTCTTAGCCTGAATTCAGCTTCGGGTTGATTCAGATGCTTAAACCCTTCGTGTAAAAACCGTTGTTCTACCCCATATGGATAAAAAGTAATCGGCTCTATACAAATCATATTTGAAACGGGTGACCAGAGCATAAAATGACCAAACCCATTAGACACTATCTGCAGTTCCCTTTCGTCTTTCAGGATTAGACTTTCTTTCTGAGGCAAATGCAAGGCAATATTTCCCGCAGCCATAACCTCATCCAGGCTGTATGAAATATCGTCTGATACAACCTGTGCAGAAGCCGATCGCAATTTAAACGCAGGATGATAACCAAGCATATAAGGCATATCCTTGTCGCCACTGATAACAAAGGTAATTTCCAAACTGTCTTTTAAAAGAACAACCCGCTTTTCAAACCGAAAACTAAAAGGCCATATGAGTCGACCTACCTTAGATCGATCAGGGTATTTTGAATTCTGAATCACTGTACCGGCAATGTATTCTTTACTAAAACTTGCCGAATGACCGTCATCACTATCCAGAGAATACTTGAGTTCACGAAGCAGGCCATGCTGATCCTGAATAGCATTGCCTTTTGGCACCTGCACCCTGTATCCCGCATTCTCAGTAGGGCCTATGATGGGGAACATTTCCGTATCTGTATGCCCCCAGCCCGGGCTGCCCTTCTGATGCAGATACTCATAGTCATTAAGCTGATAACTGATAATCTCTCCGGAGTCGATGACAACAGTCTGATTATTATTTTTTAGTGTAACCATAGACTATTGATTAATAAGGCGATAGATCAGTACAGCAGATCGTTTTGTAAGTGCTTCAATCGTTTTAAGATTCACCGTTTCCTCAGGGGTATGCGCTCCAGAGCCCATAGTCCCAAGTCCGTCGAGACAATTTACATAATCCGCCACAAAAGATGTATCGGCTGCTCCCCTCTTTCCCGGGTCGTAGCCCAAAACTTCTCCCTGCCCCAGATCCTGGCTTACCTCATTTAAGGCAGTAAGCAATTTCATGTTGCCTGCGGTAGGCTGCATGGCAGGATAACTATCCGTAAATGAAATAGTAGCCGTGGTATTGGGCAAATTATCCGCTACAATCTGCTTCATTTTTTCCCGTGCATTCTCCTTTTGTTCTTCCGAAATAAATCGCAGGCCGCCTTTAACATAGGCCGTTTGGGCCACCACATTCGATTTTCCGAAGACTTCTGCTGTGCTTTTTAAGGGATCGTAGTCCACAAAGGTACCTCCCATTAGTATTCCAGGATTAAAAGTTAGGAATTCCTCTCCCCTAACTTCAGTGTAGAAAGAGTTTAGTATCCGACTCATCTCAAAGATGGCTCCTGCGCCGGTTCTTTCACTAAATACTCCTGAAGAATGTGCGCGTTTGCCTTGTACCTCAACCTCCCACCCGGAAGCTCCTCGCCGGGCTACAGTGGCATAATTAAATCCTGTAGAGGTTTCGTACCCAAGTGCTATGTCACTTCGTTTTGCAGCTTCTATCAGATCCTTCCTGCTTAATTCCAGGGGTTTGCCGGTACTTTCTTCATCCCCGGTAAAGGCCACGATTATCTGTGCATTACCTAACAGATTCTGCTCATGCAAGGCCTTTAAGGCATAGAGAATGATAACATTCCCGCCTTTCATATCATTTCCTCCAGGAGCATGGGCTATACTATCGTTAATTTTTTCAAATTTCTGAAACGGACTGTTTTCTTCGAAAACCGTATCAAGATGCCCGATAAGTAGTAATTTTTTTCCTTTTTTCCCGGATGTCTCAGCAAAAAGGTGGCCTGCCCTGTTCATTTCCTCCGGCATGTCAATCCATCGTGTTGTAAATTCCAATTCTTCAAAAGCTTCCTGAAAAACAGCTCCTACATACTTTACTCCCTGAGCATTAAGAGTTCCACTATTAATATTCACTACCTTTTCCAGAAAACTGATAGCCTCATCATTGTTCTTTTCTACAGAAGCTATGATCTTACTTTCAATACTGGACAATTTTTGGGAGAAGGTGCACAAGGGGATGGCACTGGCCATCATCAAAATCAGGATTTTACGCATTTTCAAGGGATTGTTTTGGCTTCAAAAGATAGGAAAACTATTCAAGAAAGCCTTGCTTTTCCATCCACTCATCATTGTAAATTTTTCCGACATACCTGCTGCCGTGATCGTGAAAGAGTACCACTACCACGTCATCCTTAGTAAAATGTTTCTGCAACTGAATAACACCTTTAATGGCTGCCCCTGCCGAATTCCCAAGGAACATTCCCTCTTCCCGGGCCAGACGCCGGGTATACACCGCTGCATCCTTATCGGTCACCTTGGTAAAGCCGTCGATAATATCAAAATTTACATTTTCAGGTAAAATGTCCTCCCCTATACCTTCTGTGATGTAAGGGTAAATTTCATCCTTATCAAATATACCAGTCTCGTGGTACTTCTTAAATACTGATCCATAGGTATCTACTCCCCATATTTTGATATCGGGATTTTTCGATTTTAGATAGGAGCCTACTCCCGAAATCGTTCCACCAGTACCTACACCTACTACAAAATGCGTGACCTTACCATCGGTTTGTTCCCATATTTCAGGGCCGGTAGTCAGAAAATGCGCTTTGGTATTTGATGGATTATCGTACTGATTTACATACCAGGAATTGGGAATTTCCTCAGACAATCTTTTAGCTGTAGAATAATAACTCCGGGGATCTTCCGGGGCGACATCAGTAGGACATACATGAACCTCACTTCCCATGGCCTTGAGAATATCAATTTTTTCCTTCGATTGCTTATCACTAATTACACATATCATTTTATAGCCCATTACCACTGCAACCAAAGCCAGGCCCATGCCTGTATTTCCGGAAGTCCCTTCAATTATGGTTCCTCCCGGCCTGAGTTTCCCCTCTGCCACAGCATCTTCAACCATTTGAATTGCCATACGGTCTTTAACAGAATTTCCCGGATTAAAGGTCTCGTACTTGGCCAGGACAAGGCATGGTAAATCCTTGGTCAGTTTGTTTAGTTTAACAAGGGGTGTATCCCCAACGGTTCCTAAAATGTTTTCTGCATATTTCATAGGGTGCAAAGATACAGGTTCACAAAATCAAGGCCTAAGAAGTGTGTAATTTTGACGTTAACATATTATCAAAGCCCGGGGTTGGATTAATCGAATTTGATTGCTTTAACCGGACTGATCCTTGTAATGATATGTGAAGGAATAAGGAGCATTAGCATACAGAGTAGCAATACCCCTGCATTTAATAAAAGTATAGTTGGCAGATCCATATAGACGGGAATGTAGTCGATGTAATATTCCTGGGGATTGGGAAATTGAAAGTATCTGAAACGATCCTGGAACCAGATCAGACCCAGACCCAGCAAATTTCCCCAGAACAAGCCGATAAGAATTAGGTATGCCGCGTTGTAGAGGAAGACTTTTCGTATACTCCAGTTGGCAGCCCCGAGAGCTTTGAGTACACCTATCATTGGGGTTCGCTCCAGGATGAGTACCAGTAAGGCCGTGATCATATTGATCCCCCCTACGATGATCATAATCCCTATTATGATTCCGATATTAAAATCGAACAACCCAATCCACTCAAAGATTTTATAGTATTTATTTTTAATGGTCTGGGTATCCAGGGTACTCAGTGTCTGGCCGTAGATCTCTGCACTTTTTTCTTCAATGGTATCAAAATCAGTTAGAAAAACCTCGAAGTTCCCAACCTCATCACTTTCCCATTGGTTCATCCGCTGAATATGCCTTATGTCAGCTATAATGTAGGTACCGTCAAACTCTTCAAATCCACTGTCATAAATACCCGTAATTTTAAATTTTCGCTGATTGGGGATCTTAGACGGATCTTCTTCCTTCAGGAAAAAGGTGAAAAACTCATCCCCCACTTCCATTTGTAGTCGGCTTGCCATCAAAGCAGACATAAGTACTTCCGAATTGAGCTTGGAGCTGTAATCGGGAAGTTCTCCTCTTATCAGAAAATCTTCAAAGGCGGTCCAATCGTAATCCTCCCCCACACCCTTGGCGATAATACCCTCAAAAGTATCTTCGGTTCGGATGATCCCCGCCTTGGTGGCAACGGCCTGAATATGCCTGACCCCTTCAACCAAATTAAATTCGGGATAGAAATCCTGTTCGAGAGACACCGGAATGACAGAGACCTCGGAATTGTTATTATCGTAATTGTAGATCTGTATATGCCCGTTAAAAGCCGCTATTTTTTCCCGGATCTTGTATTTGAGTCCGACCCCTGTCGCTACGGCGATAAGCATCATCAGAATCCCCAAAGCAATAGCCGCAATAGCTATTTTTATTATTGGAGCAGATATGCTAATTTTATGCTGCTTACCTTTGATAAGGCGTTTTGCGATAAACAGTTCTAAATTCAACCGATGTTTTTTTTTCTCCCTCAAAAATACAGTTTTCATCTGTTAGTTACTGATGTTTCTGAACTTTCAAAGCAGCTACTCAATGTGACAGCCTTGGCGGGTAGACTGGTTCTTGGGCTAAGTATCCTTACGGCATCCCTGCTCTATGGATGCGGGGACAAATCCGTACAGGCTTCCGCTGCCGGAAAAAATTTACCTGTGGTAGAGACACTCCCGTCTACGGATGGGCTAGTTGTTGGTGCGAACCGAACTGAACTATACCTCCCCTTACTAAGCGGAAAAAGAATCGGTCTTGTAGCCAACCAAACCAGTGTGATCTTCAAAGAAAAAAACACAGAGCCTGGTGCAAAGACCCCCTTTACTCATCTCGTTGATTCTCTGCTTGCCTTAGACATCGATCTTATACGTGTTTTTTCTCCTGAACATGGATTTCGGGGTACGGCCGATGCAGGTGAAAAAGTGAAGGATGGTATCGATCAACGCAGTGGACTCCCCATCATTTCCCTTTATGGGGCCAATCGGAAACCTACTAAATCACAATTAGAAGGACTTGATGTTGTGGTATTCGACATACAGGATGTTGGGGTGAGGTTTTATACCTATATCGCTACCCTGCAATTGGTGATGGAAGCATGTGCAGAATCGGGTATTCCGGTTATTGTTTTAGACCGTCCCAATCCCAATGGGCATTATATTGACGGCCCCAGCATGGAACCCGAATTTACAGGTTTTCTGGGTATGACTCCTATCCCGCTAGTCTATGGGATGACCATCGGAGAATACGCAACGATGATCAATGGAGAAGGTTGGCTGGAGAAGGGAAATAGGGCAGAATTAACGGTAATTCCAATTGAGCACTACACGCATCAGACATCTTACAGCCTCCCTCTCAAACCCTCCCCTAATTTGCCCAATGACCAGGCCATCAATCTTTACCCTAGCCTGGGATTATTTGAAGGGACCAATATAAATGCAGGGAGGGGAACAGACTATCAGTTTCAGCGCTATGGGGCACCGTTTCTCAATCCTTCTGTTTATAACTTCAGCTATATCCCTGAATCCAATCCAGGCGCAAAATCGCCAAAACAGCTAGGAACTGAATGTTATGGGGAAGACCTAAGAGATGTTCCCAGGCTCGACAAAGTTTCACTGGAATGGATTATCAAAGCATATAATAACTCTGAGGACAAAGAGCGATTTTTTAATACTTCAGGATTTACTAAGCATGCCGGGACAGACAAATTGCAAAAGCAAATTGAGGCCGGGTATTCCGAAGAAAAAATTAAAGAATCCTGGGAAGCAGATCTGAACTCCTTTAAAAAGATCAGGAAGAAATATCTTCTCTATCCCTGAGAAGAATCCTTCCCCCCTGTAGGTTTGCGGTATTTGTGGAAAGGTTGTTTCAGCAAGCCCATAATCGAGCCATTTTCCTTTTTGTCCGGAAAAGTGTCAACACCATATACAATAGCTTCCCGGTCTAATTCCATATACGTGCCAAATAACCTGTCCCAGATGGAGAAAATATTCCCATAATTAGAATCGGTATAAGGCAATACATAATGATGATGGACCTTATGCATATCAGGGGACACCAGAATATAGCTGATCATTCGGTCTACTTGTCTTGGCAATCTGATGTTGGCATGGCTAAACTGTGTAGCTATAAGGGAAAGGGACTGATAGAGCATCACAATGCCTATAGGAGTACCCACTAGAAAAACTCCGAAGAGGGTAAAAGAAAATCGGATAAGACTTTCCAGGGGATGATGTCTGTTAGCCGTTGTAGTATCTACCTCGTGGTCTGTATGATGCACCAGGTGGATCATCCATAAGGGTTTTACATTGTGCTCCACATAATGGGCCAGGTAAGCCCCAAAAAAATCGAGTAACAAGACCCCGAGCAGAATATAACTCCAGAGAGGCATAGCCGGCAACCAATTGATCAGTCCGAATTCGTTAGCCGCGACCCAGTCACTGGTTTTTAAAAGCAAAAAAGCCAGGGCAAAATTGATGACAATTGTCGTGAAGGTGAAGAAAAAATTAGGCACGGCATGTCGCCACTTTTTATAACGAAAACGAAACAAGGGTACAGCCCCTTCCAGCAGCCAGAAGAAAGTAATCCCCAGAACCAGGATCAGACTTCTGTGACTCGATGGGATGGTTTCGAAATATTGAATCAGAGTTTCCATGAACTCAAAAATAATCAAATTGAGGGTAAATATCAGAATCAGTTTCCTATCCTCTTTTTCATTTCCTCCACAATATTATAAGCTGCAGGACAAACAAAAGTATTCTTAACTGTAAGTTTCCCCAGTTGTTCAAACCGCCTTCGATCCGTATGCGGATATTCCCTGCAAGCCTTGGGCCGAACTTCATAAATGCTGCAATAGTTATCAGGACCCAGAAACGCACATGGAAGTTCCTGCAACACATGGTCGCCATCTTCATCCGTCCTGAGATAGGTATCTTCGAAGCTGGCAGCCTTCATTTTTAAATGCTTTGATATCCTGTCGATATCGGCCCGTGTAAAAAGCGGACCCGTTGTCTTGCAACAATTGGCACAACTAAGACAGTCTGTATGCTCAAATTCATTATGGTGCAGCTCTTGTACAATGCTATCGAGGTTTTTTGGAGGCCTGCGCTTTAAACGGGTAAAAAACTGGCGGTTTTCACGCTCTTTTTCCCTGGCCTTTTTTGGAAGGACCCTCAGGACATCCTGCATACTCTTTTCATTCTCTTTCTTTAATTTCACCCTGATTTCATTTTCCTTACCGCAGCAAATATCCCACTTTTGCATTAAAGAAAAGACGAAATGGTTGCAGATGTGTTCGGCAAGGCAATCCTGGATTACCAGTTGGGTGAAAAGGACGGTGAGATTTTCACTATTTCTTCCCTTGGAGACGAGGATTCCATCCCGGTATCACATCTCTTCAGGAAATACGAAACCATGCCCGATTTAGAGCAAACTGCCTTAAGCCTGTGCAGGGGTCGAGTACTAGATATAGGTTGCGGTGCCGGCAGTCATAGTCTATACTTATCATCCGGGGGATTAGATGTGACATCAATCGACATATCTCCCGGGGCAATACAAGCCTGCAGGTCACGCGGATTAACAGATGCCGTTCAGGCTGATTTCTGGAATTACCAGGGCGGTAAATTTGACACTCTTTTATTACTGATGAATGGAATTGGTATTGTAGGGCAGGTGTCAAAACTAACGCAGTTCTTTAAAAAGGCAAAGGAATTGCTCAATCCCGGAGGCCAGATTATTTTTGATTCAAGCGATATCATTTATATGTTCGACCAGGACGAAGATGGCGGATTCTGGATTCCAAACGATGGTACTTATTACGGGGAGCTTACATACGAAATGAAGTATAAAAACGTAAAAAGTGAACCTTTCTCTTGGTTGTTTGTCGATTACAATACCTTCCAGGTAGAAGCCCTGAAAGCCGGTTTTGATTGCAAACTTGTAAGGATGGGAATTCATTACGACTATTTGGCCAGAATAGTGGTAGAGGCATAATAGCAAGCGTAATTTGCCGTTCTTATGTAGGGTTTTAGAGTTTATACTTGTTATAAGTGTATAGATATCATAGTTTTAAAAGATGAATATGATGATGAAAAGATATTATTTCTTCCTGATTGGCTTGCTACTTATTGCCGGATGTTCCAAGGATACGGACAACCCGGGAGGCAATGGCCCCGATCCTATCGACAAATCGGCTAACTTACTGTCCACAGGTGATTCGGCCAATGACATCCTAACCAATGATACTTTTACCAAATTACTGATTGAAATTGGATATGTCACAGGATTTCAACCCAGTGCAGAAGCCATGAACAATTTTCAGGCCTTTCTGCAGGCAAGGACGTTTAAACAGGATATCGAGATTCAATATCTTGAATTGCCTAGTCCGAATGAAAATGACCTGAGTTTACAGGAAATTGCAGATCTGGAAAGTGATAACCGTACAGCTTATAATGAGGGTTCAACCCTTGCGATTTACATATACTTTGCCGATGCGCCGGCTGATACCGACGATCCACAGGAAGGCACCGTTACCCTGGGTGCCGTGTATCGCAATACTTCTATGGTAATCTACGAATCCACAGTAAGAGATCTTGCCGTAAATAGCAGTCAGGTTACCATTGCAGATGTGGAAACTGCTGCCCTTAATCACGAGTTTGGACATTTGCTGGGTCTGGTAGATCTGGGATCACCACCTGTAAATTCTCATGAGGATCCCAATGCGGAACATCATTGTGATATCAATGGTTGCCTGATGCGGGCCGAATTGCAATTTGGTGGTGGCTTACTTGGAATGATGAATAAACGAATCTCCTCAGGGAAAGCCCCTGTACCTGGCCTGGATTCCGAATGTATTACTGATTTGCAGGCAAACGGTGGCAGGTAAATAAGGTGATTAGAGAGGCAATCCCCTCTACCCTGATTTAAGGGATGTTTAAATATTTGTGAGTTTGAAGGGAGACTTTCCATTTGGGATTGGCCATTACATAATCCACAATAAGAGGTGTAACCTTTTCCCTTACACTCCATTCCGGTTGTAAATAAAGCACACAATTCTCACTTACCCTGGCGGCGTGCTCTTCAGCAAACCTCAAATCATCCTTGTTGTAAACAATTACTTTTAGTTCATGTGCCTGGAGATGAATATCCCCAACAGGGGCCTTATTTTTCTTAGGGCTCAAACAGATCCAGTCCCATGACCCGCTGAGGGGATAAGCCCCTGAGGTTTCTATATGGGTTTTGAGTAGCTTTTCTTTCAGCAGGGAGGTAAGAGGTGTCATATCCCATGTTAATGGTTCTCCCCCTGTAACAACGATTGTATCTGAATATTTTGCGGCATTTTCGGCAATACTTTCAACGGCAGTCGGAGGGTGTATTTCGGCATTCCAGCTCTCTTTTACATCACACCAGTGGCAGCCCACGTCACAACCGCCAATCCTTATAAAGTAGGCAGCAGTTCCCTTGTGGTATCCTTCTCCCTGAATAGTATAAAATTCCTCCATTAAAGGGAGCATCTTCCCCTTATTGACCAGCTCCATAATCGATTTTACTTCCATGGCCCAAAGATAAGGTTAACTTATGGAGAAACCTCAGGAATACCTCGCCTTGCCTACCTTAATTCCTGGCAGCTATTACATCTATTTCTACCCTGGCATTGCGAGCAAGACCCAGGGCTGCAAAGGTGGTACGGGCGGGTTTATTGACAAAATATCTGGCATACACCTCATTAAAGGCACCAAAATCTTCCATTGAACTGAGGATAACCGTACATTTCACCACGTTTTCAAAACCTAACCCATGCTGTTCCAAAACGGCTTTGATATTCTCAATAGCCTGGGTTGTTTCGGCTTGTATTCCGCCCTCAACCATGGTTCTTGTTGTATGATCCATCCCGATTTGCCCGGCGAGGAAAAACAAGTTACCAACTTCCACAGCATCACTGAAAGGGGCCATTTGTTTTTTGGGTTCATGAGACTTATGAAATATTATTTCCCCTGTTTCCTGGGACATCGCCACAGGAGAACACAGAAAGAAGCACAGTAGAAGGAGCGGAAAGAGATGATTCATAATTAGTCGTTTTAATGTTGCTTAAAATTACCCTATTTTTATCGAAAATTAGGAAACATGAGTAGGAAGGACGATTTCTTCGCACATATAGAAAAAGGGTATGCTACCAAGGGTGATTTTATTTCTATGGGAGCAGCTATGCTAGAAGGTGAAACCGTCACCAATGCCCTGGTGAAAATTCCTCTGAAAACGCTTAACAGACACGGCCTGATCGCGGGTGCTACTGGAACGGGGAAAACAAAAACACTCCAGGTACTGGCTGAAAACCTTTCTGATAAAGGAATTCCTGTACTGTTAATGGACCTGAAAGGGGATTTAAGCGGCCTTGCCCAGCCCAGTCCGGGCCATGCTAAAATTGATGAAAGGCATGAAAAAATCGGATTTCCCTTTACGGCCAAGAAATTTCCCGTCGAAATCCTCTCTCTTTCAGAACAGGATGGGGTAAAGCTTCGGGCAACTGTATCCGAATTCGGACCGATATTGCTCTCCAGAATTCTCAACCTCACAGTTACCCAGGAGGGTATCGTTGCCGTAATTTTCAAATATTGCGATGATCACAAACTACCCCTCCTAGATCTCAAGGACTTCAAGAAAGTTTTGCAGTATGCCACCGGAGAAGGGAAAAAGGAGTTTGAAAAAAGCTATGGAAGGATCGCTACAAGCTCAACTGGGGCTATACTGCGTAAGGTCATTGAATTAGAGCAGCAGGGAGCCGACCTGTTTTTTGGTGAGAAATCATTTGATGTGAACGACCTTACCAGAATCGATGAAAACGGCAGGGGGATGATAAGCATTTTGAGACTTACCGATATTCAGGACCGACCCAAATTGTTTTCTACTTTTATGCTGAGCTTGCTTGCAGAAGTGTACGCCACATTCCCCGAGCAGGGAGACAGTGAAAGGCCCGAACTAATTCTCTTTATAGATGAGGCCCACCTCATCTTTAAGGAAGCCTCAAAAGCCTTGTTAGACCAGATTGAAAGCATTGTAAAACTCATCCGTTCCAAAGGCATAGGCTTGTATTTTGTCACTCAGAATCCTACAGATGTCCCCAATGCCGTACTTGCGCAGCTGGGATTAAAAGTACAGCATGCTCTCAGGGCTTTTACAGCCAAAGACAGAAAAGCAATTAAACTCACTGCGGAAAATTACCCCATATCAGAATATTACGACACCAAGGAAGTTCTCACTTCCCTTGGTATAGGTGAGGCATTGATCAGTGCGCTGGATGAGAAAGGGCGTCCTACCCCTCTGGCGGCAACCCTGCTGAGAGCACCCATGAGCAGAATGGACATTTTGACAAAAAAAGAATTAAAAGAGGTTATTGACAATTCCCGACTCGTCCACAAATACAATGAAACAATTGACCGGGAAAGTGCCTATGAAATGTTGAATGAGAAGATCGAAAAAGCTGAAGCCAAAGCTAAGAAGGAAGAAACCCGATCCTCTGGCAGATCCAGATCTACGAGTACCAGAAGCAGAAGTACCCGGCAAAATCCTGTGGTAAAAGTTCTTACTAGTGCCACTTTTATAAGAGGGGTCCTTGGTATTCTTAAGAAAGTTATGAGGTAAAAGGATCATTTCTATAATTTCTACTTAATCCCTAAAAACCATTATTCATGAAATATTTCACGGGCATATGCCTTCTTTTTATACTTATTGCCGCTTGTAAAAAAGAGCCGGATCCCAGGTTCAGTATTACAAAAGACCGCGTTGGTTTGCTTGAAAAGTCGGCAACCATTGAGGAGCTCGATCGCATTTTTACAGAAGACTCAATTGTCAGACCCACGTCTTTACCCAATAATCAGGGGGCTTCAGGGATTATTGAAGTGTTTGAAAAAGGCGGAAAACAGTTGCTCAGTATCACCCCTTCAGAAGACAGTATTCCCGGTATCACCAATATACGGATCCACGATGCGAGGTTTACCACCGGGGAAGGCATCTCCGTTTCGAGTACTTTCGGGGAGATTAGAGAAAAGCTTACCGTAAAAAAAGTGATCACTTCCCTAAACAATGTAGTTGTTTTGATCAGGGAGAGCGACATTTATTTTACGATCAGCAAGGATGAATTACCTGCAGAACTCCGGTTTAATAACTCCGATATCGATTTGGTTCAAATCCCCGATAATGCTAAGATCAAGTATATGATGGTGGGATGGAATTAGTATATCGTGAATTCGCCCCTTTTATCACCCTATCCCTAAATTATATGCCGTGAAAAGAGCGCTCAAAAGTATGCTTCCCCTGGCTATAGGAGCTTATTATAACATCCTTGCCTTCTTCTCAAAAAGAACGGCGGCTATTAAAGCGTACCGACTTTTTTGTACGCCCAGAAAAGGGAGGGTTTTGCCTATTCAGGAAGAATTTCTCAAAAAGGCAAAACTCGAAAAAGTGCTGGTCGACGATATGGAGATACAGACCTACCACTGGAAAGGACCTGGAAAAAGAGTAATGCTGCTCCACGGGTGGGAGAGCAATACCTATCGCTGGAGAAATATGATCGGATTTCTCAAAGAAGAAGGGTACGATATCATTGCATTTGATGCTCCCGCCCATGGATGGTCTAAAGGAAAACTGTTTCACGTGATCAGGTATACCGCCTGTACAAAAAAGCTGGTTGACAGGTATAAACCCGTTTATCTAATCGGCCACTCGGTTGGGGGAATGAATGCCGTCTATCACCAGTATTTAAACCCAAAAAATTCCCTCCAAAAAATAGTTACCATTGGCTCTCCTTCAGAAATGCAGGATGTAATGAAGCAATACCAGGAAATACTGCAGTTCAATGATCGCGTAATGCAAGCCCTTGATGAATTGATTTTTGATAAATTTGGATTTCGGATTGTTGATTTTTCTACCTCCCGATTCGCGAAGGAACTCGACATTGACGGATTGCTTATTCACGACAGGCTCGATACAATTGCCCCGTTCAGGGCTTCAGAGGAGGTACACGCAGAATGGAAAGGAAGTAAGTTGATCAGCACTGAAGGTTTTGGTCATTCCATGCACCAGGACTTTGTAAGCAAGGAAATTATCGATTTTCTGAACTCATAAAAAAAAGATATTTTTAATCTGCTCAAAAAGGGCTTAACTTATTCTCATTACTCAATCTTCAAACTATGTCTTCATTAAATCCTTTTCATATTGCCATTCCCGTACACAACCTTGATGAATGCCGAACTTTTTACAGGGAGATCCTCAATTGCACTGAAGGTCGGAGTAGTGATCACTGGGTAGATTTCAACCTATTCGGGCACCAATTGGTGATACATTACAAGCCAAGGGCGAATGAGGAAACCCATACAAATCCTGTAGATGGTAAAAACGTTCCCGTTCCGCATTACGGAGTGGTTCTTCCCTGGAATGACTTTCAGATATTTTCCGCAGAATTAAAGAAGAAGGGAGTCGACTTTATAATTGAACCCTATGTACGCTTTGAAGGAGAAGTAGGTGAGCAGGCCACTATGTTCTTCCATGATCCCGCCGGAAATGCTTTGGAGTTTAAGGCGTTTAAGGATATGGGGCAATTGTTTGCAAAATAGCATTCTTCCGTACAAGTTTCTGGTTTCCAGGTGGATATATCAACTTTTTGATGGAAAATACTCGTTTTTTCGTATCTTAAAGGGATTAATCTTTCTCAAACAACCCAATCATGGAAAAAAAAATTATTGCCGTTGTGGGTGCAACGGGCGCACAGGGAGGTGCGGTTGTAGCAGCCCTGCTCAATGACCCCTCAGGTGAGTTTGCCGTAAGGGCAATCACCCGTAATTCAGATTCCGACAAATCGATAGCACTCGCTAAAAAAGGAGCCGAAGTTATCGAAGCTGACATCTCAGACAAATCGAGCCTGGTAAAAGCATTTAAAGGAGCCTATGGTGCTTTTTGTGTCACCTTTTTCTGGGAGCACTTTTCTCCCGAAAAAGAGATGGATAACGCAAGAAACATGGCCGATGCTGCAAAAGAAGCCGAACTCTCACATGTAATTTGGTCTACCCTTGAAGATACGCGAAGATGGGTTCCGTTAGAAGATAACAGCATGCCAACCCTAATGGGGAAATACAAGGTTCCCCACTTTGATGCCAAAGGGGTTTCCAATGCCTATTTTGAAAGAAGCGGAGTTCCCTACACATTACTGTTAACATCATTTTTCTGGGAAAATTTCATCTATTTCGGAGCGGAACCACAAAAAGGTCCGGACGGAGAACTTGCCATCACCTTCCCGTTAGCGGAAGCTAAAATGCCAGGTATAGCTGTTGCTGATATAGGAAAATGTGTGCTTGGCATTTTAAAAGAAGGAAACAAGTATTTGGGAAAATCTGTCGGTATAGCCGGCGAACATCTCAGTGGCATGGAAATGGCAGAAATATTTACAAAGGTGCTGGACAAAAAAGTGAAATACAATGCCGTGCCACCTGAAATGTACCGATCCTTTGGATTCCCCGGAGCAGAAGACCTGGGAAATATGTACCAGTTTAAAACCCAATTTGAATCAGTATTTCGAAAAGCCAGAAACGTAGATGAGTCGCGAAAGCTAAACCCTGAACTTCAAACCTTTGAAGCCTGGTTAAGAAAAAACCGAGCCAAAATCCCGGTACATACTGAAACTGCCTGAACAGGTAATCACGGATAATCTAGCACTTGAAAGAAGTGAAATGCCCCTTGAAAAGAGGGGCATTTTTGTTAATAGGATCAGTTTTCTTCTTTTTTCCTAAAACGATTTCTAAGAAAAAGGTATAAACCGTAAAGAATACCAAAAATAAAACCTTCTCCAGCCTCCCTGATGAGAATATCCCTGGAATAATCCTTTTCTAAAATAAGGGATACAATGATGTACAACACCATTGCTACAATTATTGGTATTATATATTTTTTGATATTCATTTTTCCCGATTCTATCAATTTTACCCGAGAATAAGTCCTCTGCGACGTACCCAGAAAAAGGCGAAAATTAAATTGGGTACCCAACACAGCCAGGCTACGATCCTGTAGGCCGTAATAAATTCCCCCAATATCATAGTGAGCAAAGGCAACCAGATCCGAAGGGTAACTGCCGCAAAGCACAATGCATAGCTGTATATCATAAATCCCTGGTGAAGGGAAATATCTTTATTCCGAATCGCTTTGAAAGCCATATAGGTGGTCCATAGCCACAGAATCCCCAGGCTAATAAATCCTATGGATGAAATGGGTCCGCCCGTAGCATAAAAACCAATGTAAATTCCACAGCTACCACTCACTAGTACAGCTATCATATATATCCTGCCGATGAGCCTGTGCCGTTTCAAATTTCGGTTTCTGAATTCCTTGTGGAATTGAATCCACCCTATAAGCAATGCCAATCCGCCAAAGAGGATATGACCATAAAAGCCTGTATTCCAGATGACATCAGAAAACAATGCATCGCTCTTGGATGCAAGCAGACCAAATTCCCTGTCGATGAGAAAGTATGTCAGGGGATACAAACCAATTGAAATTGCCATTATGGCAAAGATGATCCAGGCGAATATGTTGGTTTTATTTTTCACAGTTTACCGGTACCTCCAGCTTTTCAGATCAGCACCTTCAGGAGCCGTTTCAGCTATTCTTTTCATAATCTTGGGGACGTACATGCTGTTATAGCGCAGGCGACTGATATGGTTGGGTTCCTCAGGATCCCCATTCCAGCAATGTTCTGCCCTATCACCGTATTTCACTTCTCCATCGTAGTAAGGATCAGTGGTGCTTTCAAGAAAGTCCTCCATCAGATATACGGCATTGTTAAGATAATAATTATCCATATCCCCGCAATAGATATGAATCTTCCCCTTTAGCTTTTCCCCAACTTTATCCCAGTCGCGCTCCAGAATATACCGGAGATCATAATTTTCTTTCCAGTATTCGGCCACACTATGATCAATCTCACCCGACATCTTATCCCATAGTCGCTGAGGATACCCATCTTCCCCTTGTGGAGAATAGGTTGCCTCCCAGATATCCCACTGCTGGCCTGAACGCGATTTGTCGCCCAACACCAGTTCAAGGTGGTTATTCTCTTTTACAGTACTCTGAATCTGCCCAAGGTAGTCTCTGTGTGCCGGAACTTCCAATTCTTTAAAATCACTTTCATAAAAATAGGCGTTCTCATCCTCGTATATGTCGGTAAGGCAATACGCCCTGAAATCTATTGGATCCGGACAGGCAGCGAAACATCCATTGTATTCTTCCGGATATTTTACCTGTACGGCCAGGGCCTCCCAGCCCCCGGTGGAACCACCGTAAAGGAATCGTGACCAGCCTTCCCCCAGCCCCCGGAATTCCTTTTCAATATGGGGAATGAGCTCATAGGTAATAGCATCTCCGTAAGGGCCCTGACTAGCCGAATTTACTGCATATGAATCATCGTAATACGGTGTTGGATGCTGGATTTCAATAATCAGGAACCTGGGGAAATCAGGATCATTCCAGCGTTTATAAAAGTCGTATGCCTCCTGTTGTTGAATAATGTTATAGCCTTCTACGTTAAATCTGGCCGAGTATACGGGCTCAAGATTGGGATCCGGGGGTGTTGTCCTGAATCCGCCAAAATCGTCGGGAAAATGCCCGTGAAAGATCATTAGGGGATATTTGGCTTCGGGGTGTTCTTCAAATCCCTTTGGAAGTAAAACATGTGCCCCCAGATACATATCCCGGCCCCAGAATTCCGATAGCTTTTCAGATTTAATTTTAATGTGTTTTATCCACTTCGTGTCTTCGGGTTCTTCTATTGGGGGAATCTTCTGATCTAAAAGAAGTTCTAAAGATCCTATGCCATTATCAGTAACAGTGATTTTTTGAGGAGTACTGTATAAATTCCCGGGCGATCTGTTCCATTGCTGCCCTTCTCCATTATCCATGGGGAGCTTTACCGTATGGCCGGTGGCCAGATTAAAAGTTTCGTATACATGCAGCAGTGCCTGAACCCAGTACTCCCCCGGTGGTATTTCAGAAAGATGCGCTATAGGGAAGCCTAAGGCATCAGCATCAAAAACTGTGGCTTGTCCGGGTTTCATCTGGTTGACATTCATCCCGTAGATCAACTGAGTTTTAAGGCCCCCACTGATCTGAAACCTGGGTTCCACGTCATTGTCTTTGGCCAGCATCAATAATAACCTACCGTCAAGGGCATCTTCACCTTGTGAATCCGGGATTGAAATTGAAATATTATCGTTTGTACCCGAGGAAACCGGACCGTCACAACCAACTAAAAAGACCAAAACACTGCTGAAAAAGAGGAAAAATCGTTTCATTACACCGAAATATTTTCGATAAAAGGTACCTATTTTTGGGAATGCCACCAATACCAAACCGTTTTTTTCCACGTTTTAATTAATCAGTAACTCGGTAATCATACCTACTAAATTATTGAGCTATGAAACGTCCCTATGTGATTTATTTCCTCTTGGTGATCCTGGCCATCATCTGTACGTGGAGTTGTACCAATCAAGAAGGTGAAAGTGATATCGACATTCTTACACCTAATGATTCCACCCAGAGTAGCTACGAATCAAGGGAAATACCAAAATAAAAAAACCCTCCGTTTGGAGGGTTTTTTTCACTTTTACTTTGAAATTTACCAGATTTTCACTCTATTTTCCGGAGCCAGGTACAGGCTGTCTCCTTCCTGTATATTAAATGCAGAATAAAACTCAGGTACATTTCTCACCACTCCGTTTACCCTGAAATCTGCAGGAGAATGCGGATCTGTATTGATCTGAACACGTATTGCTTCATCTCTGGCTTTTGATCTCCAGGCCTGGGCATATCCTATAAATACCCGTTGTTCTCCGGTAAAGCCGTCCATAACAGGAGCCTCAGCCCCATTGAGTGACATGTTATAGGCTTTTAAGGCAATACTTAATCCTCCCAGATCACCGATATTTTCCCCAAGGGTAAATTCGCCGTTAATATTCAGGTCTGGTAACACTTCGTAGGAATTGTACTGCTCTACAAGGGCTCCGGTTCGTTTTTTAAACTCTTCCTTATCGGCATCCGTCCACCAGTTTCTCATCGCCCCGTCACCGTCGAAGGTACTTCCACTGTCATCGAAACCATGACCTATCTCATGGCCAATTACAGCTCCTATCGCTCCGTAGTTTACGGCATCATCGGCGTTTAGATCGAAGAATGGAGGTTGTAATATGGCAGCCGGGAATACGATTTCATTTAAAGTGGGATTGTAGTATGCATTCACCGTCTGAGGAGTCATTCCCCATTCTTCACGATCGATGGGCTGCCCAAGTTTAGCCAGTTCACGGTTGTACTCATAGAGTTGTGATCGCTGCATATTACCAAACAGATCATCTTCTTTGATCTCAAAATCGTACTCTTTCCATTTATTAGGATATCCGATTTTGGGGGTGAACTTACTTAGTTTGTCAAGGGCTTCCTTTTTAGTATCATCGCTCATCCAATCGAGCTCCTTAATACTGGCTTCATACGCTTTCAACAAATTATCCACCAAAGTTTCCATACGTTCTTTGGCTTGCGGTGGGAAGTGTTTCTTTACATAAACTTTCCCTACAACTTCGCCCATGGTGCCATTGACTACAGATACGCCTCGTCTCCACAATGGACGTTGTTCCTTGGTGCCCCTGAGTTCCTTACTGTAAAATTCCCAGTTTTGCTTATCCATTTCCTCATTTAATCTGGAGGCATATGCATCAACAATACTCCATTTAAGGTAGGTCTTCCAGGTATCAAGATCTGTTGAAGTAATTATGTTATCGAGCGCCTTGGTATAATCCAGCATCAATATTCCCAATTTATCCTGTTCGGCCAGACCGGCTTCTCCCAGGAATGCCGTCCAGTTAAACTGAGGCATGATGTTACTCAGGGTGTCTACTGGGAACATATTATACAAGGATACGGGGTCTCTGGTTTTCTCCTTTTCAAGATGCTTTTCAGCCAGCGTAGTTTCCAGGTTCATGATGGCAGAAGCCGAAGAAGATGCATCTGGCATTCCGGCAAGTGTCAGCATTTTTTCTATATGCTCCAGGTACTTCGCCTGAATTTCTTTAGATCTTTCATCGTCTTTCAGGTAATACTCACGGTCTGGCAGCCCCAGTCCCGATTGCCAGGTGTATACTGCATAAATAGTAGGATTCTTTAAGTCCTGAGTAATGAAAAGAGCGATTGGCACGTTGATTCCCATTTTATTGGCATAAGCAAAATATTGGGCCAGATCATCGTAGTTTTCCAAGGCATCTACCTTGTCAAACTCAGGCTGAAGAGGGGCAGCACCAATTTCGTTTCGTTTGTCAAAATCGGTATAGGACTTAAATAGGTCGCCTACCTTCTGTTCGGCCGACCCTGCAGGAAAATCTCCCTTGGAAGACTCCTCGATTATTTTCTTGACGTTTTCTTCTGATTCTTCGTGAACTATATATCCAACACCGTAGCTGGCCTTATCATCCGGTATGGGTGTATTTTTTACCCATGTCCCATTGACATAGGCTGTAAAATTATCCCCGGGCTTCACCAGGGTATCCATGTATTGTGTAAGCACCCCGGAGGTGGGTTCTTTTTCCTCTTTTCCATCCGACTTGCAGGATGCAACGGCAAGGAAGGCTACGGCTAATATGCCGTAAACTAATTTTTTCATCATAATGTTTCTATTTAGTTCGTTTTAATTTGACTCCCGGAGACGGGTATTGTTACAACTAAGGTGTTAAAATATGGGTCCTTTCATGTTTTAACCAAAAATCAGGCATTTTCCCTGTGTCTTTCTCTTGCCAACAATGTATTCTTCAATAACATAGCTATGGTCATAGGGCCCACTCCACCAGGTACAGGGGTGATATATGAGGCCTTTTCTTTCACCTTCTCAAAGTCGACATCCCCGGTAATATAATATCCCTTTTCTTTCGACTTATCTTCAACCCGGGTAATCCCTACATCAATGACTACGGCACCGGGTTTTACCATGTCTGCTTTCAGGAAATGTGGTACCCCCAGGGCAGAAACTACAATATCTGCCTGCAGGGTTAATTCTTTGATATTTTTTGTACGGCTGTGGCAAAGGGTTACCGTTGCATTGGCGGCTTTTCCCTTCTGACTCATCAGAATACTGATGGGTCTTCCCACGATATGGCTTCGTCCGATAACCACTGCGTGTTTCCCTTCTGTGTCAACTTCATATCGGCGAAGAAGTTCCATTATGCCATAAGGGGTAGCTGAAATAAAGGTTTTCATATCCAGCGCCATTTTTCCAAAATTCGTCGGATGGAATCCATCGACATCTTTATCAGGGTGAACGGCCATCAGCACTTTTTCTTCATCTATGTGTTTGGGTAAGGGTAATTGAACTATATACCCGTCAATTTCCGGATCCTCATTGAGGTCTTTTACCAAACTCAGCAGGTCTTCTTCAGTGGTGTCTTCCGGTAAATGTTTGAGGGTAGATTCAAATCCGATGCGCTTACAGGATCGCACCTTACTCCCAACATAGGTTAAACTTGCACCGTCATTCCCCACGAGAACTGCGGCAAGATGAGGCACTTTCTCTCCCCTTTCCTTCATCTGCGTAACTTCTGTTGCAATTTCATCCTTGATTTGGTTGGAGATTTTTTTGCCGTCTAATATGACCATGCCTGCTTAATTATGTTATTTCTATTGTTTACAATTTGCCAATGATTAAAAGGGAAGGTAAACCAGCCTAACCCTTGAGACCGCCCATCATTTGCATCATTTTCTTCCCTCCGCCTCCTTGCATCATTTTCATCATTTTTCCCATCTGGTTGAATTGCTTGAGCAACTGGTTCACCTCCTGCACTGTTCGGCCACTGCCTTTGGCAATTCGTTTTTTCCTGCTCGCATCCAGTTTAGATGGGTTAGACCTTTCATCAGGTGTCATCGAATGAATAATGGCCTCCACATGTTTGAATGCATCATCATCTATATCCATACCTTTCAGCGCTTTTCCTGCACCGGGAATCATTCCCATAAGGTCTTTCATGCTACCCATTTTCTTGATCTGCTGAATCTGCTTCAGAAAGTCGTCAAAACCAAAGGTATTCTTGGCAATTTTCTTCTGGATCTTTCTCGCTTCTTCTTCATCGAACTGCTCCTGGGCTCTTTCTACAAGGGAAATCACATCACCCATTCCAAGAATACGGTCGGCCATCCTGTCTGGATGAAAAACATCCAGGGCATCCATTTTCTCTCCTGTACCAATAAACTTTATGGGCTTTTCCACTACAGATCTGATGGAAATAGCTGCACCGCCTCTTGTATCACCATCGAGTTTGGTCAGAATCACCCCGTCAAAATTCAGGACATCATTAAAAGCCTTGGCCGTATTTACTGCATCCTGCCCCGTCATGGCATCGACAACAAAAAGCGTTTCCTGAGGCTCAACAGCATTTCTGATGTTTGAAATCTCCGTCATCATACGTTCATCCACTGCCAGTCGACCCGCGGTATCGATGATGACCACGTTTTGTCCATTAGCTTTAGCATGGGCAATCCCTGCCTTGGCTATGGCCACAGGATCAGAATTTTCTTTATCGGAATACACTGGCACCCCTATTTGATCCCCAACGACGTGCAATTGGTCAATAGCGGCAGGTCTGTAAACATCACCGGCTACCAGCAAAGGAAATTTGGTCTTCTTTGTTTTGAGATAATGCGCCAGCTTTCCGGAAAAGGTAGTTTTACCCGATCCTTGCAAACCCGACATTAGAATAACTGATGGGTTACCTGAGAGATCTATCCCTTCGGCATCTCCCCCCATAAGCTGTGTGAGTTCATCTTTGACGATTTTGACCATCAACTGTCCCGGCTGTAGTGTAGTAAGAACGTTCTGACCGAGGGCTTTTTCTTTTACTTTATTGGTAAACTCCTTGGCAATCTTAAAATTGACATCAGCATCGAGAAGAGCCCTTCTAACTTCTTTGGTCGTCTCAGCCACATTGATCTCAGTGATCTGCCCATGGCCTTTTAAAACGTGCAGGGCTTTATCTAGTTTCTCACTTAAATTATCGAACATATCCGCTTCATATTTAGAGGAATGCAAATTTAACAATTGGATCGGGATCAGGGAAGTCTGGTGGAGGAAATCTAACAAGAAAAAGGACCACTTCGATTTGAAGTGGCCCTTTTGTTAAAAATTGGGGACAAATAAGGTGTTCTATGGCTTTTCGAAGACTAATACATCATAGCTTGCATTAGCATCATTATAACTTTTAAGCTCTATTCTGTTGCTCTCCATGGAAACAAAGTCCCAGTCATCTGTCAACTCAGCGAGGTCTCCTTCTACTCCGGCATTCAGAAATACTTTGATTTTGCCATCGCTATTACGAAGTACTCTCCAAACTCCGGCCATGGTAACCCCGGTCTGACCGGTAGTGATGCTCATCACATGCTCTGCACCAAATCCAAAGGTATAGGGCATATAATTCTGAGTTTCATCCACCTCGCCGTCTTTGTACTGGGCAACCATCCATTCTCCACCCATCATCACATTCCTGATCTCAAGGACATCACCATCGGGCGTGTTAGGAGCATCTTCACATACTCTCTGAAGGATCAATTCATAGGCAGTTCCCTCTATATCGAATTTCAATCGATCATTTCTCAGGTCACTTAATAACCACTCAAAATAAATTTCATTCGGATTAGGATCTATCCTGTCTGGATCATTTGGATCTTCGCCAAACGTCAGGGCCATAACGAGTCGCCCCTGTGCATTGGTAGTGATTTCCCATGAACCTGTAGAAGTATTTACTCCGTTGCTCAGGGTCACTACACCTTCGGCCATGAATTTAAATTCATATCCAAGCAGACGATCAATTTCCTCACCATTATTCTTCACTTTTTTGATCACCCAGGCACATTCCCGTAATATCTCACGTAAGGTATTGGGGTCTTCGTTGTAAACATCGCATACCGATCTCAGAATTATCCTGTTTCCACCTTCTGCATACAATTTGATCTTTCCTGGTTCTATTTCATATACAAACCACTCAAGGGTAAAGTCGACCAGCACATCAAATTCGAGATTCACCAATACTCCGTGATCTGTAATTCGGGTACTCCATGTTCCGTTAAGGACATTACCTAATCGGTCTTTTACAGTTACAGCTCCGTCTTCAGTGAAGTTCATCAGATACTCAAAGTACTGATCTGTCTGATTGATTGCATCGCGTTGTACTTCGTTGACTAACCATGGACATTCTGTTATTAGATTATTAAATCTTTCCAGGGTAAAGTCGTCATCGTTATAATCATCATCATCATCTTCATCACAAGCTTCTTTAGCATTTTCTATAGCCGCGGCTAATTCGGCATTAGTCCTTACGGTAACCAGAGTTCCGTCATACAATTCCAGGGTTACAGGGAAATCAATACTGATCAGGTCGTCGTCATCCAGACCTTTGAAAAATAATCTCAGTTCCCTATCGCTGTTTACAGTAACGCTGCCGGTTTGCTGTTCATTGATATCGAAAGTATACAGGGTAATAGGGTAAACGAAGTCGATACATTCAATATCATCGTCATCCCCACCTTCTATACATCCTTCGGCAAGGGCTCGTAGTTCTTCCTTATTATTGATTACTTCCTCTGAAAAGTCGCTGAAAGTAATGGTAATAGGAAAAATTATTTCTAACACATCTACATCATCTTCAATAGCGTCGAAGATCTCTTCAATAACATGAAGGTCTTCTCTTGAATCGATGGTAATTTCAATTCCATTTACCTCAACGGTATACGGAAAATTCAGGGCAAAACAGCTGGCTCCATCAACGATATTGTCATAAGAACCGTCATTGGAAGTCGTTTTTTCAATTAAAAGAGCCGTTGATGAGCTGGCCATAATGGTTTGTTGCTCGTCTGGCTGAGGTAGTTCTTCAAACTCTTCCTGACAGGAAGTTACCATCAGTGTTGCCACAAAAAGCAAGGAAAACACCGAATACTTAAAAACATTTTTCATAACGATTTGGATTTTTTGTTGTTCGTACAGACTTATAACACCTCTTTAAGAAAATACCCTACCCCGTTTTTAATTTTTTTTAAAATATCTTTGGCTTACATCTATCAAATAAGAGGGGCACTATATGGATAATGTTTGCGAAGAGCAGGTTTTCAATACAATCTTCAAATCCAATTCTAAAACGATTTTTAATTATATATATTATAAATACGGTAATGAAGAGAAGGCCTATGATGCTGTACAAGAGGCTTTTGTAAAGCTTTGGGAAAACTGCGCCAAGGTGGCACCGGATAAAGCAAAGGCTTTTGTATATAAAGTGGCCAATAACCTTTACCTCAACGTTTTAAAAGCGGAGAAGGTCAGATTAAAGTACGCAGAAAAAGCAACAAAGGACCGAAACCAGGAATCTCCTGAGTTTTTGTTGGAAGAAAAAGAATTCAAGGAGAAGCTAGAACGTGCCCTTGACAGCCTCCCGGAAAACCAGCGTACCGTATTTCTCCTTAACAGGATAGACGGAAAAAAATACGCTGAAATAGCCGAAATGGAAGGGATTAGCGTAAAGGCCATCGAAAAACGGATGCACCTGGCCCTGAAAACCCTCAGGGAACAAATAGATGGTATATAGCCTAATGGCAATATTTTCAGGGCTTCCGGAAGGAACTAATAAAAAACCATCGATCAACGGTAGGGTTTTTTAAGGTTGGAGTGTTATATAGGAGTAAAGTGCAGAAATCATGCAAGAAAATTACCTGGCCAAATGGCTAAATAACGAATTAAGCGAGGAGGAACTCGCTGTCTTTAAGCAATCGGAGGAATACGCTTCCTATCAAAAGATTGTAGAGGCAAGCAGTACCTTAACTTCGCCTTCTTTTGATATGGATCGTGCTCTGGCCGACATTAAAAAGAAGCAGGGAGTTCGTGAGCCTAAGGTTGTAAAATTACACCCTGCCCGGTATTTGATGCGTATTGCTGCCGCTGTAACTGTGCTAATTGCAGCAACTGTCTTTTATATTTCCACTTTGGATGAATCCTATACCACCGAATATGCCCAGCGTACGGAAATTGTATTGCCGGATGCATCCGAAGTAATCCTCAATGCCGGATCAGAACTTTCTTTCAGAGAAAGCAAATGGGAAAAAGAACGTAAGTTATCCTTGAAGGGAGAAGCTTTCTTCAAAGTTGCCAAAGGAGAGAAATTCACTGTAAATACCCCTATGGGTACTGTTAGTGTACTCGGTACTCAATTTAATGTGGAAAGCAGGGGCGACTTTTTTGAAGTGACTTGTTATGAAGGCCTCGTAAGTGTGAACTTTCAGAACGAAGAGAGAAAGTTAGCTGCCGGAACCTCATTTATGGTTATTGGAGGGAAAATCACAGATGTTCAGGCACCTACTACAACCGAACCTTCATGGGTTAATAATGAAAGTACTTTTAAAAGTATTCCTTTCTCCTATGTTCTGCAGGAATTTGAACGACAGTACAATGTTGAGGTTGAAACCAAAAACGTTGATCTCAATGAACTTTTTACGGGTACATTCAGCAACACAAACATAAATTTGGCGTTACAGAGTATAAGTACTCCTTCTCAAATTAAATTTACTTTAGAGGGGAATAAAGTGCTCTTTTATGCAGATACCGCGCCTTAAAAGATTCCTCTTTTGCATCTTCCTGCTTTTTGGTATCCTTGCGAATGCGCAAGATCAGGATACCAGTAGGCTAAGCCTTATCTCCTATCTTCAGAAGTTAGAGACACAGTATAATGTGAAGTTTTCTTTTGTCGATGAGGACCTCCAGGATCTTCAAGTATTGCCGGTTGAAGAAGCAGAACTTTCGGCAATCTTACGTGCCCTTGAAAAAGAAACTCAACTTCGCTTTAGTAAATTGTCTGATCGGTATTTTTCGATCACCCCCAGTACAACCTTAGACATATGTGGTTTTGTCTATGACAATTTTGGCCAAAACACTATCCCCGGGGCTAGCGTTGAAGTGCTGGGAAGTCCTATGGCGGTCCTTACAGATATGGAAGGCAAGTTCAGCCTCACAAATATTCCCCGGGAAGCTCATCTTAGAATACGGTTTCTTGGCTTTAAACCCCGATATATAAGTGCTTCAGAACTTATCAATAATTCTGATTGCCCTGTTTTGTTACTGGCCCTGAATTATCAGGAACTGGAAGAAGTGGTCGTCTATCAATTTCTAACCACAGGTATTTCCCGTGAAAAAGACGGGAGCATCTTATTGGATATCGAAGATTTCGGTATCCTCCCCGGCTTGTCCGAACCCGACATCCTGCAGACCATACAGGCCTTGCCCGGGATAAAAAGTATTGATGAAACGGTATCAGACATCAATATCAGGGGTGGAACCAATGACCAGAATCTCATTTTGTGGGATGGAATAAAGATGTATCAGTCGGGTCACTTTTTCGGTCTTATTTCTGCTTTCAATCCCTATCTGACAGATCAGGTAACGATCATTAAAAACGGCACCAGTCCACAGTACGGAGACGGTGTCAGCGGTATTATCAGCATGGAAACCAAAGACGAGGTGCAGGACGGTATTTTCGGAGGCGGAGGTTTTAATCTCATCAGTGGCGATATGTACGGGCATATTCCATTGTCGAATCGGCTTGCCGTTCAATTTTCGGCCAGAAGGTCGGTAACCGACTTTCTGAATACGCCCACCTACAACCAATTCTTTGAACGGGCATTCCAGGATACTGAGGTGAAAGGTAATAACGGTACTGATGAGCAGATCGACCGGGAGGAGAACTTTTACTTTTATGATTTTACCGCAAAGGTTTTGTACGATATCAATGCCTACCATAAATTGAGGATCAGTGCCATACAGATCAATAACAATCTCGACTACCTGGAAACCAATCAGGCTACAAACCGGACAAATCAAAGCCTGCTCGACCAGACCAATTTTTCTTTTGGCGGACGACTTTCCAGCGAGTGGTCTGATCGATTTTCCACACAAATCAATGCTTATTACACTCGATATAATCTCGATGCCCAGAATATAGAAGGAAATGGCCAGCAAACCCTCTTCCAGAACAACAGGGTTCTTGAATCCTCATTTAAAGCCCTATCGGATTACGAGCTTACTGATGAACTTCTCACAAGGAACGGATACCAGTTCACCGAAGTAGGGATCACCAACTTTACCGATGTTAGCCAGCCTCCATTTATGAGTAATGTAAAGGGAGTTATCAGGTCACATGCCCTCTTTAGTGAATTACAATTCAAGTCGGCAGATCAAAAATTTGAATTTCTTGGGGGTGCCCGCCTCAACTATCTGCAAAATCTGGGAACCTTTGAGGAGATCATCCTGGAACCCCGCTTAAACATGAGTTATATGCTCTGGCCTGATTTTCGCCTGGAATTCAGAGGGGAATTCAAGAATCAGACTACTAACCAGGTTATCGATCTTGAACAGAATTTTCTGGGAATTGAAAAAAGGCGATGGATATTGTCTGATAACGATGAGCTGCCCATTACAAAGAGCAAACAAGCTTCTTTGGGAATCAATTATGATAAGAATAGGTGGTTTATCGGCCTGGAGGGATTTTACAAAGAGGTAAGCGGCGTAAGCACTGCTACTCAGGGATTTCAGAATGAAGATCAGTTCAACGGCGAGCTCGGGAGTTATACCATCAAAGGAGGCGAATTCCTTGTCAATTACAAGAACAACCGATTTAGTAGCTGGCTGAGTTATGCCTTCAATGACAACACCTATTTTTTTGAGGATATTACCCCAAATGAATTTCCAAATAATCTTGACATCAGGCATACCGCTACCCTGGCAAGCACTTATAACTACAGGAATCTCAAATTAGGGATAGGGTTAAACTACCGAACCGGCAAGCCTTACACAAAACCACAGGAAGGAAATAACTCCATTATCACCACTGTATTTCCCAATAGGATCAACTATCAGGATCCCAATAGTAGCAGACTCCCAGATTATTTGAGGGCTGATGCATCGCTTATTTATAATTTTAAGATAAGCGAAAAGGTGAAGGCTTCGGCAGGAGCTTCGGTATTGAATATTTTTGGCAAGCGAAATGTATTAAATATCTATTACCGACTTAACGAGCAGAATGAAATCGAAACTGTGGAAAGTATTTCCCTTGGCCTTACTCCTAATGCGAGTTTCAGAGTTAGCTTCTAACCCCGATTAAGGCGGTTCATTACAATAACATGAGGAAAGGTAATAGCCGCGAGGAAATAGATCATAAGGGAGAGAAACAACCCTTGTTTCTCATGAAAGAGAAAATATAGAATCCCCAGACCAATCATTGAAACCAGCCAGTAAACAAAAGAGGTTTTCAGGTATTTAAGCAGCGTATTTTTATTGACTTTCCCATAGAGGTAGGTAGTCTGATCCATCAGGGAAGGGATACTGTGCCACACCACAAAATAAATGCTGAAAGCCCACAAGAGGGAGGCAGTTTTAAAAACAATAGCAAAAACCAGGAGAAAGAAAAGTTCCTTCACCAAATTTACTTTGAACTTATTTTTTCTTTGACTCCACAGGAAAATGACTAAAAATCCTGCAAAGGAAGCGCATAGCACATAGAGATAATAAGTGGCCAGTATCTGTATTCCTGTCACCTGATAAATGATGGATGACACTTCTTCTGCATTGGTATAAAAAAGTAGAAAGAAGATCACCAAGCCGTAACAGCTGTAGAAAAGATAGGACAGTGGAGAGGATTTAATCCTGTTAGACCAGTGTTGTTCTCCGAAATGATAACTGCTGGCCAGAACAAAAAAGACAAGGGCAAGGGTGGGGACTATCGCAAAAAATACTACTGTCAATGCTATTACAGCCACATAGCTGGCCAGAGCTCTGAGGAAAAACTTCTTTTTTGATATCGAGGAAGTCTGCTGAATAAGCTTCAGATCATTAGACCCATGTAAGATTCCAAAGGTGAAAATTAGAAAATAGGCCAAAACAGCCTCTGCTTCAATGTTAAAATTAACAGTGATCCAGAGGAAGAAAAACGTCAGCACGATCATAAAACCGCTGAAAGTGTTAATATTTTGTTGTTTTTTTTCCAAATCGATAAAATACTGGGTGTAAATTTATGAAATATTGTTTAATCTTTTATATTTTTGATTAAACAAAATTAACTAATTCTATATCGATGGAAAATTTATTAGCATTAATTTCACTGGTCTCCAGAATGGCGACCGACGATTATGTAGGGTTTACCTTCTTCGTAGGCTGTATGGCCATGATGGCAGCCTCTGCATTTTTCTTTTTGTCGATGAGCAGCTTTGACAAAAAATGGAGAACTTCAATCCTGGTTTCAGGATTAATTACTTTTATAGCTGCTGTACACTATTGGTACATGAGGGATTACTGGGCAGGTTTTGCAGAATCCCCTACTTTCTTCCGCTATGTGGATTGGGTATTAACTGTACCTCTAATGTGTGTTGAATTCTTTTTAATCCTCAAAGTGGCCGGAGCCAAAAAATCTCTGATGTGGCGTTTGATCTTCGCTTCAGTGGTTATGCTCGTAACCGGATACTTCGGAGAAGCTGTTTACAGAGATAGCGCTGCTTTCTGGGGATTACTCTCAGGTATCGCTTACTTCTGGATTGTTTATGAGATCTGGTTTGGTGAAGCAAAAAAGCTGGCAGTTCAGGCAGGAGGCTCTGTGTTGAGCGCTCACAAAACACTGTGCTGGTTCGTATTGGTAGGATGGGCTATTTATCCCCTTGGATATATGGCCGGAACTCCCGGATGGTATGACGGACTTGGTAATATCGGACTCAACATGGACGTTATCTACAACATTGGCGATGCCGTCAATAAAATTGGATTCGGACTTGTTATCTACGGCCTTGCTGTAGCACAGAGTAAAGAAAAATAATTTTCCTGATCACTTATAGAGAAGACCGCTTTCGAGCGGTCTTTTTTATTACATCCTATCCGGAACCTGAATTCCCAGCAGTGCAAATCCTCTCTTTATTACCCCGGCTACTTCTGAAGAGAGTAGTACCTTGAATTCTCTTACCGCTTCTTCTTCCTCTCCCAGAATTGATACCTGCTGATAAAATGAATTAAATTCCTTCACCAGATCGTACACATAATTGGCAATAAGAGCCGGACTGAACTGCTCGGCGGCAGCCTGAACAACGCCTGGAAAAAGTTGCAGCAATTTGATCAGTTCCTTTTCCTTCGGATGTAATTCTTCAACAGTTTTTGTTGAACTATTTATTGTATTTGATTGATCAAAATTAGCTTTTCTTAAAATAGATTGAATTCGGGCGTACGTATACTGAATAAACGGACCTGTATTTCCCTGGAAATCGACAGATTCCTCAGGGTTGAACAATATCCTCTTTTTGGGATCAACCTTCAGGATATAGTATTTTAAAGCTCCCAACCCTATGATCCCGTACAACTCCTGCTTTTCATTTTCTGAATAAGCATCGAGTTTTCCTAATTCCTCTGATATCGACTCTGCAGTTTGTGCCATATCCCTGATCAGATCGTCAGCATCAACAACAGTGCCTTCCCTGCTCTTCATTTTTCCACTTGGCAGGTCAACCATCCCATAACTGAGATGATAAAGGTGGTCTGCCCAATTATAGCCCAGCTTCTTTAGAATCAGGAATAAGACTTTAAAATGGTAATCCTGCTCGTTCCCTACAGTATAAACCATCCCGGTGATATCAGGAAAATCCTTTACCCTTTGTATAGCAGTACCGATATCCTGTGTCATGTAGACCGCTGTACCATCGGATCGTAAAACGATCTTCTCGTCAAGACCTTCATCAGTGAGGTCGATCCAGACACTTCCATCTTCCTTTTTAAAAAATACACCTCTATTGAGGCCGTCCTCCACCACATCTTTCCCCAATAAATAGGTGTCACTTTCATAATACAATTGGTCAAAATCGACTCCCAGATTGGCATAGGTTTCTTCAAATCCCTTATATACCCATGAATTCATGGTTTTCCATAAGTCCACCACATCCTGATTACCTGCCTCCCACTGGCGAAGCATTTCCTGGGCTTCAAGCAGAATCGGGGCTTTCTGTTCAGCTTCCTCCCTGCTCTTTCCTTCACTGACCAACTGCTCTATTTCCTTTTTATAGGCCTTGTCAAAGGCAACGTAGTAATTCCCAACCAGTTTATCTCCCTTCAGGCCAGTAGACTCAGGTGTTTCACCCTTACCAAAACGCTTCCAGGCCAGCATACTCTTGCATATGTGAATCCCACGATCGTTGATGATTTGAGTCTTGTACACCTTGTTCCCGGAAGCCTTCAGAATTTCCGCTACTGAATATCCCAAAAGATTATTGCGGATATGGCCCAAATGCAACGGCTTGTTCGTATTTGGTGAAGAGTATTCTACCATTACAGCCCCTTCCCTCTTTTCCTCCGCAATTCCAAAGTTCTCCTCTCCAAGAATCGTATTGAACTCTCTGAGGTAATACGCATCGGAGAAAGTGAGGTTTAAAAATCCCTTAATGACATTAAATCCTGAAACTTCGGCAACCTTATCCAATAAATAGTCTCCTATGGCCGTACCTATCTTTTCGGGATTTCCTTTGACAAAACGGAGCATGGGAAAAATCACCAGGGTTATGTCGCCCTCAAAATCCTTCCTTGTGGGTTGAAGTTCAACCGAAGGTAAGTCCACTTCGTAAAGCTCCTTAACCGCTTCTTTTACCTTTGAGACAAGTTGCTGCTCCATAGTTTTTAAATGACCTGCTTTAAAGATGCAAAACTACGTATTTTTTAAGCTTTTATACCTTTTCAAATCGGTATTCCCCAATGTTTTCGGTAACTTTATACAGCTAATGAAAAAGAAAGAATATGTTACTCAACGTATCCTATAACAACAAGGAAATTACCCAAAAAATAGATGAGGAAGTGGGCAAACCATTTCCCCTGAAAGATCGATGGGCGATGGGCGGAATTGGGTCGCCCAAGTTATTTATTACTGAAGCCAGCCTGGAAATCAGAAATCTCCTTATTCTTGACAACAACCTGGATAGCTGCAATGTAGAGATAAGACCGAAAGGAATTGTTGTCAGATTTCGTTCTCTGCTCGAAACCTTTGCACTGGTCATTCCATTTTACAAGCTCACTATTTATAAAGGCGATCTGGCTGTATATTCCATCTATCGCGACCATTACTTTATCAAAGTGAGATCAGACACCAAGGCAATTCAGAAATTCTTTAAAAAATTGATGGATTACAAGGCCGACAATGCGCCTACACATATTGAAGATCTCTAACCGATGAAAATTTTCCTGACCGGAGCCAACGGATATATTGGTATGCGCCTTTTACCAAGGCTATTAGAGCTGGGCCATGAGGTAGTCTGTGCCGTAAGAGATCAGAAACGGCTTTCTGTTGATGAGGAAACACTATCACGTATTGAAATTGTCGAAATTGATTTCCTTAAAGAGGTGAAAGCCGATTTAATCCCTAAGGATATTGATGTAGGTTATTACCTCATCCACTCCATGAGTTCTTCTACTCAGGATTTTGATGAAAAGGAAGCCCTGTCTGCCGAAAACTTCAATACCTATATGAATCAAAGTGGGGTAAAACAAGTAATTTACCTCAGTGGGATTGTCAATGATGAAGAACTTTCAAAGCATTTAGAATCGAGGAAAAATGTTGAAAATATCCTTTATCAGGGATCCTATCACCTCACCGTGCTCCGGGCCGGGATTATCGTAGGCTCAGGGAGCTCTTCTTTCGAAATTATCCGGGATCTCTGTGAAAAGCTGCCTGTGATGATTACCCCAAAGTGGGTTTTGACCAGGACACAGCCAATTGGAATACGGGATGTGATCAATTTCCTTTCAGGAGTCTTGGGCAGAGAAGACACCTATGACGATTCATTTGATATCGGGGGAAAAGATATTCTTACTTACAAGGAAATGCTGCATCAATATGCGAAAGCCAGGGGTTTTAAAAACTGGATAATCACCGTTCCCATTATGACACCCAAATTATCCTCCTACTGGTTGTACTTTGTGACTTCCACCTCCTATAAGCTGGCTGTAAATCTGGTAGATAGTATGAAGATGGAAGTTGTGGCCAGAGACAACCGCCTGCAGGACCTTCTCAACCTGGAAACCCATACCTATATGGAAGCCATCGACATGGCATTTAAAAAAATTGAACAGAACCTCGTTATCAGTAGCTGGAAGGACAGTATGGTAAGCGGCCGGTTTCAGAAAAACCTCGAAAAATATATTCAGGTCCCTAAATACGGGGTTTTGAAAGATGAAAAGAAGATAAAAGTAGATGATCCCGACCAGGTTCTGCGGAATATCTGGAAAATAGGAGGAGAACAGGGCTGGTACTACGGGAACTGGCTATGGAAAATCAGGGGCTTTATCGATAAGCTTACAGGCGGAGTGGGTCTGCGCAGGGGACGTACACATCCCGATAAGATTTATCCGGGAGATTCTCTGGATTTCTGGAGGGTGCTGCTGGCCGATAAAAAAGGGAAACGCCTCCTTCTATTTGCAGAAATGCGATTGCCGGGTGAAGCCTGGTTGGAGTTTAAGATTGACAAGAACAATGTCCTTCACCAGACAGCTACTTTCAGGCCCAAAGGACTCAGAGGCCGACTATACTGGTACTCCATTGTTCCTTTTCACTACTTTATTTTCGGAGGAATGATTCGTAATATTTCCAAGGCAAAAACCTGAGGTCCCAATCCAGGTTCCTTATTCCAACTAACAAACTGCTATTCTTGTGCCCGTGGCAAGAATATTTCGGCCATCATACAGCGTGCACTACCGCCGCCGCAAGTCTCAATGGTTTCCAGCGGACTGTGAAGGATCTCACAATGCCGGTTAATTGCCGTGATCTGCTCGGGTGTCAGGCTTGTAAACGCAGCTGAACTCATCGCCAGATATCTTTTTTCTTCTTTCCCAATAACCTGGAGCATATTACCGGCAAAGTTTTGCAGCTGTACTTCAGTGATTGCTATGATCTCTTTTCCATCTCCTTTAAGGTGATTCAAAACGTTCCTTCGTTCCTTTTTGTCGTCTATTGCATCTAAACATATCACTGCGAAGGTTTCTGCTACACACATCATGACATTGGTGTGATATATGGGCATTCTGTTGCCATCTACCGACTGGTAGGCGGTAAAAATAATCGGCGTACATTCCATATCCTCACAGAATTCTATAAAGAGCTCTTCATCTGCTCTGGGGGATAAAGCACAATAGGCTTTCTGATGATCCCTGTCCATAATAATACTGCCTGTCCCCTCTAAAAACAGACCCTCTTCTTCTGCTGAAGTATAATCGATGACCGTTCTGATCTCAAATCCTTTTTCTTCTAGAACATCCAGAATATCTTCGCGTCGTTCCCTACGTCTGTTCTCGGCAAACATCGGATATAATCCTACGGTACCACTAGCGTGAAAAGACACCCAGTTGTTAGGGAATATAGAATCAGGGGTATCTCTTTCATAAATGTCATCTATAACAATCACATCTACTCCCTTTGATCTCAAAAGCGACACAAATTGGTCAAATTCCTGCTGTGCTCTCAGGTTGATCGTCTGATTCTTTATATCGATATCTTCCTGGAAATAGTTGTTGACCGCAGTTTCCTCGTTCATTCGAAAACGAACCGGTCTCACCATTAATATTGTATTTGTAATCTGCATTGAAGGAAAAAATTTGCAGGCTAAAGGTAGCTCTTTACCCGGATTATTTTAGTGGCCTTTCTCCTTTATTTTACCCGAAGAAATTGCTGGAATTATTCCCTGATCAGGGGCAGGGTACTACAACGCAATAGACCTTCCTGTTTGCCGATTTCTTGGTATGGAACTTCCTCAACCGTAAATCCCTGATCCCTTAACCAGTTGTTGAGTCGGGTAAAAGATCGCTCAGAAACGATCACTTCAGATGAAATGGAGAACACATTGCTAAACATCTGGTACATTTCCTCACTGTCAATTTCAAAGACACTATCTTTTCCAAAGTAGTTCAGTAGCCATTCGTATTCTTCTTCTACCAGAAAACCGTTTTTATGAAGTATAGCTTTGTCTCTTCCGATAGGCTGAAAACAACAATCGAGATGAAGGGCATTCTGCCTTGGATCTGTATTTGATTTTCTCAGATCAAAGGACTTTACTTTTTTATGTGGAAATGCCTCTTTTAAATAGGCAACCGCTTCAGTATTGGTCCGCGCGGTGATGTAGTCGGAGTAGTCGTCTCCCCTATAGGTTCCAACAAATATATAATCCTTCCACGGCATCACATCACCCCCTTCTATATGGACGGGCTCAGGCGGGATAAGGATTTTATCTGGATCGATGACATCGAGCACATGTATAATGGCTTCAAACTCCTTTTCCCTTTCAGGAAGGATATTAGCCTTGATGAGTTTATCCTCAATTACGAAAGCGATATCTCTAGAAAAAATCTGATTACAATTCTCCAGGATCTCTGGTCTGAATACTTTTACCCCATGTTTCCTGAGAACGCTGTTAAATGCCTCCATTTCACCTATCATATCCTCTTCTCTGGGATAGGTCCCTGCCAGGATATGTTCAAGTGATTTAGGGTCATAGGCTTCCTCCGGCTTTGGGATAGGGCCGGGACTGTTAGCAATACCAAGGACTACTGCTTTTAGCGGGGAGGTCTCATCCCTTACATTAAGTTGAAGCATAGATAGCTGCCTAACGCTTTTTTAGAGGAACAAAAGGTCGTTCATTTTCACCTATGTAAACTTGTCTCGGTCTGCCTATGGGTTCTCCCCTCAATCGCATTTCGCGCCACTGGGCAATCCAACCGGGTAATCTACCCATTGCAAACATTACAGTGAACATCTCCGTTGGTATACCCAAAGCTCTGTAAATGATCCCTGAATAAAAATCTACATTGGGATACAGTTTTCGCTTTACAAAATAAGGATCTTCGAGGGCCACCTTTTCAAGGCCTTTGGCGATAGAGAGGATAGGATCTTCGATTCCTAAATCCCCAAGAACTTCATCTGCGGCCTTTTTGATAATCTTGGCGCGGGGGTCAAAGTTTTTGTAAACCCTGTGGCCAAAGCCCATCAATCTGAAAGGATCATCCTTGTCCTTGGCTTTATTCATATATTTCTGAGTATCCCCTCCGTCGGCTTCTATAGCCTCCAGCATTTCCAATACCGCCTGGTTGGCCCCACCATGAAGAGGACCCCATAGGGCCGATATACCCGCCGATAGGGACACAAAAAGTCCGGCATGCGATGATCCTGTTATTCGCACCGTGGAAGTAGAACAATTCTGTTCGTGATCAGCATGCAGGATAAGGAGCTGATCCAGGGCATCGATAACAATCTTATTCTTAACGTATTCCTTATTGGGTCTCTTAAACATCATTTTGTGGAGGTTCTCCACATAACCCAGCGAATCATCCCCATAGTCGAGAGGAAGTCCTTTTTGTTTTCTCATTGTCCAGGCTACCAAAACCGGGAATTTTGCCATAATCCTGATAATAGCGTGGTACATTTCTTTCTCGGAGGAAATATTTACGGAAGAAGGATTAAAGGCTATTAAAGCACTGGTAAGGGAGGAAAGCACTCCCATCGGGTGTGCCGATTTTGGAAAGGCGTCAAGGATCTTTTTCATCTCCTCATCCACATGAGATTCATGTTTAATGTCTTCGTGGAACTGATTTAATTCTTCTTTATTGGGTAATTCCCCGAAAATAAGGAGGTAAGCAACTTCGAGAAAATCAGCCTTTTCAGCTAATTCTTCGATATTATATCCGCGATAGCGCAAAATACCTTTCTCTCCATCGAGGTAGGTTATTGCACTTTCGCAGGAGCCTGTGTTTTTATAACCGGGATCCAGCGTGATCATTCCTGTAGAGGAACGCAGGGTTTTGATATCTATGGCCAGTTCCTGCTCTGTGCCTTCAACGACAGGGAATTCGTATTTTTTTCCTTCGTATTCGAGTATTGCTTTGTCTTTCATGCAGGTGATTTTGAGATTATAATGACGGGATGTTAAAGGTAAGAAAAAGGGGCCTTCTTAACAATTCTAAGCAAGGCTTTATGTCCAGACAATGAACATTTTTTAAAGAATTTATCAGAGTGATAAATACATCTGTCTAATTTTGAATACTATAGAGTTTCTCGTAGTATTCATCGACGGATTTCTTCCAGGTAAAGCGCATTTTTTTGGCTTCAGACTTAATCGCCTTCCACTTTTCGGGTTTGTTTTGATAAATATCCAGAGCCTCATCAAAACAGCTGAGCATATTTTCGATCTTTTCATCATAACTGTCCCCGTCGAACGCAAAGCCCGTTTTAAGATGAGTTACTGTGTCCTTTAATCCTCCCGTATTGTGCACAATGCATGGATTGCCGTTTCTCATAGCCAGCATCTGACTAATTCCACAAGGTTCAAACTGACTGGGCATAAAATACAAATCGGTCTCCAGATAAATAGAGTCGATCACATCTTCAGACTGCCCGTTAAAAAATATAAAGTTTTGCTGTTCCTTACTCAGTTTCCTGAACAACTCCTCGTATTCAGGAGCCCCTGTCCCAAGGACCATATAGATGCCGTTTACTTTTTCAAGTTTCTCTAAAATAGCCAGAAGTGCCTCAGGCGATTCCTTAAAGAAAAAGAATTTTTGCTCTGTTAGTCGGGCAACACTGGAGCAAATAAATTTTGGTTTTTCGTATAAATAGGGAAGTAGCTTTTCCCCCGTATGAGCAAGAAAATCGGCTTTGTATTTCTTTGACTCTTCCTGCAGCCAACCAAAAATAGCCTTTACGGCATTTTTAAAGAGCATATTCCGTTTTGCCGATCGAATGTTTTTGTAGTTACTCCCATTTAATATCCCAAACAAACGACCCTGATTATCGGCCTGCAGAAGATCCTTCTCAAGCGACTCTCCTCCAATGAATTCAGGCGGTCTGCTGGGCTGTAAAATATCCCGTTTATACGAAGGTGAAACCGTATGAACCGCATCAGCAAGCCTTATCCCTGTTGCCATAAGGTTTATACAGTCCTGATAGCGATAGTCCATCAGTCGTTTCATATCATAGCTCACTTCGGGAAACCAGGTATTGACCGATGCCTCATTCCCTTCAAAAGGACGGATGCCCTGTATGGCCAGGTTGTGAATGCTATAAACAAATCTGTATTTCTTAAGGGAAGCGTATTTAGCGTGATAGGTTTTTAGAAAGAGTAAAAGACTCGTATGCCAGTCGTGTAAATGCACTATGTCTAAAGCTCCAAAAGCCTCGTTATTCAACGCTGTGGCTGCTGCTGTGCAAAAGATGGCAAATTTGTTCGAATCAGTGAAAAATGGCTTCTCCGGATCATTGTGATAAATTTTACCTATCTCACCCGCCTTAATCTCCGGATGGTGAATTACATAATGTTGAATATTCTCCAGTTCCTTCTTGGGTGGCACCTTGTAGAGTTCGGCCGTATAGGGTTTCCCGTTTAAACTAAAATTAAGTTCTGCCAAGAGTTCGCCATTGAGATGTAATCTCGAATAGCTCGGAACCACCACATGAACCATATCACCCCGTTCGGCAATCTGCCTGGGTACGTCACGTACCACATCTCCCATTCCTCCTGCTTTGCAATTAGGAATGGCGTCATTTTCGGCTGCGACAAATAAAAAGTGATTCATAAATGAGTTCTGGGAATAAGGGAAGTTAAAAAAAGCCTTTCAATTTACGAAAGGCTTTTCTATTCTTAACTGATTATTAATGTCCGACCTTGAACGCATCGACACCCGGATAATGGGCAACTTCACCCAGTTCCTCCTCAATGCGAAGCAGCTGGTTGTATTTTGCCATCCTGTCTGAACGGGAAGCAGAACCAGTTTTAATCTGCCCGGTATTAAGGGCAACTGCCAGATCGGCGATGGTATTGTCTTCAGTCTCCCCTGATCGGTGAGACATCACGCTCGTATACCCGGCATTCTTAGCCATGTTTACAGCAGCTATGGTTTCTGTGAGTGTTCCTATCTGGTTGACCTTAATGAGGATTGAATTGGCGATACCTTCCGAGATTCCTCTTGAAAGCCTTGTGACATTGGTCACAAATAAATCGTCTCCCACCAATTGTACCTTATCTCCTACCAGATCAGACAAGATCTTCCATCCTTTCCAGTCATTTTCATCCATTCCGTCTTCAATGGAAATAATTGGGTATTTGGCACAAAGTTCAGCCAGGTATTTCGCTTGCTCTTCCGAAGTTCTCACGGCTCCTTTGTCCCCTTCAAATTTTGTGTAATCGTATTTGCCATCCACAAAGAATTCGGCTGCGGCACAATCAAGGGCTAACATTACCTCATCGCCAAAAGAATATCCCGCATTCTTAACAGCAATGCTTATTGTATCTAAAGCGTCTTCCGTACCTTCCAGGGTTGGGGCAAATCCACCTTCATCTCCTACTGCAGTACTTAAACCACGATCGTGCAGTACTTTTTTAAGATGATGAAATATTTCCGTTCCCATCTGTATGGCATGCGAAAAACTCTTCGCCTTTACGGGCATCACCATGAATTCCTGAAAAGCGATAGGTGCATCCGAATGCGATCCCCCGTTGATTATATTCATCATGGGTACTGGAAGGGTGTTGGCACTTACCCCGCCTACGTACCTGTATAGTGACATCCCCATTTCGTTTGCTGCAGCTTTGGCAACCGCAAGAGAAACACCCAGAATAGCATTTGCTCCGAGTTTAGACTTGTTTGGGGTACCATCTAGTGAGATCATGGTCTGGTCAATCAGATTCTGATCAAACACCATCATCCCCCTAATTTCTTCAGCTATCTTAGTATTGACATTTTCGACCGCATTCATAACTCCCTTCCCCATATAGGCTTTCCCGCCATCTCGTAATTCCACGGCCTCATGTTCCCCGGTAGAAGCACCGGAAGGCACGGCTGCCCGGCCCATTACTCCGTTTTGTGTTACCACATCTACCTCTACGGTAGGATTACCCCTGGAGTCAAATATCTGACGGGCATGGACATCTAGTATAATACTCATAATTCTTGCTTTTTATGGGTTGATTTCTTTCATTTCAAAGATACAAAAGGCCCCGGTGAATCTTGAAGATTCCTGAAAAAATGGTTGATCCCCCTTCTTTTTTTATACTGAAACTCCTGTATTAGAATGCTCTTTAATCAATTGAAAAAACTGATCGAATAAATAGGAAGCATCATGTGGCCCAGGACTCGCCTCAGGATGGTACTGCACGGAAAAGACATTTTTATCTTTCATCTGTATCCCTGCTACTGTTTTGTCATTGAGATGTTCATGAGTGATCACCAGTTCCGGATGAGCCTCCGTTTCTTCTCTGTTTATAGCAAAACCGTGGTTCTGAGAGGTAATTTCTCCCTTCCCAGTTTCAAAATTGATCACCGGGTGGTTGATTCCCCTGTGTCCGTTGAACATTTTATAGGTAGAAACCCCGTTTGCCAGGGCAATAATCTGATGCCCCAGACATATTCCGAATAGTGGCTTGTCCTGGGCGATGATTTCCCTTGCCGTTTCAATTACTCCTTTCAGTGGTTCCGGATCACCCGGGCCATTTGAAATAAAGTATCCGTCGGGATTCCATGCCTTAAGCTCTGAGAAGGGAGTATTGTATGGGAACACTTTAATATAAGCATCCCTTGCTGCAAGATTTCTCAGGATATTCTTTTTGATTCCTATGTCAAGTGCCGCAATCCTGTAGGTTGCGTCTTCCTTTCCATAGTAGTATGGTTCTTTGGTCGATACTTTTGAAGCAAGCTCCAGGCCTTCCATGCTGGGTATCTTTTTAAGTTCAGCTTTGAGGGCATCCAGCTCATCTACTCTTGTTGAAATCACCGCATTCATGGCCCCGTGATCCCGAATATAACTTACCAGGGCTCGCGTGTCTACATCAGAAATAGCAAAGAGCTTATTATTGTTTAGAAATTCTAAGAGGCTTTCATCAGCGTCCGGCCTGGAATAATCATAACTAAAATTTTTGCATATGAGGCCGGCAATTTTTACAGAATCTGATTCAATCTCTTCGTTATGGGCTCCGTAATTCCCAATATGGGCATTAGTCATCACCATCAACTGTCCGAAATAGGACGGATCTGTAAAAATTTCCTGATAGCCGGTCATTCCCGTATTAAAACACACCTCTCCAAAGGCCGTGCCATCGGCATTTCCAACCGATTTACCATAAAAAATAGTTCCATCTGCCAGCAATATGAGTGCTTTCTTCTTGGTTTGATATTTCATTAAACTGCAATTTTTTGGTTTCACAAATAAACATAAAAAAAGGATAGACTTGCAGGTCTATCCTTTTCAAATTTTAAAGACATTATGAACATCCTATTCTTTGGAGTCATCTGTTTTTGTTTCTTCTGCGTCCTTGGCTTTCTCCTTCTTTGGAGCTTCAGCTTTAGGCTCTTCAGTTTTGGTTTCCTTTTCGGCTTTAGGAGCTTCAGCTACTTCCACCTCTTCAACGCTTTCAGCTGCAGGTGCTGCGGTAGTTTCTGCTTTCTTAGAGCTTCTGCCTCTACGCGTAGATTTCTTTTTCTTTGGCTTCCCGGCATTGTAAATTTCATTGAAATCCACCAATTCGATCATCGCCATATCAGCGTTATCACCCAGACGGTTTCCCAATTTGATAATTCTGGTGTATCCTCCTGGTCTGTCCCCTACTTTTTCTGCAACTGTGCTGAACAATTCAGATACTGCATATTTATCTCTCAGGTTTCTGAATACGATTCGCCTGTTATGGGTTCCTTTTTCCAATGACTGATTATTTTCAGCTTTGGATTTAGTGATCAGGGGCTCAATAAACTGTTTCAGGGCCTTGGCCTTGGCTACAGTAGTATTGATCCTTTTATGTTCAATCAGGGAACAGGCCATATTAGCCAGCATAGCCGACCTATGTGCCGTTTTCCTACTCAAGTGATTGACTTTCTTACCGTGTCTCATGCTCGTGTACTATATGATCTTCAGTTCCGGACCATTGCGGGTACCGGATCAGAACTAATATTAATCTTTATCTAATTTATATTTTGACAAATCCATTCCAAAATTCAGACCCTTGTTGATCACAAGTTCTTCTAATTCTGTCAGGGATTTTTTCCCGAAGTTCCTGAATTTCATCAGGTCATTCTTATTAAAGGAAACCAGGTCACCCAGCGTATCTACTTCTGCCGCTTTAAGACAATTTAAAGCTCTAACAGACAAATCCATGTCTACGAGTTTGGTCTTGAGCAACTGTCTCATATGCAGAGATTCCTCATCGTAAGTCTCTGTTTGTGCAATCTCATCAGCTTCAAGGGTGATACGCTCATCAGAAAACAGCATAAAGTGGTGAATAAGTACCTTCGCTGCTTCTGTAAGAGCTTCCTTTGGATGGATTGAACCGTCGGTGACAATTTCGAAAACCAATTTTTCGTAATCGGTCTTTTGCTCAACCCTGAAGTTCTCTATGCTGTATTTTACATTTTTCACCGGGGTGAAAATGGAGTCTACTGCAATGCTACCGATAGGTGCACTTGATTTCTTATTTTCTTCAGCCGGTACATATCCTCTGCCCTTTTCGATGATCAACTCCATGTTGATACTTACCTTAGGATCCATATTGCAGATCACCAGGTCTGGGTTCAGTACCTGGAAACCAGAGATAAACTTCTGAAAGTCTCCTGCAGTAAGTTGTTCTTTCCCACTGACAGAAACTGAAACGGTTTCTTCGTTAACATCGTCGATCTGTCTCTTGAAACGAACTTGTTTTAAGTTGAGAATAATTTCCGTAACGTCTTCTACAACGCCTTCGATTACCGAAAATTCGTGTTCAACCTTATCTATCCTTACCGAAGTAATGGCGAATCCCTCCAGGGAGGAAAGCAATACTCTTCTAAGTGCGTTCCCAACAGTTAGACCGTATCCGGGTTCCAAAGGGCGGAATTCAAATTTCCCTTCGAAATCTGAGGAATCGATCATTATAACTTTATCGGGTTTCTGAAAATTAAATAATGCCATAGTCGGGTATATGTGGTTTATTTAGAGTATAACTCAACGATTAATTGTTCTTTGATATTCTCCGGAATCTGCAGGCGTTCTGGAACGGCTACAAAAGTTCCTTCTTTCTTTTCGCTATTCCAGGTGATCCATTCGTACACACTGCTGTTAGCGGAAAGAGAATCTGCAATAGTCTGTAAGGATTTTGACTTTTCCCTTACTCCAACTACGTCACCCGGTTTAAGGGAGTAGGAAGGAATATTCACAACATTCCCATTCACGGTGATGTGTCGGTGAGAAACCAATTGTCTCGCACCCCTTCTTGAAGTGGAAATACCCATTCTGTAAACGACATTGTCTAGTCTGGCTTCACATAATTGAAGTAAAACTTCCCCGGTAACACCTTTGCTTCGGTTAGCCCTTGCAAAAAGGTTTCGGAATTGTTTTTCCAAAATACCATAGGTATACTTGGCTTTCTGCTTCTCCATCAGCTGGATAGCGTATTCTGATTTTTTCCCACGGCGTCTGTTGTTCCCGTGTTGCCCCGGAGGGTAATTTTTCTTTTCAAACGACTTGTCGTCGCCAAAAATCGCTTCGCCAAATTTACGAGCGATCTTAGATTTTGGTCCTGTGTATCTTGCCATCTTCTTTAAAATTAAAAGTGTGATTATGAATTAAGGCTTATCCTTCGATAATCGTAACTACACTTTTGTGAGAAATTAATTATAGGATATAATGATTAAACTCTTCTTCGTTTGGGCGGTCTGCAGCCATTGTGAGGCATAGGAGTTACATCGATGATCTCAGTAACCTCTATTCCGGCATTGTGCAGGGAACGAATGGCAGACTCACGACCATTTCCAGGTCCTTTTACGTATACCTTTACTTTCCTTAACCCGGCTTCATGTGCTGTTTTTGCGCATTCTTCTGCAGCAATCTGTGCAGCGTAGGGAGTATTCTTTTTTGAACCTCTGAATCCCATCTTACCTGCCGACGCCCATGAAATCACATCCCCTTTTTTGTTCGTCAGGGAAATAATGATATTGTTGAACGACGCAGTAATATGAGCCTCACCTGTAGATTCAACAATTACCTTACGTTTCTTGGTTGTTTTTGTACCTGTTTTTGCCATGTTACGCCTTATTACTTAGTAGCCTTTTTCTTGTTGGCCACAGTTTTTCTTTTTCCTTTCCTGGTCCTGGAATTATTCTTGGTTCGTTGCCCGCGTAACGGAAGTCCGGATCTGTGCCGGATTCCACGGTAACAACCGATATCCATCAGCCTTTTGATATTCAGCTGGTTCTCGGACCTCAATTCCCCTTCTATCTTGTAAGAAGAAACTACGTCCCGGATTCTCCCGATCTCGTCATCATTCCAATCAGACACCTTCGCATCAGCATTTACCTTTGCTTTGTCCAGAATTTCCTGAGCTCTGCTCTTACCAATTCCGAAGATGTAGGTAAGGGCTATAACACCTCTTTTTTGTTTTGGGATATCTACCCCTGCAATTCTTGCCATAATTACCCTTGTCTTTGTTTGAATCTGGGATTCTTCTTATTAATTACGTACAACCTGCCTTTCCTGCGAACAATTTTGCAGTCGGCACTTCTTTTCTTTATCGATGCTCTTACTTTCATGTCTCGAGTTTCTTAATATCTATATGTAATTCTGGCCTTACTCAAGTCGTAAGGACTCATCTCAAGTTTTACCTTATCCCCGGGCAATAATTTGATATAATGCATTCGCATTTTTCCCGAGATATGAGCAGTAACCACATGTCCGTTTTCCAGTTCAACCCTGAACATGGCGTTAGACAATGCCTCTATGATACTTCCATCCTGCTCTATTGCTGCTTGTTTGGCCATATCTTATGCTACTTTTCTGTTCTTTCCTGTTTTCATAAGTCCGTCGTAATGACGGTTCAATAGGTAGGCATTCACTTGCTGCACGGTATCGATTGCAACCCCTACCATAATAAGCAGGGAAGTACCTCCGTAAAACAGTGCCCAGCCTGCCTGTATATCCATCAATTTCACTACTATAGCCGGCAATACTGCCAAAAAGGCCAGAAATATTGAACCGGGAAGTGTAATCAATGACATGATTTTATCTAAAAAACTACCTGTTTCCTTTCCGGGTCTGATACCGGGAATAAAACCACCACTTCTTTTCAGGTCGTCCGCCATTTTATTGGTCGGGACAGTAATGGCTGTATAGAAATAGGTAAATATGATGATCAGCAAGGCAAATAATATGTTGTAAGCCAGACCAAATATATCCTGGAACTGGACTTCCATCCACTGACCAATTGCTGTGTCATTAAACGTTCTGCCAAGTAATCCCGGTGCAAACATAATTGCCTGTGCAAAGATGATTGGCATTACCCCTGAAGCATTCAACTTTAATGGGATATACTGCCTGCTTCCCATTATATTTTTTTCGTATCCTCCTGAGGCCGATCTCCTGGCGTACTGCACAGGGATCCTGCGGGTAGCCATCACCAGAAGCACACTTGCCAAAATAACAACAAACCAAAGGATTACTTCAACCAGAATAAGCATAGGACCTCCATTTCCGTCCCATCTCGTGATCGCTTCCTGTACAAAGGCCTGAGGCATTGTTGCAATAATTCCGATCATAATAAGAAGAGAAATACCATTTCCGATCCCCTTATCAGTGATCTTTTCCCCTAACCACATGGCAAAGACACAGCCTGTCACCAGTATGATCACAGAAGGTACAATAAAGCCTAATCCTTTTCCGAGAAGGAAAGCACTATCGGGAACTCCAAGTGCCCCAAGGCTGTACAAGTAAGCAGGAGCCTGAACGATACTGATACCGATTGTCAACCATCGGGTAATCTGATTCTTGGTCTTTCTGCCGCTTTCTCCTTCTTTATCGAGCTTTTGGAGGTACGGTACTGCTATACCCATCAGCTGCACCACAATGGATGCCGAAATATAGGGCATGATTCCAAGGGCAAAAACAGAAGCATTAGCGAATGCCCCTCCTGTAAATGCATTCAGAATACCCAGGATACCAGTTTCTGTTTGAGATGATAAGGCTGCCAATTGTGAGGTATCAATACCGGGAAGTACCACCTGTGCACCAAAACGGTAGACAAGCAAAAGACCGAGGGTCATCAGAATCCTGTTCCTCAGCTCTTCTATCTTCCAGATATTAGATATGATCTCAAAAAATTTCTTCATAGAGCCCGCTCTCTTATAATGTTATCGCTTCTCCTCCAGCCGCTTCAATTGCTTTCTTGGCGCTGGCGGTATACTTGTGTACTGTTATTTTCAATGGAGCCTTAAGTTCTCCTCCTCCGAGTATTTTAACCAAATCGTTTTTGCCGGCCAGGTTATTTGCAATGAGGTCTTCTAACCCCACTGATTTTTTTACTGCCCCGTTATCTACCAGCTCTTGTAGTTTATCGAGATTGATTCCTCGATATTCTACCCGATTGATGTTGGTAAATCCGAACTTGGGTACTCTTCGTTGTAAAGGCATTTGTCCCCCTTCGAATCCAATCTTTTTAGAATAACCAGAACGGGATTTAGCTCCTTTATGCCCTCTTGTGGCGGTACCGCCTTTCCCGGATCCCTGGCCTCTACCGATGGTCTTTCCGTCCTTATGGACAGAACCTTCTGCTGGTTTTAAATTGCTTAAATTCATTTCAACACTTATTTCTTAAGCTTCTTCTGTAGAAACCAAATGTTTAACTTTATTGATCATGCCAAGGATATTAGGCGTATCGTCGTGAACAACCTGTTGTCCTATTTTACGCAGTCCTAGGGCTTCAAGGGTCCTCTTTTGATTCTGAGGTCTTTTAATCCCGCTTTTTACCTGAGTAACTTTAATCTTTCCCATCGTTCCTTATCCTTTAAAAACTTTTTCCATGGCGATTCCACGCTGTGACGCTACTGTTTTGGCATCTCTGAGTTGCAGCAGGGCATCAAATGTAGCCTTCACCACATTATGAGGGTTGGAAGATCCCTGAGACTTAGACAAAACGTCCTGTACTCCTACAGATTCCAATACCGCCCTTACAGCACCTCCGGCAATAACTCCTGTACCATGAGAGGCAGGTTGAATGTAAACTCTGGCTCCTCCGTATTTCCCTTTTTGTTCATGGGGTAAAGTTCCTTTGTTTAAAGGAATACGAATGAGATTCTTCTTAGCATCTTCAATGGCTTTCGCGATCGCAGTCGCAACTTCCTTGGATTTCCCAAGACCATGGCCAACAACTCCGTTTTCATCTCCTACAACCACAATGGCAGAAAAACCAAATGCTCTTCCCCCCTTGGTTACCTTGGTTACCCTTTGAACGCCTACCAGGCGGTCCTTAAGTTCGAGGCCTCCGGGTTTTACTGTTTCTACATTCTTGTATTTGCCGTACATAGTATCTATTAAAATTTTAATCCACCTTCTCTGGCACCTTCGGCCAATGATTTTACCCGTCCGTGGTACAAATTCCCTCCACGGTCAAAAGCTACAGTTTCAATTCCGGCTTTTTTAGCTTTCTCGGCCAGTGCCTTCCCTACCAGGGCGGCAATTTCCATTTTTGTCCCTTTGCTTTTACTCAATTCTTTATCTCTTGACGAGGCAGCAACCAGGGTTTTACCCTCATTGTCATCTATAACCTGTGCATAGATTTCATTGTTGCTTCTGTAAACAGACAATCTTGGTCTTTCTGCCGTCCCAAAAGAGATTTTTCTGATTCTCTTACGGATACGATCTCTTCTTTCTGTTTTTGATAATCCCATAATCTTACTCTTATGCTGATTTACCTGCTTTTCTTCTCAATTGTTCCCCGACAAATTTGATTCCTTTCCCTTTGTAAGGTTCAGGTTTGCGGAATGAACGTATTTTGGCTGCAATTTGCCCGATTAACTGCTTGTCGTGCGACGTTAGTTTAATGGTTGGGTTTTTACCTTTTTCAGAAGTGGTTTCCACCTTTACTTCCGGTGCAAGGTCAAAAACGATGTTGTGAGAGAAGCCGAGAGCAAGGTCTAATTTCTGACCCTGGTTGCTCGCTCTGAATCCTACACCTACCAATTCCAATTCCTTCGTCCAACCCTTGGATACTCCTTCGATCATATTGAAGACCAAAGATCTGTACAGTCCGTGTTTTGCCTTGTGCTCTTTTGAATCAGAAGGCCTGGTGATCCATACTTGTCCGTCTTCAACTTTGATCTCAACGGCAGAGTATTCCTGAGTAAGTTCACCCAGCTTTCCTTTTACCGTAATGATATTCTCCTTGACCTCTACGGAGGTTCCCTCTGGGATCGCTATCGGATTGTTACCTATTCTAGACATTTCTTTTAACTTTTATCGGTTTAATAAACGTAGCAAAGCACTTCGCCCCCAACATTTTCTTTTTTGGCTCGTTTGCTGGTCATCACCCCGTGTGAGGTAGAGACAATCGCTACGCCCAAACCATTTAAAACCCTCGGCATATCATCAGATCCGGCATATTTACGCAATCCCGGCTTACTGATTCGCTGAATTTTTTTAATAACAGGCTCTTTAGTCTGCTTATCGTATTTCAGAGCGATTTTAATTGTACCCTGAACTTTATCATCCTCGAATTTATAACTCAGGATATAGCCCTGATCAAATAAAATCTTAGTGATTTCTTTCTTTAGATTGGAAGCTGGTACCTCAACAACCCTGTGACCCGCCCTGCTGGCGTTTCTAATTCTTGTCAAATAATCTGATATAGGATCTGTTAACATCTTCTTGCCTTTTATGGTGTTACCAACTTGCTTTTTTAACTCCCGGAATCAATCCTTTATTAGCCATTTCCCTGAACATTACCCTGGACAAGCCAAAAGTTCTCATATAGCCCTTTGGTCTCCCTGTGAGTTTGCAACGATTGTGCATACGCACCGGAGAAGCGTTTCTTGGCAATTTTTGCAATGCCTCGTAATCGCCGGCCTCTTTTAAGGCTTTTCTCTTCTCAGCGTATTTTGCTACTGTTTTTGCCCTTTTACGTTCACGGGCTTTCATTGATTCTTTAGCCATACTAATTCTTTTTAAAAGGTAGTCCCAGTTCTGCTAAAAGGGATTGTGCTTCTTTATCGGTTTCGGCGCTGGTCACAAAGGTGATATCCATCCCGTTAATTCTGTTGATCTTGTCAATATTGATTTCGGGGAAAATGATCTGTTCCGTAACTCCGAGGTTGTAATTCCCTCTTCCATCAAAACCGGTAGCTCTGATTCCCTGAAAATCACGTACCCTTGGTAAAGCTGTTGTTACCAATCGATCAAGGAACTCGTACATCCTTTCTCCTCTCAAAGTCACTTTGGCCCCAATAGGCATTCCTTTTCTGAGTTTGAAAGACGCCACATCCTTTTTGGAAATTGTGGAGACTGCTCTTTGCCCGGTAATGTTTGATAGTTCTTCAACCGCATGGTCGATGAGCTTCTTATCGGCCACAGCGGCACCTACACCTCTGCTCACGACAATCTTCTTCAATTTAGGCACCTCCATAATGTTCTTGTACCCGAATTCGTCCTGCAACGCTTTTACCACGCGCTCTTTGTATTCTTTCTTTAATCTTGGAACGTAACTCATAACTATATTACCTCGTTAGATTTCTTTGAAACCCGTACTTTTTTTCCATCTCTGACCTCAAAGCCAACCCTTGTGGTCTCTCCCGATTTTCCGTCGATAAGAGAAAGATTAGAGATATGGATGGGAGCTTCTTTTTTAACTATTCCCCCCTGTGGGTTCTTGGCGCTCGGTTTCTCATGCTTAGACACCATATTGACGCCTTCTACAATCGCCTTGTTCTTCTGTAGGTTTACAGTAACCACTTTACCTTCTGACCCTTTATGATCACCGGCTACTACTCGTACTGTATCTCCTGTTTTTATTTTTAATTTCATCGTCTTGTCTGATTATAGCACCTCAGGAGCTAATGAAACAATCTTCATAAATTGTTTGTCCCTGAGCTCTCTCGCTACAGGACCAAATACCCTGGTTCCTCTCATTTCCCCTGTTGGGTTAAGAAGTACACAAGCGTTGTCGTCGAAGCGGATATAAGAACCATCTGGTCTGCGGACCTCTTTCTTGGTGCGCACTACTACTGCAGTAGACACGGCTCCTTTTTTTATTGTTCCGTTAGGTGTAGCTTCTTTTACAGAAACCACAATCTTATCTCCTACAGAAGCATATCTTCTTTTGGTTCCTCCCAGTACACGAATGGTCAACACCTCTTTCGCCCCGGTATTATCTGCCACTTTAAGTCTAGATTCTTGCTGTAACATAATTATTTAGCTCTTTCAAGGATTTCTACCAATCTCCAGCATTTGGTCTTACTCAAAGGTCTGGTTTCCATGATCTTTACAGTATCACCAATTTTGCAATCATTGGTTTCATCGTGTGCAACATATTTCTTTGTCCGCAATACGAACTTACCATACATAGGATGCTTTACCCGCTTTACTTCAGAAACCACAATTGATTTCTCCATTCTATTGCTGGTTACAACGCCTACTCGTTCTTTTCTTAAATTTCTTTTTTCCATAAAGCAGAACCCGTTATTGGTTTTCCCTTTTTGTTAATTCTGTGGCCAATCGTGCTACTGTCCTTTTCACCTGCCTCAGCTGAAGAGGGTTTTCAAGTGGTGTTACAGCGTGAGCCATTTTCAAATCGGCATGTTTCCTTTTGAAATCGGACATCTTTTCCTTTAATTCCTCTACCGATAATTCTTTTACTTCTGATTGTTTCATGATCTTCTATATCAGTATCATTAAGCGGCATCGTAATCTCTAGCCACAATAAATTTTGTCTTCACCGGTAATTTCTGAGCAGCAAGCCTTAAAGCTTCCTGAGCCACATCCATAGGAACCCCTGCAACTTCGAACATGATTCTTCCCGGTTTTACAACCGCAACGAAATATTCCGGTGCTCCTTTTCCTTTCCCCATCCTTACTTCAAGGGGCTTTTTGGTGATAGGCTTGTCTGGAAATATTTTAATCCAAAGCTGACCTTGTCTTTTCATGTATCTTGTAGCAGCAATCCTTGCAGCTTCAATCTGACGTGAGGTAATAAAGCTGGAATCCAATGACTTAATTCCAAACATCCCGTTAGAAAGTCTGTGTCCTCTTCCGGAATTTCCTTTCATTCGGCCCTTCTGCGCTTTACGAAACTTGGTTCTTTTCGGCTGTAACATTTTTTCCTACTTTACTAAATTATTTTCTTCTGCGTTTTCTTCCGGAGTCGGACTTATCCTTGCCCGTCCCTTTAGACATTCCTACTAAGGGCGACAAATCTCTTTTTCCGTAAACCTCACCTTTCATTATCCACACTTTGATCCCTAGTCGTCCATAAGTTGTATGTGCCTCTTCCATGGCGTAATCAATATCAGCCCTGAAGGTGGATAAAGGAATACGACCTTCTTTATAAGACTCTGAACGTGCCATCTCCGCTCCATTCAACCTACCTGAAATCATAATTTTGATTCCCTCAGCATTCATCCTCATTGCGGCTGCAATTGCCATTTTAATGGCCCTCCTGTAAGAGATCCTGTTTTCTATCTGTCGTGCGATACTAGCAGCAACCAGGTTTGCATCAACTTCGGGTCTTTTGATCTCAAATATGTTGATCTGAACCTCTTTATCGGTAATCTTTTTAAGCTCCTCCTTCAGTTTATCCACTTCCTGGCCACCTTTACCGATAATGATACCGGGTCTTGCAGTGGTGATGGTAACGGTAATCAACTTCAGCGTTCTTTCGATAATGACTCGAGAGACACTTGCCTTGGCCAAACGGGCGGAAACATATTTCCTGATTTTATCGTCTTCTGCGAGTTTATCCCCGTAATCATTACCTCCGTACCAGTTAGATTCCCATCCCCTGATTATACCCAGTCGGTTTCCTATTGGATTTGTCTTTTGTCCCATACTAAGCTTCTGTATTATTGTTAGCGCCTAAAACCAAGGTTACATGGTTTGAACGTTTTCTTATCCTGTGAGCCCTTCCCTGTGGTGCAGGTCTGAGGCGCTTTAGCATTCTGCCAGAATCAACCCGAATCTCCTTCACGAAAAGTTCTGCTTCTTCAATATCGGCATCTTCATTCTTCGCCTGCCAGTTAGCGATGGCTGACAACAATAGCTTTTCCAGCCTTCGGGAAGCTTCCTTAGGATTAAACCTGAGAATTGCAAGGGCTTTTTCAACCTCAGCACCCCTTACAAGGTCGGCTACCAAACGCATCTTACGAGGCGAAGTAGGGCAATTGTTTAATTTCGCGAAGGCGAGCTCTTTCTTCTCTGCCTTTATTCTTTCGGCCATTTGTTTTTTTCGAACTCCCATAGCTTACTTTTTACCTTTATTTTTCGCTCCGGCATGACCGCGGAAAGATCTAGTGGGCGAAAATTCACCCAATTTATGTCCTACCATATTCTCGGTAACATAAACAGGAACAAACTGCTTCCCATTATGTACTGCGATGGTCTGGCCTACAAAATCTGGTGTGATCATGGAAGCTCTGGACCATGTTTTGATGACGGTCTTTTTATTCGAATCTACATTCTGTCTTACCTTTTTCTCCAGGCTCAAATGAACGTAGGGTCCTTTTTTTAGTGAACGTGCCATTTCTTTCTACTTTTTATTTCTTTCTACGTTCTATTATATATCTGTTGGTATCCTTGGTTCTGGAACGAGTCCTGTAACCTTTTGCAGGAATACCATTTTTCGATCTTGGATGTCCTCCGGAAGCTCTTCCTTCTCCACCTCCCATTGGGTGGTCTACAGGGTTCATAGCTACCGGTCTTGTCCTTGGTCGTCTACCTAACCAGCGACTTCTTCCCGCTTTACCGGAAACGATCAGCTGATGATCCGAATTGGAAACAGCACCTACGGTGGCTAAGCAATTTCCCAGTACCATTCTGGTTTCCCCGGATGGCAATTTAATAGTTACGTATTTACCCTCTTTCGCCATAAGCTGAGCAAAAGTTCCGGCACTTCTCGCCATCACTGCTCCCTGCCCGGGGCGTAATTCAATACAGGAAATGATTGTTCCCAAAGGAATTTCATTCAAAGGCAACGCATTTCCAATCTCAGGTGCAGAACCGGCTCCCGATGTGACCTTCTGGCCTATCTGTAAACCATTCTGTGCTACTATATAACTCTTCTCCCCATCCTTATACTCAATAAGAGCAATAAAGGCGGTTCTGTTTGGATCGTACTGAATCGATTTCACCTCGGCATTAACACCGTGCTTCACTCTTTTGAAATCGACTAAACGATACCTTCTTTTGTGACCTCCACCTCTATGGCGTATGGTCATCTTTCCATGACTGTTTCTACCTCCGGACTTTTTTAACGGAGCAAGCAAGCTTTTCTCCGGCTTATCAGCAGTAAGCGCGTCAAATCCGTTTACTACTTTAAATCGCTGTCCTGGAGTGATCGGTTTTAATTTTCTAACTGACATTTGGTGTCTTTATAGATTACTGTAAAAATCAATGACATCACCTTCCGCAACATCAACAATTGCCTTTTTATAAGCCTTTGTCTTCCCTTGTTGTACCCCTGTTTTGGTGTACTTGGTCTTGCGGGTTGGACCATAATTCATGGTTCTTACCTTCTTTACGGATACCCCGTATGTTCCTTCAACCGCATCCTTAATCTGCAATTTGTTGGCTCCGGGATTTACAATGAAACCATAGCGGTTGTGTAACTCACTATCGGCTGTCATCTTTTCCGTTATGATTGGTTTTATTAACACACTCATGATTTCCTATTTATTTAAGTTGGCCTCTATACCTTCCAGCGACCCTTCTAAAAGCACAATATTATTTGCATTTAATATTTTGTAAGTGCTTAATTCTGAGTTAGTTACAACCTCAGAACCTTCCAAATTGCGCGACGACAAATATACGTTATTATTTGAATCGCCCAAGACAAAGAGGGACTTTTTATTTTCCAATCCGAGACCTTTGAGAACCTGTAGAAAATCCTTGGTCTTTGGACTCTCGAAATTAAAGTCCTCAACTACCATAATCGCCTTTTCCTGATTCTTGATACTCAGCGCCGATTTACGGGCCAGACGCTTCAGGTTCTTATTGAGCTTAAGGCTATAATCCTTAGGCCTTGGCCCAAAAATTCTACCCCCACCGCGAAAGATTGGCGACTTGATGCTACCTGCCCTTGCGGTTCCGGTTCCCTTTTGCTTTTTAATCTTACGGGTACTCCCCACAATTTCAGCCCTTTCTTTGGCCTTGTGAGTACCTTGTCTCTGGTGAGCCCTGTATTGTTTTACATCCAGATAAATGGCATGTGTATTAGGCTCTATCTTAAAAACAGCATCAGAAAGGTCTGCCTTTCTCCCTGTTTCTTTTCCGTTGATATCTAAGACTGCTACTTTCATTATTTCTCAATCGTTAAATATGCGTTCTTATGACCGGGTACACACCCTTTCAAAACGATCAGGTTTTTTTCCGGTACAATTTTCAAGACGCGCAGGTTTTGAACAGTTACCCGTTCTCCGCCCATTCTTCCGGCCATTTTCATTCCCTTGAATACTCTGGCGGGATATGATGCTGCACCGATAGATCCAGGAGCCCTTAAACGGTTGTGCTGCCCGTGGGTAGCCTGTCCGACACCGGCAAAACCATGTCTTTTTACAACCCCCTGAAAACCTTTACCTTTTGAAGTTGCAGTTACATCTACAAACTCCCCTTCCACAAACAGATCTACCCCAAGGGTATCTCCCAATTTGTACTCTCCTTCAAAATCACGGAACTCGACGACTTTTTTCTTAGGAGAAGCACCTGCCTTTTTAAAATGTCCCTTTTCGGACTTTTTAGCACGTTTTTCTGCCTTGTCATCGAAACCGAGCTGAAGGGCATTATACCCGTCTACCTCTTCGGTTCTGACTTGGGTAATCACACATGGTCCTGCCTCAATGACCGTACATGGAACATTCTTTCCATTGTCGTCAAAGATGCTGGTCATGCCTACTTTTTTTCCTATTAACCCAGACATACTATTTATTATTAATTGTTTTTACTATTCTAAATTATCTGACAAAAAAACAGGGCCAAAAATAATTCGACCCCGAATGTATTTTTGTTACCGTTTTTCCTTTGCAAATCGCTCCGGACATGTCGCGGAAAGCATCCTGCCTTCCGATACTTTTATCACACTTTAATCTCAACTTCCACCCCACTTGGCAGCTCCAATTTCATGAGCGCGTCGATGGTTTTGGAAGAAGAACTGTATATATCAAGTAATCGCTTGTAAGAGCTTAATTGAAATTGCTCTCTCGACTTCTTATTTACATGGGGTGAACGTAAAACTGTAAAAATCTTTTTGTGGGTAGGCAACGGGATAGGTCCTGTTACCACAGCTCCGGTAGTTTTTACGGTTTTAACAATCTTCTCGGCAGACTTATCTACCAGGTTGTAATCGTATGATTTTAACTTTATTCTGATTTTCTGACTCATCTCCTAAGAATTAAGCGGTTACCCCTTTGGTTGCTTTTATCACCTCTTCTGCAATATTTGTAGGTGTTTCGGCATAGTGCGAAAACTCCATTGTACTTGTTGCCCTACCTGAAGATAATGTCCTCAGTGCAGTAACATATCCAAACATTTCCGAAAGCGGCACCTCTGCTTTGATCACTTTGGCTCCGGCTCTGTCGTCCATATTGTTTACCTGTCCTCTTCGTCTGTTAAGGTCACCTACTATATCACCCATGTTCTCTTCCGGCGTAAGCACCTCTAACTTCATTATCGGCTCCATCAAGACGGCACGGGCGGCTTTGGCAGCCTCTTTGTACCCTAGCTTGGCAGCCAGTTCAAAAGAAAGAGAATCCGAATCCACCGGGTGGAAAGATCCATCCTTTAAGACGATCCTCATACTATCCATTTCAAAACCGGCCAAAGGACCGTTTTTCATCGCCTCCCTGAATCCTTTCTCAACAGAAGGAATGTATTCTTTAGGAATATTACCCCCCTTGATCACATTGACAAATTCGAGTCCCGGTTTTTCTTCCGTAGAAGGCTCCATAGTAAATACGATATCTGCGAATTTACCTCTACCTCCTGTTTGTTTCTTATAAACCTCTCTGTGATCGGCAGGTCTTGTGATTGCTTCCTTGTATTCAACCTGAGGTTGTCCCTGATTGACATCAACCTTAAACTCTCTTCGGAGACGATCGGTGATGATATCAAGGTGAAGCTCTCCCATTCCTGAAATAATCGTTTGGCCTGAAGCCTCATCGGTTTTTACCTGGAATGTAGGATCTTCTTCCGCCAGTTTGGCAAGGGCCATCCCTAATTTATCTACATCAGCCTTGGTTTTTGGCTCCACGGCAATCCCTATTACAGGATCGGGGAAGTTCATACTTTCAAGGACAATAGGGTGTTTTTCATCAGAAAGGGTATCCCCAGTCTTAATATCTTTAAATCCAACAGCAGCTCCAATATCACCGGCAGCAATAGAATCCACTGCGTTTTGCTTGTTAGAGTGCATTTGGTAGATACGCGAAATACGTTCTTTATTTCCAGATCTGTTGTTTAAAACATAGGATCCAGCATCTAGTTTTCCTGAATACGCTCTGAAGAATGCCAGTCGACCCACAAAAGGATCTGTTGCAATCTTAAAAGCAAGTGCAGCAAAAGGTTCTTTGATATCCGGTTTCCTGGAGATCTCAGCACCTGTATCGGGATTTACTCCTACAATCGCTTCCTTATCCATAGGAGAAGGAAGGTATCGGCATACGGCATCCAGTAAAAATTGTACTCCTTTATTCTTAAAGGAAGAACCACAGATCATTGGAATGATACTCATATCCATAACCGCAGCTCTCAGGGCAGCATGTACCTCATCTTCTGTGATGGAATCTTCGTCTTCGAAGAACTTCTCCATCAGGGTTTCATCGTACTCAGCTACAGCCTCAATAAGCGCCGCTCTGTATTCCTTCACCTCAGCTTCCATTTCAGAAGGGATATCGATCACATCAAACGTTGCACCGAGATCTTCCTCATTCCAAACAATTGCCCGGTTTTTAACCAGGTCAACTACCCCTCTAAAATCAGCTTCATCTCCAATAGGAAGTACGATTGGCACAGCGTTGGATTTCAACATATCCTTTACCTGCTTGCACACATTAAGGAAGTTGGCACCCTGCCTGTCCATTTTATTGACAAATCCCATTCTCGGCACCTTGTAGTTATCTGCCAGACGCCAGTTAGTCTCAGACTGAGGCTCAACTCCGTCAACAGCACTAAAAAGGAATACCAGACCATCGAGAACCCTCAAAGATCGGTTCACCTCAACGGTAAAGTCAACGTGGCCGGGAGTATCGATGATGTTAAAGTGATAAGGCTTTGACTCATCAGTAAGCTGACCGTTTTTCATTGGGAAATTCCAGGTACAGGTTGTAGCGGCGGAAGTAATAGTGATTCCTCGCTCCTGCTCCTGCTCCATCCAGTCCATGGTAGCAGCCCCATCGTGAACTTCTCCAATCTTGTGGCTTACGCCAGTATAAAAAAGGATTCGTTCTGTGGTTGTGGTTTTACCGGCATCAATATGAGCGGCAATACCTATATTTCTTGTAAATTTTAAATCTCTAGCCATCTTGCGTATTAGAATCTAAAGTGAGAAAATGCTTTATTGGCTTCTGCCATCTTATGAGTATCAACTCGCTTTTTCACTGCCGCGCCCTCTTCTTTTGATGCTGCCAGGATTTCCGCTGCCAGCTTCTGAGCCATCGACTTTTCATTTCTTTTTCTGGAAAAGCTGATTAACCATTTCATCGCAGTTGATATTTTACGATCCGGCCTGATCTGCATTGGGATCTGGAAAGTAGCCCCTCCAACTCTTCTGCTTCGTACCTCTACGTGAGGCATCACATTGGAAAGTGCGTCTTTCCATAATTCGAGACCTGATTTCTCTTCGTCAGTCTTTTTTTCTTCCACGATATCAATCGCGTCGTAAAACACCTTAAAGGCCACTGATTTCTTTCCATCCCACATCATCATATTGACGAAACGGGTTACCAGCTGATCATTAAATCTTGGATCTGGTAATAGTGGTCTTTTCTTTGCCTGTCTTTTTCTCATTGCTTCTTCTTAAAAGTGTTGCTTACTTTTTGGGTCTTTTGGCACCGTACTTAGAACGTCTCTGTGTCCTGCCGGCTACACCTGCAGTATCCAGAGCTCCTCTCACTATGTGATATCTAACTCCTGGCAAATCCTTCACCCTTCCGCCTCTAACCAATACTATCGAATGCTCCTGTAAATTGTGTCCTTCTCCGGGGATGTATGCGTTTACTTCCTTTCCGTTGGTTAACCTCACCCTGGCTACTTTTCTCATAGCCGAGTTAGGCTTCTTCGGTGTAGTGGTATAAACACGCGTACAAACACCCCTTCGCTGGGGACACGAATCCAAAGCAGCCGATTTACTCTTCTTGGTAATTGTGGCCCTTCCTTTTCGTACTAATTGTGAAATTGTTGGCATACTATTATATAATGTATAAATCTACCCTCTTTTAAGGGCTGGCAAATGTAGTAATTATTCATTATAATTCAAATGCCTGTGGCTTAATTTTGCAGGATTTTTTTTTCACGCATAATACTTTGAGAATCAGAGTCGTCTTTGCCTTTGAAAACCAAACTGATTTACACCATAGTTTATACCTAAATATATATAGGAAATTCATTTTAAAAATTTTTTACAGTTTTAGAACATAATTCCCGATAAAAATATCTTTAAGCCTTTTAGAGTGGATTTGCGAACTGCACAATATCAGACATCCTTAAATATTCATTTCTAATTCAACTCATGAATTCGGATTCGATTTATTAATTTTTTAACAAAACCAATTCTTATTTGCCCTTTTTACTGTTCTCAAAATCAGGAGACCCCTATTATTCTCTTAAAGTTTTATTAAAATAAGTTTGGATTATTAACATAGAATTGTGATTTTCGCACTTAGCTAATTCAAATAATTTTAAAATGAGAACAAATTTAAATGGAATCTTGACGCTTTTATTGGCGTTTGTTGTGCATTTGACTTTTGCGCAGGAGAAGACGGTCTCCGGTACCGTGACGGACCAGGACGGACTTCCGCTTCCAGGAGTAAACATCGTCGTTGAAGGAAGTACCTCAGGTACTCAAACCGATTTCGACGGAAATTACTCTATTAGAGGTAGTGCAGGTCAGACACTTCTTTTCAGTTACATCGGTCAAAGAGATGTACGGGTTACTATTGGAGCGAGCAACACTATCAATGTGCAGATGCAGGAAGATGCTCAGGCACTGGAAGAGGTAGTAGTAACTGCTCAGGGTATTAAGAAAGAGAAGCAAGCCCTGGGGTATGCGGTTTCTGAAGTAGGCGATGAACTGCTTGAGCAACGTGCCGAGGGTGATGTTGGTCGTATCTTAACAGGTAAGGCATCCGGGGTTAATATTCAGGCCCAGAGTGGTCTTTCCGGATCTGGTACCAGTATTATCATCAGGGGTCTCAGTACCTTTAGTGGTAGTAACCAGCCATTGTTTATCGTTGACGGGGTACCTTTTGACAGTGGTACTAACGGACAAACACAAAACGGACAAGGTAACAGCTTCGTTGATGGAAACAACGGTTCCAGTAGGTTCCTGGATTTGGATCCCAACAACATAGAGAGTGTAAACGTATTAAAAGGTTTGGCTGCTGCCACACTTTACGGTACTGCCGGACGTAACGGGGTAATCCTTATTACTACCAAGAACGGTGCTGCCGGAACAGGACAGGCCAAGAAAAACGAAGTAACAGTGAGCAGCTCGATCTTTATTAACGAGATTGCTTCCCTTCCTGATTACCAGGATGAATTCGGTAACGGATTCGACCAGGCTTTCGGTTGGTTCTTCAGTAACTGGGGACCAAGTTTCGACAGAGACGGAGTAGCAGGCTGGGGAACTCAGTCAGCTATCGATGATGCAGGAACTCTTGCTCACCCATACTCTACTTCTACTTCAGCTATCCAGGCTGCATTCCCGGAATTTCAGGGAGCCAGATACCCTTGGAGACCTTATGACAGTGTAGAGAAATTCTTTAAGCAAGGAGTTGTTCAGACAAACTCTGTAAACGTAAACGGTTCTTCCGATGACGGAAGCATGAGTTACAACATGAACTTCGGTCACCTGGACGATCAAGGATTTACACCAGGTAACAACCTGAGAAGATATACAGTAGGTCTTGGTGGTAGAGCAGTGCTTTCCAATAAGATCACTGCTTCAGGTACACTGAACTTTGCAAATACTAACTTCCAGTCGCCACCGGTTGCTGCAAGTACAGGTAACAGTGTTTTCGGTACAGGTTCTTCAGTCTTCGCCAACGTATTCTATACGCCAAGGAGTGTGGACATTCAGGGACTACCTTTTGAGAGCCCTGTTGACGGTTCCAGTGTATACTATCGTCAGAACAACAGTATCCAGCATCCGCTTTGGACCGTTAAAAACTCCAAGACTGAGCAGGATACCAAAAGGGTTTTCGGAAACATGGCCCTTGTTTATGATATCAATGACAACCTTAACCTGACTTACCGTTTTGGTTTGGATGTCTACAGTGAAAATAATATTACGTCTCAGAATAAAGGTGGTATCGGAGGTAGCGTTGCTACACAGAGTGGTATCCTCCAGACCTGGAACAACACTAACACCCTTTTTGATCACAACCTGATCCTTACAGGTCAGTACGAGATCTCAGAGAAAGTTGGGTTCAGCTTTAACGCTGGTGCTACTACAAGAAGCGAGAAATTCGATCAGAATGGTGTAGCTTCTTCAGGGCAGCAGGTATTCGGAGTACTGAGACATTTCAACTTCTCCCTGTTCGAACCCATCCAGTTTCTACAAGAAAGAAACATTGCAGGGGTTTACGGACAGTTAGACTTCGACTACGATCGTATGGTCTATCTTACGCTTGCAGGAAGGAATGACTGGGTATCTAACCTTGCCCAGGACAACAGAGCGATCTTCTATCCCAGTGCTAGTATTTCGCTTATTCCTACCAAGTTTATCCCAGGATTGCAAAGTCCTAACGGAGTTAACTACATGAAGCTTAGAGCAGGTTATGGAACATCGGCTAACTTCCCAACAGGGTATCCGGTAGCTTCCACGCTGATCCTCGATACACAGAACTTCCAGGATGGAGACGGAAATAATACCGTTACCAACGTAAGTGCTAACTTGTTGGGTAATCCTAACCTGAAGCCTGAACTTCTGCAGGAATTAGAATTTGGTATTGAAGCCAGACTTTTTGACAGCAGACTTACATTAGATGCTTCTTATTATTCAAGGATCACAGAGGATCTTATTATCGACCGTCCACTTGACCCATCGACTGGTTATACAACTACACAAACAAACGTGGGTGAGATCAAGTCATGGGGAACGGAAGTTGACGCTACCCTGGATATCTTCAGATCTAGTGAGCCGGGAGGCTTAAACTGGAGCCTGAATTCAAACTGGTTCTTTAACGAATCAGAGGTAACCGACCTAGGTCTTGATACTGATATCGTTGTATATGCAGGGTTTACCAACTTAGGTAATGCTGCAAGGGTTGGAGATCCATTAGGAATAATGGTAGGTACCCGTATCCAAAGGGATGACAATGATAATTTTGTGGTAAATGCCGCTGGTGACTATATCGAAGAAGAAGGATTGTTTGAAATCGGAGATCCTAACCCAGACTGGGTACTAAACGTTGGTAACAGCTTTAGTTACAAGAACTTCAATTTTAATTTCTTGTTCAACTATACACATGGAGGAGATATTTATTCAAGAACCGCATCCGTATTAATCGGAAGGGGATTGACCACAGACGTTGTAGATCGTTTAAATACCTTTATCCTTCCAGGTGTGAAGGGTGACGGAACACCTAACGATGTTCAGATCAACAACTCAACGTTCTACTTCAACAACGTTTTATTCGGACCTGATGAATTAGGAGTCTTTGACGCATCAACTGTGAGGTTACAGGAAGTTTCTTTAGGCTATAGTGTGCCTGCTAAGTTCCTGGATAAAACACCATTTGGTTCCTTGAGCTTTACTGTTTCAGGATTCAACATGTGGTACGAAGCCATTAACATTCCCAAGGGAACAAATTTTGATCCCAACGTAGCCGGTATCGGTATTGGAAATGGTAGAGGATTTGATTATCTTAATGGACCTAGTTCAAGAAGATACGGATTCAGTGTTAAAGCTTCATTTTAATTAAAATAAAAATTGATCATGAAAAACATATTTAAATATTTAAGTATTGGTCTGTTGGGTGGAGTCCTTTTCACAGGATGCGAAACCTCCAATCTGGACCTTACCGAAAACCCCAATGCGCTGACACCTGCTCAGGCTGATCCTGACTTCTATCTAAATGAAGTTCAGGTAAAGTTTGCCCGAGTGGTAGAGTCCCTGGGTGAAACAGGTGCTGAGGTAACTCGTATCGAATGGATGGGTAGCAGAAACTACCAGAATGCGTATTCTCCATCTGGCTTTGACGCCAACTGGGAAGATGCTTACCAGGAAGTTATCAAGAACGCCAGAGATCTTACGCCAATCGCGGAAGAAGCTGGTCTTACACATCACATAGCCATTGCTCAATTGATCGAGGCATATACGATGACCCTGCTTGTAGATTATTTTGGAGATGTTCCTTATACAGAAGCCATAGGCGGAGCCGATAATCTAAATCCGGGCCCAGATAGTGGTGCAGACATCTATACAGCTGCTCTGGCACTTACAGATCAGGCGATAGCTAATTTCAACGCTAACGCTTTAGCTGATCCGGCTATTGATTTCTATTATGACGGAGACTGGGATGCATGGGTAAAAGCTGCAAACACACTGAAATTGAGGTTACACCTTAATCTTGGAAATACTTCAGCTTTTAACAGCATTATCTCCGGTGGAAATTTTATCTCCTCAACAGATGATGACTGGCAGTTCCAGTGGGGGTCTAACCAGGTACAGCCTGATACAAGACATCCTAATTATGCTCAAAACTACACTGTAACAGGTGGTGGTGATTACGCTTCTATCTGGATGATGAACCTAATGGATACATCTGATGATCCAAGGATCAGATACTATTATTATCGCCAAAACGAAGGTACTCCGGGATCTAACGATATCGATGGTGATCCTGTTGCACCGAATGAAGAAACATTAGATTGCTCTCTTCAATCACCTCCTGCTCAATATACTGCAGGTGGGTTCCCATTCTGTACTTTAGACAACGGATACTGGGGTAGAAATCACGGGAATGATTCTGGTATTCCACCAGATGGGTTATTGAGAACTGCCGTTGGAGTTTATCCACAAGGAGGTCAGTTTGACGATAACAGTTTTGGAGAAACCAGTTTAGGTACTGGTGGTGGCGGAGCAGGTATTACTCCCGTTATCCTTGCCTCAACTGTTGATTTCTGGAGAGCTGAAGTTGCAATGAATGGAAGTCCGGCCGCCGGGAAACCTTTTATCCTTGCCGGGATAGACAAGTCTATTACGAAAGTACAGACCTTTGCTTCCCTGGATGCCACTGCAGATCTTTCCTTTGAGCCATCTGCAACAGACGTTTCAGATTTTATCGCTTCCGTCGATGCTGCCTTTGATGCGGCAGATGATGAAGGTAAATGGAATATCATGGCCGAACAATTCTTTGTTGCCCTGAAAGGGAACGGTCACGATGCGTATAATTTTTATAGAAGAACTGGATATCCTACTAATTTGGAGCCAAATCTGGAGCCAAACCCAGGAGCATTTATCCGAAGCTTCTTCTATCCGGCGAATGCTGCAAACACCAATTCTTCCTTAGCGCAGAAATCAGGTGTTACAGAACAGGTGTTTTGGGATACAAATCCTTCATCACCAACATTCCCAGTTGCTAATTAATTTAAAAAAAAATTACGATGAAAAAAGTTAGTGTATTTCTTTTAGCGTTGTCCACAGTCTTCTTTGTCTCCTGTGAAACGGATGACAAAGTAGTGGACCAGGTTCTTGAAAACTACACCGTAGGTGCGGTTTTGAGAACAAGAGCTCAGGAAGGTAATCCATTTAATGCCTTTGTGCCGGAATCTGTTTTTACAGTTACCGTTGAAGAGCAGGATGCCGAATTTGGAGACTTGTTAGCCTCAGTTGATCTGTATGCTTCATTTACAGATAACCAGGAAGATCCTAATGACAACAGTAAAGCCGAGATTTTGATTGCCACTTATGATGTCAGCGACTTCTCCACTAGTTCACGGGGACTTCCAGAACTTACATTCTCAACTACTCTTGCAGAGTCGGCCAGCCTTTTAGGAGTTGGTACAGATTATTCAGGAGGAGATGTGTTCAGCTACCGATTTGTAGTAAACCTTACAGATGGTTCAACCTGGACAAATGTAAATGGTAATCAAAACGTACTTGGGGGATCTTATTTCAGTTCTCCTTATAAGTACGATGTTATTGTAGCATGTATCCCAGTAGGTCCTGTTCCTGGTGATTATACCCTGGATATGCAGGATTCTTTTGGTGACGGGTGGAACGGTGCTTCTGTCAGAGTTACTGTTGATGGTGTAGCTACAGATTATACCATCTCTGCTGCACAGGGAGCCTCTAACTCGGAGGTATTTACAATTCCTGACACAGCAACTACTGTAACTTTTGAATATGTTTCAGGAGACTGGGATTCGGAAGTTACTTACCAATTGTACGCTCCAAACGGCAAGATTGCCTTTGAAGATGGACCTAGTCCGTTTATTGGCGACTTTACGGGTAGTTTAAGTATATGTCCATAGAAGGATTATTCAATAAATCAGAAAAGGCCATCCCAACAAGATGGCCTTTTTTAATTCTTAGTCGGGAATTTCCCAAACTCTTTTTATTACATTTGGAAAATTTTAAAAATGAATGTATTTCCAAAGCTGTTTATGGTAAACTCACGGAATACTTCTTATATATAGAAATTATTACTTATCAATTATGAAATATAAATTCCTGGTAGTTTTGGTATCCATATTATCCTTTACAGGCTATTCTCAGGTAACCGGCGCTGCCCCAACAGGAGAGGCAGGACTATTTAATTCCGCCCAGGGAGGAAATCCTATGCTCAACCTCGTGATGATGAACCTGCGTGTAAATGAGAAGGCTAAAGGAGGCGAGGAAATACTAGGTTCTCCTTACCTCACAGAAAACTTCATTAAAAGTAAAGTGTATTTTGGGGAGGAATTTGTGGGCGATTTCTTTGTCCGATACAACGCATTAAACAGTGAGATTGAAATAAAGGAAACAGCGCTTGAGGAAGAAAATCCCAAACGTCTGTTAGCCAATCAGGATCTCAGAGTGAAATACGGCAACCGTGAATTGAGGTTTACAACTTATATCACTAAAAAAAATGAAACCAAAAACGGATACCTTTCCATTATCTCAGCCGGTGATTCATATACTCTTTATCACCGCCTTGCGGTGAAGTACAGCGAAGGGAAAGCTGCTGCCAACTCCATGGTAATGGCCATACCCAGCAGATATGCCCATTTTGTAGAATACTACTACAAAAAAGCCGGGGTTGAACGGATTGATCAGCTCACTCAGAAAAAAGGTGCACTGCTGAAAATACTCGACAAAGAAATCAAGGACCAGGTAAATTCATTTATAAAAGAAGAAAAAATTGATCTGAGCGAAGAAACTGATCTGATTCGTACCTTTGAGTATATCAATTCAATAGACACTTCCTCATGAAACATCTAATCCTTCCCACTGCTCTATTATCATTCTTTGTACTGAGCGGCCAGCTGGTTGACCAGGCCGCACCTCAAATGGCAGGGGTGGAGAATGATCCATTTGCCAACTTCCACCAAAGATGGACCCCTTCAATGCAGAAACTATTCCAACTTGTTCGTGACGATGACGGGAAGGTAACTCACTATGTTGGAGCCGAAGTGGGAACACCCTATGAAACAATTGATTTTAAAAAAGGGCATGTTTGGTATAAGGATGAAGACCTGGGAGAATTCTATTACAGGTATAATATTTTTTCCAATGAAATCGAACTTAAAAGAACTCACCTTCAGGAAGAAAAACACCAGGCATTGATCAGGGATCTCAACGTTGTTCTAGTATCTAATACAAGGGACAAGGAATATTTTTACCTTTCTTTTATAAACGATAAAGCGATGAATAAGGAAGGCTACCTTATCCGTTTGTACAACGGCAGCTCTTTTAAACTCTACAAACATCTCGAGTCGAAATATACCGAGGCCAAACCGGCTGCCAATTCAATGGTAAATCCTACTCCCAGCAAATTCACAACCTTTAGTTCTTACTTACTACAAAAAAACGACGGAGAGATCCGGGAAATCAGCCAAAAGAAAAATAAATTCCTCAAACAGCTCGATGCTAACTCAGCTGAAAAGATGAAGGCTTATTTGAAAGTAAATAAGATCGACCTCTCTGAAGAAGCACAATTGATAAGGGCCATTTCCCATTTGGACGAAGCGGAGTTGTAAGCTCTTGTTTTATGGCTTATTTTAAGCCGATTTCAGACATTTTTCAGTACAATTGTTCACTACCTTTGCCTTATGTCTAAAAACACCCAGATTTACGGTATTAGAGCCGTCATGGAGGCTATAGAGTCTAAAGAACCTATTGACAAGGTATATATTCAGAAAGGCCTGAAAGGCCATCTTTCAAGGGAATTGGAAAATCTCGTACGCAAAGAGGGTATTCCAGCTTCTTTCGTGCCTTTGGAAAAGATCAATAAATTAAGTCAGAATAACCACCAGGGGGTGGTGGCTACAATCTCCCCTATTTCCTTCCAGTCCATGGAATCTTTAATCGACCAGGTCCTGGCGGAGAAAAAAGATCCGCTCTTCCTTTTGCTCGATGGTATTTCAGACGTGCGCAACCTGGGGGCAATTATCAGAACTGCAGAATGTTCTGGTGTAGATGGAATAATTATGCTTAAAAAAGGCGCTGCCCCAATCACCGGAGATACCGTAAAAACTTCAGCAGGGGCTGTTTTTAAAATTCCCATTGCCAAAACAGACCATATAAAAGACGCTGTCTTTTATCTAAAGGCATCGGGGGTGACGGTCGTAGCTGCAACTGAAAAAACAAATAATTTATTATACACCCTGGATCTAAAAGGTGCTGTTGCGGTGATCATGGGTGCTGAAGACACTGGGATTTCACCTTCCATTCTCAAAGAATCTGATCATACAGCTAAACTTCCCTTGATGGGAGAAATTGGTTCATTGAATGTTTCGGTCGCCTGCGGGATATTTTTATTTGAAGTGGTCAGGCAACGTATGAGCTAATCATTTTTACCATCAGGATCCTTACTGGCTTTTTTATAGTGATAAGTTATTTTGAGATTCTCTTCCTCTTCCTTCGATAGATTTTCTATAAAATTACCGTCTTCATCGAAATGCTTTAGAAATTCGTCCTCCTCTTCATTGTAATCCTCCTTTTCCCAGGCGTACTTCACGGGAGGAGGCACACTCACTTTTAAAAAGATAGCCATCAGTAATCCCACGAGAAAACCGCCCAGGTGCCCTTCCCAGGAAATCTCCTCCTTAATTGGGAATATATACCAGAGCATACTTCCATATATAAAGGAAACAACAAGAGAAACAGCTACCAAACGGTAATGTTTTGTGAAGATCCCTTTAAAGAAAATAAAACTCGCCAGAAGATAAATAAGTCCGCTCGCCCCAATATGGTAAGCAGGGCGGCCAATCGCCCAGATGATAATTCCCGTGGCAATCAATCCCCACAGAAGAAATCTAAAGGAAATATTACGGTAGAAATACAGGAGTGTGGCCAGTAAAATAGCCAATGGCAGGGTATTGTTGTACAGATGTTCAACAGATGAATGCAACAAAGGACTAAATATAATCCCCCGGAGTCCGGTCACAGTTCTGGGGTAGATTCCAAATTCATTCCAGTTAGTGTTGAATTGCAGTTCCAGCCAGAAAACTGTCCAGATCAGCAGGACCGCAATCATAGGCACCAGCAGTACCCCATTAGAATACCTGAAATGTGTTTCCTCTTTCAATCGGGTTATCTTTCCCCTAATAGTACAAATTTCGAACCATTTTGCCAATTCCTGCCCTCTTGTCATCCGTAGAAAAAATGTACTTTTAAGGTCATGAATGAACCCCTGGCAGAACGCGTAAGACCCAAGACTCTGGAAGACTATATTAGTCAGCACCATCTGGTAGGTGAGCAGGGATCTCTTACCCATCAGATCAGGAAGGGAACAATTCCTTCTCTCGTACTCTGGGGTCCGCCCGGTACCGGAAAAACCACCCTGGCACAGATCATCGCCAATGAGAGTAAAAGACCCTTTTACACTTTGAGCGCGATCAACAGCGGGGTAAAGGATATCAGGGAAGTCATTGACAAAGCGAAGGAAAGAGGCAACCTCTTTACTACTAAAAACCCCATCCTCTTCATTGATGAGATTCACCGGTTTAGCAAATCCCAACAGGATTCTTTGCTGGGTGCCGTTGAAAAAGGCTGGATAACCCTCATAGGAGCAACCACTGAAAACCCAAGTTTTGAGGTTATTCCCGCTTTGCTGTCGCGATGTCAGGTATACGTACTAAACCCTTTTGGAAAAGAAGATCTCGAAATTTTATTGAAAAGGGCTATAGATGAAGATCGTATCCTTAAGGAGAAAAAAATTGAGCTAAAAGAAACTGAAGCCCTCTTAAGACTATCTGGCGGTGACGGAAGAAAACTCCTGAATATTTTTGAACTGGTTGTCTCTTCAGAGCCAGATACAAAAATTACCATTACCAATGATATGGTGATGAAAAAAGTACAGAAGAACACCGTTTTATACGATAAAACCGGAGAGCAGCATTACGACATTATTTCTGCATTTATAAAATCAATCCGGGGAAGTGATCCACAGGCAGCTGTATACTGGCTGGCAAGAATGATAGAGGGAGGCGAAGACGTAAAGTTTATCGCCCGGCGATTGCTGATTTCAGCTTCTGAAGATATCGGCCTTGCAAATCCCACTGCCCTGGTTATCGCTAATAATACTTTCCAGGCCGTTACAACCATAGGTTATCCCGAGGCAAGAATCCTGTTGAGTGAATGCGCTATTTATCTGGCGACAAGCCCCAAGAGCAATTCGAGTTATACCGCCATAAAAAAAGCTCAGGAGGCCGTAAGGCAACACGGTGATCTCTCGGTCCCTGTCGACTTGCGGAATGCTCCTACCCGACTCATGAAAGATCTCGGCTATGGGAAAGAGTACAAATACGCACACGATTACCAGGAAAACTTTGTGGATGCAGAATTCCTGCCTGATGCTATCACAGGTTCCGTTTTTTACTCCCCCGGTGACAACTCACGTGAAAAGGCAATCAAGGACTATCTGAAGCAGAGATGGAAAGATAAGTACCAGTATTAGAACTTTATCTGCAATTCTTCCTGGATACGATCTGCTCCCTGATAAAATTCAAATATCCAAATATCATCTTTCAGGAACAACAAGCCGGTCTGCCCTTTCCTTTCCGCCACGAATACATTGGACAGGGATGTCTCTTTTAAATAGAACTGTATACTAGGTGTTGTATCAACCAATTGAAAACCCGTTTCGGTTTTCTGCGCGTAAAGTGTCCCTAAAAAGACTGGTTCATTTTCAGCAACCTCAGCAACGGCGTCCTGCAATGTAATTGCCTCCGTTTGCTCCTCAGGCATCGGGAGTAAGTCCGACTTTTCTTTATCCTGCGGCTCCTGTGTGGATTCAGTTGTGTCTTCGACCACTTCAGGTTCGGGTTCTACTGCCGGCGGTGGTGGTGGCGGTGCTGGTAATTTTTTTACATCGTCCTTGAAATTCAGAATAACCGGAGTATTATCCTCAGCTTTGGCATAGGTGTATTGAAAATTACTCAAGGAATTAAAGGCCTCAGATATGGCTTCCCGATACGCTTTTACATATTCTTTTGTTTTACTGCTACCCATTTGGGTACGGTACTGCTCTTCCCCTTTACAGTCTTCAAATACAATAGCTACTTTAGTGGAGAATAGGTTCGATTGATCATCCAGTTTTGTATAGAGCGCCAGACAACGATTGGAGTCTAATTCCAGAGGTAAAGCATCATCGTAAAAAGTATTAATACCTTGTTTTGAAAGGTAAAACTTAACCATAGTACTTGTTTTATACTGATTTTCACTTCGAAATTTCTCGAATTGTTTTGGTACAATGACGTATTTGTAGTTATTGATGACAGACTGCGCAAAGCAAAAGGTCCCCAGGAAGAGAAGCAAAACGGTACTGTAAATTTTCATGTATCGGAACTATCGGTTAGTTCCCCAAGATAGGATATTAAATCCTATTTGAAAAGACGCATAATGACTGTCGGCAAGGTTCTGATATCCGAGGAGGTTATTTCCCAGAACATAAAAATTGACCGGGCCTGCCTGCACATTTAACCCCAATCCTATATTGGTCATGGAAAATTTATCAACTGTGTAGGTTGTTTTCAAACCTAGAAAATTACCGATTCTGCGAAGGTAAAAGGCCGTAAGAGCTGCTTGTGGCCCCCTGGGTCTGTTAATTGCATGAAGTTGCACTCCCAGGGCATTTCGGTAAGAGAACCGTGTATCAGCATCTGTAACCCCAATATCACAGTCACAATCGAGATCACCATTTACAGGTTCACCAAAATTATATCTCAGCGACCCGTATAATTGAGTGGGCCTGAATGTGATATAACTTGTATTGTTATCCTCAAAAGGTAATTGGGCTTCTATTTCATCAACCAGATCCTGCCAAAAATCTGAATTGGCATCGTCAAAAGCATCGGGCAGAATGACTTCCACACCCTCTGTAGTGGCACTCCCCTGCAGGGAATATCCTTTGATGTCTCCCGAATGATATACAAATCCGAGATCGAGCAGGCTTCCTGTCACCACTGTTCTTTCATTGAGCTGATATGTAAAACCCAGATCAATCCCAAGACCCAGGTCTCCCCCTAGAAGGGCTCTTTTGGTAATCACATTCGCCACGGTACCAGCTGCTTCGTTATCAATGATAGCCCTGATCTCTTCTATGCCTGAGGTTCGCAATTGCATATCGGCTACCAGGGTATTAGCCAAAAGGTTGTTCTGACCTTCATTGGTTACGAAATAACCCGAATTCGTTGAAGAATGGAAATCGTAGATGCCAGAATATAACTTGGCTCTGGCTCCCACGGTGAGACTTCGGTTTAATTCTTTGTTCAGGCCGAAATGAAAAACCGTAAGTCCTTCTCCCCTGGTCTTCAGGTGCCCCAGATCGAACCTTCTACCAAGCTGATCTGCGTTCCCCTCAAATGCCAGATAAGCGAGATCCTGTGGCCAGTAAAGAATTGTACTCGATTCAAAATACACTCCAAAGGAATAAAAATGCCTTGGGTTTTTCTTACTTCTATATCCACCGTGAAGCAGGTCTAATTGTACTGTTGCTCCAAATTCATCCCTTTTTGACAAGCCATTAAGTGCACGTGTACGAACTTTTATGTTGAAATCAACTCCATCATTGGCAAACAGATCATTCACCGTAATCCCGCTTGTCCCGGCCTGGCCGTAAATTCCGGATGCAAGAGGAACTCCTGCATACCAGGAAAAAGAGGTGTTCATCCCGGGATTCAATAAAATAGCCTGTGGTATCTCAGTAAAATCGTAGAGTAACTCCTTGTTCTGGCTAAAAAGAGAGCCACTACCCCAGAGAGCAGCTATAATTAAGAGTCCCCAGAATCTCATTTTAATTGTAACCTGAATTTACCACTAGACCTGAAGACAACCATAGGGTCTGGCAGAGATGAAACACTCGTTGTATCGCCCAGATTACTGGCACTTACCCGAACTGCCGAAGTGTTTCTGATAATATCTAAACTTCGCCCTGTCGGAGTGCCATAGGTGGTCTCACGTCTTATTATTGATGCAGGGCCGGGATCGAGCGAAAAAAATTCTGTATCAAGGACATTTCCGGCTTCATCGAGGTACTCAAAAACAATCTCTAGCTCCTTACTGGTAGTGTTTTCAAGCTCATAAGTCATTACCCCATCCAAGACGTTATCCGCAAAAAAACTCTCGTTAAAAGCATCGAAATTAAAGGTCTGAATATACCAGATAGCACCATTGGCGTCATTAATTACACTTTCAGGACTTTCCACATACAAAATGCTCGCTTCAATGGTCGGAATGATCTCAAGGTCGTCAAACTGGTCGAAATTTTGTTCCTCCACACAGGAGGTCAAACCCAGCAAGAGTACTAATATGAAGTATTTAAATTTCTGCATCGTAAGGCCCTGTTAATAGGCATCCGGATTTACAAGATATGCTCTTTCCTTTCCCTATATAACTTTATAAAAACGATTTTATTTCACTAAGATGGTGAATGATTTCCCCATGTTTGTGAAGAGGATCGCCATGGACATTAAGATGAATTGTATGTAAACCCATTGCACGTGCACCCAGTATATCAGCTTCAAGGTTATCTCCCACCATAACGGCATGCTGAGGAAGTACCATGGTTCGGGCCAGGGCAAGTTGAAATATTATTGGATTTGGCTTTTTAACTCCTGCCATTTCTGAATTAATAATTTGATCAAAGTATCCCGATATTCCTGCGTTGTCCAACTTTTTCGTCTGTACTTCTTCAAACCCATTGGTAATAATATGCATCTTATATCGCGGTTTCAAATAATCAAGAATCTCACGAGTATAGGGCAGTAAGTGCCCATATGTTGAAAGATGTTCGATATAGGCATGAGCAAGGCTATTAATCACAGTATCCTCAACAGCATAATTCACCCTGTCAAAGACCTTACGCAGCCTTTGATAACGCAAAGCTCCTTTTTCAATTTTATCCTCCCTGTATAATTTCCAGAATTCCAGATTGACCGGTCTATATTCTTTCAGGAAGAACTCCAGCTCGAGATCGATACCATGATCCTCAAATATTTTCTCGAAGGTCAGTGCAGAATTTTTTTCAAAATCCCAAAGGGTATGGTCAAGGTCGAAGAAAACATCAGTCACTACTTCTCTATACATAATACCTGACAATCATTTCGGAATATAACTTGAGCCAGTTCGATTTTTGTTCCGTCCCAAGCAATTCGTTAGAAAATACAGTTATAAAATGCCCATTGACATTCTTTACTTCCCGGTGTAACCGGTCTAATTCCGAAAATATTTCTTCCTCAGACTCCAGCTTTAACAAGGCATAATCATGCGCTGCAAACGGATGGATCTTTACCGGTTGTTGTATCTCCAGGGGAATGTCATAAAAGTAAAAGGAGGTGCAGGTTCCTGCTTTGAATCCCGTTTCATGGGTATATCCCATGGAATAATCATCCGTAAATTCGGCATCAACAAGATTCCGGTAGGTTTCCGGAATATCGACCCGGTTGTAGCGCAACCGCACATAATCCACCGGTCTGTTGATCACATTAGTTAAATTCAGCTTTTCATCCTTGAGTAAATCAAAATTGGTAAAAGAACTATACGATGCCGCCAGAGAAACCTTATTGTAGTCAGCCACCGATTTTATTAAATACCGAAAGTGGTTGTTTTCAGTAGATATATTTTTATCGTATCTCGAGTATTGGGCAAATTGAAAGAAAAACATCCCCGGTACCCCATGTTTTTTATGAATCTCAATCAAATCAGAAAAGTTATCAAAAGGATCTTTCCTCAGCCTGGTAATGACCATAATCCTTTGTGCTACCCTCCTGAATTTCAGGGAGAACAAATCGAGGAACAAGCCTATTCCACTGCGAAAAAATCCCCTGTGTCCAAAGCTGTGGGACACTGGAACGTCAATAACGGAAGTATATCGCACCTGTCTTACAGGGACCTTCAAATCGGGGAATCGCTCCTGAAGTAAAATGCGAAGTTTCTGAGCCCAGAGATCAACTACGGGGCGTTTTAGAAAACTATGCTCATGGGCCAGGCTTTCCCTGAAAGGAAATCTGCCGAAAAGGTCTTTAACATGAGGAAAATATTCCTCATAACGGGATAAGAGATAAAAACTCGCCGCGAAAATATCAAAAGGAACATTGCTCCTTTCCCCTGTCTGAAAAAAACAGGGTACCTCATCCCATTGAGATATGGTAATATCAACACTGCGAATACCCTGTTCAAACAACAAAGGATGGCTTTTAATAAAGAATTCATTTTGTAGCGGCTGTTTGGTGTAGGTGATCTTTGGCCCCGAGTGTTTGATAAAATCTTCTATTTTGGTAGTATATCCAACCTCAATCTGAAGCATCCGCTTAAATATCTGTTTCATGATATAACTGAAGCGTGGAGTAATTTTATGGGTGTAGATCAACAGCATATTAAAGTAGTTGTTGGTCTGCAAAGCTGTAAAAGGACTTCTCGGCGATGATCAGATGATCAAGGACTCTTATATCGAGTACCTTCGCAGCTTCTTTTAATTTTTTTGTTATGGCCCTGTCTGCTTCGCTCGGAACAAGAGCTCCGGAAGGGTGGTTATGTGCCAGGATGATGGCCACAGCACTGAGCTCCAGCGCCCTTTTTAAGACGAGTCTTACATCGACCAGGGTACCTGTAATTCCCCCTTTACTAAGCTGAGCCCTGTGTATTACAGTATTGGCATTATTTAGATAAAGTATCCAGAATTCTTCATGCTCAAGTTCGGCCATAATGGGTTCTAGTACAGCAAATGCATCGGCACTCCCCCTGATTTTGGTTGGCGAATGACTTCCCGATTCTCTTCTTCTTCTCCCTATTTCGAGTGCTGCAGCAATGGTTACGGCTTTGGCCTCCCCTATTCCTTTAAATTTCATAAGGCGTTCTACAGAAAACTTCCCCAACTGATGAAGGTTGTCATTTGAACTACTGAGTATCTTTTTAGCAAGGCTAACGGCACTGTCTTCTCGGCTACCGGAGCCTATCAAAATTGCCAGAAGTTCGGCGTCTGTAAGTACCGACCTTCCCTTTTGTCTTAATTTTTCCCGCGGTTTGTCGTCGTCAGCCCACGATTTTATGGAGAATGAGTCCGCCATTTTTTCCATGTCTAAAGATAATCAACTAATATTTTTAATGTACATTTCCCAGTGCAATAAAAAAGCAAGTTGTGAAATCTCTTTTCGACAGTGAAGTTTATGGGGAAATACTGAACAGGATAGACCAATTAAAAGCTACAGACAGGGGACAATGGGGAAAGATGACTGTTGGGCAGATGGTATGGCATTGTCAGGTTCCGTTAAAAGTGGCTGTTGCCAATAAACCCAATTCAAAAAAAGGCAATCTGCTGGTCAGATGGTTTTTTAAAAAGTCGCTCTATAACGACACACCGTGGCGAAAAAATTTACCCACCTCCCCTTTTGCAAAAACAACTGAAGCAAAAGATTTTACTACTGAAAGAGAAAAACTACGGGCGTTGATCACTGAATTCCACCAGCTGAACAATAGAAAAACATGGAATCCTCACCCCTTATTCGGGCGCCTTACTCATGAACAATGGGGTTTGATGCAGTACAAACACCTAGATCATCACCTCAGACAATTTGGTGTCTGACCTTCTTGTAATAAGAAAACTTAACTAATCCCTAAGTGACCCAGGAATGCCTGCAGGTCTAGTCCGCCATAATTTCCGGAACTCATCAGCAGAAATACGGTATTATTAATTTCCTGCTGGTATAAAAATTGTTCAAATTCCGCGGGATCGGTAAATACTTCCAGCTTCTCATTTTTAAAAGCCCGTCTGATCTGTTCTGCTGACAAAGGTGCCAGCTTTTTGATAGCCACAGATTCAGGGGAATAAAATACCGCCGTTACGTCTGCAACGTCCAGCGTTCCCTGATAGTGTGAGAGAAAGGCCTCGTTAAGGCTGCTATAGGTATGTAGTTCCAGGCAGGCCACCAGCTTTTTGTCAGGAAATTGTTCTTTACTCGCTTTTGTGGTTGCCGCTACTTTACTAGGCGAATGGGCAAAGTCTTTAAAGACAACAGAGGACTTACTTTCCCCCAGTTTCTCCAGACGCTTTGATGCCCCTTTAAAGGTGCTTATGGCCTGGTAAAAGTCATCCTCATCAACACCCATCTGCTGACAAATCCATTTTGCCCCGGCCAAATTACTCAGGTTATGTTTCCCAAAAACTTCAATGGGTAAGGGGCCTTCTTCAGTACTTAGATAGGTCTGGCCTTCTATAACCTGGTAATCAGGGGTTCCGTAGGGAAATTTCCTGATCGTGTTTTCCGTCTTTTCCACCACTTCAGCAACCCATTTGTCTTCCTGGTTGTAAGTAATACTACCTCCCTTAACTATGCTATCTACAAAGATTTGAAATTGCTGGAGGTAATTCTCAAAAGTGGGAAAGACATTCATATGATCCCAGGCGATTCCACTCAAAAGGGCAATATTAGGTTGATACAGGTGGAATTTAGGGCGTTTGTCTATAGGAGAGGACAAATACTCATCCCCTTCAAGAACTATAAAGTCGTTTTCCTCGGTCAGATGAACCATACGGTTAAATCCTTCCAGTTGTGCCCCTACCATATAATCGACGGCCTTTCCATTATAGGCGAGCACATGCAGTATCATTGATGTGATCGTTGTTTTGCCATGACTTCCGCCGATCACTACCCGTGTTTTATTTTTTGATTGCTCATAGAGGAACTCCGGGTAGGAATATATCTTTAACCCCAGCTCCTGAGCTTTTAATAATTCGGGATTGTCTTTCTTTGCATGCATCCCAAGGATGACAGCATTTATGTTTTTGTCAAGTTTCCCCGGATACCATCCAAATTGCTCTGGTAACAGGCCTTGCCGCTCTAACCGCGATTTAGAGGGTTCAAAAATAACATCATCACTCCCTGAAATTTCATACCCCTTGTCGTGCAAGGCCAGGGCGAGGTTGTGCATGGCACTTCCCCCTATAGCAATAAAATGGATCCGCATTTGCCAGTAAAATTTCGAACAAAGATAGGGTTTGAAATATGCTTCCCAAAGTGAAGAGGCACGGAGATTCTTACTATCTTAGATTCTGCATAGGATTTTTGTTCTGGAACAGAAAATAAACATACACGAGACCGCTTTTGTCACAGCTGCATTCAGGGCCGGAGACCCTTCCCTGAGTTTGGATCCTTTTGCCCATCTATGGGCAAATGAAGCTACAAATGTGCATGCCCAACGCTATAGTCAGGCTGTATCTTCTTATGAAGCTCTCGCCCACTGCCTTCGGAACAGGTACTTTTTCGATACCCTGAATACCCTGGCAAAAGAAAATAAAATCGATATCCTTATGAATTTTGGATGTGGATTCAGCATGTATCCTTTTACCCTCCCCCCGTCGGTTCTATATGTGGAAATTGATACGACCGATGTCATTTCTTTTAAAAAGGATAAAACCCACCTATGGCAGGCTGAAGGACTACTGCCAAAGAGAAATATCGAATATGTGTCGGCCGACTTTAATGCGGTTTCACTGGAATATCTTTATAATAAATTACTTCCGCTGTCAGAGGGTAAAAAAATATTTATTCTGATTGAAGGAGTTTTGTTTTTTTTGGGGAGGGAGGATACTTCCCGACTTTTTAATCTCTTCAATCGGTTGCAAAAAAAGGAAGATTTTATTGGAAGTGTTTCCTTTGAGCCCTCTCTGGAAAAGCAAAAAGTTTTTAAGAAGTTAATCGATTTTGTAGAAGTGAATCTGGAGAAAAATCAGCAATTTAATTATCAGACCGTACCGGAAGAATTCTACACATCCGTTCAAGGATATCACCTCATTGATCACCAGGATACCATGAGTCTGGCTTCAAGATACAAACCAGACATATCGATATCTGAAGATGAAATACTCAACGAACATATGTACCTTATACAAAAGAGCTGAACCTATCATCAAATGAAAATACATTTAGAAAAAATGACTCCGGAAGAGATCATCCCGGGCTTTCTGGGCAAAATGATACATGGAGAAAAAATGACCCTAGTTTACTGGGAAGTAAAGAAAGATGCAGAAGTTCCGGAACACTCACATGAAAATGAGCAGATCATGCAGGTTCTAAAAGGCGAATTTGAATTTACCGTGGATGGAAGTACGGCAATTTACAAATCCGGTGAGCTCATTGTTATTCCGCCACACGTCCCACATAGTGGCAAAGCATTAACTCCCTGTCTGCTAATGGATATATTCAGTCCTGTAAGAGAGGCCTATAGATAAACGATTATGATCATTAACTTAAATGGGAAAAATGCTCTTGTTGGAGGTAGTAGCCGGGGAATAGGACTTGGCATTGCCCGCCAATTGGCCAAAAGCGGCGCCAGCGTTACAGTAATGGCCAGAAGGGAAGAAAAACTCAGGTCGATTGTAACCTCACTGCATAAAAGTAGGCCGGAGCAAGAGCACCAATATTTGGCAGTGGATTTTAACAATTATGAACAGTACAAAGGAATCATGGAAGAGTACTTTGCTACGAATACTGTTGACATCCTTATCAATAATACTCAGGGACCTCTGGCTGGATCAGCTACAGAAAAAGAGGTAGGAGATTATCAAAATGCCTTTGATACCATGTTTAAGACAGTGGTCTTCACCTCTCAGCTGGCCTTAACACATATGAAAGCCCGGAGTTGGGGCCGAATTATCAATGTTGCTTCGGTTTCGGTAAAAGAACCCTTGTCATATCTTGTGCTGTCTAACACAATCCGCTCTGCCGTGGTGGCCTGGGCAAAAAGTCTGGCAACTGAGGTCGGACCGTATCAGATTACGGTCAACAATGTTCTAACCGGATACTTTGACACAGAACGATTGAATGAACTCAATCAAAAAAAAGCAGAACAGCAGCAAATCGAACTAAGCGAAGTAAAAGATTTTATGACTGGTAATGTCCCTTTAAAAAGGTTGGGTAAACCAGAGGAATACGGCTACCTGGCAACCTTTCTCGCCTCAGATCAGGCCGCTTATATCACGGGAACCAATATTCCCATAGACGGAGGCCTGTTGAAATCCCTTTAGACAGGTAAAAGAAACTTGTTTAAACTTCGTAAAGAAAAATATATGATTACAATCAACAAGGGCTATCCAGCTAAAGGGGCGGATATTTAGACATAACCTTAATCACAATTTGTCGTAACAGCCGTTCTCGTTCTGCCGGACTAGCGTTTTCGCGATAGCTACTTGTACTGATAGCCTGCCAGAATAAAATATCCCGCTGACTATCTATAAAGTCGAACAGAATCTCCCGTTCTATCCCTGACCCACCCAGGGGCACACCAATACTGACACCTCCACCTACATTTCTACCTCCGCCTCCTATGCCAACTCCCACATTGCTGTTTTGAGTGGGGCCAAATTCTCTTGATTCGATATTGATAAAGAAATCGGGTTCCTCGGAAGATTTGAAACCCTTTGAAATAAGCACTGAATCGAGAGCCGATAATAATCGCCTTGTATCTAATTCACTTAAGCCCGTCTGCATGTCGGGATAGTAATTGTAGGTTTGGAAACTGCTAAAATCAGTTTGTGCGTCATAGTCGTAGTCTACCTTCAGCGAAGAGCAGGCAGATAACATAATGAGCAAAAAAAACAGACAGTTTCTCATGAATTCTGAACTAGAGTATTTGAATTAATCCTATAGGTGTTCAATCCTTAAGATGGTTAAACTCTAATTTACGGAAAATCAGAATGTTCAGGAAGAGAAAGAAAACTTATTCGTTTAACAGCCCCCAGAGCTTGTCTTTGAGCGATTGAAGTCCGTATTGAGAAACTGAAGAAATAAACATAAAAGGAACGTCTTTAAGGTCTTTTTTAACTTCTTTCCGCATTTCGTCCATCAGTTCCTCATCGAGAAGATCAGCCTTGGAAATAGCTACCAGTCTTTCCTTATCCAGGAGTTCGGGATTGTAATCCCTCAGTTCCTTCAGAAGAATTTCGTATTCCTGGGATACATCGATACTATCGGCAGGAATAAGGAAAAGCAGGATAGCATTTCGTTCAATATGTCTTAGAAAATAATGCCCAAGCCCTTTTCCCTCTGCAGCGCCTTCAATAATCCCCGGGATATCGGCCATCACAAAACTTTTAAAGTCTCTGTACTCCACAATCCCCAGGTTGGGCTTTAAGGTAGTAAAAGGGTAGTCAGCAATTTTAGGTTTGGCTGAAGTAAGCACAGAAAGTAAGGTAGATTTGCCGGCATTGGGGAAACCTACAAGACCTACGTCGGCCAGTACTTTAAGTTCGAGGATGACGTCTTTTTCCTGACCCGGAATGCCCGGTTGAGCATATCGGGGGGTTTGATTGGTTGCGGTTTTAAAGTGCCAGTTCCCACGACCCCCCATTCCACCCTCTGCAAGCTTTTCTTCCTGCCCGTGTTCGGTAATCTCCATTAATACTTCTCCGGTCTCTGAATCCTTCACTACGGTTCCCAAAGGAACTTCCAGGTATACATCCTGACCGTCGGCGCCTGTACTCCTGTTCTTACTGCCATTTTCGCCATGACCCGCCTTAAAATGGCGTTTGTATTTAAAATGCAAAAGGGTCCACAGGCTTTCGTTTCCTTTGAGAATAACATGACCTCCACGGCCACCATCTCCCCCGTCGGGACCGCCTTTGGGTACATACTTTTCGCGATGCAGGTGTGTAGAGCCCTTGCCCCCTTTACCAGAGACAACGTGTACTTTGACGTAATCAACAAAATTACCTTCAGTCATAAATCAAAATAATTATGCTCCGGAAGAATGTTAGTATTCGAGCACTCAACTATTAAAAAGGTTCCGCTTACGAAAGGGTATCTATCACCTTTGACAGGCGTTCAGTGATTTCTTCAATATCACCAATCCCATTCACACTGTGAAACTTGCCCTGTGCCTCATAAAACTCTTTGAGGGGTGCCGTTTTCTGATTGTATTCTTCAAATCTGTTTCTGATTTTTTCCTCGTCCTGATCATCCGAACGACCACTGCTCTTCCCACGTTCCAAAAGTCGATTAATCAGAATTTCATCCTGAGCTTCCAGGGCTATTGTTGCGTGGATTTTCATGTCCTTGGAATCCAGGAAATTATCCAAAGCCTCTGCCTGGGCCGTTGTGCGGGGGAAGCCGTCGAAAATAAATCCATAGGCTTCCGGGTTTTTCTCAACCTCGTCCTTCAGCATACTTATGGTGACTTCGTCAGGAACCAGATCGCCTTTATCCATATAAGATTTGGCTAATTGCCCCAATTTGGTATTGTTCTTTATATTATAGCGAAAAACATCTCCTGTTGAAATATGCTTAAGGTTGTACTTTTCCTTTAAATATCCTGCCTGAGTTCCTTTCCCGGCTCCGGGCTTCCCGAATAAAACGAGGTTAATCATATGCGATTGGTTAATTTGATAAACTGCTTTTAGGTTTCGCCCCTGCTCCATATAATCCAGACCATATCCCACAATAAACTTATCAGGAATTTTCATTCCAAAGTAATCTATAGTGTATTCCCCATTGTAGACCTCTGATTTAAAAAAGAGGCTGGCGATCTTAAAATTCTTGACATTGGTGTTAGAAAAGAGGTGTACCAATTCCTGTAAAGTCCTTCCTGTATCTATAATATCCTCGAGGATAATTACACTGCGCCCTTCTATATTGTCGGGTACATCCAGAAGGGTTTCCACAATCCCGGTAGATGTGAGACCCCTGTAGGAGCTCAATTTCACAAAAGAAACCTCACAAGGATAGGGATAATTCTTCAGGAAATCGGACACAAACATAAAGGCTCCGTTGAGCACACCGACAAAAATGGGAACCTCATCCTTATAGTCGGCAGCTATTTCTCCGGCAACCTTTTTAACGGCATTGAGAATCTCTTCCTCTGTAAGGAATAATTCAAAATTCTTATCAAGGATTTTTATGGTGTCCGTTTTGTCCATCAGGAGGGCAAATATAGCATTTTGAAATCTCTTTTTAGAGGCGCTGGCCTTGGTTTATAAGATTAAGATGTATTTTTGTCAAAACCTCTTCAAATTACATGTCTACGTCTGATAATTCGAGTTATTTTTCTTCATCATTCACCCTGGGTATTTTAGGTGGTGGGCAATTGGGAAAAATGTTGCTTTATGAAACGCGCAAATGGGATATCGCAACCAGGGTTATGGACCCATCAAAAGATGCTCCATGTCGTTTGTCCTGCAATGAATTTGTTCAAGGCGACCTGATGGACTACCAGGCTGTTTACGAATTTGGTAAAAACCTGGATGTACTTACAATAGAAATCGAAAATGTCAACATTGAGGCCCTGGAGAAATTGGAAGAAGAGGGTGTACGGGTTTTTCCAACCCCAAGGGAACTAAGGCTCATTCAAAATAAAATTACCCAGAAGTTGTTCTATGTAGACCACGGTATACCTACGGCAGATTTCTCCCGTTTTGCCTATACCAGCGAGATACAGGAAAGTATAAATCACGGGGGGCTGAACTTGCCTTTTGTGTGGAAAAGCGCACAATTTGGGTATGACGGACAGGGGGTTAAGATCATCAGGGAAGTTTCGGATCTGAAAAATCTTCCCAATGTGGAATGTCTGGCGGAAGAGCTGATACCTTTTAAGACCGAATTAGCCGTCATAGTAGCCAGGAGTGCCAATGGAAGTAGCGTTAACTACCCGGTTGTGGAGATGGAATTCCATCCGGAGGCCAATCAGGTAGAATACGTGCTGTGCCCTGCTCGTATTGAAGATCACATCGCCCGGAAAGCCATTAAAACGGCTCTTAAGGTTTCTGAAGAATTGCAACATATTGGGTTACTTGCAGTAGAAATGTTCCAGACCAAAGATGATGAAGTACTGGTCAATGAAGTAGCACCAAGACCACACAACAGCGGTCATTACAGTATTGAAGCCAGTTTCACCAATCAGTTTGAACAACACCTTCGCTGTATTCTTGGTTTACCTCTGGGAAATACAGAAAGTAAGGTGGCAGGGGTCATGGTAAATCTGGTTGGTGCTGAAGGTTATGAAGGGGAGGTTTTTTATGAAAATATTGAGCAGATTCTTAGGCTGAAAGGGGTAACTCCTCACATTTATGGAAAAACCTTCACCCGGCCATTCAGGAAGATGGGGCATGTGACCATTGTAAATGAAGATATGCAGGAAGCCAGAAAAATTGCTGCAGAGGTAAAACAAACGATCAACGTAATCAGTAAACAGAAAGTATGAGCAAAGTTGCCATTGTCATGGGAAGCACGAGTGACCTTCCGGTTATGCAGGAAGCTGTGGATATCTTAAAAGGATTCGATCTGGAAGTTATGGTCGATATCATCTCGGCCCACAGGACGCCTGAGAAGCTTTTTGAGTTTGGAAAATCGGCGCACACTGAAGGATTTAAAGTCATTATCGCTGGAGCTGGGGGCGCTGCACACCTACCTGGTATGCTGGCTTCTTTATCTCCGCTACCAGTTATTGGTGTACCGATCAAAAGCAGTAACTCAATAGATGGGTGGGATTCTGTTCTTTCTATCCTTCAAATGCCAGGTGGGGTTCCTGTTGCTACTGTTGCCCTGAATGGAGCTAAAAACGCGGGGATACTCGCCGCTCAGATCATTGGATGCCAGGATAGCTGTGTCCTGGACAAAGTTGTACTCTACAAAAAAGGCCTAAAAGAAAAAGTGATTAAAGGGGCAAAAGAAGTAAAGAAGGGTTGAAAATTATATACTTCCTCAATTGTAGCTATTCTCATTCTTTTGTCTGATTCAATTTAACAAGTACATGAAAAACGCATTGCAAGAGCCATTTGATCTGGCTCCTTTCAGTTCCATAAAAACAGCCCATTTTAAACCGGCCTTTGAAAAGGCTTTAGAACAGGCTCGCCTGGAGATCGATGAGATTGTAAGTTCGAAGGAAAAGCCCACCTTTAAAAATACCATTGAAGCCCTCGAATTTGCCGGGGCTCACCTCGACAGGCTTTCCAGCCTGTTTTTCAATCTGAATTCTGCTGAGACCAGTGAGGAAATTCAAAAACTGGCTCAGGAAATTTCTCCCATGCTTACCGAATTTAGCAACGATATTGCGCTGAATCAGGCTCTGTTTGAGAAAGTAGCGGCAATTTTTGAAATAAAAGACTCCTTGGCACTCAATGAGGAGCAGCAAATGTTACTCGATAAAAAATACAAATTCTTTAGCAGAAACGGAGCTCACCTTCCTGACGATAAAAAAACACAACTCCGTGCCATCGACAAGGAATTAGCCCAATTAAAACTGACTTTTGGTGAACATGTGCTGGCCGAAACCAACAAATATGAAATGCATCTCACCAGGGCAGAAGATGTGGAAGGTCTTCCCGAGGGTGCAAAAGAAGCTGCCGCCCAACTGGCTGCTTCAAAGGGAAAAAAAGGCTGGATCATCACCCTTGATTATCCCAGTTATGTCCCTTTTATGACCTATGCCAAGAACAGAAAATTACGCAAAAAGCTGGCAATTGCTTTCAGCAGCAAGGGTTTCCACGACGATGAACTCGATAATAAAAAACTGGTTCTGAAAATTTCTCAACTGAGGTATGAAAGGGCTAAATTGCTGGGGTATGACACCCATGCGCACTACGTGCTGGAAGAACGCATGGCAGAAACTCCTGAAAAAGTGTTGTCGTTCCTCGAGGAACTCAAAGAAAAAGCCAAACCCGCTGCCTTCAGAGAATTAAATCAGCTTAAAGAGTTTGCAAAGGAACTGGACGGGTTAGAGACTTTTGAAAAGTGGGATAATAGTTATTATAGTGAGAAACTAAAACAGAAACTGTTCGACCTTGATGATGAAAAGCTGAAACCTTATTTTAAACTGGAAAATGTTATCAACGGGGTTTTTAGTATTGCGAGTGTATTATACGGCATACAGTTCAAGGAAGTTTCAGATATTGACACCTACCATGAGGATGTAAAAACGTATCGGGTTACCAACCAAGATGGTGAACTGATTGCGATTTTTTATGCTGATTTCCATCCAAGACCGGGGAAACGGGGAGGCGCATGGATGTGCTCCTACAAGCCTCAATTCAGAAAGGAAGGTAACAATGAAAGACCCCATATTTCCATTGTTTGCAATTTTACAAAGCCCACCAAAACCAAGCCGTCATTACTCACTTTTAACGAGGTAACCACTTTATTCCATGAGTTCGGGCATGCCCTTCACGGTATGCTTGCCGATACTTCCTATCCCAGCCTCTCAGGCACTTCTGTCTATTGGGATTTTGTAGAATTACCCAGCCAGATCATGGAAAACTGGTGCTTTGAAAAGGAAGCCCTCAAACGATTTGCACACCACTATGAGACGGGGGAAGTCCTGCCCATGGAAATGATTGATAAAATAAAGGAGTCCTCTAATTTCCTGGAGGGAATGGCGACTTTAAGGCAATTAAGTTTTGGATTTCTCGACATGGCGTGGCATGGCAGGGATCCCTCAGGGATTGACGAAGTGAAAGAATATGAACTGCAAGCCTTCCAAGATACTCAGCTATTTGCGGATATTCCCCAAACCTGTATGAGTACGGCGTTTTCGCACATATTTCAGGGAGGATATTCTGCGGGCTATTACAGTTATAAATGGGCTGAAGTTCTCGATGCGGATGCCTTTGCCTACTTTAAGGAAAATGGAATATTCAATAAAGAGGTGGCCAGAAAGTTTAAGGACTACATTCTTAGTAAGGGAGGTACTGAAAAACCTATGGAACTTTACAAGAAATTCAGAGGAAGTGAACCTAAGCTCGATGCGTTGCTTGAACGAGCAGGCCTGCTAAAGAGATCGGCTTAATCCTCTTCCGAACCGGTTATCACGTCATAGCCCCCAGTAAGGTCTACAGCCCTGAATCCCAAAGAATCGAGAACGGCCTGTGCTTTGGCACTTCTACCCCCTTTCTTACAATACACATAGATGGTATTCTTCTTATCCAGAACACCAACCCTCTCAGTAAAATCAGCATCGTACCAGTTGATGTTGATCGCATTGTCAAGATGTCCTGCCTCAAATTCCTCCGGGGTACGTACATCCACTAAGGTGTAGTTCTCCAGATTCTCTTGCTGAAACTGATTGATCGGCAATTGATTGGTGGTGTTTTTGCAACTCCCGGCAACGAGCAGAAATACAAAAAAAGATAGATAGTTTTTCACCTTTTTGTCATTTGAATCAAAGTTACCTATTTTCTTTAAAAACCCTTATTTTTATAAGCAATAAAACGCTATGAAACCTCGTCAACTAGAGCCGGATTCCTGGGTAGATGCTCATGCCGACTATCTTTTTAACTACGCTATTTCCAGAGTGAGTGACCAGGAAATAGCCAAGGACCTTATCCAGGATACCTTTATAGCAGCCTTGAAATCGGCTGAAAATTACAAAGGAAAGGCGTCTGAAAGAACCTGGCTTATTTCAATCCTCAAAAGAAAGATCATTGATCATTATCGCCGGATCAATTCTAAAAAGGGCAAAGCTGAAGTACGCCGTAATTATAAATCATCATCAGAAAATGAAGGGGATTGGCTTGAAGAACAAGTAGCAGATCCGGGTAGTATCACTGAAAATGATGCTATTGAAAATAAGGAATTAGGGTTGGCCATTCAGGCTTGTATTGATTTATTACCTGTAAACCAACGCCGTGTATTTACCATGAAAACCGTGCGCGGACTTGCTACTGAAGATATTTGTAAAGAACTCGATATAAATCCGTCTAATCTTTGGGTAATGATTCACAGGGCCAGGACAGCTCTGATGGGATGCCTTAATAAAAACTGGTTTACGTTATGATCTCTTGTGATGAAGCCGCATTGATTTGCAATAAATCGCAATACCATGAGGCAAGTGTATCGGAAAAAATAAAGCTAAAGCTTCATGTCCTGTTTTGCAGCACATGCAAATCTTTCTCCAGAAAAAACAAGCAACTATCGAACTTGTTCGAGAAGGCCAAATTGATTGTCCTCAGCGATGCCGCGAAAGAAGATCTAAAGCAAAAACTCAGGGATAACCTTTAGACAGCATTAAGTATACCCCATAAGAACCCAGCCCAAAAAACAGGAAAAGCCTCCACCCAAAAAGATGCGAAGTACCTGTGTTGCTTCTCGGGCAGCCAGACCAGAAGTCCGATAAGACTAAGCGAAATAATCGATTTGCCAAGTACTTCATAGGCTAACAGCTCGTCTTTCATGAATGTCAGCAGAAAGCCAATCAGGCATAAAATAATCCCAAGTCGTCTTGTTTTTCTGATTCCCAATCGCTGAGGGATTGTCATCATCTCATTGGGATCAACGCCAAGGTCCCTGATTTCGAAAGGGACCATCAGGACCAAAATCACGAGTAAGCGTTGCAAAGTTTCAATCCATACATCCCAGCTCAAATAGTGTTGTACTTCGATAACCGGTAATAATACAGTAGCACCGGCCCATACGAATGCAATTATGAAAACTTTTATGATCCCTGAATGTCTGAGCGTTTTCCGGCTCGGAAAAATGGGTATGGTATAAAATACAGCGAGTACAGCAAGGATAAGAACACCCATCATTGTATTGGCTGTTAGCTGCGTTCCAAAATACGCGGCGAATGTAAGGGAAAGAACACTGAACCAGCGTATGGTTTTATCACCTGATAATAAACCGAAATACTGATTTTGACCGCCCCTGGTTTGTTTTATAAAATTATATGCAGGTATTGTACCAAAAAAAATGAAAAGATAAAGGCTGTTGGGCACGCTAATGTTTAAGAAACAGGAGCTTAGAAATAAAAAGGAAACCACGGCCAAAGACACGTGGATACTGGCTTTGACATAAAAATCAAAAATCTTTCCTGCCCACTGCATTAAACAAAAATAGACAAAGCAGTTCTATCAACTGGTTTTGGTTAAAAACTTTGGCTTTGCAGGCCTTTTATCTGCCTGATTTAAAGGAATAATTACCTAATTTTGTGCTCCTTTTAGCAATGTAAATTTACGCATCGATTATGAACACAGATTCTTTTGCACTTCGCCATATCGGTATTAGAGAAGAGGACCTTCCTGATATGTTAAAAACTATTGGAGTCGATAGTCTGGATGAACTTATTTTTCAGACTATCCCACAAGACATCCGCCTGAAGGAAGACCTGCCTTTGGATAAACCCATGAGTGAACAGGAATTTCTCAATCACATTCACGAGGTGTCCCGAAAAAATAAAGTGTTCAAATCGTATATCGGCCTGGGATATCACGAAAGTATTACGCCCTCGGTAATCAAACGAAATATCCTGGAAAATCCGGGATGGTATACGGCCTATACTCCTTATCAGGCTGAGATTGCCCAGGGACGACTGGAAGCTCTGCTGAATTTTCAGACCATGGTATGTGACCTTACCGGAATGGAGCTGGCCAATGCCTCACTATTAGATGAAAGTACGGCTGCGGCAGAAGCCATGACCATGCTCTTCGATGTAAGAACAAGAGATCAGAAGAAAAACCAGGTAGTAAAATTTTTCGTGTCAGAAGAAGTATTACCTCAGACCCTCTCTCTGCTTGAGACGCGATCAAAACCCCTTGGCATAGAATTGGTTATAGGAAAACACTCAGAAATTGAATTAGATCCTGGTTATTTTGGAGTTCTGCTGCAATATCCGGGGAAATACGGAGCGATTTTTAATTATTCGGACTTTGTCTCGAAGGCAAAAAACAATGACATCCGTGTGGCTGTTGCCGCTGATATTTTGAGCCTGGTGCTGCTTACCCCTCCAGGTGAATTCGGAGCAGATGTAGTTGTCGGATCTACTCAGCGTTTTGGCATTCCGCTTGGGTATGGTGGACCGCATGCTGCTTTTTTTGCCACAAGAGAAGATTTTAAGCGCAGTATTCCGGGAAGGATTATCGGAGTTACACGTGATTCTGATGGTGCCCGGGGCCTGAGAATGGCGCTGCAGACAAGGGAGCAACATATAAAGAGGGATAAAGCCACTTCAAACATATGTACAGCTCAGGTTTTACTGGCTGTAATGGCTGGAGCCTATGCCGTTTACCACGGACCTAAAGGATTAAAGTATATCGCTGATAAGGTTCATTCTCATACCCTTCATCTCGCTGATGGGCTGGAACAAATGGGACTATACCAATTAAATTCAGCCTTCTTCGATACCATTCTGGTAAAAGCAAATGCGGAACAGATCCGACCGATTGCTGAAAAAAATCATATTAATTTTCTCTATGTCGATAAGGAGACCATTGCCATCTCCCTCAATGAGGCAACCACAAAAGAAAGGGTAAACGAAATCCTGACTGTTTTTGCAATAGCTCTCGGGAAAGAAAAGCCTACTGGTAACGCCAGTAAAAGAATATCCCTCCTAGGTGCAGATATGCAGAGAACATCAGTTTACCTTACCCATGAGGTCTTTAATTCATACCATTCAGAAACGCAGTTAATGCGTTATCTGAAACGACTGGAACGCAAAGACCTTGCTCTGAACCATTCTATGATCTCTTTAGGGTCTTGTACGATGAAACTCAATGCAGCTTCCGAAATGTTACCCCTGAGTATGCCTGAATGGGGCAATATCCACCCCTTTGTTCCCTTAGAACAGGCAGCAGGTTACCATGAGGTTTTAGAGGAACTCTCACGCGAACTCAGCATCATCACGGGTTTTGCAGCAACATCACTACAGCCCAATTCAGGGGCCCAGGGTGAATATGCAGGGTTGATGACCATCAGGGCATATCACCAATCCAATGGAGAATCACACAGGAATATTTGTATTATCCCCGCTTCCGCGCATGGAACAAATCCAGCCTCAGCAGTTATGGCCGGGATGCGTGTTATTGTCACAAAGACCGATGAAAAAGGAAATATTGACGTCAACGATCTGGAGGAAAAAGTAAAGTTGCATTCAGAAAATCTCGCAGCTCTCATGGTGACATATCCTTCTACCCATGGAGTTTTTGAATCATCGATAAGAAAAATTACCCAACTGATCCATGATCACGGAGGACAGGTATATATGGATGGGGCAAATATGAATGCCCAGGTAGGACTGACAAATCCGGCAATTATCGGTGCCGATGTTTGTCACCTCAACTTGCATAAAACCTTTGCTATCCCACATGGTGGCGGTGGTCCGGGCGTTGGGCCGATATGTGTAGCAAAGCAGCTCGCACCATTTCTACCCGGGAATCCCGTAGTGAAGACAGGTGGCGAAAAGGCCATTACAGCAATTAGTGCAGCCCCCTGGGGCAGTGCCCTGGCTTGCCTGATTTCATATGGCTATATTAAAATGCTGGGGGCAGAAGGTCTGCGTCGGGCAACAGAAATTGCGATCCTCAATGCCAATTATATAAAGGAAAGGCTGGAGGGAAAATACGAGGTGTTGTACACTGGTGAACAAGGGAGGGCTGCCCATGAAATGATTATTGATTGCCGGCCTTTTAAGGTAAAGGAGGTAGAAGTTACAGATATTGCAAAGCGACTAATGGACTACGGATTTCATGCTCCAACAGTTTCTTTTCCCGTGGCAGAAACAATGATGATTGAACCAACTGAAAGTGAGGGGTTATCCGAATTGGATCGTTTCTGCGATGCGATGATCGCTATCCGGCAGGAAATTGATGAAATCGAGGAAGAAAAAGTTAATAATGTGATGAAAAATGCACCTCACACATTAAAAATGGTTACGGCTGATACCTGGAATTTCCCTTATTCACGCGAAAAAGCCGCCTTTCCTTTAGCCTATGTGGAGGAAAGTAAATTCTGGCCCAGCATCAGACGTGTTGATGAAGCCTATGGCGATCGTAATCTTATATGTACCTGCGCTCCAATCGAGGCATATGCCGAAAGTGAATAGGTCTTTTTTTGCTCACTATCCTTTTACTGTTCGTAAAACGAGCACTAAGGTCTTGTTTCTTCCTTTTTGGACATCGTATTTAGGTTGCATTCTACTTTTATTTTGATCAGCTTTTATTTACATTTCTGAAATAAATTAACATTTGCATTATGAGTATTGCCATTTCCGGTACAGGATGCTATATCCCTGAGGTGCTGGTTCCAAATAAAGCCTTTGAAGACAAACATTTCCTCAATAGCGACGGTTCTACCTTTCAACAGTCGAACACCGTAATAATTGAAAAATTCAAAGCGATTACAGGTATTAGTGAGCGTCGATATGCCAAGAAGGAATACAATGCCTCAGACCTGGCATTCTTTGCCTCACAAAATGCTTTGGAAGATGCCAACATCAGTGCCGAAGATTTAGACTATATCATCTTTGCACACAATTTCGGAGATGTCTCTTATGGGTCTTCCCAGGGAAACACACTACCAAGTCTGGCTACCCGGGTAAAGAACCACCTCCAGATAAAAAATCCAAAATGCGTTGCCTATGATCTGCTCTTCGGATGCCCGGGATGGATTGAAGGTATGATACAAGCCTATGCATTTATAAAGAGTGGAATAGCTAGAAGATGTCTTGTAATTGGGGCAGAAACACTGTCCCGTGTTGTAGACCCGCACGACAGGGATTCTATGATTTATTCAGACGGGGCAGGAGCTTGTATTGTGGAAGCCAAAGAAGGAGGAGGTGAAATCCTTGCGCATAACTCGGCTACATACGCCAATGAGGAGGCCTATTATTTGTTTCACGGCTCTTCATACCATCAGGAAATTCCAGACGACCTGCGGTACATTAAAATGTACGGGAGGAAGATTTACGAGTTTGCGATTACCTATGTGCCGGGAGCTATGAAAGAATGCCTTGATAAAAGTGGTATTTCCATCGACGAAGTTAAAAAGATCTTTATCCACCAGGCGAATGAGAAGATGGACGAGGCGATCATAAAACGATTCTATCAATTATACGATCGGGAGATGCCGGAAGGGGTAATGCCCATGAATATTCACGAATTAGGCAACAGCTCTGTTGCGACTGTTCCCACCCTCTTCGATATGGTACGAAAGGGAAAAATTAAAAATCAGCAGATCAGCAAAGGGGATGTTGTTATCTTTGCGAGTGTCGGTGCAGGTATGAATATCAATGCCGTCGTTTATAGATGCTAGTGAATGTACGAATCAAATTATCCTAAGAAAAGATACGAGAATACCCTTTCCTTTCTACAAAAGCATGTAAACACTTCAGAAACAATCCTGGATCTGGGGGTGGTTAATCCCTTTACTCATATCATGAAAAAACATGGGTATCGAGTAAAAAATACGCAGGGTGAGGATCTCGATCTGGATTATTCTGCCGTTTCCTCCTCAGACGCCTCGGTAGTTACGGCTTTTGAGATTTTTGAACATATGCTGGCTCCTTTCAATGTCCTGAAGGAAATTAAAGCCTCGAAGTTAGTTGCCAGTGTCCCTTTGAAACTCTGGTTTGCCTCAGCATACAGAAGTAAAACCGACCCAAGAGACCGGCATTACCACGAATTCGAATCCTGGCAATTCGATTGGCTACTTGAAAAAGCAGGGTGGAACATCATCGACTCAAAAAAATGGACGCATCCAGTAAATAAAATAGGAGTAAGACCTATTTTAAGGCGATTTACACCTCGATACTACATTGTGTATGCCGAACGATCAACTCCCTAAATAAGGAACCCACCATGTCATCGCAAGACGCTCTTTCTTATTATGTTGTCATTCCCGCACACAACGAGGAAGAATTCCTGGCAGATGCATTGGAAAGTGTTGCGAGTCAGACTGTATTGCCAAAAAAAGTTGTCATCGTAAATGATCATTCAACGGACGGTACGGCCAAGATAATAGATGAATATTCTTCAAAATATCCGTTTTTTGAAGGTGTAAACAATCATTCCTCAGACGAACATTTACCGGGAAGCAAAGTAGTAGCTGCTTTCAATAAGGGCCTTTCACTCCTTCACAATGACTATGATTTTATCGTGAAACTCGATGCGGATGTAGTTCTTCCAGCCAATTATTTTGAAACGATTTCGGAGGTCTTCCGGTCATCGCCGGATATAGGGATAGCAGGGGGATACGCTTATGAAAAAAATCCCGAAGGGAAATGGATCTTAAAACACCCCATGGACAAAGATCATATAAGAGGAGCTTTTAAAGCGTACTCTAATAGTTGTTTTCAGGCTATGAACGGACTCAGAACGGCTATGGGCTGGGATACCGTTGATGAGCTTCTTGCACAGTACCACGGCTTTAGAACGGCCGCGGTTAACTCCCTGAAGGTAAAGCATCAAAGGCCTATTGGTGCCGCCTATAATATTAAGGCCCGAAGGTCACAAGGTAAGGCGATGTTCCTTATGCGATATGGAATCATAATAACGATGATCGCCTCCCTAAAAATGGCCTTGAAAAACGGAAAATTGAGAATCATCCGCGATAACCTTCATGGATATCGGGACGCCAGGAAAAATGCCGTACCGTATATTGTCACCCCCGAGGAGGGCAAATTTATCAGAAAACTTCGCTGGAAGCGAATCCTGCGTAAGCTAATCTAGTACTTCCTCTATGGGCTGCCCTGTTGTTCCGCTTGGAAATGCTATGCCAAGCAGGGCTGAGATGGTTGGAGCAATATCATCTATCTCTGTTCTTTCTACCGTACTTCCCTGAGAGATTCCCTTACCGAAAAATAACAAGGGTACATGGGTGTCATAAGGATAAGGCGACCCATGGGTTGATCCTGTTTCAGGATAATAAACTACCCCCGGATTCAGCACGAGAAGAATATCCCCTGACCTTTTCTGATTATATCCATTCTGGATGATGTAAGGGATTCCGTGATTATATTCGTTATGCTCCATCTGGTACCCGGTAAACACCCTGCTTATCCCGTCATAGCTTAATAATTCCTGTCCGATCTTATATTGAACATCTTTTACCTCAAGATCGAGGTTTCGAATCACATCATGATCGAGAAAAAATTGCGCGTTGCTGTAGTTTTTAATCACATCTGCATCGCCGTAGGTGTAAGACATAAACTCCTTAAACTTGGCAGACATTCCCTGGGAATCCATATATCCGGCGGGGATTTTCTGATCTTTTAAATAGGCCGGAACGTCTACTGCCCCATGATCGGAAGAAAGAAATACAAGATATTCCCCTTTACCCACTTTTTGGTCGAGGACCTCAAGTAATCTTTCCAAATCCTGATCAAGCCGGAGATAGGTATCCTGAACTTCCTTTGAGTTCACCCCGAACTGATGTCCTACGTAATCGGTACTCGAATAGCTAACTGCAAGGAAATCAGGGATGGCATCCTTCCCAAGGTCTTCCCCATCGATAGCTGCCAGAGCGAAATCAGTAGTTAGACTATTTCCGTAGGCGGTTCCCCTAAGGAGATCAAACTGACCGTTATTTTCCCATATTGCAGGCAGATCATGTGGGAATACAGGAGCGGTTTCACCAGCGAACATTCCTTCATACATATTATTATCCGCGCCACTTTCCAGATAGGTGCTGATACTTTTTAGAGTAGTCCAGGGTTTCTTGTATTTTTCAACGGCATCAGAGGAATTAAAATTCTTAACCCACCTTGGAAGCTCTTCCATATAATATGAACTACTAATCCAATCCCCTTCTGCACCGCCATTATACCAATAAGCAGCATTCGCCATATGTCCTCCGGGCAACACGGCTCCGCGGTCTTTTAACGCCAGGGCTATTACCTTGCCTCTTTTTTGAGTAAACAAACGCAATTCATCTGTTACCGTCGAGACGGTCATCCTGTGAGGAGACATTTTTCCGGTACCTGCACTGGTCCCTACAGAAACGTAATTTTCATCGGAAGCACAATACACAATTTTGTCTGTGGTTTTGTCATACCAATTATTTCCTATGATACCGTGTGTGGAAGGTGTTGTTCCGGTATAAATAGAGGTATGGCCCGGACCTGTGGAGGTTGGAGCGTAATTAAAATGATTGTTTTTGCAGTTAAAACCTTCATTGACCAGCCTTTTAAAACCCCCATCCCCATAGTGATCCCAGAATCGAGTGAGATAGTCATATCTCATTTGATCTACGACAATCCCTACAACTAGCTTGGGAGTTGTTTTAATAGGTTTCTGGTTTTCCTGTGCAGTTGTTTGAAGTGCTGGAATTATAACCAAAGAGCCAAAAACCAGCATTGACCTGATATATTTTTTCATAGAATTAAGCGTATTCTCAAAAATAATTAAATAAACCCTATAAATTTTAATTCAGAGTTATAAGAGCGTTAATATTGTTATTTTTACAGCAATAAGCATACCATCTCCAATGAATTATGTAACCTCTATTGGTAGTTATTCCATCATGATCCGTGATGTTTTCAGGAAACCTACCAAATGGCCCATCATGAAATCTTTGATCTTAAAGGAAATTGATGAGCTCATTTACGGTTCCATGGGAATTATCATTTTTATTTCCTTCTTTATCGGCGGGGTTGTCGCTATACAAACTGCCCTGAACATCAGCAATCCTCTGATTCCTCGTAATCTGATAGGGTTTGCTACCAGGCAGTCCGTGATCCTCGAATTTGCCCCTACATTTACCTCGATCATCATGGCCGGGAAAGTGGGTTCATATATTACCTCAAGCATAGGAACCATGCGGGTTACAGAACAAATTGATGCACTGGAAGTTATGGGTGTCAATTCCCTGAATTACCTGGTATTTCCCAAGATCATCGCAATGTTCTTTTATCCTTTTGTGGTGGCCATTGCGATGTATATTGGAATCTTCGGAGGATGGATTGCAGGGGTTTTTGGAGGTTTTAGCTCCAGCGCCGATTTTGTAGAAGGTCTGCAACTCGATTTTATCCCTTTTCATGTCACCTATTCCTTTATTAAATCGGTTGTGTTTGCATTTATCATTGCGACAGTCCCATCCTACCACGGGTACTTTATGAAAGGAGGAGCCCTTGAGGTTGGGAAAGCGAGTACCACGGCTTTTGTCTGGACCAGTGTTGTGATTATCATTTTGAATTATATCCTCACTCAATTGTTATTAGGCTGATGATAGAAGTACACAATTTACACAAGTCGTTTGGCGAGAGTCATGTCCTGAAAGGGATCAGCACTTCTTTTGAAAAAGGAAAGACAAATCTGATTATCGGGCAGAGTGGTTCGGGGAAAACGGTATTTATCAAATGCTTGCTGGGTCTCTTCACACCCGATGAAGGTACCATTAGTTATGACGGCAGGATCTATTCAGAATTGGAACCAAGGGAACGAAGTGATCTCAGGCAGGAAATGGGGATGGTCTTTCAGGGAAGTGCATTATTCGATTCCATGACTGTAGAAGGGAATGTTATGTTTCCGTTGGATATGTTTACAAAACAATCGAAATCTGAAATGTTAGACCGGGTCAACTTTGTACTTAAAAGAGTGAACCTTATCGACGCCAATCACAAATACCCTTCAGAGATTTCCGGAGGAATGAAGAAAAGGGTTGCCATTGCCAGGGCCATTGTGATGAATCCAAAGTACCTGTTTTGTGATGAACCCAATTCGGGTCTCGATCCTAAAACGGCTATCTTAATTGATAACCTCATCCAGGAAATTACCCAGGAGTACGATATCACTACAGTGATCAATAGTCACGACATGAATTCGGTAATGGAGATCGGAGAAAAAATTATTTTCCTGAAAGACGGATTTAAAGAATGGGAAGGCTCTAACAAGGAGATCTTTAAAACCGATAACGCTGCAGTGACAAATTTTGTTTACTCCTCAGAACTCTTTAAAAAAGTGAGGCAAATGTATATTGAAGAGCGCAATTAATCCGGGCTTACCTTAACCTGCACTTTTGTGTCTTTTAACCTGATCTTTAGCCATTCATTTAACTTCTTCAAATCTGTATTGAGCTGGTCTATTTGAATACCTTCCTTCCATTTTACCTCAAAGACGGGAATGGTGTCGAGCGACTTAAAATCGGTGGTGATCATATAGGAAAAAGACAATTTTTCAAGATTGTCGTACTGACTTTGAGCTTCGGCGCTTATATCTGTGAAGGGAATCTGTTTCCTGGCAAAACTACTCAACTCCGTCAGTTCCTGTTCCAGGAGTCTAATTCGTTCATCTTTGCTGAGTAACTCAGATTTTTTGGCTTCGTAGAGTTCATTGACATAGTTTAACATCTGATCAGAATCATCCTGTCCTCCCTGAAGAATTTTTAGTTCTGTATTCTGCAATTTGGAATATGATGCCATTTGATTTTCCCAGGTGGCAATCACATTTTCCGGAATGGATTCGTCGCCCATAGTAACCAGTTCAATAGTAGAAATTCCATTGGGGTTATAATCGATTTCGGTAAGATTATTCATAAACCGACCTCTGTTTTTAAATTGATACAGGTCAATTGTATTGTGTATCAAATCATTAGCCTGATTCATAAACCGGGATTCCTGAAATACATTGTAAAAGGTGAAACCTGCGGGAATCATGACCAGGATTGCCACAAGAGAAGCAATTCGCGCAATAAAACGTCTTTTTGTAGAATTTGCATATTTCACCATGGGAAACCGCAGCAGCTTAAGTACGAGAAAAGTCGCCAGGCCTATAAAGATCGTATTGATCATAAAAAGATACATCGCCCCTCCGGCGAACGCAAAATTTCCGATAGCCAGGCCAAATCCGACCGTACATAAGGGTGGCATAAGTGCAGTGGCAATAGCTACTCCAAAAATGACACTGGCAACTGTTCCTTTCTTTGCCCGGGCTATGACAAGGGCCAGTCCGCCAAAAAATGCAATCAGTACATCCCTGATATCCGGTTTTGTACGGGCGAGTAGTTCTGATGATTCGTCCCTAAGGGGAAAAAACTCGAAAAAGAGATAGGCGGTTAATACACTCAGAACCACCATCACTGTAAAATTTCGCAATGCGCGCTTAAGGGTATCAATGTCATTAACGGCCAAAGACAAGCCAATACCCAGGATTGGCCCCATAAGCGGACTAATAAGCATGGCCCCTATGACTACTGCAGTTGAATTGGCATTTAAGCCAATGGAGGCAATAAAAATGGAACAGACCAGAATCCAGGCGGTATGCCCTTTAAAGGGGATATCGGCGATAATGGCTTCTTTGGTATTTTCCCTATCCGTATTTTTCCGAATATCTAAAAGCTCTCTAAGGAATTGTCTGGTAGATCCAAGCGCACCCTTGATCTCCCTTTTTACTTCCTCAGCTCCCTCTAGATCCTTATCATTATTGGGATCATTCCCTGTATTCATAATTGAGTCTATCCTTAAGTATATTGCTCACCAAATGTAGCCTTTGTTTTTGAAACAATTGCCTTTATATCCTGTTCCTTTGCCTTGGGAACAATCAACAGTACATCTTCCTTATCTACAATAATAAAGTCTTCTAAGCCGTCAATTACAGCAATTTTACCTTTGGGCAAACGAACCATGTTCCCTCTGGATTCCATCTCGAGTAATTTGCCATTTACTACCGCATTGTCATTGGAGTCTTTATCCAGTTTATCATAGAGGGATCCCCAGGTTCCAAGGTCATTCCAATCAAAACTAGCAGGCAGTACATAAATAGTGTCAGACCGTTCGAGGATTGCATAATCTATAGAGACATTATCTGCTTGGGAATAGTGTTGTCTGATAAAATCACCTTCCTTTTCCGTATTGTAAGATGGAATCCCCTTTTCAAAAAGCTGGTACTGTTCAGGCTGGTATTTTTGAAAAGCCTTAATTATGGTCTTTACACTCCACATAAAAATACCTGCATTCCACAAAAAATTTCCCTGCTCAAGGAAAGACTTTGCAGTTTGGTAGTCTGGCTTTTCCCTGAACTGTGCTACCGGCTTTAAATCATCCGTACTTTGTTTATCGTATTCGATATATCCAAAACCTGTATTGGGAAATGAAGGTTTGATTCCCAGTGTACAAAGTGCTTCTTCAGTTTCACAGATCTGAAAACATCGTGTTACATCCATGGCAAAGGCTTCTTCATTTTCGATCCAGTGATCACTGGGTGCAACGATCATCACCCCATCCGGGTTCATTTTCTGGATCTTGAGCGCAGCGTAGAGAATACAGGGGGCTGTATTTCGCATGGCAGGTTCCAGAACAACTTGTCCGGGTTCGATCTGTGGCAATTGCTCCAGCACCAGATCGTTGTATCTTTCATTGGTTAGAATTAAGATATTCTCCGTCGGGACAAAAGTATTAAGGCGTTTAAACGTTCGCTGTATTAGGGTATCCCCTGTTCCCAGCATATCGTGGAATTGTTTTGGGTTTTCCGTAGTACTCACAGGCCAGAATCGGGATCCGACGCCCCCGGCCATTAAAACGGCATAGTAGTTTTTATTTTTCATAAGTTTTTTCATTAACTATTCTTACTTCAGCATTGGGTTGAAACAGGTACATACGGCCTGATTTCACTTCCATACATTGATATCTTTTTATCTTTCGCTGACCCTTTTTAAAGGTACGACCATTTTTTATCAGAAAGATGCTGCCCGGAGGAAGCTCATATAATAACGATTCTTCGCCCGGGGGATCAAATTGCTTCAAAGCAATAGACAAATTAGCATCCGTAGTGCTACTGGCCTTTGGATTCCGGAAATGATTCGCCAGAAGGGGCAAAAGTGTCGACGGAAAAATCTGAGGCCTTAAAAAAGGGAGCATCAGTTGCTGAAATGAATATTTCCATTCCTTCCCATGTGGTTTAATCCGTCTTCCATAGTTTTCAAAGGCAACCAGGTGAGCTATCTCATGAACCAATGTAATGAGAAAACGATACGGGTTTAGGTTTGCATTTACTGTTATCTGATGACTGCCATCGGGCAGCAAGCGGTAATCTCCATGCCGTGTCACCCTTTCATTTACCACTTTAAGATTCACAGAATACGTCCTGATCAATTCAAAGCAGGGACCTACAGCATGCTCCGGCAAATACTTTTGTAAAACAGAATCCATTATGACAAAAATAAAGGTTCTGAAATTAGTTGTTCTTTATAAGGAAAATTAAAAGTGAAAACTTAGCCAAATGATAAAAGTCAATCTGGTAAACCGCAATGACATTCATACCAAACGTTATCACCATTAATAGTTTTGAAATGCCTTTTCTCAGGGAGTGGAATTACTAACCTGCAGGAGTTTGCCATTGTAGTATGAATGACCGTTTAGTGCAAAGTCCATTATATAAGCGGCCATCTCAGTAGCGTTGAGGGGTGCCTGATATCCCGGAAATGCCTCTTCCAGCATCTCGGTCTGAACTGCACCCAGTGCCAGAACATTAAATGAAGGGCCGGTTTCTTTAAACTCTTCTGCCAGTAATTCAGTTAGCGTAATCACAGCCCCTTTGCTGGAACTATAGGCAGACAGGCCGGGGAATTTAGCACTTCCCTGAACTCCTCCCATGGAACTTATGGTTAACACGTGCCCCTCTGCAGTCATAAATGGCAAAACCGTCCTTGTTAGCGCAGCAACACCAAATACATTTACTTTATATACTTCCTCGAACATTTCGGTAGTAGTCTCCAAAAACGGCTGGTTCACAAGCATGCCTGCGTTATTGATTAAAATATCAACCTCCTTCCAGTGTTTATTGATAAAATCGCTGACATTTGCAAGGGAATCTTCTTTTGAAATATCAAATGAAAAGCAATGCAAGTTACTGATGTTCAGATCTTTAATTGGTTCTTCATTCCTGGATAGCGCCAGGACCTCGTGTCCGGCGGCTGTAAACAATTGAGCCAGCTGGTACCCGATCCCTCGGCTGCACCCAGTAATAATTACATTTGCCATTACTTCAGAATTATTTCTTTGTTCGCTGCATTGACTATTCCTTCAATTGCTGGAATCATTTTATTTACCACCCTGGCCATATGAGCAAAATCCATCAGATCTGCCTCGTCCCCTACTTGATGATAATGGTCAAAATTTGTAAAATCAAAGGTCGCAAAAGTGTGGGCCGGGATCTGAAAGGCTTTGTAAAAAGGATAGTTATCTGAGCGCATAAAAAGATTAAACTCCTCTGCAGTAGGGAGAAATCCTACGACCTTTTCACCTGCATAGGAATTGCTAATCTCGGCAATATTTGATTTGTTGTACCCACTGACGTATACAAGGTGGTCCTTTCCCACCATGGGAACTCCGGTCATCTCGTAATTCAATACGGTATAGAGGTCTACTCCTTCAGCTTTCATTTTTTTAGCCAGATGATCTGACCCTTTGAGGCCTTTCTCTTCTGCAGTAAACCATGCAAATAAAAGGCTTCGTTTATTAGTTTTCGCTTTGGCGAAGTACCTAGCCAGTTCAAGCACGGTAGAAGTACCACTTGCATTATCATTAGCTCCGTTAGCTATGGAGTCGCCCAGCTTAACCTTGCCCATTCCAATGTGATCGTAGTGAGCTCCGATTAGTACAAATTCCTTTCTTAATTCGGGATCATTTCCAGGGATAACACCAACAATATTGTAGGCCACTGGAGTATAATTGTCCAAAGTGTCCTGGTAGGACTCGAAATAAGGTTCAATGTCCTGCGCTTTTAAAAAGTCCATTATAAAACCGGCAGCAAGTTCTATACCATCTGAGCCTGTATCCCTCCCTTTTAATTCATCAGAAGCGAGATACTTCATATGAGCTTCCATCTGTAGGGAGGAAGAGAAATTAGCTACATCGATTGCTGTTTTTTTGGTAGTCTTGCATGCTCCTAGCAATAAGCCCAAAAAAAGTAGGAAATAAATTCTGTGCATTTATATTAATTTAGGTTTATAAAAAAAGCATTCAGGCCTTAGTTGAATGCTTTTTTTACGGTTCATTTATTGTTGACCAACTTCATCAGGCCAGCATAGTTACGGGATTTTCCATATATACCCTGAGAGTCTGAAGAAATTGAGCTCCGGTAGCCCCATCCACTGTTCTGTGATCACAGGCTAGTGTTAGTTTCATTGTTTTGCCCACGACAATTTCTCCATTTCTCACCACCGGTTTTTCTACAATAGCCCCTACCGATAAAATAGCGCTGTTAGGCTGATTGATAATAGAAGTAAATTCGAGGATACCGAACATCCCAAGATTGGAAACCGTAAAGGTACTTCCTTCCATCTCGGCCGGAGTTAATTTCTTTATACGTGCCCTTCCGGCCAGGTCTTTAACGGCCGCCCCGATCTGTGTTAGGCTCATCTGGTCTGCAAACTTCAGAACAGGTACAACGAGCCCGTCTTCAACAGCCACTGCCACACCTACGTGAATGTGTTTGTTGTAACGTGTTGTATCTCCATTCCAGCTGGTATTCACCTGTGGGTGTTTCTGTAAGGCCATTGCACATGCTTTCACAACAAGGTCATTAAATGAGACCTTGGTATCAGGAAGTTCATTGATATGTGTTCTCGATTTAGCCGCATTTGCCATATCCACTTCTATGGTAAGGTAGTAATGTGGTGCGGTAAACTTCGATTCGCTTAGTCTTTTAGCGATTACCTTCCTCATCTGAGAATTCTTCGTTTCCTCTGATCCTTCTTCTCCGACGGGAAGAATGACAGGTTGTTGAGCTGCTGCCTGAGGCGAACTGACCTCTGCAGGAGTTGCTACTGTTTTCGCAGCCTCAGGGCTGAAATTCTCAATATCTCGTTTTACTATTCGTCCCTGGTCTCCAGTTCCTTTTACCACCTTGAGATCGATACCTTTTTCTTCAGCCATTTTTCTTGCCAGGGGAGAAACAAATATTCGTTGTCCGTCCTGGGTTACGGCTGGAGCAGGTGATTCTGCACTGTCTGTTTCCTGACTCTGGGATTCCGATTTTTCAACTTCCTGACTTGCGGAAGCATCGGGCTGAGCGCCGGAAGTTGTCTGATTCAAGACTGCATCCACATCGGTGCCTTGTGGTCCGATAATCGCGAGAATATCATCAACAGGGGCCGACTCCCCTTCTTTAATTCCTATGTACAAAAGGGTTCCGGAATAAAATGACTCAAATTCCATGGTAGCCTTATCCGTCTCAATTTCCGCAAGGATATCACCTTCCTCCACATCATCTCCAACTTTTTTTAACCAGGTAGCTACGGTTCCTTCTTCCATAGTATCACTTAGCCTGGGCATCTTTACAACCTCAACACCTTCGGGGATTTCGCCGGATGATGCCGGGACGTTGGACTCTTTAGCAGTGTCCTGACTTGAGGGTGAGCCTGAAGTTTCCGGAGCCTTTTCAGAAGCTTCCGATTCCTGAGTCCCTCCATCGAGCAAGGCAGAAATATCTTCTCCTTCTTCCCCAATAATGGCAAGTAGCGAATCAACCGGAGCACTATCTCCCTCAGCAATGCCTATATGGAGAAGCGTGCCTTCGTGAAAAGACTCAAACTCCATTGTAGCTTTATCGGTTTCGATTTCGGCGAGAATATCTCCTTCTTCAATCTTATCTCCCACCTTCTTCAGCCATTTAGCTACGGTACCTTCCTCCATGGTATCGCTAAGCCTTGGCATGTTTATGATCTCTGCCATTTAATTATGATTTGTGTTCAATAAACGGATAGTCTTCCTGTTCGTAAACCATGTCGTAAAGTTGATTCGTCGGAGGATAATCCGATTCTTCTGCGAATTTTTCGCACTCCTTCACCATGTTTTTCACTCTGCTGTCTATCTCTTTTATTTCGTCTTCTGTTGCGTATTTCTTGTCCTTGATAACTTCCAGAACCTGAGTAATTGGGTCGATTTTCTTGTATTCTTCAACTTCTTCTTTCGTCCTGTAGTGCTGGGCATCTGACATCGAATGACCTCTGTATCTGTAGGTCTTCATTTCGAGAAAAGTGGGTCCTCCCCCGCTCCTTGCCCGTTCTATAGCCTTACTCATTTCCTCTGCAACAGTAACGGGGTCCATTCCGTCTACAGGTCCGCATGGCATTTCATAACCAAGGCCCAGTTTCCAAATTTCCGTAGAATGGGAAGTACGCGCAACTGAGGTCCCCATAGCATATCCATTATTCTCACAGATAAACACCACGGGTAAGTTCCATAACATGGCCAGGTTGAAAGATTCGTGCAGCGACCCTTGCCTAACCGCTCCATCTCCCATATAACAAAGCGTAACTGCATCTCTTTTAAAGTACTTATCGGCAAAAGCCAATCCGGCACCTAATGGGATTTGTCCTCCTACAATTCCGTGTCCACCATAGAATCTATGTTCCTTGGAAAATATATGCATTGAGCCACCCATTCCTTTAGAAGTCCCTGTGACCTTTCCGTATAATTCTGCCATCACCTTTTTTGGGTCAACTCCCATACCAATAGGCTGGACGTGATTTCTGTAGGCTGTGATCATCCTGTCCTTAGAAAGATCCATAGCGTGCAAGGCACCTGCTAACACGGCTTCCTGTCCATTGTACAAGTGAAGAAACCCACGTACTTTTTGTTGTATATAGACTGCGGCGAGTTTGTCTTCAAACTTGCGCCAAAACAACATGTCCTCATACCACTTTAGATAGACCTCTTTGGTAATTTTTTTCATTTAAATTGTAGTTTATTCGGTTGACAGTGCCTTCGGCTGGTATTCTCTCTTCAAGATATTCACAGAAAAACAAAAATACACATTATATTCATAGTGAAAAAGAATTGAGAAAAAAGCTTACAGGGCCTTGATTCGTCGATCAAATCAATGATTTTTCTTCTTCTTTCTCTTCTGATTAATCGAGGAAATCACTACCAAATGCCAGGGGTAAGATATCTTTAATAGAAGAACATTTATACACTTCTCCATTGGTGCCCATCAAAAGCAATTCAATGGGCTGTTCATATCTTTTTTCGTATTCAAAAATAGACTGTCGGCAGTTGCCACATGGAGCAGCCGGCTTACTGGACGAGTTTTTTACCGATCCGGCGACGATGGCTACTTTCAGAATGGGAATGTCGGGATATTGTGCACCCGCCTGAAAAACAGCTACGCGCTCGGCACATAAGCCAGAGGGAAATGAGGCATTTTCCTGATTATTCCCTATAACAACTTGTCCGTTTTGGAGTAAAACTGCGGCCCCCACTTTAAAAGCTGAGTAAGGTGCATACGCATCTTCTCGTGCCCTTTGTGCCTGTTCGATCAAAGCTGCATCTTCAGCTGATAGTTCAGCGATGGAATTAAAAATAGTAAGATCAAAGGAATGGGTTTGTTTTTTCATACCTAAATATACGATTACTCTAAACCCGAAAATAAAAAAACCTGCTCAGAGGCAGGTTTTATCTTCTTAGTGATATCATTTAATTGTTGATAAATTCTTCACCCAGGTTAAAGGTCAGTGAAAAACGCAGCGTATTTTCAAGCGGATTTCTCACCTGAGAAGAAGAAAACAAATATGATAGATCTATTTGTGCTGCCTTGAATTTAAATCCGGCACCCAGGGAAAAGAATTTTCTAGAACCTTTATTCTCGCTTTCGTTAAAGTATCCAGTACGTACCATAAAGGACTGCTGAAAGGAATATTCTGCACCCAGCGCCCAGGTTATCTCCTGAAATTCTTCACTCATTCCATCGGGGGCATCACCAAAGGATTCAAAAACCCCTTTAAGAAAACCTATCTGCTGATATTCATCATTGTCTTCAGAATCGACATCCCCATCTCCGTCAAAATCCCGGGGAGTAGGCACAAGCAATTTATTAAACTCGGTAGTAATGGCGAGAACATTGTCCTCGTCCAGGATAAAATCGAACCCACCACCAAATCTCAGGTTGGTAGGTAAAAAGTTTTCCTGTCCTCCCTCATCGTATTGTATTTTACCCCCGAGATTGGAGATATTAAATCCAGCTCTCCATCGTCCGTTAAAACTGGAAAATGCAATTTCGTTAGATCTGAAGTAACCGGCTACGTCTACTGCAAAGGAGCTGGCGGCCTGAGAATCAACATTACTGATTTCGGGTAATCTCAGGTTGGATCGTATAAACCGACCTGCAACGGCCATCGAAAATTGTTCGCTCAATTTCAGAGAATACGAACCATCGAGGGCAAGCTCGTTGGGTTTTGCCAGTGTTCCCGGATCATTAGCAAATTGTCTTAATTCAATTTCACCAAGAGTAAAATAGCGAAGACTAAATGCAAAAGCACTTCGATCATTGATTTTGTTATAGAAACTACCATTCAACAAGGAAATATCTGTAATAATGCTTTCCAGATAGGGTGTATAACTCACACCTATTCCCATTTTTCTTTCTGCAAAGGCAAATTTTGCAGGGTTCCATTGCTGGGAAAAGGCATCTGTAGATGTAGCAACACCCATATCTCCCATCCCCGCAGCGCGTGCATCAGCGGCAATAGTCAAAAAAGGTACCGCTGTTGTGATTACCCTTTCTTGTTGTGCCAGAAGGTTACCGGCACATAATAAAAGAATCAATCCCGTTAATTTTCTCATATTTTTCACACTTAAATGAACTAATATATTTTCCTGAATCTGCATTGAAATGGTAAAACGGCCATGGAAAAACAGGACAATTATCCTTCCGTAAATTACTTTGCCCTCAGGTTCACTACAGAATTTTGTTAATTATACATCTGGTAAACGGCCAATTTGAGAATATCTTGTACAAAACCCTGCTAAATTTGCCCTTCTCCCTTCGAAAACAAAAGGTTGTTCGTCGATATGCATCCGCAAGATATAGCCTTAGCCAGCAGAACCTATTATTTTTTTAACATCAAACAAGAAAGAAAAACGGCGTTCCATACTATAATGATATTTGTTCCGTTATGAATTTGTAATGTTGGCCAGATTATACGGTGAACAGGCCTTAAGAAATTACAGAGCAATAAAATATTATAAGTAAAACATCGTTTAAGTAGCCGAAAGTAAAATTTAATCATTAAACCGTGTCTTTTCAAGAGTTTGAACAGACTAAAGCAAAGGAAGTCCTGAAAGGAACAGATTCTGACGAAAGAACGCATTCATCGGCACAAAGTTCATTCTCTCCGAATCTGAAAAACTATTAAATCAAAGATCAACAGATGAAAAAACAATTTATCAAAGTTGTACTCTCTTGCACCGTCCTAGTAGCAGGATTTACAGTGACCAGCTGTAAAAAATCTTCTAGTTCTAAAAATGTATCAAGGGCCACTGGTTGGAAGATCAATGCCAAAGAAGGAGGTTTTCAATACAACTCGGATTTTAAAGAGCAGGAAACAGCACCCGGACTTGTCTTTATTGAAGGGGGAACCTTCACCAAAGGTAAAGTTCAGGATGATGTGATGCACGACTGGAATAACACCCCTACACAGCAACACGTTCAGTCATTTTATATGGATGAAACCGAGGTAACCAATGTTATGTATTTGGAGTATCTCGACTATCTGAAAAGTGTATATCCTCCTGAAAACCCAAAATATGCCAATATCTATAAAGGTGCCCTTCCGGACACCCTGGTTTGGCGTAACCGATTGGGTTTCAATGAGACGATGACCAACAACTACCTGCGTCACCCAGCTTATGCAGAATATCCTGTAGTAGGTGTAAACTGGATACAGGCTACTCAGTTTGCCGAATGGAGAACAGACCGTGTCAATGAAGCGGTCCTGGAGCGAGAAGGATTTCTTGCCAAAGATGCCAAATACCAGGCCGTAACCGGTGAGGTTGCAGGAACATTTAGTACCGAGGCATATCTCAACAGGCCTGAGTCTGTTTATAACGGACAGATTGATTCCCTTCAGGGAAATAAGAAAAAGGACTCCGTCTCTACTTTTGCAAAGCGAAGTAGCGGAATTATAAGTCCGGAATACCGCCTTCCCACCGAAACAGAATGGGAATACGCAGCTGCTGCCTTACAGGGAAGCAGGGAGTACAATAACTACAGAGGAAGAAAAAAATATCCCTGGGAAGGGGAATATACCCGAAACGGCCAAAGAGTCGGAAGGGGTGATCAGCTTGCTAACTTTAAGCAGGGAAAAGGAGATTACGGCGGAATTGCCGGATGGTCTGATGATGGTGCAGATATTACTGCTGAAGTGAAGTCATATAAACCCAACGACCTTGGATTATACGATATGGCAGGTAATGTAGCCGAATGGGTAGCTGATGTATACCGACCTATTGTGGATGATGAAATAAGTGACTTTAACTATTACCGAGGAAATATTTATTCAAAAACCGCAATTGGCGAAGACGGGAAAGTAGAAATACTAAGAGACAGTATCGTTTATGATACCCTGCCAAATGGTAAAGTAGTAGCGGTAAATCTGCCAGGGGAGATCCTGATGGTGCCCGTTGATGAGGAAGAAACCTATCTCAGAACCAACTTTTCAAAAAGTGATAACAGAGGTTACAGGGATGGTGATGCGGGTTCTACAAGATTCTTCAATAGATTTAGCGATGAGGAAGACGAGGAGAATCAGCGCAAAATGTACGATTCCCCAAAGCATAAAGTGGAAAGGGATTCTACAGGAAACATCATCAGAGGATATGACACCAGTAATGAGAGGACTACCCTAATCAACGATGAAGTTCGTGTTTACAAAGGAGGTTCCTGGCGAGATCGGGCATACTGGCTAGATCCGGCTCAGCGTAGATTCCTGCCACAGTATATGGCGACTGATTATATCGGATTCCGATGTGCCATGTCTCGTGTAGGTTCAAAGGCTAAAACCAAAAACAAAACTGTACGCGGCAAGAAAGCGAAATAGAATAATAGAATATACATTACAAAAGCCCTGGCAATGATCTTGCCGGGGCTTTTTTGTTTTTGGCACACAAGTAGTCCGTAGACCATCCTATACTAACTATATAATTCTGATAACCTTATAGTTTAGCCTAAACCGTTCGGGCAACAGATGTAACACTTTTGATTTACTCCCTTAAGGGCTAACCAACATCACAAATTTACCCTCCACTATTCAACTGGGATATAGATTACCTCAATGCAATACAATGACATTGGTAGTTATTACTTGAATAATCAATATGACTATATAGGAAATATTAGCACTCAACCCCTTTGATTCATCCTTTTTTTAATAGTAAAGCTTTCTTAAAATCCAACATTTTTGTATACGGTATACTATTTTTAATGTATTTCATCGTTATTTTTTGTATTTCATCGATTTATAATACTATTTTGTAAGAAATTACCTTCTTGTACCGGGCCAACGCAATAAGGCTTTTAGAAGTAGGGACTATTTGCGAGACTAAACAGAATTAAAAAAGACATAAGAACCCAAATCTTAGAAGTTATGAAAAATGTAATGTTAGTGAAGGAACTTTACCTGGAGGCGTTTAAAAGTATTAGCAGTCATTTCGCTAAATCGTATTTAAAAATCTTATCCTGGTTGTTTTTGGCCAGTTATTTAATAGTTGTTTTTGCTTTCATATTTAGGGCATCCACAGGTTTTGCATTTGATTAGGGATCAACGCAAGGGATGTATAAAATAGCGCCCGGGGGAAAAATGGGCGCTATTTTTTTATCAATTACAATAAAATATTTTGAAAATACCATAGTAAATTTCGATTAGTTTAATTAGCAGTAAGTAATGGGCAAGCCTCGATGTAATAGTCGGGGCTTTTTTTATCTTTAGACCATGACAATTGAGGTTTTACACAAACTATTTCTAAAGCATCCCGAAGTATCAACGGATTCGAGAAAGATTAAGAAAGATGGGTTCTTCTTTGCCCTTAAAGGACCTAATTTCAATGGAAACACCTTTGCAGCAAAAGCCTTACAGGAAGGTGCGGCCTATGCCGTTATTGATGAAGAAGAGTATGTACACAACGAAAGCTGTATTCTCGTAGATAACGTTCTGACTACCTTACAGCGGTTAGCCACATATCATCGCACCCAATCTGAGGCAACTATAATTGCCCTTACGGGAAGCAATGGAAAAACGACCACCAAAGAGCTTATTTCAGCGGTCCTCTCGCAAAAATTCAATACCATTGCCACTGTCGGTAATCTCAATAATCATATCGGCGTCCCTTTAACACTGCTTGAGATTAAAAAAGATACCGAGATCGCCGTAATTGAAATGGGGGCTAACCATCAGAAAGAGATAGAATTCTTATGTCAACTCGCACTTCCCGACTACGGCTATATCACCAACTTCGGGAAAGCTCACCTGGAAGGTTTTGGAGGTGTTGAAGGAGTTATTAAAGGCAAGAGTGAACTATACCAGAATCTGATGTCGCGGAAAGCTCATATTTTCTGGAATGCCGATGATCCTATTCAAAAAGAAAAACTTGAAGATTACGAAAATAAAACAGGTTTCAGTCAGACTAAAACATCCGACTATCAGATCCTATTCCTAGGGGCAGATCCTTTTGTGCGAATTCAAACACAGGGCTCAGAAATAAAGACGAAATTACCCGGGGCCTACAATTTTCCAAACGCTGCCATAGCGATTCTCATCGGTTTGTATTTTAAGATTCCCCTGACTAAAATTATAAAGGGAATAGAAGCTTATCAGCCTGAGAATAACCGTTCTCAAATTATAAAGAAAAACGGCCTGGTGATTTACCTCGATGCCTACAATGCCAACCCGACCAGTATGGAAGCAGCTCTTAAGGCCTTTGACAAAACAACTCCAAGTCCAAAAACTGTACTCCTGGGAGATATGTTTGAACTTGGAGATGATGCCGCCCGTGAACATCAGGCTGTTGCGAATCTGGCAGAACGTTTGTCCTTTGAAAACAGATATTTTGTCGGAGAAAATTTTTCCAGCACACATAGCAAGGGAAAAACCTTCAGATCCTTTGAGGATTTTTCAACCTTTTTAAGAGAACACCCCCTGGAAAATGGGGCCGTTTTGATTAAAGGATCCCGGGGTATGGCCCTGGAGAGAGTACTCGATTTGCTATAAATAGAAAATTCGACAGAAAAGATAAAATCGCTGTTGTATGAAACCTGGATCGAAAACAAATCAATTGGCCTTATCAGAAGTTCGTCGGGTATTAAAGGCCGTATTCATTCTATTTCTTTTCGCTGGATGTAATAAGGATGATGCTGAAAAGGACTCCATTCCGACCCTTGAGGAATTTGAAAAAATTTCACTTGCAGCAGGAGAACGCAATGAGGAAATTAAACTTGCCGATGGTTCTATCTGGCAGTATCGTATCTCTGTACCCGATCTGGAAAACGGTGAAAAAGTACCCTTTCTTCTAAATCTACACTGGTCTGGTAATTACGACAGTTATATCGAGTCTATGCGATGTCTGGTGGAACCCGCTTTTAAAGAGAAACGGTACATCATATTTTCCCCAAGAATTGGTTTCGGTGAGAATTGGTTTGAAGAAGAAACCAGAGAACGGATTCTGGCTTTTCTGGATCTGGCTAGACAAAACTGGCCGATTGATACCTCTAAAATGGCGGTTACCGGATACAGTCTGGGGGGAACAGGAACCTGGAATTACAGTTTGAGCTACGACAATTATTTTAGTGCTGCCATACCAATGGCAGGGGCTTATTTCGGAGATGAAAAATTCAACATTCCGGTTTGTGTCATTCACGGGACTGAGGACGAACTTTACCCCTATGATCTCGCCCTTCAGGCCGTCCAGGACAGCAGGGATATGGGATCATCCATCACCGTCATCACAGCAGAAGGACGATCCCATCAGGAGGCTTGCCTGTATTTACAATACCTCATAGAGGCTGCTTCCTGGTTAGAGAACGAAGTTTGGCAGTAATCTCGCTGATGCAAACCTGTCCCGCCTTAGGCGGGATAGAAAATCCTACGCCCGTGGCGCAGTTATTTTTGCATTTCGCACCAATATCTCAAACTACTTTTGGTGAAGGATTACTCGCTTCGCCTGCCGGCAGGCAGGCAGACTCGTGATCCAATGGCAGTCCGCTGATGCAAACTTGCCTGCCGAAGGTATGGTACTAAATCCCGGCGACTTCAGTCGCCGAAGGTTTTTTATTTTCCCTTCACATCATCATACGAGTATGTGCTGTTTCGGGAAAATAAAAATCCATCCGCAAATGCGGATGGATTTAGTGCTTGATGTGGAGTGTATTGGATTCGAACCAACGACCCCCGCCCTGTCAAGGCGGTGCTCTAAACCAACTGAGCTAACACTCCGTAGTTTTTATTTGTCCGTTTAAAACGGGCCTGCAATATCGGAATTTTTTTACGTAAGAAGACAGACCGAATTCAAATAATAATTATGATTTTACAGACAGAGAATTAGATTGTTTACTCATTGCTCTACAAACTATTGAAAAAGCTTTCTCTTAAATTTTATTTAGACTCCGGCATTAAAATACCGAGAAAGTAATTTTCATCTAAATATGTTTGTGCAACAGTCTGTAGATCCTTAGCCGTTAATTGATCGAGATTAGCCTCAAGTTGCATCATTCCCTCCAGATCACGATCTTCCTGATCTGCTTTAACCAAATTTCCAATCCAAAATCTATTGGTCTTCATATCTTCTTTGTGCTTAACCATATAAGTCTCTTTCACCTTAGCCATATCTTCCGGTTTCACACCCTCATTTTTAATCTTTTCTACTTCCCCTAATGCCGCGGCGATCAATTTATCAACATTTTCAGGCCCACAGGGAAAGGAAATACTAAATGTCAGATTAGAATAAGAAATTTTAGACAAATTGCCTCTGGCTCCTACCCCATAAACTCCTCCTTCTTCTTCGCGTAACTTCTCCACAAGTTTAATTGTCAATAATTCGCCCAGTGCCCTGACAGCCATTTCAGTATCCTTATCATAGGGAATTACCTCTTCCCATATAATACTAACGTTGCTTTTTGGATCACTTCCCCTGTTAATCACGTGTTTTTGAAATGCATCTTTTCTTCTGAATTTTGTGGGGATATACTGCTCATTACTATCCTTTCCTGGAAGTGAAGCAAGATAGGTAGTGGCGTACTCCTTTAAATTTGACTCATCGACGTTTCCCACAAAGTAAAAGTGAAAATCACCTGCGTCTGCAAATCTTTCTTGATATTTACTATAAGCAAGGTCGTAATCAGCTGAATCCATTTTTTCAATCGTTGGAAATCCTGTGTATCTGGGATTACCCTCGTTTCTAATCTTACCCAGTTGATCCTGGAAATAAAACTGAGGATTGGCCATCAAATTACCCAGAAAACTTTTTTGCTTGGTAATAAATGAATTGAAGGCTTCCTGATCCTTATTTAGAGAAGTAAAATAGAGGTGAACCATTTGGAATAGAATTTCCAGGTCTTTTGGTGCTGCCGATCCGTTGAAATTTTCACTAAAAGAACTGATACCAGGTGATACTCTCACTATTTTACCACTCATAAACTTACTTAAATCCGTCAAGGACAATCCTCCTATACCCGCTTCTGAAAGTCCGTTATTTGCAAAAGCCGTCGCCTTGAGTTCCTCGTCAGAATACAAGCTGGTACCACCAGGGCTAAATGCTCTAAAGAGTACTTCATCATTTTTGAAATCTGTTACCTTATACGTAATCTTCGCGCCATTACTTAAAGTAAGTGTAGTCAGTCCCAATTCCGGATTTGCCTCCGTTTTTAAAATGGTCCCGGGAATGGGCTTTTTCTCAATAAGATCAGCTCTTACCTCTTCATCCTGATAAGCTGAAATGTCGGAGGTTTTGATCATCTCTAATAGTGTTGTTACCTCTTCCTCTTTAATCTGATTCAAGCCTTCTTTTTCGGGTCCGGTCAATACAATTACTCGGTTATCGTCATGCAGGAAATCATTAATAAGAACTCCCACCTCTTCCAATTTGATAGTAGGTAACAAGCGTTTAGTCATTTCAAATTCCCAGGCAATTCCTGGTATTGGTTCATTTCTTAAATAATTATAGATGTATTCATTGACCATACGGTTGCTCTCTAATTTATCGCGGTCATTATATTGTTTCTCAAGTCGAGCTAACAGACTTTTTTTAGCCCGTTCAAACTCTCCCGATTGAAATCCAAATCGTTTTACCCTTTCATTCTCTTCTAAAATTGCTTTGAGTCCGTCCATCTGCCCTTCAGGACTAGTCTGTGCAAAAGACTGATACGCATTCTTAGTTCTGGCAAATGTGCCTCCGTAATAAGAGTATCCAAAGACAAATGGCGGATTCGCACTATTACGGATTTCATCCAATCGATTATTGATTAGGGTTGAGAAGAGGTTTTTAACCAACCTTTCACGATAATCACCAACAGTAATTATCTGCGGAGCAGGAAATGGATCTTTATAAATAACCTGAACACTACTGAAAGCAGCTTCTTTATCGGAAGCAATAGCAATCAGCGTTTCTTTATGATTTGGCAGCTCATATGATTCGCGTTCAGAGGGATTTTTTTGAGAATCAATTTTTGAAAAGTGTTCTTTGATCTTTGATTCCATAGTGGCAACATCTAAATCCCCTACTGCTATTACTGCCATCAAATCAGGTCGATACCAGGTATTATAATAATTTCTAACATCCTCATATGTGAAATTTTCCAGATTTTCCTTGGTTCCAATGGGGAGTCGGTCTGCATATTTTGAACCGTACATGATTTTGGGAAGTGTAACTTTTTGCATCCTTTCCTGAGCCCCAAGGCGTAATCGCAATTCTTCAAGCACAACTCCTCTTTCTCCGTCTATAGCTTCTTCAGACAAGGTAGTATTATGCGCCCAGTCTTCCAGGATTTGAAATCCCTGTTCTAATTTTTCCGGGTCATCGCTTGGGATAGGTAGAATGTAAACTGTTTCGTCAAAACTGGTATAAGCATTCAAATCTGCACCAAATTTTACTCCAATACTCTGAAGGTAGTCTACCAAATCATTCTTTTTGAAATTCTTGGTTCCATTAAAATTCATATGTTCCATAAAGTGTGCAAGGCCTAGTTGCCGTTCTGTTTCCATGATAGAACCGGCGTCGACTACCAGACGTAATTCAACCTTATCCTCAGGTTTGCCATTATTCCGAATATAATATGTTAAGCCATTTGACAACTTTCCGACCTTTACAGCAGAATCTACCGGAATAGCGTCATCCGGAATTGCGCTGGTCTTTATACCATCAGTCTGAGCAAGGAGTGATGTTAGTCCGATAAAAGCAAAAACACCAAGAGAAATTAATTTTTTCATGCGTAAAATTTAATGTGGGTTATAAATTGAGCAGAAAAGATAGGGAACTAATACTTGTAAGAAAAATATTATATCTCCCTTCAGGGTAAAATTTTACTCTCGATTATAATACTTATTCGCAGAAGTAAATATTTTCACCTATTTAATATACTTGGAGACCAGGGTATTAACAAAAAGGATATTGCCAATACTATCGTACCCTTCAAATAATTCAATTGCTTTTTCTGATTTCATCATGCTTCCGTGAAAACCGATCAACGTTAGGTCTGCTTCTACGGAATACTTATTAATTACTTCTTTTCTACTCACGCCTGTTTCAATAGGCAACACCCTTATATTTTTGGAAGAAATAGGCAGGCGCCCGCTAGACGTGAGTTCAGTTAAATACTCTTTTTCCTGTTTTAAATCCTTTTCAGGAAAAGTCGCAAATATCTTGATTTCACCCTTCTTCCAGTCGGGATGCCCCAGAATTATATAGGAGAGCAAGATCATCAAGTTGACATTTTCATAGTCTTCCTTTCTAATCCAGATATGAATATTTTTCTTATACCCAAAACCTTTGTCAGAACTGGCCAGTATACACAGGTCATATTCAGCAACCTTAAGTAAGCTGTAATTTTGAATAATTTCCAAAAGCCACTCCCGCTCTCCTTTTTTGAATTCAAAGAGCATGGTATTATTTGGCTGCCCGGAGATTCCAGGCTGCTGAATAGCATGCGCAATGGCGCCGGTATTCGAAGGGGAAATAAGAGCTTCAAGAAAAACATTTGATTTGCTGGAGGCAGCCAACTGAATAAGTTTCTGCAGTTTATTATTAGCATCAGCCTTTAATTCATTAGACAGGTAACCTTGTACAAAATGGATAAAAGTGCCAAAACCATATCGATAGGATATCCATTTCATAATTTCCAGAGCACTATACCTTTCGAAACTGTCCTTTGATAAACACACAACAGCAGGTCGCCAGTATTCTTCCGCGGTTTCTTTTTCTGTTTTTTGAAGAAATACCTGCATAGTTCTGCTGAACTGATATATCACCCCCTGGAATATACGAGCCATTCCTTTCTTTTTATCGCCCCTATAAGTGATATAAAAATATAACAACACCATTACCAAAATTGCTGCAATGGCATAGATAGTATTTATTTTAAACATCAGATAAATACACATAATAGCGCCAAAGAGTGAAAAGTACCATTTCGACTTAAAGGAAGGTCTGTATGAGGGATCGGCAGCAAAGTGCTGCAAAAAAGAGATTAGACACAATGAACCGTAAGTCACCATAAAAAACATGGAGATAATTTCGGCTACTGCATTTACATCTCCCATTAATACAAATATCAGGGCAATAATGCTGGTAATGATAGTAGCGTTTCTGGGTTCATTACTGTCTTTTGATCCCCTGGCTACCCAGAAATTAACAAATCTGTTTGGTAAGACTTGATCGCCCCCTATTGCCTGTAATGTCCTGGGAGCTACCATAAAGGATCCTATTGCCGAGGAAATTGTAGCTGCCGCCAGGCCTATTGGAATTATCGGACCCCATAACGCTATCTGACTCATTACCAACTGATCATTCACAAGATCTGAAGGACTGGCCGAAGAAACCAATTTGTAAGCTATAAATATATAAATGATCATCCCTGCAATAGTAGCCGAAAGTGTACCCAAGGGAATTGACTTCTTGGGATTTCTCAAATCACCCGACAGTCCAACGCCTGCGGTCATTCCGGTAAAAGCAGGAAAAATGATGGCAAATACATAAAAAAAGCCTTTGTCTGTCGCTACGTTTTTAAAAATTAATGAATTGTCAAAGACTTCAGAATAAGGGGTAGAGCCCATAAAGAAAAGGATAAGTGATAATGCCAGAATACTAACGACAACATAAAGTGCTTTAACTCCCAAATTAGCACCTTTTGACACCATAAGCCAAATGAGCAGTAATAAAGCCGGAACACTGAACACACGGTTATCATTTAATTCGAATCCAAATACTGAGGTAATCCAGGGCTTAATTGCCTCAAAAGCCTCAGCGAATGCTATCACATAAAAGGCTACACTAATGGCTTGGGATAAATAGAGGGTCAACCCAATCGCTGCCCCGATATTAAACCCGAAGGAACGGGAAATGATAAAATATTCCCCTCCTCCTTCAACTTTCTGATTCGTTGCGATTTCAGCAAGAGCCATTGCCGTGGCAAATGTCACCGAATGGCCAATAAAAATTATTAATAGAGTACCCGTAAAGCCCACCGAGCCTACTGCAAATCCAAATCGAAGGAACATTATAGCCCCCAAAATGGTAGAAATGGCGGTTAAGAATACCGGCAGGGTACCAAAATTCGATTTTGTGGATGCTAGTATATTTGACATCTTTATGAGCTACAAAATGTAAATTCATAATCACAAGACGGACGTCTATTTATTCAACAAAGAGGTCCTTCTCTTAATCTAATTATTCATTTATTCTCCTCATGAAGATAAGAAGATATCTGCAAAGAATATTTATCTTATTTCAGCATATCTTTCTTTATGTAAACAACATTACATACGGAAATTTGAGCCTTGCTCTGGATGGATCCGTACTAAAACTTTATCCCACTCAAGTTGATTAAAAGAGGTTTGGCGAAGTATTACTCACTGCGTTCGTGATCCAGACTCGGCCCGCTGATGCAATTAGAAAATCACACCGCACTTCAGTGCGGTGTATGTTTTTATCCCCTCCATTCGCTCAAACAAGTTCGTTAAGGATTACTCACTGCGTTCGTGATCCAGCGGAAAACCGCTGATGCAAATAGAAAATCCAATGCCGATATATATCGGCATTGATATTTTATATCCGCTAAACACAGGAACAAGTTCCCTGTTTATCGGATATAAAAAATCCACGCGAGTTCGCGTGGATTTTCTGAGTGATGTGGGCCCTACTGGATTCGAACCAGTGACCCCCTGCTTGTAAGGCAGGTGCTCTGAACCAACTGAGCTAAGAGCCCTAAACGGGGTGCAAATATAGAATAGTTTTTTGATACCTAAAATAAAAAAAGTAAAAAATCACAGCACCTCAGCGACCGTAAAATTGCTTCCCCCAACAAAAATCAAATCGTTCTTCCCGGCTGCCTTCTGTGCAGTTTCCAATGCCTGCTTAACAGAACAGGATATTTCACCTTTGAGTCCGAATGCCTTCGCTTTTTCACGCAGAATCTCTGCATCCAATCCCCTTGGAATATCTGGTTTACAAAACAGATAATGGGCGTTTTTAGGAAATAAAGGAAGAATCTGATCGAGGTTTTTCTCCTTAACCATTCCAAGTACAATCCATAATTCCCTATAGTCCTCTTTGAGAAGTTGATCCATAACCAGAGAAAGACCTTCACTGTTGTGTGCAGTATCTGCAATTATCAGGGGTTCCTGCAATAAGACCTGCCAGCGACCTAAAAGTCCGGTGTTTTCCACCACTTTTTGCAGCCCTTCTCTAATATGATCCTCGGTTATATTGTACTGCTCCAATAACTGAATGGTTGCAACCACACCTTTTATATTCCTGTCCTGATAATTTCCCTTCAGGGAAGTTGTAAACTCCTTTTTAACTAAATCTTCCGCAAAAACTAGTTTCGCCTGTTGTTGCTTTGCCACCTGGGTAAAAACTTCGAGGGTTTCGTTTTGTTTCTCACTAACCACCACCGGAGTATATGGCTTAATTATTCCTGCTTTTTCGTATGCTATTTTTTCAACAGAATCTCCGAGCAAATCAGCATGATCCGTTCCGATGTTAGTGATCAGGGAGACTTCCGGGGAAATGATATTAGTTGAATCAAGTCGTCCCCCCAATCCTACCTCCACAATGGCAATATCTACCTTTTCCTTTGAGAATAAATCGAACGCAAGTGCAACGGACATCTCAAAAAACGACATCCGGTTCTTCGTTATATAAATTTTATTTTCTGAAATGAATTTGACTACCCTTTCTTCAGAGATCATTTGCCCGTCAATCCGGATACGTTCCCGAAAATCTTTTAAATGTGGCGAAGTGTATAAGCCCGTTTTGTAACCTGCTTCCTGAAGTATGGATGCAAGCATATGACTCGAAGATCCCTTCCCATTGGTTCCGGCAACGTGGATACTTTTAAAAGTGAGGTGTGGTTCTCCTAAATGAGTGGCGAAGGCCTGTATTCCCTGAAGTTTACCGTTGTACGCGCTAGCACCTTTGTGCTGGTACATTGGAAGTTGAGCAAACATCCAATCCAAGGTGTCGCGATAGGTCATCTATTATTCGCCTAATTTAAAGTTGACCACAACAAAACCGATTTGTTGACTAGGAGCTTTCTGATCGAGATTCCAGCGGTGAAGAAATGCTGTTTTCCTTGCCGGTTCTGTAAGACAGGGATGGTTATTGGTTGTACCTTTTACCCCCGGTTGAGCATCGATCACTTTTCCGTTTCGGTCTACAACAATTCTGACAACTACCCTACCTTCTTCGTTACATTCCTGCTGGACTTTCCCCTGGTTGACAAGAGATCTGCCTTTGAGGCCGTACCCGCCGGTTCCGCTTCCCGAACCCGGACTACCGTAATAACTATTGGCATAGGGATTTCCATCTGCCCGACCTTTGTCGCCAGGTAATTCATCATCACCTTCATTTCCCTGTGCGGTCCCATCAGCATTATTTATTCCGCCCATAAGGGCATCTAATTCTCTTTTCTTTGCCTCTTTTTCTAGTCGGGCCTTTTCAAGGGCGGCCTGCCGCTCCCTTTCGGCTCGTTCTTCTTCCCTTTTTTTCTTTTCTGCAGCTTCTTCAGCCTTTCTCTGGGCTTCCTTTTGTTTTTCAATTTTAACAGCCTCTTCCCTTTCCTGGGTGAGCAGTTCTTCAGCTTCTTTATCGGGAGCTGCCTCTTCCTGAGGTTCTTCTATTTCCTCGACCACTTCTTCCTCTTTTTCAGCTTCTGTTATTTCGGGAGTTTCACTTTGTTTTGGCTGCAGTATTTCCTTTGGTTGATCTCGTCCTGACCCATAATCCATACTTCCGAAGTCGACCGTAATCCCATTTTCAATGGGAGGATCCATATATGTCAGGCCAATATAGAATAACAATAGGAGGAGTGCACTTAACACGAATACGGTAAGTGAGAATGACTTTTTCTTGTGTCTCGTATCCAGGAACGACATTAATTAGGTCGCACGGCAAGGATCACCTTGTAATTATTCTTATTGGCAATGTCCATGACATTGACGGCCTCCTTAATGGCGACACTTTCCTCTGCCCTCAGAATAATGGTGGGGTTCTCTTTCCCTTCCAGTGCTTTTTTTAATTCAATTTCAATATAGGCTCCGTTAATCTGCTGCTTGTCTACAAAATATTCCAGGTTCTTATTAATGGAAACTGAAACATTTTGGGTATTGGTCGATTTCCCTTTGGCCTTAGGCAAAAGTAAATCAAGTGCATTGGGTGAATTTGCGGTCAACATAAAAAAGATAAGCAGGAGAAATACTATGTCTGTCATAGAAGACATACTAAATTCCGGGCTGATCTTATTTCTACCTTTCAATTTCATGGTGCTACTTTAAACAGGTTCGTTGAGTAGATCGAGGAAGTCAACCGCATTTGCTTCCATCTTATGGATCACTTTATCGGTTCGGTTTACAAGGTGATTATACCCCATATAGGCAATAATACCGACAACCAATCCGGCCACAGTTGTTGTCATTGCCGTATAAATCCCCGAGGCAAGGGCGCCCATTTCTGCCTGGCCACCACTACTGGCCATTTGATGGAAGGCCAAAATCATCCCTATTACTGTTCCCAGGAATCCAATCATGGGTGCTGCACCGGCTACCGTTGCCAGTATATTCACGTTTTTTTCAAGCTTATATACCTCCAGGGTACCAGCGTTTTCAATGGCAGCATTGATATCGTCCAGAGGTTTTCCAATCCGCGAAACCCCTTTTTCAGTGAGACGTGCAACCGGAGAATCTGTTTGCGCACAAAGGATCTTAGCGGCTTCCAGTTTCCCGTTCATCACGTGGTCCCTGATCTGGTTCATAAAATTCTTGTCGATGGTGGAAGCTGCTTTGATAGCCAACAGTCTTTCAAAATAGATATATAAAGCTACTGCAAGCATCGCAAACAATACGGAAATGATCACGATACTTCCCGTGCCTCCGCTGAGGATCAAATCGATGACCGAAAGTGTTTTCTCTTCGGATATTACCTCCCCTGCCTGGACATCATTAGCCAGATCTTGAAATATTATCATAGGTATTCTCTTAGTTAATTTGCCCCTATAACGGAGTTATGAAGATTTAATTATGCATTCAACACTAAATTTCTTATAAGTATAAAACAAGCTGCTCCAGAGACAAACCCTACGAGAGCCAACCACGCTATTTTGCGGAAGTACCAGAAGAAATCTATTTTTTCCATTCCCATCGCTACCACCCCTGCGGCTGAGCCTATAATGAGCATGCTTCCACCTGTTCCTGCTGAATACGCAATAAAATGCCATACAGAATCATCCATGGGTATTGAAAACATACCCATACTGGCTGCCACCAGGGGAACGTTGTCAATAATTGCCGAACCCACGCCAAGAATCATTATAACCAAGTCAGAAACTGACTGATTCATAGATTCTGAGCCCATCATGGGCATCGTTTTATCGAGTACTTCGGCAAATTCGAATAGCATCCCGAGGGATTCCAGTGCTGCTACTGCCAAAAGAATTCCGAGAAAGAAAAGAATACTGGGTAGCTCTATTTTAGAAAGTGATGAATGCACCGGACTGTGATGTGAAGCTTCATCAGAAACTGCATCAACGGAAGAAATACTAAATTTTGCATTACTGTATATCTCAGCGAAAGTAGCAACTACTGCCAAAGACAACATCATCCCTACATAAGGAGGAAGATGAGTAATGGTCTTGAAAAAAGGCACAAATACAATAGATCCCAGTCCGAGGTATAACATTGTAGCACCATAGGGCGATTTGGGAATTTCCTTTTCCTCCAGATCACCTTCTATTTCTCCTTGAAAGACCTTGTAACGGAGTGCAAAAAGCACCGGAACGACCATACAGACCACCGATGGAATAAATACATGTTCAATAAGCTGCCATGCGCTTACTTTATTGGCAATCCACAACATAGTTGTAGTTACATCTCCGATAGGAGACCAGGCCCCTCCGGCATTCGCAGCGATAATAATCATACCTGCAAACCAAAGTCGAAGCTCCCTGTCTTTGATCACCTTCTGTAAAATTGTAACTAAAACAATAGTCGCAGTAAGGTTGTCGATGATGGCCGAAAGAATAAAGGCCAGGATGGAAAATAGCCATAAGAGTTTTGACTTCTTTTTAGTACGTATATACCCTTTTATCGTAGCGAACCCATCAAAATAATCGATGATCTCTACAATTGTCATTGCACCTAATAAGAAAACCAATATTTCTGCAGTTTTACCCAGATGATGCAGTAGCATTTCATCAATATGTGAGGGCTCCAATTCCTTTAAATCTGCATTAACTTCAAAAACAGGCATATGCGTAAGTGCAATAATCGCCCACAGAATAGCCATCATCGCCAAAGCGGGAATCAGCTTATCTATTTTTAAATTATGCTCTAAAGTAATTGCCAAATATCCTGCTACGAAGATGATAATGATAATGGTTTCCATATCAAATTGGTTTTTATAGTAGTTGTTTCAATGCTATTTCAAAAGCGGTCTTGCTGATGTTGGTTCTAGTATGATTTTGTTTAAAGATATTCAAAATTGCTTTTCTGATGACATCGGAGGTATCATTAAATATTAATTCATCCTCCATAGCCACTCTTCCTTCCATAAAATAAGCAAAAACTCTGGCCATTCCACAATTGGAAATAAAATCAGGGATAAGGCTTACTTTTTCATCTGTGAATTCCATTATGGGACCGAAAAAAATCTCTTTATCGGCAAACGGGACGTTGGCACCACAGGAAATGACCTCCAGACCAGTATCGATCATCTGGGTAATTTGATCCTTTGTAATGAGTCGGGAAGCCGCACAAGGGGCAAATATTTCTGTAGGAAGGCTCCAGATCCGCTCGTTCATTTCTTCAAATGGTATCATCCTGTCGGCATCAGCAATCAATGTATTTCCCTTTTTGTGCAGGAAAAAATATTTGATCTCATCAAAAGAAAAACCATCTTCCTTGATCACACCGCCTTCGCGGTCTATGATTCCGACTACTTTAGCACCCATTTGGGCGAGGTAAAAAGCTGCTGCAGCACCCACATTTCCGAATCCCTGAACGACTGCTTTTTTGCCGATTACAGACCCCCCGTAAATATCGTAGTAATGCCGAATGGCCTCTGCGACCCCAAAACCGGTGATCATATCTGCAACCGTGTATTTCTTTGAGGTATCAGGGGAATGCACTGCACTCTCCAGTACTTTGATAACGCCTAGTCTAAGCTGACCAATCCTGTTGATTTTATCTGCCTCGGTTGGTTTGAAATGGCCATTGAAAACGCCTTCCTGCGGATGCCAAACTCCGGCATCTTCGGTAATCGGGATCACCTCATGTATCTCATCAACATTGAGGTCACCACCAGTACCGTAGTAACTCTTAAGTAAAGGGGAAACAGCCCTGTACCAGCGTTCCAGTACACCCCTTTTCCTCGGATCGTTGGGATTAAAATTTATACCCGACTTTGCCCCGCCTATAGGAGGACCAGACACTGTGAACTTAACCTCCATTGTTTTTGCAAGAGACAGTACCTCGTTCATATCAAGGCCTTCACGCATTCGCGTACCCCCTCCGGCAGCTCCTCCTCGAAGAGAATTGATCACTGTCCAGCCTTCCGCTTCCGTTTCGGGGTCTTTCCAATTAAAAACTATTTCAGGAGCTCTGTCTTCGTACTGCTTTAAAAGATCTTTCATTAAATAAGGATTAGATTATGAGTTGTAATACTTCTGCCCGGACAGCCCATTGTTATGGCCTTGGATGTGATTTAAGCTAGTGTTGTCTCATAATATAATGCAGATTTATCCTTACGCTTCAGTCTGCAACAAATATAAAAATATTGCCCGGGTATAAAAGGTTTTCATCCTGTCCTTCTGCAAATACGCAAGATTTAATTGTGAGATTCTCAAATTGGCTATATAATCATTGAATAATATCTAATCTAGATGTATATTTGTAAGCCTTTTTTAACAATATAATAAGCAGTATGGATTTTACGCTTTCCGAAGAACAATTGATGATACAGCAGGCTGCACGTGATTTTGCACAGCAGGAATTACTTCCCGGAGTAATAGAACGAGATGAAGAACAAAAGTTTCCTGCCGCCCAGGTTAAAATGATGGGTGACCTTGGTTTTATGGGGATGATGGTTGATCCAGAGTACGGGGGAAGTGGCCTTGATACACTTTCTTATGTCCTTGTTATGGAAGAACTTTCGAAAGTGGATGCGTCTGCTTCGGTTATCGTATCTGTAAACAATTCATTGGTTTGCTGGGGCCTTGAGACTTTCGGGACAAAGGAACAAAAGGAAAAATATTTGAAACGACTAGCTACCGGCGAGATCATTGGAGCGTTTTGCCTTTCCGAGCCCGAGGCAGGAAGTGATGCCACATCTCAGAAAACGACTGCTATAGATAAGGGCGATCACTATCTGTTGAATGGCACAAAGAACTGGATCACAAACGGTAGTTCTGCCGATGTATACCTGGTGATTGCTCAGACAGACGTTAAGAAAAAACATAAAGGCATCAATGCCCTGATCGTTGAAAAAGGTATGGAAGGGTTTGAGATTGGGCCAAAAGAGAATAAGTTAGGAATACGCGGAAGTGATACTCATTCTCTAAACTTCAACGACGTAAAAGTACCCAAGGAAAATAGGATAGGAGAAGACGGATTTGGCTTTAAATTTGCCATGAAGACGCTTGCCGGTGGCCGGATTGGAATTGCTGCACAGGCCTTAGGTATTGCGGCGGGAGCCTACGAACTGGCCAAAAAATACTCAAAGGAGAGAAAAGCATTCGGTACCGAAATCATGAATCACCAGGCTATCGCCTTCAAACTGGCTGATATGCACACGCAGATAGAGGCCGCCAGATTTCTGGTTTACAAAGCCGCCTGTGACAAAGACCGGCATGAAAATTATGATCTTTCCGGGGCGATGGCTAAACTTTATGCTTCTCAAGTAGCTATGGAAACTACCGTAGAAGCTGTTCAAATTCACGGTGGGAATGGGTTTGTAAAAGACTACCATGTAGAACGGCTGATGAGAGATGCCAAAATCACTCAGATTTATGAAGGAACTTCGGAAATTCAGAAGATTGTAATTTCGCGGAGTGTTCTCAGAGATTAACAACTTCAAAGGTTAATTCATTAATTATAATATCCTTATTAAAAGACCCCATTGAGGGTCTTTTTTCAATTTCCCCGATTGTGAAAAAACCATAAAAAAGAGGTTAAATATTCTATTTTGCATTTTTTTCAACAAAAAATTATGCACGATGTATTTTTCACCCTAAATGGCTTTAAACACTACATGATTCTTAGTGTTTTTGATATTTTTGGTAAAATACACTAAAGTGATGTTGAAGAAGCAAGGATTGTATTTACCGGAGTTTGAACACGACAACTGCGGTGCCGGGTTTATCTGTAGCCTTAAAGGAAAAAAATCCAACGATATTATCCATAAGGCCCTGGAAATTTTGGATAAGCTAGAACACAGGGGTGCTGTTAGTGCAGATGGTAAAACCGGAGATGGGGCAGGAATCCTTATAGATATTCCCCATCAGTTCTTTAAGGAGGTCTGTAATTTTGAATTGCCGGAACCCGGAGAGTATGCTACCGGGAATGTCTTCCTTCCTAAAAAGGAGAACCAGCGCGAGTTCTGCATCTCTATCCTTGAAGGGGAGATCAAAAGACAGGGACTGCAACTCCTGGGTTGGCGCGACGTACCTGTTAACAGAGGAGTGCCCGGCAGAATGGCTTCTGAAACAGAACCCTATGTAAAGCAGATATTTGTAGGAAAAGGCTCTGAAGAAGAGGATATAGCCACTTTAAATCGAAAGTTGTTCATCGCCCGAAAGATAACAGAGCATACAGTAATCAACTCTAAACTCTCTGAAAGCAAGTTTTTCTACATCCCAAGTCTTTCTACCAAAATCATCATTTTTAAAGGGCTATTGATGCCCCAGGATATCAAATTATACTACAAAGACCTAATGGATCCGCGGGTAGTGACCAGATTGGCTTTGGTTCACCAACGGTTTTCTACCAACACCTTTCCTACCTGGGACCTGGCACAGCCTTTCAGATATATGTGTCACAATGGAGAAATCAACACCCTCAGAGGAAATGTAACGAGAATGCGATCCAGGGAAGCATTAATGGAAAGTCCGCTTTTTGGACCTGAAATAAAGAAAATACTCCCGATTATCCTGCCCGGTAAATCCGATTCTGCCACTATGGACATGGTGGTAGAACTGCTGCTGATGACAGGTCGCTCTCTCCCGGAAGTAATGATGATGCTGGTTCCTGAAGCCTGGGAAAAGAATATTGAAATGTCTGAGGCAAAAAAAGCCTTTTACGAGTATAACTCCTGCGTTATGGAGCCCTGGGATGGACCGGCTTCTATACCATTTACGGATGGCAACTACATAGGGGCAGTCTTAGACAGAAACGGACTCCGACCATCGAGATATTCGGTGACCAAAGATGATTATGTAATCATGTCATCAGAAACCGGAGTACTAGACATTGCGCCGGAAAATATTGAGTATCACGGGCGACTTGAGCCAGGAAGGATGTTCCTTGTCAACATGGAAGAAGGAAGGATTGTCAACGATGCTGAAATAAAGGAGGAAATAGCAAAACGGCATCCCTACAAAAAGTGGCTCGAAGCAAATTTGGTACATCTGAGAGACATTCCCTATAACGATTGCCCTCTGTTTCTTGGAGAAGAATCGGTAGAAACGAGAAAGGCGATTTTTGGGTACACCCTTGAGGATATCAATACTATCATCCTGCCGATGGGTAAAAATGCAAAAGAACCTATTGGTTCTATGGGATCGGATACCCCAATTGCGGTTTTATCAGAACGTCCCCAACTTATTTACAACTATTTCAAACAATTATTCGCTCAGGTTACCAACCCCCCACTGGATGGAATCCGGGAAGAACTCATTACTGATATCAGTTTAACTCTGGGGACAGACCGGAATATTTTTGACATTACCGAACTGCATTGTCGCAAACTCAAGATCCAGAATCCGGTCATCTCCAAAGAAGACCTGGACAAGATTAAAAATTACGACGCCAGTCCGGATTACAAAGTAGTATCCATATCTGTCCTATACGATATCGAAAGAGGGCACAACGGGCTGGAAGACTCTTTGGAATCAATCTTAAAACAAGCATCAGATGCTATAGACCATGGGGCAAATATTATCATTCTTTCTGACAGGTTTGTCAGCAAGAAAAAAGCACCCATTCCAGCCTTACTGGCCTGTTCCTTTGTCAATAGTGGTTTACAGCGTCTTGGGAAGCGTTCTAATCTAAGTATTATTATAGAATCGGCAGAACCGAGAGAGGTTCATCATTTCGCCTTATTATTCGGATTTGGAGCAAGCGCAATAAATCCTTACCTGGTAAATGAAATTATAGGGGAACAAATAGAAGAGAATGACATTACTGAATACACTTTTGATGAAGCAATAAAAAATTACAATAAGGCTATTGGAAAAGGGATTGTGAAGGTGATGAATAAAATAGGTATTTCCACCTTGAATTCATATCGCGGATCTCAACTATTCGAATGTATCGGTCTTAACACGAATGTGGTAAATACATATTTTCCGAATACTCCTACCAGGATTCAGGGAATTGGATTGTATGAAATAGAGAAAGAGATCGCTAAACGCCATAAAAAAGCGTATGCAGATAAATATGTAGCGGCTAATCTTGATGTAGAGATAGGCGGGGAATACCGCTGGAGACGGGGTGGTGAAAAACATATGTTCAATCCTCTCACCATCGCCAAACTACAGAAATCGGTTAGAAATAACGAACCGGATACCTACAAAGAGTATTCAAAGATTGTAAATGAACAATCGCGAGAGCTGATGACACTCAGGGGGCTTTTTGAATTTACGAATTACGATCCCATCCCGATAGATGATGTGGAACCCTGGACCAATATTGTAAAGCGCTTTAAAACAGGAGCGATGTCTTATGGTTCTATTAGCAAGGAAGCTCATGAAAATCTCGCGATTGCCATGAACCGAATTGGGGGAAAAAGCAATTCCGGTGAAGGAGGGGAAGATGCCGAAAGATTTTACAAGAATCAATCGGGCGACTGGCGAAATAGTGCTATTAAGCAAGTCGCATCCGGTAGGTTTGGAGTCACTTCCAATTACCTGACCAATGCACAGGAGATTCAGATAAAAATGGCACAGGGCGCCAAGCCCGGTGAAGGGGGACAGTTACCCGGACCGAAGGTCAATCCATCAATTGCTAAGACCAGGAATTCAACACCATATGTTGGGCTCATTTCACCCCCGCCTCATCACGATATTTACTCTATCGAGGATCTTTCACAATTAATTTACGATCTGAAATCAGCAAATCGTGAAGCAAGGATCAATGTAAAATTGGTCTCAGAAGTAGGAGTGGGAACTGTTGCAGCCGGAGTTGCAAAAGCCAAGGCCGATGTCATCCTTATTTCCGGATTTGATGGTGGTACCGGAGCCTCACCTCTCACCTCCTTAAAACACGCCGGACTTCCATGGGAACTCGGAATTGCAGAGGCACAGCAAACCCTGGTAATGAATGATCTCAGGAATCGGGTGGTCCTGGAATGTGATGGTCAATTGAAAACGGGAAGAGACGTTGCGGTAGCCTGTTTACTCGGGGCAGAAGAATTTGGATTTGCCACTGCACCCCTTGTGGCTTCAGGTTGTATTATGATGCGAGTTTGCCATCTTAACACCTGCCCGGTGGGTATCGCTACACAAAATCCTGAGTTGCGAAAGAAGTTTGAAGGAAAACCAGAACACGTTGTAAACTATATGTACTTCGTGGCACAGGAATTACGCGAGATCATGGCAAAGCTCGGTTTCAGGACCATTAGTGAAATGGTAGGCCAGGTGCAGAAACTCAACAGGAATAAGGCGATTGATCACTATAAGGCCAATGGCCTGGATCTTACCCCTATTTTACATAAGATCGATGTTACACAGGGAACAAAACTGTACAATACCCAACAACAGGAACACCATGTAAAGGATTCCATGGAGTTCGAAATTATCTCAAAGGCTCATCCTTCACTTTTCAGAAAAGAAAAAACCAGTCTGGACTTCTCTATCCACAATACAGATCGGGCGGTTGGAGCCATAATAAGCAATGAGATTTCCAAAATCTACGGGGCCGAGGGTCTCCCTGATAATACCTTAAAACTAAACTTCACCGGTTCAGCCGGACAGAGCTTTGGTGCTTTTGCCACTAAAGGTCTTACCATGATCGTCAATGGAAATACAAATGATTATTTGGGAAAAGGTTTAAGTGGAGCAAAACTGATTATTAAAATACCGGCAAAGTCGACATTAAAGCCTGAAGAAAATATTATCACAGGTAACGTAACTCTTTATGGGGCGACATCCGGAGAAGCTTACATCAATGGCAAAGCAGGAGAACGATTTTGTGTGCGGAATTCAGGGGCCATTGCCGTAGTTGAAGGAATTGGCGACCATGGATGTGAATATATGACAGGGGGTACAGCCGTTATTCTGGGTGAGGTAGGAAGAAACTTCGGTGCCGGAATGAGTGGAGGAATTGCTTACATTCTGGATGATAAGAAAACTTTTGAGAAGAGGTGCAATAAGGAAGCCTTAAATCTCCTTCCCGTTGAGGATAATAAGGATGTTGAAATGTTGAAAAGCCTGATTGAAAATCATTACAATGCGACTTTCAGTCCGCTTGCTCAGCGCATTTTAGAGAACTGGGAAAATTATCTGCCGAAATTTATAAAGGTATTCCCAGAGGAATACAGGCAGGCACTTTTAAGGTTAGAGGAAGAAAAATTACAAATTACATAGGACGATAGCATGGGAAAAATCACAGGATTTTTGGAGTACGAAAGAAAGACAGAGCCCTATAAACCGGTAGACCAGCGAATTAAAAATTTCAGGGAGTTTACCGTCCCGATGAAAGAAAAGGAACTCAAGGAGCAGGGGGCGCGATGTATGGATTGCGGAATTCCCTTTTGCCATAGTGGGTGTCCGCTGGGAAACCTGATACCGGATTTTAACGATGCGGTATACAGGGGTAAATGGGAAAAAGCAGCAGAAATTTTGCATGCCACGAATAACTTCCCAGAGTTTACTGGGAGGCTGTGTCCTGCCCCCTGTGAGGAAGCATGTGTTCTTGGAATTAATGAGGATCCTGTTTCCATTGAGAATATTGAAAAAAATATTGTTGAAACGGCCTTTAAGAAAGGTTGGATTAATGCCGTCCCTCCCGAATCAAGAACAGGCAAGAAAGTGGCAGTAATAGGATCGGGACCTGCAGGCCTGGCAGCTGCCCAGCAATTGAACCGTGCTGGTCATTTAGTGACTGTTTATGAAAGGGATGAAAAGCCGGGAGGATTACTGCGCTATGGCATTCCGGATTTTAAAATGGAAAAACACATCATTGACAGACGACTAAAGGTCCTTGAAGATGAAGGCATTGAATTTAAGTGCGGCATTCATGTTAGTAAGGACATTTCCGCTGAGGAATTAAAAGAGCGTTTTGATGCCCTGGTACTTTGCGGTGGGGCAACAGTACGCAGAAACCTACCTATTGAAGGATCTGAATTAAAAGGAGTCGTACAGGCCATGGACTTCCTGGCTCAAAATAACCGGAGAGTGGATGGACAGAAGAAATTCAAAGGGGAAATTAAAGCGACGGATAAGAATGTAATTGTCATAGGTGGCGGTGATACGGGATCTGACTGTATAGGAACATCCTTTAGACAGGGAGCAAAATCGGTTACCAATTTTGAGATTTTAAACAAACCATCTTCCGAAAGACCTCAGGATCAACCCTGGCCTTTCTGGCCAATGCGTTTAAGAACGAGTTCGTCTCACAAGGAGGGAGCTGAGCGTTTTTTCAGTATTTCTACCAAGAAATTTGTCGGGGATAAAGATGGTAATCTTACGGCATTGATTACTTCTGAGGTAGAGTGGATCAAACAACCGGGGGAACGACCTGTATTGAAGGAAATCGAAGGAACTGAAAAAGAATGGCCCTGTGACCTGGCTTTACTCGCTCTTGGATTCACGGGTTCGGAACTGACATTGGCTGATCAGTTGGGCCTGGAAGTTGATCCTCGCACTAACATTAAAGCATCTGTTAAGGATTATCAGTCTAATGTTCCAGGGGTGTTCGTCGCCGGGGACCAGAGACGCGGTCAATCTTTAATTGTATGGGCTATTTCTGAAGGAAGACAGGCTGCATATCACGTTGATACTTTCCTAATGGGTTCTTCCTCCTTACCGCTGAAGGGAGAAGGAGATTTACCCCGTATTTAGGTTTCTGAGTACTTTTTTCAGGATTATTTTTAAAGAACAATTGATCTCAAAATTCCCCAGGCAGTATTCTGATAGGAAGATGCAGGGTTAGACCTTATATTCTATGCATGGGGGTAAAGGGACGAATGTCCCCCGGGGGGAATATAAATCTGACTTGTCATAAAGGGGCTTTTGCTTCTGTTTCTT
>NZ_JBGEWB010000004.1:0-6437 GCF_041205185.1 Muriicola sp. SD30
ATGTTCAATATTACCATAGCTGATAGAGAAAAACAGCATTTTAATACAATTAACACATTGATGGATTCACCTTACCAACTTCTGAAAAAAAAATGCATTAACTAATGAAATAACGAAAGCCTGTCTACCGGGTCCTCGCCTTGGGCGGGCAGGCAGGCGCAAAAATGTATAACCGAAATTTACTAACTAATGTTTATTTTTTTTATGAGTTCGTCAGTCGCTTCGCTCTGGTCGGCGTCCCAATAGCTTTCGGGACCACTACGTCCGAATCCACTCGGAATTGCCAACGTCAGTGCTTGACTGAAAATTATTAATTTTAATCCCGTAACTGACGGTTATAGGAGACCGTTGGTAACAACTATTTGAAAAACATACACATGATATCAATAAGAAGCTTCATATTCCTTTTAGCCTTTCTATTTCAATCTGCGTGTGCTGCTCAAAGCGTAGACCTGGGCTACTTGGAAGGGTCTTGGTTATTGGAGGAAAGTTTGGAAGATGGTACACTGAAATATCAGAGAATTTCTCCAGAGAGTTCACCTGAGGGATCTATCTTAAGGATTTCAAGTGATTCAATCGTTGATTCTTATCAGATTAAGTGTTGGGGAGGAATGTCCACATTCCTATCTGAAGGTTCATGGAGTTTGGATGAAAAGAATCTTGTATTAAAAAGCACCATACCTATTGATCTTCAAGGTCAAATTTATAAGATTAAAGAACTTAATTCAAAGAGCTTCATCCTCGCTCAATCGAAAACTAGAAAATAGCAGTTTCTAACAACGGTTATAACCTGCCTGCCCCGATAGCCTTGCGCCATCGGGCACGCGGAAGACAGGTTCCAGGTGGAGAGATCTCCATTATAGGAATTGGGATTTGGAATTTGGAATTTAGAATTTCCCGGCCGCGCCGGCTTATAGCCGAGACCGTTATACAAAATTTGAGGATGGTTTAGAGAATTAGATTAAAAATTGATGGAGCTTATAAAACTCAATAATAATACATATGGCTTTGCCAGAAATTTTAAACACAACCAAAAAATAAGAGCAAGTTTCAATAGATTAACAGAATCCGTCTTTGGCTTCAGTTTAGAAAAATGGTGCCATGATGGCTTCTGGGGCGACTATTATATTCCCTATTCGCTGCTACATAATAACAAGGTTGTATCAAATGTTTCAATTAATAAGATTGAATTTGATATTGAACGTAGGAGAAAAACCGGCATTCAAATCGGAACAGTAATGACGGACGAAAAATACCGGAATAGAGGACTTAACAAGTACTTGATGGAAAAGGTACTGCATGAATGGAAAGATCAGACTGATTTTGTCTATCTCTTCGCTAACGACAGTGTGCTTGATTTCTATCCGAAGTTCAATTTCAAGGTAGTAGAGGAATATCAACACTCGAAAACAATAGATACACACAGCGCTTCATCATCCTGGATAAAACTGAGCATGGAAGACCCAACTGATGCCGCTTTTTTAATGGGAAGAATTAAGGATTCAACCCCTATAGCAAAGATATCTATGCGTAACAATGTGTCATTGATCATGTTTTACTGCAATTCCTATAAGAAAAACAGCATTTTTTATATCAAAGAACTTGAAGCAATTGTCATCGCAGACTTTGAAGGTGACACCGTTTATCTGGATGATATATTCTCAATATGTCCAGTAGAGATCAATGACGTGATCCATAGCATTTCTGATAAAAGGATTCTGAGGGTAATTTTGGGATTTACTCCTTTGGATGATTCCGGGTTTGAAAAACATTTATTAAAGGATAGAGATACGCTTTTTATGCTAAAGGATAAGTTTGAATTTTTCACAAATAAACACTGGATGTTTCCAGTTTTATCTCACGCTTGAAAAAATTTATTCTACAAAATATAAGAAATAACTATGCATAACACCGTGTATAATTAATTGTTGAGTTCTTTAAAGGCTTCTCGAGGATTTCTATCGAAATCCCAACACTTACCTCCTTTTTGCTATATTAGTTCTCACAACAACTAACCATGCAAGAACACGTTGTAAGCAATTTAGAACCACATTATGAAGTTCTTTAGAAGAGTAAGACATACACTGATTTTGGATGATAAAAAAATTAAATATCTAAAGTACGCTTTAGGAGAAATCATACTGGTAGTCATCGGAATTTTGATTGCACTTCAAATTAATAACTGGAATGAATCAAGAAAAGACAATCAAAAAAAGAAAGAATATGTAAAAATGCTAATCAACGACCTTAATAAAGATATTATTAATATAAATAAATGTATTGTATCTGATTCCTTAAAAAATATTGGATTAAAAAAAATACTTATTGCATTTAATACAAACAAAACATTTGAAACCACTCCCAAGGAACTTTATACAATAACAAGTGAGACTGCATCACTTATTACCCATGATGCAACATATAAAGCTATGACGTCTGATAATGTGATGGAGTTATTCGATAATTTCAATATAAAGGCTACTATATCATCATATTATTCTAGAGTTGAATATATCAAACGATTTGAAAAATGGTATTCTGACATTAGTTTAGGACCTCTCATGGAAAAAATGTATGAATTTGGTGTCGGAAATAATTTAGCGAATACAACCATAAATTCGGAAGATAAATATCAAATGTCTTTTGAGGCACTGGCTAATCACAAAAATGAATTAAAAGGTTATTTTACCGAAGCCCAAATAATGACAAAAAGTGATTTATTGTACTATAGAGAAGTTTTGTTACAGCTAGAAAATCTAAAGGAAGATTTGAGTAAGGAAATTGATTAGTAGCTATTAACAACGAAAATCTAATAAGGTATAAACTGAGTTAAAACGCAGCTTATACGAGACCGTTAGCAAACATTGAAAACGAATAATGGAATATTTCAAATTAGCACGAGTAATTCATGTAATCGCAGTCATTTTGTGGATTGGTGGTGTTTCTATGGTAACAACCGTCATAATTCCTGCGATTAAGAAAATGAAATCAACGCAAGAACAAATAAAGACCTTTGAAAACATTGAAGGAAAATTTGCCATTCAGGCAAAAATTACTACAATTCTGACAGGACTTTCAGGATTTTATATGCTTTACGAATTAAATGCATGGAATAGGTATTTTGATTATCGTTTTTGGTGGATACATGCCATGACTTTGGTATGGATTATATTCACTTTAATTCTATATGTATTAGAACCTTTCGTTCTGCATAAAATTTTTAAAAAATATACTAATGAAAATCCAGAAAAGACTTTTGGAATTATGCACAAGCTTCATTGGGTATTGCTTATTATCAGTTTAATAACCACAGCAGGAGCAGTAGCGGGTAGCCATGGTTGGTTCTGGATAAAATAAAATTCAGGAAGAATGAAACAGAATTTTGAATTTGGACAGATTTGTACCTTGAAAGAAAGTATTGACTATTCAAAAGGAGCAACAGTCAGTAAAATTGTAACTAAAAACAAATGCGGATCAACTACATTGTTCTCTTTCGATAAGGGACAAAACCTCAGTGAACATACCGCACCGTTTGATGCAATAGTTGTTATTCTTGATGGAAAATGTGAGATTTCAATTGCAGGTAAACAAAATATTTTATCAGAAGGCCAAATGATTATTATGCCTGCAAATATTCCTCATGCCCTGGAAGCGGTGGAAGCTTTTAAAATGATGCTCGTAATGATTAAAGTCTAGAAGATTAATAGTACTATGAATCAAACAAACAACGATTTGCCAACAATGTATAACCGCAATTTACTCACTAATGTTCAATTTATTAAGGAGTTCGCCAGTCGCTGCGCTCTTGTCGGCGGATTTGACTACGTCCGAATCCACTCGGAATTGCTAAAGTCTGTGCCAAACCGGAAATTAACACATACTAACCTATAACTGACGGTTATACCTGACCCTTGTAACACATTTAGTTGACCTGAGACCACACCTAAGATAATTCTTTGTTTATTTTAATGAAACCCTTAAAATGCCGTCTAGATAAATCTCAATTAGTTCTTAATTTGTTTAACTTGTACTGCCTCTCCTAAAGAAATTCGATATGCAAAGGGGTACGAACCGTGAATTGCACAGAGATTTTCAAGAAAAATCGCTAAGGGGAACCTTGGTCAATAATCTGACCAAAGAAATTGAGTCCAACCTTAACAACGATCAATTCGGGGTCGATGCTCTGGCACAAGCGGTCGGAATGAGCCGATCCAGTCTTCATCGGAAATTACGAAAATTGTTGGGTATTTCAACGAGTCAATTTATTAGGGAATACCGACTAAAAAGAGCCTTAGAAATTCTAAGAGACGAAAATGTTACCGCTTCTGAGACTGCATATCGGGTAGGGTTTAATAGCCCCACTTATTTCAACACCTGTTTCCACAAATTTTTTGGCTTTACCCCAGGAGAAGTTAAATCAAAAGACAATAATGAAATTGAAGGGCTTATCAGTTACGAAAGTAACACCAACGCCAAAAGTACTACCAAAAAAAACTTGCTTTGGTTAATATTTTTGGCTCCCGTATTTTTAATGGCACTCTTTTATTTTTTTAGCCCAGATGCAATAGAGAACATTGAATCGAAAAAAGAAGAATTTATAATCGATGAGAAATCGATAGTAGTACTACCTTTTAAAAATTGGACGGGAAGCCCGGAATTGGAGTATATTTCGGATGGAATGACCGATGCCGTTATCTCGAGACTCACTAAAATAGATGCTATTGATAAGGTAATTCCGTTTACCTCTGCCCTACATTACAAGCATACTGATAAAACTATACAAGAAATCGCTAAAGAGTTGGGGGTGGCAAACCTTTTGCAGGGTAATCTCCAGATTTCCGGCAATCTAATCAAAATCAACCTACAATTGATTCATGGTCGTTCTAATGTCCATCTTTGGTCGGAAGAATACACGAAAGAATGGAAAAGTGATGAAATTTTCAAGATACAGTCCGAGGTGGTAGAAGCTATAGCCAAAAATTTGAGGGCAACCATTTCCGAAAATGAATTGGCGGCTATTCAAAAAATACCCACAAAAAGTAAACAGGCATACTCCTATTTTCTTCAAGCCGAGTTTCAGCGAAATAAAGCGAATGAGTCAACCTACAAAAATGCTATCAAACTTTATGAAAAATCAATTGAAATAGATTCTAATTTTGTGGAGGCATATACCAGCCAGGCCAGAGTATGGAGTTTTGGGGGATTGGTTTGGGGGATTTTTGATGAACGGATTGCATGGGAGAACACAAAAAGGCTCTTGGAAAAAGCGCTTGAAATTGACCCCGATAATAAAGAGGTGGAAGAGGAATTATATTCCGGCTATTTCTACTATGACTGGAATTTTGAATTGGTAGAACCCTATTACCAAACGATATTGAAAGATTCTTATCATGACGATACGCCATCTTTAGTTGCAGATTATGCCATAAAAACAGGAAGATACCTACAGGCAGCCAATGCTATGGACGAACTTCTCCTGATAGACCCCTCTTTCGGCGTTCTTTTCTGTTTTAAGGCAGAAGCATTCCTATTTCTTGATAGAACGGACGAGTCATTCGATTTGTTGGAAAGCACCAATAGTTTATATGACGACAACCTGTGGTATTTGAGAGCGTCTGCAAAGCACTATTTTTATCTGGGGGAATATGAAAAGTCAAAAAATCAGCTCAATGAAATAGTAACAAAATTTCCCGATTATCCTCCGATTTTGATGTGGCTGAATTTGGTCTATGCCGAGATGGATGGCGATCAGGATGAGGTAAATAAACACTTGGGAGAGTTGTTTACTAAGTATAATGAAGGCTCATCGGGAAGTCCTGCCTGGTTCATTGCGCTCTACTATTGCACCTTAAATGATTATGAACATGCTTTTGAATGGTTGCAGAAGTCTTATGAAAGACATGAGGTGGAAATGACCTGGTTACGGGAAGAACCGCTGTTGGCCCCGTTGAGAAACGATCCGCGGTACAACGATTTGTACGAAAAAGTAGGATTTTCCAGTATCGGATTACCCATAAAAACTTCTTCAGAAATTTATTCCTCTAAATAACTTTTTCAACCCAGTTTGAAGGCATGCAACATAAGTTGAATTCCTGAACAAAAAATTAAACACACCGCAACACGCCTGTTAGGTAGTGTATTGTACTTCTTTCCATCTTTATGGCATTCAATTTTGAGGGGCAAAATAATTTTGTGCTGTAATCAAAATTAAATCCTAAAACTTTTTATTATGAAAACAAAACAAGCATTTGCAGTAATGATTACATCCCTATTCCTTTTATACGGGTGTTCAAATAATCAAGACAGTATTGCAGAATCAGGAAGTATTGCGGAATCAGGATTGGCTTCTAAAGCATCTGAATCCAAGGGTTCTGTAATTGACCAACCTTATTCACAAGCACAAGCAGAGGTCTTAGAAACTTTTGGGGCCATTGCAC
>NZ_JBGEWB010000004.1:6537-487732 GCF_041205185.1 Muriicola sp. SD30
ATCCAAGGGTTCTGTAATTGACCAACCTTATTCACAAGCACAAGCAGAGGTCTTAGAAACTTTTGGGGCCATTGCACAAAGTATAACGGCCGGAGCCGGACATGGATATGATGGCGCATATATGGACCAACTTATCTCTTTTCATGCCTATGGAGACAAGTTCACTGAATTCAATGGAGGACAATCTTTCGATAGTGCAGGTAATGAGCATAATGAACGTCAGTTATTTGGTGAAGATCTAGTAGAAGATGGAGTTATACAATTTGCCGCTAAAGAGGGAACTTTAAAAGTTGCTGTATATTATGGAAATGTAGCTAATTTAACCTTTGTCTCGGATTTTATTCTGATGCATAAAGAATATGGAGAAATTACAGTCGAAAATCTAATTACTTTATTATTTGTTAAAACAAACGGTAAATGGAAAATGGTTCACGAACATCATTCTCCTGTGGGCAATGAAGACAGTGTTGAAAAACCAGCATTGGCTTCTAAAGTATCTGTATCCAAGGGTTCTGTAATTGACCAACCTTATTCACAAGCACAAGCAGAGGTCTTAGAAACTTTTGGGGCCATTGCACAAAGTATAACGGCCGGAGCCGGACATGGATATGATGGCGCATATATGGACCAACTTATCTCTTTTCATGCCTATGGAGACAAGTTCACTGAATTCAATGGAGGACAATCTTTCGATAGTGCAGGTAATGAGCATAATGAACGTCAGTTATTTGGTGAAGATCTAGTAGAAGATGGAGTTATACAATTTGCCGCTAAAGAGGGAACTTTAAAAGTTGCTGTATATTATGGAAATGTAGCTAATTTAACCTTTGTCTCGGATTTTATTCTGATGCACAAAGAATATGGAGAAATTACTGTCGAAAACCTAATTACTTTATTATTTGTTAAAACAAACGGTAAATGGAAAATTGTTCACGAACATCATTCTCCTTTAAAAAAAGAAGAAAGTTAAAAACGTAGTACAACGTAAATAAAAATATCTAGTTAAGCGCAAATCAATATGACTTGCGCTTTTTTTATACTTTTATGCAATACGCAAAATAAGCATCCCTAAATCAGCTACATTTCATTTACCAAGCGTTGTACGAAAAAGTAGGATTTTCCAGTATCGGATTACCTATAAAAACTTCTTCAGAATTTTATTCCTCTAAATACCTTTTTCAACCCAGTTTGAAGGTATGCAACATTAATTGAACTCTTGAACGAATATTTAAACACTCCGCAACAGGCCTGTTATGTAGTGTTTTGAACTTCTTCCAATCTTTATAACATTCAATTTTGAGGGGCAAGATACTCTTGTACTTCGATCAAAAATAAACACTAAAATTTTTTATTATGAAATCAAAATTGACATTAGCAAGTATTATTCTATTCGGATTTTTAACTGCCAGTTGCAACGCACAGTTAGATATGCCTCCGGTAGATCTAATTAATGATGAATTTCCCGAAGCAAAGCAAGAAGTTATGGAAACCTTTGGCGCCATTGCCCAAAGCATTAAAGATGGTGATTTGGATAAATTGATTTCTTTCCACGCCTATGGCCCCAAGTTCACTGAATTCAAAAATGGGGAACCCCGGAATGGCGGTGAGGCAAACGAAACACACGAACGAAATGTGTTTGGTTCAGTAACTGAAGTTTTAAAGTTCGATGCCAACGATTTACAGATTGCTGTTTATGGTGAGGTAGCCAATTTAACATTTCACTCCGATTTTCATCTCAAATTCGGTGAAGACCTTGTTGTGGTGAACGATCAAATTACTTTGTTATTTGTTAAAACAACGGATGGGTGGAAAATGGTTCACGAGCATCATTCTCCTTTAAAAAAAGAGGAAAGTTAAAACCGTAATACAACAAAGCATATAAAAAATAGCCAGTTAAGCGCAAATCAATATGACTTGCGCTTTTTTTATGCTTTTTTACAATTCACAAAATAAGCACCCCTAAATCAGCTACATTGCATATACCAAGCGTTGTGTGGCAGTTAAAAATAGAAGCAGGAAAAATGAAGGATAAAAAAAAGTTGCGACCATTATTCGCTGGATTACAAGAATTTGGGGAGGTATATATCTTTTGTTTTTAATTTTCATGGTTGGTGCTCATGTAATTGGTGCAATATCTGGTACCAGTGATGGTGCCGGATTTAGTTCAACTCAGGAATTGATTTCATTTCTTTTCTTTCCTGTTAGTATCATGATTGGATTAGGTCTGGCTTGGAAATGGGATGGACCAGGAGGATTGATAACTATTTTAGGATTAGTAGGATTTCATATAATAAGACCTGACTTAGTTTTTGATCCCATGATTGATAATCTTGCTGCATCAGGAATATTCTTTATTATTTATTGGTTTATGACTAAAGACCAAAGAAAAACATAACGCTACACAACAACTTGTATAGCTCACGCTGTATCTCAAACCCAAAAATCATTATCTTCAAATCAAATAATATTTTGTGTCACCTATGACATGTGACAGGACAGTACTGGCCATTCACAAGACCGTTGGCAACCATAAAAAGAAATGAGATTACTTTTATTTTCAATATTATTCATATTTGAATTTATCCTAAATGCACAATCTCAGGTTCAATCAGAGGATATGCAAATTGAAGTGTATGAGGTCGATACTTCCATATTCACTACTGATAAATTTTGGAGAGGTGCAGATGGTGCAGCTTCAATTGATTTAGAGAATGGGAAAATCCTTTGGTTATTCAGTGATACATTTATTGATCCTGAAGGCACGGGCAAGCGAAGTAATTCAAAAATGATAAATAATAGTATTGCTATTCAAGAAGGAGATGCATTGGATAAAGTGAATATTGCTTTTTACTATAAAGGGAAACAAAAGCAACCAAAATCATTCTTTGAACTTCCGGGTAAGACATGGTTTTGGACCGGACATGGTATTCTTGCGAATGATACACTTATCATATTCTTATTTGAAGAAAAGAATACAAATAAAGGAATTGGATTTGAAGCAATTGGATGGTATATCGCTTTAATTGATAATCCATTTGAAAACCCTCTTAGTTGGAATATCAGGTACATCAAGGGGTCAGATACTTTTGGCGTTATAGTTGGTTCTTCTGCTGTTCTAAAAGATAAAGATTTCATTTATGCATATGGTGTCTCAGAACCTTCTTCACATTTAGTCTACCTTCTAAGATTCCCTATTGATAAAATAGTCGAAGGCGATATCGCCGGATTGGAATGGTGGAATGCAGGTCATTGGATAACAAGAAAGGAGAGGTTCCCAATTCCATCTCAACTTTTTATTGGACAAACTGAATTTTCTGTTCATTACCAAGAGAATCTTCATCAATATGTTCAAATTCAAACATACGGCTATGGTGCGGCTTCAATAGGATACAGACTCGCTGAGCAACCTGAAGGGCCATGGTCTCAACCTGTTATTTTTTATAATACACAACTGAAGAGTCAAGAAGATTTTGTCTATTCAGCAAATGCCCATCCAGAGATATCAAATGATGGAATTTTGGTCACTTACAATATTAATAGTGCTAATTTTAAAGAGTTGATTAAAAATGATAGTCTTTATTTTCCAAAATTTATAAGTATTAAAATATCAAAATGAAATATAAATTACGGTTGCAACATTGTTTATAAAAAATAGCGAAATAAGTTCTAAAAAAAGTATAAACATAAAATATAGATCAGTAATAAACTGAATAGTTAGTGTATAAAAACCGCTACTATTCTTATACTAGACCGTTGTAAGCAATTTAGAACCACATTATGAAGTTCTTTAGAAGAGTAAGACAGAAGCTGATTTTGGACGCTAAGAATATCCGATATATAAAGTATGCTATAGGAGAAATCATACTGGTAGTCATCGGAATTTTGATTGCACTTCAGATAAATAACTGGAATCAGTCGATTGAAGACAAAAAATCTCTGGATGAATATCTGATAAAGATCAAATACCTTACTCTGGAAGATATAGACCAGTTAGATAAATTATCGAAAGGAAGAAAACAAATCGCAGACCTTTGTAAAAAAGCACGAAACAGCATCTTAAATAAAACCGAAAATGAAAATCTGTTTTTGTTCAAGATAAGTGGTGCTGCTTTTGTCGATTTCTATTTCAAGCCAAATTCCGGCGGCTATGAATCCTTGAAAAATTCAGAGTATTATGGGAAAATAAACAATACCACACTTGATTCTCTTTTGACCAAATATCACGGTTTAGTAGATATTATTGCAGAAAATGAAAGAAGTTATAACCAATACACCGTTCACCAGGAGAATTATCTCGATACGCAAGTCGACAGGTCACTTATCTTGGCTTCTGCATTTATGCCATTAGACTCCCTGGCCGTAAAGGCAACACCTCAGGCTGAATACGACCAGGCGTTTATTGAATATACAGCCAAACCCGCCTATAGAAATGTTATTAGTTTAGCAGCATGGCAATTTGATACGATGATTGAACAATATTATCAATTAACAGATCTGGGCCATTTAATTATTAAAGAAATAGATGCGACCACCGCAGACTAAAAGAGAAAAATGATTAAAAACAAAAAAGCCAAATGGACCGTCAGGGCATTATTACTCGTCGGAACAGTAGTATCCTTGTATTTCGTACCATGGCTTCTGGTAAAAGCCTGGATTTTACCTCTTCCCGACACTATTCAGGAACAGGTTGATGAGGCCATAGGGCATGGATTTGAAGGCATGATTGTTTATGTGGACGAAGCAGGAAAACCACCGGCATTTTACGCAGGGGGTTGGAAAAACAGAGAAAACAAAATACCAGCCGATCCGAATTCATTATTCAAGATCGCCAGCATTAGCAAGCTTTACGATGCTGTGGCTGTCACCAAATTGGTGAGCGATGGACGACTTTCTCTTGATAAAACAATCGCCGATTATTTACCGGAATTAGTGGGCAGAATCGAAAATGCTGACAAAATCACCCTGAGGTTGATGATACAGCATAGAAGTGGGATTCCTAATTTTACTGACGCTCCAAACTTTTGGGAAGCTCCTACAGAGACCTACGAAGAAGGCCTTGCATTGATTCTGGACAAACCGGCCAATTTTGAACCAGGCGAAGACTATGAATATTGCAATACTAATTACCTGTTAATCAATAAGATAATGGATGATGAATTAGGTTATGGCAATTTCAGATTCATTCAGGAAGAAATTCTGACTCCCCTAAACCTTACCAATACCTATGCTTCGCTAAGTGAAGTAAATGTAGCGGATGTAATGAGCGGTTATCATGTGGGATACCCCTATGATTTAAAGACAAACGATTACGGAATGCATGCAACAGCAGAAGACGTAGGCACTTTCCTTAGGGCATTAAATGACGGATCATTATTTGAACCGGGAGAACAAGAGATATATTCCTCCATTTATGAGTATGAACATTCGGGTTGGGTACCGGGTTACCAGAGTTTTGCAAAGTATCACGAAGATATTGATGCTGTTACCGTTGAATTCTACAGCACTACCGACCCTAAACTATACAATTGGAACCTATCAGAGATTATTAATAACAGGATTGTTAAGATAATTAGAAAGAAAAATTAGCCACAAGATGGGCAATACCCAATACCAACGAAACTGCTAATTTAAATGTAATTACAATTAATAATCGTATCGGTAACCAGACCGTCTGTGAAATTGAAAAAAGAGTACATTGCCATTGAAGACAGTAACCTATGGGAATAATAATTAAGAGAAAAAAACATTACGTGACCAGAGTTCTATTATGGTTTCTGGTTATAATATTTTTCGGATTTTCACCTTTGATAGCTGGATTGATTGGAGGAAGTTTAACCGAATTATCTACCGGGCAACCCTGCCATGAAGGAAACTGTTTTTGGGGAGCCCTGCCATGGTATATGTTCTTTACCCTTCCTGTTAGTTTGTTGTTTTTACTTATTTTCGGAATAATCGTCCTTGTCGATTCAATTAAATTATATTCCAAATAACTTTTTCTATCCTATTAATACATAGTCCATGTTAAAGCCGTTCATTTCCCTCTTAATTATATTATTTATATCAAATATCAATGCTCAAACAGATATTAAAGGCAGCGCTGATTACCCCTTGTTGGAAAGATTACCCGACTTTTATATTAGTCGATATTCCGAAAGTGAATTTGATTCGGAAGGGTTTTATTTCGATAACAAAAAGCAACAAATTGAAGGCAGGAAATTTGTTATAGACTACAGACATAACAAGAGCAAAGATTTAAAATTTGAGTTCCCTACCAGGCTTCAAATACTAAGAAATTATTCTAACGCCATAAAAAAAGCCGGTGGAAGAATACTGTTTGAAAGACACAATGCGGAAAAAGGCTATTACAGCTTTAAGACTAGTGATGGCAAAGCGATTTGGGTGTATTTAAAAACAGCCTTAACAGGTAACTCTTATACCCTGACGGTAATTGAACAGGAAGCAATGCGTCAGGATATCGTCATAAACGCTGATCTTATTAAAAACAAGTTAGAGTTAGAAGGTAAAATAGCCATTTATGGAATTTATTTTGATACGGGAAAATCAGACATAAGAGAAGAGTCAACACCAGCCCTTGTGGAGATAGCTAAATACCTTAAAGATAATCCAACCATAAATTGCTGGGTGGTGGGCCATACAGATTCAGATGGTTCTTTTGAGATTAACAGCAAACTATCTTTAGAACGGGCAAAGGCTATAAAAGAAGAATTACAAACTAAATATGGTGTTTCTCAACAAAGGTTGTTTGCCGAAGGAGTAGGACCTTTGGCACCAGTAGCCTCTAATGCAACGGAAGAGGGTAAAAAATTAAATCGAAGAGTAGAACTGGTTGAAAAATAAAGAACTGTACAAAACAATGACTAAGCGCAGTTAAAACTGGTAGTTATATGAGACCGTTGTGCTTCATCTCCTGATCCCAATAGTTATCAGGATCGTGAAGATTACCCTGCCGGCCTCCCCGCCAATTACGGCTGGACAGACATTAAATTTCAAAACCGCACCAAGAGAACAGCATCCCGTATTCCGGAAAGGTATAGGAATTTGGATTTTGGAATTTTACTCCACGGGACCGTTGGGTACAATCTCAAAACACGTAAAAGATCTTCCTTTTGTGAATTGTAATAACAGCTGTATTTTTAACATATATGCATTGCAATTTAAATGCCTTGAAACTAAAGAAGTAAAGTGAAAACTATCATAGAATCAGAGCGGTTATTGCTACGAGAAATCACCCTTGATGACACGGAGGAAATGCTTAGGTTGTATTCAGATCCCGAGGTGCAAAAGTTTACGGGGGAACCCGTGGTAACCTCCATGGAAGAAATGAAAAAAGCCATAGAGTTGCGAATAAAGAACTATAAAAAATACGGATATGGCAGATGGGCTACTGTATTAAAAAGTGGAAAGCAATTCGTCGGTTGGGCAGGGTTGGCATATCTCCCCGAATTTGATGAAGTTGACCTCGGGTATAGATTCTTACCCGAATTTTGGGGATCAGGCCTGGCCACAGAGGCATCTCGTGCCATATTGAATTATGGATTTGATGTACTGAAATTAGATAAGATAGTAGCTATTGCAATGAAAGAAAACAAAGCTTCGATCAGAGTGATGGAGAAAGTGGGTATGGAATTCGAAAAACTTGCTCCCTATGAACCCGGGAGCATAGATGCTGTCTGGTATTGCTGTGATAAAAAGCTAATCGCCAAGAATAAATCGCAATAGAAAGAACGAAAGAATACTTTTATATTAGAGGAAATGGGATTAACATGTTTAATAGCACCATTGCAGTAAGTAAAGTAATGATCCTAAATGATCAATAAAGAATTGATACCCGATCCGAATTAAGATGATAAAAGAAGTATTAAATTATTTAGTAGGTCTAAAGGAATCTCGAATTAAAAAATAAATGCATGGATAAAATCTGGATAATAGGAATAACAATACTGATTTTCGCAGTTTTCGTCTTCCTTTTTTGGAGGCTCACTGCAGCCGGTGCAAAAAAAGAATACGGCACTAAGATGTGGAAACACTGGCCAACGAGATTGTCCTACTGGCAGGCTGCTATTTTTTATGGGATTGTTTTTACAACCATTACGATGCTGCTATTAAAATGGGGGAATGTCCTGAATTCCTGATTGGTGATACTCCTGAAATTAAATCATTTCTCACTAAAATATATTGTTAGTTACCTGATAAGATATAGATTAATCTCCCTAAATTAGAGTGTCATTTATTCTTTTAAAGGATAGAGTCGCGAGGGGCAATACCGTGGTCTCAAACATAGTGTCTACTTTGATTTATCCTTTTGGAAAGATGATAATGCTATTGCATTGCTGAATATATTTACCCGCATAAACCATGGAGGTCTTAAATTTTATCGGAGATTGGACAAATGAGCATCCTGTTGCAACAGGAATTATCAAGTTTATCGTTTGGGTAATTCTGATTGTTGCCATTATTGGGATCTTAAGAAGGTTCCTGCGCAAAAGCCTGCCCAATACATCTGTGAGATACAAATCACAAAAAGGGGTTGAAATAGTAGGATACGTCCTCATTATTTTTCTTTCCATATCCTATTTTACAGGCAATATCAAAGACTTTACACTGGCAATTGGCCTTCTTACAGCGGGAATCACCATCACACTTCAGGAGTTGATTCTAAGTATTGCCGGTTCCTTTTATATCTTTTTCGTCAAGGTTTATAAACCCGGTGACAGAATAGAGATCAACGGAATTAAGGGAGACGTCATCGATATCGATAGTATTTATACCACAATGATGGAAATAGGGCAGTGGGTCACGAGCGATAATTACAGTGGAAGGATCGTGAAATTAAGCAATGCCTTTGTTTTTAAAGGTCCGGTGTATAATTATTCAAAAGACTTTCCATTTATATGGGATGAGTTTAACCTGCCAATACGCTATGGTTCTGATGTTGAATTGGCAAAACAAATAATTATTCGTGTCGCCTCTGAACAGTTGTCTGAATATGTCAACGACTCTATTTCTAACTGGAAAACCATTGTTGACAAATACTACATTGAAGATGCCCTGGTTGAGCCCACTTTGGCGCTTACGATGACCGACAATTGGATTCAGTTTAATTTGAGATATATCGTCGACTACAAGAAAAGAAGGTATACAAAACACTTATTAAACAGCCTTATCGGAAAGGAAATTGAACAAACTGATGGGAAAGTGTTGTTGGCTTCATCTACCGTTGAAATCATCCGAATCCCAACGCTGGATATCGATCAAAATAAGTAGACTATTTCCAGTTCTTCAAAATGGTCATAATTAAGGTTAAGCAAAGTTGAAACTCAACTAATTTTGCTCTGGACAAAACATTTTTTTTCCAAGTCGCCGTGAAATCAATGCTGTCCTTCTCATCTAATTTTTTCCTACCTTGAAGTTAACAATCTAAGAAGGCATTAAAATCAACATTATGAAAAAACCAATCTACTCCCTTTCAATGTTTATCCTGCTTTTTGCAATCATGGCCAGCATCCAGAGCTGTGAACAAAAACAAACCAAAGAAACAGAAGAAGTAACGGTTAAAGTAGAACAACCTGAATATTTCCTGCTCCGCCCGGAAGTTGAAAAGGCATACGGGTATTCCCATGCCGTAAAAATTGGTAATGAGATCAGGATTTCAGGGGCCGTGAGTATGGATGATGCCGGCAATCCTACGGCTATCGGCGACATAGAACAGCAGATGAAAAACTGTTATGCCGACCTGAAGAAGATTTTAGATCATTACGGCTGCTCATATGATGACGTGGTTGCGGAAAATATCTTTACCACGGATATGGCCTCGCTGATAGAAAAATCGGCATACAGGGGTGAAATCTACACAAAGCATTTCCCAACCGGTACATGGGTTGAAGTAACAGGATTGGCTTTGCCCGAGTTTATGATTGAAATTGAATGGGAGGTATATAAGGCTGAATAGGTAGCGGAGGTTTAGTAGACCGACTTTTTTGTTCTGCCCCCAGGTCAGTAAAAAGAAATTACAATGAAGTGTATTCCTTTCTCAGAGTTAAAAACAGAACGCCTACTCTTAAGAAAGCCTGTTGAATCAGACTGGGAGGTGATTTCCTATTTGCGCACTGACAAGGAGGTGAATAAACTTGTTAAACGTCCGAACGCAGATACAAAGGATAAGGCTATTGACTTTATAGAAAAGACTATTGAAGGAATCGATACTGGAAAAATATACTATTGGTGCATTTCTTTGAAAACCCGCCCTGATATGATAGGCAGTATTTGTCTGTGGAACATCAGTGAGGACAGGAAAACAGCAGAAACAGGCTATGATCTGAGTCCGGAGTATCAGAGAAAGGGAATTATGCAGGAGGCTATGCAATGCGTGCTGGATTTCGGCTTTAAGATTTTACACCTCGAAATGATAGAAGCCTATACCCATCACAAAAATGAACCTTCAAAAAACTTACTGGTTCGAAATAATTTCATCCTGAATAAAAGGAGAAAAGACAGGGATAATAAAGACAATGCGATCTATGAAAAAGTTTTTAATTCTTCAATTGCGACCGGAAGACGAGACCACCAAAAGTGAGCTCGAATCCTTCCTGCGGTTTGGTGGATTAGCAGCTCATGAAGTGAAGCAGATCCGTCTGGATAAAGAACCAAATCCGCAAATTGACCTGCACGACTATTCGGCGATACTAGTGGGAGGAAGTCCCTTTGATGTGAGCATCCCTGAAGAAGAAAAGAGCGAATTACAAAAGAAAATCGAACAATTCTTTATGAACTTTTTACACCGGGTAGTGTCTGAGGATTTTCCCTTCCTTGGAGTGTGTGCGGGGAACGGACTTCTAGGGAAATATTCGGGGGTAAGTATTTCAAACACCTATGCAGAACCTCTTGGTAATGTGGAAATCACTATTACGGATACCGGGGCAAAAGATCCCTTGCTCAAAGGCTTGCCCAGAAAATTTTCTGCTTTCGTCGGCCATAAGGAGGCGTGCAACAACACTCCTCCCGGGGCTGAATTGCTGATTACATCAGAAGCCTGCCCGGTTCAGATGTTCAGGTTTAAAGAAAATATATACAGCGCACAGTTCCATCTGGAAGCCGATGCTGATGAGTTTATTTTACGAATAAAGGTCTATAGGCACAATGGTTATTTTCCGCCTTCTCAGGCACAGGAGTTAATAGAGGCCATTAAGGATAAGGAAGCTCCTGTTCCCCATGAAATTCTCAGGCGTTTTGTAAATCGCTATAAGGCGAGGAACTAAAACAGAATTCTACGGAATCCGAAGCTCTTTAGATAATATCCATTCATGAGCTAATTTGTATATTCTTGACCAGATCAGCGAGGTGGCACAATCTAATTTTTATTACCTTAAGGTGTTTAATCGCATCTGTTTCAGTCGAACTACATGTCAAATTAATAAATCCAGCGTTATGAAATATTTAAAGTACATCCTTGGAATTATTGGTGTCCTGGTTATTGTTTTTTTTATGATCGGGATTATTAAACCAGAATTGACTTATGAAGCCGAAATCATGGTTGATAAACCCCTTGCTGAATCCTGGGCTGTGAGTCAGGATGAGGAAAAAATGGGCGACTGGCTCGATGGGTTTCAGAGAATAGAACACATCAGTGGTACACCCGGAACTGTGGGAGCGGTATCCGATGTTTACTTTGTAACGGAAGGGCAGGAAATGATCATCCGGGAAACCATAACCGATATCGATCCGGAGAAATCCTGTTCCATGAAATTTTCCAACGATTTTATGGATATGGATTATACCATTTATATGGAGCCTGTAGATGGGAGAACAAAGATCAGTTCTACTACCACAGTCATGGGAAATGGGATGGTATCAAAATCAATGTCGGCTTTATTTTCAGGCACGTTTAAAGAGCAGGAGGAGACCAACCTTGCGAATCTGAAGAAGACCATCGAATCAAATTCAAAGGATTATATGAAAGGTATGGATTAGTAATGAGCTTAGTAAAATCAATCATCGTAATGGCACAGAAACAATTTGGGCCACTCAAAATAAAATCTTTTAAATGGAAAACAACATCATCAGTTATATCGAATTCAAAACCAATGATATTGCTGTCACAAAAAATTTCTACGGTAAAGTTTTTGGTTGGAAATTTACGGATTACGGACCCACTTATACCTCTTTCTCGGAGAGCGGTGTTTTAGGAGGATTCGAAAAAACAGATGAACAGGTAACACATGGAGTACTTGTTGTATTATATCACGAAGACCTCAAAGCCGTCATAGAGGCAATCACAAAGAATGGGGGAGAAATTGTACAGGATATTTTTTCTTTTCCGGGAGGGAAGCGATTTCACTTTAAAGATCCCGGTGGAAATGAACTTGCAGTTTGGTCTGATAAATAGTATTTCAAAATACAAAGGGGTGACAGAAAAAGAGAAAATGCTCAGGGGAGACCACTACGATTCGAGAGACCCCGAATTGATTAAGATCTATCACAGAGCGCGCAGGCTTTTAAAACAATTCAACAATCTCGATTCTGATTTAATTCAGGAGAGGGATGGTCTGTTAGAAGAGTTGTTTGAATTTAAAGGGGATGGGGTTTGGATCGAATCCCCCTTCTTTTGCGACTACGGCGAACATATTTCTATAGGGGAGAACACCTTTGTAAATACCAATTGTATGTTTCTTGACAATAACAAAATCAACATCGGCAAGAATGGGTTGATCGCCCCATATGTACAAATTTATACGGCATCTCATCCCCTAAAGGCCTCAGAGAGGATTGTTGGGGAGGGTAAAGACAGTCGTTACCTGACATTTACCAAACCTGTGACCATTGGGGACAATGTTTGGATAGGGGGTAATTCAGTGATTTTCCCGGGGGTGACTATCGGGAATAATGTAACCATCGGTGCCGGGAGTGTTGTCACTAAAAATTTACCTGATAATGTCCTGGCATTTGGAAATCCCTGTGAAGTAATCAAAGAAATTTAGGATATCAAATGGCAAAGATGGATTTAGATAAGAATTTATTATCCTTTTTAAAGCCGGATCTGGTTGATTTAATTCTCAAAGAATCCAGTATCCGTGAGATTCCTAAGGGTACAGAGATTTTAAGGGAACAACAATACGTAAAGGTATTGCCTATTGTAATCAGAGGACTTGTGAAAGTATACTCCCGATTTGATGAGAAAGAATTGTTACTCTATTATATCGAACCTGAACAAAGCTGTGTAATGACATTTTATGCGGCATTGAAAAATACCCCAAGCAAAGTCTTTGCAGTTACTGAAGAGGACTCTCAGATCCTTCTTATCCCCGTTAGTTTACTCCCTGACTGGCTAAAGGAATATCCGCACTTCAATGAATTGTTTTACAATCAGTTTAATCTCAGATACTCCGAAATGATTGATACGATCCGCAATCTGTTACTGGATAAAATGGACAAACGACTGTACGATCATTTGAGAAAAAAATCGGAACTAATGGAATCCGACTCCATAAAAATGAGTCACAACCAAATTGCCAATGAGTTGGGGACCGCTCGGGAAGTTATTTCCAGGGTAATGAAGAAACTCGAGAATGACGGCAAGATTACCCAGAATTCTGGAGAAATAAGAATTATTGCCGAGTGGTGACCACAGTCACTGCATATTTATTTTTCATATCCGACCTTTATGGTGAATAATAATAACCGTAAAATATATTAAGATGAAAAAAAATATGGGATCAGCAGACAGAATTATCAGAATTCTCATTGCTGTAGTAATTGGAGTGCTGGCATATACAGGAACTATATCAGGGACTTTAGGGACAGTATTACTAATACTCGCCGGGGTATTTGTACTGACCAGTTTTATTAGTTTTTGTCCTTTATACGCGCCTTTTGGTTTAAGCACTTGCGCAATGAAAGAGAAAAAATAGATCAGGTTACCACCTGATTGGAATTTCACAGCGGTTCAGGTTTATGCCTGAACCGTTTTTTATTGCTTCTCTTCCAAGTAATAACATTCCCGAGAGTGACAATTATTTGGACAGTTCAGAATACTACAGCCTAAATCCGTAAATTAACTGAAGAAAATGTTTAATATAATCTTCAAAGAAAATGGCCAATTACATAGACGGATTCGTGTTGCCCATACCAACTAGTCGACTTAGCCGGTATAAGCGAGTTGTAGATAAAGTTGCAGAGATCTGGAAGGAGCACGGGGCACTTGCCTATTTTGAGTATGTTGGGGATGATATGATTTTGGAAGGAACACTTTCTTTTCCGGAAGCTCTTGGTGCCAATAAAGATGAATCTATTGTATTTGGATGGGTGGTTTTCGATTCGCGGGAGACGCGTGACCGTGCTAATGAACACGTTGCAGCAGATCCCAGGATGCACGATCTTTTAAAACCCCTCACAGATCCATCAGCATTGATTTTTGATGGCAGGAGAATGGCGTATGGCGGATTTAAGGCCCTGACCTTATCGCAATAACTTGAGTTAAAGCAGAAAACAAAAACTAGATCAAATCATTTACCCATGAAAGCGGCAGACAAGCTTTTGACAATAAAAATTATACATACGATCATCTGGTTATTTTTTGTGGTGATTATATTTTATGTTCTGTACTCGGGTATCAGCGGAAAGGTTAATACCTATACCTGGATTGCCATAGCTCTGGTTGTAGGAGAAGGGTTAACACTATTGATCTTTAAAATGTTCTGCCCTCTCACTTTGATGGCGAGGAAATATTCTGATTCAGACAAGGATAATTTTGATATTTTTCTTCCCAACTGGCTGGCAAAGAACAATAAATTGATTTTCACTTCTATTTTCATAGCCGGATTACTTTTAGTAATCTATCAGACCCTTAAGAATTGAAATAGTTGTAAACCCATATATGGACCTATGAAAATTGTATTTGTGGTCAACAACAAGAACAACCGCCTGCAAAAAGCACTTCCTGGGCTGTGCAAATGCTTGGAAGAAGGGGAAATTGGCCTTACCGAGTTTCTGTTTACCACGAAGGGAAAACATGCCATAGAACTAGCCAGGGAGGCCACGGAAAGGGAATGTGATTTTTTAATTGGAGTAGGGGGGGATGGTACCCTTCACGAGTTGATTAATGGGGTCTTGCTAAGTGATATCCCCCCGGAGAGTTATCCTGCAATTGGCCTGCTGCCCTGGGGCTCGGCCAATGATTTTGCCAGATCAGTGGGTGTTACCTATTCCCCGGAGGAATTAATCAGATCAATAAGAGCAAACTCGATCAAAAAGATAGACCTTGGGAAGATAGAATTGAATAAGACCAGGGAAATATGCTACTTTATCAATATAGCCGGACTGGGACTGGGAGCCGAAGTGGTAAAAGGCCTGGAGCAGACTACAAGTCGTTTAGGCCCGGGATTTAATTACTTTAAACACATTATTACCGGATTTTTCCGCTACATCAAAAAAGATGTGAGTTGCAACGGCGATGACTGGAAATGGAAGGGCAAACTGCTTCAAATGGCCATAGCTAACGGCCGATATTTTGGAAATGCCATATGTGTGGCGCCAGAGGCAGTCATTGATGACGGTACTTTTCAATTGGTAATCTTTGGAGATCTGAGTATCTGGGACTATTTGAAAAACCTGGGGAAATTGAAAAAAGGATTTAAAATAATTCACCCGGAGGTACACTATTACAATGCTAAAGAAATTGTACTGGACAGCGAAGAATCTTGTGGTATCGAAGCCGATGGCGAATATATTGGTCTGCTTCCTGCTACCATCAGTATTTTGCCAGGAGCAATCAGCTTTCTAATACCTCTTGATTCTTAACAGGGACATTCCTAAACGATTTACATTACAATTTAAGGACTAATGGTGCGTTATAATTAGGATAAATAGCCAAGGCTTTAAATACGTTAAACCTATGATTATCTTTGGATTACGCGCCTCTCATATAGGATCGGTAGAAGTAAATGGATCTGCATGTACCTATTGTCAGAATTCAGGAACACAAAACATAAGTCAGTTTGGAAGATACTTCCATATCTTCTGGATTCCTATGTTCCCAGCAGGGAAAAGCACTTTTAGCGAATGTGTTCATTGTAAGAGAACGATCAGGAAAAAAGAATTTTCTTCAGAGTTGAAAAATGAATACGAAATCAATAAATCCAAAATAAAGAGACCGGTCTGGCATTGGTCTGGTCTTATCCTGCTAGGCATTCTGATAACGTCTTTTGTTGTCCTTTCTAAAATTTAATCAAGTAAATCGCACCTTCGACTCTTGATTAGATCCTTATTTCTTGAGCAGGGCCTCTACGTAATGATGCGTGCTCTGGTATTCTTTTTTAAGGGCATGCAAGAACAGTATTACTTCTTCCCGAAAGGGGTATTCGGGTGCCAGGCAGTCATTAAAGTTTCCGTCCATTACGGTAATTAAAACGTACCAGTTCGAGTTTCTGGAAGAACTGGCATCTTCGAGAATCGGATCGATAGCTTCAGATTTTAATACGCCAGCGATGACAATCGGCAGTAAATTGACAACTTCCGTTACTTTTTCCCTTTCGTCAAACGACATAAAATATGTTTGTCCGCTTACTGTAAAAGGCACATTGAGTTCCACATTTTCATATTCCAGATCAAATCTGGTATTTATATAGTGATAAAATTCATCTGCTTCTTTGTCGTCTTCAAATACAAAGGCGTGTTGCCTCGGCAGATCTCGTTTAAACTTTTTTGCCACAACAATTTTGTAGTCATCAATCTTCGGGGCAATCTTAATTGGGATACAGCTAAAACTTAAAGAAAATAGGACCAGGACTAGAAATTTTCTCATGGAAGTTGGTTTATGCACATACCACAATAATTATACCTTTTAGATAATCGTATTGATTAATTCTTTGCATCCATGCATGTAAAAGGTCAAAAGAGATTGGAAGAGACATTTATTAATCGTAATATTACGATTAATTAAACAAATTTTTAATGGGACTGGCAAAAACTGAAATATTTACAGACGAACAAAACATTATTTCCCTCTTTGCAAAGGCATTTTCACATCCCGCACGCGTAGCGATCCTACAAAAACTCTTTGTAATTGATACCTGTTATTGTGGTGACCTTGTATCGGAAATTGGCCTGGCACAACCGACAATCTCTCAGCATTTAAAAGAACTCAAGCAATTGGGCCTGATCAAAGGGAACGTTGAAGGCACAAGCGTTTGCTATTGTATTGATCCGGAGAAATGGCAGGAGATGAAAGAGGTAATGCTTGAATTCCTGAATCAGGATATCCCCAAACCCGACTGCTGCTAAAATTTTATTCCTATCATTCCCATTATTATGACCAAGAAAAAACTAAGCTTCCTCGACAGAAACCTTACCCTCTGGATCTTTGTCGCCATGGCTATTGGGGTTGGAATTGGATATTTTATCCCGACCTTCCCTGATGTACTGAACAAATTCAACAGCGGAACCACGAATATTCCTATTGCGATCGGATTGATCCTGATGATGTATCCGCCCCTTGCCAAGGTCAACTATGCCCTCCTACCTAAAGTTTTCCGCAATACCAGGATCCTCTCCATTTCCCTTATTCTGAACTGGATCATAGGCCCGGTACTAATGTTTATTTTAGCCATTACTTTTTTACGCGATTACCCGGAATATATGGTCGGACTGATCCTGATCGGACTGGCTCGGTGCATCGCCATGGTCCTTGTTTGGAACGATCTGGCCGAAGGTAGCAGTGAATACGGGGCCGGACTTGTAGCTCTCAATAGCATATTTCAGGTATTTGCCTACAGTTTTTATGCCTATGTTTTTATTACACTTCTCCCACCTTACTTTGGGTTCGAGGGGGCCATCGTTGATATTTCCATAGCTACCATCGCGGAAAGCGTGGCCATTTATCTGGGTATCCCTTTTGTTATGGGAATTTTAAGTCGGCTGATCCTTGTAAAACTCAAAGGTGAAGAATGGTATACTACAAAATTCATCCCGGCCATTTCACCAATGACTTTGATTGCTCTTTTATTTACCATCATCGTCATGTTCTCTTTAAAGGGAGAACTCATTGTGGAAATCCCTATGGATGTCCTCATCATTGCAGTTCCTTTGCTTATCTACTTTGCTCTTATGTTTATTATCGGATTTTTCTTTACCAGGGCTATGGGGGCAGAATACGACAAGACTGCTTCGGTGGCTTTTACGGCGGCAGGAAACAATTTTGAGCTGGCGATTGCCGTGGCTATTGCTGTTTTCGGCTTGAATTCAGGACAGGCCTTTGCAGGGGTAATAGGCCCTCTGGTTGAAGTTCCGGCCTTGATATTATTAGTAAGGGTATCATTTTGGCTGCGTAAAAAATACTACCAAAAGCCTTTTACCTAAAGTAGAAGACAAATCCGTATACTTGCCTGACTAGCAAACTAACGACAGAAAGATGTTGTATGTCATAGGCCGGGCATCAAGATCCTGAAAGTCCATCACTTTAGTGGGCACTCAGGATTCTTAAACTTCAATTATTAAGACAATAATTATTTTATACCGCTTCATTTACATAGCTTACACCAAACTACCCACCCAACATGACCAATAACCAAGCAGACTCTGAACTAAAACGGGTTGTAGGAGTAACCGGTTTATCACTCAATATTATTAACATCACAGTAGGAGCCGGAATTTTTGCCTTGCCCGCCATAGTGGGGGTAGAACTTGGTGCCTTCAGCATCTTTGCATACCTTTTTTGCGGTATCATGATGGCTGCCATTATGTTGTGTTATGCTGAAATAGGTACCCGTGTAACCAAATCGGGGGGGAGTTATGCTTATGTGGTGGCGGCATTTGGAGAATTTGCCGGCTTCATCGTGAACTGGCTGGCCGTTTTTGGCTGGAGTATCCTGGGCAGCGCCGCTCTAATGAACATCATAGCCGATTCCCTGGCTGTTATTTTCCCTGTATTTTCTGATCCCTGGATACGGGGATTATTTTATTTTATCCTACTTGGTTTTCTGGTGATTACTAATATTCGAGGGGCGAAACAGGGAGTGGCCTTTATTAAGTGGATCACTATTGTTAAACTCTTACCCTTGCTCGGTATCGGCATTTTGGGATTAAGTCTGATAGATCCGGATAACCTGCAGTGGGAACAACTACCGGCCATAAAGACATTTAGCAATACCACCCTGGTCTTGTTTTTTGCCTTTGCTGGATTTGAAACTGCCCTTGGGGCAAGTGGGGAAATAAAGAACCCCAAACGTACCATCCCTCTTGGAATTATGTTGGGCGGGGCAATGGTACTACTGATTTATTTGTTGCTTCAGACGGTTACTCAGGGGGTATTAGGACAGGATATAGAGCTCTATAAAAATGCGCCCCTGGCCGCGGTTGCGGAAAATATCATGGGACCCATTGGAGGTACATTGCTTTTAATTGCGGCTGCTATATCCTGTTATGGCGCAGTAAGTACAGATGTTATGAGTACACCTCGTGTTTTGTTCGCCGGTGCCAGAGATGGTCTGTTTCCAAAATTCCTGGGGAAGGTCCATACTAAATTTGCTACCCCATACTGGTCGATCATCTGCTTTGCCGGACTGATTTTCCTCTTTTCCATATCCGGAGGATTTGAACAACTAGCCATTCTGGCAAGTGCGGCTATACTACTTATCTATCTGCTGGTCATTCTGGCGACGCTCAGGATGAGAAGGAAGAAATCGGAGCAAGCTGAGAAAACCTTTAAAGTCCCAGGCGGCTGGATTATCCCTGTGATAGGTATTACTTCTATTCTTTGGCTACTGAGTAGTTTATCGGCAGGAGAATTTTTGTCAATTGCTGTTTTTCTTGCGCTTATTTGCGCCATCTATTTTGGAGTACGATGGATTAAAAGGGAAAAGCGCTGAAGTGAATCAAATTGCATGAAAAGGTCCGTACTACTTTATTTATTGTTATTACTGTTGAATTCCTCTATATATTGTCAGGATACAACAGAGACCAAATGCGTCAAAATTCTGTTTGTCGGCAATAGCCTTACCTATAGCAATAATCTGCCGCAACTTGTTAAGAAAGATGCTCAGAGCAAAGGAATTGAAGTGGATTATGAAATGATAGCTTTTCCCAATTATGCCATTATCGATCACTGGAATGACGGAAACGTACAAAAACTGATTTCTTCCCAATCCTTTGATTTTGTGATCCTGCAACAGGGGCCTTCTTCACAAAGGGAGGGCAGGAGAATGCTTATTGAAGATGGTAATAAATACAAGGAGCTCTGTGAGTTAAATAAAAGCACGCTTTGCTATTTTATGGTCTGGCCCTCGCTTAATTACTACCGCACATTTGATGATGTTATTAAAAATCATCGCGATGCTGCCACAATAAATGGAGCGCTGCTTTTGCCTGTTGGAGAAGTGTGGAAGGAATACATTGATAGTACAGAAAAGCTCGATTATTACAGTCAGGACGGGTTCCATCCTTCTAAGCTGGGCAGTTCTGTGGCAGCTAAGGTTATTGTCGATTACTTATTTCCCCAATAGGGGAGGTGTTTTGAGAGATTTACCTGCAATAGCAACTGAAATTCATTCATGTGAACCATGAAGCAGGGGATTTTTCCTGGGATTTTTCGTCCAATCAATCCTTACTTAGTACCTTTGCGCCTTTAAATTTAAATCCATAGAAAACAGCAACATGGGAAAAGTAAAAGCAAATGATACCATAAGGGTACATTACACAGGAAAATTAAATGACGGGCAGGTTTTTGACAGCTCACTTGAAAGGGATCCATTGGAAGTCACCCTGGGACAGGGAGCTTTAATTCCCGGTTTTGAAAAAGGGTTAATCGATATGGAAGTGGATGAAGAAAAAACCATCACTATTCCCAAAGAAGAGGCCTATGGTGAAGTACGCAAGGAATTATTCCAGAAGGTAAGCCGAAGTGAATTGCCGGAAGAGATCAAGCCGGAAATTGGGATGGGCCTTGTTGCCACCAATCCTGACGGATCAGAACAGCAGTTACGCGTTGTTGAAGTAGAGGAGGAGCATATTGTTATTGATGCCAATCACCCTCTTGCAGGACAAGACCTTATTTTCGACCTGACATTGGTGGAAATTAAATAAATACGGGTTAACACCTAATTGAAGAAGCCACAGTCCTGTCAGAACAGGGGTGTGGCTTTTTCTTTGCGCCAAATTCTAAAATAAGACACTATTCTACAGTAAATAAATTGAATGGAGGGACTAAATTGACTCCACGGGTTCTACAACCCGGGTTTCGATACGTTTTTCAGTCTGCCTGGGTTGCTTCTTTTTATCCTTCTTCGCCTTTTCCATTTGCTTACGTTCCCAGGCGGTAGGGCTACCAAACATAATCGACCAGCTTTTCTGTGGCCGTTGCCAGATATCCCTGAGCAGGTCGCCCCATGCGTGGAATACCAAATAGACCGGGTTGTATGAGTTCACCGGCTTGGTAATGCCGTAAATGGCCTGTTCCTTTTCTTCCTTAAAAGTTCCAAAGATGCGATCCCAGATAATGAGGGTCGACCCGAAATTTTTGTCGATATAGTCCTCGTTTACTGCATGATGCACCCTGTGGTGGGAGGGAGTTACAAAAACGTATTCGACAGGTGCAGGGAGCTTGCGGATGAGTTCTGTGTGAATCCAGAACTGATACAAGATCTCCAATTGATGAATAATTATAAAAACGACAGGATCAAAACTCATCATAAAAACAGGTACAAAAAATACCAGCTTCAGGTTTTGAACCCAGGATAAACGAAAAGAAGTAGAAAAATTATAATATGTTGAACTGTGGTGAACCACATGGGTAGACCACCAGAAACGTTGAAAATGAGAAATTCTATGCGACCAGTAGCGTACGAAATCCAGGGCAATAAAACAGAGGATATAAGACCACCAGGTATGTGGGATGGTCCACGGTGTAAGGTTGTAGCAAATAACAACAATATAGAAAATGCCCACCTTGGTAAGGGCATTGACAAACAGATTTCCGAAGCCTATTGCAGCTGAAGCCAGAAAGTCTTTTCCGTTATAGAGATTTTTGTTTGTTCTATAGGAAAGGAAATATTCCAGGGCCACCAGGGCAAACATGATGGGAGCGGCTATCCAGATAATCGTGTTAAAATCTAATTGGAGGAGGCCTTCTAAGGTAAGCGGTTTATTTTCGATGAGATTTCCGGGGTTTCCTGCAAAACTATCACAAAAAATTCTATTATCCCCAAGAAGGACGTAAATATATTGGAATCTATTGTGGTTTTAAACTGCAAATAGATATGGTAACCTGATGAAAATCATTGGGTTAAAGATTATACTGTTGTATTTTTCTTCATTTAAAAACTTAAGGTATTATGAACTCCAATGTATACGATATACAGAATGCACCTACTGATGGGAAGAAAGTGTTTCGGGAACTCAGAACCTGTTCGCGAACTCTTTGCTATATGATAAACCGCGAATTTGGCCATCCAAATGAACTTGTAGAGCGCGCTGCCGATGTTTTGGCCGGAGGCATATTACAACAGGGGCATCAATGTGGGATGCTTTGGGGAGCGTCTTTAGCCGCCGGAGCAGAATCGTACAGAAGATTTGGAAATACTGATCTGGCAATAAAAGTTACCATCAAGGCAACTCAAAACATTGTTTCTTCTTTTGAGCAGCGCGAAAAAACCACAAGTTGTCGGGAAATTACCAGATGTGATTTTTCTAATAAACTCAGCTTTGCCAAATACATGTTATCAGGAAGGTACCGTCACTGTTTTGAACTTGCTCAAAATTGGGCTCCTGAAGCCATAAAACAGGCTTTTGAAAGTATTTCAAGGACTCAAGAAGATACTACGGAATTTATTAGTTGCGCCTCTGAAGTTGCCAGAAAAATGGGGGCAAATGATAAAGAAATCATCATGGTTGCCGGCTTTGCAGGAGGACTGGGTCTAAGTGGTTCTGCTTGTGGTGCTCTCAGCACTGCCATTTGGATAAAATCCCTTCAATGGTGTCGGGAAGTTGATGGCAAATCACCCATAAAAAATAAGAGATCAGAAAAAGTGCTCAAGGAATTTATGAACTATACAAATTCAAAAATAATATGCTCCGAAATCACAGGAATAGAATTTGATAGTATTAATGCACATACTGAATTCATAAGATCCGGAGGTTGCGCCGACCTTATTGATAAACTCTCCCGGAATTAAATTTTAGTCTGCAGAACCAGGCGAATGATAAATTCTAATCAAAAATACCCCCTTCATATAAGGCAGGAATAGCTTTAAACCTTATCTTAAGGCTCAGTTAAGCCATCCCATTAGCTTCTGAGGTTTCAGATTGGTAATTCCATAAGCAATGGAATAAATCCCTTTTTGACATGAAAAAATTGACAACTACTTTATTGGTACTCGTTTCCATTTACATGGGAGCCCAGACCAAAAGATTAACAGTTGAGCCCAACCATTCTACCATTGGTTTTAATATCTCCATAGCCGGTTTTACCCAGGTAACAGGGAAATTCTCGGACTACGAGCTACTTCTCGACTGGAATGAATCAAACATGGATTCCTCTAAAATTTCCACAGTAATCAAGGTAATGAGTATCAATACAGGCATACCTGACCGCGATGCACATTTGCGCACCGCTGATTTTTTTGACGCAGAAAAATATCCGCACATCACCTTTGTAAGCGATTCTATTCTACAGATCGATTATTCCAATTTTAAGGCTTACGGCCAATTTACAATGCACGGGGTAACCAAAGATTTTGTATTCCCGTTTCAAATTGTAAAAATTGAGAATAATACAGTTGGTATTAGGTCGAGAACAACATTAAACCGCCAGGATTATGGTGTTGGTAGTGAATTTAAACATTCGGCTATGCCCGATTTTTTATCAGACATTATTGAGGTGGAAATTGATTTCTGGACAAAAAAAAGGAAAGAATAATTGTAGGGCAAAAGTTGATATTATTTACCATTTTTGCTCATAAGGCCTAAATGATTAAACTCAGATGAAAATCGTCCTCTTCAGGAAATTTCCATTTCTCCTATTATTTGTATTGGCTATATCGACTAATACTTCCTGCCAGGAAAAGCGCAAAAAGCAGAAATTATCTGAAGACACTACTTATAAAGTAAAGAAAGACTCGGTCTGGATTGACACTTCCAATGGCACCATTTTCGGCTTTCTGTTTCAACCTATTCGAGATAACGATGAAAAAGTGCCAGCGGTACTTTGCCTTCAGGGTGGGGGAGATGTAGGTTTATCCAATTATCTGTATGAGGCTGAATTCTTTGCGAAAAATGGAATAGCTGCGCTTGTCTGTGATAAATCGGGAACCGGACTTTCAGAAACTGAGAAAAGATGGCGGGAGCAAAGTTTTAAAGACAAAACCACCGAGTACCTCGAGCTGCATAAATGGCTCTCATCACAAAAGGGAATAGACAGTTTAAATGTGGGAGTGCACGGCATGAGTGAAGGGGGCCGACTTGCACTGAATATGGCCATAAGAAGTCGGGAGAAAATCGCTTTTGTAAACGTCGTCTCCGGGCCGATCGCATCATTTAAAGAGAATCAACTATACGCAATTCAGCATTATCTCGCCGCTCAGGGCTTTAAGCCGACAGAAATCGAACAGGCAACAGATGTCTGGGAAATTTATTTTAATGATGTTGGCAAGGGTTTGATCTCGGATGAAACCATTTCTTCTATCGAAAAACTAATAGAAACCATACCTAACCTAAGATACCGACCCGCTGTTTCAAAAAGACTTCCTTCCAGGCCTTTGAGGGAAGACATACATTTTGGCCTGGAGGGGAGTGTTGGGAGTATCACCTGCCCTGTTTTGTTTCAATACGGAGAAAATGATATCCTGGTAGATCCTGTGACCTCGATTTCCCTGATTCCGGACAAACCTAACTTCCATATTAAATTATACCCCGATACAGACCATTCCATGAACTTAAAAAACGGGGATATCCATCCCGATTTTCTGAGAGACAAGAAAAAATGGATTGAAAATCAAATCTGGGAATAGTAAAGAAGAAGCGAGTAGTTAAATTTCAATTAAGGAATAAACAGAATCTATGAATTCAGCCCGGGAAAAGGAATCAGTACAAAACGATCACAAACTGCGTTGGATAAAAAGGGGAATTACCCTGGTATTGGGAATCGTGATCTGGAACCTGCCCATCCCCTGGGATCTGTCACCTGATTCCTGGCACCTGTTTGCCATCTTTTTTACGGCCATTATAGGAGTTTTACTTGAGGCACTATCTATTTTCACTGCCTCTATTCTCGCCCTTGTTGCCGTGGTACTATTGAGAGTACTACCTGCGGAAAGGGCATTTTCAGGGTTTTCTGAAAGCTTTATCCTTCTTATCCTGGCGGCCTTTTTAGTAGCAAAAGGAGTGATCAAGTCGGGCCTGGGAAGACGTATTGCTTTTTTATTAATACGCAAATTTGGGAAATCCACCCTCAATCTGGGGTATTGCATTGTGGCTACAGACACACTTCTGGGTCCGGCCATTCCCAGTAACACGGCGAGATCTGGTATTTTATATCCTATTGCCCATGCGCTGTCCCTTGATACCGGATCCCTGCCAACTCCTGAAGGCAGAAGGAAGACGGGAAGCTACCTAATGATGACTGCCATTTCAGGCCATACTATAAGTTCAGCTCTTTGGTTTACAGGGATGGCTGCCAACCCGGTGGGTGCTGGTATTGCGGCTCAATTTGGGGTTAATATGAATTTTGGAAATTGGTTCATAGTTGCTTCGGTACCATGTTTAATTGCACTGATCGCTATTCCCTTTATTTTGTATAAAATTTTTCCTCCCGAAGATAAATACACCCCTGAAGCCCCTGAAATGGCCACAAAAGCACTTCAGAAAATGGGACCCATGAGCAGTAAAGAGTGGATCATGGGAGGCACTTTTTTTGGGATGATCCTACTCTGGGCCTTATCCCCTGTATTAAATATTAATCTTGCTATTGTTGCTTTCTTGGGACTGTCTATTTTGATACTGGCCAATGTATACACCCTGGAAGATATCCGACAGGGAGCAGGGGATGCATTGGAAACATATATATGGTTTGCAATTTTGTATATGATGAGTACCTCCCTGAATGATATGGGGTTTATGAAAACTTTGGGGGCTCAGTTAGCCACTTATATCAGCGGCTATAGCTGGGTAACCGTTTATATCCTGCTCACCGTCTTATATGTGCTTATCCACTATCTTTTTGTGAGTCAGACAGCCCATTTACTGGCTTTATATGCCGTTTTTTTACAAGTGGCGGTAAATGCAGAAGTTCCCGCGGCATTGATGGCATTCATGCTTTCTTTTGCCACCAATTACTTTGCTGTGATGACTCCTCAGGCATCAAGTTCAAATGTATTATTTGCCGGCAGCGGCTTTTTGCCTTCTGAAGATATTTATAAGCATGGGGCTGTCATTACCGTTTTGAATACCGCAATTTTTCTTCTTGCAACCCCCTGGATACTTTGGGCCTCATCTTTATAATCCAAAAAACCTTATAACTGAAATCCTTCTTCTTTTTAGATGCTTTCTTCTTGATTAATGGTAAAAACCAGGGCTCTTAAGGGATAAGTCGACAGGATTTTATAATTTAAGGGACACCAATAGCACGGAAATCATGAAAGATACCAGTCACCATGATGAGCGGATCGCAAAAATGATCTTTGCCTCTGTATACCCTCATTACGTAACTAAAGTTGAAAAAAATGGACGGACTAAGGAAGAACTTCACGAGGTAATAAGCTGGTTAACGGGGTATAACGAAAAGGATTTGGAAAGAATCCTACAGGAAAAAGATACCTTCGAACAGTTTTTTAATAATTGCACCCTTCATCCCAATGCAAAACAGATCAAAGGAGTGATTTGCGGGTACAGGGTTGAAGAGATCACAAATCCGATCACGCGGCAGGCAAGATACCTCGACAAGCTGGTTGATGAACTTGCCAGAGGCAGGCCAATGGAGAAGATATTAAGGCAAAACTAAAATTACTAATTGATTAGTTAGTATCGGTTAGTTATTCTAGCAATATGAATTTCATCAGCCTGTGTGCGTTAAAAAATTGATTTAAATTGAATTTAAAATCAGATCCCAGAGTTAAAGCTGTTTTCGATCGATATCCCGAATTGATCAAGCCCAAAATGTTAGCATTGAGAGATCTGGTAATTGAGACGGCTAATGAGATAGACGGACTTGCAGAGCTAGAGGAAACCTTAAAATGGGGAGAGCCCAGTTATCTGACAAAAAATGGGAGTACACTACGGATGGACTGGAAAGCTCAAAAACCTGGTCAGTATGCTATGTATTTTAAATGTACGAGTAAACTGGTAGAGACGTTTAAAGAGCATTTTGGGAGAGCCTTAGCGTTTGAAGGCAACAGAGCCATTGTATTTCAATTAAATGAGGCTGTTCCAAGAGCAGAACTTAAAGAGTGCATTAGGGCTGCGCTTACCTACCATAAGGTAAAACAGTTAGCTGCATTGGGGATACAATCTAAATCAGCAGGAAAATGACACTTTGCATAGCCTTAGATGAATACCTTCAGCAATAAGCTTAAAAATACGTACCTTCTTATTGGTAAAATCCAATTCATTTAGCATAATGGATACTGAGGAAGTTGTATCAGATTGGTTTAATAAATGGGAGACAGGAGATTTTATGAATCTTCCGATAACCGATGAGTTTGAACATACCAGTCCTTTTGGGACGATCAGGGGTAAGGACACCTACCTGGAACTTGTCAAAAAAAATAAAGATAAATTCCTTAACCAATCCTTTACGCTCCACGATTCTTTTTACGGGAACTATAAAGCCTGTGTTCGTTATACGGCCTCACAGGGAAAGGATTTTAAGCTGGAAGTAAGCGAGTGGTACTATTTTAAGGGTGATCTTATCGATAAAATCGCAGCCTACTATCATATAGGGGAGATCAGGGAGGAAAGGAAATTAAAGGAGTAATTCATTTTATTCGAAAGCAAATAAAACCTAAAAACAATAGTATGAAATCAATGAGCTGTAAACAATTAGGTGGCGCCTGTGATATCATGTTCAGTGGGGAAACCTTTGAAGATATAGCCGCACAGAGTAAAGAGCACGGAATGGAGATGTTTCAAAAAGGAGATATAGGCCATCTTAAGGCGATGAAGACTATGAAAGACAGAATGCAAACACCGGAAGATTTCAATAAATGGATGGAAGACAAAAGAAAAGAGTTTGATGCTCTTCCGGAAGAGGGATGATACTGTATTAAATGATTACCAGCACATTTATTTAGGCTGTTGCATTAAGAAAAATTCAAATATGTACACAAAATGAGCAAGAAAGAATTTACCGCACTCCTTATTTTTATTTCAATTTTATCCTGCAGACCTCAGAATAGTAACAAAAGAGAGGTGCTGGTAGGGGGACCCTGTGAAGGTTGTGAAGCCATTTATGAATATGGCGACATGCGTCTGTCATCCACTGATACGTTACCTGAATTTAAAACGACAGAACCTAAATTGAAAATCACCGGTACCGTATATCAAAATGATGGAAAAACGCCGGCTTCAAACGTAATCCTCTACGTCCATCAAACCAACCGGAAGGGTATTTACCCAACAAAAGGGAATGAAAAAGGCTGGGCAAGAAGGCATGGTTATATCCGGGGATGGGTAAAAACCGGGGAGGACGGGAAATACACTTTTTACACTTTCCGTCCTTCCTCTTATCCTGATCGAAGCGAGCCCGAACACATCCATCTTACGGTTAAAGAACCCGATAAGAATGAATACTACGTCGATTCATTTGTCTTTGATGACGATCCCTTGCTAACCAAATCGAATCGGGCGAGATTAGACAACAGGGCAGGCTCGGGAATTATCAGTCCGGTCTTTCAAAATGGAATTCTTGTGGCGGAACGGGATATCATCCTCGGGTTAAATATACCCGATTATGAATAGCAAAATTCATAGCCATAACAACAATGTCCATCTTACCTTTAGCTGGATCTTTGCAATTATTTTCTTTTCTCTTGGAATCCTGAACCTGATATTTGTACACCCGATTCCGGGGCTATTCTACCTCTTGCTGGCTGTTTTCTACCTGCCTTTCACCAATGCGATTCTCTTTAAACAATTGGGATTTGCCATTCCTTTATGGATCAAAACTTTGGTTGCCCTTATACTGCTCTGGGGCACTCTGGCAGTAGGCGACCTGATGGAGATTTTTGAGGCCTGGATGCTCAGATAGGAAATCACAGGATTAACCCATCCTCGTTTCATCCTCAGAATATGACAGTTGGGTAAAGAATAAGCCTTAATTGCCTGAAGTTTCCTGAGATTAGTGTGGAAAATTACAAGATCCATGAAACTCTTAATCATTGGAGGTACAGGCAAAACCGGGAGGCAGTTAATCAAGCAAGGCCTTGAATTGGGGCATGAACTCACCGTACTGGCCCGAAAGCCGGGTAAAGTGAAGCTGCAACATCCGCAACTACGCATCCTGCAGGGAGACGTATTAAAACCTGAAACCATGACAGAGGCATTCAAAGACCAGGATGCCGTATTATCTGCCCTGGGTCATAAACGCTTTATCATCAGGACGACCATTCTTTCCAGGGGAACTGCCAATATCATTGAGGCCATGAAACATTCCCGGGTAAACCGACTTGTATGCATTACCTCCCTGGGGATCAACGACAGCCGTTTTAGGCTAGGATTGTATTACACATTGTTTACTATACCTTTTATTTTGTTCTTCTACTTTCAGGATAAGGCCAAACAGGAAAAATTGATAATGAACAGCGATCTGGACTGGACAATTGTGCGTCCCGGTCAATTGTTCAATGGAAAGAAAAGAAGGAAGTACAAACTCGGTCCTAAGGAGGGGCATTATATCTTCACTAAATTTATCTCCCGAGCCGATGTAGCTGATTTTATGCTACAGGAAGTGCAGGACAGGAAGTATTTAAATAAAGCGGTAGGGATCACCTATTAAAATTTGATAAATACTTAAATTCGCCCAAAACCTATAGAGGGGTATACTAATCATTAAATCCACAAAGAACCGGAGCTATATGAAAGTGGCGGTATTTAGCACTAAGCCTTATGACCAGGAGTATTTTGAACGCTATGCAAGTAGCGAGGACCTCCATTTCACATATTTTGATTCTCCTTTGAATAAGGATACGGCCAATCTTTCGGCTGGTTTTGAGGCGATCTGCGTCTTTGTAAATGACACTGTGGATAAGGAGACCATTGATCTTTTGGCAGGGCATGGGGTGGGCCTTATCGCCCTGCGATGTGCCGGATACAACAATGTAGATCTCGATGCCGCGAAGGAAAAGAATATTAAACTTGTAAGAGTTCCGGCCTATTCCCCAGAGGCAGTGGCAGAACATGCTGTTGCCCTGATTCTTACGCTAAATCGCAAAACACACAAAGCGTACAACAGGGTAAGGGAAGGGAATTTTTCACTCAATAAACTCCTTGGCTTTAATCTACATGGTAAAACCGTAGGAGTGATCGGTACCGGGAAGATCGGGGCAACCTTTTGTGGAATTATGAAAGGTTTTGGGTGTAATGTTATCGCCTATGATCTGTATCCTTCGGAAGAACTTAAATGCCAGGGGGTAGAATACAGACCTCTTGAGGATGTATTTAAAGAAGCCGACATCATCTCCCTTCACTGTCCGCTGAATCCCGATACTAAACACATCATCAACAAGTCGTCTTTGGAAATGATGAAAGACGGAATTATGATTATAAATACCAGTAGGGGAGCACTGATCAACACTCCGGACATCATCGATGGTCTGGCTAATAAGAAAGTCGGGTTTTTAGGGATCGATGTATATGAGCAGGAAGAAAACCTGTTCTTCAAAGACCTTTCTGAGATGATCATCGAGGACGATCTGATCCTTCGCCTGAGCAGCTATCCCAATGTATTGATTACCTCACACCAGGCTTATTTTACCAGGGAGGCCATGGAAGAGATTACCCTTACCACCATGAAGAATATCAAAGAGTTTTGCAGTGGAAGTACTTTGACTAATGAAGTAATCTAATTCCCTGTGAAATAAAAATTTTAGTATTAGAAGGTAACATTCACAAATGGGATCACGGCACTGGTATACACAGTTTTATCCGAATCGTATAGCAGGTTTACCTTGGCTCCGATTGAGATATTACTGGTAACATTCAGGCCCGCCCCAACAAACAAGGCACTATCCCAATATTTATCAGTCACATTTTCAGCCAGGTTTTCTGTTTTTGTAGATACCCTCAGTTCAGTAAATTCAAGCAGTGTGGTAATAATGGGGGCCGGGGTATATTGCGTGATGACATTAAATCCATATGTTGTGGTGTTCTGTACATCCTTAATCCCGGCATAGCTGGCCTGTAAGCCTCCACCAAGACTTATTTTGTTACTTACGTCATAGATGAGATTAGGGGCGACAAAAATATTGGTCCCCCCGACAAAGTTCAGGCCAAATCCACAACCAAACTTCAGGCGTTTATCAACTACATCCGCACTGTCTTTCACCATAACAGTGGTGGCCTGGGAAAACGCTGCAGAAGTTATGAGTATGGCACTGAGAACAAGTACAGTTTTAAGGATTGATTTTTTCATGGGTAGTTGATTATCTTTCTAAATACTGAATATTTCGAGGTCAAGTTATTACTTTTTTTGAGATGATTCTGAATTGTTGTCAAAAAGGGTTTTCTGAAATCTACTCAAGGAATAATCGAGTTTTGTGTTTCTTTGCGATATGACAAATTTTTTAAAAAAGTTTGAAAAACTTCATCCGCGAATAGAGAAATCTCCTTTGAGGAAATTAATCGGACTCAGGCAGGAGATGAGTGCGACGCATAACAAAACAGGCGAGTTGTGGCAGCAATTTATGCCCAGACGGCGAGAAATACAAAACAGGAGTACATCTGATGTGATCTCTGTAAACCTATATGTTGAAGCGTATTTTAAAGAATTTAATCCTGACAAGGAATTCGAGAAATGGGCAGCAGCTGAGGTAACATCAATTAAAGATATCCCCCCTGAAATGGACACCCTGGAGATACCCTCAGGCCTCTACGCTGTTTTTAATTACAAGGGCCTTTCTACCGATAATTCGATTTACCAGTACATCTTCGGTGTATGGCTTCCCGACTCAGACTATCTTCTGGATCACCGGCCGCATTTCGAGATACTGGGCGAAAAGTACAGGAACAATGACCCCAATTCTGAAGAAGAGATCTGGATTCCCATAAGAATGAAATCATAAATAAAATAATTGTACTATGAAATTCAATTTGAGGGAAGTCAAACCAGCGTTTAAAGAAGTATTGATCAGGACCATCTAAGATTTGCACAAAAAATCTTAACTTTATGGAATAGATCATTGACAATGAAGTAGATAGTAGTTTATGATCGGGAATAACTAATCATTACAATTGTAAAAACAACACCTATGATTTCACTTGACAAAAGACTAGGCCTTATCCTTCTGGGATCCGTTTCACTACTCCTGATCCCGCTTATCGCAATGCAATTTACGGCAGAAGTAAACTGGAATTTATTTGATTTTATTATTGGCGGTATCCTCTTGTTAAGTGTAGCTTTCCTGGGTGAATTGGCCTGGCGTAAATTAAAGAACAGTCCTTATCGGACATTGGTATTATTGGGGATATTCCTCGTTTTTGCACTTATCTGGGCCGAACTGGCGGTAGGTATCTTTGGTTCTCCCCTGGCGGGCAGTTAATTTAATTCACTTTATAGCCTATTGCGAATATTTTACTCTAAATTTAGTTTAGGGTTAAAATAATTTCGAGACCATGAAGGCACTAATTACCTTCTTTTTGTCGGGAATCTTTTGTGTGCATTTCTCCAGTGCTCAACTTTATCTTCAGGGCCAGGATCTAGAAGATGGTGAATTATACATTATTGGAACATTAACTTTTGAAGGAGAACCCTACACAGGCAATGCTATTGCATATCATGACAATGGTATAATAAAGACTTTTCGCGAGTTTAAGGATGGGAAATACCAGGGAATCTGGAAAGAGTGGTACAACAATGGAGAATTAAAACATATTCGCAACTACCGGCAGGATGAGCCCAGTGGATCCTGGACTACCTATACCCAAACAGGTGCAGTCCTTGATGAAGGAGACGATGACCATTTGTTTTATACCCCATTTTTTGGAGATGATAACCTCGATGATGGATTTGAGGAAACCTCTCCTTCATTTACTTCAGACGGAAAGACCATGGTACTGGCCCGGTATAAAGAATGGGAGCGTAAAATCCCATTCATCGCACATAAGGAGGATGGAAAATGGCGCAAAGAGCGGCTGAGGTTTGTCGATACCCTTTACAACCTTACTATAAATCCCAGTGGAGACCGTATCGTTTATAAAGTCTTTGATGAAGCAGGAGGGGAAAAAGTTTCCAGGGTATTTGTGGTCGATATGAAAGGGGATCAATGGGGAGAACCTAAGGAAGTTCTTAAGCTTTTTAATCTGAATGCAGGATATTTCCACATTAGCCCGGACAACACCTTGTTTTTCTTTGCCCGAAGTCCGAAAACCGGGATCTACATGTCCAGGCCTAAGGGAAAAAATCTTTATTCAAAACCCAGGTGGCTAGGGGAAGAGGTTAGCTTACCAGATAGTGATAGTTTTGATGTATTTATGCACCCTCAAAAGCATAAATTAATCGTTTCCCAGTATTATGATGAAGAAAAGTACCCGGATTTGGGTGAGGTCGGACTCTACTATTATGAGAAAACAGGAAAAACCTGGATAAGAAAAAAAAGATTACCACTTAGTTATGGTTGGGGTCCATGTATCACAGCTGATCGCAAATTTGTCTTTGTCAGAAAAGGGGGTATTCAATACATTTCCCTTGATGAACTGGGGATAAGTTGGTAGTATTTTTAACGAAATCTATTTATAAGATTAATTCGATTCCAACTCAATCAGAGAATTGCTGCGCAGACCCTTCGGGAATTAACAATTTAGCACGTATTTTTGCCCTATGGAGGAATGGTACCATTATGTTTTATTGGTGGGAGTGGGTTTTGTTGTTGGCTTTATCAACACCATTGCAGGTGGTGCCTCTCTGATCTCCCTTCCGGTACTTATCTTCTTAGGATTACCTCCATCAGTCGCTAATGGAACCAACAGGGTGGCTATTGCCTTCCAGACCGCTATAGGCGTGGCGGGTTTTAAGAGCAAGGGGGTATCAACATTTCCCTTCAATGTCTATCTGGGTATCGCCGCTTTGATCGGCTCTATTCTGGGAGCATCAATTGCCGTTGATATTAAAGGCGAGACCTTTAACCGTATTCTGGCCATCATAATGGTCATCGTAGTACTGATCATCGTTTTTAAGCCCAAGATCAACCTTGAAAATATGCAGGAACGACTTACAGGGAAACATCTCTGGCTGGGAATGCTTGCTTTCTTTTTTATCGGAATTTACGGGGGCTTTATCAATGCCGGAATCGGGTTTGTGATCCTATTATTTCTTCATTATTTTCACCGTATGAGCCTGGTAAGGGCAAATGCTACCAAAGTCGCTGTTGTATGTATTTATACGCTGGCTGCCCTTGCGGTATTTATCCTCAATGACAAAGTGATTTGGAAAGTGGGTTTGGTCCTTGCCATTGGAAATGGTATGGGCGCCTGGTTTTCTAGTAGGGTATCGGTAAGAAAAGGAGACGGATTTATAAAAACATTTTTGGTGATCATGGTGATTGCAATGGCGATAAAATTGTGGTTTTTTACATAAGAAAATGAGTGATAGTTTAGAACGATTGGAATGGCGGTATGCCGTAAAGAAATTTGACTCAGAGGCGATGCTGAGTGAAGAGCAAATAGACCGTCTGATCAGGGCCTTTAATTTAACAGCGACATCTTATGGTTTGCAGCCTATCCGACTCGTAGTGTTGAAGAACAAGGAAATCCAACAGGCTCTGGTTCCATCAACCTATGGCCAAAAGCAGGTTGCTCAGGCGTCGCACGTTTTAGTGATCTGTATCGAAACCAGAATAGATAAGGAATACATCACCCAGTATTTTGAAAGGGTCAAAACCATTCGGGGAACCAGTGAGCAGATCCTTACTCCCTTTAAAAATGAACTCCTGGAGAATTTTGAGGAAAAACACACAGAAGAGATCCGACAGTGGGCTACTAATCAGGCCTATCTGGCCTTAGGTAACCTGCTGACCGTCTGCGCAATGGAAAAGATCGATGCCTGCCCTATGGAAGGCTTTGTGCCCGCTGCGTACGATGAATTATTAGACCTGAAATCTCGTGACCTTTCCTCCGTCCTGGTATTGCCGGTGGGGATAAGGGCAAAAGATGATATCTTCTCCTCAATGAAAAAGGTACGCCGGGATCTTCGAGAATCTGTCATTCAAATAAAATAATTACGTTTACTATGCCGGGATTTGAAATGTTTGGTGCCCTGGAAAGGGCTGAAGTGCAGGAGGTCCTGGATACAGGGGTTCTTATGCGATACGGATTTGACGGAATGCGCAACAATATCTGGAAAGCCAGGGAACTCGAAGAGGCCCTCGCTGCCAGGATGCAGACCAGATTTGCACATACCGTCAGTAGCGGTACTGCTGCCCTGACAGTGGCCATGGCCAGTGCCGGAATCGGCGCGGGGCATGAAGTGATCATTCCTACTTTCACCTTTGTTGCCAGTTTTGAGGCAGTTCTTGCCCTGGGGGCAATCCCCATTCTGGCTGATATCGATGATACACTTTGCCTCAATCCCGAGGCAGTTGAAAAAGCGATCACAGACAAGACAAAAGCCGTTATGCCCGTGCATATGTGCGGCTCCATGGCCGATCTTAAACCCTTAAAAGCTCTTTGTGACAAACACCAACTTCTCCTTATAGAAGATGCCTGCCAGGCTATAGGAGGGAGTTACGAAGGTAAACCCCTGGGGAGTTATGGCGATATGGGTTGCTTTTCTTTTGATTATGTAAAGACCATCACATGTGGAGAAGGAGGGGGGATCATTACAAATAATAAAACCTATTATAAAAATGCTGATCACTATTCCGATCACGGCCACGATCATGTTGGCAAAGACAGGGGTGCCGAATCTCATCCCTTCCTCGGATATAATTACCGAATCTCTGAATTAAACGCGGCTGTTGGAGTCGCACAGATTAAGCGCCTGGATGACTTTTTAAATATTCAACAAAAGCACTACCGTATTCTGGAAGATTCAATAGCGCAACTGGAGGGCATTACGCTGAGGAAGGTCCCTGAAACAGGAGTTCAGAATTATTCTTTTCTCAACTTCTTTCTCCCTACGACAGAAATAGCGAGAAATGCACACAAAGCACTCCTGGCTGCAGGGGTAGATGCTTGTTTTTACTGGTTTGATAATAACTGGCATTATTACAGAGAATGGGAACACCTCACCCAACAAAAGAGTCTGGGTGCTTTGGATGAAGCAGTAACTCAGCGAATAGCTGAGTCGACTCAAAAAGGATTCCCCGATTCGGATCAATGGATGGGTAGGACGATCTCCTGCCTTGTTAAATTAAGCTGGAGCAGAGAAGAAGTAGACCGGCGGGCAGCCTTGATACAGAAAGTCCTTAAAAATGAATTAAAGGGGTCTTAGTAGGGAACATATTCCAGGATCTCCAGACCATAACCAACGATCCCGACACGCTTCGTCTTTCCGCTATTGGTAAGCACTCGCATTTTACTGATGTTCAGGTCGTGTAGAATTTGGGCCCCGATACCAAAATCTTTGGTGTCCATATCGATACCCGGTGCTTTCATTATGCCTTTTTCCTGATTCTCTTTCAGTCCTTTTAATCGATTCAGCAAATTCAGGGATTCACTGGTCTGATTGATAAAAACGATGGCCCCTGTCCCTTCATTGTTAATTGCCTGGAACATATCATCGAGTTTTTTTTCGGCATTGTTAGTGAGTGTTCCAAGAATGTCATTGTTAACCAGGGTAGAATTGATTCGGGTTAAGACAGCATCGTTTCGCTTCCAGAAACCTTTGGTTAAAGCTATGTGCACCTGTTCATTGGTAGTTTGCTGATAGGCATGCAGGGTAAACAGCCCAAAGCGGGTTTCCACATCAAAACATTCTTTCTTTACGATCAGGCTGTCGTACTGCATCCTGTACGCCACCAGATCTTCAATGGAGATCAATTTAAGGTCGAACTTTTTTGCTACTTCCGCCAAATGTGGCAAACGTGCCATAGTCCCGTCTTCATTGAGGATTTCCACAAGTATTCCGGCAGGTTGAAATCCGGCCAGTCGGGCCAGGTCTACTGCTGCTTCGGTATGACCCGTTCTCCTGAGTACACCACCATTCTTGGCCCGTAAGGGGAAAATATGACCGGGTCGCCCCAAATGGTGGGGCTTGGTTTCGGAATCAACCAGGGCTTTTATGGTCTTGGCTCTGTCGTGAACTGAAATCCCTGTTGTACAACCGTGACCTATCAGATCCACAGAAACTGTAAACTGAGTATGATGAAGTACTGTGTTGTTTTGAACCATCATGCTCAGATCGAGTTCTTCGCATCTCGACTCGGTTAATGGGGTACAGATAAGTCCGCGTCCATGCTTAGCCATAAAGTTGATCATTTCAGGGCTCACCTTTTCCGCTGCCGCGATAAAATCGCCTTCGTTCTCCCTGTTCTCATCATCAACTACAATCACCACTTTGCCATTGCGAATATCTTCGATGGCTTCTTCTATAGTATTCAGGCGTATTTCTTTCTCTTTACTCACCATCATGGTGTCTTCTTTTTAATCCTCTTTCGTATTCCCTCCGTAAGTACGTCCCACACATGACCAAAACTCATCAATCCGCGGTCAGCCGTGGCCCTTCGGGTAAGAAATATCCCCAAAGGTAACATTATTAAGGTAGATAGCCACGCCCCAAGTACAGGGTGTATATTCCCTTCCTTTGCATAATTCCCGGCAAATACCCCGATGAAGTAGTAGGCAAGGAATAAAACTATGGCAATAACCATTGGGAGTCCCAACCCTCCTTTTCGGATTATAGCGCCCAGAGGGGCTCCAACAAAAAACAGGATAATGCAGGACAATGCCAGAGCGTATTTTTTGTGCAGGGAAAGGATATGCATATTGTAGATCTTGTATTTGTTCTGAATATCCTGTTTCTTCCCTGATACGGAATTCAGAATATTGGAAACGGCATTTGATGCCGCACTTATGATCTGTCCCTGCTGCCATTCCTGATAGAGACCTAGTATGTCAGAAGTATTTTGAAGACTGTCATTTTTTATCTCTTCCAGAGGTCTTGTATCTGTTCTTGTAAACTGATTTTCCGGAATTTGCTCAACAGTATCTCTTTGGGAAATAGGGGTAAAAGCCCCCATCCTGGTTACGATGTTCTTGGAAAAAGCGCCAATGACCGTAAGGTTATTTTCCCGGATAGAATCAATATCCTTTTTTAGTCGGGAAATATTCTTCATCTTATCCGTTCTTACATTCCGTTCCTCCTCCAGATCCTGAGTATTCTCGGGGATTTCGATATTGATAATATAGGTCTCAAAATTTGCTTTGGCGAAGGGATGACGCTTGCGTTCATCCGACGCTTTTGGCACTAATTCTTCATAGTAGTAGCCGTCAGATAAGACCAGTTGAATTATATCCGATTCCTCACTACTGATCAGTTCCCCGGAATTCGCTTTGATTACCGTATTGTTCTTTTGTAGATTCGACTTTTTATGGATGATGACATTTTGCAGGTATTTGTCATTATTCCCGAATTTGTTGTCGACCTTTATATTCATCCCTTCGAAGTCGCTGAACACCCCTTCCTCGATAACTGCAGCCGGCTTCACCTTGGCTATGTTCCTCCTTAGATTATAGATTTTTTGTTCTGCGGCCGGGATCACCGTATTTGCAAAGTAAAAGGTAACTCCGCCCAGAAAGACAACCAGAATGATAATGCTGAGCATCGAACGCTGCAAAGATATCCCTGAGGCCTTCATGGCGGCGAACTCATAATTCTCCGCAAGTGCCCCGAAGGTAAGAATGGAAGAAAGCAACACGGTTAGTGGCAGTACTTTCTCTGTGAGATTGGGCATCAGGTAGAAAAGAAACTTCCCGATGATAATGATATCAAGGCCTTTCCCTGCAATATCATCAATAAAAAGCCAGATCGTCTGAAAGATGAAAATAAACATCAAAATCACAAACGAACTCAGAAAATTGTACAGGAACCTGCTTAGGATATACTGGTCTAATATGCGCAAGTTGCTAGTTTCTTATTATATAGTAACCATCATTTTCATATCTGGCTTCATCAAATGTAAATAAGGTTTTTGACAACGGCTGATTGGTTTTAAAAGAATTAACAGTAATCGTTGTTTTAGTGCCGTTTTTACCTGTTTCGATGAGTTTGTAGATATGTTTGGTCTGTGCATCGATTCCCAGCAGGATGGAGGCGATTTCCGAATTGGTATCAATTGGGGTGAGTTTTACATATTGTATCTTCCTGCCCTGAACATTCTGCAGAATATCCCAGGCATAATTGTGCCCTGATTTGTAAAAGGTGAGCATTTTAGATGGGGTGATGGTGTTTTCATCTTCCGTGCGATCTTCAATGGTCACTTCTTCATTTTCTGGAACGATGGTATACACTTTCTTTCCGTCATAAAGTTGCTGAGAACCCAGGTAATTAAATAAGTATTTATCACCCTGCAGGGTTACATCACCCCGGGTTTCCTGATTGATATTTGCCTCCTTGTTTTCAAGGGCATATTTAAATTCTACCTCAATATTATCATAACTCTGAACCTTGTTGTATACCTCATCGAGTAGGGCCTTGGCCTTAGCAGAATCCTGAGCAAACACAACGATACTCAGGAGGAGGGTAAGTAATAAGGGAACTATTTTTTTCATGACTTATTTGGTTTCTTCATTTAACATTTTTTCCAGGGCATAAATATCCGGCACTAAAACTGCCCTTGCCTTACTTCCTTCAAAAGGACCTACAATGCCGGCAGCTTCCAGTTGATCTATAATTCTTCCTGCCCTGTTGTATCCCAATTTCAGCTTTCGCTGGATCAGGGAAGCAGATCCTTGCTGAGCGGTAACAATGACTTCAGCTGCATCCCGGAACATGGCATCCCTGTCTGCGATATCCATAGCAATACCTGTGCCAGAATCTTCACCTGAGTACTCAGGTAACAGGTGTGCACTTGCGTATCCTCTTTGTGATCCGATATACTCTGTGATCTTTGCCACTTCGGGGGTGTCAACAAATGCACATTGTATCCTTGTAATATCATTTCCCTGGGTAAACAGCATATCACCCCGGCCAATCAACTGATCAGCGCCCTGGAAGTCGAGAATTGTCCTTGAATCAATTTTAGAAGTTACTCTGAATGCCAGCCTGGCAGGAAAATTTGCCTTGATGATTCCGGTGATCACATTAACAGAAGGTCGCTGTGTCGCGATAATCAGGTGTATTCCAATGGCCCTGGCCAACTGTGCGAGTCGCGCTATTGGTGTCTCCACTTCCTTCCCGGCTGTCATGATCAGATCAGCAAATTCATCGATCACCAGGACGATATAAGGCAGGAAGGTATGCCCGTCATTCGGATTTAGTTTCCTGGCCTTAAATTTCACGTTGTATTCTTTGATGTTCCGCACCATGGCCGATTTTAGTAGCTCATAGCGGTTATCCATCTCAATACAAAGAGAGTTAAGGGTGTGTATGACTTTGGTGTTGTCTGTGATAATCGCCTCTTCAGAATCGGGGAGTTTTGCGAGATAATGGCGTTCAATCTTGTTATATAGGGTTAATTCTACTTTTTTAGGGTCCACCAGGATAAACTTAACTTCAGCCGGGTGTTTTTTGTAGAGCAGGGAGGTGAGCACAGCATTCAGACCAACCGACTTACCCTGTCCCGTAGCGCCGGCCATCAATAAGTGAGGCATTTTGGCCAGGTCAACTACAAAAGTTTCATTGCTAATGGTCTTTCCAAAAGCGATGGGCAACTGCATTTCTGCTTTTTGGAATTTGCTCGACGCGATCACCGAACGCATTGATACTGTGGTGGCTTTTTTGTTGGGAACTTCGATCCCGATTGTACCTTTTCCCGGGATCGGGGCGATGATACGAATTCCAAGAGCAGCCAAGGACAGGGCGATATCATCTTCCAGGTTCTTGATTCTGGAGATCCTTACACCGGCTTCCGGTACAATTTCATATAAAGTGACAGTAGGACCAATAGTAGCTTTGATCTGGGCAATTCCAATTTTGTAGTTTTTAAGAGTGTCGACAATCTTATTTTTGTTTTCCTCCAGCTCTTCCTGGTTGATGGTAATTCCTCCCGTAAATCCATGCTGGTCGAGCAGGTCAAGATGCGGAAACTTATAATTACTCAGTTCCAGGGTGGGGTCGAATTCACCAAAGTCCTCTACCAGTTTGTCTGAAAGCAGGTCGCTTTCCTCTTTCTCTTCAGCAACCGTACTCACTTCCATGGCAATTTCCTCTTCCTTCTTTTCCTCTTTGGAAGTTGAACTGGTCCCGTTTTCTACAGGAGCATCTTCCAGATGTGGAATATCTTTTTTGTGTGTATAGGTGTCGAGGATCACCTCGGCTTCCTTTTCTTCCGGCATCAGGGTGGGGGAGGATTCTGTTTTTTTTCTTTTAAAATCGGAAGCAAGGGAGGCCGATTTTGATTTAAAGAAGGATGCGATTCCTTCCGGGGTAATTTTAAAAAGCCGAACCAGTATGACGGTAAGCATAAAAAGAAGAATAAGAAACACCCCGATCTTTCCGGTGTAATCTTGTAGAAAATCATTCATTTCATAGCCTACTAGTCCGCCTAGTAAAGGTTGTTTTTCTGCAAAGAATCCCAGGGCAACAGAAGTCCATATCAAAAGGAGAAGTCCCCAGACCCATTTGTTCCAAAGAGCTTTTCCAGGGATACTGAGAAAAAGGTAAAGACCTGTAAGGCATAACAAAAAGGGAAGGATAAAAGAAGCGAGGCCAAAGCCACGGTACATTATATAATAACTTACACTGGCTCCAAATTTATTCAACAGATTTTTGGCCTGTTCATTTCTATTTGCGAATTCAGTAAGCAGACTTTGATCTTCCTGCCAGGTGAAATAAAAAGAAATAAAAGAAAAAAACAGGGCAATACTCAGTAATATCAAAAGGCTTCCGAGAATAATCTTATTCTGCCTGGAAAACCTGAAAGATGTTCTTTTTTTGGAAGCCGTAGGTCTGGACTTTTTTTTCTTGGTCGCCATTAATGCATAAAGTTCATGGTGTAAAAATACAAATTTAGCAAGGAAGCAGAAGTGGTCAGGCCTTTAAAATATTCTGGGGATATAGATGATAAGGCCAACTATAGTGGCTGCGATAGCAGCCAGCATAACAGCCCCGGCCGAGATGTCCTTAATAAAACCGATTTTGGGGTCAAGATTGGGCTGTATGTAGTCTGAGAGTTTTTCTATAGCAGTATTTACCCCTTCAACCCCCATAACCAGCCCTATGGCCAGAGTTTGAAGTATCCATTCAGTAGTCGAAATCTGGTAGTAAAACCCGGCTGCGGTAATTAAAACTGCAATAACAAACTGTATCTGAATACTGCTTTCTGTCCTCAAGAGCAGGAAGGCTCCCTTAACCGCATAAATAAAACCCTTAACCCTGTTCATTACAAAAGATTCTTTATTCATTCTCAAGGGCCTCGAGGGCTGCTTTATAATTTGGTTCATTACCAATGGAAGAAACGAGTTCGGTATAGACTACTTCCCCATCAGAATTGATTACTACCACTGCCCTCGCCAGAAGTCCTTCGAAAGGGCCATCAACAAAGGTTACCCCATAAGATTCTCCAAATTCGTTGCTTTTGTAATCACTTAGCATCAGTACTTGATCAATGCCTTCGGCTCCACAGAATCGACTAAGGGCAAAGGGCAGGTCTTTGGAGATGCAGAGAACCACAGAATCTTTAATCTCTGCCGCCTCTCTATTGAAGGTCCTAACAGACTGGGCACATGTACTGGTGTCTACCGATGGGAATATGTTGAGGACAACATTCTTCCCTCTGAATTGTTCCAGACTAACCGAAGTAAGATCACGCTTTGTAAGTATAAAATCAGGTGCCGGAATTCCGGGGGCTGGAAGTTTCCCTATTGTATTTGCAGATGTACCGGTAAATTTCACTAAAGCCATTAAAATCAGATCATTGTTTGGGTCCGAAAATTAGGAAATAAATGAGGAACTCTGCAAGCTAGAATGAGCTTATTTTTCAGGGGCCTGTACCAGTTGTTTGATCTTAATCTGTAGGGCCGCAAACGTAAGGGTCATCATTGGGCTTAACCAGTTAAAGATGGCATAGACAAAATATTCTGCCACGCTTACTCCCAGGACACCGCTGTGGTAAGCACCACAAGTATTCCAGGGAATCAGGACAGAGGTGACGGTACCCGAATCCTCCAGCGTCCTGCTCAGGTTCTCAGGTGCGAGGCCACGGTCTTCATACGCTTTGGCAAACATCTTCCCTGGAACAACGATGGCCAGGTATTGATCTGAAGCTGTGACGTTCAGGGCTATACAGCTTCCAACTGTACTGGCAAAGAGTCCAAAGGTGGTTTTCGCAAGACCCAAAAGGGCGGTAGTGATTCTCGACAGGGCTCCTATTCCGTCCATGATCCCCCCGAACACCATTGCACAGACGATCAGCCATATGGTGCCCAGCATCCCCGCCATCCCTTTGGCAGAAAACAGGTCGTTCAGGGCAGGGTTATCAGTTGCTATGGAAGTATTGATAGTAATTGCATTGAGAATGCCTTTATAACCAGTTTCAAAGGTGAGCTCCTTGGCTCCGGTAAGACCTGCTACGATTTCAGGCTGAAAGAATAGGGCAAAGGCACCCCCCAAAAGAGTACCTATCAGCAGCGCCATCAGCGGGGGCGCTTTTTTCACGATCAGCAGGATAACTACCAGCGGTACGATAAATAACCAGCCGTTGATATTAAAGGTGGCTTTTATTGAGGTAAGTATACTTTCCGTATCGGCAACACCTGTTGTTTCCAGATTTAAACCAATAATTATAAATACGATGAGTGTTACTGTTATGGTAGGTACGGTGGTATACGTCATATATCTGATATGCCCGAATAATTCTCCTCCTGCCATTGCGGGGGCCAGATTCGTTGTATCTGAAAGGGGAGACATTTTATCCCCGAAATAAGCTCCCGAAAGTACGGCTCCGGCTGTCATCCCAAGGGATATACCCAGGGCGTCACCAATTCCTATTAACGCAATTCCAACGGTTGCTGCGGTTGTCCAGCTGCTACCGGTAGCGATGGAAATGATGGCACAAATAATAACACAGGCTGCAAGAAAAATTGTAGGATTCAGGATCTGAAGTCCGTAATAGATCATGGCCGGAATTATTCCGCTTACCAGCCAGGTACCGGCAAGGGCTCCTACCATTAGGAGGATGAGGAGAGCGCCTGTGGTCGATTTCACATTTTCGGCTACTTCGGCCAGCATTTGTTTGTAGGACACTTTGTTAAAAAACCCTACGATGGCTGCAACTGCCCCTCCCATAAGTAAAATAAACTGGTTTGATCCGCTGATAGCGTTGTCACCAAAAACGTAAACATTGTATGCCAGCATGCCCACAAGGGCAAAAACAGGGATAAGCGCCTCCCAGATATTTAACTCCGTATTATCAACGATATGTTCGTTCTCCCTGTGCGCATTCGATTTTTTGGCCGTCATTTACCGTAGTTTAGTTTGCCGGTAATATTACAATTTTAGCAACGGTTGTGCAAACAAGACAGAAAGTGAGGGTGTCAGACCGTGACAGTATCCGAGTCGAGGATACCCAACTCAACCATAGAGGATTTCATCAGGGTATAGGTACGGTGAATATCATTATCCAGGCCAATAGAAAATCGGATTAACCCATCAGAGAGACCCATTTCAATTTGTTCTTCCTCCGGTATTTCGGAAGAAGTAGACGTGCCAGGAGCACTAAAGAGGGTTTTATAGAATCCAAGACTTACAGCCAGATATCCGAGATTTTTCTTTTGCATGAGTTCCATGAGCTGGTTGGCTTTCTCTAAGCTTCCCACGTCAATGGTAAGAATGCCTCCAAAGCCGTATTCATTGGTCATTTGTTTTTTCATCAATGTGTGTCCGGAATGAGATGAAAGGCCGGGATAAACTACTCGCAGTCCATCTTTTTCAAAATGCTGTGCAAGATAGAGTGCATTTTCACTGTGTTTTTTCATTCGGATGTGCAGCGTTCTCATGTTTTTCAGGATGGAAGCTGCCCTTAGACTGTCGAGTGTACTGCCCAGTAGCATTCCTGCTCCGTTATTTACATCTTTTAAGGCAAGACAGAACTCCTTGGTGCCACAAACCACTCCCGCAACACAATCGCTGGTTCCGTTGATAAATTTGGTAAGACTATGAATAACCACATCAGCTCCAAGCTTCCCGGGAGCAATAGATAGAGGAGAAAATGTATTGTCAACAACTAATGGGATATTGTGCTTTTTAGCCAGATCTGCCAGTGCTTTGATATCGGCAACTTCAAGTAGCGGATTGCTCACAGATTCACAATAGATCATCTTTGTTTTGGGCGTAATAGCCTCTTCTACTGCCTTAAGTGAGGTGATATCAACAAAGGAGGTGTTGATTCTGAACTTTTTCAGGAAATTCTTCATAAAGGCATAGGTGCCTCCGTAGATAGTTCTACTGCTAACAATGTGCTCATCCGCATCACAGAGTTGTAAGATTACGGCTGTAATGGCACCCATTCCACTGGCAGTAACATTGGCGGTTTCCGTACCCTCTAATGCCGCAAGGGCTTCACCTAAATACAGGTTGGAAGGGGAGGAGTGCCTGCTGTACAAATAGCATCCTTCTGTATTGCCCTCAAAGGTATCGAACATGGTCTTGGCAGAAAGGAAGGTATAGGTAGACGAGTCGGAAATTGATGGGTTGACGCCACCGAATTCCCCGAAGTTATGTAATTCCTGAATTTTGTCTGAAGCATCGTGAGCCATAAGAATATATCTTTTAGACAATAAAATTAGCTATTTAAAGAAATAAATACAATATAAAGATTAAAATATAGATTTATATATTAGAAATATTCACTAAATTAGAATATTATTCTATATATTAATTATAAACTGAGTACAATCAGAATTAAAATCATATGAAACTAGACCATTTGGATAAACAATTGCTGGGGCTTTTGCAGGACGATTGTAAGAAGACGACCAAGTCCTATGCAAATCAGTTAGGGCTTTCTACGACAGCCGTTTATGAACGGATAAAAAGACTGGAGCGTGATGGGGTCATTAAGAAATATGTTGCCCTCTTAGACAAGCACCTTGTTGCGATGGACTTTACCGTTCTCTGCCATGTAAAATTAAGCAGGCACATCAAGGAATACGTTCTGCAATTTGAGCGGGAAGTGTTGCAGCTTGAAGAGGTCTCAGAGTGTTTCCACGTTAGCGGGGACTATGATTATATTTTAAAAGTTCACGTGTCCAACATGGCGGCATATCGCGAATTTATGGTGACGAAACTCACCGCTCTCAACAATATTGGAAGTACTCAAAGTTCATTTGTTATTAGTGAGGTAAAGGCATCCACAGCCATCTCCCTGGGATAAATCCTGATAAAAGGATGTTAAACCTGACTTTTTTAATATTGGTTCTCCGTACCTTATCTGAAAATAGTGGGATATGGAACGCAAACATTTTATCAGGACTGCCGGGGCAATGGGACTCATCTTTACGGCCGGGGCAGGAATAAGTTTTAAACGGCAGGAGGAAGAACAACTGAGCAGGCAAATGGTTCAGGAGTTTGTGGGAGCATCACACCGTGATATGGACAAGGTTAAGGATATGCTCGAAGCTTACCCCACCTTGCTGAATGCTGCTCACGATTGGAAACACGGGGATTTTGAAACGGGACTGGGTGCTGCAAGTCATGTTGGCTACAAGGAGCTGGCAAGGTACTTCCTTGATAAGGGAGCTCAGGCCAATATTTTTACGGCTTGCTTATTTGGGCAGCTCACGGTTGTTAAATCCATGCTGGAGGCTTTTCCACAGGCACTACATGCCAAAGGTCCACACGGCTTTACTTTATTGCACCATGCAGAAAAAGGAGGGGAGGATGCGACAGAGGTAAAAGAGTATCTAATTTCTCTTGGGGCCGTAGATAAAAAAATAGCCTTGTATTAAACGAACCGAAAGCTGTAAGGTTCTTCAATTCTTCTTACGTCTTAAATTAAAAACATTCGTATTTTTGTCAGCCGGGAGGTCAAGTACTCCCGCAAAAACCTTCTCTAATTTAAAATTACCTTATGACTCAGTTTGATGTGGTAGTAATTGGCTCCGGACCCGGCGGGTATGTGGCTGCCATACGTTGCGCCCAGCTTGGAATGAAAACAGCAATAATAGAAAAGTATTCAACCTTGGGAGGCACTTGCCTGAACGTAGGCTGCATCCCATCCAAAGCAATGCTCGATTCAAGTCACCACTATGAGGATGCCGTAAAACATTTTGAGGACCACGGGATTGAAATCCCAGGAGACATAAAGGTGAATCTGGAAAAAATGATCGGCAGGAAACAATCTGTAGTTGATCAGACCACCAAAGGGATTCAGTTCCTGATGAACAAAAATAAAATTGAGGTATTTCAGGGAGTTGGAAGTTTTAAGGATTCCACTCACATTGAAATCAAACCTTCAAAAGGAAAGTCTATTGAAATTGAGGCAAAAAATATCATCATTGCTACAGGCTCCAAACCGGCCAGCCTGCCTTTTATTAAATTAGATAAGGAGCGGATTATTACATCCACAGAAGCCCTTGAACTGAAAGAGATCCCAAAGCACATGATCATCATTGGGGGCGGAGTAATAGGCCTGGAGCTGGGTCAGGTATACAAGCGATTGGGAGCTGATATCAGCGTTGTTGAATTTATGGATCGTATTATTCCCGGGATGGATACCTCACTTTCAAAAGAGCTTATGAAAGTTCTTAAGAAACAAAAGGTGAAATTTTACCTGTCTCACAAAGTAAAATCAGTAAAGCGCAAAGGAAAAGAGGTGACAGTTGTTGCTGATGATCCAAAAGGAGGAGAACTCACCCTGCAGGGAGACTATTGCCTTGTGTCTGTTGGAAGGAGACCGTATACTGACGGCCTAAATGCTGATGCGGGTGGAGTAAAAGTGGACGACAAAGGCAGAATAGAGGTCAATTCGCAATTACAAACCAATATGCCTAACATCTATGCCATAGGTGACGTGGTTCGCGGTGCGATGCTCGCTCACAAAGCAGAAGAAGAAGGAACAATGGTTGCAGAAATTATCGCCGGGCAGAAACCGCATATTGATTACAACCTTATCCCTAATGTAGTGTATACCTGGCCCGAAGTAGCTTCCGTTGGAAAAACAGAAGAACAGCTCAAGGAAAGCGGAGTGGCGTATAAAACAGGTCAGTTTCCTATGCGTGCCTTAGGCCGGGCTCGTGCGAGTTCAGACATTGATGGTTTTGTTAAAATACTGGCAGATAAAAATACTGATGAAGTGCTGGGGGTTCATATGATTGGAGCCAGATGTGCCGATTTGATTACCGAAGCGGTAACGGCCATGGAATTCAGAGCCTCTGCCGAGGATATCTCGAGAATGAGTCATGCTCACCCTACTTATGCCGAAGCCGTAAAAGAGGCTGCACTAGCAGCTACAGATGATAGAGCACTCCATATATAAGTCCGAAAAGGATATCTTAACCTTTAGTTATATTAAATAGCCTTAATAGTCTGTCCTGTAATATTATAAGATATTCAGATAGGGAGTAATAAGCACGTAAAGCAAGGGGTTTTCCACTCTTGATAGTTGAACGGATATGTCCTTTGATCATGACCTCGTGCTTGTCGTATTTAAGAGCAGCATAGGAACATACTACCATAAAGGCAAGCGCTCCTCCGATTGCGACTGTCGGACTAAGACTGTGATGGAAAAAGCGGTACAATCCCAGGCCTGTAAAACTGCCGTACAGGATAACAAAATGAATCACATATATAGAAAGTGTATTTTGCCCAATACGTAACAAGGTAGGCTGGATCAGGTATTTACGAATCAGCATAAATAATGCAAATACAATCAACACATCGCCTAATCGGATAAAGAGATAATTATTGGCAACTATATCCCGGAAAAGGGAAATTCCGCTCAATTCGTATAGCGAATAGAAGAAAGGAGAAGAAAAATATACCAGGCTAAAACCGGTTATTAGTGCTAGCCAGATGGCAGTTGAATACAGATTCTTATTGGTAAGATATCTTCTGAATAAAACCGCCAGGAACCCGCCAAAGGCTGTATACCCAACCCAGGGTATCACTGTAAAAACAGAGCCATTGCTTCTGGTAAAATAATTGGCAATTCCCTCAGGCAAGGCCGAATAGGTCCAGGATGCGTACAATGGTTCAAACAGGAAAAGCACTAGGGAGATACCTGATAGCGCCAGAGGAAGGGCCCATTTCCTGAGTTTTGTGGTAAGCAGGTATACTGCTATGATCGCCATTATCGAAATCCCAATACAATGAAGCACATCCACCAGAAAAAAAGCGTCATAAAGTTTACCCTGTAACAGGCCGAATAAATTTAACCGCAGGAGGTAGCCAATAAGCAGCAGTTGTAATCCGCGTTTCAAGCCTTTTTTAATCCTGGGATTCTCAAAACCTGTTTGAGGTACCCTGATGAGAAGGTAGGTGAAAATAAATCCTGAAACAGTAAAAAACACAGGGGCAGTAATTCCCCGGAAATAAAGCCATAAGGAATAAGCTCCATTTTGCGGATCCCTGAAAGCGGGATCGAGCAAACCATCGACAAAATGACCCTGGAGCATCATCAGGATGGCCCAGGCCCTTATGGCATCTATAAAATGAAGTCGGTTTGTCTTTTGTTCCATACTATTCAACAACCTATATACTTAATTCACAGGGTGTTTGGATGTTTTCAGGTGCAAAATTAATACAATACTTTACATTTAATTCGATTTTACGGTATTTTCGTAGCTCTTAGACATTAATCTTAGATTCAGATCATGAGTAAAATTCTGGCCTTTGCCGGAAGTAATTCTTCCACATCCATCAATTTTCAACTAGTAAAACACACCATTTCATTGATCGAAGGGCATAATATTCAGGTGATGAATATGGCATTATATGACCTACCCATGTTTAGTGAAGACCATGAAAAAGAGTTTGGTTACACCAATTCCCTGGCCGAATTGAGGGATGACATCCGCAATTGCGATGGCCTTTTACTCTCTGTAAACGAACACAACAACAATCCTTCTGCTTATTTTAAGAATCTAATCGACTGGCTGTCGAGACTCGAACGCAATTTCCTGGAGAATACTAAAATCTTCCTAATGAGCACTTCTCCCGGTAGGAGAGGGGCAAGTAGTTCCCTTGCAAAGACAGAGGATATGCTGCCGAGATTCGGCGGAGAAATAATAGCCACTTTTTCACTTCCCTCTTTTAACCATACGTTCAGTTCAGGCGATGGCATAACCGATTCCGAAAAGGCAAAAGAACATAAGCAGGCCCTGGGGAAATGGCTCAACAGCCTTGGGGAATAGAGTTTCCTAAAAAAACGTTGCAGGCATTTGAGATAAGTACCAAGCCTTTCTTTCTTACCTTTGCAAGGTGTTAGACGCATTCAGACAACATATTGCAAAATCTCATTCACAACTATCAGATCGCGCCGGTATAGTAGCCTGTAGCGCAGGAATTGACAGTGTAGTACTGGCACATTTATGTGCTGCCACAGGTTTGAACATTACCTTGGCACATTGTAATTTCTTACTCCGAGGTCAGGAAAGTGAAGACGATGAACGTTTTGTAAAGGATTTAGCAACGGAATTGAATGTAGCGCTGTTTTCAACCCGGTTCGAAACCAAGGCGTATGCCAGGGAACACCGACTTTCTATTCAGATGGCGGCACGGGAACTGCGGTATCAATGGTTCGAAGAATTATTGAAGAAAAATGAATTGTCCTGGGTACTTACTGCACACCATCTGGATGATACTCTTGAAACATTTCTGATCAATCTTTCAAGAGGAACCGGCTTGGAGGGATTGAGTGGAATCCCGGAGGAGAACAATAAGATCATCAGGCCCTTACTTCCCTTTACACGCAAACAGATTCAGGAATATGCAAGGCTACATAATATTTCCTGGCGTGAAGACCTTAGTAACGAAGACACCAAATACCTGAGAAATAAAATCAGACATGAAGTAGTTCCCGCACTAAAGGAACTTCACCCTACCTTCCTCAGTAATTTTGCAAACTCTATACAGTACCTCTCAGGATCTGCCGAAATGCTATCTGATTATGTAAAAGGTTTAAGGGAGGGTCTTTTTGCTCCCTATCACAAAGGATATAAAATTTCCCTGGAAGAGCTAAATAAATTGCAGCCTGTAGAAAGTTATATGTATGAAATTTTTAAGCCCTATGGATTTACCTCATGGGCTGATGTCACAGCATTACTCTCGGCAATGAGTGGGAAGGAAGTGCATTCCAAAACCCACCGACTTATCAAGGATAGAAAACATCTTATTTTGCAGGAATTCCCTGAACAGGGACCTGTAGGTGAAGCTGATGAAATTCCTGAAGTTAGCGGTGATCTGCCTCTTGAGATCAGGATTGAGGAGGTTGAAGAGATTGAAGAAAAGAACAATACCATACTATACATAGATAAAGAAACGTTAAACCATAAACTGACTGTCAGGAAATGGAAAAAAGGCGACTATTTTTATCCCCTGGGAATGGAAGGGAGAAAAAAGGTATCGAAATTTTTTAAAGATGAAAAAATGGATGCCGTTGCCAAACAAAATCAATGGCTCCTTTGTTGTGGGGAAGACATCGTCTGGATTATTGGTAGGAGAGCTGACGATCGGTTTAAAATCACAGAAAAAACAAGGCATATCCTTAAGGTTACCTTAGCAGAATGAAAAAACTGATTTCGAATATTGTTTTGTTTTTAATGGCCCTTGTGTCTTTTGCTCAGGATGGGGAAGATCCTGTAATTTGGAGTCAGGACCTCATCCCTTTGGGAGATTCTCAATACGAATTAATCATGAATGCCGCCATCGATGAGGGTTGGCATCTGTATTCGCAATTTACGGCTGAAGGTGGCTCGCTCCCCAGTGAATTTACTTATATAAATGAGGGAACAGATTACGAATTGATAGGAGGGACTACCGAAAGTGCCACCTTAAAAGTATACAGTGAGATTTTTGAAGTAGAGGAAACACTTTTTAAGAAAAAAGCTGTTTTTAAGCAGAAAATCCGGATGCTGAAACCGGATATAACTCAGGTGAAAGTAGAGCTTTTCTATCAAGTCTGTATGGAGGTATGTATCCCTAAGGATAAAGTATTTTATTTTTCTCTTGACGGATCCGAAATAGCTCCGGTAGAAGAGAGCCTCGATGCCAGCAGTATAGCCATGGCCAATGCCCTTAAACTCGATTTAAAAAATAAAGATGTCTTAAGAGGAATAGGTACAGGTTCTTCAGAAGGGGAGACAGGCCTGCTTGTCATTTTTGGTCTGGGCTTTCTGGGTGGGTTAATCGCCTTGCTGACACCATGTGTTTTTCCGATGATTCCATTGACGGTATCCTTCTTTACTAAAAAATCACAGTCAAGATCGAAGGGAATTTTTGACGCTTCGTTGTATGGCTTCTTTATCGTGATCATTTATTTCCTTCTGAGTCTACCATTTCATCTCTTCGATTCTGTTGATTCTCAGATTTTAAATACTATTGCCACAAATATCTGGCTCAACCTATTTTTCTTCCTGATTTTCGTTTTTTTTGCCTTTTCCTTTTTTGGATATTATGAACTGACACTGCCCAGTAGCTGGGCAAACAAAATGGATAGTGCTTCCAATCGCGTCGGGGGAGGTATGGGTATATTTTTTATGGCGGTTACCCTGGCCATCGTCTCCTTTTCCTGTACAGGACCTATATTAGGCGGACTGCTGGGGAGTACAGCACTGGCAGAAGGGGATGTAGCGACGAATTTATCTGCGGGGATGCTTGGATTTGGTGTGGCACTGGCCTTACCCTTTGCCCTTTTTGCCATGTTCCCTGCCTGGTTGCAAAGCCTTCCGAAATCAGGGGGTTGGATGACAACGGTAAAAGTGGTACTGGGATTCCTGGAACTGGCCCTAGCCTTTAAGTTTTTATCCAATGCCGACCTTGTGGGTAACTGGGGGTTGTTTAAACGAGAAATATTCCTTGGAATCTGGATACTTATCTTTCTCCTTCTGAGCTTATACTTATTTGGAATTTTTAGGTTTCCTCATGATGGTCCGAAAACAAAACTCTCTTCCCTGAGAAAGATCACAGGTTTTGTCTCAGTAGTGTTCTGTGTATACCTTCTTTCAGGTGCGCTACAACTTACCAATTTGAAGCTTCTAAGTGGCTTTCCGCCACCGGATTTTTATACGCTTGCAGAACAGGATAGTGAATGCCCTCTGGGAATCGAATGTTTTAAGGATTTTGAAACGGGTCGGGCGTATGCCGAAAAGGAAAACAAACCAATTCTCCTCGATTTTACAGGCTGGGCTTGTGTGAATTGTCGTAAAATGGAAGAACATGTCTGGAGTGACCCCGAAGTATTTCAATTGCTCAATGAGGAGTTTGTACTCATATCACTGTACGTAGACGATCGAAAATCACTTCCGGAAAATGAACAGTTTAAATTCAGGTATGATTCAGGCAGGGTAAAATCGATCGATGAGATAGGGGAGAAGTGGGGCACCTTCCAGACGATTAATTTCAACGCTGCTTCACAGCCCTATTATGTGATGCTTTCACCTGATCTCTACATACTGAATTCCTCCATTCAGAATACAGACACAGCTACTTACGAGAAATGGCTGAAAGAAGGCTTACAGGCGTTTCAGACCTATCAACGAAATATTGTAGTAAGTAGTCGATAGGAACGTCTCAGCGCTATAAAAACACTATCTTTATAGTAAGATTTAAACCAACGTGAAAGCTGTCAGGAAAATAGGGTGGGTTCTGTTAGGAATTCTGGGAGTTTTACTCCTTGCAGGTCTGATAATTGTGCAGACCCTGAAACCGGATTATTCGGGTGAGAAGCCTATGGATAATTTAAATGCAGAGGTGACCGTAACCTATGATCCGTATGGTATACCTCATATTGAAGCCACTGAGGAAACAGATGCATTCAGAGCGCTTGGTTATGTTCATGCTCAGGACAGGCTCTGGCAAATGGAACTATTGCGGAGAGTCGCTACAGGTGGACTGTCTGAAGTTTTTGGGAAAGACATGTTACCTACAGATAAGTTCTTTCTTTCCCTTGGAATTGACGATGCCTCCGCAAAGGCAGCGGCCAGGCTCGATCCCGAAAGTCAAATCGCTATACTATCACAAGCTTATCTTGACGGGATAAATCAGTTTATTGAGGAAGGGCCGACTCCCGTGGAATTTCTCCTGACCGGTCTGGAGAAAAAACCTTATTCCATTGAAGATATTTATAATACGGTTGGCTATATGGCCTTTAGCTTTGCCATGGCCCATAAAACCGATCCCCTCTTAACCGTTATCAAGGATTCTCTGGGTCCGGAATACCTGTCGGATTTGGAAATCAACAGCAGCCCGAATACAGTTTGGATCCGTAATTATAAAGAAGAGGAAGTAAGTAGTGAAGCGGCTGTGATCTCTGTTACCACAGAGGCCCTGTCTAAATTGCCTGTACCGCAGTTCATCGGGAGTAATAGTTGGGTGATTGGGCCTCAGAAAACAAAATCGGGAAAGGTCATTTTTGCCAATGATCCCCATATTGGCTTTGCGCAACCATCCGTTTGGTACGAAGCTCATGTAATAACGCCTTCTTACGAGAAATACGGCTATCATCTGGCCGGGGTTCCGTTTCCTTTGCTCGGACATGACCGAAAAATGGCTTATGGATTTACCATGTTTGAAAACGACGATGTGGATTTTTTCTACGAAGTACTTGATCCGGAGGACAGTACAAAGTATAAAACTCCAACAGGCTGGAAACCCTTGGAGGTGGTCACCAAGATAATCAGGGTTAAAGAAGAGGCTGATGAGAAATTCAGCTATACAAAAACAGAAAGGGGGCCTATCCTCAACGGAATTGCCAATCAGATCGATGGCAGGCATCCTATCAGTATGGACTGGATATACACAAAGGGTGAGAATGAAGTGCTGGAATCCCTTTATGGGATCAGTCATGCCACAAATATGGATGAATTTAAAGGGGCGTTGCCCAAAATACATGCCCCCGGACTTAACACCATGTATGGGGATGCTGATGGAAATGTAGCCTGGTGGGCATCGGCAAAATTGTATCAGCTTGGCGACAGCACCCACACAAAGCTGGTGATGGATGGGAGTAAAGATCAGGATAAAAAAGTACGATTTTTAGATTTTTCGGAGAATCCACAGTCGGTCAATCCTCCATGGCATTATGTCTACTCAGCAAACAATCAGCCGGATTCTATTGCCGGCATGTTGTATCCCGGTTACTACCTCCCTGAGAACAGGGCAAAGCGGATCGTTGGCCTGCTGGATGGAAAATCGGACTGGGATGCTGAATCGGTAAGAACAATGATCACCGACAATGTTTCTTCCGTAAACCCTTCAATCGTTACAGAACTGGCTAAATTGATAACCGTAGGAGATTTGAACGATGAGCAAACACTCGCTTTAGACCACCTGAATAAGTGGGATGGGAATTATGACACTGAGAATGCAGAAGCTGCAATCTTTCATCGCTGGATCTATTTTTTCTTAAAGAATACGTTCGAGGATGAGTTAGGGGAGGAGCGATTTAAGCAATTCACCGGCACGCATTTTCTCAAAAGACTGATTGCACCCATGGCCGTCAGAGCAAATTCGGTATGGTGGGATAATGTAAATACCACGGACACAGTAGAGACCAAAAAAGACATCGTACAATCTTCCTATCTCTATGCATTTCAGTCGCTTGAAGATGACCTGGGAAAAGATATTTCCGACTGGACTTGGGGGCGGTTACATACCCTTGAACACGGTCACCCTATAGGTCAGATCGCAGCCCTTCGATTTTTCTTCAATGTTGGCCCTTTCCCGGTTTCGGGCACAAGGGAGGTCATAAATAATATGGCATTTCTATATAATGGCTCGTCTACTTTTTCAGTTACTGCCGGACCATCCACCCGCAGAGTTATCGATTTTTCAGATGTGGAGAATAGCATGAGTATATTGCCTACAGGGCAGTCGGGAAATCCATTCAGCAAGTATTATGAGGACCAGGCAAAAATGTTTGTCAATGGTGAATTCCGTAAAATGCTGATGAATGAGGAAGAAATCAGAGAAACGGCTTCCTCTGTCCTGTTATTCCGTTCAAAATCCAAATAATATTTACCTCCAATGTGAAACTTAGTTGCAAGATCAGGGTTTATCTTATCCTGCTCAATAAGATTCCATGCTCACAAAAGTCTATGGCAGCGCTGTATTTGGCATAGAAGCTACTACGGTAGTGGTTGAAGTCAATATAGATAAGGGCATAGGCTATCATCTGGTAGGCCTGCCAGACAATGCAATCAAAGAAAGCAACTTCAGAATAGCAGCTGCCTTACTCAACAATGGATATAAGGTTCCGGGAAAGAAAATAACTATCAATATGGCGCCAGCCGATCTAAGGAAGGAGGGATCAGCTTACGATTTGCCCATTGCCCTGGGAATTCTTGCAGCATCGGGTCAGATAAAATCGGAATTGCTATCACAATACCTGATTATGGGTGAACTTTCTCTCGATGGTGGCCTGCAAGCTGTAAAAGGAGCTCTCCCAATTGCCATCAATGCGAAGGAAGAAGGGTTTAAGGGATTGATCATGCCCAGGGAGAATGCCAGGGAAGCGGCAATAGTAAAAGATTTGGAGGTCTACGGGGTAGATGGATTGGATAAAGTGATTCAGTTTTTTAATGAAGGCCGCTCCCTTGAGCAATTTGAGGTGGATACCTGTGCAATATTCAATGAAAATCGAATCAGCAGTGATATCGATTTTTCTGATGTAAAAGGGCAGGAGAGTATCAAACGATGTATGGAAATTGCCGCTGCAGGAGGGCATAATATTATTATGATAGGTCCACCTGGAGCGGGAAAAACAATGCTGGCCAAGCGTTTGCCTTCCATCCTGCCACCCATGACCCTGAATGAAGCCCTTGAAACAACAAAGATCCATTCGGTAGTAGGGAAGGTGAACAGTACCGGACTGATCTACCACAGGCCCTTCCGAAGCCCTCATCACACTATAAGTGATGTGGCCCTGGTGGGTGGCGGAAGCTATCCACAACCCGGTGAGATTTCCCTTTCCCATAACGGGGTGTTGTTCCTGGATGAATTGCCGGAATTTAAACGCAGTGTGCTAGAGGTACTGAGACAACCCCTGGAAGACAGGGAGGTGACTATCTCCAGGGCGAGGTTTACACTTACCTATCCTAGTAGTTTTATGCTGGTAGCCAGCATGAATCCTAGTCCGTCGGGGTATTTCTATGATCCGGACAATAACATGAATTCCTCTCCAGCCGAAATACAAAGGTATCTAAGCAGGATTTCCGGCCCCTTACTCGATAGAATTGATATCCATATTGAAGTGACTCCGGTGCCGTTTGAAAAGCTCTCTGAAGAACGAAAAGGAGAAGGGAGTGTAGCTATTCGTAAAAGGGTAGAGGCTGCACGGGAGATACAGACACGCAGATTCGTCAATGACACGGCCGTTCACTACAATGCTCAGATGAATACTAAACAAATCAGGAAATATTGTGAACTGGAGGAACAGGCTATGAAAATACTGAAACAGGCTATGGAACGATTAAAGTTGTCAGCAAGAGCTTACGACCGGATACTGAAAGTATCCAGGACAATTGCAGACCTCGGAAAGGAAGAAAACATCAACTCCACACATATTCTGGAAGCCATTCAGTACAGAAGTCTGGATAGGGAGGGGTGGTTGGGATAAGTGAAGTTAGAGGTTAGAGGTTCGAACTTCGTATTTCGTCCCATTTCCTCTAACTTCAATATTGAGGTCACGAGCGTGACACCCGCACAAGCGACAGGGAAGGGTGGCTGGATTGGATACAAGGAATTAATAAGATTCGGTCTTTATTTTTTTAGATTTACATCTGTTTTTATAATATTCAGGACAAAATGGGGTTATTTAATCATAATTAACCTACTTTTTAAGTCTATAATAGCCTTGCCAATTAGTAAGCCTTCTACATATCGATACAATATCACATTAGGAATCGCTATGATGTTTCTGGTTTTGCTGGGTCTCATTCTGAGTTCAAAAAAACCCGTTTCAAATAAAGAGTCATTCCGACAAGTGGTAATGACCCAGCCTCAAGAGACTGGCCTTAGTCCACTAAAAGCCTCACAGTATGCCTGGCAGAAACAAGAATTAAAGAAAGCGGTTCAGGCATATTTTGAAAATGCCCTGACCTCAGGCAGCATTATAGGAGCTGGGGTAAGTATCGTAAAAGGAGATTCCATTGTATTTTCTGATGGATTTGGCAAAAGAAATGCAAATAGCAGCGATGAAGTAGATGCACATACCATCTTCAGGCTGGGGTCCCTATCCAAAGGATTTACGGGAGTGCTCGCCGTTAAATTATCAGAAGAAGGAGAATTACATTGGAATGATAAAGTAAAAGACTATTTACCCTCTTTTAATTTTGGCGATCAAAAGCATACTGATCAACTTACACTTGGAAATTTATTGTCTCATACATCCGGGGCACCCTACCATAGTTTCACCAATCTGGTAGAAGCAGGTTTGCCCCTTACTAAAATTGCTGAACGTTTTGGAGAAGTACAACCCATAAGTGCTCCCGGAGAACTTTACAGCTACCAGAACGCCTTATTTGCCCTTTCCGGAGAAATTATATACAAGGCTACCGGTGAGGATCTCAGAGAAGCCCTGAAAAACAAATTCTTTTATTCCTTGCAGATGTGCTCCACCAATATGGACTATAAAAGCTTGCAGGAGGTTGAAAATGTGGCACTGCCTCATAATAGATGGAGAAGGAATTGGAGACCTAAAAAACTCAACGATCACTATTACAATGCAGTTGCTGCAGGTGGCATCAATGCCAGTAGTCTTGATATGGCCAAGTGGATGAAGTTTCTCCTGGGCCACCACCCCGAGATCATGACTAAGAAGTCCATAGAGAAGGCCTTTACACCCGTAATTGAAATTAAAGGAAGAAGCAAGTACTATCAACGATGGCCGGGACATATATCCTCCCATTATGGCTTTGGCTGGAGGATTCACAAGTTTTCTGATGAATTTGGAGATCGTAAAAAAACGATATGGCATCACGGGGGCAGCGTCAACGGCTACAGGAATGAAATTGCTGTATTTCCCGAAGAAGAGCTGGGCATATGTGTATTGCTCAATAGCCATTCCAGTTTGGCAAGTACCGTAGTGCCGGATCTGTATCAAATCATAGAACAAGTCTACCGGCAGACTCCGGTGGAGATGGCCTCCAATTACCTTCCCGAGTAAGTTCGATCATTCTTATTAATTGCATCTTATAAAGACCCCTCCAGGCCTTTAATCAATTGCACTATCTCATCGTTATGCGTGTAGTGCAGAAAAGAGATTCGTATTACTCCGGGGGGGCTGTCGATTTCCATATCCATTAGGGGACGAACCGCGTAGAAATCACCTTTCCCTAACATTAACTTGTGCTTGGTAAGCGAAGAATAAACTTCGTCCAGTTTTTTATTTAATGGCAGAATTGAAATCGTAGGGGCACGGTCTTTTAGCTTATCGGGCCCTATAATCCTAACATCCTTTCTAGACCTCAGAAAGTCTAAAAGAGGATTGAGGAGCTGCTCTTCATAGTTTCTGAATAACGAATTGAGCCTGGAATTTCTTTGAGAAGGCAGGGTGTCATCATTAAAGTGATGATTGTAGACCGTATCAAGGTAATCCAGTATACCGCTAACCGAGCCAATCTGTGCGTGGTCAGGGCCGGCCGGGGTGATTGTATTACGCGTGATTCCTTCTTTGAAAAAATGGGACTGATTTTCCATATTTTCAATCAAATCCTGCTTTACATACATCAGTCCTAAATGCGGTCCAAAAGTTTTATAAAGGGAAAACATGTAGATGTCGGCGCCAAGTTCCTTCAGATCCGGAAAGCCATGGGGAGCCGCCGCAACACCATCGACTACGCATACTGCGCCTGCATCCTTTACTTTTTTACTGATCTTCTTTACCGGGTTGAAGTAACCAATGACATTTGAGCAATGGGGAAAGGCCACCATCTTTGTCTTTTCAGATAATAAATTTTCCAATTCGGAAAGGCTGAGCATACCTGTCTCCCGGTCTACATGCCATTCTTTTACGACAATTCCGCTCTCTGTTAGTCTTCTCCAGGCCCCGGCATTTGCCTCGTGATCCTGGCAGGAGACTACAACCTCGTCTCCTTCCTGCCACATGGGACGCATCGCATGGGCCAGGACATAGACATTCTGCGTCGTTGATGGGCCAAAATGGATCTCAGCCGGAGATACATTAAGATAAGCAGCCATTCGTTCATAGGAGCTATCCATCATTTCTCCAGCTTTGATTGAGGCGGGATAAGGATAATAAGGCTGCACCTTATTTTTATAATAAAATTCCGTCAGTTTATCCAAAAACTGCCTGCAGGGGTAAGAGCCCCCGGCGTTTTCAAAAAAAGCCCAGCCATTTAATTCAGGTTCTGAAAATGCTGGAAACTGTTCGCGTATAAAAGAGATATCAAGTTCCATATGATTGTACGTGGTTCTTATCCCAAGGTACAGAATTCTGAATTTATCTTAAACCCGATTTTCCTGTTACGCTTAGCAACAATTCTAACATCACTCATACAGCTAATACCGATTCTCCGGATTCGAATGGTTGAAAACCCTATTTTTGCGAAGCAAAGCAGTAAACTGAAATCTCAATGGAACAGCTAACACTCACCACCCCTGCACTTTTATTTTCAGCTATTTCACTTATTATGCTGGCCTATACCAACAGGTTCCTGGCCTATGCAGCCGTTATCAGGAATTTACACGATATCTACCTGGAGAAAAAAGATGATACCCTAATCGACCAGATTCGAAATATCAAATTGAGGCTGAACCTTACCCGCTGGATGCAGATCTTCGGAATTACAAGCTTACTACTGTGTGTTCTTACTATGTTTCTTATCTATATTGAACAACATATTGCGGCCATTTGGATTTTCGGCATTGCCCTGATCCTTCTCATAATTTCCCTGGGATTACTCATCCGGGAGATTCAGATTTCCACTCACGCTCTGGGTCTCCACCTGAAAGACATCGAGAATCATTTAAAAAAGTAGTTGAGAATCGGCAGTGATCAGTTTTCACTCCTATCAAGTTGACTTTTTTCTGTAGAGGAAGAAATAATACCAGGCAGCCACTGCACCTATTAGAGAGAAAATCACAAGCATCCAGAACACCTGCTGATGTCCGGCTACCCCAGGCGACTCGTCGAGCAGATATCCTATGGCAGGCCCGGCAAAGATATCCGGGGTGTATCCTACTAGAGAAATGAGTCCGACAGCCGTTCCTGTCAATACCAGTGGGATTCTACCCCGTTCCATCACGGCAAAATACAAAGAACGGGCGGCATAAACCCCTGTGGCCACAACCAGAATGGAAAGAAAGAAAAGTCCGGTTTCTGAAGGATCTAAGATTCCGCTCGCAAATAACAGAGCACCAAAGAAGGATAAAATAAAACTTATCAGCAACCAGTAGGTGGTTTGTGACCTGTCTGCCACGAATCCAATCAGGACTCCCACCACGGGCCTGATATACAAGAGAAAAGTGCCAACCTGAGCCGACTCAACCTGGTTGTATAACATAACATCCCGTGCATAAAGTGAAAAGACGTCCGTAATTTTATATCCCACATAGGCACATAAAATGATGATCATCAAGAGCCAGACCGAAGGGAGTTTCAGCACTTCTTTTACCTGGGAATAGGTAATACGTTCCAAAATGATGGACCTTTCAATTTTGGTGTCGAGCTTCATAAAAAACCAAACCAGGAGTCCAATCAGCATAACAATTCCAGAAGAAGCAAGGATTACAAACCTGAAAGAGGCCCTGCTATCTTCCAAAGAAACCTCATTAAGTCCGGAAGTCATTGTAAGAGAAAATATAAGTACCCCGAGCGAACTAAAAAGAGCACCAACTAAGCCTCTACCGCCATCGAGAAATCCGAATGCCTTCCCCTGAGAAGTTTCACCTCCCCAGACACGGGTGGCTTTGATCATGGGAGCCCAGAATAAGAAAATGGTAGTAAAACCCCAGTATCCGTAAAGGACGTTCAATACAGTAAATGAAGGGAATGTGGCATAGATTAGTCCACCAAGTGCGGTCATCCAGAGCGCTAGCGCAATGAGTTTTCGAGGTGGATACTTGTCTGCCAGGGGTCCGCCAAAAAGGTATGACAACAGGGCTACGATTCCGTAAACCGAAAAACACAGGCCTAATTCAACATTGGTGAGTTCAAAGGTGTCGAGCACTGTAGGTCTGAAAACCCTTGCCAGGACAAAAGGAAGAATAAAAACAGCTTCTCCTGCGAGGATAAGTAAAGCCAGGAAATACCATGAAGGCCTGTTCGGTTGCATATGGCAAGGAAGATACTATATATCCAAGATATGATTGACGCCTACACCGGAAAAGGTATGTTCAGTTACGCTACTCTTTCCTGAAAATATCGAGGGTTTTGTGATACTCATCGTAGAGGACCAGCTTTTTAGGAGTGAGTTCCATAATCGGGAAGATAATGGGTTTATTAGCCAGGGATCCTTCAGTATCAAGGTTGATGAAGTCACCAGGGATTTCTCTTTCCTCCGGATTTATTTGGTCATCAAGGAGAGTAATCCGTTGCCTGTTCGGACTTAATTGCCAATTCCCTTTTCGTTTGGTCCCTTTCAAGCCATCCTTCAGAGATACAACATCGTAGGAAAAAGATCCGTCGGTATTGAAGGTGAAGTAATATTTCACAGGATTTTTAGCGGTATCCTTCAAGGCTACCAACAGTTGTTCGCCATCTTTAAAACTACCTGTATTTACCCATGTCCCGTAAAGGTCATTGATTCGGATTTCCTGAGATTCAGCCTGTATAAAGCAGAGGCTAAAAAAAGCCAGAAATAACCAGGTTCTACTTTGATTTACAATGGTATTTAGCATAAAAATCACAATAACGATCAGGGTCAACGGGACTATAAAACCCATTAATCACAATTCTATAACGTCCAAAATGATCAATTTATTCCAAATAGGGAATTTTCACAAAGCATCGAGATCGAATTCAAGGGGAGCAGGATCCGGGAGATTCAATTCCCTTATTAACTCCAGAAAACGAGGGTCTTTTTTTAAATCACTGTTATCTGTCATTACCCTTATCCAGGGATACCAGGCATGTCCTTTGGCATTCTCAATCCATTTAAAATAGTTGTCAAAATCACTTAATTCTGCATATAAAATTGCCAGGCAAAGCGAACCGAAAGGCGTTTTTGGCAGCGATTCTATTTCTGCAATTATCTCTTTGGCCTCCTTAATATTCCCCTTCCTGATCAATACGGGTCCATACCCCATATATTTCCAACCTACATTGATTTCACCGGCCCGTCTAAGTGTCTCGATGGCCTGTTCGGTTTTACCCTGGTCAAATAGTATCCTTCCCTCAATAAATAGCGACAATGCATAATCCCTTTCCGTCTGGGCTGCCTTTTCTGTTTCAGCCAGCCCTTCTTCGTAAAGACCAACCCAGCGATACAATTCGCCCAGCCAGGCCGAGTGTAAGGGGGTAAAAGGATCTAGTTCCTCAGCGAGCTTGTGCTCTACAATGGCTTCATTCATCTTTCCGAAAAGTGCCAGATACCAGGCTCTGTGGTAGTGGTTATAGGCCATGTTGGGATTGAGTTCATTGGCCCGTTTAAAAGCGTAGTCAGCCAATTGCCAGTCCCAACCAAAATAGGTGTGGTAATGTGCAAGGGCTGCCCAACCTTCAGCATTTGTTGAGTCGAGCTGTATAGCTCGTTTTGCAGCCGCCTCCGCTTTTGGCAGTACATCCGGAGGTGGCATCAGGCTGTGGCCCAGCATGATGTATGCTTCGGCCAAACCGGAATAGGCGTATGGATCTGCAGGATTTCGTTCAACAGCTTCCTGGAAATAGACCAAACCCTTGTTCCAATCTTGAAACGTAGATTTGCTCAAATAGTGTTTCCCTTTCAGATATAATTCATAGGTCTCCGGATTTACGGGCCTTATGCCTTCACTTATAGGAAGATCTCTAATTTGAAAATCAACTTCCATTTGGGCAGATAGATCCGCTGCCATCTCTGCCAGAAGATGTCTCACCTTGCTCACATCATCTTTGTATTGTTTTTGCCAGACAGCTTCTTTCTGCAGCTCAGTTCTCATATCTACGGAAATACTCAATGTATTCTCATTGCGTTCAATGGAACCCTGAATGAAATAATCTATGGTCCTGAGTTCCCTTACGATCAGCAAATTTGACGGGTTAAAACCGGCAGAAAGTACACTGGAAGATGCCAACTCAATGACACGAAGGGTTTCTACTTTAGACAATTCATCTATCAGGGCATCTGTTAGCCCATTGTTGAAGTAAGCTTCTTCAGTGGTATCGGACTGCATAGAAAAGGGCAGGACGGCAATTTTTTGGACTTCAGTTACTCCACCTTGATTATTCCAGGAAGAACCAGCCCAAAAACTAATACTGATCAATAATAGTACAGCTGCAATGGTGGCCGTTACAATTACCTTATTTAGCCTTCGGTTATTGAGTTCGGCAGTTTCCAGGTCCAGAGGATTCTCATCTGTTTTTTGTATCCCGGAAGGAGTAAGGTCGTAGATCCATGAAAAGGCGATCCAGAATACCAGTCCTATTCCCAAAAGGTAAATCAGAATCTGCATGAAATAATCCGGGGCATTGAAGGCAGGAAAAACTACTGAGGCAATTTGTGCCACTACCCAGGCAACGGCGAGATAGGCGAGGGTTGCTTTAAAGACATTCCTGCGCTGAAGCTCAGATATGAATTTACCAAAATTCATAGGAGTAGTTGGTTACAGGATTTTATCGGGGAGAAAAGCCGATAAAATCACCTAAAAAGATAGTGAATTATTTTTCATTTTAAAAATAACACCTTCATAATTAGTGAGTTGGGTAGAGATTTCAGTTAGCAGGTTCTAAAGTAAATACACCACCATAAAACCCAGATAGGTGCCCACAGCATTGCCCAGAGTACCCACAAGAATTGCCGGCAGTATGAGTTCATTCCTCCCGAAGGATTCGGCGAGGGCAATGGCAGTGGTACCTCCTCCGATGTTGGCCTGACTTACAATAGCGATCATATCCCAATCCCGGTATATCAATCCTCCAATGAATATCAGGAGTGCTCCGTGGATAAAAACAGCTAGGGCTGCGAAGAATAGCAGGCTTATCCCTACCTCTTTTAATTCCACTACGGAACTTAACTCACAATAAGCACCGATAACTGCCAGGAATAAAAAAACCAGATATAACCCCAGTGTATGACTCCCGTGTAATTTGTTCACAAAAGGAAACTGTGCCAGAATAATACCAATCGTTGAGATTGTGAGAATGGAAGGAATTCCTGGCAAGATCGCAGAAACAGCTTCAGAAATGAAATAGGCGGCAATTCCGAGGAAGATAAGCCACATGAGCGAATGCATGGAAAGTTTGTCTTTTTCTTCAGATTCCAGGGTCGTTTTTGAAATCTCAACTTTTTTGTCTTTCCAAAACCCCCTGCAAGCCACGGGAATGGAAAGAGTGACTACAATCCACAAGGTGGTTATTACATTGTCAACCGCGATTGTACCGGCGTAGAGGATTCCCCTCTCCTGAAAGTTGTATTCAAGGGCAATAGCATTGAAGTTTACACTGCCTCCGGTATAGGTTCCTGTGAGCATCCCTGCGATGGTTACCCCATCCTCACCCAGGACACTCTGCGGATCGAGCAGATACCATGCAGCCAGAACTCCCAGGGTGGTGGTCAGGGAGCCCAGTAAAAAGAGTATAATCATCGGTGCACCCGCTTTCTTGATGGAGGTAAGGTTTACCCCCAGCAAAAGATAAAAAATGGAAACAGGGGCCAGGTAGGTAAAGATCGCATCATAAAGCGGAATGGAGTTAGAGGCACTTGGGATAATACCAAGGTTGGCCAGGACTGCGGTAAAAACAATCACGATCAGAGCCGTTCCTAGTTTTTTCCCGAATCTGGTTTTTGCCACATAAGTAGAGGCGATCACCAGTAAGCACAATATACCCAGGACGTAAACAGGATCATGAAGTATACTCATGCCCTAAAGATATCAAAAAGCTAAGGTCGGACTTAGAATTTAATGAAAAGCGTTTCGATTTAAAAAAGTTTATAAGCTGGTGGGGTTATCCCCTGTAGTCGCAAATAGATAGCACATTGCCCTCTATGATGGCCTACGTGCTCATTTGCCTTTTGGATCCATCCGAGTCGGGTTACATTGTAAGGTCCGCGCACTACAACTTCATCAAATTTTGCCGGATCCATATTTTGAATCCCGTTTATAGCAAAATCAAAACTTTCTTCTACGATCCTCCTAACTTCAGATTTAGTGTGAAAGGCCTCTTGTTCTTCGATGTTGATATCGCTGTATATCCGAGCTTCCCCTGTGCCATTAGCGGCGAGACCTATGGTTCCCTGAGCGCCATGAAGCATTTGTGCTGCAAAAGAACGTACACTCTCTGTAGGTTTAAAGTCGAATTTATCCTCAGGCATTGCGTCGATGTATTCCAGAGACATAGCCTTACTTCGCTCAAAGTCGGCCACGAGGCCTTCAATCGTTGTGTTTTGTGCAGTGATGGAGATTGCTGTCATGCAGGTAAACAGGAGTAGAAATTTTTTCATGATCGTTGATTTTTATATAGCATAATAATATACAAATTAATAGTAAGTCCTTAACAGCTAAATTGTTAAGTTTTATCAGAAAGGAAATTATTGATCTTCCAATTCTCGATCAATGTCCTGAAGGAGAGATATAGCCAGATCCAGCGTATTTTGAGCATATCTGGATTGTACCAGGGATGAAATCAGGATAGACTTGGTCAGGTCGAAGACTTGAGGGTCCGATCTGATAGCAGTATAAATGAATTGCCTCGGAATCTGTTCCTGATTCCAGTCTTCAAAAAATTCGATATGTTCTTCAGAATTAAAGAGGGCGTGCTGTATTTTGCGGTAAGCATAGCGCTGATCCATTGGAAATTTATTGAAGTCTGCAGCAAATTGATCAAGAATAGTATAGTATTCAAACAGTTGCTTCACCAGTCTTTTGTTCCGGATAAGGGATAGTCGGCCAGTTGATTGCAATTCTTTCCAGGTGACCTGGGGTCGAATGAGATTTTCGCCATCCGAGCAGTTCCTGAAATCATTGATGAATGAAATAGAATCTTTAATCTTTGCAATCGGATTTTCAAAGAAATACAGGATATTTTGGGCATAAGTTTTTTGATTGAGAAGCGAATCCTTGACACCTGTATAAAATTTGATGTCGTCTGAAATCTCAAATCGCATGGCTTCCAGATATGATTTTTCGAGTTTTAGATTATCCTGATGCACCGCCCAACTGTTGATCTGCAAGGCAATGAGGATTCCTATAACCACCAATAAAATTTCACCCACGGCATACATCAGGTATTTCCTGGCCTGACTCTGTTCCAAAAAAGATTTGCGTAGTCGCCTGAAGATTGAAATCATCAGAAGTGTTCTTTTGTTAATAAAACAGTTTTACCCTGTTTTTCCATCACCGTCTATATCCCTCTGGAGATGACTCTCCAGGGCAACCAGTGTTTTCTTGAGCAGTGTCCGGGTTTTGTCGAGTTCCATTTCTAGGCTGGCTACCCGGTCTTCCACGCTCTCTGCCTTTTTCTTTTGAGCATCTAGCTCATCTTGTTGCAATAAGTCCCAAAATATTCCCATAATTTGTGTATTATTTTTCTTTGTTATCCGATCCGTTATTTTCTTTTTTCATCCTGATGTAGCGGGAAACAAGACGGACGCCCAGCCTCGCAAAAAGAATGATGGCAATCACCATGACAATATCGAATCCACTCATTTTATTCTATTTACGTGTTGTTATCATCTTTATTCCTGTGCTAGTTCCTTGTCGATTAAAACAAGTACACTTTTTGTCCTTTCTATAGCTTTTCGCTTATGGAATGTAGAACTTTTTCGAAGGTTTCCTCTAAAACTCAACATATTTTTAAATTCATTGTCATCCAAAAGAGCGTTGTAATCATTTATATAGCCCTGTTCCTGATTAGATCTTCTGAAGTGTTTCTGATACATCGGCACCACTACTGCCGGCCATAACTGATCTTCCAGACGCCTGGTTTCCTGCATCAGTGTGGGATAGTCAATTTCAAAAAGATTGATAATCTGACTGCGTAAACTATCCGTTTGTATAAGTTCAAGTCCAGTTGATTTAAGGGTTTCAAAAGCAGATGCACTCAGGACCACATCAGGAGCATAGTCAGCGAATTCAAATAAATAAGGAAGGGAATCATGAAAAGGCTTTCTATTTTCTAAATGCTCCATTAATTGATCTATAATGGCAGCACCTTCAATCTGACGTTCAATATCACTCTCTAAATTCTCTATGTTAATGAGAAGGTTTGTTTTGAGCTCTGTAAGTAATTTTATTTCCCGCTGATGGTTTTTTCGTTCCTCATTCCATGTATTGATCTGTAAGGCAATGAGGATACCTAAGACTACAAGTAGAATTTCACCTATAGCATATTTAAAATACCTGGCTGTTTTTCCTTGAATAATCAAGTTCATACGTAATCTTCGAAAGAATTTAAACACAGGATTAGGTTTTACAGCCCTTGATAGTGAGAATAAACCTCAGGCTTAAAGACTTCTACGGCCCCTACAAGGGCGTCTGAGGCATCGCCATAGATTTCAGGGGTAAACTCCGATAAGGCAAGGACCTGACTAAATAACGGCCCTAAATTGGCTACATGAGCAAGTACTGCATCAGAATTGATATAGGTTTCCCTAACCTTGCATTCACTTCCGTCTCTACTAAAATACCAGTCGTATTGAAGCGTTCCGGTATCCTTTTCCTTTACACTGGCCATACACGCCTGGGCAAGCTCTTTAAATTCTTCTTCCTTGCCGGGATGAATTTTAAATTTTGCAGTAACCTGGATGTTCGACATATCTTTTTGGTTTAATGGGTTGATTAGCACAAAAGATACGTATAATCCACGATGTAATCCGGAATGGAATAGGAAAAGTTTTAGGAATGGAATACATGCTTAAGGGCACAAGCATTGAATTAAATTAAAAGTTTAAGTAAATTACTATAACTTATTCTTTTACATTAATTAACACTGCTTCACATCTGGAGAGATCTGAATTCAGGATAATGTTCTCCGAATCATTACCGTCGATAATTTCTATGGAGACGGTGTTAGGAGGGAATCTACCGAGGTTATGTGCATAGAGAAAGAGATCGTTAGGCTGGGAGGGGTCGAGTTTAAGCTCGAATCCTTTCTTCTGATAGGTAAGATGATATTCTGAAACAATGGGATAGCCATTGAGATAGATAGAGACAATATCCCCATCCTGGCGGCCGTGGTCCCACAAGTTGATCTGTACAATTTTATTGTCGACTTCCAGTTCTTTCACATAGGTGATAGACCGGCCGTCAAAATCGGTCCTTTTCTCCACCTTCTTTTCTTCAACAACTTCTTCAATGACCTGAGGTGCAGGATCAAGGCTTTCTTCAACTTCTTTTTCTTTCTCGATTATAGCTACTTCCTCCTTCACCACAACTTCTGTTTCTTGGGGTTCTACTTCCACAGGGGGAGTTATAACTACTTCGGGCTCTTTGGTTACCTCAGCCTCTTCTATTATTTCGGGCGTGGGCTCCTCTTCAGCTACAACAATTTCTTCAGCCGGGGGTGGGATATTCGGGTCTCTTTTTTCAATAGTGAAAAAGGGCGTCGCAAACTTGGCCGTATGAAACTTGTCTGCAGGGAATAGTTCAATACCCATCACCCGGTAATTGGTTCCTGCAGGTAGCGTCTTATTGAGTTTAATCCCTTCAACTAGAGAATTGTTTTTAAAAATACCCAGATCTTCAATCACCGTGTTATTCCTGAGTAAATAAAATTTTATGGTTTTTTCAGGAGGAAGGTTTTCTGTGGTCCACTCGATGGACACTTCGTCGGGTATGGTCCAGACGGTACCTTTAGCAGGATGGGTAATCTCAAGCCCTGAGCGCCAGTGCTTCCTTTCCCTCAACTGTACTTCATTGAGTTCGGTAATAGTTTGTGTAAACCTGGTATAAGGCTCCACCAGAGCCAATCCGCTTACGACTTCCTCCAGGAGTGTATAAAAAGCTTTTACTTCGTTCAGCGCGTTGGTAAGTGGGATCTGATCGGTATATTTTTTCCGGATACTCTTAAATCGGTCCGCAATCTTTTTGCTGGTTTTCTTATCAATGACAGCATTGTCGGCCTTACCGCTCTCATCGAGTAAATTTTTAGCCGTCTTGATCTTCAAATAGCCAAATCGGCTTTGAAGGAAGCCAATGGCATCTCCATACGCTACTGAACTTTCTGCTTTTAGGGATTCGGCAACTTTAAAAGCCTTGTCGTATTCCAATATCGCCTGCCTTATGCTAACCTCAGCTAACTTCCTGCTGGTTTGCTGAGGAGAGGTCGTGGCCATGTTTAACAAATCGAGCAGCTGCTCTACGGGAATACTGGTCACTCCTTCATCGTAAATACCCTGCAGGTATTCTGCGCCGAGCCAGGGGGATTGCAATAATAAATAGTTTTTATCTAATTGCCCGAGGGCCTCAACAGGGCCCACCTGGTCTAAAATCGTCTGATATTCATCGGCTGTCCAGGGGAGGGGATCGTCAGAGATAATTTTTTTACTTACCTCTATGGGATTATCCGTCAGCAAAACATCCAAAGATGCCCTCACAGACTGGGAAAAACCTGTGAAAACTAACAATAAAATCAGGAAGTAATTCTTTAGACTCATATCAGAATGACCTTATTCCTATGTGGGGAATATCCACTAGTAAAACTATTACAAGTAGAAAAAATTGTAATGTGAGTAATGAATTTGTTTTCAGGAAGTTATAAACGACAGAATATTCTTACAAATAGATTATCTTTTCTGTGAATATCTGACTTTTAAGCTAAATAATGTCGGAAGAATCAGGACAAAACCAGATCAGGGATTGTAATTCAGAACCTTGTTTCTCAGAGTTTTATCATCAGGATGTAGAACGCCCAAATAAAGCAAAAGGTAAAAAAGCCATAGACCAAATAAGAAATAGTAGTGCGTTTGTTCATGTGATCTGGTATTCCTCCCAAGAAAGGATTTTTCCTTTAAACGATAAATTCTATCCTTTAAACGGAGCAATAATCTCGTTGTAAGGCCTTTATATCGACGAACAACATCATCGGGCTCCTTCACACAAAACAATGACTAGAGATAAAAAAGGATCAGGAAAGGATTAACGGTTCATTTTAAATCCGTCTAATTTGATGTCATCAAGACCGTAATCGTCAAAGGGATACTCCAGTTGATCCTGAATATTATACAGGGAAATAAGGATAAATTCGGTTAGAATCACTACAAAGTAGGTGACTGAAGGAGTATTTTCTGTTGCCAGATCCCTGATTATTGTAGGCGCATAAATCAGTGGAAAGATATAAATAAAGACCAGGCAATAGGCTTTCAGGCTAATGGGTGTTCGGTGTGTATTGATGGCATGCAGGTTTTCCAGGGATTCATGGAGGTCATTCATAAAACGGAATATCCTGTCCTTAAGGCGCCCGCCAATAATCTCAGACTTACTAATGACAAAAGACTGTACTTTGTCAGTAATCATATCCAGTGTCTCAGTGGATTCTTTATTATTCTTTAGGTGTTCCATAGACATATCGCTGATCTCCACGAGTATATCGGAGATCTCCTTTTTGTCTTCCTCCGTAAGGTTGTTAGACGAATTGGCAAAGTAGTACATGGTTTTTAGAGCCGCCCGGAACTGACTAAGATGTTCAAGTGCCTTTTCTCGCCGTCTGAAGGAGCCCCGGATGGTAAAAACCAGGGGAAAAACGATGGCGATACTCAACAGGGTAAGGTCGAGGTGAAATCTTATATTAAAAGTAAAACAAAGGAAGACCGTAAGCACTGAAATGATCAGAGCTATCAAAGTTCTTCGATTAATTGATGACAGGTATAGTTTAATTGTTGGAAATTTAGTAATTTATAGTGCTAAAGCTAACCACAAAGTTGTGAAAAACCAAACAATACTTCTATTCCTTGCATTGTGCATGCTGGGACCCGTAAACTTCTATTCTCAGTCCGCTGAACCTGCGGAAGAAAAAAAGAAGACCACAAAGTTATTCCGTTCACAGGAAACGCTTCCTCTTAAACTCCGATTCTCTAATAAACAGATGAAGAAAGAGACGAATGACAGCACCTACCTCTTTTCCAAACTTCTTTTTATGGATAACGACCAATGGGATTCTATTGATGTCAGGATCCGGGCAAGAGGGAATTACCGTAGGGCACACTGCTACTTCCCTCCCTTGAAGGTGAAGATCAAAAAGGCTATAGCCAAAGAGACGGTTTTTAAAGGAAACAAAGAACTAAAGCTGGTAATGCCCTGTGTACAGTCGACGAAATCCCTCGACAATATTGTTAAAGAGTATATGGCCTATAAAATGTATGAGGTTATTTCCCCCTTCCATTTTAAAACCAGGATGGTTTCCATTGAATATACAGAGCTAAAGGGTAAAAAGGATAAAGTTCATATAGTAAAGGGCTTTCTTATTGAGGACATTGATAAGGTTGCCAAACGGGAAGATGCAAAAAAAATGAAACGGATCGTGCATCCTATGGAGCAGGACGATATGGCCTCGGCGCAGAATGATTTCTTCCAGTTTATGATAGGCAATACAGATTATTCTACGGCCTACCAGCACAATCAAAAACTGATCTTCACCTCAGATTACAGAACAATTCCTTTGCCTTACGATTTTGATATGTCAGGATTGGTAGATGCCAGCTATGCGGTTGTGTCTCAGGTGCAGGGGGAAGTGCTGAGCATAGAAAGCGTTACCGACCGCCTTTATCGAGGTTTTAAGCGAGACGATGCCGTATTCCAGGAAGTGAGAAAACAGTACCTCGACAAGAAGTCGGAAATATTTCAGGCCATGGATGAAGTCAAACCTCATTTTGATAACGAAAAGGAATTTATGATTGCCCGTAACTTCGTTGAAGACTTTTATGAAATCCTCGAAAACGACAATCAATTTGAGATGCAGATTATAAGAAAAGCCCGATTAAAATAATTTGATTAATAGTTTAATTAAACTACCATATATTATTATTAATAAGGGTGTTATCTATTTTAAAATAGGCCTTAAAATTTCCCAGACATTTTCAGCAACAATTCGCTGGCCTTCTATGGTAGGATGTATCCCGTCGGCCTGGTTAAGTTGGGGAATACCCGCTACGTCTTCCAGTAAGAATGGAATAAGATAAGCATCGTTTTTATCAGCAAGATCAGGAAATAGTTGCCTGAATTCTGAAGTGTACTCCGGACCCATATTTGGCGGAATCTGCATTCCGGCAAGAACGATTTTTACATTTGGATTGTTCTCTTTTACCGTATCAATTATAGACTGCAGGTTCTCCCGGGTCTCGGACAACGGTATTCCTCTCAGCCCATCATTTGCACCTAATTCAAGTATAAAAACATCGATTTTGTCCCTCATCAACCATCCTATCCGGCTTTCTCCGCTTGCAGTCGTTTCCCCACTGATTCCCGCGTTGATAACATAATACTCCAGATTCAGGGAATCTAACTTTTGTTGGATGAGAGCGGGAAATGCCTGTTCGGGTTCAAGGCCCATCCCCGCCGTTAGGCTGTTGCCAAAGAAAACAATTGATTTCCCGGAGCTGAGAACACCCTCTTCAGCTGAATTTTTTGAGGATTGTTCTGTTTCTGTGACCTCTTTGTCATTTTTCTTTTCGGTTTCCCCACAGCCAAGAAAAAACAGAAAGGGGAGAAGATAACAAAACTTTAACGTCGTTCGAATAACCGATTGAATCATAATAGAAATCATTTTTATAATTTCCCGCCCAGTTCCGAAAATCGAAAAATCCTGGGAAATGCCAAAGATATTAAACGTTAGTCAACTCAAAAAGTCTTATGAAAGTGGTTCGGGAAAACTTACTGTCCTTGACGACATTACATTTTCCTTGGAAAGTGGAGAAACTTTTGCGATTGTAGGGCCATCAGGAAGCGGTAAAACTACTTTACTGGGCTTGTGTGCTGGTTTAGATCAACCCGATTCAGGGAGTATTGAACTCTGCGGAGTTGAGATCAACAAACTGAATGAAGATGAACGTGCGAGGTTAAGGAATCAGAAAGTCGGATTTATTTTTCAGGATTTTCAACTTCTTCCAACGCTCACTGCCCTTGAAAACGTGGCGGTTCCGCTAGAATTGCAAGGGAAAAAGAATGCAGCAGCAAAAGCACGAGTGCTGTTGGAGAAAGTGGGACTTTCAGAACGTATCCATCATTTTCCATCACAGTTGTCGGGGGGAGAACAGCAGCGCGTTGCTCTGGCCCGAGCCTTTTCCAATACACCTGACATTCTCTTTGCTGATGAGCCTACCGGGGAGTTAGATGAAGAAACGGGCAGGAAAATCATTCAATTGTTATTTGAGCTCAACAATGAAGCAGGCACAACTCTGGTGATAATAACCCATGATATGGACCTGGCACGAATGACGCAGCGAATTCTCCGACTCAAAGGAGGAAAAATTAGTACAGACGAAAAGCTAATAGCATAGTGAACCTTCAAAAACAACCATCCGGTAATCCAGGTGTTTCCTGGCTTTTTCTTATGGCCTGGCGCGATCTGCGTTCCAATGCAGGAAAGCTATTTCTTTTTATGTCGTCTATTGTTATAGGGATTGCAGCCCTTGTCGCAATTCAATCTTTCGGGAATAATCTTACGGACAGTATTGATAGTCAGTCAAAAGCCCTCATGGGCGCAGACTATGTTATCGACAGTAATCAGGAACCCAATGAGGTGGTTGTACAAATTATGGATTCGTTGGGAGGTGCAGATAGTCGTGAGATCAATTTTGCCTCCATGGCCGTCTTTCCTTCGAAAAATTCAAATAAACTGGTGCAGATACTTGGTGTGGAAGGCGGTTTTCCATTTTATGGGGAGCTGGAAACAGATCCGCCTTCGGCTGCAAATTCCTTTCAGGAAAGTGGTGGTGCCCTGGTAGACGCTACTGTCATGCTACAATATGGACTGGTCCCAGGTGATAGTATTAAAGTTGGAAGTATCAGTTTACCAATAGAAGGAGCACTGAATGCCGTTCCGGGCCGATCAGCCCTCAGCAGCAGTGTTGCCCCGGCCGTTTATATTCCCTATGAAAAAATCCTGGAAACTGGTTTGCTGCAGAGGGGAAGCAGGGTGGAGTATAAATATTATTTTATCGCTGAAAAGAATCAGGATCTGGAAGTTCTCTATGAGGCCATTGACCCCCGACTAGACGCTGAAGGTGCCGATCTGGATACCCACCTGGATGAAAGCAGACGACTGGGAAGACGGTACAATAATTTTGGTAAATTTCTCAACATTGTTGCTTTTATTGCTCTACTCCTGGGTTGTGTTGGTATTGCAAGCGCCATCCACGTATATATAAGGGGGAAGCTTCGTTCTATTGCAGTACTGAAATGTATGGGCGCCAGCCGAAGACAAACCTTCAAGATTTTTCTTATTCAGGTTGCAGGATTAGGGGCTTTAGGGGGTATCTTGGGCACTGTAAGTGGTGTTGCATTACAGATGTCGGCTCCCTTCCTGTTGAAGGATTACCTACCCGTAGATGTAGAAATCACCCTTTCTTATCCTGCTGTTTTTCTCGGACTCACCCTTGGCGTTCTGATGTCAGTAGCCTTTGCCCTTCTCCCTTTGTTAAAAACATGGTATGTGTCACCTTTATCGGTTCTAAGGGTTCAGGAAGGTGAGGATGTCAGGACAGGCAAGGCACAACTCCTTGTGCTTGGAATCATATTCCTGTTTTTAGTGATTTTTGCTCTAAATATCCTTGATAATTGGCGCTATGCGATATTTTTTATTGTAGGTCTTCTGATTTCGTTCGCCCTGCTTTACGGCATGGCTCGCCTATTGATTTGGGCCATAAAAAGATATTTTCCCGATCATCTTGGATTTTGTTTACGCCAGAGTCTTCTCAATCTTTTCAGGCCGCAAAACCAAACATCTATTCTATTATTATCAATCGGGGTAGGGGCCTTTTTAATAAGCACCTTGTTTTTTTCAAAAGATATCCTCCTCTCCAAGGTTGCCCTGGGAGATAATGAAAACAGTCCGAATATTATCCTCCTTGATGTGCAAAGCGATCAGGTTGAGGAAGTCAATAATACTATCACCAACAAGGGAGTTCCGGTACTAAACAATATTCCCATCATCACCATGCGTGTTGAAGATATTAATGGCAGATCGGTCAATGAGATCAGGAATGACACTACTTCTAATATTGGCAGGTGGGTCCTTAACCATGAGTTCAGGGTAACATACAGGGACTCCCTTATTGCATCAGAAACTATTAGATCGGGCGCCTGGGTAGGAGACGCCGGTGAATCTGAAGTGATTCCTATTTCAGTAGCCGAAAATTTTGCCAATGATGCCAGGGTTGAAGTAGGAGACAGAGTAAGCTTTAATGTGCAAGGGGTACTGCTCGAAACGGAAATTGCAAGTATTCGGGAAGTCGACTGGGGTAGGATTCAGCTAAATTTTTCTGTGCTTTTTCCTGGGGGTGTTTTAGAAGATGCTCCAAAGTTCCATGTGGTTTCCACGCGGACTTCAGACGATTTGCAATCGGCAGAACTACAGCGAAGCCTGGTAAGTCTATATCCTAATATATCAATAATCGACCTGCGGCAGATCCTTTCGCTGCTGGAGGGTATACTTGAAAAGATCGGTCTTGTCATAAATTTTATGGCATTTCTCAGTATTCTAACAGGAATAATTGTTCTGATCGGGGCAGTACGTACCAGCAAGTATCAGCGGATTAAGGAAAGTGTTTTGCTCAGAACGCTGGGTGCTCAGAACCTTCAATTGCTTAAAATCTCCTTTTACGAATATGCTTTTTTGGGGATATTGGGAAGTCTAACAGGGATTTTATTATCCCTCGTTGGAAGCTTTTTTCTTGCCCAACTTGTCTTTGAAGAACCTTTTATCCCTTCAGGGGAACCCTTTTATATACTTTTACCCCTTCTTACCATTCTGGTCATAGCCATAGGATTACTCAACAGTCGTAGTGTTCTTAACACGCCACCATTGGAGGTGCTTCGATCAGAAAGCAGATAAATATATTTTATCAGACCATCACTTTTCGCAGGGCTGTTCCAAACGCCTTTACTTCATCCATAGTTCCGGTGCTGATGCGTGCCCATTCTGTAAGCGGAGGGAATGGCCGGCCAATTTGAATATCGTGCTGGCCCATTTTTCCGATTAACTCCTGAATAGGCATTCCTGTTTTAAAAAATACAAAGTTCGTATGGGAGGGGATATAGCTAAGGCCAAGGTCGTCCAGCGTAGAATAGATATGCGCTTTTGCCTCTGTGTTCATCTTCAAACTGAATTTATAGAATTCATCATCCCGAAGGGCTTCACGTGCCGCTTCAATGGCGAGGACATTGGTATTGGCCATAACGGTCTTTTTTAATCTGTCGGCTATGTCTGGTCGGGCAATCAGATATCCTATACGCAAACCTGCGAGTCCATAAACTTTGGAAAAGGTTTTGGATACGATCACATTCCTATCTTGTTTTACGAGTTCAACCATAGAGGGGTAATCGGGCTCCATAATAAAGTCGTAGTATGCCTCATCACTGAAGATCACCGCCTTGTCATCGTTTGAAAGACAGAAGTCGCGAAGCTTATTTTTCTCGATAAGGGTGCCTGTAGGGTTGTTAGGATTGCAGAGAAATATCAGTCGAGTCTTACTGGTAATCCGCTTCGCCATTGCTTCCAGGTCGTGTTCTAATTTATCATTAAGTGGTACCCGGTGTACATACGCTCCAAAATATTCAGCATATCGCAAAAGGGATTGAAAAGTAGGGTCCGCTGCGATTACTTCTCCATTGTGCAAACCATACAGGAGTCCGGTTGCTTTCAGTCCCTCAGTTGAACCACCCGTAACAACAATACAGTCTTTAGAAACCCCTTCTTTGTCTGCTATTTCCTGAACGAGTTTTCTGAGATATTCAAAAGGGTATCGGCAGGCAATGTCGAAACTGTTCTTTATAACCGTCCTTACATTTTCCGAAGGCCCATAAGGATTTTCATTCGAACTCAGTTTTATTGGTAAGGCCAGTGGTCGTGATGGGAATGTCGATTCAAGGGCAGCAACACTTAGCCCTCCCATCAACGTAAAGCCTGAGGTTAACCCCATAGTTTTTAACCACTGTCGTCTGTCTAGATTTTTCATATCCGGGAATTTGCAGAAGAAGATACAAATTTTCCCAGCAGATTGATTCGCTTACATTAAAAAAATGATGTACAGCAAAGCCCGGGTTAAGAAGACTTAATTGTCTTCACTATAAAAATGAATATGTGGAAATTTGGGGAGTATGCCCGGAGGTATTAATAAAGTGTATTTGATATAAAAATGGCAATTATAAGCAAGACCATTGCTGTGTTAACTACAAAGGCAATAATTTTCTTTTCATCTATAGGCTCATTTCGCCCTTTATAGAGAATAATAACTCCAACAATTCCCAATAAGCCGGATAGTACTACGGGCAATCCAAACAGAAAACGAGAAATAACCGGATTTGTATTTATCATAACTGCCAGCGCAGCCACAGTTAACAAAACCAGGATGAGTTTGCTTAGGTTATACGACTTTAGGGTGTACTTGCTTTCGTGTTGCATAGTCTTTGTTTTCAGTTTGCCCCTGAATAATTAAATGACTTTGACATTGACCTTGAGGCCTTCTATGATTCCTACAATACTCTCAACCGTCTCCTGCAGATAATGCTGGATTACCACATGGGGAATTCTGATAGTTGTAAAACCATTTTTAAAGGAGTGCATGGTTTCTTCAAGATTGTTCATCGCCTGTTCATGTGTAAGCATCTGGTACTCGGTGTCAATCTGAATGTTGAGTTTCACTCTGGAAATTGCGATATCGACGGACTTCTTGCCATCCCACCATTCGAGCATAGGATAGACGCCAACTTCTTTTAAAGCGTAGTAAAGTTTTATGGCGGCAAGGGGGGTGTTGTTCGACTTAATTAGTCTGTCAATTCTGGTTTTATGCTTTCCACATAGTTCAACACCGTAAATTTCCATGGAGCTTTTATGGTCGAGATAGCTCAGTTCTTTGTTACATTCTAAACAGGTCATGCAGGTAGGTCAAAAATGATTTGGGTTTATTATAACCTGAAGAATTGAGGTTTATTTTGAGTTATCGATAAACGGCATCCGGATTTTAGACGAACTGCATTTTTTTAGACGAACTGCACTTTTTTTAACATTTGATTTTCTTTTTTAGGGAGTGTTTCCATCTCAAATTGGGTTAAGTTTTAACTTTAATGTACATTTCACTCTAATATTTTTTTTGTGTTTAAGAAAATTGGTCCCGGATTTCTCATTGCGGCAGCTTTTGTAGGCCCGGGAACTATTACGGCCTGTACCCTTGCCGGGGTAGGGTTTGGTTTTGCCCTCTTATGGGCTATGGTACTTTCCATTGCCACCACCGTAGTGTTTCAGGAGATGGCAGCAAGGGTGGGTATCCTTACAAAAAAAGGTCTGGCAGCAAGTATCAGAGAAGAATTAAAACGACCATGGATACGTGTCTCAGTTCTGGGAATAATTTTATCAGCTATTGTTGTTGGAAATGCGGCTTATGAAGCGGGAAATATAGGAGGCGCAGTTCTTGGTTTGGAAGCACTGCTGGGTAGCGAGCCCTCGCCCTGGTATTCCTGGCTGATCGGTGGCTGTGCATTTGTATTGCTGTATGCCGGTTCATATAAAATGCTGGAAAAGATATTTGTCGGTCTTGTCATGATGATGAGTATTTCATTTATTCTGGCGGCTATTCTGACCCGTCCTGATATATCCGCTATTCTGTCCGGACTCTTTGTTCCCTCTTTACCAGAGGGCAGCCTGCTGACGGTAGTGGCGTTGATTGGGACAACCGTTGTACCTTATAATTTATTTTTACACGCATCTCTGGTTAGTGAGAAGTGGAATTCAATAGATGATATAAAAGCCATCAGGTGGGATACCATCCTTTCCATAGGTCTAGGAGGATTGATTTCAATCGCGATTGTGATAGCTGCCGCGGCTAGTCAGCTCACCGAAGTAAGCAGCGGACTCGATCTGGCCAAAGGGCTGGAGCCCCTCTATGGTACATCCTCAAAATACTTTTTGGGGGTAGGCTTGTTCGCTGCGGGAATCACCTCCGCGATCACTGCGCCTCTGGCTGCGGCTTATGTTACCGCAAGTTGCTTTAATTGGAATAGCAGCTTTAATTCCTGGCGCTTTCGAGCCGTATGGGCATCTGTATTATTGGCTGGGGTCTCTTTCCAGTCCTTCAATCTGAAGCCTATCGAGATCATTAAATTTGCACAGGTGGCCAACGGATTATTGCTGCCTGTAATATGTATCTTCCTCTTATGGATAGTCAATAAGAGATCACTTATGGGCAATTACAAGAACAGAATCTGGCAGAATATTCTTGGGCTGATCTTTCTGTTACTGATAATTTCCCTTGGCGTAAAGAGTATATGGTCAGTAATAAGTTCATGATGGAGAAATGGGAAATCGATATCAACTGTGATGTAGGGGAGGGGCTTGGAAACGAGGCAAAACTTTTTCCATATATATCTTCCTGCAACCTGGCCTGCGGGGCTCATGCAGGGAATGATGAGACGATGATGGATGTTATCAAACTGGCCCTAGCCCATCATGTACACATAGGGGCACATCCTTCGTACCCTGACAGGGAAAATTTTGGTCGTAAAAGCATTGAGATGAGCCCGGAGGCTTTTAAGGATAGTATCCTTTCTCAGATCGCAAAACTGGATACAATGCTCACTGAACACAATGTATCCCTCAGTCATATTAAAGCACATGGAGCTCTTTACAACGACCTGGCAAAAGATCGGCATTTAGCAAAACGGTATCTTGAAATTCTCCATCCCTACAAAAAACGTACTTCCCTCTTCGTACCTTATGGCTCTGTCCTTGCCGAAGAGGCTGAAAGATTAAACTTTCACCGCACCTATGAGGCTTTTGGAGATCGAAACTACAATGACGACCTCAGTCTAGTTTCGCGAACTTCAGAACTTGCCCTCTTGACAGATCCGAGAGTAGTTTTCGAACACCTTATATTAATGATTAGAAAGTCAACCGTTAAAACAATTACCGGACGTCTTATTCCTATTGTAGCAAATACCTATTGTATTCATGGAGATACTAGCAGTGCATATGAAATATTAATGTATCTTTCCGAGGAATTTCCTAAGCACAATATTCATTTAAAGAAATGAATTCCTACCCCATCCATATTAAACCTTTTGGCGATAAGGCGATTCTGGTTGAATGGCCAAAAGAGATCGAAAGAAGCATACTCGATGACATTATTATTTTCAAAGATTTTCTTCGAACTGAGGGTTATGATCCGGGCCAATGGGAACTCGTAGCTGCATACAATTCTCTGGCTCTAATAAATAATAAAACCAAAATCGATTTTAAAGAATTGTCTGCCGATCTGCAAAAGTTATACCCTTTGAGAAAAGAAGGAGTAAAGCAAAAATCCAGGCTATGGAAGTTACCTGTTTTCTATGACAAGGAATTCGGAATAGATCTTGACGAGGTGAGTGAGCAGACAGGGAAAACAATTGAAGAGGTCATCAGCTTGCATACTTCGGCAACCTATACGGTTTATGGAATTGGTTTTTTACCCGGCTTTCTTTATCTGGGGGGCGTACCGGCAGAATTGGAGTTGCCCAGAAGGGCTGCACCCAGACTACATGTAAAAAAGGGTTCGGTAGGCCTTGCCAGGAAACAGACCGGAGTGTACCCGCAGGATTGCCCGGGAGGATGGAACATCATAGGGAATTGCCCTGTTCCAATTTTTGACGCGGAAAAGAAAGATCCTTGCTTAATCAGAGTAGGGGATAGGGTACAATTCTATTCAATACCAAGAGCTCAATTCGATTTGCATACCATACAGGCTGAAGTAGGGCTCGACTTACTAACTAAAGAATCAAATAGTGCTTAAGGTTAAAAAAAGCGGATTTTTTACTACCATTCAGGATAATGGGAGGTATGGATTTCGGCATTTGGGAGTTCCCGTTTCCGGGGCTATGGATCAGGCGGCTGCCAAACTGGCCAATGCCATGCTTGAGAATGAAGAAGACACAGCCGTGCTTGAAATTACCATGTCCGGACCCGTATTAGAGTTTACAAAAGACACATGGGCCTCCATAACAGGGGCTAATATTTCCCCCCAATTGAATGAAGTAGATATTGACAATCACAGTGTCTTTAAGATAGCTGCGGGAGATAATCTCGCATTTGGAAGGCATATAAACGGACTTCGTGCCTATGTAGCTGTCAAAGGTGGATTTAATACAGCGGAAGTACTTAACAGCAGGTCATTTTATATTCCCCTTACTGAAAAAGATCACCTTTTGGCCGGGATGGAAATCCCCTATGAGGAAACCACGAGTTTTGAACCCAAGATCACGAGTGTTATCCCTGAGGAGATTGATAGGGTTCTTACCTTGGAGGCAAGTAGAGCTCCTGAATTTGATCTGTTGTCAGCCGAGCAACGTGAGCTTCTTTTCAGTCGGCCTTTTACCATCGCCAAAGAGAACAACCGAATGGCATATCAACTCCAGGAAGAAATAGGAGAACATCAGTATGGCATGTTAACTTCGGCCACCTTACCCGGCACTGTGCAATTAACTCCCGGGGGTAAATTGATTATCCTCATGCGTGATGGACAGACAACTGGTGGATATCCACGTGTGCTGCAACTCTCAGAAAAATCGTCCAATCACCTCGCTCAAAGGACTTTTGGAGATACCGTGCATTTTAAACTTACCTCTTAAACTGCCTTATAGACCTCTTCAAAGGGCACTCTGAATCTGGGTCCGTAGATTCCTTTTTCATCCCTTATCCCGCAACCTATAGTCATAGTGATTTCGGCTCCCATCGGCAAATTCAGGATCTTTTTAATTCTGGCAGTATCACTGCCTTCCATAGGGCAGGTATCGTATCCTATGGCAGCCATCGAAATCATAAAATTCTGAGCAGCAAGACCGGCACTCTTGTGTGCGACGATTCTTAAATCTGATCTCCTGACTTGCCGGTAAACGGGCCTGAAAAGACCAATTACCCAAAAAAATACATATCGAATCCATCCCAATAATCCCAGAAACTCTGCATAGATCGATGGAATAAGTTTTGTGTAGTAACCCAATGCAAACTTTTCCCTTCTGCTGTACGCATCTCTTGGTTTGTCGCCAATATTTTTCAAAAGAAAATCCTTGTTTGATCGTGCCCGTTTTCTCCATAAATCCCTTCTGGCAACAACTACTACCATTTGCTTGGCCGTTTTAGCTGCGTTCTGTCCAAGACAAGCCTCTACCAATTCCTTGAGGACTTCGGTATCAGTTACGTGATAGAATTCCCATAGTTGCAGATTGCTGCTTGTAGGGGCGAGAACTGCATTTTGGATGCACTTTCGCACTTTTTCGGGATCGATTTCTTTTTCTTCGTCATACACCCTTACTGACCTTCGGTATTGAATAGCCTCGGTCACGGTCTTTTCTGTATTCATTAAAATATATGTTTCATTTTTTTAATCAGATTCATCGGTATGTTGTAAGGAGGATATTTGAACCGGAAATCGAGCCATGTACCCCTTTTTACTACAGCTTTTTGATGTGAAAAAGTATTGAACGACCTTTTCCCGTGATAGGACCCTAATCCACTCTTTCCGACCCCCCCAAAAGGAAGGTTTTTATTTGATATTTGCAATAGGGTGTCATTGATCGTACCCCCGCCAAAACTGAATTCCCTCACAAACTTCTTTTGAAATGATTTACGCCTCGAGAAAAGATAGGCCGCTAATGGTTTCCCACCGGCATGAATCCATGCTTCCAATTCACTTTCATTCTGATAGGAGATAATGGGCAGTATTGGGCCAAAGATCTCCTCCTGCATAATTTTACTCCCCTTGGATGGCTCATCAACCAGGGTAGGGGAAATAAATCGGTCTGCGCAATTATGTGCTCCCCCAAAAAGGATTTTTTCATTGCTCAATAAGCCTTTGAGTCGTTCAAAGTGAGCTGGTGAAATAATCCTGGCCAGGTCTTTTGATTCTTCAGGATTTTCTCCAAAGAATGACTTGATACTTTTAATGAGTTCCTCCAGCAGTTGCTCTTTCATCTGTGTGTGAACCAGGATATAATCCGGTGCGATGCAGGTCTGGCCGGCGTTTAGAAACTTTCCCCAGACAATTCGTCTGGCCGCCTGAGCCGGAACAGCAGTCTCATCAACAACGCAAGGACTTTTCCCTCCCAGCTCAAGGGTAACCGGAGTAAGTTGGCTGGCAGCACTTTCATATACAATTTTTCCTACCCTTGTACTACCTGTAAAGAAGATATAATCCCATTTTTCTTTCAGCAAACTCTTGGCCACTTCAGCATCACCCTGACAAACCAATACGTGTTCCGGTTCAAAAACAGCACTTACGAGCTTTTGAATAACTGAACTCGTTTTAGGAGTGAGTTCGGAAGGCTTCAGGACAGCCGTATTTCCTGCTGCAACCGCGGAAATTAAAGGCAATAAGGTCAACTGAAACGGATAGTTCCAGGGGGAAATAATTAGGACATTCCCATAAGGTTCATTGTATATCCAGTCGGAAGAAGGGAAGTTTAGGATGGAGGAGGGGACTCTCTCCGGTTTTACCCATAATTCCAGGTGTTTTATGATCATCCTGAGTTCAGCCAGGACAAACTGGGTCTCCGCGATTAAGGTCTCAAACTTTGGTTTTTTAAAATCTGCGTAGAGGGCTTCACATATAGCATCTTCCTGTCGTACTATTTCGGCCTGTAACTTTTTCAGCAGCCCTTTACGAAATCGAACATCCCGGGTCTGCCCTGTATTAAAATACCTGTGCTGTGCCTCAACTTGTTGAGAAATTGAATTTTGCATGCCCAAAAATAGGTAATTTTTTAGCCTAAAAAGTATCAAATCTCACTCTTTTCCCCTTCCTGTGTACATAGTGAATATGATAATTAAAACCGTATTATATTATTGATTTTCAATATGTTAACTCTAATCAATGGACATTGAATTTATCGTAGCATACAATGTAAATTAAGACGTGGTTTTTAAACAAGTATCTTTGAAACCTATAGGATTTATTAAGAAAACCGGCACATTTGGGAAAGACAAGCACAGAATTAAATAAATACAGTAAGAATGTTACACAGGATCCTACCCAGCCCGGAGCGCAGGCGATGCTATATGCGATCGGATTGAGCGAGGAGGATTTAAAGAAGCCCCTTATCGGGATAGGAAGCACTGGATACGAAGGAAATCCATGTAATATGCACCTTAATGACCTGGCCCAACATGTAAAGAAAGGTCTTGACGAAAAGGGGTTGGTAGGTCTGGTATTTAATTCAATCGGCGTCAGTGATGGGATATCCATGGGTACCTATGGGATGCGTTATTCCCTGCCGTCCAGGGATATTATAGCTGATTCGATGGAAACAGTTGTGCAGGCGATGAATTACGATGGGTTGGTGACAGTTGTAGGTTGTGACAAAAACATGCCCGGAGCTCTGATGGCAATGATCAGACTTAACAGACCATCAATCCTGGTTTATGGAGGTACCATTGCGTCGGGATGCCTTAACAATAAAAAACTAGACATTGTAAGTGCTTTTGAAGCATGGGGGGAGAAAGTGGCCGGCACCATGAAGGAAGATGAGTTCAAGCAGGTAATCCAGAATGCCTGTCCGGGAGCGGGTGCTTGTGGAGGAATGTATACCGCAAACACCATGGCATCAGCTATCGAGGCCCTGGGGATGGCTATGCCCTATAACTCTTCTAACCCTGCTATAGGATCAGAAAAAGAAGTAGACTGTCTGAATTCGGGCAGAGCATTGAGACATCTTATTGAGAAGGATATAAAGCCAAGTGATATCATCAGCAGAAAATCACTTGAAAATGCTGTCCGACTTATCACAGTTTTGGGGGGCTCTACAAATGCGGTGTTGCATTTCCTTGCAATTGCCAGGGCTGCAGAGATTGATTTTACCCTCGATGATTTTCAAAGGATCAGTGATACAACGCCATTTCTCGCCGATCTAAAACCCAGTGGAAAATTCCTGATGGAAGACGTCCATAGGGTAGGAGGTATACCTGCGGTTATGAAGTTTATGCTCGAACATGACATGTTACACGGGGATTGCCTTACTGTAACGGGGAAGACCATAGCAGAAAATTTAAGTGAGGTTCCTTCGCTGAAGGAGGGGCAGAAGGTTGTACATTCTTTACAGGACCCTATTAAGGAAACGGGACACCTGCGTATTCTTTATGGTAACCTGGCAGAAGAAGGAGCTGTAGCAAAAATCACAGGGAAAGAAGGCTATCATTTTACAGGTCCGGCCAAAGTTTTTGACGATGAATTCAAGGCTAATGAAGGGATTGGAAAAGGCCTGGTAAAAAAAGGCGATGTGGTAGTGATCAGGTATGAAGGCCCAAAAGGAGGGCCAGGAATGCCTGAAATGCTCAAACCTACTGCCGCCATAATGGGAGCAGGATTGGGAAAAGATGTTGCTTTGATCACAGATGGCCGGTTTTCAGGAGGAACCCATGGATTTGTTGTAGGACATGTTTCCCCTGAGGCTCAGGAAGGAGGCGCAATCGGATTATTGAAAGATGGCGACATGATTACAATTAATGCCGTGGAAAACAGTATTAGTGTGGCATTATCTGAAGAGGAATTGGGGCAGCGCAGGAGTCAGTGGAAACAACCACCTTTAAAAGTGCGAAAAGGGAGTCTGTACAAATACGCAAAAATCGTATCGTCAGCCTCTAAGGGGTGTGTAACCGACCAGTTTGAGTAGAAAAAGAAATATAAATATCGGGTTGAAAGGCAGTATTTATGGATACAATAACAAAAAAGAAAGCATCAGAAAAGAATCCTAAGACGATGAGAGTTAGTGGTGCAGAAGCGATTATACACTGTCTGCTGGCAGAAGGTGTCGATTTAATTTATGGTTATCCGGGTGGAGCTATAATGCCCGTATATGATGAACTTTATAAGTTCCAGGATAAACTAACACATATTCTTACTCGTCATGAGCAGGGTGCTACACATGCTGCACAAGGATATGCCAGGGTTAGTGGAAAAGTAGGTGTTGCTATGGCAACTTCAGGACCAGGGGCAACCAATCTGGTCACGGGCCTGGCAGATGCCCAGATCGATTCTACTCCCATGGTTTGTATAACCGGACAGGTGCCCAGGCATCTTCTGGGCTCAGATGCGTTTCAGGAAACCGATATTATTGGTATATCCACCCCGGTAACCAAATGGAATTACCAGGTCACCAGGGCTGAAGAAATTCCCGGAATCATGGCCAAGGCATTTTTTATTGCCAGATCGGGAAGACCCGGACCTGTCCTGATCGATATCACCAAAAATGCACAGTTTGACGAGCTCGATTTTCACTATGAAGCCTGTACAGGAGTTCGAAGTTATAAGCCAACACCAAAAGTAAAAGAGGCCAATCTGGAGCAGGCCGCCGAGCTGATCAATTCGGCTAAGAAACCCTTTATCGTTTTTGGGCAGGGAGTCATTTTAGGGGAAGCGGAAAATGAACTAAAGGAATTTGTTGAGAAGTCGGGCATACCCGCTGCATGGACCATCCTTGGTTTATCAGCCTTAAATACAGACCATCCGCTTAACGTAGGTATGGTAGGGATGCATGGTAACTATGGCCCTAATGTGCTTACCAATGAATGTGATGTCCTTATTGCAATCGGAATGCGTTTTGACGACCGGGTAACCGGTAATCTTGAAACTTACGCCAAGCAGGCCAAAATTATCCATATGGAAATTGACCCTGCGGAGATCAATAAAAATGTAAAAGTAGATGTAGCATTACTGGGTAATGCTAAAGAAACGCTGGGATTATTGATTCCCATGATCAAAAAGAACAGTCATGAATCATGGCGTAACGAATTCAGCTTGCGGTATGAGGAAGAGTTCAAAGCTGTTATTGAGAAAGATCTGCACCCAAAAAAGGAAGGATTAACCATGGGGGAAGTGGTAGAGGAAATAAATAAAGCATCAAAGAATAAAGCGGTTATTGTTACGGATGTAGGGCAACATCAGATGGTGGCCTGCCGATATGCCAAGTTTAACCAGTCGAAGAGCAACATAACTTCCGGAGGTTTGGGAACTATGGGTTTTGCCTTACCGGCAGCAATAGGGGCTAAGATGGGAGCTGAAGACCGCGAAGTAGTTGCAATTATCGGAGATGGAGGATACCAGATGACCATTCAGGAGCTGGCGACCATCTATCAGAATAAAACGGCTGTAAAGATTGTCGTATTGAATAATGATCACCTTGGAATGGTAAGACAATGGCAGGAGCTTTTCTTTGAGCGTCGATACGCTTCAACCGTCATGACAAATCCCGATTTTGTAAAAATTGCGGAAGGATATCACATTAAAGCCCAACGGGTGACAGAACGAAAAAATTTAAAAGCTGCTGTTCAGGAAATGATGGCCTCTAAAGAACCTTATTTCTTAGAAGTGAAAGTGGAAAAGGAAGACAATGTCTTTCCAATGATCCCTTCAGGTGCTTCCGTATCAGATATAAGATTAAAGTAAAAACGATGGAGAAAAAATGGTTTACCATCTCAGTATATTCGGAAAACAATGTCGGATTGCTGAATAGAATATCGGGGATATTTTTAAAGCGACACATTAATATAGAAGGCCTAAATGTCTCTAAATCAGAAATAGAGCATGTGTCAAAATTTACAATTGTTGTAAATACTACCGAAGATTGGACGAGAAAAATTGTGGCGCAGATAGAAAAGCAAATTGAAGTAATCAAGGCTTTTTATCATACTGATGATGAGATTATTTATCAGGAATCTGCCCTTTTTAAAATCGATTCACATTTACTATTTGACGAACGACAAATTCAAAATATTATAAAGGAGAGCAATTCCCAGATTGTAACTGTTTCCAGGGAATTCTTTGTTCTTGCAAAGACCGGCAGAAGGCATGAAATTGACGAAATGCACGATGAACTTGAGCCATATGGTATTATGCAGTTTGTCCGTTCTGGTCGAATTGCGGTCACCAAAGCGTCTATGCCCATTTCTGCATTACTAAATGAATACGAAAACGAAAAATAACGAGATACTAACAACAACACGCATGACAAATTATTTTAATACACTTTCTCTGAGAGACAAACTGAAACAACTTGGGCAGTGCCGTTTTATGGACACCACTGAGTTCACGGATGGTGTATCGGCACTAAAAGGAAAAAAGATTGTGATTATTGGCTGTGGAGCCCAGGGTCTTAATCAAGGCTTGAATATGAGGGATTCAGGGCTGGATATCGCCTATACACTGCGTGAGGCTGCCATTTCAGAAAAAAGGACATCCTTTGTCAATGCAACGGAAAACGGTTTTACTGTGGGCACCTATGAAGAACTGGTACCCTCGGCTGATCTGCTGATTAATCTGACTCCAGATAAGCAACACACCAATGTGGTTAAAAACGTTATGCCATTGATGAAAAAGGGGGCTACTCTTTCATATTCACATGGTTTCAATATTGTGGAAGAAGGTATGCAGATCAGAAAGGACCTTACTGTCATCATGGTAGCACCTAAAAGTCCCGGTTCTGAGGTGAGAGAAGAATACAAAAGAGGCTTCGGGGTTCCAACCCTTATCGCTGTCCATCCCGAAAATGATCCTGAGGGTAAAGGGCTTGCGCAGGCCAAGGCTTATGCAGCCGCTACTGGTGGGCATAAGGCAGGGGTACTGGAATCTTCCTTTGTGGCAGAGGTTAAATCGGATTTAATGGGAGAACAGACCATACTTTGTGGCTTGCTCCAGACAGGCTCCATTCTGTGTTTTGACAAAATGATTGAAAAAGGAATAGATCCCGGATATGCCTCTAAACTTATTCAATATGGATGGGAAACCATCACTGAAGGTCTAAAATACGGTGGTATAACTAATATGATGGATCGACTAACCAATCCCGCTAAAATTAAGGCATTTGATCTTTCGGAGGAGTTGAAAGAAATTATGCGACCGCTTTTTCAAAAGCATATGGATGATATTATGAGTGGTCATTTTTCCAAAACGATGATGGAGGACTGGGCAAATGATGACAAAAACTTACTTAGCTGGAGGGCAGCGACAGGGGAAACTGCTTTTGAGAAAACACCAGCCGGTGACGATAAGATTTCTGAACAGGAATACTACGATAACGGGGTTCTAATGGTTGCCATGGTAAGGGCAGGAGTAGAACTGGCTTACGAAGCCATGACAGATTCGGGGATTATCGGTGAGTCGGCTTATTACGAATCTTTGCACGAAACCCCCCTGATTGCAAATACAATTGCCAGGAAAAAGCTCTTTGAAATGAATCGGGTAATATCGGATACAGCTGAATATGGCTGTTATTTGTTCGATCACGCCTGTAAGCCTCTTTTAAAAGACTTTATGAAAAAGGTCGATGTGGATGTGATTGGAAAATCCTATGGGGCATCAAGAGATAATGGTGTGCCCAATGCCAGGCTTATTGAGATAAATAAAGCTTTGCGTGAGCATCCTGTTGAACAGGTGGGTGCCAGACTGCGAGCATCGATGACAGCGATGAAACCTATCGTTTAAGGTTTTAATTTAGATGAATCTTTAGAGAAAAAATAGCACATGGACACAGAAGTAGCATTAATTCCGGATCCTTACAAGATCGACAAACAGATTCATCAGAAAACCTATTTGGTGAATGGAGAACTCAAAGCCTGGGACGGAGCCGTAACAGAAGTATTTTCTACGATCTCATCAACAGAAAAATACGAACACACCATTCTTGGTAGTATTCCTGATTTGGGCGAAAAAGAAGCCATGGACGCCCTGGAAGGAGCCCTCGGAGCCTATGATCAGGGAAAAGGAGTTTGGCCCACTATGAAGGTAAGTGACCGGATTGAATGCATGGAAAAATTTGTGGAGCAGATGAAAACCAAGCGCGATCAGGTGGTAAAACTACTGATGTGGGAGATTGGGAAATCACTGCCCGACTCTATCAAGGAATTTGATCGAACCGTAGATTACATTTACGATACTATTGAAGATTACAAAGAACTCGATAGAAACTCGGCCAAATTTCACAAACATGAAGGTGTTTATGCCCACATCAGACGAGGCCCTTTGGGAGTCGTTCTTTGCCTGGGTCCTTATAACTACCCCTTAAATGAGACATTTGCTCTCCTTATCCCGGCCTTAATCATGGGGAATACCACCATTTTTAAGCCGGCTAAGCACGGGGTATTGCTGATCACTCCTTTACTGGAAGCTTTTAAAAACAGTTTTCCCAAGGGAGTTGTAAATATTCTATTCGGGAGGGGGAGAACTGTTGCCGCCCCGATAATGAAAACAGGAAAGGTAGATGTACTGGCCTTAATCGGAAACAGTAAATCGGCTAATGCCCTGCAGGATCAACATCCAAAAAGTAACCGATTAAGACTGGTACTGGGTCTGGAGGCAAAAAACCCGGCTATTATTCTTCCCGATGCCAATATGGAGCTTACCATTGAGGAATGCATCACCGGGACCCTTTCTTTTAATGGTCAGCGTTGTACTGCCCTTAAAATTGTTTACGTACACGAAGAAGTCAGGGAAACCTTTTTAAAACAGTTTGCCGCTAGGGTAGATGAACTCAAATTTGGCAATCCCTGGGATGAAGGGGTAAAGCTTACCCCTCTGCCAGAACCCGGTAAGCCCGAGTACATACAGGAACTAATAGATGATGCCCTTGCTAAAGGAGCGAAAATCATCAATAAAAAAGGTGGAAAGCATTTTGATAACTATATCTGGCCGGCCGTTCTTTATCCTGTGACAAAAGATATGAGGGTTTATCAGGAAGAACAGTTCGGACCTGTGATCCCGGTACTTTCTTTCCAGGATATCGAAGAGCCTCTGGATGATATGGCTGCGAGTAATTACGGCCAGCAGGTGAGCTTGTTTGGGAAGGATGTCTATACCCTGGCTCCTCTGATCGATACCCTAGCCAATCTGGTTTGTAGGGTGAATCTGAATAGCTCCTGCCAACGGGGACCCGACGTCTACCCATTTACGGGGCGTAAGGATTCTGCACAGTCAACCCTTAGCGTTCACGATGCCCTGAGATCTTTTTCAATACGAACCTTTCTGGCATTTAAGGATAATGAGATCAATAAAGAGACCGTAAATCAGTTGTTGGAAACCAAACTGTCTAATTTCACCAGTACGGAGTATATTCTCTAAAGCCGGGAAGCTAAAAATTTATATATTTTGCAAGCCAGTCGCCCACTTCACTAGTCTTGCGACCCTGGCCTTTATCTGCGAGGTCTTCGGTGACAATTCCATTTGAAAGGGATTTGTTTACCACTTCTCTTATGGCTTCCGCTTCCTTAGGCAAGCCCAAGTCGTCAAACATCATGGCCGCCGACAACACCGTTGCCAGGGGATTTGCGATGTCTTTTCCGGCAGCCTGAGGGTAGGAACCATGGATGGGCTCATAGAGGCCAATCGATTCTCCCAGAGATGCCGATGGCATTAGTCCCATAGATCCGGAAATAACCGACGCTTCATCTGTGAGGATATCACCAAAGAGATTTTCTGTTATCAGCACATCGTAGGAATTCGGCCATTGTACCAGGCGCATAGCTACGGCATCTACAAACTCGTAAGACACTTCAACTTCGGGATAGTCCTTCTCCATTGCCTGCACGGTTTCCCTCCACAATCGTGAAGATTCGAGCACATTTGCTTTATCCACACAACAGAGTTTTTTGGATCGTTTCATGGCCATTTCAAATCCTTTTTTAGCCAGGCGTTCTACCTCCATTCGCGTATATGTACAAGTGTCAAATGCGGTATTTCCATTATCCTCTCTCCCTCTTTTCCCGAAATAAATACCTCCGGTGAGCTCACGAAGAAAAACCAGATCGGTGCCTTCAATTCTCTCCCTTTTCAGGGGGGAACGGTCAATTAGAGAAGGAAAGGTGAACGTAGGCCTCACATTGGCAAAAAGTCCTAGTTTCTGCCTCATCTTTAACAAGCCCTGCTCAGGTCTTACTTTTGCCGAAGGATCATTGTCGAATCTGGGATGTCCTATAGCACCAAATAAAACAGCATCCGAGTTTACGCAGATGTTGTGTGTGTCGTCGGGGTAGGGGTCTCCCACAGCATCTATGGCCGCCGCACCGGTCAATGCGGGTTTCCAGTGAATCTTGTGATTAAATTTACTTGCTACAGCATCGCAAACCTTTACGGCTTGTTCCACGACTTCAGGACCGATACCATCTCCTGCCAATAGGGCAATAGTTAATTCCATAAAAAAGTTTTGTTTCTGGAGGTTAAATAATGTTGAGCATTTTTTCTGTTGCCTTAATGGCGGATACGGTCTGGTCAGAATCAAGTCCCCTGGTTGTGAATTCTTTATCTGCCATTTGCCATGTGATTATTGTTTCACATAAGGCATCCGAATTACTGCCCGGAGGTATTCTAACCGCGTAATCCACCAGGTTGGGCAAACTTTTTTTCTTTGCCCTGTATACTTTTCTCAAGGCGTTCATAAAGGCATCAAATTGCCCATCGCCCTGTGCGTGTTCTTCAATGGTCTCGCCCTCAAACTCGACGCATATAGTTGTAGAAGGCTGGAGGCCCTTGGCATGGGTAAGAACATATGATTTCACAAAGACCTTCTGCTGGTAACCTTCACTGTCCAGGACATCGGAAATAATATAGGGCAGATCATCTTTGGTAACCCTTTCCTTCTTGTCTCCCAATTCGATAATCCTGGCGGTCACCTTTTTAATTTCTTCATCGTTTAGTGTAAGTCCCAACTCCTGAAGATTCTTCTGGATATTGGCTTTTCCCGATGTTTTACCCAGGGCATATTTGCGTTTTCTACCGAATCTTTCTGGCAGAAGATCATTAAAGTATAAATTCTTTTTATTATCTCCATCTGCATGTATTCCAGCAGTTTGGGTAAATACATTATCTCCAACTATTGGTTTGTTGGCAGGGATGACAAAGCCAGTAAATGCCGAAACCAATTTACTCACTTTAAAGAGAGAAGATTCCTGTACATTAATCCTGTATTCAGGTAAAAAATCATTTAATACAGCCACTACACTGGCAAGTGGAGCATTCCCTGCGCGTTCTCCCATCCCGTTAACGGTAAGGTGGAGTCCCTGGCATCCCGCTTTTACCGCTTCCATTACATTGGCAACACTGAGATCGTAATCGTTGTGTCCGTGAAAATCGAAATGTATCCCGGGGTAACGCTGTACGATCTTCCCTATAAATTCGCCTGTTTCCCCCGGAGTCAGGACTCCTAATGTATCCGGTAAAAGAATGCGCTTCACGGGCTGGGTAGCAAGAAAATCCAGGAAACTAAAGACATACTCAGGAGAATTACGCATCCCGTTACTCCAGTCCTCGAGATATACGTTGGTTGAAATTCCATGCGACTGGGCTTGTCTAATTACTGCTTCAATTTCTTTAAAATGCTCTTCAGGTTTTTTCTTTAACTGATGAGTAAGGTGATTGAGCGATCCTTTAGTCAGCAGATTTTGCACTTTGGCACCTGCCTCTTGCATCCATTCTAATGATAGTCCGCCATCTACAAATGTTAGAACTTCTACACGCTCTTCGTATCCCTGGTCCAATGCCCATTCAAGGATGTTTTTTACCGATTGGAATTCTCCCTCTGAAACCCTTGCTGAGGCAATTTCAATACGATCAACCTTTAATTCTTCCAGCAACAGCTTCGCCATTGTCAGTTTTTCAGAAGCCGAAAAGGATACACCGGATGTTTGCTCCCCGTCTCTCAACGTAGTATCCATAATTTCTATGGTTCGCTGTGTCACAGCACCTTTTTCCGGAGTTTTTTTCCGGGGTTTTTGTGAGGGGGATAATGCGGCTTCAGGCATGACGTAATAATATTTTATAAAGGCAGACCGCCGGCAAAGTCCTCGATCTCGTCTTTCATACTCAGAAGATAATCTATGTCGTCATATCCGTTAAGCATGTTTTCTTTTTTGTAAGGATTGATGTCGAACTCTTCCTGTTCTGAACTCGCGTCAATAGTAATAGTTTGCGAAGGAAGATCAATGGTAAATTCAGCCTTGGGATCCTTTTCAATGGCTTCAAAGATCTTTTGGAGGAAGGTCGGACTCACCTGAACCGGTAAAACACCAATGTTAAGGCAGTTATTCCTGAAAATATCAGCAAAAAAGCTCGAAACCACACAGCGAAAACCGTAATCGTAAATGGCCCAGGCAGCATGCTCCCTGGAAGATCCGGAACCAAAATTTTTACCACCAACCAGGATCTTGCCCTGGTAAATAGGATTATTCAATACAAAATGTTCCTTAGGACTATTATCAGGGTGGTAACGCCAATCCCGGAAAAGGTTATCCCCGAATCCTTTACGCTCCGTAGCTTTTAAAAACCGGGCAGGAATAATCTGATCTGTATCCACATTCTCAATAGGAAGGGGAACAGCGCTGCTTTTTAGTACGTTAAATTTATCGTAAGCCATAATTCAATGCAGTTTAAGCGGTTTCTAATTCCATTAATTCCCTCGGATCGGTAACCCTTCCGGTAACGGCTGCTGCTGCTGCCACTAACGGACTTGCCAGTAAAGTACGAGCTCCGGGCCCCTGCCTTCCCTCAAAATTTCGATTTGAGGTACTCACGGCGTATTTTCCAGCCGGGATTTTATCATCATTCATAGCCAGACAGGCCGAACAACCAGGCTCTCTTAACTGAAAACCGGCTTCTTCCAAAATTGCCAGTATTCCTTCCTTTTCAATAGCTTCTTCAACCCTATGCGAACCTGGAACCAGCCAGGCTGTAACGTGATCTGCCTTTTTCCGACCTTTAACCACCTCTGCAAAGGCCCTGAAATCCTCTATACGGCCATTGGTACAACTTCCGAGAAAAACAAAATCAATCTTTTTACCTAACATGGCATCTCCTTCTTTGAAATCCATGTATTCAAGTGATTTCCTGTAAGTAGCTACGCCTCCATCCATAGATTCAGCAGTGGGGATCCCTGAGGAGATTCCTATACCCATTCCCGGATTGGTTCCGTAGGTAATCATAGGTTCAATTAAAGATCCATCAAAGACGACCTCTTTATCAAATTCTGCATCTGCATCGGAATACAAGGATTTCCAATAAGCCATTGCCTTATCCCATTCTTCCCCTTTTGGTGTGAATTCTCTTCCTTTGATATATGAGAAGGTCTTTTCATCAGGAGCGATCATTCCGCCTCTTGCACCCATTTCAATACTCAGATTGCAGACGGTCATCCTTCCTTCCATAGACATGTTCCTGAAGACTTCCCCGGCGTATTCCACAAAATATCCCGTAGCTCCGGAGGTAGAAAGCTGGGAAATTATATAAAGGGCTACATCCTTGGGAGTTACTGCCTTGTTCAAACTTCCATCAATGGTAATCCTCATTTTTCTGGGTTTGACCTGCATGATACACTGAGTAGACAAAACCATCTCTACTTCTGAGGTACCAATACCAAAGGCAATAGCGCCAAAGGCCCCGTGTGTGGAAGTATGCGAATCGCCACATACTACGGTAACCCCGGGTAGGGTAATGCCATTTTCAGGCCCAATAACATGAACGATCCCATTTTTCTGATGCCCAAGTCCCCAATAGGGTATTCCATGCTCCTTTGCATTTTCTTCCAGTGCCTTCAGCTGATTTGCCGAAAGAGGATCTTTTACCGGAAGGTGTTGATTAATTGTAGGGGTGTTGTGATCGGCAGTAGCAAATGTACGTTCAGGGTAGAGGACCTTGCTATTGCGATTTTTCAACCCCAGAAATGCAACCGGACTGGTAACTTCATGTACCAGGTGCCTGTCTATAAATAAAACGTCGGGGCCTTTCTCAATTTTTCTTACTACATGAGAATCCCATACTTTGTCAAATAGTGTTCTCTGTTCACTCATTGTCAATGTTTTCTAAGCCCACAAAACTAATTCATAGGGAATTGAATCGAAATAATAGCTGCAAAAAATTACGATGTTCAAACTTCGGATATTGCCATCTTATCCATCTGTTAAGTACTAACTGATATAATTCCAGATGTTCTTATTCCTGATCAATTCAAGATATGTGATCCTAAGCGGGTGGTTTTTTTCTAGGATCAGATCAGGGTCTTCCTGCAAGACACGCATGGCGTAAAATCGCGCCGTTTTAAGGATATCATTGTCTTTAACAATATCAGCAATTTTGAGGTTCAGGAGTCCGCTTTGCTGGGTTCCCATAAGATCTCCCGGACCGCGAAGTTTAAGATCCACTTCGGCGATTTCGAACCCATCATTGGTCCGTGTCATTGTTTCCAGGCGGGTTTTGGCCTCTGAGGAAAGTTTCTGTCCTGTCATCAGAATACAATAACTCTGTTCTCCGCCACGCCCAACACGGCCGCGCAACTGATGTAACTGTGAGAGGCCAAATCGTTCTGCACTTTCAATGATCATGACTGTCGCATTTGGGACGTTAACACCAACTTCGATTACCGTAGTTGCCACCATGATCTGTGTTTCTCCTTTCACAAAGCGGTTCATTTCGTAGTCCTTATCATCAGATTTCATTTTCCCATGGACGATGGAAATCTGATATTCCGGAAGGGGAAAATCTCTTACCATGCTCTCATATCCATCCATAAGATCTTTATAATCCAGGGCCTGGGATTCTTTAATAAGTGGATAAACCACGTAAACCTGCCTGCCTTTCTTTATTTCCTCTTTGAGAAATCTGAAGACTTTTAATCTATTTGAATCATAACGGTGGACAGTCTTCACAGGTTTTCTCCCTGGGGGTAATTCATCTATTACCGATATGTCCAGATCACCATACAGGCTCATGGCAAGGGTACGGGGGATGGGGGTAGCCGTCATGACCAGAATATGTGGGGGAATCTCATTTTTATGCCATAATTTCGAGCGCTGCGCCACTCCAAATCGGTGCTGTTCGTCAATGATGGCAAGTCCGAGGTTGTTGAATTGAACCTTGTGCTCAAGCACAGCATGTGTGCCCACCAGAATATGAAGACTACCATCTTCCAGTGCCTCATGTATCTCCTTCCGATTTGATTTCCTGACAGAACCCGTTAGAAGGGCTATGGAAACATCCATTTCTCCAAGGAGTTCTTTGAGACTGTTAAAATGTTGATTGGCGAGAATTTCAGTAGGAGCCATCAGGCAGGACTGGTAACCGTTGTCAAGGGCCAGTAGCATGCTCATTAGTGCAACAATGGTCTTTCCTGAGCCCACATCTCCCTGTAAGAGTCGGTTCATTTGGGCATTGCTCCCTAAATCGGCCCTGATCTCCTTGATTACCTTTTGCTGCGCTCCGGTCAGTTGAAACGGAAGATACTCTTTGTAAAAGGTGTTGAATTTCTTCCCTACGTGCTGAAAAGGAAAGCCCTTTATCTTTTTTTTTCGCAACAGGTTCTTTGAGATAAGCTGTACCTGTATAAAAAAGAGCTCCTCAAATTTTAACCTGAATTGGGCCCTTGCCAATTTATTTTGATCCCTGGGAAAATGTATATTCAGTAATGCCTCCTTTCGGGGTATGAGCTTGAGATCTTCCAGGAGGGTTGGCGTGAGTGTCTCTGCAAAAGCGCCCTTGGTCTCGATAAAGAGTTGTTGTAAAAGTTGACTCAGCACTTTATTAGTGATCCCTTTATTTCCGAGTTTTTCGGTAGAGGGATAGATAGGCTGCATTTTGATGCGCAAACCTTTTTCATGATCAGACAACAATTCCATGTCCGGGTGCGGCATAGAGAAAACACCATTAAACCATTGTGTTCTGCCAAATATGACATAAGGCACATTAAGCTTCAGCTGTTCTTTAATCCATTTGTGGCCTCTGAACCACACTAATTCCATCTCCCCAGTCTCATCCACAAATCGGGCAACGAGTCGTTTTCCTTTTTTTTGTTCTACCGTTTTTATGTGAACAATCCTGCCTGTAAGCTGAAGTTCTGCAGAATTACGCTCCAGCTCATTTATTTTGTAATATCTCGTCTTATCAATATAGCGGTTAGGAAAGTGATGTAGAAGGTCGTTGTAGGTTTCAATTCCCAGTTCTGCTTGCAATACCTGTGCCCGGTTTGGACCTACCCCTTTGAGATACGTAATCGGGGTTTGCAGAAGATTGGGTTTCATTTGTCTAAATTAATGGTTACAAGCTTGAACTGCAACAGATCAAAATACTAATTTTGGGAAGTATGAGTAGATTATTGAAGTGGGGCCTAGTCCTTTTCTTTTTCATGTTCCAACTTTGTTATGTGACAGGGCAGGAAGGAAGTGCATCCGACTTTCTGCAGGGTGATATCATGTTGAAGGTCGATCCGTTTAATGAGACTGTTCAGGGGCAGGTACAGTATCATTTCAGCATTAATAACACCGTTGATTCTGTTTATCTCGATGCAAGAGCGATGAATATCAGCAAAGTAAGGCTCAATGGAAAAAAGGTTCGATACAGCTATGATGGGAGATATCTTGTTCTATTCCGAAAATACCGGGAGAACAAGGAATATTCTATAGACATCCATTATTCCTGTAAGCCCGATCAGGCGATGTATTTCCTTGGCTGGAATGATACCATTCCAGGCAACGAGCAGGTGTGGACCCAGGGACAGGGCAAATACAACAGTCATTGGGTTCCCAGTTTTGACGAGATGTCAGAGAAGGTCAGCTTTAGTATCAGCATTGATTTTCCGAAAGACTATGAAGTGATCTCCAATGGCAAATTGATTAAAACCACTAATCATGATCAAACCAGATCCTGGTATTACGAGATGATTAAACCCATGAGTAGTTATCTCCTTGCCTTTGCCGGAGGACGATACAGTTCTGAAAGAAAAATTTCGACTTCGGGCATACCTCTATATCTATATTATTACCCACATGATTCACTGAAGACCGAACCCACATATCGGTACACTAAAGAAATATTTGATTTGCTTGAAAAAGAAATAGGGGTGCCGTATCCCTGGCAGAACTACAAACAAGTGCCGGTGCGGGATTTTCTCTATGCGGGAATGGAAAACACTGGAGTGACGTTATTTTCAGATAGCTTTATGACAGACTCGACTGCCTTCAAGGATAGAAACTATGTAGATGTCAATGCACACGAACTGGCGCATCAATGGTTTGGCAATCTTGTTACCGAACAGGATGCCTCCAGCCACTGGCTGCACGAGGGGTTTGCAACCTATTATTCATGGCTGGCCCAAAAAGAATTCCTGGGGGAGGATCATTTCTACTGGATGCTGCTTGATAAGGCTGACGATCTGGAAACTGCCGACAGGGAAGGGAAGGGAACATCCCTTCTTGATCCCGCAGCTGACAGCCTTACGTTTTACGAAAAAGGAGCCTTTGCAATTCTTATACTTCGCGAGTATTTAGGAGATCAGAACTTCAGCCAAGGAGTAGAGGAATTTCTAAAGGCCTTTGCATTTAAAAATGCCACGGTGGACGATTTTCTTGCGCAATTAGAAGCAACATCCGCCACTACGCTTGAAAGTTTCCGGCAGCGTTGGCTGGAAAGCAAAACATTCCATGAAAAAGAGGTTATACAGTATTTACGTAAATCATACCCTCCAATAGATCAGTTTTTTAAGGCGAGGTTAGAACTTATCTCCAGTACGGAGGATAATGAGGCAATAATTAAGAGGTTTTGGGAAAGTACAACTTCCTCCGAATTCAGGAAACGCCTGCTTCTTCAACACCACAGGTCACTCTCTACTGAATTCCTGAAAAAGGCCTTTAATAGTACCGACTTCAAGGTGAGGCAGGCCCTTTCCTTTCTCCCAGGCCCTGTACCCGAAGAGCTGATTGAGGATTACGAGTCTTTATTGAATGACAAGAGCTATATTACACTTGAGAATGCATTGTTCAAACTCTGGATACTCAGACCCGGACAACGAAATACATACTTAGACAAGTGCAGCGGAATAACCGGCTTTTCCAATAAAAACATCAGGCAATTATGGTTGCTTTTGGCTATCTTGACCAGGGATTACCTTCCCGTTGAAGAGCTGGAGGAGTATAGAAAGGAGCTGTTTTCTTATACGGCGGAACCGTATCCAATGGAAGTTAGACAGCTGGCTTTTCAACTCATTGGTGAAGTTTTTCCTTATGAGGATAGAAATCTTAAGGATCTGGTCAACGCTGCCGTTCATCCGGCCTGGCAATTTCGCCAATTTGCGAGGACCATCCTTAAAGACCTGTTAAGTGATGAAGTACAGGAGGAAAGATTGAGATCGATTCTGAAGGAACTTAAAGGCGAGGAATATGAATATTTGTCAAACGAATTAAACCGGGAATGAGAGCATTGGTAATATCAGGGGGTGGGAGTAAGGGCGCATTTGCCGGGGGTGTAGCTCAGTTCCTTATGGAGCAGCAGAAGCACCAGTACGATCTGTTTTTGGGGACGTCTACGGGCAGCCTTTTGATTTCCCATCTGGCACTACAGAAAATTCAGAAAATTAAGGAAGTATACACCTCAGTTACCCAAAATAGTATTTTCAGTAACTGCCCATTTACAATTCAAAAGAAACACGGGGTGTCCAATATTGGGATAGCCCACTGGAATGTGCTGAAAAACTTTTATAACGGTAGTAAAACTTTCGGCGAAAGCCACAATTTGCTGAAGCTTATTAAGAATACCATTACTCCGGAAGAATTTGAAATTCTGAAACACGGACCCAAGGATATTGTGGTTACTGTATCGAATTTGTCCCTGAACCAGATCGAGTACAAATCCATTAACGATTTTGAATACGATGATTTCTGTGAATGGATCTGGATTTCTTGTAATTACACCCCATTTATGAGCCTGGTTAGGAAGGAAGGCTGTGAATATGCCGATGGCGGTCTGGGCAGTATGGTTCCTATCGAGGAAGCGGTAAAACGCGGGGCTAAGATTGTAGACGCCATAATCCTGCATACAGAAACCACTCATTTTAACCGTATGCCTTCTAGAAATGCATTTTCCCTGCTTACGAATATGTTTGCTTTTATGCTCGATCGTATCGAAGGGCAAAACATTCGCATCGGAAAGTTTGTAGCTAACAACAATGATGCGATTATCAACTTTTACTATACGCCCATCGTTTTAACTACCAATTCGCTCATCTTTGAGAAAGAAAAGATGACGGCATGGTGGGAGAGTGGATTTCAATATGCCGAAGCGAAAAGCCACCAGCAAAGTCAGTTACAGATAGAACTGGAATAGAGGTTACCAGAGATCACTAATCTCTTTTTTGACAAATGCCAGAGCAGTAGCCGACGGAGATTGTTTGTCCATTGTTTCATTCAGGATATCTTCCCTGAGTTTGTCAGCAGAATCTGATTCACTCATTCCGGCACGGCGTATCGCTTGTATAGTAGCACTTTTAGCCGCCTTAATTACATTCCAGCATTCATCACTCATATAGATCTGTTGTGATAAATTGTGGTCGAATTCATTTTCTATATTCCTGATCAGCAGGTTTTCATAAGCCGCTTTGTCTGCCGAAACAGGAGCAACACGAACCACTAAATTTGGAATGGAAATTCTTTCCAGGAAAAGCGCCAGACGTTCGTAAGCCTGTAAACGTATTGGAAGCGCACTCTTCTGAGAATCTTTGTGCAGAAGATAACGCCTTCTGCCTTCTTCATTTTTGGTATGCAGTCTGAAAAAATAAAAAGCAACAGCCCCTGTGACTACCGCCGGTAATAAATAGCCGAATAGTTGTAAAATTCCGTCTCCGGTCATAATTTTTTGGTGTTTGATTTGATTTCTGAAACTACAACGCAGGGAACAAATAAAAAGTATACCAGGTATCCTGGTTTATCCGGAAGTCCCTTCATCTCATTTTGATCTATTTCATCATATCCTTTACGGTCTTATAAAAGGTGTCATAAGGGGGTTGTACTTTAATCCGGGTACTGGTTTCTATCCCGCTAAAGCCGTATTCACTTTTCCCAGTTGCCTCTAAGCGCAAGGGTGCAATTCCGAAATTTTCAGTTAATACCGAGACTACACCTGCCGCTTGCAATGAACTGAGGGCCCAATTGTTTTTTAATTTCAACTCTTTAAAATCGAGAGCATTGCTGTTGGTTTCGACTGTAATCTTAAGCTCGGGATATTTTTTGAGAACCGCTGCTATTTTTTCCAATACCGGCAAGGCTTCGGCAACTACCTCAAAGTTTCGGTCTACTTCCTTAAATAGAAATACGTTATCAAGAATCAGCGTTACAGCTCCATTACTCAGGCCGGTTTTTACCTCTGTACCCAGATCATTTTTAAAATTGGTAAGCAAAGCAAGGGTGAGAGAATCTGTCTGAGTAAGCGCAGCACTAATATTCTTTAACTGATTTTCCTTTGATCTGAGTGTCTCCAGCGACTTACTGATATTATCGGTTTTCTTGTTTGAGAGTTCAGTAAAATTGGTAAGATTCTGCAATAAGGAGGCATTAGTGGCCCTTAACTCCTCCATTTGAAAATTGACAGCCTCCATCTCAGCTTTGTATTTGGCAGCTTCCTGCTTTACGGAGGAAAGTTCAGCCTGCAACTCCTGAAGTTCAACCTCCTTCTCCGTCAATTGGGCCTGGAGTTCCTTTTTACTCTGACTTAAACCAATACCGCATATTAATATCATCAGCAATATTGTAATCACTCTCTTTTTCATTTTCTCTTTTCTGATTGTTAATTAGGACTTATTTAAATAGTCAAGGCTAAGTTCAGTAAGGGCTTTAACTCCTAAGATCAACCCGCTGTCATCTATTATAAAATCCGGGGTATGGTGTCCAAAGGACTCTGTATTACCCGGTGTCATCCCGCCGAGAAAGAAGAAAAAACCGGGAACTTCTCTTTGAAAATAAGAAAAGTCCTCAGCTCCAGTAATAGCTTTTTGTTCTACCACATTGCTTTCTCCTGCGACCCGTATTAAGGTGGGAAGCATGGCCGACACCAGCTTAGGCTCGTTGTAGGTAATATCCGTAGCGTCTTTTATTTCAATAGTAGCTTCACCTCCATACGCTTTGGCAATAGCGGGCACCATTTCCATCATTCTTTTATTGAGCTTGTCCTTCATGTCGTAATCCAGTGTTCTGATAGTACCGAGCATTTCTGCACTTTCAGGGATTATATTGAACCTGACACCACTTTTGATCTTTCCAACTGTAATTACCGCCGCCTCATTGGTTAATTCGGTTTCCCGACTTATAATCGTTTGCAGTCCGTCTATAATTTTGGCACTGATCAAAATAGGATCAACACCGGCCCAGGGTCTTGAGCCGTGAGCTTGTTTTCCTTTTACATTAATTGTAAAGCTCTGAGCAGCTGCCATGGTGCCTCCCGACTTATACCTGATCATACCCACGGGGGTTTGAGAATTGATGTGTAAACCAAAAATGGCATCTACATCGGGGTTTTTAAGAACCCCTTCCTTCACCATAAGTTTGGCACCCCCCTCTTCTCCGGGTGGAGGGCCTTCTTCAGCAGGCTGAAAAATAAACTTAATCGTACCATTAATCTTATCCTTGTTGTTAGCCATTACCTCTGCAACACCCATCAGAATGGCAGTATGTGTGTCGTGACCACAAGCGTGCATCACTCCAACTTTCTCTCCCAGAAATTCGGAAGTGACAGTAGATTTGAAAGGTAAATCATTTCGCTCGTAAACTGGAAGAGCATCGATATCGGCTCTAAGGGCCACAGTTTTTCCAGGACTATCGCCTTTTAAAATACCCACAACCCCGGTATGTGCCACTCCCGTCTGTACTTCAATCCCTAGCGAGGTTAAATGAGCAGCAATTTTAGCGGCGGTTTTAAATTCTCTGTTAGACAGTTCGGGATTCTGATGTATGTCTCTTCGCCATTCGATCACTTTAGACTCAATATTCTGATATGCCTCCTCCAGATCATGGGATTGGGCAAACGTATTAATGCCAAACAGACAACAAAGGCATGCAATTAAAGTAGTTCTCATATTTAGAAATTAAAATTTAACAAGTTGATACCCCTGATTCTGGAGTTGTATTAATGCGGTCATGGCCGATAATCCGAATTGCACTCCCTCTATAGTTTCTGATCTGGGAAAATCACGGGAGAAGGAAGACTGACCGCAAAAAATAATTTGTACTCCCGCATCGAGCAGGGCTTTAACCATTTCTTCATTCGGATTCTCAATACCGTATTTTTTTTGATATTCCTCACTGTTCATGATGTCCTTAGAAGCCTTGTTATGTACTACAAGGGCTACGCTCAGGTTCTCCAGTGGCACTCCCGCCTGTGCGTGCATATTGAGAAACCTGGCAGCGGTTTCAATACTGGCATTGAGATCGGACTTAGACTCCGGGCTGTTCATGATGTCAAAAACCACCTTCAAAGGCTCTTCCAGGGAAGTCGCATAATCAGGATTGTCAACAGGCCACACTGCACCGTATTTGGCAATGACCGGCCCTTGCTGACGCGTCTGGGCAGCTAGCATATTTGGAAAAATTATCAGACCAAAAAATGCAAGTAACAACGGTTTAGATGTCATAGAGAGGATTAAAAGCTAAAGATATTCAAATTGAATAAAATTGTGGCGCATTGTTTATAATAATTAAAACGGGTGTTTTAGCAACCGCTCAATAATGGCTAACTTCACGTTTTTAAATCGGGACATTTTTGAAACATTTTTTAGACGATCTCAATGAGGCTCAAAAGGCGCCTGTTCTGCACAAAGACGGACCACTGATGGTTATTGCCGGTGCGGGTTCGGGCAAAACCCGTGTTCTTACATATCGTATCGCGCACCTGATGGAACAGGATGTGGATGCCTTTAATATTCTCGCCCTGACCTTTACCAATAAAGCGGCCAGGGAGATGAAGAAGCGAATCGCTGATTTGGTGGGTACTTCTGAGACAAAGAACTTATGGATGGGAACCTTCCATTCGGTTTTTGCAAGGCTACTCAGGTATGATGGAGATAAACTGGGCTACCCCAGTAATTTTACAATTTATGACACCCAGGATTCACAACGATTGATAGCTTCGATTATAAAAGAAATGGGGCTCGACAAGGATATTTACAAATACAAACAGATCCAGAATAGAATCTCATCGTATAAGAACAGCCTGATTACGGTCAAGGCCTATTTTCAGAACCCCGAATTGCTGGAGGCAGATGCCATGGCCAAAAGACCCAGACTGGGGGATATTTATCAGCAGTATGTAGATCGTTGCTTTAAGGCCGGAGCCATGGATTTTGATGATTTGCTCCTGAGAACAAACGAATTACTCACCCGTTTTCCCGAAGTGTTGCTTAAGTACCAGGATAGATTCCGATATATTCTCGTGGATGAGTATCAGGATACCAACCATTCCCAATACCTGATCGTTAAGGCGCTCTCCGATCGCTATCAGAATATATGCGTAGTGGGAGATGATGCCCAGAGTATTTACTCCTTCAGAGGGGCAAATATTACCAACATCCTGAATTTTCAAAGGGATTATGACGACGTAGCCGTGTATCGCCTGGAACAGAATTATCGTTCAACAAAAAACATTGTCAATGCAGCCAATGCCATCATCGCCAAGAATAAGAATCAGTTAGAAAAAGTGGTATGGACCGCCAATGACGAAGGTTCAAAAATAAAACTGCACCGTTCTGTGACAGATGCAGAAGAAGGCCGGTTTGTAGCGAGTTCCATTTTTGAGAATAAAATGCAGCAGCAACTGCCGAATGGCCATTTTGCCGTCCTCTACAGGACGAATTCACAATCCAGGGCCATTGAGGACGCCTTGCGAAAAAGGGATATCCCTTACAGGATTTACGGCGGACTTTCATTTTATCAGCGGAAGGAAATAAAGGATGTGCTTTCCTATCTCAGACTGGTGATCAATCCCAAAGATGAAGAAGCCCTGAAGCGGGTAATTAATTTTCCTGCCAGAGGTATCGGGCAAACTACCTTGGACCGTTTGACCGTTGCTGCCAATCACTACAACAAATCGATTTTCGAAATCATTGAAAATCTGGATAAAATCGATCTGAAAATAAATTCAGGAACCAGGCGAAAGCTGGAGGACTTCGTGAATATGATTAAGAGTTTCCAGATCATGAACAAAGAAGCAGACGCTTTTACTTTGGCAGAGCACGTAGCGAAAAAATCAGGACTCCTGCTTGAATTCAAAAAAGATGGAACACCCGAAGGAATCGCCCGGATGGAGAACATTGAAGAGTTGCTCAACGGAGTTAAGGATTTTGTAGAAGGACAGAAAGAGTTGGCCGATGCCAAGGGAGACCTCACCGAATTCCTCGAGGATGTAGCGCTGGCAACTGATTTGGATAAGGATACCAGTGATGAAGACAGGGTAGCCCTTATGACTGTGCATATGGCCAAAGGCCTTGAATTTCCCTATGTCTATATAGTAGGAATGGAAGAAGATCTTTTTCCATCTGCGATGAGTATGAATACGAGAAGTGAGCTGGAGGAAGAACGACGCCTCTTTTACGTGGCCTTAACAAGGGCCGAAAACCAGGCATATCTCACCTACACCCAGAATCGATACCGATGGGGGAAATTGATTGATGCAGAACCGAGCAGGTTCCTCGAAGAAATTGACGAGAAATTCATTGACAACCTTACACCGGTTGATAATTACCGATTTAAACCATTGATCAATACCGACATTTTCGGGGATGTTGACAAGAGTAAACTCAGGCAGAACAAACCAACAAATGGGACACCGCCCGCAGTAGGCAAACCAACCCAGGATCAGCTGAGGAAATTAAGAAAGATAAGGCCCAACCTGGGGGATCCTGCTCCCGGGAAACCTATGGCTATGCCCGACTTATCTGTTGGGACTTTGGTGAATCATACCCGTTTTGGCAAGGGAAAGGTTATCAGGCTCGAAGGAGTGGGAAATGACAAAAAGGCTGAAATCTTATTTGAAAAGGGAGACGTTAAAAAACTCTTACTCCGATTCGCAAAACTGGAAGTTTTATCTTAGGACATATGCAGGCTGAATTCATAAAATTATACAACGACAATCCCAATCCCAATTCTATCAGGAAGATAGTGCAGGTACTTCAAAAAGGAGGTCTGATAATTTACCCCACGGATACTGTTTACGGATTAGGATGCGATATCACCAAGACAAAAGCCCTGGAAAAGATCGCGAGGATTAAGGGTGTGAAATTAGCGAAGGCTAACTGGTCTTTTGTTTGTGCTGACCTAAGTAATTTGTCGGACTATGTCAGGCAGATAGACACCCCCACCTTTAAAATTTTGAAACGGGCCCTGCCAGGACCCTATACATTTATCTTACCAGGGAACAATAGTCTGCCCAAAGCTTTCAAAAACAAGAAAACTGTTGGAATCCGGGTGCCGGATAATAATATAGCCAAGTCCATTGTTGAAGCCCTGGGAAATCCAATTGTTTCCACTTCCATCAGGGATGAAGACGATGTAATAGAATACACCACGGATCCGGAATTGATCTATGAAAAGTGGCAGAATTTGGTAGACATCGTAATTGATGGGGGATATGGGGATAATATACCTTCAACAGTGATCGACCTTTCCGTTGATGAGCCCACAGTGATCAGGGAAGGCAAAGGAGAGCTCAACATACTGTAATAAAAAACCGCGATACCATAGGTACCGCGGTTCGTATTTTTAATATACTTCTCGACTTATTTAATAGCCGGATCTTTCATTCCTTCTTCGATCATGCTGTAGAACTGATCCAGTTTAGGTAATACCACAATTCTGGTTCTTCTGTTCTTTGCACGGTTTGTAGCAGTATCATTGCTCATCAATGGAACGTAGTAACTTCTGGCAGCAGCCGTCATACGGGCAGGATCAACCCCGAAATCGTTTTGAAGGATACGTACAATTGAGGTCGCTCTTTTTGCACTGAGATCCCAGTTGTCTAGTAAAACTCCGGAGCGGTAAGGTACATTATCTGTGTGTCCTTCCACCATAAACTCGAAATCGGGTTTATTGTTTACTACCTTGGCTACTTTTCCTAAGACCTCCTTAGCGGCGGAAGTAACATTGTAACTACCTGAGCTAAAGAGTAATTTATCAGAAATAGAAACAAAAACTACCCCTTTTTCAACGCTGATTTCAATGTCTTCATCATCAAGATTTCCTAATACTCCTTTTAAGCTCTGTACAAGTGAGAGGTTTACAGAATCTCTTCTTGTAATTGCATCTTGTAATTTGCGGATCGTAAGATCTTTTTCCTGCAGACTCTCCAGGGATTTTTCAAGGTTTTCCGCACCTTTTGTTGTCAGGGTAGTAAGGTTACCCATATTGTTAATCAATTCCTGATTGTTTGCCTTTAAAAACGCATTCTGATCTTCAAGGGTGTTAAGTCGGGCTGTGGCAGTAGCCTTTTCTTCCAGACAAGTATTCAGCTTAACTGTAGCTGAATTCAGCAGGTCCTGAGTTTCTTTTTGTTTCGTCTCCAGTTCTGCATATTTCTTCTGTGAGACACATGATGACAAGAGAACCATAATTCCCAAGCTACCTAAGAGTAATTTTTTCATATTAATAAGTGGTTTAATTTTTATAATTGTTGTTATTGTTAAGTTTCGTTGCAATCTGACACCAAAATTATACAATAGCCCATACGCTTATTTATGAACTTTGTTAATCTTTTACTAAATTGTTAAAACTCCGCACTCTATATACGTAATGAGACCATACTATGGATTTTGTTCGGTAGTACTTTTCAACAAAATTTGCCTTTTCTCTTTTCTTGTACATTTTCCGAAACTGTCTGTAGTAACTCAGGTGAGCTCTTAAAACGGCGAGGCAGTGGTTCATTTTTCCCTGTAGGATAAAACGAAGGGCCGCTATCCCATCCAAAAGGAGTCGTGCCACGATAATAAGTAATGCCTTTCTACGGGGAAGATTCTTGGTAATGGAGAAAAGGGAATTCCTGAAATTCAAATAAGTCTTTTTGGGATTCATATTACTAAGGGTAGATCCTCCGAGGTGCAAGATTTGTGAAGCACCCACATAATATACTTTATACCCTTTGTTCTGAGCCCTCCAGCACAGATCAACCTCCTCCTGATGCGCAAAATAATCCTCGTCGAATCCTTCTAGATCATCAAAAACCTTCTTTCTGATAAACATGCAGGCTCCGGTAGCCCAGAAGATCTCTTTTGTATCGTCATACTGCCCCTTATCTTTTTCCAGGGCCTGAAATATCCTTCCGCGACAAAAAGGATATCCAAGTGAATCAAGGAATCCGCCTGCGGCACCGGCGTATTCAAAATATTCTGGTTGCAGAAGATCGAGAATTTTTGGCTGGATGATAGCAACTTCCGGTTTTAACTGGAACAATTCCATTATCGGCAATAGCCAGTCTGGTGTAACCTCCACATCGGAATTCAACAGACAGTAAACCTCGGCATCAATGTGTTTCAGAGCCTCGTTATAGCCTCCTGCAAATCCCCCATTGGTCTTATTTTGAATAACTTCTACATCCGGATAATTATTTTTTAAGAACGCCACAGATCCGTCTGTAGAAGCATTATCTGCCACATAGATCCTGGCTCCCTGGGAGTTCTCAATGACCGAAGGGAGATAACGCTCAAGCAACGCCTCACCATTCCAATTAAGTATAACAATGGCTAAATCTAACATGCTGAGAGTTCCTGTTTATCTGGCATAGTCCGCGGTGCATTTTGCAAGGCCACAAAGTAAAGAAATAAATTGCATATGTATTTATTTGCCTAAGGGGAGGGCTACCTGCCATGCGCTGTATACGACGGGAGTTCCTCCAGGAAGATATAGGTCGATCGGGTGTAATCCATCTGGCAGAAATAATGGCTGAATCCATTTGTTACCATGAGATACCGTGCCCTAAGATCCATATTGTATCGGGCTATCTGATCGAAAGTGTCTTTTGATATCTTCACTTCCGGGGCTTTACATTCAACGAGTATTTCTATATCGCCTTGTGGCGTATACACAACAACATCAACTCGTTTGGGCAGGGAATTAATCCGTATCTGCTTCTCAACGTTTATCAGACTTGTCGGATATTTTTTATCTGAAATCAGGTAGTGTAAGACATGCTGTCTCACCCATTCTTCAGGCTGATAAACAACGAATTTTTTACGGATGATGTCAAAGATCAGGGATTTATTTTCCCTATTTTTGAAACGAAACTGATACCCCGGAAAATTCAGGTTTTCCATGGTACAAATTTGATGATTTTTTTTCGATGGAAGAAGTAAAGCGACTTATTGATGAGATTCGAAAAGGGGAGATCAAACCGATCTATTTCCTGATGGGGGAGGAGGCTTATTACATTGATAGAATTGCTGAATACATCAGTAAAAATGTACTTTCCGAAGAAGAAAAAGGGTTTAACCAGATGGTGCTTTACGGCAAAGATGTAACTGTTGACGATATAGTTTCAAATGCCAAACGTTTCCCCATGATGTCTGAACGCCAGGTGATTATCGTAAAGGAAGCCCAGCATCTGTCGAGAACCATTGAGCAATTGGCATCCTATGCCGAGAATCCACAACCTTCTACTGTGCTTGTGATTTGTTATAAATACAAAAAACTGGACAAGCGTAAAAAACTGCACAAGCTTCTTAAAGCTCCGAACGGGCTGGTTTTTGAAAGCAAGAAATTATACGAAAACCAGGTATCTGAATGGATTCGGAAAATACTGAAGACGAAAGGTTATCCTATTTCGTACAAGGCCTCTATTCTTTTGGTAGAATTTTTAGGAACAGATCTGAGTCGAATTAATAATGAACTTGATAAATTGTCTGTTGTTCTCCCTCAAAATACGGAGATAACCCCTGAAATCATTGAAAAGCATATCGGGATCAGTAAGGATTATAACAATTTTGAACTTAAAAAGGCTATTGGGGAAAAGGATATTCTCAAAGCCACAAAAATCATAACGTATTTCGCACAAAATCCAAAGGATAATCCCTTTGTGGTAACCATATCCCTGCTTCATACCTTTTTTACCCAACTGCTGCAATACCATGGCCTGAATGACCATTCGGCCAGGAATGTAGCAAGTGCACTGAGGATCAATCCTTATTTTGTGGACGAATTTCAAACCGCATCACGGAATTATTCCATGAAAAAATCGAGTAAAGTGGTTTCTTATCTCAGGGAACTGGATATGAAAGGCAAGGGAGTAGGCGCATACAATATTAGTCAGGCCGACCTGCTGAAAGAGCTCCTTGTAAAAATTATGTAAGCCTTATTTCTTATCGATACTGTATTTGCCAGGTCCGAGAAGCATTATGGCAATAAAAATCGTAAGAAAAAGCAATGCTTTTTCCTTAGTGCCAAACGGGTCCTGAGCATGCGCAACAAATGCTGCAACCGCCATAGTAATAGCCGTTGGTAAGGCAGCCCATCGGGTCTTAAATCCGATCATCACCAGGATAGGGCAAATGAATTCGCCTATTATTGCCAAAAAAAGAGTAGGAGTAGCACCCAGGCCCAGGGGATCTCCAAATTCGAAATCTCCGGAGAGTAATTTTTGAAATTTAGGGAATCCGTGGGTGAGCATCATGGCAGAAGCCGATATTCTCAAAAATGCCAAACCGATATTAACTTGCAGGTTATTTTTCATGATTCTATAGGGGATATGTTAACTAAATGTAAAATAATTTTAGAAAAAAACAATAATCTAGGAAAGAATAGTGCCAATTTGTGAGACGAGTTCGTCAACATCTGACTTATTAAACGTCAGAGGAGGTTTTATTTTTATAACATTATCAAAAGGGCCATCAGTTCCCACTAATATAAAATTCTCTCTTAAACTGTTTTTTAAATAGCCGGCCAGTTCTGTATTGGGCTGTCCCTCTTTATCGATTATTTCTATTCCCAGGAATAATCCATGACCTCTAACATCACCTATGGTTTTATGTTTCATCTGCAGGCTACGTAGTTGCTTTTTGAGGTATTCTCCGGTCTGCAGGGCGTGTTCCTGTTTCTTTTCATTCTCGATAACCTCCAGAACTGCAAGTCCGATTGCACATGAAACGGGATTCCCACCAAAGGAGCTAAAAAATTCCGGTCCCTTTTCAAAGGAAGAAGCGATCTTGCTGGTGGTTATAACAGCTCCCATAGGATGTCCATTCCCCATGGGTTTCCCAATTACGACGATATCAGGGATGACATCGTATAGTTCAAATCCCCAGAAAACTTCTCCAAGCCTCCCAAAGCCAACCTGCACTTCGTCGCTTATACAGATTCCACCCTGCTCCCTGATCGCAGGATAAATCGCATTGAGATAGCCCTTAGCTAAAGGAACCTGTCCGCCACACCCCACTATAGGTTCAGCAATGAATGCGGCTATGCTACCCGAATGTTTGTTTATTAGTTCCAGTGTATTTTGCGCATAGGCGGCACCGGCACTCCCATCGTTTTCCCATGAACTTCCATACACTTTAGGCATTGGGGTTTCAAGTGTGTCCTCGGGCTTTCCATTTCCGAGGTCAGCACTGTATTTATAAGAACTAATCTCCATTCCGGACTGTGTATGTCCGTGGTAGCCATGTTCAAGGACCATGATCTTTTTCTTCAGTGTATGGGCTCTTGCCATTCTGATGGCCAGATCTGTTGCTTCACTTCCGGAATTCACAAAATAGACTTTGTTCAAGGACGCCGGAAATTTTCTGAGCAGGGAATCACTGTAATCCCGAAGCAGATTGTAGATATATCGGGTATTGGTGTTTAATGTTGCCATGGCTTTTTGCCCGGCTTGCACTACATGGGGATGGCAATGGCCAACTAACATAATATTGTTATAGGCATCCAGAAAGGTGTTTCCTTCCGCATCGTACATATACTGGAATGCGGCACCAACCATATGTATGGGATTTTCATAGCTCAGGGAAAGATTTTTACCAAAATGCTTTCGCCTATGTTCGAGCAACGCTGTCCCGGAAACTGATTTGGGATTTGCGAAACCACAAACTTCTCTACATTTCCTTTTGGCATGAAGTGGATTAATCCTCAACCATTGATTAAGTAATTTCCAGGCCCCTTTTTCACTAATTGTTATATAATCCGATTTGGGATTATCCCGACTATTGTATGCCGATTGGCAAACACTGATACATAGCCTTGCGGCAATGAGGTAGTAAAGGCTGTCACATTCTATTTTGGTCAATGGGAGTTCCCGGTGATAGCCCTCGAGTACCTTGAGCCCTGAATCGAGAGGAAGATCCTTTTGCATCATAGCGTAGGTCATCCCAATGGCCACCTCATTTACCAACCAGGTATGACACATGTCACCAAAATCAATAATCCCCGTTACTTTATTATGGTCAGTAAGTACATTCCAGTCGTTTCCGTCATTGTGAATAAGACTTTTACGAAACTGGCTCGCAAATGGCACAACCTGTTCCCGAAACTTTAGCATAAAATAGGATACGAGGTTGCGAGCAGAGGGATCTGGAATAAACTGAAGTAATGGACTCGATAAATGAAGATGTCTGAGATCCCAGGGAATTTCTCTGGCCTCAAACACTTCTTCCTGATGGGTCAGTAATTTAAGGTCCATTTTACCAAGAAAACTACCGAATGATTCCAACAGGGCAGGGGTGTGGGTTACTTCACCTAAAAAGGACCCTTCCACAAAAGTTAACAGCCTGTAAATTTTTCCGATTTCTTCAACAAATTCTTCTCCGGAGGAGGTTGCTATCCCTTTTGGGAAACTGCTATTCCTTAAGGTATTTAATTGTTGCAGTACGCGTTCCTCGGCATGTAGTTCCTTTTTTATACGGATGGAATTCTGGTATATTTTCAGAACAAAATCACCTTCTTTGGCCTCAACCTTATAATTCGTGCTTCCATAGCCTTCCAGCCTGGAAACTGAGTTCAGTTGTAGTTTGAAATGTTCTTTCAGGATGTTCTCTATCCCCATAGGAGTGTCTTATGCCCTCTAAACATATAATATTTATCAGAGACATAAAAAGAAACAGCAACTTAACGAAGGCGTGGATAGTCGGTAGGATTTACCTCGTGCATAATTTGGTAAATCTTTTCAAAGATATCTTCGGCATTGGGTTTTGAAAAATAATCCCCATCTGATGCATAGGCCGGGCGGTGTGCGTTGGCACTCAGGGTCTGCGGCGGACTGTCAAGGAATGAAAAAGCTCCCTGTTTCTCAATAATCTCCTGCATGAGATAGGCAGCACATCCTCCGGGTACATCCTCATCAACAATCAATAGTCGATTTGTTTTCTGTACACTCTTAAGGACGTCATTTTCAAGATCAAAAGGCAATAGGGTCTGGGCATCAATAATCTCTGCATCGATACCTACTTCCTTCAGCTCATTGGCTACCTCCATAACTATTCTCAGGGTAGACCCATAAGACAAAACTGTGATATCGCTTCCTTCTTTTACGGTTTCAACACGGCCTATGGGAGTACATAATTCTCCCAGATTAGAGGGTTTGGGTTCTTTTAGACGATATCCGTTAAGGCTTTCGATAACCAGGGCGGGTTCGTCACTTTTTAGAAGGGTGTTGTAAAAACCGGCAGCCTTTGTCATGTTGCGGGGCACAAGCACATACATCCCCCTTAGCAGATGTACAATTCCTCCCATTTGCGAGCCGGAGTGCCATATCCCTTCGAGTCTGTGCCCACGTGTGCGCACAATTAAAGGGGCTTTTTGTTTTCCAACTGTTCTGTAAAGCAGAGTTGCCAGATCATCACTCAGGGTTTGCAGACAATACATCAGATAATCGAGATACTGGATTTCCGCAATTGGCCTCAGCCCTCGGAGTGCCATTCCGATACCCTGTCCTATTATGGTAGTTTCGCGTATTCCGGTATCGGAAACCCTTAATTTTCCGTATTTCTTCTGCAGGCCTTCCAGTCCTTGATTCACATCTCCTATAGCCCCGCTATCTTCTCCAAAAATAAGGACCTCAGGGTATTTGGAAAACAAGGCGTCAAAATTATCCCTGAGGATAATCCGCCCATCAACAGATTCCGGACTATCCTCATATGTGGCTTTAATTTCCGCTATGTTAGTAGCTTTTGAGGGTAGTTCGCTGTACAGATGTGAACTGAAAAGGGGTTGATTTCTTTCGAGGAAATCAGAAATCCATTGCTGAAGCGACCTTTTCTGAACTGTTTCTTCTCCGAGCACATACCTCAATGCCTTTCGGGCATGGGAAGCCAGATCTTTTTTTAGAGGTTCTTCAATTGCAATTAGGTCGTTCTTAACCTTACTGATAAAAGCTTTATTTGGACTGCTTTGCTCTAACGTACTGAGGAGACCAACCAGTTGTTTCTTGTCATCTTTGTGGGGATTGAGAAATTCATTCCAGGCGTCTTTTCTGGCCATTCTGATTTCTGTCTTAATCCTTTTCTCCAGTGTCGCTAACTCTTCCTCTGTTGCTATTTTATTAGAAAGAATCCATTCTTTAAATCGTTTGTTGCAATCATGTTCCTTTTCCCAGGCCAGCCTTTCATCCGACTTGTATCTTTCGTGCGATCCCGACGTACTGTGACCCTGTGGTTGAGTAAGTTCAGTAACATGGATCAGGACGGGGACATGTTCTTCCCTGGCTATATCAGATGCATTTTCATAAGCGTGGATCAATGCCGTGTAATCCCAGCCTTTTACCCTGAGAATTTCATAGCCTGCTTCCTCTTCCGTTCTTTGAAACCCCTTGAGAATCTCAGAAATATTTTCTTTAGTAGTCTGATACTTTGCAGGAACAGATATACCATAGGCATCATCCCAGACACTTATTACCATGGGTACCTGAAGTACACCTGCAGCGTTGAAGGTCTCAAAAAAATGCCCTTCACTTGTACTGGCATTCCCTATGGTTCCCCAGGCGACTTCATTCCCATTATTTGAGAAATTATCCCCCTTAATTGATTTTTCATTGCGGTAGATCTTTGAAGCGAGTGCTAGTCCTAGTAACCGGGGCATTTGGCCGGCGGTCGGACTAATATCGGGGCTGCTGTTCTTTTGAGCAGTAAGGTTTTTCCAGCTTCCATCTTCCTGGAGGCTAAACGTACCAAAATGACCCCCCATTTGCCGACCGGCACTCATGGGCTCTTTCTGTAAATCCGTGGTTGCGTAAAGGCCATGGAAAAACTCTTTAGGAGAGAGCAGCCCAAGTGCCATCATAAAAGTTTGATCCCGGTAATATCCGCTGCGGAAATCACCATCCTTAAAGGACCGTGCCATTGCGAGTTGAGGCAACTCTTTCCCGTCTCCGAATATTCCGAATTTAGCCTTACCGGTAAGGACCTCCCGTCTTCCGAGAAGACTGCATTCCCGACTCATGACTGCGATTTCATAATCGTAGAAGATCTGCTTACGAAATTCATCAAAGGAAATATCCTCGCTGGTTTGAAGATCAGGGTTCATAGTCGGAAAATTTCTACGAAAATATCAAAAAATGAGGATTTTTACAATAGAAAAGAAGGGATATTCATTAACAATTTGTCAATAAAAAGTTATGAATAACCCAATTAATTAAAAGAAGAAAAGTTTTTGGCGAAAAAATTAAGAATAATTCAATATTTAAAACCACTTTCGCGTAAACAAACCAATGAGTGTTCTGGGACTGAGTGTCACTATAAAACGGATCTTTTCATCATAATCTGGTTGGGCAATTTCCCAACCGTTATTCGAATAAAGCGGGAAATAAAGCTCAAAATAATCCGTAACCAGATTTAAACGAACCCCGGAATCGTATACAAACCTTGGATCCATACCCCGGTTTCTTACATACCCAAGATCTCCGTATAATTCTATCCAACGCCAGAGGTTAAAACTGGCATTGGCAGTGGTTATCCAATCATTGGCAAAGGGATTTTCGAGTTGGGATTTAAAACCACCTTCGGCAATAATAATTTGCTGACTGGTGATTCCTGATTCTTCAGATCGTCCCAGGTAATTGTAATCAAACAAATAGTCTGTTGGCCTGTCAAGGGCAAAACTGAAGAAATCAGAATTGGTCTCATTCCTGAGAAACTTCCCAGCGAAAAATCTCAGGTTTAGTTGCCTATTATTATCAAACAGTTTCCTGTATTCAAAATTTAGTGCCACCTTGGCAAAATCGGTTGAATACTGGGCATCCATAAACCAGGAGAAGAAATTGATAATCCCATTGTTATAATGGTTGTATCGCACATTGAATACGCTGTAATCAGGATCGGTCTCTATGGTGAGGGAGGGGTCTATGTCCCGAAGAACATTCACGTATCGGAATACGAGTGACTTTCGTTCGTTGGAAATCAAATCATCAGGACGCCAGCCGAGTCCCACAGCAGGCGTGATCGTACTGTATCGCGAATTGGTCTGGAAGTGAAAACTAGAGGCGTTAAGACTAAAGTTCATTACATACAACCCGCTTTTCTTTAAATATTTGCGGTAATTCAGGCCTGCATTCCCAACAAGGGATCTTTCTTTGAGTGCAAAAGAAGGGGCCGCGGTAAAAATAAAAGGCCTCTCCAACAGTGTTTTATTTGAGAATCTCAGACCGGGCGAAATTCCGTCATAGACATTAAAGCCAGCTACTGGCATATAGAAGATCTGATTGTAGTAGGGATTTTCCGCATCTTTTAAGAACTGCAACTTAAATTTTTTATTACTTGAAAAGAATCCACTAAGGGACTTCCAGTTATCCCGTTGGTTAAATTCAGGTATTTTCTGGTCGTAATTCAAGACAAGTCGGTCTTCCTGTAAATTGGGGATGGATACTGTATCCAGTTCTGTGATATCAGAAAACCAATAATTTGAAACCACCGTATCGTTCCGTAAGCCGAAGAGGGAAATAGGAACATTGGTGCCGCTTTTGTTTTTCAGGAGTACTTCGAGGGTGTCGTCCGACTTATTTACTTTTTTAATTTTAAAATCGATTCGTTTATCGGTATTCACATAGGTATCAAAAAACCAATCCACATCCTTTTCGGTATTGGAAAGGATACTGCTTTTAAAATCTTCAGGGGTAACTGGCTGTAGTTTATGACTATTGTAAAATTCTTTAATGCTTTTGTTTATTTCCTCCCTGCTGGTATATGCTGCGAGATATGCCAATCCCAGTCCGGCCTTGTAATTATTTGCGATTTTCTGATTGAATTTGATCAGGGAATCATTTGGAGTAGTAAGGCGCTGATCGAGGTTTTTCCTGGCAGTGAGCATGTACAGGAAGGGATACTGATCATTAAAAGACATCTTTGCAAGATTGAAGGAACTAATAGGCCAGATTGTTGACAATTTCCCAAGGAGTTTTTGATCGGGATAATAAGTGTCTACAAAATTGATCATCAGATAATTGACAATGGCATCGGAAACCCATTGTTCTTTCCGCGGATTCATAAAAAGGGTCTCCCGCAAATAACTGAGTACAGCCGTCTTTAGAAATTTCATTTCAAATTGAAACTGTTCCTGGTAGGGCCTGATGAAGGAAGGTAGCTGGTTGAGGCCATAGAGCGGATTTTTATTGAAGTCGATTTCACTCACCAGCAGTTGTTCGTAGGGAAATTCCCCCAGATTTTCATGAATAAACCTTGTGATCCGATTTATAGAAATCCCCTGGGAAACTTCGTCGTATTTAGGTGATCTTATATCCGTTACCACAATGAGGTAGGGGGTAACGTGCTTGATAAACTTATTGGAGAAATTCAGAATAATATCACAGCTTTTACGATTTTCCCCCTTTAAACTGGCGACCTGTTTATTGGGGTAGGTGGTGATATTGACCTCATTAAAATTAGTTCCCAAAAAAAGTCCGGCCGGATAAGTGAAATTGATGTTCGTATTGGTAATTCCCGTATAAAGATCTTCGAGATTCTTATTGGAATACAACTGCCAGGAACCGTCGTATACTGCTGGGGTGAGATACCAGTCTTTCAGATAGAAACCGCCCCTGGAATTATAGCCATATGGGGTATAGCGATTAGGGGGGAGTTTTACCGTATATGTAAAATAAATTTTTAAGGATTGGTTAGGGGGAAGTGGACTGTTGAGGGTGATTTCAATCAGATCCTTTTGTTTTGTTCGCTTAAATGAAAGGTTCCTGAATTCGAAATCGGCCATACCTAAAATTTGCGTAGAGCCCCTTTCATCCTCCTTGGCCAGGTGTAAGCTTTTTTTAAAGTCTTCTGCAAATCTTTTTGCCAGTGCCGTATTCTTATCTGAATATGCATGCGCCCAATCATTGAAAAACAGCGTTCTTAGGGTGTCGGGAGAACTATTCAGGTAAGTGAATTCCTGCTGTATTTGTATTGTCTGGGTCTCCTGGTCTAGTTCTGCCTTGATAATATTGGTATGCTGTGCATAAACCAGAGAGGTCCCTGAAACTATGATCAGGCAAAGAATATTGAGTAATACAACATTGAGTTTAACCTCCATAGATTGTTTAAAAATTAGGACTCAGTGTATGTCCTTTGTAGAATGCGTCGATAATTTCGACAACTTCTTCAGGGGTATCGGCAATTTTGATCAGGTCAAGGTCTTCCGGACTAATATTTTTAGCTCCAAGCATTACATTTTTAATCCAGTCCATTAAGCCTGACCAGAAATCGGAGCCAACAAGGATGATAGGGAACCTGCCAATTTTGTTAGTTTGAATTAATGTAATGGCTTCAAATAACTCATCCAGTGTTCCAAATCCACCGGGCATTACAACAAACCCCTGGGAATATTTAACGAACATAACTTTACGGACAAAGAAATAGTCAAAATCCAGGCTTTTGTCCATGTCGATGTAAGGATTATCGTGTTGTTCAAAAGGCAGATCAATATTTAATCCCACTGAGGTTCCACCAGCCAGATGAGCACCTTTATTTCCTGCTTCCATGATGCCGGGGCCTCCTCCGGTTATAATCCCGTAACCTGCTTCGGAGACACTTTTGGCAATAGAAACTGCCATTTCGTAATAAGTATCCCCCGGCTTTGTCCGCGCCGATCCAAAAATAGTGACACAGGGACCTATAACACTCATTTTTTCAAAACCATTGACAAACTCGCCCATGATCTTAAAGATCGCCCACGAATCATTGGTTTTAATCTCATTCCAGCCTTTGTGATGTTGCTCTTTTCTCATAGTCTATTCCTTAAAACGCATAATTACTCAGCACATTATAAATGTCGTAAAACTATTGTGAATGACTTACGGCAAGGTCCAATTCTTTTTTTAAATACTGGGCCGTAAAACTTTTATTGTGGAGTGCCACTTCCTCGGGAGTACCTTCTGCAACAATAGATCCACCACCTCGCCCACCTTCATAACCGATGTCGATAATATGATCTACCATTTTTATAACGTCCATATTGTGTTCGATGATAAGAATGGTGTTCCCCTTGTCTACAAGACGATTGAGCACCTCCATTAAAACACGGATATCTTCAAAATGTAGTCCGGTCGTAGGTTCATCAAGGATATAGAAGGTATTGCCCGTATCGCGCTTGGAAAGCTCTGTTGCCAGTTTTACCCTTTGCGCTTCACCACCGGAAAGGGTGGTTGATTGTTGTCCGAGGGAAATATAGCCTAGTCCAACATCCTGTATTGTCTTTAACTTTCTGTGAATCTTAGGAATATTTTCAAAAAAACTGACCGCTTCGTCAATGGTCATCTCCAGTACATCAGCTATAGATTTCCCCTTGTAGCGAATTTCAAGGGTTTCCCTGTTAAATCGTTTTCCGTTACAGGTTTCACATTCCACATATACATCAGGCAGGAAATTCATTTCGATCACCCTAAGTCCGCCTCCCTGGCAGGTTTCACATCGTCCGCCTTTTACGTTGAAGCTAAATCGTCCTGGTTTATAGCCCCTTATCGCGGCTTCTGGTGTTTTGGTAAACAATGCTCTGATCTCACTAAAAACGCCCGTGTATGTAGCGGGATTCGACCTTGGAGTTCTTCCAATAGGAGACTGATTAATATCGATGACCTTGTCTATATGCTCCAGTCCACTGATCTTTTTATACGGCATCGGTTTTTTCACCCCATTGAAATAATGTGCATTCATGATAGGGTAGAGGGTTTCATTGACAAGGGTTGATTTTCCACTTCCCGATACGCCGGTTACGCCTATCATTTTACCCAGGGGAAACCGGGCGGTAATGTTTTTAAGGTTATTCCCTGTACATCCTTCGAGGATAATATCATTCCCATTTCCTTTCCTACGTTTTTGAGGAATGGGGATCTCCTTCTTCCCGGTGAGATAGTCTGCAGTCAGTGTCTGATGCTGTTTCAATTCTGCCGGGGTTCCTTCTGAGATGATTTCACCTCCGTGTTTTCCGGCCAGGGGGCCGATGTCGATTACGTGGTCTGCACTTTCAATCATATCCTTGTCATGTTCCACCACAATGATCGAATTTCCTATATCTCTTAGTGCTTCCAGAGATTTTATAAGGCGTCCGTTATCGCGCTGATGCAGTCCAATGCTGGGTTCATCAAGTATATACAATACGCCTACCAGTTGAGAGCCTATCTGGGTTGCCAATCTGATCCGCTGAGCTTCACCACCCGAAAGCGATTTAGAACTTCTGTTCAGCGAAAGGTAGTCAAGGCCAACATCGAGCAAGAATTGAACCCGGCTACTGATTTCTTTGATAATTTCTTCGGCAATAATCTTCTGATTTCCCTCCAGGGTTTTCTCTAGGCCTTTAAAAAATATCGCTAATTCAGCAATATCCAGTGCGGCAAGTTCAGCAATGTTTTTATCGCCTATTTTGAAATTGAGAGAAGCTTTTTTTAGTCGGGACCCCTTACATTCTGGACATTGGACTTTATCCATGTACTCTTTTGCCCACCGCTTAATCGATGTGGAATCGGCACTGCTGAACTGATTCCGGATAAAATTGGCGATCCCTTCATAGTCGATACTATATTCTCGTTTTACTCCAAGAGATTTAGAATCTAAGGTAAACCGTTCTTCTCCTCCGCGAAGAATAATTTCCATTGCTTCTTCGGGAATATTTTCGATAGGATCTGTGAGTTCAAAGTTGAAACGCCTGGCTATTGTTTCCAGTTGTTTAAAGGCCCATGATTTCTTGTATTCGCCAAGGGGCGCAATTCCCCCACCGGTAATGGAGAGTTTTCTATTGGGAAATATCTTTTTCTCGTTGATTTCATAGGTGTGTCCAAGGCCATTGCATTCATCACACATTCCCTTCGGGGAATTAAATGAAAAGGTGTTGGGCTCCGGAGTAGGGTAGGAGATTCCGGTTGTGGGGCACATCAGATCTCTACTGAAATATCGGGGTTCAGTTTCCCCCTCAGCCAGGACCATCATGGTGTCATTTCCACTGTACATGGCCGTATTTATCGATTCTGCCAGTCGTTTTTCCAGATCTGCATCTGCACTTATGGCAAGACGATCCACAACAATTTCAATATCATGGGTTTTATATCGATCGACCTTCATGCCTTTTTGCAAATCAAGGAGTTCTCCATCGACCCGTACCTTGATAAAACCCTGTTTGGCAATTTGCTCAAATAATTCCCGATAATGTCCCTTTCTTGATTTAACAACCGGTGCCAGGATGTTGATGCGCTGACCGGCAAAGGACGATAGGATAAGCTCCCTGATTTGCTCATCGGAATAGCTTACCATTTTCTCCCCGGTATTAAAACTATACGCATCAGCTGCTCTGGCGTAAAGCAATCTCAGGAAGTCATAAATCTCAGTAATAGTCCCCACAGTTGATCTTGGGGATTTGGAAGTCGTTTTTTGCTCAATGGCAATCACCGGGGATAAGCCATCTATTTTATCTACATCGGGCCGTTCTAGTCCGCCCAAAAATTGCCTTGCGTAGGCAGAAAAGGTTTCAATATATCGCCTTTGGCCTTCAGCATAAATGGTGTCAAATGCCAAGGAAGATTTACCACTCCCGGACAAGCCTGTTATTACAACAAGCTTTTCCCTGGGAATACGTACATCGATATCCTTGAGATTGTGAACTCGAGCCCCCTTAACTTCTATAAATTCTTCGAAATCGGTCATGCAAATAGGCAAAGTTGCAAAGGTACTCTTTTGAAGATTAAAAACGAAGTGGCCTATATCTCACCTTTGTTAAATCCATTTAATGAAATTTTATAATCTTGCTTATGCCCAAAGTATCTACAACAAGCGTCCAAAAGAATATCAGCAACGTTCAGGCTTTAAAAATCAGGCCAGTACTTCGAGGCTTCTTTTTCTCCTTTTCTTTTTATAAGCAGGGGAGGAGATAAGCGTTTTATCTTCGGTATTATTCTTAAGCTGTTCAGGTTTAATAGCCACAAAAGCGAGGCTCCCGCTTTGATGCTGCAAGCCGTAGTTTCGGTTTATATCACCGATCAGCCAGTCATCATTCCTGAATCTGGTTCTGAAATACCTGGAAATCAATGGAAGTATATTGTATTTCGGTTTAATGATTTTAACATAGGAAGTACCTGGAAAATCCTCCACCACAAGCAATCGTTCCACAGCTCTTTTTTCTTTTTCCACCAAACTTGCAAGTTGATAAATCCTGGCAGAAGCTGTTGCGATATCCGGTATTTGTTCGTCAATTCTCTGTTTTTGCCATGATAAATAGAAATAGTACAACTGCATTTCGATGTTTTCTTCCTCACTTAAAAAAGCAAAATACAAGGTCTTTAAAGCACTGTAATTCTGGGATCTTAATCCATTCCATATTTGTTTTGCATCTTCCAGTCGGGTTGCAACATAATTAGGTTGCGGGAACAGTGCCGCCTGTTGGTCTTTTAATTTCACAATTGCTGTTGGACGAATTCCCGTATATCTCACTTCAAACAAGAGGGTAAGAAAGCCGTTAAAACTTCCGTCGAAATAGTAAGTGCCCGTTTTTTGTTTCATTGCTGTAGCGTATTAAATTAGAACAACTTTGCATATTTGTATATAATCCAAATATATGGATATATTCCATATTATGGAAATATTCCTAAATTTATTTTGGATATATTCCAAATTCTGTATCTTTGAGAACATCAATATATTTTTTCAGCCTGTAAAACAATTGCGAAATGGAAAATGAACTTACAATTAAAAGGTTTACCGATTTAAGACGTGAATTAGGGTATACACAGGCAGAATTTGCCTCTTTACTCGGTGTGTCAAATACAACAGCCGACATTGAAAGGGGTCGCACAAAACTATCGGGAAAGGTAGTGGCAACCCTGTTGAAACAATTTAAAATAAATCCGCTGTGGCTCTACGGAGAGAGTGATCAACAATATATTGAGCCCTCCAATACCAGTGTTATTCCCAAGGTAGTTACCGTAGACAGCGCTGACAAGGAGAACATGGTTCTGGTCAATGCCAAGGCTGCAGCGGGCTACCCACAGAACATACACGACACCAGCTGGTATCGCCAATTACCTGCTTTTGACCTGCCTATTCCCGAGTTTCGAAATGCCACATACCGTGGCTTTCAGGTAGAAGGGGATAGTATGCTCCCCAACCTTAAACCCGGGGAATGGGTACTAGCCAAAGCCGTTGAGGACCTGAGCGACGTGAGCAGCAATAAAATTTATGTTGTTGTACTTCAGGATTCTGTGATGGTAAAAAAGATTGAACGCCCGCCCAATACCAACAAGGTCATCTTAATTTCCCTGAACGAAACCTATCCGCCGTACGAAATTGAACCCTATCAGATTCAGGAATTATGGCAGGTGAGTAGTAAAATCACCTTCGGAGTAGACGCCACCACTGAGAATGGACTCCTCCGTCAGCTTCAGCAATCCATGGAAGATTTAAAGAAGCAACTGAAAGCTTAGTCTCTTCTTCCCTTTACCGTACCCAAATCGAGTGTGATAGGTCCCACCTTGTGATACTGAGGAAGCAAAACACCGCTTTCAGTAATCTGCCAGCCTTCCCATGTGGCTTCCAGCCCCTTTAAGGGTAAAATCTGAACCCACATGCTAAACTTTTCAGGTATATAATCATCGTTGAGCTCCCAGACATAAGTGTCTCCGGGGGTGTCGCCTCCGCTGGTATAGGTCACCCGCAATCCGGTTCGCCCATCCTCCATATCAACAAGGGCGCGCTCGGTTCCCTTGTCAAATATCTTAAATGGGGCCACAAGCCAGAAAGAATCATTGTTGAAAAGTGTTATAGCTTCGCTTACCAAAGTTTGTTTTGTTTCTCCTTCAACAGCTTTCCCCTGGTTTTTGATGATACTGTTTTGTGGGTTCACCAGGTCGATCTTACCCCAATATTCATCCCAGGACATTTCTACTATCCCGTTTTTCTTATCCCAGAGGTATTTGTTGCTTCCTCCTCTGTATGACCATTCCAGGTATCGGGTATCGCGATAGGCTTCGTTATTGAGTGCCTGGAGCATTTTCATCGCGAGTTCATCTGCTTGTTTTGGGGACGACCCCACAGGCACCGCTTCGTTAAAGAAGGCCAAATAGATTCCCGTTAACAGAAGTAGCAATAAAAAAAGAATACCCAAAGTTCGTTTAATCCAGAGGGGCATATTCAATACTTTTATTTATTTAAACTTTATTAATATCCTACTGCAGTATCGTCTCCTCTGGGATCGGCACCTCCTTCCATCCTGCCATCAGGGAGTATCCTTATCGCATCTACTTTCCCGATGACGGGAGTGCGTTCTTCATTGATTTTGTAACCCTTTGATCTCAGGAATTCCTTAGTGCTTTCTGGGAAGCCGTCGGGTTCAAAAATGATATAATCGGGCAGCCACTGATGGTGAAATCTTGGTGCCTCAACAGCTTGTTGCATACTGAGGTTGAACTCATAAGTGTTTATAATAGTCTGCGCCACCGCAGTAATAATAGTTGACCCTCCGGGAGTTCCTACAACCATCCAAAGTGCTCCATCCTTTTCAACAATTGTAGGGGTCATACTACTCAGCATTCTTTTTTCGGCCTCAATGCTATTGGCTTCCGCCCCAATGAGTCCGAACATATTTGGCACTCCGGGCTTGGAACTAAAATCATCCATTTCGTTATTCAGAAAAAAGCCGAGTTCGTCACAATATAATTTAGAACCATAAGCGCCATTGAGCGTTGTGGTTACCGATACCGCGTTTCCCATTTCGTCAACGATGGAATAATGCGTGGTTTCATCACTCTCAAGGATTTCAACCGTCCCGTGTGAGACCGCCTCAGACTTGGTCGCTTTTTTAAAAGTAAAATCATCCATACGTTGTCGCAGATAATCTTCTTTCAATAGAAAGTCTAATGGAATTTCAACAAAGTCGGGATCCCCCAGATAGTAGTTCCGATCGGCATAAGCTCGCCTAAAAGCTTCGGTTAGTAATTGTATGGCTTCTCCTGAATTATGCCCTAAATCTCCGATGTCATAAGGTTCGATCATTTTAAATATCTGATTGATCGTGACGCCCCCGCTGCTGGGCGGACTCATACTGATAATGCGAAGGTCTTTATAATCAAAAATGATGGGTTGTCTCCAGACGGCCTCGTATTTTGCCAAATCCTCTTCGGTAATATACCCACCTCTCTCCTGAATAAATGCAGCGAGTTTTTTTGCAGTTTCCCCCTTATAAAATTCATCTCTGCCATTTGTCATTATCCTCCTCAGCGTATTCGCGAGACTTGGGTATTTCAAGGTGTCTCCAACCCGGCATTTGGTGTAGAAAAATGTTTCTTCTCCACTTATTTCAATAATCTGTTCCCTGTATCTCTCCAGGCGATTTTCCTGGTTTTCGGTTACAACAACTCCCTTTTCCGCCAGGGCTATCACGGGTTCGAGTATCTTTTCTAGAGGCAGACTGCCCATTTTTTCATGAACCTCAAAGACACCAGCTATAGTACCTGGTACTCCTACCGCTGTTGCCCCTTTTGTACTCTTCCCGGGGATCACATTTCCTAGTGAATCGAGGTACATATCCGCTGTAGCAGATAGCGGGGCCTTTTCCCTGTAATCAAGGGCTCCTACATCGCCATTCGACTTTCGATAAACCATAAATCCTCCGCCACCAAGGTTGCCGGCGTAGGGATAAGCCACAGCCAGAGCTAGTTCTGTGGCGACCATGGCGTCAAATGCATTGCCTCCTTCTCTTAATATTGATATTCCGATTTCAGAGGCCTCTTCTCGCGCAGAAACCACCATCGCCTTTTCTGTAACTAAGCCGGTTGGCGATGCCGGAGCTCGCCTGCATTGTACACCCGTGATTAGTAGTAAGAATAAAACAGCAATAAAAAGAGGCCTTCTCAAAAGGTTGTGGCCAGACAATGATGTATTTATCATATAGTTCAAGGATTATTGAGGGAATTAAATTTCTCCCGGGAAAAGATAATTAAATCTTCAAAGAAGAGGGAGAATTCTGCTTCAAAAAGATCATAGTGCAATTGAAGATCGAGAACAGCTTTGTTCATATTGCTCTTTTTCCCCGTCCTTCTGTACAGTCCGTTCAACACCTTGTCAATTCCATCCACTGTAGCATAATTATAAAGCCAGTTATCCCGAATCATGTATGGCATCAAATGTCTTGTAGGTTCAGGTAAAATAGGATATCGACTTTTTAGAAGGCTGTAGAACTCTGCCGCAAAATGTTCTAATTCCACTTCAGAGTACCTGTTCCAGTTTTTAGCGAGAAAATGATCGTAAAACACATCGACAACCACCCTGCTGTAATGACCCTGATTTGGGTGGAGTCGTTTACTGCTCTGTTTGTGGGTGGGGTGTGCATCGGTGAAGGTATCTATGGCCCTGTGCAGAACAATGCCCTGCTGAATACGTTCAGGAAAATGCCCATAGCGATTACCCCTAATACTGTCAGCGATGAAATTCCCAATACTGATCTCTTCATCGTTAAAGGACAAAAATATATGAGCGAGAAAGTTCATCAGTCGAATTTACAAAGAAGGAGGCTGGAAACTAACCTATACCTTTATATTTGCAAAAACTTTTCAAGAATTATGACACTAATCAAATCCATTTCTGGGATTCGCGGAACCATTGGGGGAGAACCCGGCACCAACTTAACACCCATTGATGCCGTAAAGTTTGCCGCGGCCTACGGGGCTTTTTTGAAGAAGCAAAACGACAACAAGCATCTTAAAATTGTTATTGGCCGAGATGCCCGTATTTCGGGTGAAATGATCCAGTCCCTCGTGGTATATACCCTGCTCGGAATGGGGATTGACGTTATTGATCTTGGACTTTCCACCACACCCACTGTTGAGATAGCAGTGCCTCTTGAAAAAGCAGACGGAGGCATCATACTTACAGCCAGCCATAATCCCAAACAATGGAATGCCCTTAAGTTGCTCAATGCGCGTGGAGAATTCCTCAATGCCGCAGAAGGGAAGCTCATTTTAACCCTGGCCGAAGCAGAAGATTTCAATTTTGCTGAAGTAGATAAATTGGGGAAGCTAACCGCTAATGATTCCTATCTGGATATCCATATCGATGAAGTACTCAACTTATCCCTGATAGATAGGGATACCATTGCCAAAGCCGGATTTAAAGTAGTAGTAGATGGGGTGAATTCTTCAGGAGGGATAGTGATGCCCAAATTATTAAAAGAGCTTGGGGTGGAAGTTGTAGAACTTTATTGCGACCCCACAGGTCATTTTCCTCATAATCCGGAGCCTTTGAAAGAACACCTGAAAGATATTTGTGATTTGGTTGTAAAGGAAAAAGCCGATTTCGGCCTTGTTGTCGATCCTGATGTAGACCGTCTGGCTTTTATTTCTGAGGATGGGGAAATGTTCGGTGAAGAATATACGCTGGTGGCTTGTGCAGATTACGTGCTCAGCAAAACACCAGGAAATACCGTTTCCAATCTTTCGTCCACACGTGCTCTCAGGGATATCACCGAAAAGCACGGTGGAAATTATACAGCAGCAGCCGTGGGGGAGGTCAATGTAGTTGCTCAGATGAAGTCGTCAAATGCCATTATTGGAGGAGAAGGAAACGGGGGGATTATCTACCCTGAGAGTCATTACGGTCGCGATGCCCTCGTAGGAACTGCTTTATTCTTAATGCTGATGGCTGAACGAGGGGGGAAGGTAAGTGAGTTAAAAGCGAGTTATCCCTCATATTTTATGAGTAAGAAAAAAATTGAACTCACTCCCGGGATTGATGTGGATAAGATCCTTGAGGTAATGGCAGACAAGTACAAAAAGGAAGACGTAAATACCATCGACGGAGTCAAGATCGATTTTAGTGATTCATGGGTACATCTGCGCAAATCGAATACGGAACCGATCATCAGGGTCTATACAGAGGCACCATCACAGAAAAGTGCAGATTCCCTGGCTAAACGAATCATGGACGAAATTGACTCAATTTCTCGTTAAGCTAGTCTTAAGCTTGCGGGGCTTTGTCTTTGTGCTTCCACCTCCTGTGCGTCCATAAATAATATTCGGGCTGCTCCCTTATCTGTTGTTCTGACAGGCGAAGAAATTTCTCAGTGATTTCATGTTCCCCGGCCGTACTACCCTTGTCATTGATCGGAATGAATTCTGCCTGATAATAGCCTCGTTTTACTTTGGTAACCTTGAGAAATACGGTAGCTAAATCTAATTTTTTTGCAAGGGATTCAGCTCCTACAAAAATAGGCACGGTAATCCCCATAAACGGACTCCAGTACTGAGCCCTGCTCATCATAGGCGACTGGTCATTGACTATACCGTAAACGCCTCTTATCCCTTTGCGCTCATTTTCATACATCCGCTTTACCGTATTTTTCTGTTCGATCGGATCGGTATTCCATTTAGCTCGGATTTTCTTGATCAGTCGGTCGAAATACTTATTCCCAATCTTCTGATAGATGGCAAAACCACTGGAAGTGACAACATTATTGATGCTGGTATTCCATTCCCAGTTAGCATAGTGGGTACACAATACCAGAACACTCCTTTCTTTCTCTAGATTTTGGATGAGCTCGGGATTTAGAATTTGGTATCTCTTAGCCACCTCTTTTTTAGATAGGTCCATTGTCTTTACCATTTCCAGTAGCAAGTCGCATAAATGACGGTAAAACTTCTTTTCAACCTGTCTTCTCTCTTCTGCTGAAAGTTCGGGCAGGGCAAGACGTAAATTTTCCTGAACTACCTTCCTCCGGTACCTGGCAAGATAAAAGATCAAAACAAAGGCAATGTCAGAAAAGCCGTAGAAAAGGGGTTTCGGGAGAATTGATATCAGCCTTAAAACAGGGTAGGCCAGGAGAAATACAACTAATTGCATGCATATAAACTATGTGCAAATATAGCTATATTTGGACCTCTTAAAACAGCCGCTTCTATATGAATCTACATTGGGCAACTTTAGCCATTATCGCAGCAAATGTTGTGGTTTCCCTCAGAGGATTTAAGGATATTAACTTTTTTGAACGTTATAAGTTCGGGATTGGGGCCATTCAGGCCGGGCAGAAAGACAGAATGGTTACATCGGGTTTTTTACATGTTGATCTTTCCCATCTCTTTCTCAATATGTTTACACTCTACTTCTTTGCAGACGTAGTAATTCGATGGTTCAACCCCGCAAAATTCCTGCTGATTTATTTTGTAAGTTTAATAGCCGGCAGCCTCCTTGCCTTATTTTTTCACAAGAAAGAACCCTACTACAGTGCTGTTGGTGCAAGTGGTGCCGTAACAGGCATTCTTTATGCCGCTATCCTGTTACAGCCCGATATGAAGCTTGCCCTTATGTTTATTCCAATTCCTTTGCCGGCTTATGTATTGGGGATACTCTATATGTTGTATTCCATTTATGGAATGAAAAAGAGGCTTGGAAATATAGGTCACACTGCCCATTTCGGAGGAGCTATTGGGGGCTATTTCACCACCCTTCTATTTATGCCTTCGCTTTTTGTAACTGACACCTTAATGGTTATTTTATTGGCCTTGCCCATACTCATGCTATTTGCCCTCGAAAAGTTGGGAAAAATCTGACTTTTCCGGCCTGCTCGAGCCCATGTTTAGTAGGACTTATCGCTAAAAACTGCGGCTTGTCTAATTTTTTAGATTCTACCACACTTTTTTCGTTATTTCGCCGTTAATGTAGTGCCCAAGCTACATACCTAAAATACCTACTTATGAGAAAAGAAATATGTCTGATATTTCTATCGACCGTTCTGGTTATGGTTTCCTGTAGTGATGAAACCACGATTTTTATTGACGAACAACAATCCAGTATCTTAGAGGAAAACGACGCTGTTGCACTGTCAGGAAGTGTCTCATTTGAAAACGCAGGAGTTCTAGATATTACTATTGATGAGAACTATTCTGGAAAACGCACCTCAAAAGCCGTTGAAGATCCGGCGGGTAATTATCCCATGGTTCTAATTGGCCAGGTGAATCCGCCTACTTATGGTTCAATAACCTCCCTTACAGCGGCGCATGTATTTGTTGAGGATGATTTTGCCTATGTGGCCTATAATACGGCAGGTGAAGATTATTCCGGAGCAATCGACATAGTCGATGTTACCGATCCGAACGACCCACAGCTCACATCAAGAGTGGTTTATACGAATGCCGATATCAATTCGCTTCAATTCAAGGATGGATTTATATATGCAGTGGGTGGCCTTGACGCAACTGCATCTTTTACGGCAGCATCTAATTCGTTTATAACTAAAATTCCCGTTTTTGGGGGTGTAATGGATGTCGATGCCGGGATTCTCTACGGATTCCAACCCGGAGACAATGCGACTGATATTGTGATTAATAAAAATGAGGCATTTGTAACCAGCGGTAAAGATGGAAGTGTAACCATATACGACACCAAAGATCTGGAAGTCAAAAAAGAAGAGAGTTATTTAGACCTCCGGTCACTGGCCTTCTTTGATAACAGGATTGCCTTACTTGATGCAAGCATGGGAATCCGCGTGCTGGATGATAATCTTAATTTGAAAGATGAAATAGCAATAGATTCTGATTTTGGTTTGAATACAAAGAGGACTATTGATTTTGTAGGTGACAAGATCATCGTTGCAGAAGGTGCCAGAGGTGCCGGAGTGTATTCCTATGATTCAGGAACACTGCTGCAATATATCCCTATTCTTATCGACCCATTGAATCCACCTACCGGAGATGTAGTCAATAATGCCGTGGCAATCAATAAGGAAATGGTCTTAATGGCTAATGGAGGGGCAGGTCTTTCTGTTTCAAATGATGAAGGAGATTTGACTCAACCTTACGGTGTGATTCAGTTAGATGGCTCCATTAATTTCGTGCAAACCAGTGGTGATTATGCTTTTGCTGCTTCTGGCCAGGAGGGTCTTCAGATTATTAAACTCAACCGTTTGTCTTTAAGTCTTGCAGCTCAGTGTTCATCACTTATAGAATACGAAGGGTCTGCCAAGTTGGTTATCAATGAAGGTGATGACATAGCTTTTAGCGGGACCAAGAGCTTTAATTCTATTAAGGTTGAAGGACAACTTCTGATGTGTGGAACGTGGACTGTAAGTAACGATGTTGATATTAAGGAAGGTGCATTGTTGGAAATGAGTGGTTCCCTTACTGTCGGGAAGAACCGAAGACGAAAGAAAATCCAGGTTGAACCCGGGGCAACGCTCAGGATTGAAGGCAACCTTACCATTTACGGAGATCTGGAACTTAAAGAAGGATCAACAATTGAATTCTTAGGAAATGATTCTGTTGTAAACATCTTTGGAGATGTCGATATTGAAGATGGCGTGACTATAGTCGGAGACTTTGTTGATGTACAGAGTAAATTTTAAATTGAAAATACCTCATAAAAAAACCCTGATGCATTAGAACATCAGGGTTTTTTCTTTTGTTTATTTTCTTTACTGCAGCAATTCTCCAATCTTTTGCCCCAGCGCAGGACCTCTTAAATTTTTAGCTACAATTACCCCATTCTCGTCGAGGATAAAGGATGCAGGTATAGCATCAACATTGTACAATTTAGCGATTTCATCAAAAAATTGCACGTTAGACACATGATGCCAGTCGAGCCCGTCAGCCTCAATAGCCTTTTTCCAGTCCTCGGCATTCCTGTCTAGAGAAACACCAAGAATACTAAGGCCTTTATCCTTATAGGTATTGTATACATTGACGATATTCGGATTTTCTGCTCTACAGGGCTTACACCAAGCCGCCCAAAAATCAACAATGGTTACTTTTCCAAGTACATCATTTAGGGCGAGCTCTTCTCCTTCCGGGGAGGGGGCTGAAAAATTAGGCGCTTTTGCTCCGATGGAGGTATTGGCCTCTTTTTCCAGGGCTTCCTTAATTTTCAGTCCGGCGTTACTTGCCTTTATCTCCGGGGTAAGCGCATCGTATAGCTCCTGAACCTCTGCATTGGTTTTAGCTTTGGTAGAAAGTATCCTGTATATGATCAGGGCTGAAACCACAGCATTTGGATTGTCCTTCACATAATCCAGTTCATATCCTTTCGCCTCGTCCATCAGTTCAAAATACTCTTCCCTTAGGGAATTCATGGTAACCGTATCCCTGTTACCCTGAGCAACTCTCATGTCCTGGTTCATGGAAGAAGCCTTCCTGCTCAGCACCCTTGACCCCTTTAGGAAATCATAGAATAACTCATTTTGCAAAGTCCCACCGATTTTGGCAAAACTAAGACTGTCCCTTTGGGCACTGACTTCAATCTTTCCATTTTCCACGATTACCGGAATGTTTTCCTGTCCACGCCCGAAGAATATACGATGGAGTTCCGGACTTTCAGCAGGACCTCCTTTAAACATAAATGTCCCTTCCTTTACTTCAGCACTATCTACGGTGATTAATTGGTTATTTTCCCCGTACTTTCTCAGCGTAAGCTCCGTTCCTTCTGTATTCTCTCCTTCAATAGAACCCTCAATGACATAACCATCGCTGACTGAATTGCAGGCCACAACAGCCAGGGAGAGACTTAAAAGAATTAATAATTTCTTCATGTTTACTAAATTTTTGGCAAAGGTAGAGATAAGCATTCCAATAAAAAAGCCCTTAACACATGCTTGTGATTAAGGGCTTCTTCAAATATTTAATTCTGCTTAGAACTGATATCTAAGTCCAAGCGCAATATCAAAATCAAAATTATCTGAGAAATCATCATAGCCCACCAACCCAATTTCAGGTCTGAAGTCGAGTGAAATCAACAATGGAATATCAAAATTGTATTCGATACCTATATCTCCGGCGCCGAAAAGGAACAGGCCTCCATCGGGAACCGATCCATTAGATCCTGCAGAAAAATCTACACTTCCCAATCCGCCACCAACACCGTAGTACCAGTTAAAATTTCCATCCAGGGGCTGTACCCATTGGTAAATACCCGTGAGTTTAAAGGCGTCAAAGTTTCTGCTATCACGCCATCCCAGATCAATCTCAACCCGGTTGGCCCTTGCGACCGACTTCTGATACGATATTTCAGCACCGAAACCGTCGCTGTCACCAAGACGGAGTCCAAGCGCATGATCAGAAATAGATTGGGCACTTAAAGCCAAGGTTGCTGTAAAAAATAAGAATAGAGTTAATTTGAAAATTTTCATAGTTAAGAAATTTAATTGTTAAAATTAGGGAATGCAGGCTGTTCTGGTGTTAATAATAACTTAATTTTAGAGCTTTAAACATGACTTCCTTGCCTGATATCCCCTTTCACGAAATAGAACACAAATTAGATGGCTCATTTCACACAGACATACTTACGAGGAGTTTGTATGCAACGGATGCTTCTGTCTATAGAAAAATTCCATCAGCTGTTGCTTTTCCAAAAAGTACAGAAGACATCAGGAAGCTAATCAGATTTGCCTCAAAGCAAAAACTTGGTATTATACCGAGGACAGCCGGTACTTCTCTGGCAGGTCAATGTGTGGGGGATGGTATTGTCATTGACGTTTCACGGCATTTTACAAAAATCCTCAACCTCGACCTTAAAAAAAAGCAGGTTACTGTTCAGCCGGGCGTCATCCGGGATGAACTCAATACATATTTGCAGCCGCACGGATTATTTTTCGGACCTAATACATCTACTTCTAACCGCTGTATGATAGGAGGGATGGTAGGTAATAATTCCAGTGGTACAACTTCTATTCAATACGGGGTAACTCGTGATAAGGTTATTTCCCTTAAAACAATACTCTCAGACAGCAGCGAAGCAGAATTCAGGGGCTTGACTACCGAAGAATACAAAGGTAAGACAAGGCAGAATACACTTGAAGGAAATATTTATAAAGAATTATATAAAACACTATCAGACAATACAGTACAGAAAAATATACAATCTGAATTTCCGAAAGAAAGTATCCATAGACGCAACACCGGATACGCGGTGGATGCATTACTTACCAGTGAGTTGTTTTCAGGGAATCAACCTGAAATCAATCTATGTCAGTTACTCAGTGGAAGTGAGGGTACGCTCGCCTTCTCTACAGAAATCACCCTGCAATTAGATCCGCTGCCTCCTTCAAAATCGGCTATGGTGGTCACGCACTATTCAACCCTGGAGGCCTGTCTTGCCGATGTCGCTCCTGTGATGACCCATCAGTTGCATACCTGCGAAATGATGGATAAAGTGATACTCGACTGTACAAAAAACAATAAGACGCATCAGGCAAATCGTTTTTTTGTAAATGGAGATCCTGCGGCTTTGCTAATGCTTGAAGTCCGGTCTGAAACTGAGGAAGAGCTCAAAAGTTTGCTAGCAGAATTACAGGCAACTATTAGGAGTACGGGGAACAGTTATGCAGATCCGGTTTTATACGGCGATCAGATTAGTAGTGCTCTGGAACTGCGCAAGGCTGGTTTGGGTTTGCTGGGGAACATGGTTGGCGACAGGAAGGCCGTTGCCTGCATTGAAGACACAGCCGTCGCTCTCGAAGATTTAAAAGACTTTATCGGGGAGTTTAGTGAGATCATGCGCCATTATAAGCAGGATGCAGTGTATTACGCCCATGCGGGGGCGGGGGAGTTGCACCTCAGGCCCATTCTAAACCTGAAAAAAAAGGAGGATGTTCAGCTATTTCGAAAAATAACTACAGAAGTAGCGCATCTGACAAAAAAATACAAAGGTTCATTTAGCGGGGAGCACGGGGATGGGATTGTAAGAGCAGAATTTATTCCTTTGATGATCGGTGAGCAGAATTATGAAGTACTGCGAAAAGTAAAGAGCGTTTTTGACCCCGGCAATATCTTTAATCCCGGGAAGATCGTAGATCCCTATCCAATGGATGCGTCGTTGCGTTATGAGGTAGACAGGGAAGAGCCGGATATAAAAACTTTATTCGACTTCAGTGACAGCGAAGGGATTCTGAAGGCTGCCGAGAAGTGCAATGGCAGTGGAGACTGTCGTAAAACGGCCATGGCCAGTGGAGGCATGTGCCCGAGTTATCATGCTACCAGGAAGGAGAAAGACACCACAAGGGGCAGGGCTAATGCACTCAGGGAGTTTCTAACCCACAACGAAAAGAAGAACAAATTTGATGCTGAAGAATTAAAGGAGGTGTTCGACCTGTGTCTGAGTTGTAAAGCTTGCGGGAGTGAATGCCCCAGCAATGTGGATGTAGCCACATTAAAATCTGAATTCCTCTACCAGTATCAGGAAACACACGGCTATTCCCTGCGGAATAGACTATTTGCACATAACACAAGGGCTAATAAGTTGGCTGCAAAATTACCACTCCTCAGTTCATCAGTTTTAAATAGTGATCTCTTTGGCCGACTTATAAAAAAAGTAACGGGAGTTGCAGAAAAGCGAAGTATTCCTACAGCAAAAAAATTCAATTTCACCTCATATCTTCAGGGGAAGGCCCCATCAAACAGGGTGCCTCAGGGAAAACTGGTATTGTATATTGATGAATTCACAAGGTACCTGGATGTTGAAGTTGGGAAAGATGCCATCGACCTCTTACACGCTCTTGGCTATGAAGTGATTTTATATTTTGGAGAAAGCGGCCGCACATATATTTCAAAAGGATTTTTGAGACAGGCCAGGAATCTGGCAAAAAAGAATCTGGAAGCCTTATCTGCATATACCGGGAAAAATATACCTATTGTGGGGCTTGAGCCTTCAGCTATTCTGAGTTTTCGGGATGAATACCATCGATTCCATCTTGATGAAATTGCTGTAAGGGCCTTATCCGATAACAGTATGTTGATCGAGGAGTTTATTTCCCGGGAAATAGAAAAGGGGAAAATTACCCAGGAAGATTTTACTTCCGATTCTCAAACAATCAAAATTCACGGGCATTGTCATCAGAAGTCGCTCTCTAATCAAAAAGTGACCTTTGATATGCTGAATCTTCCCGAAAATTACAAAGTAACCATCATCAACAGTGGCTGTTGTGGAATGGCAGGGTCGTTTGGGTATGAAAAAGAGCATTATGATATCAGTATGCAAATAGGTAGTTTAAAGCTTTTTCCTGCGGTGAAGAAGACCGATGCTGATACCCTTATTGCTGCCAACGGAACCAGCTGCAGGCATCAGATTTTGGATGGCACCAAACGCAGTTCATTCCACCCGGTAACCCTTTTGAACAGGGCACTGATACCCAAATAATCAGGAAGCTGTTCTTGGGTTTTCCGTATTCCCAATCTGGTCCCAGTAATTCTGTGCAACTTGAGATTGACTAAGTGACTTAAGGTCTTCATCCCCATAGAACGCAGTGAGCTTATCGAGTTTAAAGCTGTACAGCTTCCACCTTTTAAAAGAGTACTCCAGGGCAGTGAGGTGCTTTACCCAATCCCCGGAATTTAGATATTTGCATTGCCCTTTCCTGCTTTCGTGAATTGATTTAACAGGCTGGTGATTATGGCCACAGATGACTGTATCAACTCCCTTTTTAATTGCCTTATTCACGGCTTTTAGCTCCATCTGATCCATCAATTCACTGGCATCCTCATATTCTGAGGAAAGCTTATGAATTTGTGATACAACCATCCTGCTGTTGCCCTTCGCCCTTTGTTTTTCTGCAAATACCTTCGGATTCAGCAAATCAGATTTTTTATCCCTGAAAGGGTTAATCCATTTTGCCAGATTTAAGTTTGTATTGAATACGTCACCATGCAGAATCCAGGTTTTCTTCCCGTCGAGATCTAAAACCAATTCTTTGTCAATAGTGAAATCACCGAAGGTCCGGCTATTTGATCTCCTGAAGAGTTTATCCTTGTCCCCTTTGAGGTAGAAGATCTTTGTCCCATCTGAATACATGGACAGCAATTTTTTAATCACCTTTATATGGCTGCAGGGAAATTTTGTTGAAGTATTTTCGGCGTTCCCATAAATATCACCATTAAGAACGAGGATTTTAGGTTTTATACTGCTGAGATATACCAGAAGTTCCTCTGCCCGGCATTCAACGGTTCCTAAATTAATATCAGATATAACGACCACTTCAGGTTTACGTTTTTTCAAACCATATGCATTTACAACGCAAAATTATACCTAATGGAATAATTGAATGCAAAGAAATAGTGAAGCATTGTACCCCAACGGGTTAAATTAGAATTAAGATTGATTCACAAAGGTTAAGTGAAGATTAAGGGCGACTCTGTTTTGGCTACAAAACCGAATACTCCTATCTTTGAGCCCCAAGGGGTGGCTGTAGCCATCGAGTAGCAGGAATTTAAATGTCCTTTCATGGCCGGCAATTCATTTGGAACTCTTTTTAAGCTTACTACTTTCGGTGAATCCCATGGGGAAGCCATAGGCGGAATACTCGAAGGTTGTCCTCCCAATTTGCATCTCGATCTTAGCGCGATCCAATCCGAAATGGAAAGGAGAAAGCCGGGTCAGTCGGCTATTGTTACCCAGCGCAAGGAGGCTGATCAGGTAAAATTCCTTTCAGGTATTTTTGAGGGAAAGACAACGGGTACTCCCATCGGCTTTGTGATCTTTAACAGCAACCAGAAATCAGGAGATTACGATCATATCAAGGATTCGTACCGACCTTCCCATGCAGATTACGTCTACGATAAGAAATATGGCATTCGCGATTATCGCGGAGGAGGCCGAAGTTCTGCAAGGGAAACTGCCTGCCGAGTAGTAGCAGGCGCCATAGCAAAGCAATTTTTAAAAGAACTGAAATTCAATGCATTTGTTTCACAGGTTGGAAGTATTACTTTAAATAAACCTTATCAGGAACTCGATCTGAATCAAACCGATTCCAATCCCGTTCGCTGCCCGGATGCGGCAACTGCGGCTGAGATGGAAGCACATATCAGGGAGGTCCGAAAAGAAGGGGACACCATTGGTGGAATAATCACAGGAGTCATACAAAATGTACCTCTCGGTCTTGGCGAACCCGTCTTCGATAAATTACACGCCCAGCTTGGCAAGGCCATGCTTTCTATTAATGCGGTAAAGGGATTTGAATACGGCAGCGGATTTGAAGGTGTAAAGATGAAAGGGAGCGAACACAATGATGCCTATAAAACCGACGGTAGTACCAAAACAAATTTCAGCGGGGGAGTACAGGGGGGAATAAGTAACGGGATGGACATCTATTTTAATGTGGCCTTTAAACCTGTGGCTACCTTAATTCAGCCCTACGAGACCATCGATAAAAAAGGCGAACTGGTCCAGACTAAAGGCAAAGGCAGGCATGACCCTTGCGTAGTGCCAAGGGCGGTTCCCATTGTTGAGGCTATGGCTGCCCTTGTAATGGCAGATTTTGTATTGCTGAATCGCACGCTTAAAAGTTAGCAGACGAATTGAAGTCGTTTACACTTCAATGCCGTATATTACCCACTTAAACAATGACTATGAGAAAACTGGAATTGCACTGGCAGATCTTAATCGGGATGGTCCTGGGGATTATCTTCGGATTTGTGATGACATATCCTGATTGGGGCAGCAAATTTGTTCAGGACTGGATAAACCCATTTGGAACCATTTTCGTAAAGTTGTTAAAGCTGATTGCGATTCCTCTGATCCTGGCATCTTTAATCAAAGGGATATCAGACCTCAAGGATATTTCTCAGTTTAAAAATATCGGTGTAAGGACGATTATAATTTACATGTGTACTACGGTAGTGGCTATAACCATTGGTTTGGCATTGGTGAACGTATTACAGCCCGGGGACGGTATATCCGATGATACTATTGCCAAACTCACGGAAACCTATGCCTCCAATACAGAAGTGACTTCAAAAATAGAAGAAGCAACCAGGCAGAAAGAAGGGGGACCACTTCAATTTCTGGAAGATATGGTGCCAGACAACGCCTTCGGCGCCCTGAGTGATAACAGCCTGATGTTACAGGTGATTTTCTTTACCATCTTCTTAGGTATCTGTATGTTGCTGGTGGGCGAGGAAAAATCAAAACCTCTGAAGGACTTTTTCGATACGCTGAATGAAGTAGTTCTAAAAATGGTAGACCTTATTATGCTTACGGCCCCTGTCGCCGTTTTTGCTCTTCTGGCAAACGTTGTGGTTACTTCCGGAGACCCAGATCTGCTATTGGCCCTATTAAAATACGCCGGGGTAGTGGTGCTCGGACTTGTATTGATGATTGTATTTTACAGTCTGATAGTCAGTATGTTTACTAAGTACAACCCGCTGACATTTCTCAGTAAGATAAGTCCGGCTCAGCTCCTGGCATTTTCCACCAGTTCCAGTGCTGCAACCCTGCCGGTTACCATGGAGAGGGTAGAGGAACACATTGGGGTGAATAAGGATATTTCCAGTTTTGTACTTCCTGTAGGTGCCACTATCAACATGGATGGTACCAGTTTATATCAGGGGGTGGCAGCTGTTTTTATCTCTCAGGCCCTTGGGTTCGACTTAAGCCTGACAGATCAACTGGTGATCGTACTAACGGCGCTACTCGCTTCTATTGGCTCTGCTGCAGTACCGGGAGCGGGAATGGTAATGCTTGTGATAGTCCTGGAGGCGATTGAGTTTCCTGCCGATAAACTGGCAATTGGCCTTGCCCTGATTTTCGCTGTCGACCGGCCCCTGGATATGCTCAGGACAGTGGTCAATGTTACAGGCGACGCCACAGTTTCCATGATGGTATCCAAATCTCTTGGACGGGAATTGGTGCCCAAGGTAAAGGAATGGGATGACCATTTGGATGAAGTACTTCCGAAAAAGAAAAAATAACAGAACAGGCTTATTTATCGCTTTTGGTAGAAAAGGCAAGGAATTTATCCTTTAGTTCCGGACTTGGGATCATACATTCTTCCCGCTTACCAAACCATTGGTATCTGTTCTTTGCTACCCAGTCATATATGCAGTCGCGAAGACCGGAAGGCAGTCCCAGAAAAACAGACATCACAGGCCATAATCCGGAAAGCGATTTAGATATCCGGAGGGCTGCTTCTGATTTGGTATAATACGCAACCTCTGGTTCGATAAGTATTATGGAGTCGATCCTGGTTGTATCTATCCTTCTTTCCGCCACCAGCTTTTCACCAATCTCACTCTGTAGAGGCGCAAAGCGGAAGATGTCTTTTTTATCTCGTTTTATTATGAATTGAACCGAGTTGTTGCACAGGTTGCAAACCCCGTCAAAAAGAATAATCTTTTTCTCCTTTTCCATATAGATTTATTTCCTTGCTTCCACCAGCTCAAGTTGCTCCACACTTACGTTCGTAGTAAACATCCCATAATTGACCACAGCTTTGTCCTTCTCCAGGCTGTCAATACTACCAACGGCTTTCCCATCGAACAACCGCACCCTGTCACCAATTTTAAATACAGGTCTGGGTTTGGCTTTTTGAATGGCTTTCTCTTTCTTTTCCTTTTGCTTTTTCTTGTTTCTGATGGTTTTTACTTCCTGCTGCACTTCCTGCTTCACCGACTTCTTTTTATCTTCCTGTTGCTGTATCTCCTTTGCCGATTTCTTTTTTCGCTTACTGTTCTCGGTCTCTACAAGGCGAAGCAGCTCTGAGATTAGAGGGCGTTTCTTTTTATCCTGGAAATACTTTTCGGCTACCTTGTTTACTTTTTCTCCGAGATAAATCATCTTTTGATTAAAATCGTATAACTCCTGATAGTTCTCGAGTTTGGTCTTTATTTTGGCATTGAGTTTTTCAAGTTTTTCAGCTTCTTCCCGGGCTTTTATTTCCTCTTCCTGCAATTTGTTCCCCGTTTTTGCCATCTTGTGTCGCTCTTTCTGCAATTTGGCAATTGTGGCATCAAACCGAATTTTACCGCGTTCTACTTTCTTTTTGGCCTTGTTGATCAGGTTAAATGGGATCCCATTCTTCTGGGCCACTTCGAAGGTGAAAGAACTTCCAGGTTGCCCGAGCTCCAACTGGAACGTAGGTTGTAGGGTGCTGCCATCAAAAAGCATATTTGCATTGGTGGCAAAGGGCAGCTCATTAGCCAGAGCTTTCAGGTTGGCGTAATGCGTGGTGATCACTCCAAATGATCCTCTCTCGTAAAAAACCTCCAGAAAAGCTTCGGCCAGAGCCCCTCCTAATTCCGGATCACTTCCAGTCCCGAATTCATCAATGAGAAAAAGGGTGTCTTTGTCACACTTCTTCAGGAATTTCTTCATATTCTTCAGGCGGTAACTATAGGTACTGAGATGATTCTCAATAGACTGGTTATCGCCAATATCAGTAAGAATGGTCTTAAATAAACACACTGAACTTCGCTCGTGAACAGGGATCAGAAGTCCGCTTTGTAGCATAAGCTGTAACAGGCCTATTGTTTTCAGGGTAATACTCTTTCCACCGGCATTCGGACCTGAAATAACTATAATTCGGTTTTCGGGATGAAGTTCAATAGTTTGTGGAAATGTTGGAAGATTATCTCTTTTATTGGAAAGATATAGCAACGGATGATACGCATCGCGTAAAAATAATCTCTTCTCCTGATTGATTTCGGGTTTGATCGCATTGATCTCTGATGCGTATTTCGCTTTGGCGGCAGTGACATCCATATGTGACAGAAAGTCCTGGAATTGTCTTAATTCAGGCCTGTAAGGGCGTATTTCTCGTGTAAGCGTATTGAGAATCTTCTGAATTTCTTCTTTTTCATCGAATTCAAGATTGGTGAATTCCCTGCTATATCTCGAAACGGCATCTGGTTCAATGTAAACAATACTTCCGGTCTTGGAAGTTCCCATCACTGTACCCTTTACTTTCTTGCGATACATCGACTTTACGGCCAGGACTCTTCGGTTATCGACAATAGACTCTCTGATCTCATCTAAGAATTCTGAGGCCTGATAGGTGTTTAATGCGCTGCCGAAACTCTGATTGATCTTTCCCTTAACCACTGTCATCTCCTGTCTGATTCTCCTTAAGTCTGTAGAAGCAGAATCTCTTATGTGACCAAATTTATCGATAACACCATCAATCAAGTCGGGTATTTCACTGATTAGCGGCACTGTATCGGTAAGCTCCTTTAACAGCGGATAGTATTCGACAAACTTTTTGAAAAACTTTTTGTATTCTGATACTGTTACGCACAGGTGTTTGATCCTTCTGAATCCCGACAACTCCAGAGTGGTATTTTCAATTTCCAACAATTCGAGCTCTGGGCCGATGGCGTCAAAGCCATGATTGGGAATGCGGTTGTTATTGGTATAGGATGATAAATACTCGGAAGACTCTCCAAGTAATCTGAGAATTTCCTTTTCATCGGTAAGAGGCTGTAAAGACAAGGCTTGCTTCTTCCCGATCTCGGTATGACAACGAGCGTTTAGTTGTTTTCTTACCGTGGCAAATTCCAGGTCCTGTACACTTTTTTTCAGATAGGTGTCCATATTCAAGCTCAAGCTACAAAGGTAGCCAATAAGCCGCATTTTTAGAAGGTTTCACATGACCGCTTGCAAGCACATATTTAATCGGAAATTGAATTCACATCATAAAATAGTGTTTTCACCACTAGAAGTAATGTCGAAGGCAATAAATATGGGGATTAAGGTGTTCTTGTATGGAGAATTATTCAAATGAGAGTATCATTCCATAAATCTATGCGTTTCATCATTCCAATTGCGGTGGTATTATTACTCCTATCTGCCTGTAAAACAACTCATGCGGTAACGGTATATAACCTGGAACCTGCTCCTGTGACGCTTGCAAAAGATATCAAACGCATCGGAATTGTCAATGAGGTTGGCAAATCGGATGCAAAAGACCAGGTTTCTTCCCTGGAGGCATTGGTTAAAGCTACAGATCAGAAATTGGCTAATGAAGGGACAGAGGCCGCCATTGAAGGCCTGTTGGCTGAACTTCAGGCTGATAAAAGGTTCGATACCGTTATGATTCTTAAAAGTGCCAATTCAATTTGGGATTCCAAAAGAGGCGAACAGCAGGCGATTCCATGGCCTGAACTTGAAAGACTTTGTCTTGAAAACAAACTTGATGCTGTTTTTTCTCTGGCTTCCTATCAAACAGACACTCGAATTACTGAAAGGAAATCCTCCATGGAAGAATTAGACCTGTTGCGGATGGCTGTAGTGGTCCCGGCACGGGAACTCACCCTGGAGACCCTGATTGAAAATGGATGGCGTATCTATGACCCATTTGAGAAAAAAGTCCTGGATGAAATTAAAGTCAATGAAGAGATTGTTCTACAGGCAAAGGCAGAAAGTGCAGTTAGCGCACTGAGGTCTATGACCAACAGGGCAGACTCCCTGGTTTCCGTAAGTCGTGGGAGTGGAAGTTCCTATGGTATGAGGCTGAAGCCGGTTAATAAGGCAATTGAAAGGCAGGTCTATATAAAAGGTTCCGATCGAATCGAAAAGGCAAAAGAGGCAGTTCTGAACGAAGACTGGTTAGAAGCTGCCCGACTCTGGCAACTGGAACTCAATCATCAAAAACCGGCTATCAGGGCCATGGCATGTCATAATATGGCTGTGCTTTACGAGATAAAAAATGACCTGGAGAAGGCCATTGAATGGGCTGTTTTAGCGCAAACTCACGAAGATAATAAAGCGCATACAGGTTATTTGGAAACACTTAAAGAGTGTGCCAAACAAAAGCGTTTGGCAGAACAACAACTCAAAGCCCTAGCTGTTTTGAGCATTAAAAATTGATTTTCTCCTGTTAACCGCCTTGAGAAAGCGATAACTGTTTGTACTTTTATTCGAAAGTAACTACAGTTCGAATGAAGGTAAAAATCCACAGCAGCTGGGAACCACATTTAGAAACAGAATTTAATAAACCCTATTTTTCAGAGCTGGTCAGTTTTGTCAAATCCGAATATAGCAAATACAACTGCTATCCTCCGGGAAACAGGATTTTCTCCGCATTTGACCATAGTACTTTTGATGCTACCAAAGTCGTAATCATAGGACAAGACCCCTACCACGGAGCAGGGCAGGCAAACGGACTCTGTTTTTCGGTTAAGGATGATGTGCGGCATCCCCCATCCCTGATCAATATTTTAAAAGAAGTAGAAAAAGACAGAGGAATTCCGTATCCCAAAAGCGGAAACCTGGAGCGTTGGGCCGATCAGGGCATACTGCTGCTCAATGCGGTTTTAACCGTAAGGGCAGGGGAGGCAGGTAGCCATCAGAAAAAGGGGTGGGAACAGTTCACCGATGCCGTAATACGAGTTTTATCTGAAAAAAAATCAGGCCTTATATTTTTGTTATGGGGTGGCTATGCTAAAAAGAAAATCCCGCTAATCGACAATCAGAAACACTTTATTCTTACTTCAGGGCATCCTTCACCCCTTAGCGCCAACCGCGGCTTATGGTTTGGTAACGGTCATTTTGGGAAAGTGAATGAAATATTGCAAACTCAGGGCATTTCACCTATAGACTGGTAAGGATACGACCGGGTTCTATCTTATTGGATGTTAGGTTTAAATCAAGTAATGTATTCTGTACATTTTCAATAACTTGCGTACTTATATTTTCCTGAGACCATCTTGTCATACCCAGCCACTTTTGTACGTCTCCCAGTTCCAGTTGATACCTGTTGGCAAGGGTACGGTCAATACTGGGAATTCTCTTAAACTCCTCCGTATAAATATTGATAACATCGAGTATATGACGGATCAGGCCACTGTTCTTATCAATCATTTCCTGATGGGCCGTAATCGCAAAACAAGGCCAGGGAGTAGGGCAGTCGGCAAGTCGGCGAAACACCCCCTGAGTCACCAGGGGTTTCGTGGTAAAATGTTCCCACATAAAATAGTCGGCCTTTCCCTCACTTAATGATTCTATTGCACCTTCCAGGGTGTTTACCACCTCAAAGGATAGCTTTTTAGTATCCCAGCCCTCGTTTTTAGCCAGGACATAGGCCATTAAATGACTGCCGCTACCAAACCGACTAATAGCGGCCCGGGTGTTCTCCAGATCGGATAGCTTTTGATATTTGCTTTCTGCAGCGACATGAATTCCCCACTGCAAGGGAGAATCTACATATCCCTGCACTATCCTGAGGGGATTGCCATCAGAAATACTTTTAACAAGTCCATCAGTCAGCACCACTGCCAGGTCGACTTCCCTTTCCTGCATCATTTTGCACATTCTCCCGCTGCCTTCAGGTACATCGATCCATTCCACCTCAATTCCGCGATTTGAGAAAGCTCCTTCCTCAATGGCCATTAGCCATGGAAGATTAAAGTGTTCCGGAACGCCGGCTATTTTAATATGTTTCAATATTCTATCAGTTTATTCAGTGTCCATCTAATAAGGCGGTCGATCGTTCTCCGGGGTTCTTCGGAAAATGTCAGATTGGCCCGGTTAGCAATGATAGCATTAAAAGAGATTGCCTGATGCCCCATTAATGCCGACAAGCCATAAAGAGCTGAAGTTTCCATTTCGAAATTGGTTATCCTATGTCCGTCAAATGAAAATGAATTCAACTTCTCATGTAGCTCAGGATCTCTGGCCGGAAGTCGCAGGTGTCGACCCTGAGGTCCGTAAAAACCGACATTACTGCCGGTAAATCCAAGGATCATCTCCTGCTTGGAAAAGTGCTTGAGTAACTCCTTATTGCATTTTACAATGTAGGGAGCAGACATATAGGATTCCCAATTACTTTGTGCCAGAAATGCTTTTTCTATTTCAGGATATCGTACAGCTTCAGACTGGTAGTATTGCATTACATTATCGAAGCCTATGGCATACTCACTTAGCAGGAAGGAGTCGACAGGAATTTCTGGCTGTAAGGCTCCGGAGGTACCTATCCTTATTAACTTAAGGGTAGTTTTATCTTTCCTGATTTCCCGTTTTTTTAGATCGATGTTTACCAGGGCATCCAGTTCATTAAGGACAATATCAATATTGTCGGTGCCGATTCCTGTTGATAGTACAGTGATTCGTTTGCCCTTGTACATCCCTGTGTGAGTGATAAATTCTCTCTTTTCTTTTTCTATTTCGATGGAATCGAAATGGGAAGAAACCCGGGCTACCCTTTGAGGATCCCCTACCAAAATGATGGTATCGGCAATGTCCTCAGCTAACAGGTTTAAATGATAGATGCTTCCATCCTCGTTGAGGATGAGTTCTGAGGGGCCTAATTGCATATTGAAATTATAATTTTAGAATACGACCTGATTCGTCGTTAAAGAGGAAGTTGTACTTTAAAGCTCCTCCCAAATAGGATTCACTGTCCCTGATCTGGGAATAAAAGCTGGTTTTTCCTTCGTAGATCGCTTTGCCTTTTTTCGATAGCCTTACCGGATTGAACGAGGTAAACAAAGGTTTTATGTTGGTGATGATCCTTTCGAACTGAGTGTCGCCATAACCGTAAAAACCCTGATTGTTTAGTATCGTATTCATAAAGGCTTTTTTGGTCCTGGGTTTGTGTTCCACGCCAAGAGCCAGGATACGGTTCTCCAGTTCGTTGAGTCCGTTTTTGACAGAAGGAAATCGTTTAAGGTGAACTTTGATGGCATCAGAAAGATAATCAAAATGATAGTGTTCGAAATCAGACATATTTTCCAGCCTGATCGGGTTGTCACTACAGTACAATTGCCAGATATAATCGGCAAATTCTATATCATCCTGTGTAAGATGGATGCGTTTATTGTACAAGGTCTGGAGTTTTTCATCATCCACATCGCACAAGCCGTACATTTTTTTGGTACCATCTTCATCTCCGCTACAGACCAGGGAAATATCAGCATCCCGCCGGTGGGTTTTTAACCAGCTTAGCACAGCGATCATATTGATCTGACAGAACAAATCGTATTCAAACCACAGAATAATTTCATCCTGTTGCTTGTGATTACAAAGTGAACGGTATTCTTTTAGTGTTTTTTCTACAAACCAGGATTTACTTACATTGTAGTTTTTATGAAGATATTCAAATCGTGTTTTCCAAAAGGACTCGCTACCCACATTGGTCTCGGTTCTGCCTTCACATAGCATTTCCCTCCAGGTAATAATTGCGCCTTTGAATGGGAGAGATTTCAGGCGTTGAGTAAAACTATCTCCATTGGTAATATGTAGTTGCGTACTCATACTGAAGAAGTTGTTGATTAGGTTTCGGCTATTAAAAGTAACATTTAATCGATAAAGTTGGTAATAATTAACAAATTACTTAATAACAATATCTCGATAAAAGGTCTTAATAACTTCAAAAATTGGGTATGAATTATCCCCCGACTCGCTTTGTCTTAAATCCGTTTTCTTTGAGAAAGTCCATTATTTTATCCCGATAATCCCCCTGAATAATTATAAGGTCGTTTTTAGTTGTTCCTCCCACGCCTAATAAAGTCTTAAGTTCTTTTGCCATTGCCTTCAGGTCGCTGTCAGAACCCTGATATCCCTCAAGTATGGTTATGGGTTTTCCTTTACGCTTTTCATACTTGCAAAGAATAGGTTCATCCTGCAGCCAGAATTTGGGTTTTTCTTCCGGTACGTTTCCATCTTTTTCCGGTTGATGGTCAGGAAATAAATTGCGCAATTGATCTTGAAGGTCCATCTGCTATCTGTATGCTTCTAAAAGCCTGATTATTTTTTGATTAGCCCCAGGTCGACCAGTCTTTCGTGCAGGAATTCGCCTGCAGTAATATCTTCGTATAATTTGGGATGGTCCTCGTCTATACAATTCTCCAGACAATTCAGCGGCATTTCGCTAATGGGATGCATAAAGAACGGGATGGAGTACCGTGAACTTCCCCATAATTCCCTGGGTGGATTTACTACCTGATGAATTGTGGATTTTAATTTATTATTTGAAAGCCGAGACAACATATCCCCAACGTTGATCATTAATTGATCGGTACGCGCAATGGCATCAATCCATTCTCCCTGATGGTTTTTTACCTGTAGCCCTTTGCCATGTGCCCCCATCAGCAAGGTAATAAGGTTGATATCTCCATGGGCAGCTGCCCTGATTGCATTTTTAGGTTCTTGAGTGATAGGGGGGTAATGGATAGGTCGTAAGATAGAGTTCCCATTTTTTATGTATTCATCAAAATAGTTTTCCTCTAGTTTTAAATGTAAAGCAAGAGCCCGGAGGACATACTGGGCCGTCTTCTCAAGCATTTTGTATGTTTCTTTCCCTACTTTATTAAATTCGGGTAACTCAGTTACTATCACATTAGAAGGGTATTCCTTTAAGAGTTTGGGATCATCTTCAACGTACTGCCCGAAATGCCAGAACTCCTTCAGGTCTCCTTCTTTCCTGCCCTTGGCGTGTTCTTTCCCAAATGAAGTATAGCCACGCTGTCCGCCAATCCCTTCTATTTCGTACCTATCCTTAACCTCCTGAGGTAAGGCAAAAAACTTTTTAATTTCCGAGTAAAGAGATTCTATAAGTGACTCCGAGAGAAAATGCCCGCTTAAGGCGACAAAGCCAATTTCCTCAAATGCTCCGCCCAGATCATTTACAAACTGTTCTTTTTTAACTGGGTCGGATGAAAGGTAATCTCTTAGGTCTACACTGGGAATAGTATTCATAATTCTCATGTTTATCAACTACCCAAAGGTACTAAATTCTGACTCGAAATATGAGCTTCATAAGCAAGAGATCTTCAGATCAATTTTGTTACATTTACGCCAGTTAATTTACTTTTGGTAATATCAGATTCTATGCAGTTCCAGCATCATGGCCTTTCAAACGAAGAACTACTCGATCTCTACAAGGCCATGCTCAAGCCCCGTATGATCGAGGAAAAAATGCTCATCCTGCTTCGGCAGGGAAAGATTTCCAAATGGTTTAGTGGTATTGGCCAGGAAGCTATTGCGGCCGGAGTTACCCTCGCCCTGCAACCCGAAGAATATATTTTACCCATGCATAGAAACCTCGGCGTTTTTACCAACAGAAATGTTCCGTTAAACCGACTGTTTTCTCAGTGGCAGGGAAAGAAAAGTGGTTTTACAAAAGGGAGGGACCGCAGTTTTCACTTTGGTACTCAGGAATTCCGAATTGTTGGGATGATTTCACATCTTGGACCGCAATTAGGTGTGGCTGATGGCATTGCACTTGCAGATCGACTCCAGGGAAACAAAAGAGTCACCGCTGTTTTTACAGGAGAAGGCGCCACAAGCGAAGGGGATTTTCACGAAGCCCTGAATATTGCTGCTGTATGGGATTTGCCGGTAATATTCTGTGTAGAGAATAACGGTTACGGCCTTTCCACACCAACCAGTGAGCAGTTTCGCTGCAAACATATTGCGGATAAAGGAAAGGGCTATGGGATGGAATCATACATCATCGATGGAAACAATATCCTTGAAGTCTACTCCCGTTTAAAGGCATTGACCAAAAGTGTAAGACAAAGGCCCAGGCCCTTACTTCTCGAATTTAAGACTTTCAGAATGCGCGGGCATGAAGAGGCAAGCGGAACCAAATATGTCCCCCAGCACCTGCTCGATGAATGGGCTGCCAGAGATCCTATCGAAAACTATGTAGCCTATCTTAAGGAGGAAAAAGTACTTTCGGAAGAAGTAGAGGTTGAAATAAAAAAGGAATTTATCCACGAAATAGATGATAACCTGCAACTTGCCTTCGCAGAAGAGCCAATCCAGTCTACTGAAAGTATAGAATTAAGTGATGTATATAAAGATTTTGTATATCAGAATGTTAAGGAACAAGATGGTAAATCGAATATACGTTTGGTAGATGCCATCTCGGACGGCCTGAAGCAGTCCATGGAAAAACACGATAATCTGATAATTCTCGGGCAGGATATTGCTGATTACGGGGGTGTTTTTAAGGTGACAGAAGGGTTTACCGAAGCCTTTGGGAAAGATAGGGTGCGTAATACACCAATTTGCGAATCGGCTGTGGTATCAGCAGCTATGGGCTTGTCTATTAATGGGATGAAGACTGTTATGGAGATGCAGTTTGCCGACTTTGTCAGTAGTGGTTTTAATCCCATCGTGAATTACCTGGCGAAGGTTCACTATCGCTGGAATGAACCTGCGGATGTAGTCATCAGAATGCCCTGTGGGGCCGGAGTAGGAGCAGGGCCTTTTCATTCTCAGACCAACGAAGCCTGGTTTACTAAAACGCCCGGACTCAAAGTGGTTTATCCGGCTTTTCCCTATGATGCAAAAGGCCTACTGGCTACGGCTATCAATGATCCTAATCCCGTGCTTTTCTTTGAACACAAGGCCCTTTATCGAAGCATTTACCAGGATGTTCCCGATTCCTATTATACTTTACCTTTCGGAAAAGCCAGCCTTCTCAAAGAAGGAGAGGATATCACAGTAGTGACCTACGGCGCAGGAGTACACTGGATGCTTGAAATTCTTGATAACAATACTCATTTTAAGGTTGACCTTATTGACTTAAGGACCCTTCAGCCCTTAGATTGGGAGACGATATTCTCCTCCGTCAAAAAAACAGGAAAATGCCTGATTGTTCAGGAAGACACTTTGTTTGGAAGTATTGCCAGTGACATTTCTGCCACCCTGATGGAAAAATGTTTCGAATTTCTGGATGCTCCGGTAAAACGAATTGGAAGCATGGAGACGCCCGTTCCTTTCGCCAGAACCCTGGAAGATCTCTACCTCCCAAAGGGTCGAATAGTCGAAGCCCTGAGCGATTTACTCAATTACTAGTCTTCTTTTTGAGGTATTTAATTTATCGAATTACTAATTCTTCATAAAAAGAATCCTGCTTCACAACCAAGAAGTCGTTTTGAGCGTATATACTATCGAAATTTAAATCTTATAAATATGTTTAAAAGAAGTTTAATACTATTTGCTACTGCTATCTTTCTGATTTCCTGTGGTGTTTCTAAAGAAATTCGCGACCAGCGGAACCTTCTCAGTGGAACCTGGAATCTGGATGACGTTCGTTATGAAAACAATGAAGGGATGTTCAAAGCGGTTGTTTTTAATGATGCAGACGCAATATGTTTCGAGGGAAGTAATTGGTTTTTCAGAGACAATAACAGCACGGGGCGATATACAATTAAAGAGGGGAGCCTTTGCCAGGGCGGAGATCGATTTATTCGCTGGTCAGTGATTAAAAATCCTGCAGATTACAACTCCCAATTACAATTTAAATTTATCGATGAGAAACGTAAGGATGTTTCAGGCGGACTTGGGTATCGACTTACCATCGCCGAACTTACCGATACGGAAATGACCCTAAAATCTAATGTTACTGTAGATGCCAAACCGGTTACAGTTGTATATGAATTTTCAAAACAATAAAATATGAGAACCATGATAAAAAAGATTAGTGCATTAATATTAATTCTTAGCCTTGGGCTGGGATGCAATGCCGTTAAGAATGCGAATAATACCCAAAAAGGAGCCGTTATCGGGGCTTCAGGTGGAGCTGTTATTGGCGGGGTAATTGGAAATAATGTCGGTAAAGGCAACACAGTGTTGGGAGCGATCATCGGCGGTGTTGTAGGTGGAGCTGCCGGAGGTTATATAGGCAATCGCATGGACAGGCAGGCAGAACGTATTGAGGAAGAGATTCCCGGAGCTGAAGTGACACGGGTAGGAGAAGGGATCAATGTGACTTTTAATGAAGGAGCCGGAGTATATTTCGATACAAACAAGTCGAATATCAAAGGGACTTCTGTGGAAACACTCAATAAACTGGCAGGGATCTTAAAAGAATACCCCAAAACTGTAATACTTGTTGAAGGACATACCGACAGTGCCGGATCTGAGGAATACAATATGGGCCTTTCTAAGTTAAGGGCTGAATCCGTAACAAATTACCTGATCGGTCAAGGAATTGCTTCCGACAGATTCACCACCAAATGGTATGGTGAACTACAACCGGTAGCAGACAACTCAACAGCCGAGGGTAAATCGAAAAACAGAAGAGTGGAACTCGGTATTGTAGCAAGTGAAGAGCTGAAACAAGAGGCTATGGAAAAAACCAAAGGTTAAACTCAAATCACCTTAATTGTTAAACCCGACTCGATAGTCGGGTTTTTTATTGGTGGTTTCTGTATCTTTCCCTTGTTGCTATGTACGATGTTATCTGTATCGGGGGAGGATTAGCCGGTCTCACGGCTGCCATTCATTTAAAAAAGGAAGGGCATAGGGTGTTGGTTCTCGAAAAGGAAAAGTACCCTCATCATAAGGTTTGCGGGGAATACCTCTCAAAAGAGGTGCTGCCTTATCTATCATTTCTCGGGGTACAACTTCCGACAGATATTGAGATTCATACCCTGAGATTCAGCACCAGAAAAGGACGATCCTTGCAGACAGAACTTCCTCTGGGGGCTATAGGAATTAGTCGGTATGCTCTCGACTTCACCCTTTATCAGCACGCCGTTAAACTCGGGGTGGATTTTCATTTCTGTACGGTGACTGCTGTGAATTTCCGGGAGGATCAATTTACTGTTTACTCAAACACGGCCGGCGATTTTCAGGCAACTTATGTCATTGGTTCTTATGGGAAAAGATCTAATATAGATAAAGGTCTCAATCGGGAGTTTATCAAAAAAAAATCTCCCTGGCTGGGCATAAAAGCTCATTATCACTGGCCTGATTTCCCCGATGAACAGGTGGGATTACACAGTTTCAGTGGTGGTTATGCCGGACTTTCAAAAACAGAGACTGGGGCTGTTAATTTTTGCTACCTGGTTAGCTATAATAGTTTTCAGAAATATCAGGACATCGACCTTTTTAATAAAGAGGTTGTTGCTCAAAATCCTATCCTGGCTGAGTTTTTTCAAAGGTCAACGCCAATTTTTGACAAACCGATGAGCATAGCTCAAATCTCTTTTGAATCAAAACCCTCAGTAGATAACCATCTGTTGATGTGCGGGGATACGGCCGGACTAATTCACCCTTTGTGCGGGAACGGAATGGCTATGGCCATCCATAGTGCCAAGCTCGCCTCAGAACTAATTCATAAGGCATTAATTAAGGGCTCTTCAAAAAGAACACAGCTGGAGAAAGAATACAGCGATGTCTGGAAGAAAACCTTTGGAAATAGAATTCGGATGGGGCGTTTTCTGCAGCGATTGTTGTTGTCTGAAGGTGTTACAAATTTGCTCTTCTCCCTTGTTTCCCGTTCTCCACTTCTAGTGAAACGCATGGTGAGGCTAACCCATGGCAAACCCATCTCGCTATGATTATTTTTAAAGAACGTAGTAGGGAAGTGGAACTCATGGATGATCTCACCCTGGATCAAAGTCAGATTAAAGCTGTGTTAGCTGATATCAACAAGGCCAACAAGCTGCTGGGAGGAAACCGGATCACTTTGAAGGCCATTCAACGCCTAACAAAAAAATTTCCACGTACAAAATACCGGATTGTGGATATGGGATGTGGTGATGGATCTATGCTAAGGGAAGTAGCTGCGTTTTGCGACGGTTTGGGAATTAAGGTTGAATTGACAGGTATCGACCTGAATGAGAAATCCCTGCAAATTGCAAGGCATAAAAGCAAATCCTATAGTAACATTTCTTATTTTAAAGGTGATATACTCGACTTAAATGCGCAAGACCTGCACTGTGATATCCTTTTATGCACCCTTACCCTTCACCATTTCCACGAGAAAGAAATAGAAATATTTATCACCAAGTTTACTGAATTGGCGCGAATTGGAGTTATTGTCAATGATCTGGAACGAAACAAAATCGCATACCTATTATTCAAAATATTTGCTGCAGTATTTATGAAAACCGAAATTGCCAAAAAGGACGGACTCACTTCTATTCGAAGTGGGTTCTTAAAAAAAGAGCTGATTGCTTATTCTGAATTATTGCCCAATATGACACATCATATTAGCAGCCGGTGGGCCTTTCGTTACGAATGGTCCTTCTGGCACACCTAAAGTATAGAAAATGAAAGATGTTAAAATAGTAACTGTAACCAAGGAATTGCCGCCGTATCGCAGGGCCACAAAAGAAATATTGCCTTTTGTAGAACTCTGGCTATCTGGCCAGGAAGACCGGTTCAGAAGAAAGGTAATAAAGATTTTTGAGGCTGCAGGGGTTGATTATCGCTATGGGATCATGAATGTTGAAGAAGTATTTACCGCCACTTCTTTTGAACAGAAAAATAAAATTTACAGTCGCGAAGCAAAAAAGCTGGGCGTAGCTGTCCTTGATAAGGCCCTGAAGAAAAGTGGCTGGGACCCGGAAAGTCTGGATTATATCATTACCGTGAGTTGCACAGGAATTATGATCCCATCCCTGGATGCCTATATCATTAATGCTCTTGGCCTTAAGACTGATGTTATGCGATTGCCGGTAACAGAAATGGGATGTGCTGCAGGTGTTTCGGGCATGATCTATGCTGCCAATTTCCTCAAGGCTGCACCGGGGAAAAGAGCAGCTGTGGTGGCAGTTGAGAGTCCGACCGCCACCTTCCAGCTCAACGACTTTAGTATGGCTAATATGGTGAGTGCTGCTATTTTCGGGGATGGAGCCGCCTGTGTCCTGCTTTCTTCCGAGGAGGAGGCTCGCGGTCCGCAAGTGGTAGGTGAGGAAATGTACCACTTTAAAGATACAACCCATCTTATGGGATTTGATGTAGTGAATACCGGATTAAAAATGATACTTGATCCCGATGTACCTACGACTATCTCCGATCACTTTCCTGAGATCATACATCCCTTCCTGAAAAAACACAATAGTAACATTGAAAAGGTCGATCATCTTATTTTTCACCCAGGGGGCCGAAAAATTGTAGAAACTGTTGAATCGCTTTTTGGAAAACTTGGAAAAAATATAGATGATACGCGTGAGACCCTTAAACTGTATGGAAATATGAGTAGTGCAACAGTCCTCTATGTCCTGGAACGATTTATGGAAAAAGATATTCCTGCGGGAGAACAGGGGTTAATCCTGAGTTTTGGCCCTGGTTTTTCTGCCCAGAGGGTGTTACTGGAATGGTAGCATCATGCGATCAGAACAATTTGATGTATTTTTAATATAAATCCCTATCAAATCGAGTACTATGAGTGATTCTTCCGGAAATAAATGGGCCATTATCCTTGGTGGAAGCAGGGGGCTCGGACTTGCTACGGCAATAAAACTGGCAAAGCACGGCTATGCTATTTGTATAGTTCACCGTGACCGGAGAAGCGAAATGGAAGCCATTGAAGAACAGTTTTCGGAAATTAAAAAAGATGCGGTCGACTTCTGTGTATTTAATGCAGATGCAGTTAATAAGGAAAAACGGGCTGAGATTATCTCCCAATTGCGAAATTCCTTCCGTAAAAATGACACCGTCAAATTGTTAATTCACAGCATCGCCAAAGGGAGTTTAAAACCTATGGGGGCAGCCAGGGGCGAGTCGCTCAGCACAGAGGATTTTGAAATTACCTTCCGGGCGATGGCCCTGAGTTTATACGATTGGGTTCAAAGCCTGATTTCGGCAGAACTCACCGATCCCGACATGCGTATTATCTCCTTTACCAGTGAAGGGAATACAAGGGCCATGCCGTGCTATGCCGCAGTATCTGTTGCCAAGGTGGCCCTGGAAGCAATAACGAGGAGTATGGCGGTAGAATTTGCTCCTTTAGGAATTAAGGCGAATTGTATTCAGGCGGGCGTAACTGAAACCAGTTCTTTTGCCATGATTCCTAATAGCGATAAGATCAGAGATAATGCTATAAAACGCAATCCTTCAGGCCGAATCACCAGTCCGGAGGATGTGGCAAATACGGTTTTTATGCTTTCGCTGGATGAGGCAAAATGGATCACTGGCAGTATAATAAAAGCTGATGGAGGAGAAAGTTTAAGATGATTACAACGAAAGAAATTCTAGCTCTGCTTCCGTATTCCGACCCCTTTTTATTTGTGGATGAGATAAAGGAAGTCAATGAGCAGGGTTGTGAAGGAGTTTACCGTTTTCGGGAAAACCTTCCTTTTTACAGGGGACATTTTAAAGAGCAGCCTGTTACTCCGGGAGTCATTCTCACCGAGTGCTGTGCGCAGATAGGCCTTGTTTGCCTGGGAATCTTCCTTCTTTTAAGTGAAGAACAGACGTTTTCCGGTAAATTACAGATAGCGATGAGCAGTGTCGAAATGGAATTTCTAAATGCGACCTATCCCAATGAAGAAGTAAGGGTAGTATCTGAAAAAGTGTATTTCAGGTTCTCTAAATTAAAGTGCAAAGTAAAGATGTACAATTCCAATAACGAAATTGTTTGTAAAGGAACCATTGCCGGTATGATAAAACCAGGACAGCATGCGTAAGCGGGTAGTCATTACAGGAATGGGGGTTTGTGCGCCTAATGGAATCGACCTGCAAGCCTTTGCCGGTGCCTTAGAGTCGGGAAGGAGTGGAATTCAGTTTTATCCGGAACTGGAAAAACTAAATTTTAGATGTCAAGTTGCTGGAAAGCCTACTATTAAAGAAGACTATATAAATAAATACTTTACCTCTCTTGAACAACGCGGACTAATGGCAAGTGGCTTGATTTACGGAGTGATATCCGGGGTAGATGCCTGGAGGGATGCCGGACTGAAGCCTACAAAGGATGAGACAACCGATTGGGAAAGTGGGATTATTTTTGGAACCGGAATTCTCGGAATAGATAAATTGCGGGAGGCGATACACCTTGTTGATGAGGGGAAAGTCAAAAGGCTGGGGAGTACCACGGTAACCCAAACCATGGCCAGCGGAATAAGTGCATATTTAGGGGGAATTATCGGAGCAGGAAACCAGGTGACTACAAATTCATCAGCCTGTACGACTGGAACAGAAGGATTAATCATGGCCTATGAACGCATTTCTTCGGGAAAGGCAACACGAATGCTGGCAGGAAGTTGTAGCGATAGTGGCCCATACGTATGGGGAGGATTTGATGCTATGCGTATCCTCCCAAGGAATTTCAATGACAGACCCGAACAGGCTAGTCGACCCATGAGTGCTTCCGCATCCGGATTTGTGCCGGGTAGTGGGGCAGGAGCATTAGTCCTTGAATCCCTGGATAGTGCGATCTCAAGAAATGCAAAAATCTACGCAGAAGTACTGGGAGGCGCAGTCAATTGCGGAGGACAGCGCAGCGGAGGGAGCATGACAGCACCAAATAAAACAGCAGTACAGAAGTGTATCAGGGAAGCGCTTGTGGATAGTGAAATTGATGCTGAAGAGATTGACAGTATCAATGGTCATCTTACTGCAACAGCAAAAGATCCTGTTGAGATTGAAAACTGGGCTAAAGCCCTAGGAAGGGGCAAGGAAGATTTTCCTTTGATCAATTCCTTTAAGAGCATGGTAGGCCATTGTCTTGCTGCAGCAGGTTCTATTGAATCGGTTGGGGCGGTGCTACAGCTCAGCAACGGACTTGTTTACGGGAATGTAAATTGTGAAGATCCTCATCCTGAGATCCTCAAATGGATACACCCTTCCAGAATTCCGCAAGCCAGTGTGCGAAAAGCTCCGAAAATTGTCGCTAAAGCGAGTTTTGGCTTTGGGGATGTAAATGCATGTGTTATTTTTAAACAATATAATTCCTGATCCATGTCAAAAGAAGATCGATATCAAACGCTAATAGGTATCATCAAACCGTATTTACCAGATGATATTTCAGCGGATTCCATCAACAGGGATAGTCATCTTATCAATGAGTTGAATATTAATTCGGCTAATCTGGTAGATATCGTCCTCGATGTGGAAGATGCCTTCGACATTACCCTGGAGAATGAAGAAATGGATGATATGCAGACGGTTGAGGACGCCCTGAATATTATCGAATCAAAAGTAAATTGAAGAACGACTTTACTTCTTTTCAAATAAATACAGATACTTCGCATCTTATTTAACAGAAAAATCACACAGACTTAATTAAGGGAAAGGACAAAATTTCGTAATTTAAGGGTGGAATTGACTTCTGCGAATAGGTTAAATGTTTCACCATGAATACCCTGGATCCACAGAACAAGTCGAAAAGCAAGCAACCCACTACTCAGCCCTTCCATTTCCTGGAGCGGCAGCAGACATACCTTGTGAATCTTTCCAGGCAATTAAACTCCTACCATTGTGTACCCAAGACGGTTCAACTTCACGAACAAATGGACCGTTTAAAACGGAGTTTGAATACGCTTATGAGTGAAAATAAAGACCTGATCTTAGCCATAAGAAAATCGGGGAAGAGTGAATTACATTACTTTGATGAATGTGAAGCACAATTCTCAAAGATGATGCAGCTAGAACGGGATGTCCTTGCTTATATTGGAAAAGCAAAAATTCAGGGTTAATCCGGTAGAGGTGTTTCCGTTTTTTCTTTTTCAGGTATTAACAGGGAAGTAATGATCCCTGATGCCAGAGATACTGTAATTAGGGTCAGGGAAACCCATTCTGGAACATGGATAAATTCTGCAGTAAGCATTTTCAGTCCCACAAATCCCAGTATCACCACCAGGCTGTAATTGATAAACCTGAATTTTGCAAGCATCCTTGAAATAAGAAAATACATCGATCTCAGGCCTAGTATTGCCATAATATTAGAACTGAATACTATAAATGGATCTGCCGTGATGGCCAGTATGGCCGGGATGCTGTCCAGGGCAAAAAGGATGTCTGTTAACTCGATTACAATTAAAGCAACAAAAAGTGGAGTCGCTGCTTTTATTCCCATTCTCCTGAGAAAAAAATGCCTCCCGTTCATATGTTTTGTAAGCGGATAGATCTTTCTGAGGTATTTAAATACAAGAGAGCGTTTAGGATCGAACTTAATGGAATCTGATTTCAGCATCTTAAATGCCGTATAAAGGAGAAACACTCCGAATACATAGATCGCCCATTCAAACCTGGTGATCAGAGCTACCCCGAAAACAATCATAAGGGCGCGAAAAACAATCGCTCCAAGAATCCCCCAGAATAAGACCCTGTGCTGGTATTTCGGAGGTATGGCAAAGGCCGAGAAGATTACTGCGATAACAAATACGTTATCAATACTGAGTGAAAGTTCAATAAGATAGCCCGTAATATAATTTAATACGGCTGTATCGGGAGTCATCCCGGTAGGGTTTTCTACAAGTCCTTTGGAAAAAAGCCAGTAGATCACCGCACTAAAACTAAAGGCAACAGTTACCCAGAGAGCTGTCCAGAGACTGGCTTCCTTACTTTTTATAACATGATCCCTCTTATTGAATAAGCCCAGATCAAGAGCCAGAAAAACGATAATAAGGGAGATAAAAGAAACCCAGATCAGCATGGGATGAAAAAATTAAAGTTAAATATACACATCCTGTTGTACAATCTCATCAAATGGATTATTCGATTTTCCATATTCCCATTCTTATTGAGTAAACCTTCTGGATAAATAGAAATACGCCAGCAAAAAATAAGCTATAATCCCGCAAGTTAAAAACCCGAGAAAGATGGGAAAAATAGAATCGCGGACAAAACTACCAATAAAGGCACTGATAGGAACAGCCATCAATGTAGCTAGACAACCAGTGATTGCCGAGCCTATCCCTGCGATATGACCAACGGGTTCCATAGCCAGCGCCCGCAGGTTGCCGAAGACAAAACCTACAGCGAAGAATTGCATCCCAAAGAAACCAAGGGCTACCCAATAGGGAGGATTTACCTGCCCGTAAAACAAGATCACATATACCAGTGGAACCAGGATATAAAAAGCCAGGGCAACAGTGACAAGACGAAGCATCCCAAACCGCAGCACCAGGGTCCCGTTGAGCAAGGTGGCAGTACCAATGGTTATGGCCAGGCAGGCGAAGATATATGGAAAAGATTCCTTCATCAGATACTGGTCTTCAAAAACCTGCTGTGCTGTGCTGAGATAAACCAAAAAAGAACCGGTTATAAACCCCCAGATAAAGGTAAAGACCATAGTTTGCTTATAATTCAAAAGTTCTTTGTAGCCGTTGACAAATACATTGAGCCTGAAGGAGTTTCGTTTTTCAGGCACCAGGGTTTCGGGTTGTCTTTTCCAGAACCAAATGGCCACCAGGATTGCAAAAACGACTTGAAAATGAAAGATAGCTTCCCACCCCATAGCGTCGAGAATCCATTTCCCCAGGGTAGGCGCTACAATAGGAACAAGGATAAATACAACCACAACAAATGACAGTATTCTGGCCATCTGATCCCCACTGTACCGATCCCTGATCATAGCCACACTGATGGTTCTGGGTGCTGAAAGGGCTATACCCTGTAAAATCCTCCCGGCAATCATTGTTTCAAATTGAGGGGCGTACACACAGAGCAAGCTGGCCCCGATGAACAAGGCAAATCCAACGTATACCACAGGCTTCCTTCCAACACTGTCGGAAATTGGACCAAACAATAGGGGTCCAACCCCAAGGCCCAGGAAGAAAAGGGTAATCAGGAGTTGATTTTCAGCAAGACTGGTCGTCCCTACATCCTTTCCGATCAGATCGAGGGCAGGAAGAAGGGCATCGAGAGCAAGGGCAGCTATCGACATCAGTGCTGCCATAAGTCCAACAAATTCGAGTTGAGAACGCCGCTGAATTTTCATCCGGCAAAAGTAGGGTATTCTGTAGGATTAACCCTAGAAGACTTTGAAGACGTATCCCAAAAGCCAGTATAAAATTAGAAATACGAATACAGTTCCAATGCAGCCACAACGACCTCCACCTATTTTTTTAGCTCCGTATCCCGCAATAATTGCCCTGATCAGATTTTTCATTTGTACACTTATGGTTTTGGATTATTTTTTATCAGATTAAAACGATATACCATTTCTAATTTAAACTGAAAGCTGTCATTGAGATCCCGATTCAGGATTTCCCGGTCGTTACCAAAAAAGATTCCTACGAGTGACAGATCGATTTTATCCTCATTGTCATACACCTTGAAATTACGAAAAAATGAATACCCGAACTTCCCGCGGACTAAAAGGGAAGGGGTTATTTTATATTGTCCGTAGAGATAGAGTTCATTAGAAGCCCTGGTGACATAATGGTTATTAAATCCGGCTGTTTGTATAGAAAACGAAGATCCCAAACCATCAAAACGAAGCCCTGCAGATACCGTATTACTTAGGCTGTAATTGAGATCTACCCTCACCGGCAAAAAGACATCGGCCTCAAACATATTATTGTCACTCTTGTAGTAAACCCCCAGTATAGGTACCAGCAACAAGCCAAATTCTTCTGTGTTCCCGTAAATCCCGTACAGGTATTTCAGGCGATCTGTCTTTGTCCTTGTAAACAGAACCACAGCCCCGATCTGTTTCCCCCTTCTGAAGCCACTACTAAAATCGGAAGCCACTTTTGGCATTACCAAGAAGGTTCCCGACCAGCGTTCATTGAAAGTGGTATTCCACCCAAGCCTCAGGATAGTAGCGTATAAATCTGTTTCCGGATTGGGAGACGGACTTAAATTTACATTTATGGTATTGGCGCTCAGTCCAAAAATCAAGGCATTCTCTTCATTAATGACCAGGGGAAGATCCAGGTTTAAGTTCCATTCCTGGATCGCTGCTTCAATGTTAGTGTTTTCCAGCGTTCGTTCAAAGGAGGAGGTATAGGAAAAAGAGGCCAGATCAATATGATCCTGCGCAAGAAGGAGATTGATACTGCACAGGTAGATACAGCTAAAAACTGCAAATCGGGGAAGGAGCAATGATCTCATTGCCCCGAAAGATACTTCTTTTAGGAAAGTCATCGCCAAATATTGAAAAAATCCTGTGTTCAAATACATCGAAAATCAAATGAAATAATGAATTAGTTGTAACTTTAGGAAAGAAAGAAATATTGTTATGAAGATCAGAATAAAGGGCAATTCAGTTCGATTCCGCCTCACCAGATCGGAGGTAGAAGAATTGTGTTCAGAGGGTTATATTAAGGAGACCACACATTTCCCGGGAAGTACTTTTAACTATGCTGTAAAAAAAAGCAATAGAGAAGAAATCCATGCCTCTTTTGAAGAAGGAATAATAACCCTGCACGTAGATGCTGATCAACTAAAGGGGTGGGCTAGCAATGAACAGGTGGGATTTGAAGCCCTGCAACAAATCGATCCGGAAACCAGTTTACACCTCTTGCTTGAGAAAGACTTTGTATGTCTCGATGAGCGACTGGAAGACCAAAGTGATAATTATCCAAATCCTAAAATGGATATCGAAAATCAGCTTTAATAATTATCAATCGAGCATGAAAGAAGAACCTATCACCTTTACCCGAAATGTCTCCCATAGGGGTCCTGATGATTTTTCAAATCTCAAAATCAAGGAACCTATGCGGATTGCAGCAGGTACAGAAGGTATTTATCATGCATTAAAGCATAGCTTTAAAGAAATGGGCGTAACCCGTTCTATTCCTGCTCTTTTTAAAATGAATCAAAAAGATGGATTCGACTGTCCATCCTGTGCCTGGCCCGATCCTGAACACCCTTCCCCAATTGCCGAATACTGTGAAAACGGAGCAAAGGCACTGGCAGATGAGGCCACTACCTCCCATATCGGGAAGGAATTTTTTGCAAAGTATTCTGTAGAAGAACTATCGCGTTTGTCTGATTATCAGATCAATGCTTTTGGCCGACTCACCGAACCCCTCATCCTCAAAGCAAATAGTCTTCACTACGAACCCATTAGCTGGGAAGAATCGTATCAACTTATAGCGAAGCATCTTCACAACATGAATAATCCCGATGAGGCCATTTTTTACACCTCAGGACGATCGAGTAATGAGGCCGCTTTTCTATACGGCATGTTCGCAAGAGCATTGGGCACCAACAACCTGCCCGATTGTTCCAACATGTGCCACGAATCGAGCGGAGTAGCCCTCTCTGAAACCCTGGGAATAGGGAAAGGCTCTGTAAAACTGGAAGATTTTTATGAGGCCGAAGTAATTCTGATTGCAGGGCAAAATCCCGGCACCAACCACCCAAGGATGCTCAATGCCCTGGAAAAATGTAAGAAAAACGGTGGCAGGATCGTCAGTATCAATCCTTTGTTAGAAAGTGGCCTGGTCAATTTTAAAAATCCCCAATCTGTAAAGGGAATGCTTGGTGGGGGCACTCAACTGGCCGACATCCACCTTCCGGTAAAAATTAACCAGGATATCGCCCTTATAAAGGTTATCCTTGTAAAACTCAAGGAACTCGACAGGGAAAAAGGGGATGTGTTTGACCACAGTTTTATAAGGGAATTTACAGAGGGATACGATGCATTGATGGCCGATCTGGAACAATACGAGCTTAGTCAACTTATTGAAATGACCGGAGTAGGGGAGCCGGCCATCGACCAGGTGGTGGATTACCTGGCAAATGCAGAAAAAATTATCATTTGCTGGGCCATGGGCCTCACACAGCATAAAAACTCCGTGGCCACCATAAAAGAATACGTCAACCTTCTTCTCCTAAAAGGCGCTATTGGCAAACCCAACAGTGGAACCTGCCCGGTAAGGGGTCATAGCAATGTGCAGGGCGACCGTTCTGTGGGGATTATGCATTACATAAACCCGGCACTTAATCAGCGGATAGAAAAACACCTTGGGTTTAAGGCTCCCGAGCATGAAGGAGTGGATGTGGTAGGTGCCATGAAAGCTATGCATGAAGGAAAGGCAAAGGTATTTATGTGCCTGGGCGGGAATTTCCTGATGGCTGCTTCAGACACGGATTATACAGCCAAAGCGATTCAGAAATGTGATTTGACCGTGCAGGTGAGTACTAAATTAAACCGCACCCACCTGGTGACGGGGAAAACAGCCGTTATTTTGCCTACGCTGGGCAGATCTGAAAAAGACATCCAACATGGAAAAGAACGAGAAGTAACCACCGAAAACAGTATGGGGCGGGTGAGGGCCTCCAAAGGCGTCCTAAAACCGGCATCAGAAGACCTCAAGAGTGAGATTGAGATTGTAAGCGGTATTGCCCATGCCTATTTTAAAGGAGATCACGCGGTTAACTGGAAGGAGATGGGGGAGGACTACGACCTGATACGGGAAAAGATCGACCTGGTAGCTAAGGGATTTAATAAGACCGCTGAACGAGCCAAAGGAGTGGGGTATTACCTCCCGAACAATGCACGGGAGAGGGATTTCAAAAAATTACCCAACGGCAGGGCAAAGATCACCCTGAACCCCTTGCCAGACCACCAATTGGCAAAAGATGAGTTTATACTGATGACCATAAGGTCTCATGACCAGTTTAACACCACAATCTACGGGATGGATGACAGGTACAGGGGTATTTACAACGAACGAAGGGTACTCTTTATGAACATAAAGGACATGAAGGCTTTGCATTTAAACAAAGAAGATATCGTTAACCTAAATAGCACTTACGACGGTATCAAAAGAGAAGCATATAACTTTAAGGTCGTACCCTACGACATCCCACAGGGCAACCTGGCAGCTTATTTTCCCGAAACCAACCCCTTGGTACCTTTTAACCATTTTGCAGATCATAGCAGGACCCCCATCAGTAAATCGGTAAGGGTGCGGATTTCAAGAGCAGAAGGGCAGGCCTGAAAGTGTAACATTCGGGTTGGTACGTAGTCTTATTAATATCATTCAACTCAAAACGATCGTTATGACCTTCTTCCAATCCCTTGTAAAAAATTCGCTTACCATAGTAATGATGTTCTTTTTAAGCTGGGCCCTGTACGCCCAGGACAGCTTTAGTGCGGAGCAGTACCGGGAAGACCTACGATACTTACAGGATAAAGTTCACACCGATTTCCCTTTCCTCTTTAAAAAAACCACGGCAGCGGAATTTGATGCCGAAGTAGAGGAATTCTATACTGCTATTCCGGAAATGGAACCACATGAAGTGTTGGTAGGCTTTACCAAATTAGTTGCCGGATTTGAATACGGGCATACCATTTTTGGATGGTGGGATGGGATAATTCCTTTTCATCAGATCCCTGTATTTCTATATCAGTTTGATGACGGCATCTACCTGCACGGGGTTCACAAGGACTATCCGGACGCCTTGGGAGCCAAACTCCTGGCCATCGGAAATACACCCATTGAAGAGGCCCTGAAAAAAATGAGACCGGTAATCTCAGCTGAAAATGAACAGTTTGTAAAGGCATACGGCCTTCACTTTCTCACCTTCCCAGAATTTTTGCACGCCCAAGGGGTAATAGAAAACCTTAATGGGGAACTCGAATTAACCCTGGAGAAAGATGGTAAAACCTTTAAGAAAAGTATTAAAGCCCTGCCAAACCAGCGGTTTCCCTCCCGGTATGGAATGGTAGAACCGGGGACCGACTGGCTGGATGCGCGCGACCTGAGTGAAACACCCCTCTATTTAAAAAAGCTCGAGAAAATCTATTTTTACGAATACCTCCCTGAACACAAAACGGTTTATATACGCCATAGCCAGATCCAGGACGATTCTATCCAGCCCATCCCGGAATTCTATAAAGAGGTTTTTAATTTTATCGAGGAGAATGATGTAGACAAGTTGATCCTTGACGTCCGCCTGAATGGGGGAGGAAACAATTATAAAAATAAACCCATAGTCACAGGAGTTATTGCCAATAAGAAGATCAACCAAAGCGGAAAATTCTTTGTGATCATTGGGAGACGTACGTTTTCGGCCTGCCAAAACCTGGTGAACGAGCTGCATACCTATACCAATGCTATTTTTGTTGGGGAGCCCACCTCTGAGAATATCAATTTCTATGGGGATAATCACGCCGTAGTTCTTCCAAATACCAAGATGAAGGCCTTGCTGTCCTTTGCCTGGTGGCAAGACAAGCCCCAGTGGGAAAACAAGCCTGCTTTGTATCCACAATTAGCAACCGGACTCACCTTTGAGCAGTATATCACTAATCAGGATCCCGCATTAAAAACGGCCCTGGAATATTCCGACACGGGTTTTATTTCAGACCCCATGAGGTATTTCACAGAATTGTTTACCAGTGGACAGGCCGATAAAATCCAGCCCGAGGCAGAACGTATGCTGGAGGATCCGCATTACGCTTTCTTCGAGTTTGAAGAGGAATTCAATAAGGCAGGGTATAATTTGTTGGGACAACAGTCTTACGAAGAGGCTATTTATGTTTTTCAGATTAATACCTCCCTTTTTCCAGAATCGGCCAATGCCTGGGACAGCCTGGCAGAGGCCTATTGGAAAGCAGGCAATACTTCTAAGGCTAAAGAACTCTATAATAAGGCCATCGAACTGGATCCAGAGGGAGACATCGGAAAACACGCCAGGGAAATGCTCCTTGAAATAGAAAAAGGTGCCTCCAGGGACTAATCGAGCTTTGTAAATTCATAGGTAAATTCGCTTAGATTGAGTACAATATGGTAATTACCTTCTTCTTCTATGACGATGTTATTTCCATCGGGAACTGCCGGGCCTGAGAGATAAATATCCCGTCCAAAATCCAATCCCCAATTGCGAAGCCAGCTGTCATTACACCTGAATTTTACCGTCCCTTCTTTTAAATAGAGTTCGGCCTCCCATATTCCTTCTTCTGCATCAGTACGCAGCATAGGGGTAGATTTTCCCCCAACATCATCGTAACCGTCTAGTGACGTCCCAATAATGCCTACATTTTCATAGATCACCCTTACATCAGGGTTATAGGCCTTTATAAGGTTGAGGACGGATGTACCGTGATTGAATTTGGCCTGTGCTCCTCTTCTGTAGGCGATTTTCTGACTTCTATACGTCTTGAGGGTAGCCTGATATTTCTCCGTCTTTAGGTCCATTTGCAAACGTTTTAACCTTGCCGGACTGTAATAAAGTGAGTCATCTATGTTCCATCCTTCGTTTAAATCTTCACGATTGAGCTCAGGATATGCCAGATGCTCAGATATTAGGAAGTCGGTTAAAATATCCCTGTTGATTTCAAATGGATTTGCTTCCGCGGTGCGGATCAGATTTAAATAGCCGGTGATCTGTTTTATCAATTCATTCCGGGATGCGTTGTCGTAATCGGAGCGCAGGTCATTGGCATAGAAATGAGCATCAGACTGGTACGATTTAAAATTATCAAAAGCGCCATTATACAGAGCGTATGGCATGTACTGCATTGGAATTGAATCAGGATGGTTGAGAATTTGATCCATCAGGCCAATTTGAAAGGTCATATACTCGAGCTGGTTATTGAATTTATCCACATCATAGATGATGGCATTGTACAATTGCTCTAAAATGACATTAAATTCGTTCTCTTCCTTCCGTTGTTCATTCCAGTTCTGGAGCTGGAGGGCCATAAAAATACCAATCATAATCAGGGCTACTTCCCCGAAGGCATAGCGGAAATACCTTTTGAATTGGTTGTCTTCGGCAAGTCGTTTGCGTATTCTCCTGAAAAAGTTAAGCATAACAACAGGGGTTTTGGTTGGTTCCCTTAAAGCTAGGATATTTTTGGTGATTTATCACAATACATGACTCCCTGGAATCAGATTGGGATGGAGAGAACTTGGAAATGTTGTAAATTCACATTTATATATAAAGGCTATGAAAATGAATGAATTTAGGTTTATAGGAATCCTGCTGATGGTGCTGAGCACAAGCTGCCAGACAGTAAAAAAAGAAAAAAATGAGGACAAGGCCCTTGCTATGGATGTCCCAAAAGTAGTTACTGCCGACATTGAGGAAGGCATCAAGGCCAATATCGCCAAAAGGGTAGAAGAGGGGGGAGGCTACTTTAATATGGAGACAGATGAAGGGGAGCTAAAACTGCAATTGGTGAGGGTACATACAGAATACCTTTCTAATCTGGGACCCAGGCGGCATTTTGCCTGTGTAGACCTGGCGGATGTAAGCGGGGATGTCTACGATGTGGACTTTTTCCTTGAAGGAGATCCGGGCAGCATGACGGTAACGGAAACCACGCTACACAAACTCAATGGCAAGCCCTTTTACACCTGGAAACAACGGGAAGACAAGACCTGGTACCGAAGGCCTATAGAGAATGCTTCAAACGACTTATTGGGGATTAAAGAAGGGGAGGACCGCTTTACGTTTCGTTATGAGGTCACCTTGCCCGAGATAACAAAACCCGCTAAAATCTGGATCCCGCTAGCCCAAAGTGACCGGTTTCAGAAGATTGACGTAAAGGAAATGAATACACCTGTGGATCATCAGATTTTAAAAGAAACAAAGTATGGAAATTCTATCCTCTATATGGAACTCGCCCCGGAACAAAGTGGGGAGAAGATTGCGCTGGTCTACGATGTAATAAGGCAGGAAAAAGATCCCTATGAAGATGATTCATTTATAGCCGACTATCTCAATCCCAGCCTGCTGATGCCGGTAGGGGATCGGTTTAAGGTGCTGGCCGACTCCATAATCGCCGTGAAAGGAGGAGATGGGGACCTTATGAAGGCCCGGGCCCTGTACGACTATATTATTGACAATATGAAATACATCAAGGCAGGGACCTACGGTACAGGGGATGCTGTTTATGCCTGTGATGCCCTTACGGGAAACTGCACGGAATTTCATTCCCTCTTTATATCCCTGGCCCGATCGGCCGATATTCCTGCACGTTTTGCGGTAGGGGCTGGGATACCTTCAGACCGGAACGATGGGGGTGTAGACGGATACCACTGCTGGGCCGAGTTTTATGCCGAAGGGAAATGGTGGCCTGTGGATATCAGTGAAGCCAATAAGTATACAGCCCTGGCCACTTATTACTTTGGGCGTCACCCGGCAAACCGGATTGAATTTACCAGGGGCAGGGATCTGGTTTTAGACCCCGGACCTCAGGGCGGACCCATTAACTTCCTGGCCTACCCGGTGATGGAAATAGGCAATACGGCTGCTTTTCCGAAAACCTTCTTTTCATTTCAAAGGCAATCGGAGCAGGGGATTTAAGGAAAGAAAAAATTACTCTCCGCTTACAGAATCTTTTTTGGTAGGATGCTCCTCACCAGCGGGATGTTCGTCACCTTCTTTGCTGGGGTGCTCTTCGCCTTCAGGATGCTCTTCACCTTCTTTGGAAGGATGTTCTTCTCCTTCAGGATGTTCACCTGCCTCAGCAGCAGCTTCGGTTTGTTCAGCATCTTCTTTTTTCTTGGTATCACGACAGGAAGTCAGTGCGCCGGCAGTCAGGAAGGCAAACAATAGTGCCACCAGGCTCAGGGATTTAAATAGCTTTACTCGTTTCATAGTACTATGGGTTTAAGATCAGTAAGTATAGATCGAATTCGATACCTATAAAGATACCAAATTTTAAAGGAAACATTTACAGGTGGTAGAAATACCATTTGGAAGAAACATCACGGAGGTTGCAATATGAATTTTTCTCTAAGCTGTTTAATATATGCCCATTAAAAAAGGGGCCGAAGCCCCTTTTAGTAAGCAATATCGATAAAAACTTAGTTCACTCCTATGGGATCTGCATTCCCGTCAGGATCATTCAAAACAGTACCATCATTGGCAATAATTCCCAGGAGTAGTAACCCGCAGGCATGGGGTGATGCCATGGAAGTCCCGCTGATGGTGTTGTATCCCCCGCCTTTCCAGGTCGATTTAATAGCAACGCCCGGCTCACAGTAGTCTACCGGAGGGTTGCCAAAATTGGAAAAGGAGGCCCAGTTGTCTCCCTGAGACATGGCTGAAATCGTAAAAATATTATTCCCATTGGCTGAAGCAGGAGATTTGGTAGCGGCATCTGTACTTTCATTTCCTGCTGCCAGGGCAAATTTCACTTTAGCAGAGGCAGCGATCACTGCATCGTTTACGGCTTTTGAATACCCTCCGCCTAAACTCATATTGGCCACATCGCCACTAGAGCCGTTGACAGCAACATGATCGATCCCGGCAATAACTCCGGAATACGAACCGCTTCCGCGGCTATCCAAAACCTTTACGGGGATAACCGTAGCGCCTGCAGCAACACCTATAACACCTATACTGTTGTTGATAGCAGCTACTGTCCCGGCTACATGGGTGCCATGTCCGTTTCCATCCTTGGACAGATCAGAATCCTTGCCTTTGGTAAAAGCATTGAAACCGCGGCTTACATCAACATTAAGGTCTTCGTGGCCGGCATCTATACCACTGTCGATAATCCAGGCCACACCGGATCCGGTGTAGGTTACCCCGCCATTAACGCGACTAATACCCCAGGGTACATCCTGTGGGTCGGCACCGCCTCCGCCACCACCGCCACCGGGACCTTTTCCGGGAGGAGGGGCCAGGGTAAACATCTGGTCTTTTTCCACATAGGCCACACGAGCATCTGTGGTAAGCTCAGAAGCCTGTTCGGCAGTTAAACTTGCAGAAACACCAGTAAGTGTCTTGCTATAAACATGATTAATAATTTCTCCTTTCATCTGGTGACTCCCTAATACTTCGGCAGCCAATTCCAGGACGGCATTTTTGGCAGCAGGGTAATCCTTGCCGAATTTTGCCCCCACATCTCCGGTAACTTTACGATTAAAGACCACGATATAGGACCCTTCAATCTCGTAGCTTCCCTGGTTAAAAGTAACCACTTCGGCATCCAGGGGATTAGAATTCTGGAGTTCAAAATTGTTTTCGAAAGTTTGGGTGTCATCGGTACATGCAACCATAGCGACACCAACGCCGGCAATAATCGCCATGCGCTTAAAAAAAGTGTTTCTCATAATGTTTAGGATTTTTATTTGTGGGAAGATAATAATACACTGTTAAAAATATTAACATATAAACCATAAAATTTATAAGTTTTTAAGATTTTTTCGATGAACGGTATAGCTTGGGTAGTTAAGGTTTGTGAAATTATAGATCAGCAAGTATAGGTGAGATTTGATACCTTTAGCAAGCTACAATCTCAATACAAACAAAATGAATCGCAGATCTATACTCGGATTACTGGGCCTTGCGCCCCTGGCGCTGATATCTTCAAAAGTTCCGACCGATAACCTGTTAATAGCCAACCTTATCAGAAGGTGGAAGCGGTCTAAGGAGTATACCCTGGCCGTACTGGAGGCAATGCCTGCAGAATCCCTGGAATATTCGCCTACAGAGCAGCAAATGAGTTTTGCCCAGCATTTTTTACATCTGGGATTTACCAACAATATGTTTTTGGGGATATTGTTAGATAAAAATACCTATCCCGATTTTGAAGCAATGATGAAAGCGGATTTTTTTCTGGATCGACCGGATGCTGTTAACCTTATGCAACCCGATCGTCTGGAGAAAAGGGAGGCCGAAATCAACAAAGCCCTGGTGGCAAAATATGTGGCTGATACTTTTGATTATGTGATCACGGGCATCGGTACATTAACCGATGAAATGCTGGCAGGAGGGGAGCAGCGCGAAAAACCCTGGTTTTTAGAAGGGCACAGTCGTTTAGACCTGATTTTGAGGGGGGAAGGGCACACTACCCACCACAGGGCCCAGGCCATTGTCTATTTGCGGTTAAAGGGGATTCAACCTCCCGGCTATTCGAAGTACAACACCCTGTAATTATCAAAAAAGGGGATGTTATCTACCTGTTTCCAAATTATAGGTGGTCTCTGTTTTATTCCCTGCGCTGTCCTCAATATTCACATCAGAAATACACGTTTAAGAGATTAAAATGTCTTGGCAATACCTATACCGAAGATAAAGTAGTTTACATCTACATTGGAGTTAAGATCGCTGAGTTCTATATCTCTGGAAAGTGAACGATATCCTAGCTGGGGCCTTACATTCCAGTTACTTCCCAAATCGTAATTAATCCCTGCACCTAGTTCCCATCCCAAACCGTGCCCGGAATCTTCAACGACATCCCCGCTGGAATTTTCAATTTCGAGATGGTTGTATATTCCGCCGGCTCTTAGGAGATAGGATACTTTTTCTGAAGTTCCAATGGGGTGTATAAACTGTAATCCGAAGGTATATCCCGTTTCATCGAATTCAAAACTGGAATTCTCGAGGTTAAAGGTATTGTAGCCCCATCCGGCAGTTACTCCCAGGTGTTCCATAAAACGATATCCCAGGACGGCTTCAAAACCGAATCCTGTTTTAATTTCAGCATCTACAAAGTCGGACGTAGGAAAATTTACTCCCGGTCTTATTTCTGCAGACCATTTTTCTTGTGACAAGAGTGTACCGCTTATCAATATCATTGCAAGCGTGAGCATTTTAATGTTTAAATTTTTCATGGCTATACGTTTAATGGTTAAGCAATGACAAAATTATTTTGGATAACTTATTTTATAAATGATATTGATCAGTACCGTTTTTTTTTGCTCTGTTATTATATAAACGGATTTATAGAATTTGTCATTTTACAGAGGGGGCAGAAGGATTACGAGGAGAATGTTTAAGGATTAATTCATTAAAGAGGGTACGGCAGCATAAATAGGAGAATGGGGAAGTACTTAACTTTTCTATTTGACATAATATAAATTATAGAACAAATCACACTATTGTCAAAAACGGCGTATACCGTGTATTTGATATAATTGTAGATATAGCGACACGCCAGTGCTCTATATCCTCAACAATTATGTCAAAGCCGTTTTTACTAAAGGGCTTACCTAGTGAAAAATAAGAAAATATGGGTGTTTATTCTCGACTCCCGTGCCAGAGGCAGCTTTACGTGCCGAAGGAATGCAGGCGCTCGTTCTCGATCTCGACGCCCGTGCCCGAGGCAGGTTTACGTACCGAAGGAATGCAGATGCTCGTTCTCGACTCCAGTACCAGAGGCAGGCAGGCGCTCGAACTGACAAGGGTGAGATGCAGGCGCTCGAGTTCTCGACTCCGCTCGAACTGACAAGAGTTAGTGGATGCCCCGGCAATTCCTGGCCAGGTTCACTTGTATTCTTTCGATTTCCTGTGCGCCGGATGGCAGTTCTTCAGGTTGTAAGCCCACATAATCGTCCTCAGCCTTCCATCTGGCGATGGTCCCGCTAAAAAACTGTGAAGCTGTAGCATCGGTTTCGTATACATACAAATCATAGGCCTCGCCCTGATCCCCGCCAAAACGGGTCACAACTTGCCATTTGCCATTTTCCTTATAAGAAGTATTGGTGTAGTCTGACTGCGGATAGAATTTATTGTCAGATGGCTTTAACAAGACCCAGATATCCTTGTTATGTGTTTCGGGATAGACTCCTATGGTCAGTATTCTGCAGCTCACTGAATCGCCCTCCACAGGAGAAATTACCTGCACCCTGTTAACCGGGTACTCCACCTTTACTTTATTCCCGGTGTCAAAAGTTTCAATCACCGCCAACGGATTCATGGATCCATAGCCGTAACCTCCGTAAAACAGCAAAACGATCCCAATGATCCCAAGAGTGATCCTAAGGCTTGAATTTTTTGAATAGAGGACCGCCAACAACAAACAAAGGGCCCCGGCAATTACCGATATGATGACACTTGTGAACATAACTGACCAAAATTAAGTTCTAGTGACCTTAAGTTAAAAAAATCTTAGCTCAAATAAAAAATCAGCACAGGAAAAACACCTAGTTTATTTTCATTACTTAATTGATTTTACATGTGCATAAACAGAGACCCCATTGATAATGGTTTCAACAGGGTTGTCGAGCATTTTTATTCCCTTTACGTGGTTGAATTCCCCATCAGGAGACATGGCTATAATATTATAAAACGACTGGTCCTCGCCAATAGCCCTCATATGCACAACGTTGCCTGTCTTACTCACCCCTTTGACAGGCAATATTTTCCCTTCCGGCGTAATGGCCTTGATATCAATAAGGTTTCCGTTTGCATCTATGGCCTTCACCGGGTAATAGCGTTCATTATTTTTTATGATCATCTTTATGGGTAGTCTTTCTTCTCCAACAAAAGCTTTTACATCGAGAATACTGACATCTTCTGAGTTCTGTATAGCCTTCACATCATGCATCTTTCCGTTTTTGTCAATAGCCTTAATCTCCAGTAGTTTATTAAAGATTTTATAGGCCTTGACCTCCCAATAGATATCAAATTGTAATTCCGAAGCCTTCTGGTTTAATTCTGCGCTCTGTTTTTCTGAATCCTGGGCGAATCCAGGTGCTATACTCAATAAAATAATAAAGAATCCGATAATGGAATTGTAAGGGCGAAGCATGGTGGACGTTCTCATATGACAGTATTTTAAGCTTTAAAAATACGATGGAGCGCCAAGGCCAACTATGATAAAAATCAGGAGGTTAAAAAATAAATCCTAGTATGTCGCCGATCTAATTAAATCCCCCTCTTTACTGTAGAATTTCCAGAGTCCCACTTTTTTGCGCCAGTGGGCGTAGGTGCCTTCGGCTTTTAAATTCCCGTTTTCGTAGTATTGCTTTACTGGCCCTTCTACCCTATTATCGCGGTAAGTGCCCACTTCTTTAAGGTTGCCATTGCTGTAGTAATTTACCCAGGTTCCATTTCCCACCCCATCCTTGTATTCCTGAATGGAAAGGTATTTGCCATTTTCATATTTACCGTAAAGAACCCCTGTATAAGGTGTGGTATCATTCTTTTTATAATAGACCCCTCCTACCTTATATGGCTTTTGATAAGTATCGCTCATAGAAACCATTTTCTGCCCTACCGTATCTATTTGTGCTGCCAAGCCTCGGGGGAAAAGAAAGAGGACCCCGAGAAGAATACATGTATTAATTAGCTTCATAGTCTTTAATTACATTGATCATCCTTATTCTATAAGTGTACCCATCCCATCATAGGTAACCCTATAAATAGCATCCCCATAATCATCAGAGATCAGCAGGGAACCGTCTTCCAGAAATAACAGGTCGACCGGCCGACCGAAGGCTTCCTGAGTTTCCTTATTGAGCCAGCCTTCAATAAAGCTCGTATAGCTCACCGCCTCATTGTCTTTTAATTCCACCATGGAGATACGGTATCCCGATTTCTCAGACCGGTTCCAGGAGCCGTGTTCTGCGATCAGGGCTACGTTATTGTAATTCTCGGGAAACATAGAGCCCGATTTAAATCTTACAGCCAGGGGTGCTACATGCGCCTTCAGCGGCTGAACCGGAGCTACAAAGTCGGAACAAGGCCTCAGATCCCCAAATTCAGGGTCTTTTACAGTGCCTCCGTGACAGAAGGGATAGCCAAAGTGTTGTCCGGCCTCCGATACCCTGTTCAGCTCACAGGGAGGGATGTCGTCCCCCATCATGTCGCGGCCATTATCCGTAAACCAGAGTTCCCCCGTCTCCGGGTGCCAGGTAAAGCCTACGGTATTACGAACCCCCCGGGCATAGATCTCCCGGTTGCTTCCGTCAGCATCCATCCGGGTGATAGTCGCATAGCGCTGATCAGCACTGGTGGAATCACAGATATTACAGGGTGCCCCTACAGGGACGTATAATTTATCATCCGGACCAAAAGCGATATACTTCCAGCCGTGATGGAACTCCTTGGGATAGTCGTCATAAACGATCACGGGATCCGGCGGATTGCTCAGTCGGGATTCAATACTGTCATAGCGTAAAAGTCGGCCTACTTCCGCGACATACAAGGACCCATTCCTGAAGGCAATCCCATTTGGCACCGACATGGTAGAATCGAGAATAGTCACATGGTCGGCCCGGTAGTCCTTATCGAGATCCTGAATGGCATAGACCGTCTTGTCATTCCGGGTGCCCACAAAGAGGGTTCCCTCCTCTCCCATCGCCATTGAACGCGCCCCGTCAATGCTGTCGGCATAGACTTCAATCTTAAACCCATCAGGCAGTTTTAAGCGTTCAAGAGGCAAATTAGAAGGGGCTTCATCGTATTGTGTCAGGGGTTCGGGGGTAGTTTCCTTCGGTTTCTCTTCCTTGCAGGAAGAAAGGAATACAATGGTAATAGTCAGCAAAAGACAGGAGGTTATCGCTTTCATGGGTAGTGTAATTAGGATTCTTGTTTCTCCTTCAAACTTAACAAAGAATCCCTGAGTTGCCGCCCTCGTTTTCATTTATTTAACCCTCCGCATTGAATGTAAAATAAAAAATGGGATACCGCCTTCTGTAGGCAATATCCCATTTATGTTACTTTCTGAGGCTGTTCTACCTCGAATCCGAGGCCGAATTCATCGCAGCTTCCTCGTTGTAGTCATTTATCATTTTCAGGAAAGAGGCTTCGTATTCCTTATTTACATATCTCCCCATTTTCTGCCTTTCGGTGAACTGGTCTCTCAGTCCGTAATGGTTATTAGTGTAGTTATCTTTTACCCTTGCATTATCCCCTATATAATTCAGTAGGTTGATATGCATCACATTAGTAGGGTTCTTTTTGTCTTTCAGAATGAGTAACTGGAAGTTATTCTGTATATAATCTACCAGATTCTCCCGGTTTTCAAAGATCTGATCGGCCAGTTCCTGGTTGATCTTCCCCGTGGTACGGCTGTACAGCTTGTACATCTTAATGCTGCCATCGGCCACCTGTTCCAGGGTCATTCGCTTTGGAATCATCTTGATGGCTTTTCCGGTAAGGTCTGAATACCAGACCGTTCTGAACTCCCGTCCATCGTCAAGGGAAAAGCCCTCAAAATGTTTGGGTTCCATCTTTTGCTTCATCTTGCCCTTCATTTTTCCGGTACTCTTGTACTTTTCAAAATCTTTGGGCTCCATATAGGTGATTCCCTGCTGGAAACGCTGTGGGAATTCAAAATCTATTTCGATATAGACCTCCTGAGATTTACCTTTTTTAAGGTGAAGTACGCCTTTGTGGTAGTTTCCCTGTGCCTGTATGCTGATGACAAATAAAAACGCAAAAAGGCCAATTAAATAACGGTATTTTTTCATGATGGGGGTTTTTGAACTAAATAACAATTAAGACAAGAACGTAGGCCGTCCTTATTTATTGTTATTCAGGAGCTTAGCTAAGCCCTCTCAAGCTCACCTCAGGACTTCGCCAGTTTGCGAAGCGCCACCCATTGTTTCAGCATATCCCTGGAGTCGCAGGCCGGATACCCCACAACCGTTTTGCCGGCTTCCACATCATTCATTACCCCTGATCCTGCACCTACTGTAGCGCCGGAATGGATAGTTGTATGGTCTTTGATGGAGGCGCTCCCTCCTATTACTACCCCATCGCCTAGGGTTACAGAACCTGCCAGGCCACTGTTTCCGGCCATGATACAAAATCTTCCGAGGACAGAATTATGACCGATCTGTACCAGATTATCGATCTTACAACCATCACCGAGGACGGTAGCGCTGAATTTACCGCGATCTACACAGGAATTCGCCCCGATTTCAACATGGTTCCCGATCACCACATGACCAATATGCGGAATCTTTGTCAATCCCCGTTCACTGGGGCGATAGCCAAAGCCATCGGCACCAATACTTACGTTGGCATGAAAGATACAGTGTGCACCTATAATAGTCCGTTCCCGGATCACCGTCCCTGACCAGACCGTGGTGTGGTCCCCTATGGTAGTATGGTCAAAAACCGAAACGTTGGGATACAGGGTGACACCCTCTCCGAGCGTCACTTCTTTCCCTACATAGGTATTTGCGCCAATACGGCAACCTTTTCCTATTACAGCCGACTCGTCAATGACAGCTGTTGGATGTATTTCGGTTTCAAAATGCGGTGGATCGGGCAAATAGACCTCCAAAACCTGAGCCATAGCCAGATCGGGATTTTTTACCTTGATAAAAGCCTTTCCGGCCCCCGGATCGATTTTTATCCCCTCATATACAATAGCAACACTCGCGTCTGAAGCATCCCATTTCTTGCTGAATTTCATATTCCCAATAAAGGTCAACTCCCCTACTCCGGCCTTATCTATGCGTTCAAGTCCGGTAATAGATCCGCTGTAATCCCCTACCAATTCTCCGTTGACAAGCGTATTGATTTCTATCGCTGTTAGTTCTTTCATGGAATTTCGTTTTTCTAAATGTACTACTATTTTTATTTAGCTGATGCTTGGAAAATCAACCGGTGATAAGGAAAATAATGTAGGTTATTTACGAAACCGGCTGAGCAGAAGCAGTTTTTTCTTTGTGTTGATAAAATAAACGCCTGTTAAGAGGATGAGGGCAGCTATTATCGACTGTGTGGTGATTGGTTCCTGTAGAAAATAAGCTCCCAGGATCATAGCCACAATGGGGTTGACGTAGGTATTGGTAGCTACCTTTTCGGGGGATACATTTTTTAGCAAAAAATTAAAGGAAGTGAAAGCGACAATACTCCCGAAAATCACCAGCAATACCATGGCCCAATGGGTTGAAGGCTGCCAGTTTAAGGGGTTGCTCCACTTTTCTCCAAAAGCCAGGCTCATCAGGCCAAGCATGATGCCTCCTGTAAACATCTGGTACCCGGTATTGACAAAGTAGTTTTTTGGGAAATCAGCCCCTTGTACAAAAAGGCTCCCGTATCCCCAGGCCAGCATCGCCAGGAAAATAAGGCCTATCCCAAGCCAGGCTTTTTCCTGTTCTATCACGATATCCTGATTGATCAGTAAATAGATCCCGATGATTCCCAATACCACGCCCACCAGCGACATCGGCTGTATTTTCTTCCCCTGCAACAACCACATCATCAAAAGAACGAGAAGAGGTTGTGCCGATATCTCCAGGGCTGCAAAGTTACTATCAACGTATTTTAAGGCCCAGACAACTACCCCATTTCCAAAACTAAGGAAAAGGAAGCCGGCCAGGATGGTATTCTTTAATTGCTTTGTGGTAATCCTTAGCGACTTCCCCATCAGGGCCGCGATAAGAAAGATGATGAGTCCGGCCGTTAAAAACCGAATCCCGGCCAGTAAAAAAGGAGGGAGTTCTGATACTGCTATTTTGTTGAGAAGATAGGTAGAGCCCCATATCACGTAGATAGCAAAGAAAGCTGCAATTATTAAAGGGAACTGCTTTTTGGATTCCATAACAAGCGCTTTTTGCGCTTACAATAGTACTATTTTTTTGTTTGCCGGAAATATCATCCCGACTTATTCTTCAGCTAGTGGTTTTGCCGTCCCGCTATAACGAATAGAAGATCTGTGTGTGCTGTTTACGTTGATATCTGCCTTGCCTGAGGGAAAAAGGGTGAGAAAGAATTGGAGGGATTCTATTTCATCCTTTATCCTGAACTCAATACGATATGAATCCTTTTTCTCGTCCTTTTCAACCTGATATTCTTGGGGAATCCTCTCTACTTTTATGCCTACATCGCTGTCTCCATACCTCCCACCAATCTGCCGTTCGCCAAAATAAGGTAGAGAAACAAAGACACTGTCGCCTTCTACCCTGAGGTAATTGGAGTTGCCGATCAGATCGATCCTGTTTGCATTGCTGCCCGGCAATAACAAGCCGGAATTCGCCACACTGGTAATACCGCGTGTCATGAGGGGAAAAGCCCAGGTCGACACTATTTCAAAAGACCTGCCGGCAACCAATTCATCCAGAGCTACTACAGATGCCTCTGAGGCCTTCTTATCTGGAAGCGACCCACATCCAGATATTAAGGCTATCATTAATATAGTAGCGCATATGTATTTCATTACCTGCATCTTACGCAATTTACAAAGAAATCTTTTTAGTAATGGAAACCAGGATGCCTACCAGTATTCCTATCCCAAAACTGCCGAGGACGATTAAAACTCTGGACATGGACAATTTCCAGAAAAGAAAATTAACGTTAGTTACCTCCGAATTCTGAACAGAGAAAATCACAATCAGGGTGACGAATACAATGGCAATTAAAGTCTTAAATCTCATGTTATATTCCTTTTAAAAATCTTTTACCTTTTTATAATCTTCGATTTATCCGTAAACCCTTTGACTTCCACATTGGGATTTCCATAAACATAAACATTACTGCTCCCTTGGGCATATACTTCGATATTTTTGCTGGCATTTACATAAACATCCGCGGAATTTGAGGTATAGAGGTCTGCAGAGCTTACCTTCATTTTTCGGGCGTCGAGTTTTGAAGATTTTTTTAAATTAAATGCGGCATAATCTGCCTCCCCATCCAGCTTCAGATCTGCAGAGTTGTTTACGGTTACCCGCACATTTTCTGTCCGCACATCGGCCTTCATATCGGTGCGATCATTCATTATAATGGTAGTATTCTCCGATATAATATTGAGTTCACCTCCGGCATTTCTGTGTAAAGTGACCGTAACGTCATCAGCCTCAATGCCCAATTCAAATTTGCTCGAATTATATCCCACAAGGTAAAATCGTTCTGCTCTGAGAGGATCTTTAGAAATCACCTTTGCGTCATTCTTAAGCATAAGGTGTTCGAGGTAACTGACACTGAGATAGATATCCAATTTCTTTTTGCTTGTGATATTATGGGTAGTATAAACCCTTAACACACTGTCTATCACATAAAACTGGACGATATCAACGAGGTTGGCGTCAAGGTCCATGATAAAGCCATTTTTTGCCCCCGGATTGAGGTTTACCTCCAATCCGTCATCGATTTCCAGCGCATTGAAAGTGCCCTGTATATCCCGACTTACCTGAATGACTTCCTTATTCCCCTGAATCTTTGGTTTCTTTTGAGCTATCAGGGATGTACTCATAAGGAGTAATAAAATTACTATAGAATTTTTCATGATTATTTTATTGTATTTAGTTTATAAGATACTTCTTTCTTATCGCTTTCTGATCAAAAAGACTTTTAATTTATCTGTCCGTCTGCATAAGCCGCAGACTCAAATTCCTGTACGCCTTTTAAGTCCTCAACCCAGTTCCAGGAAGAGTAGAGGGTAATAGTTACAGAGTTTGTACCCGATTCAAATGCCGAAGCCTCCATTTGCCAGATGATATGTTCTGCCTCAGGGAAGGTATTTCCTTTCAGATTCTCATCGAATAGTCGGTTCATAATGGTAAATTCATCCATGCCATCCTTTAAAATCCTGCAAAGAAAGGAAGGGGTTGGGGTAATCAGATTAATCTTAGAATCGGGATGAGAAGAGGAGATTTTAAGGACCAGCTTTGCAATTTCAGGGGAAGGAAAGTTTCTGGGGAAGGTCCAGAATAACATACATCCCACGTGAAACAACTCCTCATGCAGCGACAGGTCGGAGTACTCCACCCACAATGGGTCTTCCTGCATCTCATTGGCCAGGTTTTTGCGCTGGCCTTTGTTGAGCTTATCACCCAATCGGAATTCCAATACTTTTTCCACAGCTTCTTCCTTTTCAAAATCTGAAAGTGCCATAGAGGCCATGTCCTTTAATTCATCCTCCGGAATTTCCTCAACTCCATCGTATTCCAGATGACGCAGAAGTCCTCGAAATTGTTCTCCATTCCAGGCCCCGGGTATCTCCTGAACAGTTTTTAACTGGAGTAACTCTACAGTGTATTTGTTATTTGGCATAACCTTATTTTGATGTTGTTGCGGCCTGCATGTATTTTGATATTTACCGCTTTAAAATGCAGACAAATGTAATTTGTTTTCCATGTATTTGTGTTGAAAAAAATTGATATAAAATCCGATTTTTTGTTACAAAAATCATTGTGTCCTTCCCTTTGATAAAGGATTATGCCTATATTTCACGTGTTAAGCTGAACGAGACCAACCAAGCATGGAAACCAACGCTACCCGTCTAAAGAAATTTGGCACTTTCGGAGGTGTATTCACCCCTACCCTGCTCACCATTCTCGGGGTGATCATGTACCTGAGGTTGGGATGGGTAATTGGTAATGCCGGCCTCCTTGGCGCATGGCTTATTATAATAATTTCTTTTGCCATCACCCTTTGCACGGCTCTTTCGATGTCTGCAATCACCACAAATATCCGGATCGGGGCCGGAGGGGCTTACGCTATTGTTTCACAGGCGCTCGGACTGGAGGTTGGAGGTAGCCTTGGGATTCCACGATACGTCTCCCAGGGCCTTGCGGTCACCATGTATATTTTTGGTTTTCGAGAAGGTTGGCTGGGGATTTTCCCTAACCATAACCCATTTCTTGTTGATGTACTAGTCTTTGGAATACTATTTGGAATCGCTTATGTAAGTGCCAACCTTGCGATAAAAACCCAGTACATTATTATGGGTGTCATTTTACTTTCCTTTATTTCTGTTATCTGGGCAGCCTATGAGGGATCTATGTTCCAGGCCAACGAAGATGTGCTACGTTTTGGATCCTTTAAAGGCTCGGTGGAGAATAATTTCAGTGGGAGTAATTTTTGGATTGTCTTTGCGGTCTTCTTCCCCGCAGCCACAGGAATCATGGCAGGAGCCAATATGTCTGGGGAACTAAAAGACCCTAAAAAAAGTATCCCTGTGGGTACCCTATGGGCCATCGGGGTGAGTTTTGTTATTTATATGGCATTGGCATACTGGCTCTCCCGAAGTGCCACCGAAGCTGAGCTGATTTCAGATTACTATGTAATTGTTGAAAAAGCAGCCTTTGGCCCTTTGATTATTGCAGGAATTCTGGGGGCGACATTTTCGTCAGCCCTCGCCTCCATTGTGGGATCTTCCCGTATATTATTTGCCATGGGCGAACACAAGGTACTGCCCTACTCCAAATTTATTTCCGGACAAAGCGCCAATGGCCAACCCAGGAATGCCATGATCATTACCGGCATCCTGATATTTACTACCATGTTGCTGCGAAATATCAATGCGATAGCTCCTCTGGTCACCCTATTCTTTTTGATTACCTATGCCATGATCAATATTGTAGTAATTATCGAACAAAATCTGGGTTTGATCAGCTACCGTCCTGTATTTAAGATACACCGCTGGGTTCCGTGGATCGGACTTATCTCTTCGGTTTTTGCCATGTTTATTATCAACCCTACGGTAAGCCTGCTGTCGGTACTGATCGTATTTATTGTCTACTGGTATCTATCCCGACAAAACCTTGAAACGCCGTTTGAGGATGTAAGATCAGGCCTGTTTGTATCCTTCGCCGAATGGGCTGCCAAACACACCTGGGGAATGAAAAAAATGCAACAGCGGGCCTGGAAACCGAATTTAATGGTACCTGTTCGGGACATAAATGGCGCCAAAGGAATCTTCGAGTTTCTCAGGAATATTGCGAAACCCAAAGGCTCTATTAAACTATTGGGAATTGAACCTTATTCGGAGAAAAGTACCCTGGCCAGGCAATTAGGCAATCTTTCTGAATCGTTCCGCACCAAAGGCGTTTTCTCCTCCTGGACTGTCATCCATACAGAAGAGTTCACCAAAGGGATCAACTACGCGAGTCAGGCCCTGCAGGGAGCCTTTTTTAAACCCAATGTGATCTTTCTCAACCTTCAGGAACACGACGATTACGAAAAGGAGGTGCGGCCCATTATCAAGGAATCCATCCGGCTCGAGACCGGGGTCCTGCTCTACGTGAGTCATCCTACGGCCCTGCTGGGAGAGCGGAATATGATCAACGTCTGGATAAGCGACCGTCAGGACAACTGGAACCTGGGTTGGGATATCGGGAATCTGGACCTTTCCCTGCTGATCGCCTATAAATTAAAAACCAACTGGAAGGCCCAGATCAGGTTGATCACCGTCATCAACAATCCAAAGGAAGAGGAGAACGCGAAGAACTTCCTCGACTCCCTGATCAACCTTGCCCGTTTGCCTATGACCAAAACAGAAGTTTTTGTCGGGGAGTTTAAAACGATTGTTGAGAATGCCCCTTCTGCCGACTTAAACATCTTTGGGATGGAGGAAAACCTGAGCTTTCGGTTTGTAAAGGAAATGGTGTACAAAACCAATAGTTCCTGCCTGTTTGTGAAAGACTCAGGTCATGAAAGTATTCTGGCTTAGTTTAGTCAAGTCAGATATTTAAGTAATTGTACATACTCAGGCTGTTGCTGTTTCAGGTGCAATATTCTGATTTACCCTGAACAGGTTTCCGGCATCGTATTTTGATTTAATTCTCTGCAATCGAGCATAATTGTGCCTGTAACTGGCCTTTACCCTTTCCTGCCCTTCGTCATTCATCATAAAATTGGAATAGGCACCTCCTGAGGAATAGGGATGCAATGCTTCCCAATAGTCTTTACACCATTGTGTGATTTTCCCTGCGTTGGCAGGATCCGGGTCAACACCAACAATTACGCCTGAGTACTTTGCATTCCGGTAGGCCCAGGGGGTGTCTTCAGCACCCACTCTGGCTGCAGCCCCTGTTATGGGATACAAGTGCATCTGGGAAAGAGGTGTTGGAATTTCTGAACCAAATTTCAAGTGCTGAGCACTGATGTCTTCATTCAGGTCGTTAAAGAAATCGCCCCGCCAATACCATTGAAAACCGGAAGGCAATAACCCATCGAACATGGTCTGAATTGATGGATAAGGCATTTCCCCCACATGCTGAAACAACGGATCCATTGCCAGTATGGGCTTAAACACTTCTTCTGCTTTTGTCAAATCACCGGTGTAGCACCAGACAATTCCACAAAACTTTTTGAGGTGTAGCGATTCCGGGAAAGGGGGACCTGGAATCACCATGGTAGCAAAAAAACCATTGAGGTCTTCAGGAGCCGCTTCGATAAAGGAATGGTACCAGGCCATAATTTCCTGAGTTTTTTCAACCGGCCATAAGGTGGGACCCCCGAAAACCGTTTTAACAGGATGTGCCTGAAATTTAAAAGAGGTTACCACCCCGAAATTTCCTCCTCCGCCACGAATTGCCCAGAACAGATCCTGGTTCTGATCCGCATTTACAGTGACGAATGATCCGTTGGCCAGTACCATATCCGCTTCAAGAAGGTTATCTATGGTAAGGCCGTATTTGCGGGATAAATGGCCAACACCTCCCCCAAGGGTGAGTCCGCCTACCCCGGTAGATGAAATGATCCCGGCGGGAATAGCCAGGCCAAAAGGGTGTGTAGCATGATCCACTTCCCCCCAGAGGTTGCCCCCGCCAACGCGAACGGTATTATCTGAAGTATCCACGCGGACATATTTAATCCCCGATAGGTCGATCACCATTCCTTCATCACACAAGCCAAGGCCGCCGCCATTGTGGCCCCCACCCCGTATGGCGAGTAAAATATCATTTTCCCTTGCAAAATTTACTGAGGCAATGACGTCTGCAACATCAACACACATAACAAACATACCGGGCGACTTTTTGATCATCCCGTTGTATATCTTGCATGTTTCTGGATAATCAGAATCTGAAGGGAATACCGTCCTTCCCTTTAGTTTAGCCTGGAAATCAGTAATAGTTTCCTTGCTGAGGTCTTTAATTGTTTTGGTCATAACTTTGATGGATTAGTTTTATCCAAAGCTACCTTAACCTAAAATCCAAGGCCTCTAAAATTCATTCAAAGAATGGCACAAATCAATCGTTAGGAAAAATTTGTTTCGAATTCAGACTAATCTGGCATATTTAGAAGGGAGAATACCGTACTTATCATGGAAACACTTGGTAAAATACCCGGCACTGTTAAATCCGGTTTCAAAGGCGATCTCAGCGATATTACCTTTCTGTTGGTGTATTAGTTCCAATGCTTTGTGGAGTCGGTATTCCCGCATAAAAACACTGGGCGCTTTTCCGGTTAGTTTTTTGAGTTTACGATATATCTGGGAAGTACTGTTGCCCAAACTTTTACTCATTTGGGTAAGATTGAAATCCGACGAATTCCAGTTAGATTCGCAGAATTCAACTAGTTGAATTAGAAATTTTTCTTCCCTTGGCTTTAAGATCCTGATCACTTCATCATCAATGATGGCATTTCTGTTTTCATTCTCATACAACGCTTTTATAGAGGCGGTTACAATGATTTCGTCTTTCATCAACTCACACATTTGCGTCGCCAGATAAACGGCTTCTGAAAAAATGCCCTCCTTTTCTGTGACGGGCAAACCGGGACAGAGTCCAATCTTTAGTCTTTTGTGTTCGGAATCAATTTTGGGATAGCTGTATTTAAATCTCGACTGGATCTTTAGTGCACAAATGACCGCATTGGAAACTGATTTAAAAGAAACCAGATAGGATTTGTCATTTTCCCTCACAATATTCCCTTCGTACTTTTCGAATGCTTTAGAAGCGCTTTGATGGAATTTCTGAGTGAAAATTGAAAGTTGTTTCCCTTCGAGCCTGTTGAGGAAATTAGACGCTTCTATCACCATGATCACCCGAAATGCAGGATCATCAATAATATTGAGCTCCTGATCTTCCGCTTTTTCGGGATCCTCTATTCTGCCCAGGAAGGATTCGACGAGATGCGCATCCACCTCAATGATCTGATGAGGAAATGCGCCATGAGCATGGTTATGCATTTTTTGAATGGCCTCCTTGTTCGGAGCCTCAATTAAACAGAAGGCAGTATGTCTCTCACTGTCACACCAATAGGTCATCCCTTTACAGCCATAGAGATGCTGTACTTTGAGGTCTTCCTGATGCATTTTTGCCACGTGTTCCGGTTTTATTTCATCGGGAATATCGTGGCGATCCATATAAATGGGCATGCTGAACTAATTTTTAATAAGATAGGAAATTCTTAGGATCTAAACTTTTAAATCTTCTTATTTTAATCACTATAAGGATCACTTTCAGAACCACTTAAAACTGCCGACTTTGACTTCTTCTGCTTCTCATTCACGAAGTACATTTTCATCCTGCCTTTGTTTCTTACTTCAAATTCTCCTCTTAACTCACATTCAAAGTCGTCTTTGATCAATTTATATGTTGATTCACTGATATTGATCTTTCCCTTTTCAGACATTTGTTCCATTCTTGCAGCGACGTTTACGGTATCGCCCCAGATATCATAGGAAAATTTATCATGGCCCACTACACCGGCTACAACAGGACCTGTATTGATCCCCACCCTCATCTCAAAACTAGGCTCACCATCTTTTCGCTTTGATTTCATTTCCTTAACAAAAGCAAGAAATTCAAAAGCGGCTTTTACCATCTTTACGGCGTGGTCTTCAAGAGGTTCCGGCAGTCCTCCTGCACACATGTAGGAGTCCCCTATGGTCTTGATCTTTTCCAGACCGTAGTTTTCGATAATATCATCAAAGGCACTAAAATAAACACTGATGGAATTGACAAGCAGTTCAGGATCTGTACGTTCTGAATGGGCTGTAAAAGAGATAAAATCGGTAAAGAGTACTGAAACGGACTCAAATTTATTTGCTTTTACTTTCCCGAACTCCTTAAGTTCATTGGCGGTTTTCTCGGGCAGGATATTCAGCAATAACTTTTCTGATCGTTCTTTTTCTTTTTCAATGACCGCATTCGTTTTTTTGATATATATATTTCGCCTGTACAAAGAAATGGCCAGCAGTAAAATAAAAAACAGGGCAATGGCCGTAGCAATCACGATCACTCTTTGGGTTTTACGCCTCTGGTTGAGGAGGTCTACTTCGATCTGCTTTCTTGCCAGTTCGTTATTGGCCATTTCCTGTACTTCACTTATATTTTGTACACTATCCCTGTAAGCAATATGGTTTCTGTAGTATTTAAGAGAGGCTGAATAATATCCGGTTTGTTCAAATAACTCTGAAAGCTTTAGGTAGATCAGACTTATTTCTGCTTTAAGGCCGTAATTCTGTGCCATCTTCAAGGCCCTCAGTGAAGAATTGAAAGCCGAATCCCAATCATTATTTGCGGCGTATATATCAGACATACCGGTAAGGTAGACAGATACAGCCCGGTAATTCCCAACCTCTTCATGGATTTGGATCGCTTCCCCGATAAATGATTCTGCTTTCTTGTACTGCCCCTTTTGAGCATAGGCGAGTCCTTTATTTCCCTTGTTGTAAGCCAGGTAACTCTGCTCTCCTAATTCCTCAAAAATGGGTCCTGAACGGGCAAAAAGAAGGAGTGCAGAATCTGGTTGCTGCCATGTGAGGTAAACATCCCCCAGATTTTCCATTGAGATTGCATAGTAGGTTTGATCTACATTTTTCAGGATATCGATGGCATTGGAATAGTATTCAATAAGATTCTTCCGGTTATCCATACCCGCATAGACTCCTGCAATTGCAATATAGGTTTTCGCAAGTTCTTTCTTATTTCCTATAGTGGTGATTTGGTCTACTGCCTTAAAATAGCTATTGAGTGACTCGCTGAGATCGCCTTTGGTTTCATAGGCATTCCCCTGTTGCAGATACGCCCTATAGATTCCCATTGTAGAATCTAATTCCTGAGATTTTTTAAGCAGAATTTCACTGTAGACAAGGGATTGATCAGGATCCGCACTTTTAGCGGCAATATCACTCAGTATATTAATAAGTTGATCATCTTCGTAGTTACCCGACTCATAAAGCAATACTAAACTATCAGCAATTTTCTGGTTTTGTGCATAACCGAACTGACAGAGAAATAAAACCAGCCAGAGGAAACGGAATATCCGGGCCCTCGAGCAAAAGGAAAGTAATTGTTCTTGCCTCATGGTTGATTGGTTTTATTCTTTAATCCCCTATTCTGATCCTGGAAGTGATCTGATGTACCTTGCTGAGGTTTCCTATTCGGAAATTAAGTTCATAGACATAGTACTCCTTTCCTCCCCTGATGACCGTAGCCTGAGTGCCTTCTGTTCCCTGGATCAGGTTTTTACTGAATATCCTGGGACCCCTGATGTATTCCAAACTTGTAATACTTATCGGGACATCCGGTTCCGTAAGGGACATAATATCCCATTGGATATGATCACCAACCTGGGCGAAGAAGGTAAAGGGACCGAACTCTCCAGAGTCCAATACTCTTGTATTCTCGCTTGTGGACCAGTGTATTGCATTTTCCGGAGAGGCATTTTTAGTATCAATTTGTATTTTAATCTTGTGTACTTCCTGGGCTATGGTCATGCTCACACAGAAAAACATAAGAAATCCAATATGAGCGTTGAAAGATCTCATAAGTTTCGATTCTATAAGGATTCATTACTCCAAATTAACTTCTATAAGTATACTTTAATTCACGCAATGCCTGATATCTATTTGACCCTGATTTTTGGATCGAGGTAGTATTTGCCCTTTTTCTTTACCTTAAATTTAATGCCGTAAATGTAGTCCGGTTTATCAATGGTAGTTTGTCTTACCCTATTTCTAACTTTTCTTCCGAACAAACACCTGCGCAAATTGGATTTGTTAAAAATGTTAGTCCCTGACAGGTAGTGGATTTTTAGGATTTTTACAACATCTCCATCGGTAGTTCGTCCTTTCCATTTTAGTTTTTTTCCATTTTCCACTCCAATAGTAAAATCCTTAGCAGTTAAGTTTTCCAGGACTACAGCGTTGGGTTCGGCCATAAAGGTACAGCCTCCGGGTGCATTGGGATTATCGCCGAGTTGAGAAACATCGACGGTAAGGATAATATCCACAACATCGTCTTTTTGGCTGAATAGAGAAATGCTGATAAAAAGGAAAACAAAACAGAGTAAAGAGGGAAGTCGATTTTGAGTCTTCATGATTATTGGTTTTAGGTTGGCGCGTTTCCCCAGCGAATAGATGCCGGGGGCTATACAAGATAAGGAATTCTCATGATAAACTTATGCAATAAATCACTAATGATATTGTTAATCAACACCTTACAGACTAAGTAGTAGTAGTCTGAAATCAAAAAGATGAAGATATCCCCGCCCCAACATTACCTAATTCAACTATTTGCGCATGGAGGTATGCCCCTGCCATTTAGGCAAAAGCGGTTCTTGTAGCTAGTAAATGAAATAGGTTAGACTTGCTTTACACGCACTGCATTCATGCCTTTCATTCCCTTTTCAAGTTCAAAGGAGACAGTGTCGTTTTCTGCAATCTCATCGATGAGTCCGCTCACATGTGTAAAGTACTTTTCCTGAGTTTCCGAATCGATTATAAATCCAAAGCCTTTGGAGTTGTCGTAGAAAGAGACTTTCCCCTTGCGTACAGGATCGAACGGTTCTTCATCACCTTCTTCCTTTTTGGGGATACCCAGAACAATATCTTCGGCTTCAATCTCCACTTTCTGTGAAGGATCCGGTGGGGTATCCACGAGATTACCATTATGGTCTACATAGGCTAAAGGAATTCCCTGAGGATTTTCTTTAGCGGCCAGTTTTCTGGCTTCTTTTTTCTTTCTTTTCTCCTCTTGTTTTTTAAGGCGTTTTTTTTCTCTTTCCCCCTTACTATAGGTCTGTTGCGATCTTGCCATTCTTGATTTTAAGTGTTTAAAGGTAATAAGTCTCCTTTCAACATACAAGGAAATGTCCTGCTTTCCAAATTCGCAGATAAAAAAAGAGCGCTCTTAGCGCCCTTTTTAATTGGTTTGGTTGGTTATGATCTTCAGTTAGTCCAAAACTCCGATACTGGCTTTTAACTAAAAATCTAACTTCTTTTGAGAAAGCGTTGTACAAAATACAGGACTTTCCGGCTAAAATTCGAAGGCAAAAAAAGGGAATAAGAATATTTCAGATCAGGTCAAACGGACGAGTGTGGTCATATTTTGTCCGAATGCACGAGATTAATTACCGATTGAATGATTTTGAATTTAAGAAAGAACATAGTTTACTTCCCGAAAACTTAATTTAATGGATATAACTCCCGGCATTTATATCGATGGTGGTGCCTGTGGCGTGATCCATAGCTCCGGAACACATAAATCCCACCAGAGGGGCAATATCGGTAACCTCCGTCAGTTGATTTAAAGCAATTTCACCCAGCACCTTTTCCTCCCCGTATTCACGGATAAACTGCTCCGCCATTGCGGTTCTGGTAAAGCCGGGGGCGATGACAAAGGATTTTATATTCGACTTTCCAAAGGATCTGGCAACACTACGTGCCAGGGAGGTCAAGCCTCCTTTTGATGCCGCATATGCCAGATATTCTTCTGTTTCGCCCCTAAAGGCAGCTCTGCTACCTATGTAGATCAATCTGCCTGCTTTTTGTTCTTTGAAGTGGTCAAGAGCGAGTTTTGTCAGTAATCCTGCCGAATCGAGATTTACCGCCAGGGTTTGCTTCCATATTTTAAACCAATCATCCACTTCCATATCGGTTGAATGAGGAGTGAAAACCCCTGCATTTAAAACAATGGAATCCAGGTGTCCAAGAAAGTCTAAAGCCTTTTGGAATAACTGAGGTACGGTACCGTTGTCTGAAAGATCGGCCTGTAGGGCTTTTGCCCTGTCCGCACCGAATTTTGCCACCAGGGCATTGGCTTGTTCTTTTCCTGAATAAAAATGAACTCCTACCCTGGCCCCCTGCCTTAGTAGTTCTTCAGCAATGGCAAATCCGATTCCTTTAGATGCCCCTGTTACCAGAATGTTTTGTCCTTTTAAACTCATATCTGAAATTTTAACTCCGTCAATACAAGGTATCAAAATACCCAATAAAAATGAATCCAGTAGATTTACCTCTCCTGACATGATAGGAATCTCATTGATCAGAAGTCTTAATGATTTTGTGTGGACAATTAATCCGAATTGCAATTATATCTAAGAAATATTAAATAAAAAAAGCGGGGTTGACGCCCCGCTCTATGACTAATTTATTTTCTTTCTATTCCGTTGGTTCCAATTCAAAATCAACTCTTGTCGAATTTCCGGAAATCACAGATACCATCTCTACAGACTGACTTATATACCCTTCCAACTCGGCCATGACTTCATAGTCACCAGCATCAAGTCCAAGAATCATATAGCCTCCCGTTTCATCAGTAAAGGAACTGGTCACTACTTCGCCTTCCCTCAGAACTGAAATCTGAACCCCATTCAGAGGGACAGATTCCGCTTCTACAAGGCTTGTCACCATGCCCTGTATGGTGCCGGCAGTAGTTAGGTTACTCACCTTGATCACTGGCTTAAAGATAAACCCGTTAAAAGATTCGGGTCTTTTGATATTCCCCCGGGCTACAAATGACCTGGAGACATCAAAATCAAATAACAGATCAGCCGACAGCCCTCCCGCAACAACCAGAGGAGGATCGACAAATATTTTGATACCCGACTGCTCACCACTGGGTACTTTCAGATCATATGTGGTCATTTCCTCATCATTGAGAACCACATTTATACCCTTTACGTAAACCCTAAATAGATCGTATTCGCCAGCGGGAATCTCTGTATCTACGAGGTTTTCAGTAACTCCGTTCGTAAGATCCAGAAGATTAACTGTGATTTCCTCATCCATAAGTACGATATATTCGTTTCCGGAATCATCATCCATCATACTATCTTCACCGGTGTCTTCTTCATCTTCATTTTCACCTTTCTGTCTCGCCTCAATTTTAAATACCGTCACATTGGCTTCCGCAATCATATCATGTGGAAAAGGGGCATCCGTTAACTGAATCGTAAGTCGGCCCGTTTCTTCTGTCATTGATTCTGATTCAGAGCAACCTATTAAAACGAATAAGCTGCATACCCAAACCCAAAGATGTCGTGTTTTCATAACTACAATTATTTTTTAATTCAATTAAAACGAATCCTAAAATTACCCCAAACACCTCATTGATCATAGTTACTCAAAGCTTTTTCGATGAAATACAGCAGGTGTTGGGAGGTTTTTAATAAACATGATCAAAAAAAATGGGCATAAAAGCCCATTCCTTTTTTTTTATGTCAAATTGCTAGATCAGTTTAGCATTTAAAATGATATCAGCATTTAGTAGTTTTGAAATCGGGCAAACTTCTTTTGCTTTCTTCGCTACTTCAGCGAACTTGTCCTTATCAATACCGGGCACCTTCCCTTCCAGGTCCAGGGTTACCGCCGTTACGCTCCCATCTTCAAAATGAACATGGGCTTCCACCGACAATTCGTCCGGAGTAAATCCGGCCTCCCCTATTAAAAAACTGAGTTGCATGGCAAAACAGCCCGCATGTGCAGCTCCTACCAATTCTTCCGGGTTGGTACCGTCGCCGTCTTCAAATCGGGTGTGAAAAGAATATTGGGTGTTATTTAAAACTTTGCTGTCTGTGGTTAAGTTTCCTTTTCCGTCTTTCCCGCTACCCAACCATTGGGCTTTTGCATTTCGTGTAAATTTCATGGTATCTGATTTATTAATTAATATCTATCTTTTCTGCTTATTGAAAAGTCTCTTTTAATAGTTCCTGAAGGGCTTTCCAGGAGGCTTTATCGGCTTTTTCCTGATAAGCCAGGGGAAGATTGAATTTCTGCCCCAGAGAATCCGCATCTTTACTTGTAAAGGCATGCTGAGCATCTTCATAGGAAATATAGGTATAATCTGCTCCCGCTTTATCCATAGCCTCCTTAAACGCAACTACAGATTCCTCTGAGACAAAAGGATCTGCTGCTCCGTTACAGACTAATACCTTTGCCTTAATCCCTTCGTTAGGCATGATAGGCAACTGCACTCCGCTGTGGAAGGCCGCTACAGCATCGAGGTCTTCTCCAGCATTTGCCATGGTTAGCACAACACTGCCGCCAAAGCAATATCCGATAGCAGCAATTTGTGACGAATCAACTGAACTTTGATTTTTTAAAAGTTCCATTGCGGCATTGAATCGGGCTTTAGCTTCCTCTATATTGCTCATAACCATCCCAGAAAATTTTCCGGCATCATCAGGATGTGCTGCCTGTTTTCCATCTCCGTACATGTCAACCGCAAGGGCTGTATATCCCAGTTCAGCTAGCATATTGGCCCTTTCGCGGGTATATTCATTATGTCCCCACCATTCGTGAACCACCAGGATACCGGGACGTTTGTCTTTTATAGCCTTGTCATAGGCGAGATATCCTTTCATAGTAGTGGAATCAGTAGCGTAACTTACTTCCTCACCGTGGAGGCTAGTTTCTTCCTGAATCGGCATAGCATCAGAGCCCTGTTTTTTTTCAGTTTTACAGGCAGAAACAAAGACCAACAAGAAAATAATAGATAATAGGAATGTACTTCGCATTTTAACTTGATTTTTAATTCTCACTAATTTACAAATAAGTCTACTATTCTGCCCTGCTCATTTCGGTAGTATTTTTCTCATAATCGAGATATCCCTCCTTGCCCGGGGTATAAAAAGTGCTTTGGTCCCATTCTGCCAGGGGAACATTTTGTTCGAATCGTTCTACGAGATCCGGATTAGAAATATAGGGCTTGCCAAAAGCAACGAGATCCGCATGCCCTGCTTCAAGTATCTCGTTCCCGGAATCCTGATCAAAGCCATTGTTGATCATTAAGACGCCCTTGTAGATAGGTCTGTAATGTTGGGCTATTTCCGTGACAGCGTATGGCAAATCAGAAACATCCGTAAAAGGTTCAGACAAATGCAAATAAGCCAGGTCGTAATTATTAAGCTTTTCTACGATATAGTCAAAGGTGGGAATGGTCTCTTCATCCATGGTCATGCCAAAAGAACCATGCAGAGATGGATTTAGCCTCACCCCTATTCTGTTTTCCGGTAATTTTTCCCTGACAGCGTCCAGAACATCAAAAAGGAATCTTGCCCTGTTTTCAATACTTCCTCCATAATCGTCTGTTCGCTTATTACTCGATTTATTAAAAAACTGATGGAAAAGATACCCATTAGACGCGTGGATTTCTATTCCATCGAAACCAGCCTCTACCGCATTTTCAGCTGCCTGGGCGAAATCCTTGATTGTCTGATGAATTTCATCGATCGTCATAGCCTTTGGTTCAACTGTATCCTTAAACCCCTCGGGAGTATAGGATTGTTCCTCCGGATTGATAGCAGAAGGAGCCAGAGGGAGTTTGCCATTGTGAAAATCAGGATGTGACATTCTGCCCACATGCCATAACTGAATGAAAATACGGCCTCCTTTTTTGTGAACTTTTTCTGTAACTTCCTTCCACCCTTTTATTTGTTCTTCAGAATGTATTCCCGGAGTATTTACATAGCCAACAGCCCGCTCTGAAACCTGGGACCCTTCCGTAATTATGAGTCCGGCCGATGCCCTTTGAGCATAATATTCTCCCTGTAGTTCTGAAGTAGGTTTATTCTCATTATTGTCCGCTCTGCTTCTGGTCATCGGGGCCATAACGACCCGATTTGGCAAGGAAATAGCTCCAAGTGTAATTGGTTTTAATAGTTCTTGTTCATTTTTCATGTAATCTGTTTTCATTAATTCTTAATATTTATTACCCAATAAGAAATCAAAATTTATAGTAAAATGACAATAATTACCATACTTTATGTTATGTTTAACTTTATATTCATTTATTTAAACATTATTTAATACTTCGGCGTCTTTGATCTACTTATCTTCGACCTATAACTAAAATGAATAATAAATTATGAGAATTTTAAGTACAATTATGCTTGCAGGATTAATGATGATATCCTGTGGCGAAGCAAAAAAAGAAAAAGACAATACAGAGGAGGCTGTCGAAATGGCCTCTACCGAAATGGAGACTACAGCTGAAGAGACTATGGTTACGGAAACAATTGTTGGAGTAGCAAGTGGAAATGAAAACTTCAGTACGCTTGTCGCTGCTGTTCAGGCGGCAGACCTGGTAGGAACACTAAGTAGTGACGGACCTTTCACGGTTTTTGCCCCTACAAATGACAGTTTCGCAAAATTACCAGAAGGAACCGTAGAAAGTTTACTACAACCTCAAAATAAGGCCGCTTTAATCAATTTGCTTACCTACCATGTAGTTGCCGGTGAATTTTCAGCAGCGGCCGTTGTGGAAGCAATCAACAATAATGATGGGTCCTTTGTGGCTGAAACCGTGCAGGGAGATAAGATAACGCTGACTCTTGATGGAGAAAACGTTAAACTAATCGATGCGCAGGGCAATGCGAGCATGGTAATCATGGCAGACGTTCCTGCTTCCAATGGGGTAATTCACGCCATCGATGCAGTGGTTATGCCAGCCGAGTAGTACATTTTATGATAAAAACACAAACCGCCTTTTGGCGGTTTTTTTATTTCTGAGCATCTAGTTTGCCGATCATCGCCCGGGCAGCCATTTCTCCACTAATTATGGCTGCATTGGTTGAACCATATAGTAAATGGTCGCCAGCTATATAAATGTTTGCACCCCATCTTCCATTTTTCTCGTTCCATTCTGCCGATAGTGAATCAAGGTCGGGCAATGCTTTTGAAATGTTGTATCGCTTAATAAAGCGGGGATTTTCAATACCGCAAATCGACTCTAATTCTTCTGTTACCCTGCTGATCAATTCCGTTTCTTTGAGCTTGTGTCTTTTAACTACAGTTACAGAGAGTAATTCCCTGGCACCTTTCTTAATACATGAAATACTTGTTGGATAAAAGATATTGTTGATTAGCGAATCGGGCTCAGTAATTAATCCGATAACAGGTTTTTTTATCGATTTGACTTCAGTTTCAAAGTACAAGGTATCGCAACTCTGCCATAACTCAGCTCCTGAATCACCGGGCAGGAGATCACTTGAAGCAGTAGCGACCAAAATAACATCCGCAGGAATAGAACTGCCGTCTGCTAAGGTCAGTTTTCCTTCTTCTAATGCGGCTACAGGAGTATTGTAGTGTATTGTTGTACGCTGAAGTCGTTCCTTTAATTGCCCGGCCAAAGCACCCATACCTCCTTCTGGAATAGTAGCATATCCCCTTCCAAACATTTTAAACACAAACTGGAACATTCGACAGCTGGTTTGTAATTCGGTTTCAAGAAATATTCCCGTAAAAAAGGGCTTAAAGAATTTATCGATTATCCGATTAGAAAATCCCTTATGTCTAAGAAATTTGATTGTTGACATTTCTTCTGAAGAAAAGATATCCTCATCGGTCTGACGTTGCACACTCCTGTGTAGTGACCGCAACAGGTAAATATCACGCAAATTTGCAATACCCGAAACCAATGTGGGCCACAAAAAGGGAAGATGCCGACTGGGATCACCAAGGGTAATTGTCTTACCCCGGTCAAACAGAATGGCTCCTGGTAAGATTTTTTGTAATTTCAATTTGTCGTAATCAAAGTACTCCATGGCTTTTGGATAAGCATCCAAAAGAACCTGGAAACCGTGATCGAGCTGATATCCTTCAATAATATCAGTCTTTATCCTTCCACCTGCTGAGTCGCTTGCTTCATAAATTACCGGACTAAACCCTGCTTTTTCAAGATTTAATGCAGCAATGAGTCCGCTTATTCCGGCTCCAACGATATAAATTTTCTCTTTCATATTTTTTAGAGGCTAAATTTACATTTTTCCTTAATCTTCACCTCTATCTGAGAGGTCAAAGCTCCCTATCATGCTTCTCTCTAAATTGGGTATCTTTGCGGCCTGAACAAATGGCAAGATATTCTTCCCTATGAAAATTGATGAATTTCTGGGATTATTCCTGGCTTTCTCCTTCCTGTTTTTCGGCTTTAGTTGTTTTTTCGCCCCGCGTATGAAAAAGGAGTTTGAAAGATATGGCCTGCCACAGCAGAGGAAGCTAACCGGTATTTTACAACTACTAGGGAGCGCAGGGATATTTCTTGGAATGTTCACCGGACCTACCCTGAGTTTAATTGCTTTAGCAGGGCTTACAATACTGATGTCACTTGGAGTTATTGTCCGGATAAAAATCAAAGATCCCTGGCCCGCAGTCCTGCCGGCACTCACCTACGCCCTATTGTGCGGATATTTATTTTACGCTATACTGCACCAGATGTGACACTCCCACCTCTAATCATCCATAAAAAATGATGATTAAGCACATGGCCAGGAAGAGAGAAGCAGGAAACGACTTGATGATGGGGTCATTTATTCTGAAATGCATCGAAATTGATCCGGCCAGAAGAAGCGCCAGCCCCGATGCCGCTGCCAATTTCAATTCGGGATACCAAATAGCGACTAAAAGCATAATTGCCAGAATTACTTTGAGGGTCCCCACCACATAACAAAACCATGCGGGTAGTCCGTAGACATTGAATTCCTCCAGGATGGTTTTTGCATTCCCCCCACGCCAGCGTGTTGGTTTATTGTATTGAATCAACCATACATTCAGAATGCTCAGACCTACAATTCCTTGCAGTACTTTAATAAAAATTTCCATAGCTCGTTTGATTTTTGAGTAAGTTAAATAAAATCATCAACTTCAACAGATCCTTTCTCTTACTTTATTTTTATGGCGTCTCTCCAGGCTAGTGATAATACCGACTGAGAAATCGGTCTCCGTTTTCACTAAAGATCCTTTGTATAATCTCGTCGGCATCAATTCTGTTCTCAGGAAGCTTCAACGAAACGTTCTCCATGAAATTATAGGCGTGCCTTTCCAGGAAATCGGCCAGAAAGGGCAACTCTTCGGCAGTCCAGAAGCCATTCAGTGAATCGATGATTCCGTCAAAATCGGAACCAATAGCCATACAGTCCCAGGCAAATATCTCCCTCGAATCGAGAACTGTTAGTATATGCCTGATCTGATTCCATAGCAGTTCAGACCTGTAGTGCATGATTTTATGTCGCTTTACAGATTTCTTGGTGTTTTTAAGTGTCTGTTTGTTGGCAATTCTCCGCTCATCAAGCTGCAGGCCTATGATTCCGCCCGACCGGGCTATTCTGACCAATTCCTCGTCAAAAAAATTGATGGTGACAGGATTGAGAACAGCTGCGGTTTCCTGATAAACAGGCGTTGGATCTTCGAATGAATGAAGACCATTACAGGCACCATGGCTAACAATAACCGGAATATCTTTAAAATCATTGCCCCCATTATCCAGCATGTCATAATACTCCTTCCTGGCGTTGATACTCATATGTTTAATATCGGGCAATATCCTTCGGCCATCCGTATTATCCAGCATTCGCATCAGGACTTTCTTTCCAAGGGAAGTGAATCCTTCACCAAGACCCTCCTCCTGATCCGTATACTTTAAAATGATCCCGGTAAGACTGGGAGCATGCCCACAGATATAATTCCAGAAGTGATGAGCCACGGTTACAAAAAAGGGCTTGAATTCCCAGTTCTTTATAGTGTCTATGTTTTGTAAAACTTCAGCTTCTGTCGGGGTCTTTCCCAGGCCTGTATTGAGTACATGCAACCCTTCAATTGAAATAATTACAGCAATAGTTCTGATCTTAGAGGCAGGTTCTTCTTCCCGATACCTCTTGATATCCTCGTAATTTTTGACAAGTTTATAACGGACTTTATTCCCGGAAATCCTGAAGACTTTTCCATCTAATTGCCTGTAATACTCGTATTGAAGAACAAGATCCTCAAAATAATCCTTAATACCCTGTATATGGTCTACCCGTTTAGCTCCAATACCCAGGGCAAAATTTGAGGCAAGGTCGAGAATCAATTCATTTTTCATCCTGTTTCGGATGAACCATTTCTCTAAGGGGTAGAGCGAAACACAGACCGTCGAAACCCCTCCTAGTGTCAGCGCTGTAAAATTCGACTGGGAAAATTTGGTCAGGCCACTGATGTAATTGAGTATTTTGTCAAAAACAGAAGGAGGATCGTAGTACCAGATACTCTTTTTCCTCCTCCTGTCTGCTGTATTCTCACCTACCGGCTGTGCATTAAAACTCTTTCCAAAAGGTTTTAACGAAGGGTGGCAATGAAAGTCTATATAGTTGTTATTGTTTCTCACTTCTTGGCATGCCGAAACTTATCCCAATTCGTTCTGTTCGGAAATTATCTGTACAAAGCTCCCGATTTCTTATTTGTTATTTATCATGTGAACCCACCAGGTCTTGCTGGATATGCTTAGGAACCGCTTTAAAGGAGGAAAAGACCGTACTAAAAGTGGCTTTCCCCTGTGTAAGGGACCTTAGGTCTGTTGAATACCTGAAGAGTTCAGCTTCGGGCACCGCACATTTCAGAATCTGAAAATGATCAATACTATCGATTCCCTGGATAATCGACCGCCTCGATTGCAGATCGGTCATCACACTTCCCACCGTTTCCTCCGGCACCCTAACAGTTACCTCCTGTACAGGTTCAAGCAGCTTTGGATTTGCATTCAAAAATGCTTCTTTAAACGCATGGGCTCCGGCAATCTTAAAGGCTATATCATTAGAGTCTACCGGGTGCATCTTCCCATCATAAACCATGACCCTGACATCCCTTATAAAAGATCCTGTAAGTGGACCTGATTCCATAACTTCAAGAATACCTTTACGAATTGAAGGCAGGAACCTGATATCGATTACCCCACCAACGATACAATTGTAAAACACAAGTTTTCCACCCCATGGGAGGTCGATTTCGTCCTTCCCCCTGATATTAAACCCCTGTGGTTCCGGCATACCTTCTGTCCACGGTTCGATCTTTAAATGGACCTCTGCGAACTGTCCTGCACCACCTGATTGCTTCTTATGTCGGTAGCTGGAAGCTGACGATCTCTGTATGGTCTCCCTGTAAGCAATCTTCGGAGCTTCAAATTCTACTTCAATGCCATAATTATTTTTCAGGCTCCAGTCGATAGTTGCCAAATGCAGTTCTCCCTGGCACCCCAAAATGAGTTGCCTTAGCTCACTGGAGTATTCAATAACTGCGGTTGGGTCCTGACTGTGAATCTTTTTAAGGGCTTCGCTAAGTTTCTCCTCTTCCTGTTTATTTTTTGCGTTCACTGCCATTCGGGTTCTGGAGTCGGGATATTGAATGGGCTTAATGGTTACCGGTGCACCCTGCTCATGGAGGGTGTCATTGGTTTCGGTATGTTTCAGTTTCAGGCTCGCCCCGATGTCACCTACGGTAAGTTTGTTGACAGGCTCCCTGTTTTTTCCATCCATAATGAATAGTTGGTTGAGGATCTCTGTTTCCCCGTTTCGGGAATTCACCAACTTATCATTTACATTTACCTCTCCTGATTTTACCTTAAAAAATGTGATTTGTCCAAGGCTGGGTTGGAAGACCGTCTTAAAGACGAACAAGGCAGTAGATGCTTCCTTGTTTCGTTCGATGGTCTTTCCTTCTACAGATTGCTCCTGTTTGAGATCGGCGGCTGCCGGAGCTACATTATCGATAAAACCCATGAGTCGGCCACTGCCCATATCTTTCAGAGCTGAGACACAAAACACCGGGAATAGTTCATGGTTGAGCATACCGGCCTTTATCCCCATCCTCATTTCATCTTCATTAAGTGTCCCTTTCTCAAAGAACAACTCCATCAGAGCTTCATCATTTTCGGCTGCTTTTTCCACCAATTCGTTATGTAGCATATCAGCACGTTCCTTCTGATCCTCAGGGATAGGCAGTTTTTCTGGTTTTCCTCCTTCGGGACCAAACTTATAGCACTTCATTTTCAGGACGTCAATGATACACTGCGCGCCATCCATTTGAATTGGGTACTGAATAAGTACCGCATTATTACCCACCAGGTTTTTAATACTTCTAAAACTCATGTCGAAGTTGGCGTTGAGGTGGTCCATCTGATTGACCACAAAGACGGTAGGTTTCTGATACTTGTCGATATAGTTCCAGATTATTTCCGTTCCTACTTCTACTCCATTTTGTGCATTGATCACCGTCAGGATTGTATCAGCAACCCTTATGGAAGAAATGATCTCCCCGACAAAATCATCCAGCCCGGGAGTATCGATTATATTGATCTTGTAGTTTCGCCATTCTGTATGCAGGGGAGTTGCAAAAACAGAAGTACCGCGTTCATGTTCAATTTCATGATAGTCAGAAACCGTGTTTTTATTCTCCACGGTTCCCCTTCTGTTGATCAGACCGGCCTCAAAAAGCATGGTTTCAGACAAGGTTGTTTTCCCACTTTGATGCGCTCCTACAAACACCACATTTTTGATGTGTTTATCGTCGTATATTTTCATAATGCTGGAATTTTAAATTGTTTTCATAAAATAGGAATATGACAGATAAAACAGGCGTTTATAATCTCTGTCGGGATGCAATTGAAAATGGGAGAAGAACGGTTCTGCAAGCATTCTTCAAAACCGGAATCAATGCTTACTAATTTACTCTTTTTCCCTTTAAAATCCTCACTTTTGACCCATTTTTCCCCAATTTAATTTGCAATAAAACGTAGCTGGCTTTATCCGCGCCGGATGGCTAAAATGAATCCGAGAAATTGGGACCTTAACGGTTTCTTACAAAAGGAACAAAACGGACATCCATCAGGGATTTTGTTTTTATTTTTCCCTTCTTTTTAGTTAGTTTGATGAGTTGCCTGACACCTCTATGAGGCCCAACCGGAATGATCATTATACCATCCTCAGATAACTGTTCCACCAATACAGGAGGAATTGTTTCTGCCCCTGCCGTAACTATAATGGCATCAAAAGGTGATTTTTCCTCCCATCCAAAATAACCATCCCCGTTACGGATCTGAACATTGTCAATATTGAGGTTTTTTAAATGTCGTGAGGCCCTTTCGGCCAAGGAAGGAATGATTTCAATAGTATAGACCGTATCAACTATCTGTGAGAGTACCGCTGCCTGGTAACCAGAGCCTGTGCCAATCTCTAAAACCCTGTCCGACTTCTTTAAACGGAGGGCCTGGGTCATAAAGGCAACCATAAAAGGCTGGGAAATAGTTTGTCCATCGCCAATAGGCAAAGGTCGGTCGTCGTAAGCATATGGTTTTTGTGATACAGGGACAAAGGCTTCCCTTGGAATCCGACCCATAGCCTTTAGTGTTTCTCTGTCTGAAATTCCCCTTGGTATAAGCTGTTCACTGATCATCTTCTGTCTCTTCTCAGTTGGACTTTCTTGCCCATATACCGGAACATTTAAGAGAAGGTAGAAAAGTAATGTCAGCGAAATTCTCAGTACCAGTTTCATTTCTGCATGCTTTTTATTTCTGTCTGACCTATATATTCCTCTTTAAACCTAATCCGAGATCACAGGCAAACTAATCTGAGAGGGGTATTCCCGCGAATGATGAATGGTATTGGTCGCAACTACCCCTTCTTTTTCATCAAAGTTATTTCCTCCCGTATTTAAATTTCTGGCAAATCGGGGGAAATTACTGCTCGAAACTTCAATTCTGATCCTATGTCCCTTTTCAAAATAATTGCTGGTCGACATGGGCGTAAGATCAACCCGATACACATTTCCGCTTTCCATAAAAACCTCTTTGTCATAGCCCTCCCGGTAGCGAACTCTCTGAATGGTCTCGTCCAGGTTATAGGCCCTTCCATCAGGGTAAACATCGATAAGTTTTATAGTGAGATCCGTATCCTTTACATCACTCGATAAATAAAGGGTCGATTCAATAAAACCACTGACTTCAATCCCTTTATCCAAAATATCGGAGGTGTAGACAAGGATGTCGTTTCTGGTCTCCATCCCTTGTTGATCAAAAGCACCCCCTCTAACTGCATTGCCGGTACAGCAAACATTACCTCCATATGATGGAACAGGATTCATAGGATCGTAAACAAAAGTATCCGATGCTGCATCACCGGGCATATCAGGGCTAAGTTGTCCGTCTCCGTAGAGACTGTTGGCCTTCCCTCCACTGTGGAGGTAATAGGTAGTCATCTGGGCCTTTTCAGGAGGCCAGGTATCTGAGGAATTCCATTTGTTGATTCCCATGGTATAGTACTGAACCTTAGGGATTTCTTCCTTAAAATTATTGGTTTCACCCTTCAGCCAAAGGTCGAACCAGGCATAGATCTGCTCTTCATAGTTTAACCGGGCATCTCCTACCGACCGTTCTCCCACAATCGTATTCTCGGTAGCCCTGGTATAAGCGCAATGCAGAGTAGGTGCAATCACCAGGTATTGGTTATCCCTCACTGAGGCATCCTTAGCTGTTTTTCTGACATGGTTGTAGAGGGCCAGATTGGGACTGATAGATACATCGTACCAGCTCGCAAACCAGAAACCGGGAATATTGATCTCCATATCATCGTGGTAGAGACCACCCTCAAACCAGGCCTTATCATTGGGTTTTCTCCTCACCATTTTGTCGAATATTTCCTTTTTTCCTGCAATGTTTTTGGTGAAATCCTGGATGGGTAAATGCCTTAATGCCTCCGACATGTCTACAGACGGGTTTTCAGGAGCCAGATCGTAAAACCTGGAAATTCTGATCAGGTCTTCCTGAGTTGCGCCGGCGGGGATTCGCGGTTTAAACTTATCGTGTTCCACTCCGTAAAGCCAGGCAAAAAAGAGCATTTGCTCTGCTCCTCCCCTGTACCAGTTTCCCTGTTCGTAAAAGTCTCCGACCCGGCCGACGCCAGCTCCAAATGCCTGTGGTACCATGGCGCCCAGAGAGGGATGGTCAAGGGCTGCAACGGCCATCTGCCATTCTGCAGTAGAAGAACAACCCAGAAGGCCGATCTTTCCGTTAGACCAGTTCTGATCGGTCATCCAGGAAAAAGCATCATACCCATCTGTAAGAGGAACTCCAAGGATGTCCCACTCTCCCTCCGAGAAATACCTTCCCCGCTCATTCTGAACTACATAGGCATAGCCTCGCTTTACAGCCTCCAGCGCTCTGGCTGCCGTTCTGGTTCTCTGTTCCCCATCTCCCCAGGAGTTAAAATTATAAGGGGTTCTTGAAAATATGATCGGGACTTTCTGATTTCCTTTTGGCCTGTAAATATCTGTGGCAAGGCGAACCCCATCTCGCATGGGCATCATAACTTTCTGGTCAATAATGGCTATTTCATTGAGTTCATCCAGAACGGAATCCTGACTATAAGCCATTGACAGACCGAAGAAGAGAAATAAGCAGATGGAAATACGGGAAAATTTATTCATAATGTGGTTTTGATTTGCAGTATTTATAAATATAGAAATAATTTAATTCAGGGATTAAACCAATAAGTAAGTTTAAGGGTGAGGCTCCAGGTACTTCCCGTAAATGGCGCTAATCGTTCATTTTGCGTAAAGACCAGGAAAAGATCCGAAGCCGGTTGATACCGCCATTGTAAACGGGAATTGAGATTAAAATTCCGTGTCTGTTCATTGTACTGAAAAAGAGTAGCCCAGAAAAGTGTATTGCTGAAAGTGATATCTGCCTTTGATCCTATCAACCAGAATTGGGTGGTATTCCAAGGTGCCGGCAAGGTGATATGATTATAGCTAAGAGCCGAGCTAAGACTCACATATGGCTGAAATCGGTACCCCAATTCATTACTGAAGTTGATACGGGTACCCTGTTCGTAATATCCGCCAAAACTGCTGTCAAAAGAATAGGTAAAAAGAGCCTGTGGTTTAGAATTGTAAACCAGGCGAAAGGTGTTCCAGTGGTTTTTCTCTCCTGCTGCCAGGTCGGGCTTCCCGGTTCGTGTAGGATCGAATGGCGCGAGTAATTCCACATATTCATTTATCCACTGAAAACGCAATTCACTTCTGTTCCGATAATTGAGACTGTATCCAAAAGTGTTCTGATAATCTGTATTCTTAAAATTATTATTAAAAAAATGACTCAGGTCCAGGCGGGGTCCATGACTTACCAGGGGACCTTTATCCGGAAAAAAGAGGTAGCCGGCATAGCCGCTCAATCGAATATAGTCCTCGCGAGGTACAAATCCCACTTCTGCCGAATACCCGGTTGATATCACCTCTTCCTGTAGCCCCCAGGACCACTGTCGGTTGTTGTACGACAGGTTTGCAGCTTGTGAAATACCCTTATTTTCGTCATCCGGCGCAAACGACTTGAGCAAAAAGGCCTTGCCACTCCACAGGTTATCGGAAGAAGCCAGGTTGTATTCCATCCCCAGGTTCCGGTTGTATTCAGGAAACAAAGTCCGTAAAGAATCCTGCTCTGTTGGGTAATTAAAAGATTGCTTGTTTACAAAGATGAGACCGATATTCGATCTGCTAAATACCTTCCTTTGCAGGGAGAGTACGCCGAAATTCTGTGCAGGCCTTCCTTCATCTTCAAGAGAAGAAGTCTGTATATCCATAAGTCCCAGGCGCCAATCTTCATTGATGTTTCCACTCACCCGTGCCCCGGCATCAATTGGAACGCCAAGTCCGATTCGTCTTGAAAAAAATGGTCTGATCGTTGAATAACCGAAGTTGGCAAACAGGTCGGCATTTTCCAGGAAAAACTGTCTGCGTTCCGGGAAAAAGAGTTCAAAACGATCCAGGTTGGTGACCTGCCTGTCGACCTCCACCTGAGAAAAATCAGGGTTAACCGTCAGATCAAGGTTTAGGGATGATGTCAGGCTCAGCTTGATATCTCCTCCAATTTTTCCATCGGTAGTTTGGGAACCATCCGGCTGAGAACGTATCTCACCTAGTACATAGGGAATAAGGGACATATTAAATTCAGGGGATGGCGGAGGAGAATCCCACACCAGCGTACCTGCCAGGGCCAGTGAGGAGGTAGGAAACTGCCTCCCGATGGGGGTCCAGCTCGATTTCTCACTGGTTTTCAGATCCAGTCGGCTAAAATTGATTCCCCATTCCTTAACTCCTTTTTCATATCGGATCGATTTAAAGGGCAGGGCCATTTCAAACACCCATTTTTCCTCATCCCGTTTCACTACAGATATCCATTTACTATCCCAGCTGAGATCTACCGCACTGCCACTATACATGGTTCCGTCCCACTGAGCTCCGGCAGCATTGGCACCAAAGGTGAATCCTGTGGTTTGATTGTTGAACGGATCGAGGAATAATAAGAAATTATCATTCTTCCCAAAACTGAAATCCCGCCTCAGCGACTCCACATAATTTGGTCCGAGGGAGTCGTTGAAAAAGGTGGCTAGTAGGTAAATATTCTCATCGTCATAGGTCATTCGAATTTCTGACCGTTGGGTAGCCTTTCCCTTGTCCATAGGCAGGACCATAAAGAAATCTTTTGCTACATCAGTTTCAGTCCAGGCCTGGTCTTCCCCTACTCCATCAATCTCAATGGCATATCGGGTCTTTTTTATTTTTATGGAGTAATCGGCATTCTGTTTTTGGCCTGAACAAATTAATGTAAACAGGAGTAAAAAGACGAGCAGATACCCTGATTTTATCATAGGTGGAGGTTAGTTGATCGACCTGACCTTTCGTAAATCAGTCGGCGACAAGTACCTATAAATATACTTGAATTACCCCAGAGCATAAATTATTAAACAAAAAAAACCTCCCGTAAAGGGAGGTGCTATTTAGTGATTATCTACTATTCAATTTCTTTAAGAATCTCTTCTGCTGAGCTTGTGATACTCTTATAGCATCCATATCCCCAGCGGGCAAAAACAATCAGGAATATTGCCATGATCGGGATATAGATGTACCACAGGCCGGTCTCCTGGAAAAGATCCTTATTCTTTCCCAAGATCTTTGCTGCAACAGGTAACATGGTAATCATTAAAAGAAAGCTAAGGTATATTCCTGCTCTCTGTAGAAATAGGACTCGTTTTTTGGCCCTTTCAAAACTTACAAGTGTTTGTTTCATATCGCTTCCGGCAATATTGATATTTTGTATCCTTTGAAGCGACTGCAATGTCAATACGGGTAAAACGATAAGGAAAAGGGCGGTAAAGGCCCCGCATAATTGCAAATACCATATGTCTAAGAGCCTGAACTGTGCAATGATGTAAATGGCCGCTCCAAAACATATTACGGCGCCAATAGTCTCATATGTAGAAATTTTCCTGAATTTGTTTACGTATTTTGTCTGTGTCATATCCATGATTAAGTTTTTATTTAGTTTTTTTTGCGATTCGAGTTCCTCACTCATCTGAGTCCAAAGCTTTTCCAGTTCTTTCATTTCCATAAGTTTAGCTTTTAGTTAATTCTGATTTTAATTTTGTTTTTATCCTCGACATGCGGGTGCCTACATTGGTAACAGAGAGTCCGGTTATCTCTGCAATCTCTTCGTGTTTCTTTCCTTCCAGAGCTAATAGTATGATACCTTTTTCAAGAATATTCAATTTCTCAATTTCCTGGTGCAAGCGTTTCATTCGCTCTTCCAAAATACCGTCAGTAGTATCCATCCCCGGAAAATCGATGGCTTCAATTGATGAGGTCCTGGGTTGACGTTTTTTTGAAATCAATTGCTTTATCGCCGTATTTAAGGCCACCCTGTACATCCAGGTGCTTATCTTCGACTTTTCGGCAAATGTGTCGAACGATTTCCAGAGCTGATATACAATTTCCTGATACAGGTCTTTTTGATCCTGTTTTCGGTCGGCGTACATGGCTGATACCTTAAATATCAGCGCCTGGTGTTCTCTTATAAGTTCAATGAAAAGATCTTCTCTGGGCATTTGCACGACATCCTTTGGGTTATTAGTACATCAAGGGATTAAAAAATCACAGATTGGAGCAATTTTTTTTTCCGCTCCCTAATTCTTTCGAAAATATGGGATTAAGTAATCCCCCATGCAGATATCGGATGGTCTGATTAATCTACATTCAGGTCAGTCCTTAGGAAACAGGCCGGGATCGAGGGATGGAATTACCTTAATGGCATTTTTGTAATACACCTTTCTAAGCACATCATCGGGCAGGTCTAAGCCATACATGGCCCAGAATGCATGATATTTCTTGTAGTAAGGGAAATACTCATCATCACTTTCAAGAACCCTGAAATAAGTTGGGAACTCTGCGGGTTGCCAACTGTCCTTGCCAAAGAGTATTCTGTCCTGATATTTGATAAAAAAGGCCCTGGCATTCCGGGGTTGCCTCCCCAGTTCGGCTATGATAGCACCAATACCCACGTACATATTGGGCATTTCTTCCAGCAATTCACCTAATTTTCCAAGGTTGTTGGCAAACCAGCCCATATGGGCATTGATAAACGTTGTATTCGGATGCTTTTTAAATACATTGTGTTGTTCTGCAATAATCTGTTCCCATGAAGCAGGGTCGTTTGCTTCTCTTTTTCTTCCTGGCCGTGTTTTTAGCTCCAGCCAGCGTTCATTATTTGCATCCATTGGATCCCAAAACGATTTTGGATCTGCAGAGTGAATCAAAACAGGAATATTCAATTCCCCGCATTTTGCCCAGATGGGGTCCAATCTTGAATCGTCTACAGCAATTCGATTTCCATTTATATCCTTATTTCGCAAGCCCAGGCTCTTGTATATTTTAAGTCCTTTGGCCCCATTGGCTACATCTTCTTCGAGTTGTTTTGCAGCGTTTTCGCCCCATCCCGGGAGTCCGACTTCATCAAAATTGACATTGGCAAAGACTACGAATCGATTGGGATAATTTTCCCTGATGTTTTCCGAAATCTTAATGATATTATCCCCAGAACCCCCGCTGAGGTTTACCATCACGGCCATATTCATCTGATCCATATGCCCTATCAATTCTGAAAGGTCTTGTGTTGCCATCCTGAATTGATGGCTGTGAACATCTACAAAGGGGTATTTCGCCTTGGTAATCTCTTCGCCCGGAACCACCAGCGTTGAAGTTGGATTGTATTCTTCAAATCCCATTTCCTGGGATCCGGTAACTTGAGCACAAGAATAAACTGCGACCAGGCAAAACAAACAGAAAAGGATATTTTTCATAAATCAGATTGAGTATTTATTGATTTTAAAGATATGTAGTCTTCATGAGTATCAAGGTCTATCGTTATTTTTCCAGCCTCCAGACCATAGGAATCATCTATGTGGTTTTTTATAATACCTCCGGCCCCTTCATCTCCACTAAGTCCCTGCAATTTTGTAAAATACTTGCTATCAAAGATAGCAGGGACCCCCAGTTTTTTACTGTAATCAGAGCATATAATACCCCCATCGCCATTCTTAAAGTGATAAATGAGCTTCTTCAGGTAATCAGCATTTACAAAAGGCTGATCTGCGAGCATAATCAGAATACCATCCGGAATTGATGCAGAAGTAATTATATGAGAAACCCCTGTACGAATAGATGAGCCCAACCCCTCTTCCCAGTCCGAATTAACAACAATCTGACAAGGCATAGAGTCCAGGGTAGCTTTAATCGTATTGGCTTTGGCACCCAGGACTACCAGAATTTCTTCCAGTCCGGATTCATGTGCAGTTGATACGGCGTTTCCAAGAAGGGTTGAATTACCCCAGGGCAGTAATTGTTTGGTTCTTCCCATCCGGGATGAAGCTCCAGCTGCCAATATGAGGGCGGTTATTTTCATGCAGACGGACTGTGAATGGCGCCTTTTTTGTCCTTTAATTTCACGGGAGTGCGTTCCCGATGAACCATCAGTACTTCAGAGAGAATAGAAATGGAAATTTCCTGAGGAGTTACTGCCCCGATGTCGATACCCGCAGGACCATGGATAGATTCCATAAAATCATCCTCCACATCCGGAGCATGTTCCAGTAAGGCGTTCAACAGGTCTTCCCTCCGCTTGTAGGGCCCCAGAATTCCTATATAAAATGGTGCAGTTTTTTGCAATCTGATCAGATACTGCAGATCTTTTGAATAGCTGTGATTCATTAGGATTACCGCCGAATTACTGTCTACCCTTTCGGATGGGAAAACTTCAGGGAGTACGGGAAGGAATTCAGCCGCACCCGGGAAATTCGCAAGTGCTTTCTCCTCACTCGGATTCGCTACCACAACAACCTCCATCCCTAATTGGGAAGCAGAGGCCGATAAGGTCACCGCATCGTGTTCAGATCCAATAATAAACAATTGTATGGAAGGATCTAAAGCCTGGGAGAATTTCATGAGCGAAGTGTCTGGTTGCTGGCTGCTGTTTAAAGAATATCGCTGCCCATTGAGCTCGATCATACTTCCAAATTCCTTGTTCACCTCGTCTTTTTGAACAAAAAACGAGTCCATAGAGAACATCACTCTTCTTTTAACGACATTCCCGAACGATTTCAGTACTTCCTCTGAAGGGGTAAAAGGTTCTAGCAGGATATACAGTATTCCTTCACATCCAAGGCGGAATCTTCCGTCATAGGTCATTACCCTCGCTTCTCCTGAGGAAAACACCTCGTCGGCCTGGCGGATTATTTCTTTTTCAACGCATCCGCCACTTACCGCTCCTTCAGTAAGGCCGTTATCCAGGATAAGCATCCTTACTCCCGGTTTCCGATAGGATGAACCTTCCAGGGCAACTACAGTGGCCAAAACTGCCTTTCTATCAGCTTTTTTGGCTGCCTGGTATACTTCAAAGATTTTTTTAAGTTCATGCGTCATATTCCTAAAATATGTTTTGTTGCGATAAAGGGAATTAAACTTCCCTTACTAAAGGACTCCACTTCGGGATCCAGAATTACAAATCCCGAAATCTTTGTGAGATAAACAAGATCTCCTGAGCCGGTATTCTCAACCGCATAGGCATAAAGACATCCATCCTCCATGGATAGCTCTACTCCTTTAAAAATAGTAAGATTAGTGTGATTTTCGAGATTTTCAGCCAATTTTACCATACGAGTCACCTGTTTAATTCCGGCTGAATGATAGAACCAGGGTAAAAAATAGAGATGAAAATTAACAAAGGTGGAAACCGGATTTCCCGGAAAAGAGAAAACGATACAGGATTTCTCCTTCTTTACCCCGAACCAGAACGGTTTACCCGGTCTTTGTGCTACCCTGTGAAAAATTGAATGAACACCTAAGTCCTTGAATACCTGGGGAAGAAAATCAAATTTGCCTTTGGAGACCCCCCCACTCAGAATGAGAATGTCCATTTCATCTATGAGGTAATCGAGTTTTTGCCGAAGCAGATCCATATCATCGGGGATATGCAATCGCAATGGTTTAATCCTTAACTGCTGTAATAAACCGACCAGACTATGCGAATTTGAGCTCCTGATCTGATGTAGCAAGGGCAAATTCTCAACTTCTACCAGTTCATTCCCGGTGGAGATGATTGCCACCTTTGGAAGTTTTCTGACACAAACCTCACTCTTGCCAACCGTTGCTAGGACACCTATTTCTGCAGCTGTTATCACACAGTTTTTGGCTAGAACGATATCGCCCTTTTTATGATCACTGCCTTTTCTATGGATATTTTGTCCCTGATTCGGAATTTTAGTGATCGTGGCTATGTCATCTTCGATCTCGACCTCCTCGTACATCACTACCGTATCTGTTTCATTAGGGACTACCGCTCCTGTCATAATCTCAATACAGGAATCGGGATTTACAAATGGAATGGTAGGTTCGCCTGCCGGCAAGGTGCCTGCGATCTCAAAGGAGAGTCGGCCATTTTCTACCGCCTTATAATCAATTGCAATACCGTCTTTGGTAGATCGGTTAAAGGGTGGGAAATCGCGGTCGGCAAATACATCTTCTGCCAGGATTCGGTGAAGGGAATCGGAGAGTGGTACCGTTTCAGTCCCAAAGTTCCTGTGCTGATCTAAAACGAGTTGACGGGCGTCTTTAAATGAAATCATATTAAAATTGGCAATTGCAAAAGTGTTTGATGTGTACAAACCGTGAAAAAGAAAAACCTTTTACGGCAAGCCTGATTTATTCCTGTTGGCCATATTCTCCAGTCCGCTTTCCATGGCATTTATTCCTCCTTTTACCGAGTAGAGGTTTCGGTTTGGTAGCAGGGGTAATAATTGCCGTACGGCATCCTTGCTCCTTTTCCCCGATTCACAAATAAAAAAAATTGTTTCCTGCTCGGATAATTCATCAACGGAATCTGCCAGTAATTCCATGGGAATGTGCCTTGCTTTATCTATGGGATTCAATCGCAATTCCTCTGTGGTACGTACATCGATAAGCGTAACCTTAGGTGAGTCACTCAAAATCTCCTGAAGCATTCTTTTAAAACTCACCTCAGGGACGGAATCACAAGTGGGCTCTTCATAATTGGTTTCCAGCTGGGTCCGATTCTTATTTTTAGCCACCGCAGGAAACTTAACCTTCCGAATAGATTGGTCGGACCCATTGTATAACATCAATATTCCGCTTAAAACACCCGGCATATCGGTGATCACTTTAACGGTTTCCAGGGCCTGAAAACTTCCAATGATACCAGGAATCACTCCAAGCACCCCATTTGTATTGCAATCGGGTATATTGTCTTTTTCGGGCAGGGATGGAAAAAGGCAGCGATAGGTAGGCCCTTCCTTGTAATTAAATACGCTGACTTGCCCTTCGAAACCATATATGGCTCCGGAAACAAAGGGTTTGTTTAAAATTACACAGGCATCGTTTATAAGGTATCTGGTAGGAAAATTGTCAGAGGCATCAACAACAAGATCATAGGATGCAATAATTTCAAGGGCATTTGTTCGGGTTAAAAAAGTGTCGTGGCGTATCAATTCAGTTTCCGAGTTCATTTCCTGTAACTTTTCTTCTGCAACCTGAATCTTAGGCTTGCCAAGGTCCGATTCGGAGTAGAGAACTTGTCTTTGTAAATTGGACCATTCCACCACATCCTGTTCTACCATTCCCAGGCAGCCTACTCCCATTGCATTGAGATACTGCAGAACAGGTATTCCGAGTCCCCCTACCCCAACAACCAGTACTCTGGCCTCTTTTAGTGCCTGCTGTCTTTCCGGACCAAAATTCTTTAGGCTGGTTTGTCTGATGTAGCGATTTTGTTTCATTTTGAATTGAGGACTTCCTTTATCCTTTTATAATCTTCCATAGAATTGGCATTGGCTAGCACCTGGTCGTTGTCAGGGAATACCAAATGGATATCTGAGTTTAGAAGGAATTTACGCGGGCAGCTTGAGTTGGCTGTTTTTAGATATTCCCTCGCTTTAGCAAGTCCCGAAGGCTCCCAGATAGCTGCCAGGGGTTCTGGAAGTCCACTGGTCTTTGTGGCCAGCGCAGTTGCATCTTTTGCCGGATCTCTTGAATCTGACAACAGTTTAAGCGTATCCAGATCCATCAGGGGAAGATCACACGCCAGGACCAGCCAGGCAACTTCCGGATGCGTGGCAGAAGCACTGAGGATCCCATTAAACGGTCCTGCAAATTCATTTCTGTCGAAGATAGTTTCCATTTCTGAAGAGAGGTCTTTTTGTTGATCGGAGCGTAAACTTATAAAGGCCCGGGGACAGATTTTCAAGGCTAAATCATACATTACTTCCTGCTGAGATTTGCCGTGATAGGATAAAAGGGCCTTATCTGCGCCCATTCTGCTGCTTTTCCCTCCGGTTAGAATCAAGCCGTATACCGCTGTTTTCTCAGATGGACTATATGAAGATAAATTTGTCAAAGTAAGTCAATATTAATGTGCTAGCCTCCAATGGAAGTCATAGAATTTTCAAAAACACCCTGGTGTTCTCTTTGGGCGTCAAAGCCTGTTTTTGCCCGGTTACCTATCACTTCCTCAATAGAAGTACGCAAATGTAATTCGGGATTTTCACCCCGAAGGATCTCCCTGACATTCATTTTGGGTTTTCCATAGAGGCAGGTAATAACATCTCCCGTTGCCGTAATTCGCAATCGGTTACAACTCCCGCAAAAGGTCCTGCTAAAAGAGGGGATAATCCCAAAAGTTCCAGTATGCCCGGGTATTTTGTAATTAATGGAGGTGGAAGTTTTTGGCGATTCCAGTTTTTCCAGGGCGGGATAATGCGATTTTATATAGTCGAGTATCTTTTTATAATTCCATGTGATTGTTTCGAAATTCTTACTTCCCCCATTAAAAGGCATTTCTTCCAAAAAACGCACAGAGACCGGATAATGCTCCTGTAACTTCAAAATAGGAATAATATCCTGTACATTTTGATTATCGAGAACGATGAAATTGATCCTAAGGTTAAACCCTTCTTCTATCATGGTCATAAGATTTCCAAAAACAACATCGTATTGATCCCTTCTGGTGATCTTTTCAAATGTATCCCTGTTAATAGCATCCAGGCTCAGATTGATATTTGTTATACCCAAGTCCTTAAGCTCCTTAATGTGAGGCCCGATCAATGTGGCATTGGTCGTCATTGACAGTTCTTTGATTCCCTTCAGGGAGGAAAGATATCTAAGTAATTCCATAAGGTTCTTCCTTACAAACGGTTCTCCCCCGGTAATCCTGACTTTATCAATCCCCTGATCTACCATTGTATTGGCCAGAAGTTTAAGCTCTTCAATGGTGAGAAGATTTTTATTCTTAGCAAACTTGATCCCTTCAGAGGGCATACAGTAGTGACACCTCAGGTTGCACCGGTCTGTGACGGCTAATCTCAGGTAGTTGATTTTTCTGTTATGATTGTCTATCAGCATATTTTTCTCAAATCTTTTCCATCATCCGCCACTAACTGGAGGGATCAGGGCGATCTCATCCGATTCTCCGATTGGCGTACTGTCTGTGGCGTATTCATTATTTACAGCAACCGCAATTGAAGTTATCTTTTTCAATTCGGGAAATTGCCCGAAAACAAATTGTTTTAGCTTATCAACGGTTGAAATTGAAGTTGCTTTTTCCCTGGGTACCTCTAAGGTAGAATCTCCAACAATATCCCGCGTCAGCCCGAATAATAGAATCGTCATTTTACACTCTGGTTTCTTTAAACAAGGTATCAAAAATTATAGATTCAAGTAAATTCTTTAACACTAATGTTTTCTATTTTTTTTACACAAACATCAGTCTGAAAATTTAAAGATTTGTGAAAATAAAAAAAGCTGAACTTAAAATATACTGAAACGGATAATACTGCGTTTTGGAGGTTGAACCTAAAATTTGAAAAATGAAAACCTATATAAAATTCCTCTCTCTCGCACTCCTGGTCTTCTCGGCCACCTCCTGTGGGAATGCGGATGACGATGTTGCTTTTGATATTAATACTAATGGTGATCTGGGTATAGGAAAACCCGTAGATGACTGCCTGGATCTTGGTAAAAATGATCTGATCCTTTCTATACAGGACAAATTCACCACCCTCCCAGGAAAGGTATCTGTTTTTTTTAAGGTATCCGACTCGTCAGGAAATCCCGTGTCGGGGTTAACAGCAGATCAGTTTACTATTTACGAACAGGGCAGGAATGATGATTGTTTTAATACGATCTCAACTTCAGAATCATTTGCCCGGATTTCACCCAACTCCCAGATCTTTAACAATAATACACTCTTAGTACTCGATTTAAGTAATAGTGTGTTGAGCAACAGCCTGAATGAATTAAAATCGGCTTCGGTGAGTTTTGTTAACAATGTAATGCCCGCAACGACCGAAGACAGTTTTAAGATGGCTATTTACTGGTTCGACGGGGAAGATGAATTGCATTTACTTCAGCCTCTGACTTCCGTAAAAGATGAGTTGACACTGGCTATTGAAGGGATTACTGAGGATATCAGTAACGATCCCTCTACTGATCTTTATGGAGCTGTTATTAAATCTACTGACATTGCGGAAGGACTTCTAGCTGACGCCAGAGCCAATTCAACTATCAGTGCTGCCTCCGTGGTCATATTTACCGATGGTACAGACCAGGCTTCGAGGTATTCAGAAACGGATGCCCTATCGAAAGTTAGGGATGCAGATCTCAATATTTCATTTTTCACCATTGGCTTAGGGGGCGAAATTGATGCCGAGGTATTAGACGAGATCGGACGAACATTTAGTGTATTTGCGGGTAATAAAGAAGAACTTGAAACTACTTTTAATGACATTTCCTTCAGGGTATCTGAAAGGGCCAATAGTTTTTACCTCTTTGAATACTGTACGCCCAAAAGGGATGGCAGCGGGACAAATAACCTCGCCATACAGGTTACAGACGGTTCTAGACAGGGAGCTGTTCAAACCGACTTTAGTGCCAATGGATTTACCGGTGGATGCCAGTAAACATAGGCTTTGATACATATTTAAAGGAGGGTCATTTCGACCCTCCTTTTTCTTTTACCCTGCTATAAAGTAGGGTTTTTGGCATCATCCTTGTTATATACATAGCAACCCAAGTGTATATCGCGATTAACATACATCCTAAAAACTGAATCAAATTGTTTAATGTAAAAAAGAGAAATCATGGATGTTATCAACGAAATTATCAGTCAGAGTGCCTTAGGCAACCTTTCAAAAGGATATAAAAGCCTGGTATTGTCAGTATTCACTTCAATAGTGGTGACCCTCTTCGTGATGTTAATTGCTATAATCGTTAACAGCAGTCAGTTACACTTTAGCTTCGGATATTAATATCCGCAATGCCCAGTAATTGTGTTCAACGGTAAATCATCGCGTTTTTGCGTCCCCATTGTTCTGAATACTCCGGTGCCCCCTCGGTGAGGTTTATTAAAAACCCATTGACAACGGCAAACTTATAATCCCCATCCTTCCGCAAGAGAAAGGTGGGGTTTTTTCCTGCCTCCAGGGCAAATTCGGGAAGTCCGTATTTCTCGCTTAAAATATGGATGGGATAAGGAGAAAACAAAGCATCCTCCGGAATATTCTTTAATCGAATATAGGTGTAGCCTTCTTTCAACAATTCTTTCATGCCCTCCGCATTTTCTTCCAAATCCGACATCTCATTAAAGACTTCAGGATATACTTTTCCTGGAATCAGTTTATAACCATTGGCTTCAAAGGTCGTATACCCGTAATAGGTAGAGAGGTCGCCCTGATCGATGACCCGACTGCTGAACCAGTATTCCCTGTTCCCTTCCAGGTCGACTTCCAGTTGGTTGATTCCAATATCGAGGATATACGGCTTCCCTAACAATTCATAGGTTACCTCCACAATCTTTAAGTCGAATAGCTTACGGTCATTTTGAGGTATTTTCTCATATTCCTCCAGACTGATTTCCTTATAATTTCCTTTAGCAATGGTATAAATAGCTGATAAAATAGAGACGTAATTGAGCTTCCTGATCTCTTGTTTTTCCCTGTCGCTTGCATATCCTCCTGATTCTATGAGGATGGTGCTGGTGCCCCACTTCTGTATGTTGTCACCAAAGGCTCTGGGTTCAAAGTCGTCATTATACCTGCCCACCTGACCCGGGGCATAGGTCTGGATGATGTTGTTCATGAACACGATAATCTTCATTGCATTTCCACGTCCTTCATTAATATCCTTTTCATAGTTGTAGGCCGGGGCCAGGTAGGAGATTGTGGCTGGTTTATCAGTGCGCTCTGCATTGTAATAGGTGCTCTGATCGTGCAGATTAAAGCCAAAATCGGCATCGAGACTGTCCCGAACCCGTTTTAAGGTCTGTCCTTCAGGCGATTGTAGTCTCAGGGCATCCCGATTGATATCAATCCCCAGTTTGTTTTCTCTTTTAAATACTTCTGCCCCATCCGGATTGAGCATCGGCAGGAAATGAAGTGTAAGGCTGTTGAGGATTTCCGACTTTTCCTCAGTAAAATCATCGCTTTTAAAAAAATTGAGGATGTCAAAAATGGCCTGAGTAGCTGTGGGCTCATTCCCGTGCATCTGAGACCAGAGGAAAACATTCGTTGGTCCCTGCCCTATGCTGATGAGATTCAGATCCCTGCCTTCAATAGATTCTCCCACCTTGCTGATAGTGACCCCACTATCGTCCCGGTGTTCAGAGATCAGGGCCTGGATATCCTCGTGTTTTATCCTTCTCTTATCCAGTTGTACTTCCTTGTAATTCTCATAGGAATCATAAAGGGAGGAAGTAATATTTGAAGTAGTTACTGCTTTTTCTTCTTTGCATCCACAAATTATTATTAGGAGAAGAAGTAATTTTAAATATTTCATATTATTGCTTTTGTGGCAGGGGTTTAAAATTCAGTTTTTTTGTCGCATCTCTCACCGCCTTCATAAATTCTTCGCCCGGATCTTCTTTTTCAGTTCTGTACCCGTCGTCTTTCTCCAGCCAGAGTTTATGGCCTTCAAATTTAGTGTATTCATAGTGCCCGATGAGATAATCGATCTCGTATTTGTCATTGAGGTAATTCACAAGCCAGATATTCGACATGAGTTGGGCTTCTGTTAATGGGGTTTCCTGAGTTCCACCTACGTTTTCAATTCCGATGGCACAATGGTTAAGGCCAATCACATGACGTCCCATGACAGTTTCGGGCATTAACCTGTAAATCGTTCCATCCCTGGTAACCAGGAAATGAGATGATACGTTTAATGTACTTGCATTTTCCACTACGCTTCGCCACCCCGGGATTACGGCGCCATTAAAGGCATCAAAGGATCCTTCAAGGGTGGGGATGGCCGTCCAGTGAAGGACAATCATTTTTGGGTTGATGTTGATTGAATCGGATTCAATGCCGTATCGCTTATCCAGGTATTCTTTGGTGAGTTCTATACGTTGGGAGTCAAAGATGATAGGCCTGTCAATGATGCGTGAACTGGCACATGAATACAGCATAATCATACTCCAGACCCCGATGAAGACGCTATAAATATTTCTCCAGTTCTTTGTGATCATAGGCACTAATTATTTCTGATCCTCATTTAGGATTCCATATTGGATAGTAAGCTTTTTACGTCCCCATTCCCGTGCTTTTTCAACATCGAGTCCCATGTAAATATCGATGCGGTTCTCCCACCTTTTATGCATTTTATCCTTTACCAGATAAACTCCCTCAAAACCCTCTATTATCACCGGCGTATTATATGTCAGCCCCTTTTTTAAAAGATCACGTGATACGGCAATGCACTTCATACCCGGTCTCAGGGTGTCTCCCCATGCTGCAACATTGGCTAAGGCATTGGTTTGTGATGCCAGTGAATTATAGGCAGTCGCCGTAACATCCATGCTGTTCCAGCTCCATTTTTCCTTTTCCTCAGCACAACCAGAAAGTGTTAAAGAAATGAGCATTAATACCATACCGATCTGTATAGTACGAATCATGACTCTTTTATTTCAGTTTGTTTTCAAGTATCATCAGGTCTATTGCCTCTTTTTTCCATGCATCAGCTAATTGCTGAGGTGCCGGAATAAAAGGGAGTGAAAAACTACTGAGGATGATATCAGTATCCCCATCGGCATCGACATCCCCTTTATCCATGAGGAACCACTTGGCCTTTAATGAGTCCTCCACGGTAAAGGAATCGAATTGAAACGCTTCACTGTCTGTATTATCCAAAAATACAAAAGTTCGTTTAGCTGCATTCTCATAATCGGGAAAGGTAGAAAGGAGACCGAAGTCCATATCCCCATCCTGATCAAAATCCGAAGCTACCACCCTGGTTGCCCCATTCATGGGATAAAAAAAGACTTCAGTAAAGCTATTCCGGCCATCATTTAGGTGCAGACGCATGCCGTGAAAGGGCTTATGAACATAGGATTTATCTGCGTTATCCCCATGAACCGTCACCAGATCGAGGTCGCCATCCCCCTCATAGTCCATCAGTTCAAACCAGCTACTCCCGTAAACCGGATTAAATCGCAATACTTTTTGAGCTTCAAAGGAAAGATCTTTTTTCTGATAGAGGATAGTGATCGTTTCATCCCCCTGGGAGGTAAGAGCGATCAGATCTCTCAGGCCGTCACCGTCCATATCTTCGCTTACTACCCTGATCGTACCGGGTTGATTCAAAAGTGTTTTTTTGTCGTAATAGCCCGAATCATTTTGTGTAAACAGGGATAGTTCTCCGGTGAGATCTCCAAATTCGCTAATCACCATTTCTTCTTTCCCATCTTTATCGAGATCCTCAACCAGGGAATGTACAGGTCGGTGTAAGGGCTGCTCAAGAATGAGGGTGTCGCTTTCCCCTATCCTATACGCCTTTCCTTTTAATAAAGCACTGGGGTGAATATTTCCAATGGTAGTAATAAAGGTATTCTCAGCTGTCTTCTTATGAGCCACAACCAGACTTTCAAATTTGCCTATTGACACCAGGCTGTCTTCAAAGCCGTATGACATCAACTCCCCCCTCATATCTCCCATAAGAAGTTTCCCCGATTCCTGCTGAAATTCAAGAAAAGCATAAGATCGCCTGGAAGGGCCTTCAAAAGAAATCAATTCAGGGGCAAACTTACTTAGTTCCCGATCCTTATGTTGACTCATTATAGGAGTCAGGGAATCAGGAGCATTTTGGAGGATATACTCCTTTAGAAGTAACCAATCTTCCATACTTAGGGTTGGCGTAAGAGGATATATACCGGTTTTAATTACGGTCTCCATCTCTTCATAGGCTAAGCCTTTAAGAGGATCATATCCGTCTTCGCGAATTCCCATCCTGGCTGCCATATCGGGAAGAATAGCCTCTTCCCAGATCCCCCTGGGCAGATCATCTATCTCAGGAGCGATATGACATCTCGCACAGTGCGATTGGTAAATAGCAAGCTGCCGTTCCTGTTTATTGGAATCACAGGAAACAATTACCATAAAAAAGCCAGGGACTAGAAAAGCAAATTTCTTAAAGAAAGGAGTCATAGATTATTATCAATCTGATTATGTATGCAGGCTAAACATAGCGCTTAATTCCATAATTTTGCTGCCATAATATTGTATCCCGATAAACCTTATATTTTCAAAAATTAATCTGGTTTTGGGCTTATTCGAATATCGGAAAGTTTCAATTAACATGATATGAAATGAAGAAAAATATTAAATGGCTTGTTTTAATTTTATTAGTCCTTACCGGAATTGTCGTGTTTTGGCAATATCCCAAATTAAACCTGATCTCGGGATTTGCTGCAAAAAATACGGCCTCAACCCTTTATATTAGCGGAAGAAGCCTTAATTCCCTCGAAGCTTACGACCATAACGTACCATTGGTAAAACTAGCCAGCTCATCGTATGACCAAAAAGAAAGGTCGGCTCTCGCCAATGTTTTCGGACTCATGGAACGGGAAGCAATATGCCGTGATGGCCTGGGTTGTGTCCTTATCAACGGCGATTTTGATCCCAGGATTTACTCACAAATTCCAGCCAGAGATCAAAAAGAAATTACGCTCCCCTACCCTTTTGGCCATCAATCGCCAAAGGATACTCTTTATGATAATGTGGACTACCCAGCCTTAGAGACTGCACTTGATCATGTGTTTGCGGATACAGTAAAGACCAGAACAGCATTGATTCTTTATAAAGGCAATCTGATTACAGAACGCTATGCAGAAGGATTTAACAAAGATACCCCCATCCTGGGCTGGTCGATGACTAAAAGTGTTTTGGCAACGCTGTTTGGAATTCTGGAATACCAGGGAAAAATTGCAATGGAAGACAAAGTTGATCTTCCTTCCTGGAAAAAGGATGAAAGGAAGGAGATCAGTTTAAATCACCTGCTTCGCATGCAAAGTGGTTTGGCCTGGGATGAGGATTATTCGGGGATATCCGATGTAACCGAGATGTTGTTTATGGAATCGAATATGGCAGCTTCACAGGCAGCAAAAGAGAAGGTTGCTAAACCCACAGAGATCTGGAATTATTCCTCAGGCACCAGCAACTTACTTTCTGGCCTTTTGCGAAATACTTTTACTAACTATCAGAATTACCTCAATTTCCCTTATAAGGCCCTGATTGATAAAATTGGAATGCATTCCATGCTGATTGAGACCGATCTGGCAGGTAATTTTGTAGGCTCTTCTTATGGTTGGGCCAGTACACGCGACTGGGCAAAATTTGGCCAACTATATCTTCAAAAGGGCGAGTGGAATGGTGAGCAGTTATTTCATCCTGAATGGGTCACGTATGTCACTACCCCAACAGTTCAGTCTGACGGGGTTTACGGAGCGCACTTCTGGCTTAATGCCGGAGGTAAATTCCCTGATGTGCCCAGGGATATGTTTTCAGCAAACGGGTATCAGGGGCAGCACGTCTTTATAATCCCATCCAGAGACCTGGTAGTTGTAAGAACAGGCCTGGCCGAGGCTCCGCATTTTGACACCAATGCTTTTCTCAGTGAAATTCTGGCGGCAATTCGTTAATTGTGCCTGCTTAATAACAACAATAAGGACCTTCACCACAAATGAAAGCCACTTGACAACAATATTTATGCGAAGGAATAATTCTCCTGTATGTTTACTGTGTAATTAAAAAGGAGTTAATTTTTTCATTTTCATATAGTGTTCTCGTAAAAAGGCCCCGATCAGAAATGACGGGGCCTTTTTTATTTTAGGAATGCTTCTGCATTTAAGGGATCCAGTTGTTTTTGCCAAAATCGGGTTTTCGCTTTTCCAAAAAGGCATTCCTGCCTTCTTTAGCTTCCTCAGTCATATAGGCCAGGCGCGTTGCCTCTCCTGCAAAGACCTGTTGCCCTACCATTCCGTCGTCTGTAAGATTCATGGCAAATTTGAGCATTTTGATAGAGGTGGGCGACTTAGCAAGGATTTCCATTGCCCATTCATATGCGGTTTCTTCCAGATCTGCATGTGTCACCACTTCATTCACCATCCCCATTTCATAGGCCTGTTCTGCAGAGTATGTTCTTCCCAGGAAAAAAATCTCTCGTGCCTTTTTCTGCCCTACCATTTTTGCCAGATAAGCCGAACCGTATCCCCCGTCAAAACTGGTGACATCAGCATCTGTCTGTTTGAATTTTGCATGCTCTTTGCTGGCGAGGGTGATGTCGCAAACCACGTGTAGGCTGTGACCTCCGCCAACAGCCCATCCGGGGACCACCGCTATAACAACTTTAGGCATAAACCGGATCAGACGCTGTACTTCAAGAATGTTCAGCCTGTGATATCCGTCTTCCCCCACATACCCTTTATGTCCTCTTGCTTTCTGATCTCCTCCACTACAAAAAGAATACACCCCATCTCTGGATGAAGGTCCTTCGGCGGATAATAGGATCACACCTATGGAAGTATCTTCCTGGGCGTCGTAAAAGGCTTCGTATAGTTCTTTGGTGGTTTTAGGTCGGAAGGCATTCCTTACATCCGGCCTGTTAAAGGCAATTCGTGCCACCCCATTCGATTTTTTATAGGTGATATCCTCAAATTCTCCTGCGGTTTCCCATTTAATTGCTGAACTCATTCGCTATTGATTTATTAAGTTAAAGATACGCCATCTCATCGCCCTTTACAATCTTATCCTGTGATGGACTCATCGAGACCTTTTTGATTCATTTGCTGCTTTAAACTGATCCATTTGGAAAGGTATCTGCTACTCCCTAATGTATGGTGTAACAGCATCCTGCCTGTCAGATTTTTATGTCTGTGGCTATCCAGATTCTGATAAAGATCCTGCAGGGTGTTGTGTAATGCGGTGTGGAATCCCTCTTTCCCAAACTCGTCTTTAAGGAGCTTTAATCCACTTTGTTTTGCCTCATCCCATTGCCCTTTCTCATTATAGAGTCTTATAGCTTTTTCTGCTAAATCCTCCGGATTTGTCCCAAGTTGGTTATTTAACTCCGCAAATGGCGTTCCTTCCGCGCCCATTGCAGTCATTACCGAAGGGGTACCCAGGGAGGCCGCCTGAAACAATTTACCTTTGAGTCCGGCCCCAAACCTTAGCGGTAGCAGATTTACTCTGATATTTTGAAGTACCTCCCCTACATTTTTTACCCAACCTTTAATATAAAAACCTTCTTCCGGTTGATGGAGGTCGATTATTTTTTTAGGGAAATACGCCCCATAGATATGGAGATTTGCCTCTGGCAGGACATTTCTTATCCTGGGCCAGATGTCCTCTTTGAGGAAATTGATGGCATCGATATTAGGAGAATGCTTCCCGTTACCTACAAAACAGAAGTCCTTTCGTGATACGTAATCCGGGATATCGTTTTTTTGGGCCGCATCAGGCGAATCAAAAACAAAAGGAAGGTAATATAGCAAAGAGGGGTCAATCGAACTATAAGTCTTCAACCAGTCCATTTCAAATTTAGATATCACCAGGGAGAGGTCACATCGGTATATACTGGCAAGCTCCCTTAAGGTTATCTCCTGCATTTGCCAGAATTCAGGAGAAAATATAGTTCCTTTTTTCAGCGCTTTTTCCCGACTATGGCGAAGGGAATGCAGGTCCTGGGTGTCGAGTATTCTTATGGCAGATGGGATTCTATCTGCCACACGCCAGCCAAAATATTCCTCGGTCAGGAAGCGATCGAAAACCACGATGGCAGGGTTGATTTCCGCGATTAACTTATCAAAGCTGTCGTGGTTGAGTTTGATGGCAATACAATCGATGTCGTATTCCTCCAGTGATGAAGAATGTGGAGTTTTAGCTGCTGCCGAACAAAGGGTAATTTTGTACTTGAGGGACTTAAAGAAATTGAGGAGCTGCAGGGTGCGCACTCCGGCAGCAGTGGCTTCGGGTTCTGGCCAAGTATAACCAATGTAGAGAACCTCGGGCACTTTGTTTTCCATAATTACATTTTGGCCGCAAACATCTGAGAGATTTTAAGGCGTAATTTACGCTCGTAATCTTCCTCCAACCACTCCTTATAGTTCTTGGTATTGTTCATAATGCAATAGGAATATTGCCTTACTCGATACTCGATCTCCTCCTTTAATTGCTTGGCCAGGATTCGTGCGTCGAACACATCTTCACTATTTTCAACGCAGATCTTTGCGTGCTGTTCAATACTTCGTTCGAGCACAATTTTCGACCTTAATCCCTGGGCAAAAATTTCCTTGTAGACAGCCTTTACATCGAAATCGATGTCTTCAGATTTTGAGAACTTCTCCCTTAGCTCGGGGGGCATTTCATAAACAAATTCCCGCTCGATATCCTCATCATTTTTAATGTTTTCTAGGTAGAAATCAGGAAAATGAAAAATCTCCTGCCAGTCGATCGGGGCATCCCACATCCCAAATCTTGCGATGTTATTTCCGAGATCAACTACGGTAAATTCATCCTTATCCGGTAATATCCTGGATCCCCTCCCTATCATTTGAAAATACAAGGTGAGAGATCTTGTTGCCCTGTTGAGAATAATCGTTTCTACAGTTGGTTCATCAAATCCGGTGGTAAGAATACTCACCGAGGTCAGAATTGCATCAGGGGTATTTGAAAACCATTCGAGTATCTCCTTACGTTCTGTAGCCGTATTCTTGTTATCGAGATGCCTGATGGGGTATCCAGCCTTTTTAAAGGTTTCATAGACGTATCGGGAAGTGTTGATCCCATTGTTGAAAATCAGGGTTTTTGTCCCTTTCCCGATTTCTTCATATGCTCCCAGCAATTTGGAGAGCATATTGTAATTCCCGTAAAGCTCATCAGAAGATTTTACGGTATAGTCTCCACTTATTCCCAATTTCAAGGATCTCAGACTTACGTCGTAGCTGTACATATTGGCACGGGCCAGGTAGCTGTTTTTAATAAGTGATTCGATGGACTGCCCAACTATAAGTTTTTTATAGTGGTCTTTCATCGGCAGTTTTATATTGGAGCTAAGTGGGGTGGCCGTAACGCCCAGGATGATAGAGGTGTCAAAATACTTAAAGAGCTTCCTGAAAGAGTTGTAATGGGCTTCATCAATGATCACCAGGCCGATATCCTTCAGTGAAATTGTTCCTTCCTGCAACCGATTGTTGAGCGTCTCTACCATGGCCACGTAACACATATGCGGATCGTCGCTTGGCAGTTCTTTTACTTCGCTGTTGATGATCTTGTTTTTAACACCAAATCCTCTTAGCATTTTTGAGGTTTGCTGACTGAGTTCGATACGGTGGGTAAGTACCACTACCTTCTTCTTGCGATGCTCTATAAACCTTCGTGTAATTTCAGAAAATACAACTGTTTTACCACCTCCTGTGGGGAGCTGGTACAATAGATTGGAATTATCTGAGGCATTATCGAGGTGCTCAAATATGGAGTGGAGATCCTCTAATTGATAATCATATAGAGTCTTCTCAATATTTTCGGTGGAAATCGACAAAAAGTATTCAGATTTAGGTTAAAAATTCTATTTCAGGGCTCTTAAATCGCCAATTTGCAAAACTAGAGGATTTTTTTTCTTAAATGAAATTTATGATCTGAAATCTGATTTTAATATCCCAGATCCGAATCAATTTGATTGAGCAGAGCTTCCCCGTTTTCCAGTCTCTTGTAGTTCTCAACCAATTGTGGAACAACCGATTGGGGATCAGAAACACTGGCGACATGAGGAGTAATTTTAATCCTGGGATGTGCCCAGAAAGGATGATCTGAAGGAAGGGGTTCCTGTTGAAAGACATCGAGACATGCCCCCGACAATTGTCCGGAATTTAAAAGAGGAATAAGCTCATCCTCAGCGAGATGCCCTCCCCTGGCCACATTAATCAGATAAGCTCCCGGGCGAAGTTGATTCAATGTCGATTTATTGAGGATTCCCTTTGTTTCCTCAGTAAGTGGTAAAAGACAAATTAATATGGAGGTCCGACTAAGAAATTCTTTTTTTCCTGATTTCCCGTGATGCACAACGATACCGGGGTGGGATTTGGCATGTCTAGACCATCCTATGACCTGAAAACCGACTTGAGACAAGGCCCTGCCCACATGAGAACCCAATGTACCAAAACCCATAATTCCGACGGTATGATCTGCAATCCTGCTATAGGGTTTGGGTTGCCATTGTGCAGCGAACTGATCCCGGGCATATTGATCCATATTTTTTAAATGCCCAAGGACGGCAGTCAGCACATATTCGGCCATGTCATCAGCAAGGGCGTCGTCAACAACCCTGGTGATGGGGATATCGGCAGGTCTTGATTTATCTTTAAGAATAAAATCTACACCCGCACCAAAAGAAGTAATACATTTTAAATTGGGATACCCTTCAAGGGTGCCTTCAGGATGTTTCCAGACGATCGCCATGGAAATGGATTCCCTTGGATGAGGTTCATTAAAGGAATATACCGGCAAATCCGGGAATTGATCAAGGAAGGCTTTTTTCCAAAGATCGAGTTTTCCGTCCTGCCGTATAAGTACAATTGCCATATCTGAATATTAGGGTAAATCATTCATATAGGCCAGGTCTAGGATCTGATCGAAATCCTCCTGAAATTCCCATTCCTGTTCCTGTAATACCTGCCTGATATCTTGCAATCGTTCTTTAAACTCCGGTAAAATTGCATTGAGAGAGAGATATTGAACGGCCTCTCTGTAGGAGCGCAGCATGCTTTTGTAAAAGGCTTCATTAACCCTGTTCCTGGCTGAGTAGCGCTGAGCGGTTTCTATATTAAAAAGCATCAGATCGGCAAGCAGGTGAGGGTCCATTCCCAATATGCTGTATTGCTTAATAAATTTTTGGGCTACAGAACGCCTTGCCCGGGCACGCTTCCTTTTTAAGGGAAAATATTCGTTAGATATTCTTGCTTTTGCCTCACCTATCAATTTATCTTCTTTAGGGTTGAAGGCAAAATTATAATAGGTCTTTACCTGCGGAAAGCGCTCGTATAAATCCAAAATCTGTAATTCCAGATCCTTTTTTTTTAACTCCCTTAGATATTTCTTTAGTGCCGACTTGCTCATTTCTCGCTATAAACCGCTGATAAAGGTACTTATTACACTTCGGAATGCAAGCAGGAGAGTCGTCAAAACGCCATATTTTACTATAGTTTGAAGAAAATACTAAAGTTCTCATAAAATATGTATAAGATTGGGGGTATGCCTTTGGAAAAGACAGAATAAAAGTGTATAATGAGAGAATGTAATCATTAAACTTTTCAAGATATATGAGGCAACTTAAGATAATCAAGCAGGTCACCAACAGAGAATCAAAATCCTTGGATAAGTACCTGCAGGATATCAGTAAAATAGATTTGATCACTGCCAATGAGGAAGTAGAGTTGGCCCAGAGAATCAGGGCAGGCGATCAGCTGGCACTTGAGAAACTTACAAACGCTAATTTGAGGTTTGTGGTCTCAGTTGCAAAACAATACCAAAATCAGGGCCTTACACTCCCGGATCTTATTAATGAAGGCAATGTTGGTCTTGTTAAGGCCGCAAAGCGATTTGATGAAACCCGCGGATTTAAGTTTATTTCTTATGCCGTTTGGTGGATTCGCCAATCCATTTTACAAGCACTGGCCGAGCAATCAAGGGTAGTTAGGCTGCCTCTGAATAAAATCGGATCGATCAACAAGATCAAAAAAGCATTTTCTTACCTCGAACAGGCACACGAAAGGCCTCCATCGGCAGAAGAAATCGCGCAGGAACTTGAAATGACCGTAAGTGAGGTAAAACAATCTATAAAAAACTCTGGAAGACATGTATCCATGGATGCCCCTCTAAAAGAAGGAGAAGATTCTAACCTTTACGATGTAATGCGTTCTGGGGAATCACCTAAACCAGACAAAGGCTTGATGCAGCAGTCGCTGAATACAGAAATCAACCGGGCTTTGGATACTTTATCCCCCAGAGAGGCAGATGTAGTTAAGTTGTATTACGGAATCGGAGATCAACAATCAATGACACTGGCTGAGATAGGTCAGACCTTTGATCTGACCCGTGAGCGAGTGAGGCAAATCAGAGAAAAAGCCATTCGTAAACTTCGGCATAACACCCGCAGTAAGCTGCTTAAGGCTTACTTAGGATAACAGCCCTAATAAAAAATAAAAAGGAAGCCTCAGGGCTTCCTTTTTTCTTTTAAACAATCTATACACTAAAACAATTAAGAACAGCTCAATCTGCTGATCTCAAAGTCTTTCAGAATCTCATTGAGATCCTCAATAAAGTTTAAATAAGCTGCGTTGTCATAATTTGGATTTGCCATAAGCTTGGGGATTTAAGGTTCACCGATTATCTAGAGATAATCTAGTTCTGCTAATTCATTTACACTCAATATTTCATTCAAATCTTTGAGGAAGTTTAAGTATTCCTCACCGTAGGTATCATACAACATTTTTGTTTGGTTTTTAGTGAGATCTGGGGCTCATTGATTATATAGTAAACATATTTTTTCTTCTCAAAAACAACAACACTTTGTGGTGTATCGGTATATAATTGTTGTATATAACGCATTTTATGAGGTACTTATTGCGATATCAGAAGCGAACCTGGTACCTCAGACCGGCAGAAATTGCCCAAAAATAGTTTCCTGCAGCAAAAACGAATTCCTGTCTGGTTAATCCCAGATGTGCCCGGTACAGCGAAGGATTACTTCCGAATGAAAATTGGTATTCAGCCATTAGCTGTTGTGATTCCACAAATAGCATGGTCTCCGCAACCAATGTGGTGTTCGCAAGAAATTGCCTGAATTCAGGCATAAAACCCATCCCGGCAGTCATTCCTATATAATTATTGGCATCTTTTAAATACTTCCTTGCAGTGAGAACTCCGGAGATCCCCATCGTACTGTTCTTTCTTGGGGTAATATAAGGACGTAGGGAAAAATAATAATTTCCTTTGTAGAATCCTGCCGAACCGGTGAAAATAGAGACATCACTATCGGTAAAGGACAAAAATCGGGCACCCAGGGAGGCTTCTATTCCTTTTGGCAGGTTGACATACACGTCCCCTCCTACCCTGTGTTCTGGATATATTTCCGAATCGCTGTATCCATAATTTAGGTAGGCATAAACCGACTTCGAAAATTGGGGGTAAAGATCTAATTCATACTGTATCCCATCAATTTTAAATCGATTACTGTAGTTGACCCTCGGAATGATCTTCCCATAGGCAGTACCAAATTGAAGTTCGAGACCCGAGTAATACATGGGGTCGAAAACAACATCAAAAATATCCGCTGAACTGAAGATAGTAACCGAGTTAGTAAGTTTTTTAAGCTCCTCCTCCCTGCTCGTAACAGCATCAGAGGATGTAGAAGGATCAATCCAGGCGTCAATGATACTCGCCCTTATAGAATCAATTTCCTTATCTTCAGGAAGGTAAAGAAGTGCCTTATTGGCCAGCCCAAGTGCGGTATTCCTGTTCAAGGCATAAATTTCATTTCGGATCGCGGCCACCCAGACTTCCTTGTTCTTCCTTTCTTCTGAAGTTATCCGGTTAAAATGTTTCCTGGCTTCCTCATAGTCCCCGTCCCAACTGTAAGTTTTTGCAATCAGACTTTTGACATCAGTATAATCGGGGTACTGGTGCAGAATAGTGTTCAATGTATCCCTGGCCTGATCCCTACGACCATCACTGGCAAGTACCATTGCCCGGCGTAAGGAAATATCCGGATCCCCGGTATACGCCAGTTCCTGGGTCATAGCTTCCTTTGGAAACAACCCAAGGAAAACAATTCCAAGACATCCAACTATCGTATGTATGATTCCCCTATTCATATCCATCTTCTTCAAAGTTCAGGTATCCCAGATTCTCACTGCTAAACAGGGTCTGATCCTGCTTCATCTTATCTTCAGCCCTTTTAATCTTATTACTCAACTCCTCATTGCCAATTCTGTGTTTCCTGATTAATTTTTTTAGCTCAGCTACTTTATAGTTAGTGTCTGACCAGAAATACACATCCAGTAATGCCGAATACGCATCAGCATACACCGGGTATTTTTTAATCGCTTTTTCCAGAATCACAGCTGCACGGGAATATTCCTTGTTCCAGGCGTAAATACGACCTTTAAGAACTTCGGTATCGGCATGTCCAGGGACTTCCTTCAGGATATGATCACAAAGGAGAAGAGCACGTTCCCTCTCGCCTGCAATGGCCAGATCTCTGGCCGTTTTATAAGCATTATCGTAGTCATCACTATTAAAAACACTATTGATCCATACCAGGTCGGATTTGTTGTCTTTTAAGGCCGGTTTCCCTTCTAACTCGTTGCCGGGCAGTAATTTATTTTTTTGTGTCACATAGGTGTTGATGGCCTTGAATTCCTGGAAGGATTTTTTAATTGACTCTTTTTCCTGTGACGACTTCGGATCGAATAAGCTAAGATTGACTCCTATCTCATATAATGAGTTTCCGGATATAACCAGATTGCCTTTAATATATTCCTGTATGTTTTTCCGATGCCTGTAAAGCGGAATGGTTTTTTCTTCCTTTATAAATCCTTTGTGAACCAGGCCTTCTCCCAACCAGGCGACCTCCTCAGGTATTTTAATATTGTGGGTGGCATTTAACAGTCCGGCCAACTCTGGTAATATATCGGCATGTGAGACCAATGACCCGATTCGTTCGGGCGATTTTAATATCGGACTATACATCAGCAAAGGAACCCGGTAACGGTCCAGATAATCCAACTGTGGCAGATCCCTTAAATTATGACTTCCGGTAATTATAAATACGGTATTGTAAAATTCGGATTTCCGCTTGTATCCCTCAATAAAATCACCGACAGCTTTATCTGCATACAACAGACTGGCGAAGATCTCCCTGTTCTTTTCTATTAGTCGTCTGTCACGACCCTCAATTTGTTTATAGGCCAGAATTTCCTCTACCCTGTCTTTGTATTTGTCTTCAGCCGTTATATGAAAAGGGCTTCTGGTGCTTTGAGTGAGGAAAATATCTATTCTGGGGCCATCTGTGCTTTGGAAGTCATCGAGCCATTTACCAAATAAATCCGAATCGTGATACCCGAGAGAGATTCCGGCTGCATCCGATTCCTGCTGTTTGTACTGAGGACCAAATGCTTTTCGGTCCGACAGGTAATCTATCTCTTCTTCGTAGAGAAATTTTCCCAGATTGTTTAAAGAAGCATTTCCCCCGAAGTGGAAAGAAGTATGGAATTCGTTGTCATTAAGCAGGTCGATCAACGTATACTGGTTTGTCTTTTCGTCTATATTGGTGAATCCTTCCTCTCCGAAGGGAAGTGATCCGATAATTGATGGAATACTCGCAGTTGATTCTCCCGTATTACTCAGATTATGAGGCCAGTACAATGATTTATTGATTAATCCATTTAAATAAGGCATAAAGGCTTTATACGTCGCTTTTTCCCCTACAAAATCTGATCCGACCCCGTCCATAATTATAAAAACCAGGTTAGGCGGCTGTTCTTTATACTGGAAATAATCGGCGAGCCCAGCTGATGGCTCAAAGGGTTTTAACAAAGGATACTCTTCTTGTCCTTCGTATTTATTGAAATCGAGTGACTCTTCCGCACTATGGTAGATCAGGTGTTGCGTTTTGTTTTCGTTCACCGGGTTTTTTCTTGTAATGAGCGTTGCCAGGAATAGACTAAAAAGAATGATGGTAAAAGGATACATCCTGCTAATCAGGTCATATATATTAGTAGTTGCCCGGTAAAACAAATACATGGCTACCACACCGAAAAAAAGAAATACGGGCAAATAGTAGAATAAAGACAGGCCATTATTTCTCTTTAGTTGTTCTGTATAACCGGCACCTAAAATTTCATAATTATCCACATAATATTTGGTGAGCAATCCCTCAACACCCAGCAGCAATACTAATAACACAACCACTGTCTTAAATCCCAGATTGGCCTTAATCTGTTCGAGAAATTTATACAGGAAGACCAGGAACAAAGCCGAAAGGGAGGTAAAACCCAGATGATGAACCACCAGAAGTAGAAAGCTTTTGTTGATAACCCCATCGAGTACCCCTGCCCAGTACAATCTTGTATTCTGATAAAGAGACATAAGACATAAGCACAGGAAAAATGCCAGGATCAGCCTGATAAAATCACGCAAATTCCGTTTTTTTGTCCCTATGTTTATATCCGTCTGCATCCTTATGCTTTTGCAAATCCTTTTCTAACCTGTGAGCCCCAACCAGATCGTATTTTAAATAATTTCTTGTAATTCCCCCGAACAGAAGACCATACTACCAATGGATGGAAAAACAGCGGCTCCAGAATGGCAACAAGCATCAGGGTAAGTATGTCGCGAGTTTTGGAGTACTGATTATAGGAATAGACTTCCCAAAGGATCGCATAAAAAGAGAACATAATTGAGAAGCTGTATATGGCAACAGTAATGGCAATAAAGAAATCCCAGTTTATAATCCCCAAATAGATAAACAGTACAAATGCCAAAAGACCCACAAACTCGAGAAGAGGTGCCAACCATTCATAAAAAAACCAATAAGGATAGCTCAACATACCCAGTCGGCCATACTTCGGATTGAAAAACATATCCTTATGCGTATTCAGGGTCTCTAAATTACCTCTTGACCAACGGTCGCGCTGATTTACAAATATTTTAAGATCCTCAGGCACTTCTGTCCAGCAAAGGGGATCCGGAATATAGGCTACGTGATAAGGTTCGTTGATATCGTGCATATATCTTCTCATCCTGAAGATAATCTCCATATCCTCCCCTACAGTATTTGTGTCATATCCACCTACAGCCAGGGCAATCTCCCGGTCGAAAAACCCGAAGGCCCCCGAAATAATCAAAAGGCTGTCTATCCTACCCCATGCCATTCTCCCCAGCAAAAATGAACGTGTATATTCGAGAAGCTGAAATTTAGCCAACCAGTTCTTTGGTAATCTGATCTCTTCCAGTGTCCCTCCTGATATTTTACAGGAATTCGCCACTCGAATTACCCCTCCAACGGCGATCACACGCTTTTCTGAATGCTGATAGAACGACTTAACTACGTGCAAAAGAGCCTCAGGTACAATCAAGCAGTCTACATCGATACAGCCCACATACTTATTTTCTGAGAGATAAATACCGGCATTTAAGGCATCCGACTTCCCTCCGTTAGCCTTGTCGACAACTGTTAGTTTGGCAAAAGAGCGCTGTTCTGATTTGTAGATTCCCCTGATGGTTTTCGACTTTATATCGGGGTCGATATCCCTTTCAATTTTTTTGAGATCATAAGCCTCTATAAGTTTCTCCAGGGTATCATCCTTGCTCCCGTCATTGACCACCATGACTTCGTAGTTTACATATTGTAAAGAGAGGAGGGACCTTACATTTTCAACGATCGTCAAACCCTCATTATAGGCAGGTGCGATTATTGTTATTCCCGGCGCAAGTGGAGATCCCAGGGTTTTTGAGATATTTCCAAAACTGTTTTTATGCTTGTAATGGATTGAATTACGTGTAGCCAGATAGGCCATTAAGAGGTACAGCGTAAACAATACCGCTGAAAACACCAGAAAAACGATGTTCAGGTACTCCAAAACCACATTGAAAACGCCGTTATCCATGTTTACTGTTTTGTTTTTTCAGATTGAATTCCTGTATTATCAAGGTCAAATTCTAACAACCCATTTGCCTTATCTACATCCTCCCATTTCACAATGTTCTCTTCTTCCTTTTTATTTGTTCTTTCCTTTGCAAGTCTTTTATTGAGTAATGCCGCCGTTTTCCTAGCTGCTTCCCGCACCTTCCCATTAGGATCTTTCTTAAGCGTCTTTAAAAACATTAGCTCCTTCTGGTCTCCGATATCCAGGATTTCGTTCATCAGGATAAGTTTGGATTCGACATCACAGGTTCTGAAGAGCTCCTCGAAAATGCTGAATCCATATGAGGGTTTTTCATTGACAGAAGGCTCCTGCGTCGATTTTGATTCGACGACCTTCCCTTCAGTTGCTTCTGCCACATCAGCTTGTTTTTCTGCGGGTAGGACATCTTCCCAATCGACCATGGCACAGGCATCAAAGTCCTCCTGCACAGATCCCTGGTCGCTCTGGTCAGCTAGTTCTCCCTCCAACTGTTTTTCCTTCCTGGAAGGGATAACGATCTCCACCCCGTCGACTTCCATTTCATTGATTTGACGAATGATCGAAGGCAGGTCTTGTTCTTCGGTGTCCTTATCTATTACGAAGGGCAGAAAGTTAAAGTTCAGGTACTCTGTCTCCATATTTCCGTCTACATCCGGAACCTCTACCCTGCTCAGGATCTCCTCAAGTTCTTTCCTGAAGTTTTCATCCGGATGAACTTCCTCATAGGAAACTTTTAGCTTCCTGAGCTTTCTTTTTGATTTCTTTTCAGGTCGTTTCTTTTCCATGGGGGTTGGTTTTTCTACTACTACAGGTAAAAAATCGAGCGAAAGGTATTGTACTTCCACTGTATCATCGATCTTCTGATTGTCTAGTATTTCGTTAAGCTCTTCCATAAAACAGTAATCGAAAACATCTAAATCCTCATAAAAGAACTCACTGTTCTCTTCAGTGATCACCACATCATCTTCAATTGTCTCAGAGGGTATTTCATTTATCTGTAGGGATTCGGAGTCTTCTGTAGTTTCTTTTTCTTCATTCTCCAGTTCTACAGGACGTTTTGTAACTATGATCTCGGGATCAAGATTTTCAAGTGGGAGGACTGTTTCCGGGGAAATGGAGTTTATAGCACTCAGTGCCTTACTCTTTACATTGAAATTGGAGATTTTTCTGTGAACTTCAAGTAAAAAAGGAATGTGTTCTTCCTTTCCAATAGTTCCTATTGCGTCAAGAATAAATATGCGTGTATCCCTTTTCGACTTTTTAAAAGCAGCCATTAGGGTAGGAATCGCATCCACGATGCCGAATTCCTTAATACACTCGATGGCCGCCTGCTTTACTTCCTCATTCCTGTGTTTTAATAATTCAGTTACGGAGGCATTGGCGTCGGTCTGATTGTAATGCCTGATGAGCCTGAGCGCAAATAAAACAACATCTTTGTTTTTAGAAGTTAACCAAACCCCGAAGCTAGGTGGGATATAGTCCTTCTTGTTTCGCAGTATTTCAAGAATTTTTATTTGTTGCCATTCTGATATCGGATATCTGGTTGTATCGAGAAATTGCCTTATACCTTCGCTGTTCAAAGAAACCGTAGCAATCTGGGCATGTCTGCGAATGACACTTTTTTTGTGATTTATGAATTTTTTTATCTGTAGATAGGCCTCCTCTACCTGCATTTGTGTAAGTTCAACAATTCCTTTGGTCACAATCTCCCACCGCCAGCTGTTGAGTTTGGCAAAGGCATCAAGGTGCAGGTCAAAATCCTTGTAAAGTGAAAACAACCTGCGTCGGGCATCCCCCGTAAGGTCGCGCTGCAGGTCTAACAGAATTTCTTTAAGGATACTTCGGTTGATGGGATCTTTAATAAACTCCCTGATTTCAACCTTTAGTTCTACGTATTCGCAATTCTCCTCCTTACTCGCGTCTTCGCCATGGAAAAGAAAATTACTGATAATGGGTGTGAGTTGTTTTCGTCTTTCACTGATGTTTTGCGACTTTGCAGAAAGGCGATTCCGGAAGAAAAATATAAAACCAAAATAAATAATACACAGACTTCCAAACAGCACACTTAGATCCCACAAAAGATCCGTATGGATCTTTGGAATACTTAAGAGCGAGAATATGTTATATGTTAGTTCTGTTCTATACAAAAATCAGGGTTTACTCAGTTCTCTCGTCACCCGCACCAATAGTTCTGAGGGGCTTACGGGTTTCGCTATAAAATCATTGGCTCCCAATTCAAATGCCGAGAGTACATTCTCCTCGTTTCCAGCACTCGAGATTATGATGATCGGCACTTTTGATTCAAGGGTATTTCTAACGTAGTCTACTAATTCGAGGCCGGAGAAATAAGGCATCATAATATCGCTTACAATAATATCGGGGATTTCCTTTTCCAGTTGCTCTTTTACTTCCCGACCGTCACAGGACCAATGGACCTTGTAACCGGCTTTATCCAGCCTATAGTTCAGGAGGGAAGCCAGTAATTCATCATCGTCTGCGAGTAAAATCTTTTTCATAAGACACTTATTTGTTTTCCTTTCGTAATCGGGTCATTTCCTTGTCTAAGGCAAATTCTACCATAGGATATTCCTTGATAAATTGTTCGTACAGATACTGCATCTGGTCATGGTTCCTGTCGGTTTTACAATGCTCCTGGATTTGCTGGATCAGAATAAGCAGATTTGCCGCCTGTACCATTGCGAGTCCTGATTTAAGTTTATGGGCCGCAAACTGCAATTGATCATAATCATGATTTTGCAGGTGCATTTTTGCCTTGCCAATAAATTCCAGGGCATTCCCTTTGAACAGCTTCAGTAATTCCTCGAGCATATCAACCTCTCCCATACAATCCTCCAACATCCCTGTTAGGTCTATAGACAAACTCAGCTCTTCCCTTTTTTGAACCGGCTCAGCATCCGCGCTTGTTTCCGTCATTTTTTTATCATCAGAATCCGGCAATCCGTATTGGATGAGTTTATTTAATAGTTCCTCAGGGGTGTAAGGCTTTAATATAAAATCATCGATCCCGTACTCGGTCGCTTTTTCCTTGTCATTTACTGAGAAATCTGCAGTCAATGCAATGACAGGCACATTGGAAATGTTCGGATTTTCTGAAGCTCTTATTCTTTTTGTGATCTCATAGCCATCAACTACGGGCATATGCAGGTCCATAAAGACCAGGTCGATTTTCTCTTTTTCTAGAATCTTTAATCCGGTTTCGCAGTGTTCTGTAACGAAGAAGGTACAGCCCCACCCTTTTAAGCGTTTTTTTATCAGCCACTGATTTAACGGATTGTCTTCGAACACAAGGACATTTAAGGCTTCAACACCCGTAGGTTGTGAATCGGCTTTTTCGGGCACAGGAGCCTTTGCTTCTTTCCCTATCTTATAATCCAGGTTCATAGTGAAGACGGTGCCCTTATCGAGTTCGCTCTGAACATCAATTGAACCCCCCAGCCTGTCTACAATCTGCTTTACAATACTCAGGCCCAGTCCTGCTCCCCCATATTTAGAGAAAGTGTGTTGCCTGGCTTGTTTAAAGGCATCGAAGATATGGAGCAGGTCATCTTGAGGTATTCCGATTCCAGAATCCGAAATCTGAAAATCTATACTCGCTTTACCAGAGATAATGTTTCTTAATTTAGTCGTTAAAACAATTTTACCTTCTTCAGTAAATTTTATCGCATTCCCGAGTAAATTCAACAAAACCTGACTCAGTTTTGAGGGGTCTCCCAGCAGGAGCTCCGGAATCTTAGGGTCGGTTTCGACAATGAAGGCAATTTTCTTATCCACAATGAGGGTTTCACAGAGGTAAGAAACTTCCGTGATCAGGTTATGAAAATTAAAGGAGACATTATTAAACTCTTCTGCCCCAGATTGGAGCTTTGAATACTCAAGCAGTTCATTGATAATATCCATCAGGGAATTAGAGGCTGCCAGAATAGCATTTACCTGCTCTTCCTGTCGCTCGTTGAGTTCTCCTTCTTTCATCAGATCAGCAAACCCCATTATCCCATTGAGGGGGGTTCTGATCTCACGGCTTACTTCGGCAATAAAATGTGATTCGTTTCCTTCAGATTTCCCGGATATATATTCCCTCTTGGGCTTATTTCCTGAATGATCCTCACTCCCGGGGTCATGACCCCAAATTCTTGCTTCAAGTTCGTTTTTAAAAAGGTCGAAAGATTGCTTTAACCGGGCTGCTTCGTCAGTGCTGAGTTCTTCAAATGAAAAATTATTGAGCGCCGATTCAAGATCGGAGATTTGGGTAAGTAGGTTTTTAGATTTCAAGATCGGAGCTTTGAGGGGTAAATACCTGACTAAAATCCCCATAAATACAGGGGGAGCCAATTAAATGTTACCTAGGCTATGGAATGTGTTGTCAAATTGCTTTATTTGTAGGTCTAATCTGAGTAATATGAAGTATTTCATCCCTTTAATTTGCCTTTTGTCGATCCTTTCCTGTGCAGAATCCGAAAAACAGGATATCGAAGCATTGATGGCCCAAGCACAAAAAATTCACGAAAATGTAATTACCATCGATACTCATGATGATATCAATGTCAACAATTTCACGGACAGTGTTAATTACACCCAAAGGCTGAAAACCCAGTTAAATCTGCCAAAAATGGAAGAAGGCGGATTAGACGTCGCCTGGCTCATTGTTTACACAGGACAGGATTCACTAACGCCCACTGCTTATGTTCGAGCAGAAGAAAATGCGATGGCAAAATTTGATGCCATCCATCGATTATGCGAAGAAATAGCGCCTGATAAGATCGGATTGGCACTTAGCTCAGATGATGTGCGAAAACTACACTCTGAAGGTAAAAAAGTAGCCATGATCGGGGTGGAGAACGCCTATCCCATGGGAGAGGATCTGGCTAATTTTGAAAAATACCACGAAATGGGTGCCAGATACGTATCCCTCTCTCATAACGGACACAGCCAGTTCGCCGATTCAAACACGGGAGAAGCAGATAGTGTATGGTTACATAATGGTTTAAGTGAATTAGGCAAAAAGGCTGTATATGAGATGAATAGACTTGGTATTATGATTGATATATCTCATCCTGCCAAGTCATCCATAAAGCAAATGTTCGAGCTGAGTAAAGCTCCGTTGATCGCTTCTCATTCTTCGGCCCGGGCCTTATGTGACCACAGCCGGAACCTTGATGATGAACAACTGCTCTGGTTAAAAGAAAACGGAGGTGTGGTCCAGACGGTTGCCTTTAGTTCCTATTTAAATACTGAAAAGGACAAGAAATATAAAGAGTACATGAAGGGTGTTTATCAGCAGGTAGCTGATTCTCTAGGAGTTAACTGGTACGAAAGATCTCAATTCAGAACCCTGAGTCCTGAGCAGCGAGCTGAATTTATCGAAAATTACCCGAGGGTGATGGCAATTGGAAAAGAATTAGCAGCTACAAAGGCTGACGCGCCCCCTGCTGTTGATGTATCCGATTTTGTGGATCACATCGATTATATGGTTAAGCTGATAGGGATTGACCATGTTGGGATAAGCTCCGATTTCGACGGTGGTGGCGGAATTGAAGGCTGGTCTGACGCCTCAGAAACCTTCAATGTTACTCTGGAACTGGTAAAAAGGGGATATACTGAAGAACAGATCGCAAAGTTGTGGGGTGAGAATTTACTTCGCGTTCTTGATGAAGTTCAGGCCGTAGCTCAGGAGATGCAATAATTTAGTCGTCCTCCTCGTCTGCCAGGCGGTCTTTTACGTATTCAATTTTCGTTTTTCCGTGTGGAAGTGGTTTCCCGTCAGAATCAAGGTTGACCATTATGATATTGTCTACCGTGAGAATGGTTTCCCGGTTCATTTTATTTCGCGCCTCACATTTCAATACCAGGGATGATTTCCCAAATTTAATGACTTCTATCCCGATCTCTACGATATCGCCCTGATGGGCTGTACTCATAAAATTGATTTCGGACATATATTTGGTTACTACCTTTTTGTTTTCCAACTGGATGATGCTATATAGTGCGGCCTCTTCGTCAATCCAGCTTAATAATCTGCCTCCGAAGAGGGTTTGATTGGCGTTGAGGTCTTCGGGTTTTACCCATTTTCTGGTGTGAAATCTCATAGTTGCAAATTTGACGCTAAATTACCAATAATAGGACGGCTCTGGTAAAGTAAACACATGGATTTAACAGAATTGTCAAATTGGTAATTCAAGAGCAGTATAATTATCAACTCCCATTTTAAGCAGCTTAAAAATCGAAGACTTTTGTTAAACTAATCCAAAGCATCCTTACTTTTATTGGGATTTTTAAGAATTTTACTGAAAAGCGCAGCCTATGATCCTTTTCGTCGACATGGATGAAGTAATGGCAGACACCTACACTGCCCATATTGAATATTACAACAAGGAATTTGGCGAAAGCCTTACCAGGGAAGAATGTATGGGCCATGAAGTCTGGCAAAAGGTTCCTGTGTCGAGAAAGGAAAGTATTTGGCAGCACTATTATGCCGAGGGCTTTTTCAGGAGCCTGAAGCCAATGCCTGGCAGCATTGAAGTTCTTAAGGAATTAAATGAAGAATACTCCTTATATGTAGCCTCTGCGGCCATGCAATTTCCCAATTCCTTGCTCGAAAAGCATCAATGGCTAGATGAATACTTTCCTTTTATTCATTGGAAGAATCGAATCCTGTGTGGGGATAAAAAGATTCTCAGGGGCGATATACTCATTGACGACCGCAGTCATAATCTGGAAAATTTTATAGGACGACCCCTGCTCTACACTTCACCACACAACATTCACACCAATCACTTCGAAAGGGTCAATAGCTGGGAAGAAATCGCCAAGGAATTGCTGTAAGCTCAATGTCCATTGTTCATAAAGCCGTTAACAAGTAATTATTTTTTGCGAAATGCCCCCTCGAGGATTTTCTAATTTTATTAAAACTTCAAAGATGAACGATAGATCTACCGAGCTTCTGAGGTTTCGTCCTTTATTGCCAAATGCTCGGATCACCGATGAAATGAGTCGGGATGAACAATTTCAAAACGCCACTTTACGACCGATTATCAAATTTCAGAATACACTTCTGATTGCAGCATTTCGGAATTACGTACAAAAGCACAAGAATTTCTTTCACGGGCTTACCTTGCCTAAAAAGCTCGAATATATTGAGCATGCCATCCAGAAAGACATGAAATTCAGAAATTCGCTCAAGGGAATGGTTATAGGGCAATTCACCGTAGAAGAATATGAAGACTATATTCTGAATTCCTCAGCCCTCAATAAGCGAATGATGAATATGGTGATAGAGCGACTGAAAGATCAGGTTCAGTTATTCGAACTTGCCTCCTTATCACAATAAGGATTCGCCATTGAGATTTGTAGTGAGAATTTCACTCATCAGATCAAAATAAGGTCGGATAGCCTTGAAGGAATCGTCAACCGTGGAAATAAACTCAGGAGACAAGACCTCCTTGTCGGTAAAGTTTCGAACAAAGATGAATTGTTTTTTTCGTATGAGGTCGATATCCGGATGTTCCTTGTCGAATCCCTTAGGGGCTGTCTTAAGTTCTTCCCCTTCCAGATTCCCCCAGACATCTTTAAATTTTTTATTCTGAATGACTTTCCGGAATTCCCCGGCATTTCCCTCCAGCTCTTTGCGTATTCGCAACAGGTCTTCCTTGTTAGGTTCCCAAAATCCAGCAGCGATAAAGGTCTCCCCGGGTTTAATCCTTGCATAATATCCTCCTCTCAAGGCACTTCCGGCCCTGCTAAAAGATCCGGCGAAATGGGTTTTATAGGGTGTTTTGTCCTTGGAAAAACGCACATCCCTGTAAATACGAAACAACTTAAATTTATCAATCTCGTCATGTTGTTTCATCCGTTCCATGAGTGATATAAAAAACTCTTTGACGTTCTTTTCGTGTTCCTTGAATTCTTTTTTGTTATCCTGAAACCAGTCGCGATTGTTGTTGACAGACAATGTTTTTAGGAATTCAAGGGATTCTTTGCCAATTCTGTTAGTCTCCATAAAGCTTAGGTCTTTTGAAGTTTTGTAATAAAGTTATCCTTTTTAAAGAAGGTCCTTTTTAATTATTGGTTAATTTTAGTTTGCAAATAAATACCATGGACAGAAAGGGGATCATCAATAAAATCAGGCAGAATAAGATTCAACCTAACCTCAATTTCAGGCTCAAAAGGGAAACGGAGGCCTTTACCGACCTGTTATTTCTCTCTCTTTTCGACATAGAAACGCCTTTTGAAGAAAACCTTCCGGAACTGGAAAAGCGATTCGACCAGCTGGTAAAACTGGCCTGCTGGGATCCTGATAAATTGTGTTCCTCTATTTGGGAGGAATATTTTCAGTCCCTGCCTAAAATACTTGAGAAACTCAATTTAGACGCTGAGGCCATAGCAGCTTGTGACCCGGCCTCACTTTCCATTGAAGAGGTCTATCTGGCCTATCCGGGGTTTTATGCCATAGCCATATACCGCCTGGCTCATGAATTATACAAAAAGAAATTTCCCCTTGTCCCCAGACTGATGACAGAATATGCCCACAGGCAAACCGGTGTTGACATCAATCCAGGAGCTCGTATTGGGAAATCTTTCTTTATCGATCATGCCACCGGAGTCGTTATCGGAGAAACTGCAGTCATCCATGATCACGTCAAAATCTATCAGGGGGTTACCCTTGGAGCTCTTTACGTCACCAAAAGTCTTAGCAATACAAAAAGACACCCAACTATTGAGGACAATGTCACTATTTATGCCAATGCCACTATCCTGGGTGGAGAAACTGTTATTGGAGCAAATTCAATAATAGGTGGAAATGCGTGGCTCACCGGCTCTGTTCCTCCTAATTCAAAAGTTTATCACACTCCCGAAATTGAAATCAGAACACAGGACAATGTCATTTAATCTTACGGATCTTATAGGAAATACACCTTTGGTAAAGTCTAAAGCCTTAAATGACAATCCAGGGGTTGAATTGTACTTTAAGCTGGAAGGTCAAAATCCGGGTGGCAGCGTGAAGGACAGAGCAGCATTGAATATGATAGCAGCCGGACTCGAAAGAGGGGATTATACGAATAACACGAAACTTATCGAGGCTACCAGCGGTAATACAGGAATAGCCCTTGCTATGATTGCGAGTCTTTTTAAGCTTAAAATAGAGCTTGTGATGCCGGAAAATGCTACAAAAGAACGAGTACAGACCATGCGTGCCTATGGGGCAAAAGTTATCCTAACACCGGCAGACAAGGGAATTGAGGGCGCCAGAGACTATGCCGAATCCAGGGTAAAAGAGGAAGGGTACATGATGGTCAACCAATTTGCAAACGACGATAACTGGAAAGCACATTACAAAAGTACGGGGCCTGAAATATGGCGTGATACAAAGGGAAAAGTTACCCATTTTGTTTCCTCAATGGGCACCACGGGAACGATCATGGGCACCTCTACTTATCTGAAAGAACAAAATAGTAACATTCAAATTGTTGGGGTACAACCTACAGACGAATCGAGTATTCCGGGTATCAGAAAATGGCCAAAGGAATACCTCCCTAAGATTTTTGAGCCAAAAAAGGTCGACCGCATCCTTGAAGTAAGTGAAAAGGAGGCCGTAGCCATGACTAAACGCCTGGCGAAGGAAGAAGGTATTTTCGCAGGTATGAGCAGTGGCGGAGCTACAGCAGCTGCATTAAAGCTAGTTAAAGAACTCGAGGAAGGTGTTATTGTTTCCATCATCTGCGACCGGGGAGATCGTTATTTATCGTCAGATCTATTCAATTAAAGCAAAAAAAGTGCACCCCCTCAGGTACACTTTTTTCTATCTGCAAGACAGATCAGATGGAATCATCTGCAGCATCTTCTACTTCCTCTGCTCCATCTTCAACTGCATCGCCTACTTCTTCGGCTCCGTCTTCAATAGCGTCTTCTACTTCTTCAGCCCCTTCTTCCATGCTATCGCCAACCTCCTCAATGGTATCTTCTACTTTTTCTTCTGTAGATTTTGTTTCCCTGCAACTCAGGGTAAGTAAGCTGAAACTAATCAGCATGGTTAAGGCAAATAATATTCTTCTTATCTTCATAATATTCTGTTTTTTATTATTAATAACTGTTTATGAACTGGTATTACATTATCTGGTATTCCTCAACTTTGAATGAAATTCTGTTTCCCTCGTTATCGGTAAAGACGAATACCTCTTTTCCTTTATTTACAGCATCCCTGGTGAGATCTGTATTTTCTGTGATCATCAGATTTTCACCCTCTCCTACGGCTACATACAGTTCATTTTCATTTAGCAGGAGGACAAAATCTGATTTTACATCGGCATTATAGCTGAAGCGGATCATCTCATCGTATTCCTCGTCCTGGTCCAGATCAATTTTTACAGTCTTATAGATGGTTTTCTTTGGTATTACCCTATCCTGATTGACTCGGCCTTTGTCTTCCCCATCTAATTGTATTTTCTGTGTCTGGGTTGATGTTACCTTTACTGAATTTTTAATCAATTCTCCCTTTTCATAGAGTTTATAGGTCTTTTCCAGGGTCTCCGTGGCTACGGTATCGGTTCTGAAAGTTCTCGCTTCATCTTCTGACATTGGCTCCTGGGAAAACCCGAAAGAAAATGTCAGTATACTTAATGCGGTCAATGTGATTTTTTGATATATATGATTCATATTTTAAATTTTAAGATTAATAATTAATTCGATTTAACTTGTAATTAGTTTGTGGAAAATGCCTCAGCTACCTGCTTTGTATTTACGTTTAAGCCTGTTTTGAATTCAAGGGTCCTGATAGGGAAAGGAATATTAATACCTTCTTTATCGAACGCCTTTTTCAACGCTTTAATGACTGTATTCTTAGCCCTTAGTTTCTCAATTGCACTTTCACTGGTGATATAGAATCTGATAATAAAGTTTATAGAGCTTCCTCCAAATTCCTCAAAATAGAATTCTACGTCATCCACTGTTTCTACCTGATCTATTGCTTCCTTTACGGTATTTTTGGTCAGATTTTCGACAAAATCCAGATCAGATTCATAACCTACTCCACATCCCAGAACCACACGCATTCTGTTGGTCAGGGTGAAATTCTTAAGTGGATTTTCAAGAATGGTCTTATTCGGTATTATGACTTTGTTATTATCTGCTTCTTTAATGATAAAGTTGTTTAGATTAATCTTCACTACTTCACCGGCAAAGCCATTGGTTTCAATCCAATCTCCAATGCGGATATTCTTTCTGAAGGAGAGAACTACCCCGGAGATCGTGTTCGACAATGCACCTTGCAACGCCAGACCCACGACAAGTCCTGCTACTCCTGCTCCCGTCAATAATGACATTAGGGCGTCATTGAGATCCAGGATACTCAAGGCCAGAAATAAGCCAAAGAGTACTACTACAACTGTAGTAAGGTTAGAGATCAGGTTGGTAATCGACTTCTGAGGTACTCTTTTTGATACGAGTTTAGATACTCCTTTACTTGTATACCGGGCTACGAAATACGCTGCCAGTAGTACCGTAATCGCCAATACTATATTGGGCAGGTTTTCTACGAATGCAGATCCCCAGTCGGAAAGTTTATTTAGTAATATATCAAACGATGATTGTAGTTCTTCTTTCATTAAAAAAGGTGATTTAAAGGTTAATAATTCTTTTAGCATTCGAATCGACTTAGATGATTGATGCCGTATTTAATTCGCCTTTTTTGTCCTTGTTCCATGCGTTCAACATCCAACTTGTCTTTTCCAGTTCCCTTACGTAGGCCCCGATTAAGTCGATCGTTCCCTCGTCATTTATGGCATTTGCTTTTTCAATTACCTTTCCCATTTGTTTCAAGAGTATGCTATGGGCTTTTAAGGTATCGGCAATCATTTCACGATCTTCCATTTTCCCGGTACTCTCTTCAATGGTGGCCGTCTTTAGATAGGCACTGAGGTTACTCATGGGATGGTAACGCAACGTCAGGATCCTCTCGGCGATCTCATCGATCTTTACCCTGGCATCGGTATACATCGTTTCAAACTGCGCATGCAGGTCGAAAAAATTTTGTCCCAGTACATTCCAGTGAAAATTTCTCAGCTTCTGGTAGTACAGGTGATATTCTGCAAGTAGTGTATTGAGTTCAATTACTACAGGCAATAGTTTTTCTTCTTTGATATTTAAATAATTCATAGCGTTAAAGTTTTCGTTAAAAAAATGTTTTTTGTTGGAAGTGAAGTCTTTAGAAATGCCAATAGAATTTTGGCTATTGTGAGGCGGATGCCTTTAAAAGAGAATATTTAATCATTCCAACACCCTCAATATAAAGGATATACAAGATTTGTCAAGTGATTTAACACTGTTTAACGGCGATTAAGATATTTTAACAAAAGGATGTGTTAAATCAACTTATGTTTCCCAAATTATTTAGCAGTTCGAAATTTTAAATAAGGAAAGATTACTAGAAAGTATGGGGCGTCAGCAGTTTATTTAGTGCCAGCTGGTAGTCGTCAAATGTTTTTAAATTATTGTGACTGCCCCCTTCAATTTTAACGAAGGTCCGTTGCTTCCCTTCAAGACTTTGAAAGAGTTTTAAAGCCGATGAAATGGGCACTACCCTATCCTGGTCACCCTGTAGGATAACGATAGGGCAATTTGTATCCTGCAGGTAAAGATGCGTCTTAAAGGGATACTTCATCAACATATCTACAGGTAATATTGGAAACCTTTCTTTTGCCACGTCAAGCAAACTGTAAAACGGGGTTTCGAGGATCAGCATAGAAGTCTGATTTCTGGAGGAAAGATATGAGGCCATGGCCGTGCCCAGCGATCTGCCAAAAAGGATAATCTTTTTCTTGTCATTAATCTCAGCAACGTAGTCATAAAAAGCCTGAGCATCTTCTAGCAAAGCGGTCTCACTGAGTTTCCCGCTGCTTTTACCATAGGTACGGTAATCCATTACAACGAGGTCGTAATTGCGCCTTACAAGTCCCAAAACCTCTTCCCCCCAGCGATCCAGATTCCCGGCGTTGCCATGAAAATAGAGTATAATTCCCCGGGGATTATCTCTTTTAAAATGAAGTGCGTTAAGTCGGGCTCCATCCGGTCTTGTAATAAAGAACTCCTCAAAGGGCTCTTCAAAACTATACTGATACTGATTATCTAATTTTGTGGGTAGAAAAATAAGCTTCTCCTGAAGGTAGTACAGCATACTTAAGACGATTAAGATTCCGGCGGTCAAACCTAAGATGACCTTTACAAATTTACGCATAAGGCTGAGTAGTACTTTGATTTGCCTTATTACCAGTAGGTTCAGTTTCGATCTTTTTTGGTTCTTTAGAAATGATGTCGTAAAGCATCCTGTGATACGACTCAAAACTGTTTAAATCCTTGTGTCCGCCTCCAATGATAGTGTACAAAGTGGTTCGTTCCGGGTTTATTTTAGATAGTTTAATGCTCGACTTATAGGGTATTAGCTGATCATCCGTACCATGAATGATATGAATAGGACATTGAACATACTTCAGCCATTTATAGGTGGGCATCGGAAATTTAAGTAGAAGCGATAAAGGCATAAAAGGGATATACTTTTTAGCCACATGCCGGAGGCTGTAATACGGGGCATCGAGTATCAGCATTCTGGGATTGTTCATAGAGGCCAGTTTGGCTGCAAAACCCGAGCCCAGAGATCTGCCGTAAAGAATAATATACCGTTCCTCTACTTTCTCTTTTATTTTATTGTAGATGACCTGCATATCCCGTTTAATGGCTTTTTGAGTTCTCCGGCCTGTACTTTTCCCAAAACCCCGGTAATCCACCATTAGTACATCGTAGCCATGGCGGGTAAAATCTACGGCAAATTTGCCCCAGCCTTTTATGCTTTTTGAGTTTCCCTTCAGGTAAAAGACTATTCCTTTTGGGTTTTTGGCCTTGAATCGCAAACCGTTAATGATGGCTCCATCCCTTGTCTCCACATGATACTCTTCTGTAACCTGATTTTCGTAGTAAAACTGAAAATCAGTAGGAAGTTTTTCCGGTTTGAACATTAGATAATCCTGCAGAAAGTATAACAAAACACTAACCATCAGGTATATTATGACCAGGAATATCAATACATAGGCCCAATTTGGCATACCATGAATTTGGGTTTAAAATACAAAATAATTGAGAAGAGTGGTCCTGGTACATTACCGGAGTTATCTCCTGTCAAATCCAGCGTTTTTTCTTAAAGTAAATCAGCATCAGTATAAGGAGAACAATCATAAGACCCCAAACCATATAGTAACCTTTTTCCCAGTGTAACTCCGGCATATTATCAAAGTTCATCCCATAAATACCAACGATAAAAGTTAGAGGAATAAAGATAGAGGCCATAACAGTCAGTACTTTCATCACCTCATTCATTTTGTTACTCATGTTACTCATGTACATTTCCATCAGGCTCATTACCATTTCGCGATAAATCTGAAGACTCTCATTGATCTCCAGGCAATGATCAAGAATATCCCTGAGAAATAGTTTTGTATCCCTTGTGATCAGTGGATTTTCTGAATCGATTAAACGACTAACCAGTTCTTTAACCGGCGCCACATACCTGCGTATCTTTAAAACTTCTTTTTTCAACCCCTGTATCTTCTGTGCTGTTTGAGGTTTGGGATTTTGATAGACTTCCTCTTCCAGAGTTTCTATACGGTCACTGATGTGCTCAAGGACAGCGAAATAGTTATCAATAATGGCATCCAGAAGGGCAAAAAAGAGATAATCGGCTCCCCTGCTCCGTATTCTGCCGTGCTTCCCAATGATTCGTTGTCTGACAGAATTAAAGACATCTTCCTTTAACTCCTGAAATACCAGCACGTGGTGTTTAAACATGGTCAGCGCTACATGTTCAATGATAATATTCTGCTGATCATCAAGGTAGATCATTTTAAAAACCCCAAAAATATAATCTTCATACTCATCAATTTTTGGGCGCTGTTCCGTGTGGACAGCATCCTCGAGGACCAAAGAGTTTAACTGGAAAGATCTACCAAGGCTACCTATAAATTCCTCATCACTGAGACCCACCAGGTTGATCCATTTTACTTCCTTCTCTTTATGTTCTAACAGGGATTCAATCTGTACAGGACTGTACTCTTCGGCATATTCATCGCTGTATGCTATCACATCCAGGGAACTAATGGCATTTTCCCGATTCCCCATATAGGTAATCGTGCCCGGAGCCTTCCCGATTTTTTTGTGAATTTTGAATTTCTTCTTGTGAATTTTATTCCCCGGTAAATGAATTTTGGCCATGTATTGCTAGTTTCCTTTAAAGATATAAAACAATTCGTCACACCTTGAGATCCAAATCCTTCAGGTACAATCCGGAGGCGGGTGCTATATAAGGTATATTTAACTTTTGGTCCTGTTGAAGGGCTTCTGTAAGAAATTCGGGCTGCAGCTCTCCTTTCCCGACTAGCACCAGGGCTCCCATGATCATCCTGATCTGATACCGCATAAACCCATCTCCTTTTACCTTCAGCATATAACTGTTATTTGGAAAAAAACTGGCCTGAATTTCATTGTTTTCTGAGATTCGGCAATGTGATATCCTTCTGAGGGTTGTGGATCCGGGCTGCAAGCGCGCGGTAAAGTTGTGGAAGTGGTGTTCGCCCTCAAACAAGGATGCACATTGTTTTATAAGCGGTAAATCGAGATCTTCCAGAAAATTTGCCATAAAAGGGGCACAATACGGATGGTTCTTTGCCCCGAATGAGAATAAATAATGGTACTCCTTGTCGGAGGCATTCTTAATGATATTTATTCCCTCCCCAGCCTCTTCCATCCCAAGAATCCTAATATCAGACGGTAAATTTCGGTTCAGATCATTAATAAAATCCTCTTCATCCTCTATAGGTCGGTTTTGTGAGATCAGCTGTAAGGCTGTTTTAAGGGCAGAGACCTTGGCATCCGTTCTGCTTGATCCAAGGATTTTATACTGTTCTTCGGGACGTATAAATTTCAAGGTCTTCCTGATCATGCCTTCCACGGTTTTCTGACCCGGTTGTCTTTGCCAGCCACTATATCTGAAACCTAAATATTGCAACCAGATGATATAAATATGTTTTCCTTTCATTTTTTACAAATACGAATTAAAGATATTACAATTAATGCAGGTCAATTATTCCATTTCAATTGAAACCCTGTATTACAGCCTATATAAAAAATTTGTACTTTGTAGGAACAACTTCCAAAACAAACTAAGATGAACAAACATTCAACAACAAAACCTCCCGTCTGGTACTGGGTGGTCAGCGTACTTGCCCTTTTGTGGAATCTTATGGGCGTAATGAATTATCTGGGAACCGCCTTTATGAAAGAAGCTATTAAAGCTGAGATGACAGCAGCACAGGTGGAACTTATGGAAAACACCCCTGCCTGGGTGACAGCTGCATTTGCCATTGCCGTGTGGTTTGGGGCAGCAGGATGTATTGGACTATTATTGCGCAAGAAATGGGCTAAATCGGCTTTGGGGCTTTCCCTGCTCGGCGTTTTGGTTCAAACTGGATATGGCTTCTTTATGACAAACGCCACGGAAGTCTATGGTAAAACAGAGGCTATAATTATTCCATCTATGGTCATAATCATCGCAATCCTTCTGGTCTTTTTTGCACGCTTAAGTGAAAGAAAAACATGGATCGCATAGTATAAAGTGATTCCCTTTGGTTTTAAACGAATATTAAACTGCAGGTAAATACCATTACTTGAATGGTGATCCCTTTTAAAAATAAGTAATGGCAGAGCCTCAGAAGAAACCACGTATTGAGATTATTGATGCTTTAAGGGGCTTCTCCCTGGCGGGGATAGTGATCGTTCATATGGTGGAAAACTATATCGCCGCACCAGTCCCTGAAGGGGCTATGGATGCGGCGCATCAGGGGACATTTGACTATGTGATTGATGGATTTATTCTCCTTTTTCTAAGAGGCAAATTCTTTGCCCTTTTCTCTTTCCTCTTTGGTCTGAGTTTCTTTATTCAAATGAAGAATGCAGATCTGAAAGGACAAAGCTACCAGTTTCGTTTTCTTTGTCGGTTGGCCCTTCTCCTGTTTATCGGTTATCTCCACAGTCTTTTTTATCGCGGTGATATTCTTACAATTTATGCCCTCCTGGGTGTATTCCTTGTTCCATTTTACAGACTGAAAAAACAATGGATTCTAGTCTCCTCTATGGTTCTTTTCCTGGGTTTAGGAAGGTATCTTGTCTTTTTATTTACCCAGGGTGATAATTTATTCGTTTCAGGTTCTTTTAGCCCGGATAGTCCGGATATCATTCAGTATTTTAATGTCTTGTCTGAAGGATCCATCTGGGAAGTTTTCAAAACCAACGCCTGGGAAGGCCATGTAATGAAAATGGATTTTCAATTGGGAATTTTCTCAAGGGGCTATCTCACATTTGGCTTTTTTCTCCTCGGTCTTTATACCGGAAAAATTGATTTTTTCAGAAACTACCTGGAAAAGAGGCAACTGGTGAAGGACCTGTTATGGGGATCGGTAATTTTGCTGTGCATTGCTATTGTAATTACAGCCGGCTCATTTATGCAACTGGGGCCAGAACCTGAATTTAATAGTTGGATTGCCATGCTGGGGCTGACAGGTTTTGATTTGGTAAACGTTGCCCTCACATTTATCATCCTGTGTCTTTTTGTCATGATATACCGGTCAGAGAAATGGAAGAAACGACTCGATAGCTTCACACCTTACGGCAGGACCGCCCTTACCAACTACGTTTTTCAAAGTATTGCCGGCACATTTGTATTTTACAGCTGGGGGCTGGGTTATATTGGAAAACTGAGCAACACTGTTTCCTTTGGTTTGGCCATACTTCTTATTATAGTGCAGGTTCTGATTAGCAAATGGTGGATGAAACGCTTTTACTATGGTCCTTTCGAGTGGCTGTGGCGCAGTCTTACCTTTTTTACAATCTATCCCTTTCTAAGATCTAAGAGCAACTAGGTGTTTTCTTGCCCGGGTAATTTTTACAGCCATTCACCACAACTTTTTTGAGATACTCAACATTCCTTGCAGTTCAACGATTTTTTTCAAATAAAGCAAACACCCCCCTCGTTCTAAGTAGGAAAAATCAAAAAGCAAGTCGAACTTCCCATGAAGAATGTATTGAGAATTATACCCTGGAATAAATGCTTTTTGCTTTCCTTCAGCCTTCTTCCACTTATTGTTATTACCGGTTTTTATGGCCTGTATACCAACAAGTTTTATTTTCTTAAAATCGACAACTACATTTTCGCTTTTCTGGTTTTGATACATGTGTATTTTCTGAATTCCCTCTTGAGGGCAGACAGAGACAATAGTATCCCTTTAAACTCATTACGGACCATTGAATTTGCCATGTACGCCATCCTTCCGGTGTATCTTTTTAAAATGGCAGAGACCCTGTATGTTCTTCTGACCTATTTTGACTATTCAGAACATGTGTTCCCACCGACATTCCTTCCTGTTGGCATCCTGATACTGCTTATGCAGGCACTTTTGATCCTCCTTACCTTAACCACTTTTCAACACAGAAGAGATCGCCTGGGTCCTTACAGATATGACCGAATTAATGAACTTTAGTCCCTTATGCAATTAGACATAGGACTCGTGCTATGGCAGCACAAAAAACCCCGCTTGAGCGGGGTTTTTTTATAGCTTGCTAATAAAACCTCCGTAGAGATCCTTGAGCTTGTATCCTTTTTTATAACGCTGTTTACTGAGCTTCTTGTGAACCACCAGTCCCCAAAGGAGAAACTCCCTGAGAAAATAGGAATCCTTTTCTGTTGCCTTGGGCTGATGCTTGCGAATGAGGTCCTGCAGGGGAGCAATATCATCCAATAGTTTTCTGTATTCCTCTTCGCTCAGATCATCCGCTAACTCAATTCCATCCCGGTCAAAAAACCATAAGATCAGATCATCATAGGGTCCTTCTGCATTTTTTTGTTCCAGCTTCAGGATTGCCGGAAAATAATTGGGGAACAGGCTTTTTACGGCATCATCAATAAGCATCATGGCCACCGTATCTGCTCCCTCCTGTTCTCCTTCGTAAACAAGTTCTATTTTTCCGGTAATGGCCGGAATCACTCCAATAAAATCTGACAGACGGACGGTAGTTTGCGAAGTCCCCTGTAAAAGCGCTCTGCGTTCAGCTGTACTAAGGAGGTTTTCAAATGCAGTAATACTTGTGCGGGCACTCACACCGCTTTTTGCATCTACATATTCGCTGGATCTGGCTTCAAAACTTATCTGTTCCAGGAGATCTTTGGCCAGTTCAGGCACATGAATCATCCCGGCTTGGTCCTGGTCTAAATTGGCTTCCTGCTCGGTAATTTTTCTGGCAGTCTGTACTTCCTTCGGATAGTGTGTCAGAATCTGTGATCCAATCCTGTCTTTCAGTGGAGTTACAATGCTGCCCCGGTTGGTATAATCCTCAGGATTCGCCGTAAAAACAAACTGGATATCGAGCGGTAAACGCAATTTAAAGCCCCTTATCTGGATGTCCCCTTCCTGCAGAATATTGAATAGAGATACCTGAATTCTGGCTTGCAGATCAGGCAACTCATTGATAACAAAAATACAGCGGTTTGCCCGGGGAATCATTCCAAAATGGATCACTCGGTCATCGGCGTAAGAAAGTTTCAGGTTGGCGGCCTTTATCGGATCGACATCCCCAATAAGGTCGGCCACCGTAACATCTGGTGTCGCGAGCTTTTCGTAAAATCTTTCTTCCCGGGGAAGCCATGAGATTGGCGTTTTGTCTCCCTTTTCTTCTATTAGTTGTTTACTGTATCTGGATATCGGGGCCAGTGGGTCATCATTGATTTCAGATCCCTCCACAACAGGGATATATTCATCGAGGAGATTCACCATGAGTCGAGCCAACCTGGTCTTAGCCTGCCCCCTTAGTCCCAGAAGATTGATATTGTGTCTCGATAGGATGGCTCTCTCCAGTTCAGGAATAACTGAATCTTCATACCCCCAAACACCAGCAAAGGTCTGTTTCCCTTCTTTTATGCGCTCTATGAGATTTTTTCTCAATTCATCCTTTATTCCCTGGGATTTATAGCCCGACTTACGGAGGTCGCCCAGTGTTTTAATATTGTTATAATCTAATTTCATATCCACTTCTCCTTTTCTTTTTTCTTTTATTTCAATCTTTTTTTTCTGTTCTTTTCGTAATCCTCAAATATCATTTCTCCCAATCCCTGCAAACCTGTGAACAGGGCTTTCCCTTTATTTGCCTCCGTAAAGTGCCGCACAAATTGCTTTAAATACGGATCCTGTGCAATCATAAAAGTGGTTATAGGGATGTGTAATTTTCGAGCCTGTCTGGCCATGTTGTAGCATTTCTCCACAATAAAATCATCGAGACCAACGCTGTTTTTATAATAATTGCCATCTGGCAATCGCAGGCAACTGGGCTTCCCATCTGTGATCATAAAGATCTGCTTATTGGTGTTTTTCTTCCTTCGAAGCATATCCATCGCCAACTGGAGTCCGGCCACCGTATTGGTGTGATAAGGTCCTACTTTCAGGTAGGGCAGGTCTTTAATCGGAATTGGCCAGGCGTCGTTGCCAAAGACCAGTATGTCGAGTGTGTCTTTGGGATAGCGGGTAGTTATAAGTTCGGCCAGGGCCATGGCAACTTTTTTTGCCGGAGTGATCCTGTCTTCTCCGTAGAGAATCATGCTATGACTGATGTCGATCATCAGCACAGTGCTCATCTGAGCCTTGTGGTGGGTGTCTTCTACTACAAGATCATCCTCTGTAAGTGAAAATGCATCCAGCCCGTGGTTCACCTGTGCATTTTTCAGGCTTTCAGTCATAGAGATCCTGTCAAGAGAATCACCATAACGATATTCCCTGAAGTCCCCTGTATGTTCATCACCCAGGCCGGATTTTCCTGTACGATGGTTCCCTGAGCCACTTCGCTTTATCTTTCCGAAAATCTGTTCAAGTGCCCGCTGTCTGATGATCCTCTCCATCTTCGCTGTAATCGACAGAGATCCTTCACCCGGTGTCCCTTCACCTTCTCCTCCTTGCCCCTGCTCCAACTCTTCTCTCAGGAATCCTTTAGCCTTCAGGTCTTCAATAAAATCATCGATGGTATAATCCTCATCGGTAAGGTCGTATTCCTTATCGAGTTCCCGAAGCCAATCCAACGCTTCATCCACATCGCCTGAGGTATGGGTAATTAATTCCTGGAATATTTCAAAAAGCTTTTCAAAAGGAGATTGCTCCGGAGCATTGTAGGTAGTAAAACGAAAACCCGTTCTAGATTTCATAGCCATATCATAAAAATACTATATTTCGCAAAATGCGTCAGCCTTTTATACAAACCTTAACGGTTTCGTTTAACTTCGTAATCGATGTCTTCCTTTTCCCGAAAACTTACCGCTGCCTTTTTAAGTACACACCCTTTATGGACCCGTCAGCAATTTGGTATTGAACAATTCATATTTCCTGAAATAGACCTAAAAGAAGTACTAGAATTTACGATCCCTTCAAGGATGCGACTAGGTCACAAAATGGAACTTGTTTTTAAAGCTGCAATGGAAAAACAGAGCAGTTATGAGCTCATTGAACGAAATATCGTAATTCAAAGAGTAAACATAACACTGGGAGAGCTCGATTTTCTTTTGCGTGATACTTCAGATAATAGTCTTATACACCTGGAACTGACCTATAAATTTTATCTTATCGACAATGAGATCAGCGAACCGATCTACAGATTAGTAGGGCCTAACCGAAGGGATATGTTTTATACCAAACTTGATAAGCTGAAAGATAAACAGTTTACATTGCCCTACACAAAAGAAGGAAGGGCAGCGCTGCAGGAAAGAAGATTGGAAGCTGATCAGCTAAAACAACAAACCTGTTTTAAAGCACAACTATTTACTCCGTTTACCGCCGATCAGATAGGAATAAGACCTTTGAATCAGAACTGTATTTCCGGATTCTGGCTTCGCTTCGAACAGTTTAATTCCGGGGAATTTGAGGATTATATGTACTACTTACCTTCCAAGGATGAATGGGTATTAAAGCCTTATGAAGAAGTAAGTTGGATAAATCAGTTTAATCTATTACTTGAAATCAATCTCAGAATGCTCAAGCATAGCTCTCCAATGGTCTGGATGAGAAAAAGTAATGGCGAATACAAGAAATTCTTTGTAGTCTGGTGGTGACTTCAGGTTATTGAGACAAAAACTGCCTGCGTACTTAATGTCTGTCCTGTAAAACACTAACTACAGAGTCCAGATCATATCCCTTGGCACGCAGAAGTATAAGGAAATGGAATAGCAGATCAGCACTTTCGCTAAGGAATAAATTATCGTTGTTGTCCTTGGCCTCAATAACAACTTCTACGGCCTCTTCCCCCACTTTCTGAGCGATTTTATTTATACCATTTTCAAATAATGAAGCTACGTAGCTTTTTTCTCCTGTTGCATTACTCTGCCTGTCTGCGATAATCTTTTCGAGATCTGATAAAAATCCATAGGACATTTTATTTTCAGTTCCCCAGCATGTATCGGTGCCTTTGTGACAGGTGGGGCCTTTCGGAACTACCTTTATCAGCAAAGTATCAAGGTCACAATCGGGTTGAATATTTACGACTTCCAAATAATTACCACTCTCCTCCCCCTTTGTCCAGAGACGCTTTTTTGTCCTGCTATAAAAAGTCACCCTCCCATCTTTCATTGTTTTATCCAGCGCATCCTGATTCATATATCCCAACATCAGAACCTGTTCTGTGTTAACATCCTGTATGATTGCGGGAACCAACCCATCCTTGTTTTTTGCGAAGTCTATTTTCATATTTACCCTATTTTAAGGTTGCACCTGAACTCTTTTACGTACCGGGATATTGTTCTTTGAAAGGTATTCCTTTAAGTCCCATATCCCAATTTCTTTAAAATGAAAAACGCTGGCAGCCAATGCAGCATCGGCCTTTCCCTCTACAAAGGTATCGAGAAAATGCTGTGGCTGTCCTGCTCCTCCTGAAGCAATAATGGGAATATTAACACATTGTGACAATTCGGCAAGAGCCTCGTTGGCAAATCCATTTTTAGTGCCGTCGTGATTCATGGAGGTAAATAGGATTTCCCCTGCCCCCCGTTTTTCAACTTCCCTGGCCCATTCAAATAAATCTAAATCCGTAGGCACCTTCCCTCCTGCCAAATGCACCTTCCATTCTCCCTTTAACAATTTGGCATCTATGGCCACAACGATACATTGTGAGCCAAACTTTGCTACCAACTCGTCAATCAGGGCCGGATTTTTTACGGCTGAGGAATTGACAGAAATTTTATCCGCTCCGTTGTTCAGGAGCATACTAACATCTGAGGCCGAAGAAATACCCCCTCCTACAGTGAAAGGAATATTCACCCTTTCTGCAACACTCTTCACCAGCCTGGCCAGGGTTTTGCGCTCTTCTTCCGTAGCAGAGATATCGAGAAACACGAGCTCGTCTGCTCCTTCTTCCGCATATCGTTCTGCCAGTTCAACCGGATCTCCGGCGTCTCTCAGATCCACAAAATTCACCCCTTTTACGGTACGGCCGTTTTTTATATCAAGACAAGGGATAATTCGTTTTGTCAACATCTAATTCTCATTCTTTGTGTTCAGGTCGATTCCTGAGTAAAACTCAAGGTCCTTTGCTTTTAAGTATTTAACCCAATAGGCAATCTGCCCCGTATGATAGGAAAAATGTTCCACTACGTGCATCAGAATTCCAATACCGCTTAAATTAAAGCCCTGAACTTTATAATATTTTATCAACTGTTCGTCCGTCAGGCTTTCCACCAACTCCTTTACCTGTTCAATTAAACTCTTCAGATCTGCCATCAGTTGCTCTTTGCTGATTCCTCCACTGATATTGAATTCCGCATCGCGTTGGCGCATATCTTTCTTACCTCCTATTCCGGCTAGTACATACTGGGTGATATTTCCACACAAATGCACCATGATATTACCAATACTATTGGAAGCCTGATTTGGCCTGTGCCACACTTCTTCTTCACTTATTTCATCAATACTCTTTTCTACCATTCGCAGGCTTTCATCCATCCTGTAAATGGTATTTTTCTTTATTTCTTTACTCAATTCTGACCCGGTGGTACTCATGCGTTCAGGATATAGGTTTCCAATTCTTTAAGGGCTATCCGATTCTCATATATAGCCTTACCCAGGATGGCCCCCTCGCAGCCCAGGGATTTCAAGGTATGAACATCGTCCATAGTGGTAATACCACCACTTGCTATTAACTTAAGCATGTTAGATTTTTCCTTTGAGGTTTTGGGCACTTCCGCCTCCGAAGTATTACCACTGGCCTCTTTCAGAATTTTTATATAGAGTTCTGTAGAGGGACCCTGCAGCATCCCGTCCTTACTAATATCTGTACATATCACGTAGGTTACCCCTTGCTGCTGATATTCCCTGATAAACGGAATTAATTCGAGGTCAGAACCCTCCTGCCAACCCGATACGGCAATTTTTTCATGCATAGCATCGGCCCCTAAAATTATTTTATCAGCCCCGTATTGTTCCAGCCATGCAAGAAAAGTAGAACGGTTCTTTACAGCTATACTTCCGCCGGTTATCTGTTGGGCACCCGATTCGAAGGCTATTTTCAGATCCTCATCCGATTTGAGTCCGCCCCCAAAATCGATCTGCAATGAGGTTTTAGAAGACAGTTCTTCAAGGATCTTGTAATTTACAATGTGATTCGACTTTGCCCCATCCAGATCTACCAGGTGTAAATATCTGATCCCGTGCGCCTCAAAAGACTTCGCTACCTCAAGCGGGTTTTCATTGTATACCCTTTGTGTACTGTAATCTCCTTTTGAGAGACGGACACATTTTCCTTCGATGATATCTATTGCCGGAATTATCCTCATTTACAGGTTGATAAAATTGTTTAATATCCGCTCCCCGATATCACTGCTTTTCTCAGGATGAAATTGCACTCCCCAGAAATTGTTTTTCCCCATAGCGCTACTGTAGGGTAGTTCATAATCGGTTACTGCGATGGTATCCTTATTTAAGGGAGCGTAATAGCTGTGCACCAGGTAAATGTATTCATTCTCAGGTATTCCCTTGAATAAGGGTGATTTTAATTCCCTGATCTGATTCCAGCCGATCTGCGGTACTTTCACCTTCCTGCTAAACCTCACCACATCCACTTCGTAAATGCCTAGACCTTTGGTATTACCTTCCTCAGAAGATGCGCACATGAGTTGCATCCCGAGACAAATCCCAAGAACGGGCTGTGTTAATTCAGGAATAACCTTATCGAGACCACTTTCTACTAATTTTTTCATCGCACTGCTGGCTTCTCCCACACCGGGAAAGATCACCTTGTCCGCATTTCTGATTTCATTGGGATCATCAGAGAGTACGGCCGAATACCCCAGACGTTCCAGGGCAAACTGAATACTCTGAATATTACCAGCACCGTAGTCGATAATAACGATTTTCATAGTATACTCCTTATAAGGTACCTTTTGTTGAAGGCAATATCATTTTGTCCGTATCGCGTTTTACCGCCATTTTGATGGCCTTGGCAAAGGCCTTAAAAATCGCCTCAATTTTGTGATGCTCGTTTGTCCCCTCTGCCTTGATGTTAAGATTTGCCTTGGCACCATCCGTAAAGGATTTAAAAAAGTGTACAAACATTTCAGTAGGCATATCTCCTATCATTTCCCTCCTGAATTCAGCATCCCAAACCAGCCAGTTGCGGCCGCCAAAATCGATGGCAACTTGAGCCAGACAGTCGTCCATAGGAAGGCAGAACCCATAGCGTTCTATCCCGAGTTTCGACCCCAATGCCTTGTGAAATACTTCTCCCAGTGCGATGGCAGTGTCTTCAATTGTATGGTGTTCATCAATTTCCAGATCCCCCTTAACCCCAATCTCCAGATCCAATTGCCCGTGTCTTGCAATCTGGTCTAACATATGATCAAAAAAAGGAAGGCCTGTTGAAATGTTACTCTTCCCTTTCCCATCAAGGTTTAGGCGGATCGAAATCTGGGTTTCCTTTGTCTTCCTTTCATGATGCGCTACCCGGTCTTCTACCCTTAAAAAATTGTAAATCTCTTTCCATGAATTGGTTTCCAGGGCTATACAGGAAGTAATTTCTTCCATTCCCGCGATCAGTTCATCATTCCCCAACTCTGTATTATTATTGATGAAAATCCCTTTCGCTCCCAGGTTTTTTGCAAGTTCAATATCGGTAAGCCTGTCGCCAATAACATAGGAATTTTCTAAGTCGTAGTCTTCAGAAAAGTATTTTGTCAGCAGTCCGGTTGCCGGTTTTCGGGTATCTGCATTTTGTTCAGGAAAGGTTTTGTCGATAAAGACCTCCTGAAAAACAATTCCTTCTTTTTCCAGGGTTTTCATTATAAATTCCTGAACGGGCCAGAAAGTATCTTCGGGAAAGGCCTCAGTGCCCAAACCGTCCTGATTGGTGACCATGACCAGTTCATAGGACAACTCACGAGCAATCCGCCCCAGGAAGGTGAATACTTCTGGGTAGAAATCTAACTTTTCAAACGCATCGATCTGTTCGTCAGCCGGTTCCCTGATAAGGGTGCCGTCCCTGTCTATAAACAACACTTTTGTCTTGGAGCTGTTTTTCATTTCATTTTATTTAATGCCGTGATCAAACGGTCGTTTTCTGATGGAGTGCCAATAGTAAAGCGAAGGCCATTTGAACAAAGGGGTTGATTTGTCCGGTTCCTTACAATGAATCCCTGATTTAATAATTCCTCGTAGCGCTTGTCTGCGTTATCGACTTTCACAAGGATAAAGTTGGCATCACTGTGATACACTTGTTTCACGAAAGAAAGAGGTGCCATTGCCTTTTTTAACTTTTCTCTTTCAGATCGAAGGATGTTGATTTCTTCCTGAATAAGATCCCAGTTCTTCAGGCGATCCATCGCCTTTCTCTGCGTAAGTTCATTCACATTATACGGTGGTTTTATTCTGTTGAGTACAGTGATGACCTCTTCGGAGGCAAAACACAATCCCAATCTTATTCCCGCCATCCCATACGCCTTGGAAAAGGTCTGAGTGACCACGAGGTTGGGATACTCCTCAAGTGATTCTGTCCAGCTCTTCTGTTCAGAGAAATCGATATAAGCCTCATCTATGACCACCAGACCATTAAAAAAGCCTAAAAGTGCCTCAATTTGCTCTGCAGGTATGCTATTCCCGGTCGGATTGTTGGGGGAACAGATAAATATGAGTTTGGTATTTGCATCCACCGCCTCGTTTATCTTCCTGAGGTCAAGAGTGAAATCAGATTTCATCTCAACTTTTGTATTCCCCACATCATTCAGGGAAGCCAGAACCCCGTACATCCCGTAGGTGGGAGGTACTGTAATCACCTTGTCTTTTGCAGGTTCACAAAAGGCCCGGAAAAGCAGGTCTAATACTTCGTCGCTGCCATTGCCCAGTAAGATCTTACTTTCACTAATTCCTTTTCTGCTTGCTATTTCCGATTTCAGATTTCGTTGCCTGGGGTCGGGATATCGGTTTAAGCCATTCTCAAAGGGATTTTCATTGGCGTCAAGGAATATTTTTTCTGATCCATCAGAGACATACTCATCCCTGGCCGAAGAATAGGGCGTCATTTTCCTGACGTTTTCTCTTACGAGCCGTTGCAGGTTAAACGGGGATGATTTTTTCTCTGTACTCATCCTAGGTATCTGCTTTAATCGAATTTTTAATACTTGCCAGTCTAAGGGTCACCGCATTTTTATGGGCCTGTAGTCCCTCAGCCTCCGCCATAATCTCAATGGTTTCCCCAAGATCTAATATACCCGCTTTTGTGATTTTCTGAAAGGTAATGCTCTTCATAAAACTGTCGAGGTTTACACCGCTATACTGCCTTGCGTATCCATTCGTAGGCAGGGTATGATTAGTCCCTGAAGCATAATCTCCTGCACTTTCAGGGGTATAGTTCCCAATAAAAACTGATCCTGCATTAATGGTATTTTCAAGATAGTATTCTTCATCGGCAACACACAGGATATAGTGCTCAGGTCCGTATTCATTGATCAGGTCTACGGCCGCAGCCGCATCAGGGATATAGATGAGTTTGCTATTAGAGATAGCTGCATTGGCGATTTCCTTTCGAGGGAGATTCCTGAGCTGCAATCTGACTTCCTCTTCAACTTCCTCCAAAAGGGTCTTTGAGGTGGTAACCAGAATTACCTGACTATCCACACCGTGTTCAGCCTGACTCAGCAAGTCGGAAGCGATAAATTCAGGAACTGCGGTGTCATCGGCCATTACAAGCAATTCACTCGGTCCTGCCGGCATATCTATAGAAACGCCATAGCGGGTGGCCAACTGTTTGGCAACTGTAACATACTGGTTACCCGGGCCGAATATCTTAAATACTTTGGGGATAGTCTCCGTTCCAAAAGTGAGGGCAGCTATAGCCTGTATCCCTCCTACTTTATACACCTTTGAAACTCCACAGAGAGCAGCTGTATACAAAACCACAGCAGGAAGGTTTCCGTTTTTGTCGGGCGGACTGCATATGACAATTTCACTGCATCCGGCAATTTTAGCAGGAATCGCCAGCATAAGGATGGTTGAGAATAAGGGGGCTGTTCCACCGGGGATATACAAGCCCACTTTCTGAATTGGTTTTTTCTTTTGCCAGCAGCTAACCCCGGGCGAAGTTTCAACCTTTAAAACTGATGTTTTCTGAGCTTCGTGAAATTTCCAGATATTGGTATATGCCCTTTGTATGGCTTTCTTTAAAGGTTCTCCCAGGGCTTCAGCAGCTGATTGTAGTTCCTGAGGCGTAACTGATGAAGACTCCAGGGTGACCCTGTCATAATTCGCTGTAAATTCAATCACAGCCACATCGCCCCTTTCTTCAACATCTGAGAAAATTGAACGCACCGTGTTCTCGATATCATCAACCGTCTGGGTAGGGCGGGCAAGTAAGGATTCCCATTCTTCGCGTGCCGGATTGAAATACTTTTCCATTGGGATTATATTACCATTTTTTCTATTGGACAAACCAGAATACCTTCTGCACCTGCCTGTCTTAATTCGTCTATTACCTCCCAGAATTTATCTCTGTTGATAACCGTGTGTACTGAGCTCCATCCTTCTTCAGCCAAAGGCAGAACTGTCGGACTACGCATCCCTGGAAGCAAACTGATGATAGTATCAATCTTATCATTGGGCACATTCATCAGTACGTATTTTGACAATCGGGCCGTGAGTACAGAGCGTATCCGGAAAAGCAATTTTGTTAATACTTCCTCCTGTTCGGCTCCAATGTTGGGTGACACGGCAAGAACGGCCTCGCTGGTGAGTATTTTTTCTACTTCCTTAAGGTTGTTTTTAAAAAGTGTACTCCCGCTGGAAACTATATCACAGACGGCATCGGCAAGACCGATATTAGGTGCGATTTCTACAGATCCGCTAATAATATGCAATTCGGCTTCAACCCCTTTTTTCTTTAAATACGAGGTTACGGTATTGGGATAAGAGGTCGCTATTCGTTTTCCCTCCAGGTCCCTGACAGATTCGTATTTGTTCGACTTGGGAACCGCGATGGATACACGGCATTTAGAAAAGCCAAGTTTTTCGGCAACTCTCAGGTCCTCGCCTTTCTCAACCAGTACATTTTCCCCTATGATCGCCACATCTACCACCCCGTCTCGCAAATACTGGGGGATATCCCCATTGCGCAGGTAGAACACTTCCATTGGAAAATTTCTGGCGGATGCCTTTAGCTGATCCTTCCCATTGTCGATGGAGATACCACAGTCCTTTAGAATTTTCAGGGAATCTTCGTTGAGACGACCTGATTTCTGGATAGCGATTTTTAATTTCATGCCTTATCTTTTATTTAATCTTGAAAAACAAAACCCGTTTGATTGCTCAAACGGGTCCGGATATCGTGTAAATACAACAAATCAATCCTAGCCTGCTTGAGGGCAAGTGAGGAAATGATGATGTGTATTGTTTTTTCTCATACTGAGGCAAATGTAGAATTTATTTTAAACCTACAAAAATTTGATCTTACTAATTATTTCCTAAAATCAATGGCAAACCAGAATCTCCTGAGCCCACTACCACTACCTTGGAATTAGGTGATTCAGCTAGTTTCAGCGTGGCTTCAATTCCCTTGTCCTGAAGGATTTTATCCGTTAGGGAAGCACTGAGTATCCTGTTGGCATCAGCCTTACCCTGAGCCTCAATGATCTGCCTTTGGGCCTCTTTATCTGCCGTGATCAGACGAAATTCATATTCCAGGGATTCCTGTTCCTGTTTTAGCTTTCTTTCAATAGCCTCTTTGATAGTTGGGGGCAGTGTAACATCCCTTACGAGAACTTCATTTAGTTGAATATACTGACCATCAACGATCTTTTTAGTTTCCTCAAAAATCTCAGCCTGAATAGCATCCCTTTTACTGGAATACAATTGTTCCGGGGTATAACGTCCTACAACACTACGGGCAGCTGAACGAATTGTGGGTAAAAGTATGCGTTGCACATAGGCCTCGCCTTTCTCCTGATGCAATTTTCCAAGGTCCTCGAACTTAGGCTCAAACCACGCAGAAGCATCCAGTTTGATCTCCAGTCCATTAGATGAAAGTACCTGCATTTTTTCAAATACCTCCTGTTGTCTTACTTCGTAAACAAAAACCTTGTTCCAGGGGGCTACAAGGTGAAATCCTTCTCCCAGAGGTGGTTCATCGGTAACTACACCATCTCCAAAGGTTCGATAAAGAACTCCGGCCTCTCCGGAGCCAATTGTGATAGCTGATTTTGAAATTAAAATCACCAATACAATGATGATAAATACTGCGGGTAAAGCAATTTTTGGAAGTTTGTCCATTCTATTATTTTTATATTAATCCGTTATATTTTCTGATTAACCATTCGGTAGTAAAAGCGAGAATGATTATCGCGAACATTATTTTAAAATCGATCAAAGATACGACATTTTCAACGCTTTTCTGTGTTGGGGCCAGGTCTGGATTTTCTTTAAGCTCATTCAACATACTCTCAATTTGATCAGGGTGATAAAGATGACCTCCACTCCCCTCAGAGAGCTCTCTGAGCTGATCAGCATCACTGGATACGAATAACTGTTCAAGGTTAAACTCTTCGATAGTAAAACGACCTCCTTTTTGCAGGTTTTCACCTTCTACGGAGACTGAGAAGGTGAAATCTCCTTCTTTTAGGTTCCCCAGTCCTGCCTCATAATGATTACCACTAAGCAGCATGGTCTGCTCGCTGCTAAATTCATCGTCTCTGCTATTAATCCTTAATACAAGAGTTGCATCCTTCTTAATTACGTAGGTTTCATCCGTAAATGTGGCCTTAATTTTTTTCTCAGTAACCGCACTGTACAGCTGTTCGTATTCTATCGAAAGGCGATCTCGTTTCCCGTCGGAAGTGAGATATAAAATGATCTTATTTATGAAATTATCGAAATTGTCGAAATTCTCATCATTGCGGTAACTCTGTACCCTCCACTTCCAAATATTCTCGCCAAAGAGATAGGCATGTCTTTCTTTACCATCTGAAATAATTGGTAATAATGGGTCCTGAAGATTTACACCTCTTATTTGCTGATCGATTAAACTCTCGTAAGGCTGAGTGATAAGAATTTCACCCAGGCTACCAATAAGAGGGGGAAAATCTTCCACTGAAAAATCCCCTAGATCAAAAAGGTCGAACGTCTGGTTGAGAACGGGAAGGATTTCTTCGGTCTGATTTGAATTACTAATCTCCAGTCCTTTTTGCATTCTGTTCAGATATCTCCAATTAGTTGCGGGACCTGTTATGGTAAATGTATTCAGACCAGACTCCTTTAAAAAGTCGTATACCGATTGAAATGCCGGTGTAGGCTGATATAAAATTAAAATATCAAACTCGCTCAGGTCCTCCGCCGATGCCTGCGGCCTTAGCAAGGAAACACTACGCTGATCATTACTTTCTATTGCCTTAATTAGTGCTCCAAGATCGGGGTGTAAAACATCAGAGATAAGTCCGACCCTTGTTTTTTCATCAATCACTTCAATTGGAATACGCCTTTTATTGTTCATCGTATTCCGTTCTCCGGGTATGGAATCCACGGAAATGCTAATCATTCGCAATCCAACTTCGGAGGCCTCCAGGGTCGTACTTATTTTTTTTGAATTCTCTTGGGGCGTCAGTCGGATATCTGTAGAGTAAACAATCTTGGCATCCATACGGATCCTGAGGCGGCTATCAACTGCCTCATTGCCTTGCAGCATTACAAACAGTTCAACGGGAAACCGATTTTTAAGAAATGCATATTTGTTGATATTTACCTGATTTATTCTCAGATCCGCATAACGGGTAGTATCTCCTACTACCAAGGAATACACCGGATAACTGAGGTCATTTCCCATATATTCATAGGCCTTTCCTACAGTCTGATTTCCATCGGAAATTAAAATGGCGAGGGTTTTGTCACGGCCAAATATATTGTCGGCTGATGACAGAGCTCCGGAAATATCAGACACTTCTGCTAAAAAGCTAAGGCTATCTGAACTTTGCAGCTCAGAGCCAAAAGCAAATTCCCTGAGTGTAAATCTTTCGGTTAGAGCTTCATCTTCCAGGATTTGCTCACTCAGAGTCATGATCTGTTCTGAGGCGCCTCCGGATTTTATCGATTGGGAGTCATCGATGAGCAGAAGGAGGTTATGTTTTTCTACCTGGTAGCTAACATTAGAAATCTTTGGATTAAGCAAGATTAGCAATACTCCAAAAATTGAGATAAAGCGAAGAAAGGCGAGAATCAAGTTGAGCCTGCCTCTTTTTTTTGCCTTATAAAAATACTGCCAGAGAACAATCAGGAGTGAAAAAAGCGCTGCCAGCAGCACGCCAAGTAAGGTTGCTGTTTGCATCAATCATTTCTTTTAGTCGCTTTCTTCAAAGGGATACTGCTAAGTGAGCATTCCCCCGTCTACATGGAGAACCTGGCCCGTAACATAGGCAGACATGTCGGAAGCCAGAAACAGACATGCATTTGCAACATCTTCGGGAGATCCTCCCCTTTTCAAAGGAATAGCATCCCTCCAGCTCTGCACTGTCTTTTCATCGAGTTTACCAGTCATTTCCGTTTCAATAAATCCCGGTGCGATGGCGTTACATCTGATATTCCTGGAACCAAGTTCGAGGGCAACAGATTTTGTAAAACCAATAATCCCGGCCTTTGAGGCAGCATAATTGGTCTGTCCTGCATTTCCTTTTACGCCAACAACACTACTCATATTGATAATGGATCCGTGGCGTTGTTTTAATAAGGTTCGCTGAACAGCCTTGGTCATATTAAAAACAGATTTCAGGTTGATTTCTATCACGGCATCAAAATCCTCCTCGCTCATTCGCATCAGGAGATTGTCTTTTGTAATTCCCGCATTATTGATCAGCACATCAATGCCGCCAAAATCCTCCAGCACAGCAGTAATAAGAGATTCACACTCTTTAAAAATAGCTGCATTACTCTTGTAGGCTTTGGCTTTTACGCCCATCCCGCTAAGCTCTTTTTCCAACTCAGCAGCCGGACCTTCACTGGAACTATAAGTAAATGCTACGTTTGCGCCATGGGAGGCGAATATTCTTGCAATACCGGTACCAATTCCCCGACTAGCGCCGGTAATTATGACATTTTTTCCGTCTAACAGTTTCATAGGATCGTCTATATTCGTTTGATTTCACTCAAAGATACATTTTGTGTCGCGCAAGGCGAAAAAAAAATCCCGAAGGAATCGGGATTTTTATTCAGATTGGATTTTTTATCCAAGTACTTCCTTTACTCTTATTCCGATCTCAGCTGGTGAATCCACAACGTGGATACCGCATTCTCTCATAATCCTCTTCTTTGCCTGGGCGGTATCGTCACTACCCCCAACAATCGCTCCGGCATGACCCATGGTTCTCCCGGCGGGAGCAGTTTCCCCGGCGATAAAACCAACAATAGGTTTTTTACTTCCACTTTCTTTATACCATTTAGCAGCATCTGCTTCAAGCTGACCGCCTATCTCTCCTATCATTACCACGCAACTGGTTTCGGGATCATTGACCAGTAACTCCACAGCTTCCCTGGTGGTAGTTCCTATAATAGGGTCTCCTCCAATACCTATAGCCGTTGTAATTCCAAGGCCCTGTCTAACCACCTGGTCTGCAGCCTCATAAGTAAGTGTTCCCGATTTTGAAACGATTCCCACTTTCCCTTTTTTAAATACAAAACCGGGCATGATCCCCACTTTTGCTTCTCCCGGGGTAATTACTCCGGGGCAATTTGGGCCTATCAGCGTACAATCTTTATCTTTTATATAATCGTAGGTCTTCACCATGTCTTCTACCGGGATACCTTCTGTAATGGTGATAATCACTTTAATTCCGGCACTGGCTGCTTCCATAATTGCATCCGCTGCAAAAGCAGGGGGGACAAAAATAATCGTCGTATCTGCACCAGCCTTTTCCACGGCTTCTTCCACTGTATTAAAAACAGGTCGATCCAGATGAGTCTGACCACCCTTTCCCGGAGTTACACCTCCTACTACATTGGTGCCGTATTCAATCATTTGTTCTGCATGGAAGGTACCTTCACTCCCGGTAAAGCCCTGAACTATGATTTTGGAATCTTTATTGACTAGTACGCTCATAATCTATTTTTAAATTGGATAAACAAAAATATAGGATTGAAGATGATCTGAAAAGCAATCCTTTCTTTATTGTTGATTTATTTGTTTTAATATTTCAGGTATTCTTTTAACGTTGGCAAGTTGTTTGAGTTTATCACGGGCTTCTTCTGCCGGACTGCCAAAATATGTTTTTCCGCCTGCAAGGGATTTTGCCACTCCGGTCTGCGCCAGTATTACGGCCTTTTTCCCAATCGTTGCCGCACTTGTAACGCCTACCTGCCCCCAGAGGGTGACTTCATCTTCAATGACCACACACCCAGCAATACCTGTCTGAGAAGCAATGAGACATTTTTTTCCTATCACAGTATCATGGCCAACATGAACCTGATTGTCTAGTCTACTTCCTTGCTTTACGGTAGTATCCCCGGTTACACCTTTGTCTAAAGTACATAAGGCACCGATTTCGACATCATCTTCAATAACCACCCTTCCTCCGGAAAGTAATTTGTCAAATCCTTCGGGGCGATTTTTATAATAAAAGGCATCAGAACCCAGAACTGTACCTGCATGGATCTGTACATTATCCCCGATTACACAGTGATCATAAATGGTCACATTTGGATGGATTAGGCAATTTTCTCCGATGGTAACATGGTTGCCAATAAAGACATGGGGCTGAATTACTGTGCTCTTGCCAATCTTAGCAGAGGGTGATATACTGGCCGAAGCACTTGCGAAAGGTCGAAAGTGCCTGGTTAGTTTGTTGAAGTCGTTAAAGGGTTCATCTGAGAGTAATAAGGCTTTCCCTTCAGGACATTCTACTTTTTTGTTTATCAGGATGATGGTCGCTTTTGAATTTAAAGCCTTGTCGTAGTATTTCGGATGGTCTACAAATACAATATCTCCGGGTTCCACGACATGTATTTCATTCATTCCCAGCACCTGGAAATCGTCTGCCCCTACAAATTCTATCCCCAGGAGAGATGCGATTTGTTTTAGTGTCTGAGGTTGTGAAAATTTCATATAGTGGTATTATTCCTTGGCGCGCTCCATATAGTTTCCCTTCTCAGTATCAATCTTGATCTTATCTCCTTCATTGATAAAAAGAGGAACATTTACTGAAGCTCCAGTCTCTACAGTTGCCGGTTTAGTAGCATTCGTCGCTGTATTTCCTTTTACACCGGGTTCTGTATGTGTAACTTCCAGTACAACACTTGCCGGCATATCTACAGAGAGAGGCATACTGTCTTCGGTATTGAACATGATGGTCACTACTTCCCCTTCTTTTAACAAAAGCGGAGCATCGAGGGCGCTTTCCTGCAAAGCGATCTGGTTGTAATCGTCAGTATTCATGAAATGGTAGGTAGATCCATCCGCATAAAGAAATTGGTAACTCCGGGTCTCCACCCTCACATCTTCAATTTTATGCCCGGAAGAAAAGGTATTGTCTAACACCTTGCCCGTAGTGACACTCTTTAATTTAGTTCTGACGAATGCCGGTCCTTTCCCCGGCTTTACATGAAGGAATTCAATGATCTTGTATATGTCATTGTTGTATCTAATGCACAACCCCTTTCTGATATCTGATGTATTTGCCATAAATTTTAATTGGTACTGAAATATCCTTTCATAATTCCTCTTTGAGAGTCCCTGATAAATTGTAAAATTTCATCTCGTTCAGGAGTTGCTTCCATTTCGGCTTCGATGATCTGTACGGCCTGTGAGTTATTGTAATTCTTCTGGTATAATATCCGGTAAATGTTCTGAATCTCACGGATTTTATCTGCCTTAAACCCTCTGCGGCGAAGTCCTACAGAATTAATCCCAACATAGGACATAGGCTCTCTGGCTCCTTTGACAAAAGGAGGAACATCTTTCCGAACCAATGATCCCCCGGTGACGAAGGCGTGTTGACCAATGGATACGAATTGGTGCACAGCCACAAGGCCGGCAAGGACCACATTTTCCCCTATGGTAACATGCCCTGCCAGGGTAGAGTTATTGGAAAAAATGCAATTATTGCCTACAAAGCAATCGTGAGCAATATGACAGTAAGCCATGATAAGACAATTCTTCCCGATGACCGTTTTCATGCGGTCGGAGGTGCCTTTATTTATCGTGGCACATTCTCTGATCGTAGTATTATTTCCAATTTCCACCGTTGTTTCCTCCCCTTTGTACTTAAGGTCCTGAGGAGGAGCGGAAATGACAGCCCCTGGGAAAATATTACAATTTTTTCCGATCCTTGCCCCTTCCATGATAGTGACATTAGACCCGATCCAGGTGCCCTCACCAATGGTGACATTGTTGTGGATAGTTGTAAATGGTTCTACCACCACGTTCTTTGCAATTTTTGCGCCGGGATGGATATAAGCAAGCGGTTGATTCATTTTATTTCTTTTTCGCTATTTGCGCCATCATTTCTGCCTCACAAACCAGTTTATTATTGGCGTAGGCATAAGCCTGCATGTGACAAATTCCTCTTCTGATGGGTGTGATAAGGCTGCAGTGGAAGATCAAGGTATCTCCCGGAAGTACTTTTTGTTTAAATTTTACATTGTCGATCTTCATAAAGAAGGTCAGGTAATTTTCAGGGTCAGGAACCGTACTCAATACGAGGATCCCCCCGGTTTGCGCCATGGCTTCAACTTGCAATACCCCCGGCATTACGGGTGCTCCGGGAAAATGTCCTACGAAAAACGGTTCGTTCATGGAAACATTTTTCATCCCTACAACATGGGTTTCAGACAATTCAAGGATGCGGTCGATCAATAAAAAAGGTGGTCGGTGTGGCAGCATCGCCATGATCTGATGAATGTCCATCAGTGGTGGTGCATTGAGATCGTATTTTGGAACGCTGTTACGCTTTTCCAGTTTGATGATCTTGCTGAGTTTTTTTGCAAACTGCGTATTGACGTAATGACCCGGTTTGTTTGCGATCACTTTACCCCTTATGCGTGTTCCGGTGAGCGCAAGATCGCCTATCACGTCGAGTAGCTTGTGGCGGGCAGCTTCATTGGGTTGATGAAGGGTAAGGTTATCGAGAATGCCGTTAGGCTTTACTGAGAGTTTTTTCTTTTTAAAAGCCTTTTCCAGCTTTTTCATTGTAGATTCGGATATCTCCTTGTCTACATAGACGATAGCATTGTTAAGATCTCCCCCTTTGATGAGTCCGTTTTCAAGAAGCATTTCAAGTTCATGCAGAAAGCTAAAAGTCCTGGCATCTGCGATTTCCTTTTTAAAATCTGATAGCCGTTCCAGGGTTGCATTCTGGGTTCCCAGTACTTTGGTTCCGAAGTCCACCATAGTAGTGACCTGGTATTCCTCTGAAGGGATTACCGTAATTTCACTTCCTGTTGCTTCGTCCTTATAGCTGATCACCTCTTTTACAATGTATTCTTCCCTCTCTGCATCCTGTTCAACAATACCTGCTTTTTCAAGAGCTTCAACAAAATATTTAGAAGATCCATCCATGATGGGAGGCTCTGGGGAATCGAGTTCGATAATTATATTGTCTATCTCAAGGCCCACAAGAGCAGCCAGAACGTGCTCCGAAGTCTGAATTTTCACCCCTCGTTTTTCAAGGTTCGTTCCCCTCTGGGTATTGATAACATAATTGGCATCGGCCTCTATGATTGGTTCCCCTTCAAGGTCGACGCGTTTAAAAGCATAGCCGTGATTGACCGGTGCCGGCAGAAATTTCATTGTGACGTTCTCACCTGTGTGTAATCCTACCCCGGTTAATTCTACTTCTTTAGCAATGGTTCGCTGTTTCACCATATACGTTATTCTCCGTTATTTTTTTCCAGTTCAACAATTCTACCCACCAACTTGGTAAGGTTTTTAAAATGAACATATGATTTATTAAAGTCTCCGTAATTCAAGGCAGGGGATCCCTGCAATACTTCATCGTCTTTTACATTCCGAATAATCCCGGACTGTGCCTGAATCTTTACCCGGTCACCTATTGTGATATGCCCTACAATCCCAACCTGTCCGCCAATCAAACAGTTTTTTCCGATTTTAGTAGAGCCCGCAACTCCCGTCTGGGCTGCGATTACAGTATGCTCTCCAATTTCGACATTATGAGCAATCTGAATCTGATTATCTAATTTAACACCTTTTCTCAAAATAGTGGATCCCAAAGTGGCTCTGTCTATTGTTGTGCCTGCTCCGATCTCAACATTGTCTTCTAGAATGACGTTTCCGGTCTGTGGCACCTTGGAATATTCCCCGTTGTTATCAGGAGTAAACCCAAATCCATCTGCCCCGAGAATTACCGCACTGTGTATCACACATCCATCACCTACCACTGATTCTGAGTAGATTTTAGCTCCGGAATAAATCATGACATTGTCGCCAATCGTTACATTATCCCCAACGTAAACATTAGGAAAAATCTTTACGTTCTTCCCAATCTTTACATTATTGCCGAGATAAGAAAAAGCACCCAGGTAAAAATCCTCTCCGTAAGATGCTGATTCGGAAAGAAATACAGGCTCTTCAATTCCTACCTTGTTATGCTTAACATTGTTGTAAAATTCGAGAAGCTTTGAGAATGACTTATAGGCATCATCTACTTTGATAAGCGTAGTATTCAGTTCCTGTTCAGGCTGAAAATCTTTGTTTACGATGGTGATCGATGCCTCCGTACTGTATATATAGTGTGTATACTTGGGATTTGCCAGAAAAGTAAGTGATCCTTCAACCCCTTCCTCTATTTTCGCAAGCTTGTGGACAGATATTTCAGGGTTACCGTGAACCTCACCTTCTAGGATCCCTGCAATCTGACTGGCTGTGAATTTCAAAAGCTAACTTTTTGGTCTAAGGATTTGATCGCACAAAAGTAAGAAAAATTACGTAACGCTTTTCTTCGGATAGCACATATAATACTTGGTCACCGTTTTGGACAGGGCGTCCAGATTGAGATGGTCCGAGGCCTTTGCCACATCAATGGTCCTGGAATTCGACATCAGTATATTTATGTTCTCTTTCTCCCTGTCATAGGCCCTGTTTTCAATAGCCCCTTTAAAGACAAAGTAACTCACCTCTTTATCGCTGAGTTGATAGATCGATTTACAGTCAGATTTTATTTTCTCGAACTTCTTTTCTGACACCTCCCTGTTCTTCACCTTTATTTTAAGCAATTCACGGTTGAGGATCATCTTGCTTAATTCGGAGAGTACAAAATCAGGATGGTGTTGCCATGCTTTCAGGGCCGAAAGTATATCTACATCATCGAGAGAGGAAAATTTCAATAAGATTTCAGGTGTAAAATTCTCTCGCCTTACCTCATTTGTCAGGAAATACCGCAGAGGTTCACTTGCCGGAAGACTACCGTCATTGGCGTGGACTTCCCTCGCTCTCCGCAATACCCTGATAAGGAGTTGTTCTGCCACAATACCGGTCTTGTGGAGATAGACCTGCCAGTACATAAACCTCCTGGCCATCAGAAATTTTTCAACGGAATAGATGCCCTTCTCTTCCACGACCAGCGATCCGTCAACCACGTTCAGCATGGTGATCAGCCGCTCTGCATTAATGTTCCCTTCAGCCACCCCGGTGTAAAAACTATCCCTTTTTAGATAATCGAGCCTGTCCATATCGAGCTGACTCGAAACCAGCTGATTCAGGAATTTTTTGGGGTGCGTACCCTTGAATATCTCTATCGCAACAGTTAATTCCCCATCTAATTCTTTATTTAGTTGCTCCATAAATAATAAGGAGAGCTCTTCATGTGAAATGCCGTTAACCAGGCTGTGTTCCATGGCGTGGGAGAAAGGGCCGTGTCCTATATCATGCAGGAGGATGGCATACAGAAGTCCGCTAGCTTCATCGTCCGTAATATCAACTTCTTTGTAACGCAACACCTGTATGGCCTGCTGCATAAGGTGCATACTCCCCAGGGCATGGTGAAACCTTGTATGATGTGCCCCCGGAAATACCAGGTAGGACATCCCCATCTGGGAGATTCTCCTGAGGCGTTGAAAGTAGGGATGAGAAATAAGTTTGAACAGCTGGGGGTTAGGAATTCTAATAAATCCGTAAATTGGATCATTAAATAACTTCAGCTTCCTGGTGGTGGCCAATTTTCTGCGCTTTAAGGGGTAAATATAAGGACTAAATGAACACAATTACAATACTGTGGGTAGATGACGAGATTGACATGTTAAAACCCCACATCCTGTTTCTTGAGGAAAAAAATTACAAAGTAGTCACCTGTAAGAGCGGGCAGGATGCCCTGGAGGAACTCGAAAAAAACCAATTCGACATTGTGTTTCTGGATGAGAATATGCCGGGCCTGTCGGGTCTTGACACCCTCAATGAAATAAAAAACATAGAACCCACCCTCCCCGTGGTCATGATCACCCGGAGTGAGGAAGAGTTTATCATGGAAGAGGCAATAGGCTCAAAGATTGCCGACTATCTCATCAAACCTGTAAATCCAAACCAGATCCTGCTTTCGCTAAAAAAAACCCTGGATCACTCCCGCCTGATTTCAGAAAAAACAACCTCCAACTACCAGCAGGAATTTCGCAAGATCTCCATGGACCTCTCCATGGTAAATTCCTATGAAGAATGGGCTGATCTGTACCGGAAGTTAATTTCCTGGGAACTGCGCCTCGAGGAAATAGAAGATTCCGGGATGTTTGAGATTCTGGAGTCCCAAAAAATAGAGGCGAACAACCAGTTTGGAAAGTTTATAGACAAGAATTACACCGACTGGTTTAGTGAGGGTGGCGGACCCGTGATGTCTCACACTTTGTTTAAGGAATGGATAAAACCGGAATTAGAGGGGCAGTCGACCTTATTAGTGGTCATCGACAATTTGAGATACGACCAGTGGATTGCTTTTGAGGATGTGCTATCCCCTTTTTATAAAAAGATACGGGAACAGCCGTATTACAGTATCCTTCCCACGGCCACGCAATATGCCAGAAACGCCCTGTTTTCCGGATTAACGCCTCTGGATATGGAAAAAAAGTATCCGAAATGGTGGAAGAATGATGTGGACGAGGGCGGCAAGAACCTGTTTGAGGATAAGTTTCTGGAATCCCAGTTAAACCGTTTGGGGCTCGATCTGGAATGGGAGTATTTTAAGATCAGCAGTCTAAAGCAGGGAAAGCAACTGGTGCAGAATTTTAATAGCCAGAAAAAGAACGATCTCACGGTGATCGTCTACAATTTTGTGGACATGCTCTCCCATGCCAAAACGGAGATGGATGTAATAAAAGAATTAGCTTCCAATGATAAGGCGTATCGTTCCTTAACCCAGAGCTGGTTTAAAAATTCACCTTTGCTTGAGATCATACAAAAGGCCAGGAGTCTTGGGATGAAGCTGATCATTACTACGGATCACGGCACTATCAATGTAAAACAGCCTTCCAAGGTGATTGGCGACCGGGAAACCAGCCTTAACCTGAGGTATAAGACCGGGCGGAGCCTGTCTTATGATGCCAGGGATGTACTGGAAGCCAAGGATCCTTCCATGATTAATTTGCCCAGTATTACCATGAGCAGTTCTTTTATTTTTGCGAAGAACGACCTGTTTTTTGCCTATCCCAACAATTATAACCACTACGTAAGTTATTTCAGGAATACCTACCAGCATGGGGGTGTTTCTCTGGAGGAAATGATTATCCCCTTTGTGGTGCTACAGCCGAGATAAAGGCAGGTATTGAAGTAAATCAACTTTCCAGGTGGGAACCTCCCAGGATTTCTGTATTTTCAAGTTGAATAATTACTAGTTTTGTGTACGCATAACAGGTTTTCTGAATTTAAAAATTAATCCATAAGTTCTATTGAATAATTTAAAATTAAAATAAATGAGTGGAAATAATAATAGTTGGTATATAGATCAAACGGAGAATGAGGAAATAGATATTTCATTCAGAGAATACGATTTGACATCTGCACCAAACGATTTTAATATTAAAACAATATATGATTTCATAGAATCGGGTGTGTTAAAAATACCTGGCTTTCAACGCAATTATGTTTGGGATATAAAAAGGGCTTCTAAGTTGATAGAATCATTAATAATTGGTTTGCCTGTTCCACAAGTTTTCTTGTTTGAGGAAGGAAGAAATGAATTTATGCTTATAGACGGTCAACAGAGATTAATGACAGTCTATTATTTCATAAAACAACGTTTTCCTCGAAAAGAAAAAAGAACTGAAATAAGGAGGATTTTTGCACAAGAAGGAAGCATTCCTGATGAAATCCTACATGACAAAACATATTTCAGAGATTTTGAGCTAAAGCTCAGTGAAAAACTGCCAGAGTCTCCAAATAAACTTAAAAATTTAAAGTATACAACTTTAGGTGAATATAAGACTTCATTCGATTTGAGGACTATAAGAAATGTCATTATCAAACAGAATTTGCCGCCAAATGATAATTCGGCTATCTATGAAATATTCTATCGCTTAAATTCAGGAGGAGTTGTTCTTAAACCGCAAGAAATAAGATCGAGTGTTTATCATTCGAAATTTTATGAAATGTTATTTAGAGTTAACCTAAATCCAACGTGGAGAATACTAATTAATAGACCGAACCCTGACCTTCATTTAAAAGATGTCGAAATAATCTTGAGGGGCTTCGCTATGCTGATTGAGGCTGATAATTACAAACCCTCAATGACTAAATTTCTAAATAATTTTTCGCACAAGGCAAAGTCATTTACAGAAGTCTCGATTGAATACTTTGAAACCCTATTCAACGCATTTGTTAACGAAGCTCATAATTTTGGGAATGCGGCATTTGTTTCTAGTAAGACTAATAGAATAAATATATCTGCATACGAATCAATTTTTAAAGCAATGACTCAAAATGCTTTTAAAAACGAAAACCTCATTGTTAAGAAGGCTATACCAGAAAATCTGCAAATTTTACTTGCAGATGAAGAATTTATTAAGGCAACGGAATCAGATACAGCAGGTAGTAAAAACGTCGAAAAAAGGATTCAAAAGGCAATTCAAATCCTCTAATGGCATGTCTGCAATAATTGATAACATTTATAATAACAACACCGATCTTATAAAATTCCTGGAAGATCAAAAACAAGTATCTTTTAAGATTGATGCCGAACAAAACTTTAAAAAGGGGCTACTTTTAAGCATTGCCAGCTTGTTTGAAAGCCGACTAATGGATATTATTGAATCTTTCTTTATCAAGAATACTAAAAATAATACAATGGCAATTGAATTTGTGAAATCAAAAGGATTAAAGAGGCAATATCATACTTTTTTTAATTGGAATTCAGCTAATGCAAATACATTTTTTGCACTTTTCGGCAAAAAATTTAAGGACCAAATGGTAGCCAAAGTTAAATCTGATGCAAAATTCGATACGGGAGTTAAATCTTTCATTACACTTGGAGAACTTAGGAATAGATTAGTGCATAAGAATTTTGCAGAATTCAACATCGAAAAAACTGCAAATGAAATTTACAATGAATTTAAGCAAGCTTTATATTTTGTCGATCAAATAGAAAAAGAACTGATGAAATAGTGAAGTCCCAGATCACAAGTGATATTAGAGTAGATATGGTATCGATTCGTTCGCTCCATTTTACGGATCAAATGGATTTACATTTTTTTATGGAGAAAATAATTTATTCTTTCAAAGATATTGAAAACATAGCCCAAAAACTTCTTGATTTGATCCCAGAATATAGTGTGATATGCCTGCATGGTAGGATGGGGACTGGAAAAACCACCTTTATCAAGGCCCTTGTAAAACAACTGGGGGGAGAAGAACAAGCTTACAGCCCAACTTTTGGTATAGTCAATGAATATCGTTATCCGAATGGTGATCTCCTGGGCTATCATTTTGATTTTTACCGAATGAACAATCCGGAAGAAGCACTAGACCTGGGATTGGAGGAATACCTCACCAGGGACGTTTGGGTCTTTATTGAATGGCCTGAAAAAGTGGGGGATTTACTCCCTGACGAATGTATTAATCTGCATTTAAAGATTCTCGATCCTCTAACCCGCGAGCTCACCCTGCCAGCTCTTATTAGCTGAAATTGCACTTTTTTATCTCCCTGCAAACGGCAATCAGAATCGATTAACTGCAGCTTTCTTCGTTAAAAGGTAAAATTTTATCGATAATCTGTATTTTTATTCAAATCCTTTCCCTATATTTGATATGAGAATGAAAATGAATCCTGAATTTTAACACTATTCTACGATGAACACTAAAAAATTACTTTTTGCTTTTGCTGCCATGTTAGTTTTAGTTGCTGCGGCTTGTACCCCTAATACGGCCGAGGACGATCAATTATATGAACAAGGTCTGAAAAAGGGAGATGTTATTCTTAAGAAATAACTAGCAAGGCAAATTTCCAAATTATAGAAATTACAAACGGGGCTCAATAAAAAGCCCCTTTTAGCGTTACATCCATATACGATTTAACACGCAAATAATTTGGAAAAGAATCATAAAAGTATAACGCGACGTAGATTTTACGTAGAATCAATAGGACTAATTCTTATAGTCTTAACTCCATTTTTCTTTAAAATTCATGATTATTTACCTGAAGATCGTGAGGCAACCTTGAACCTCTTTGGATATACTCTAGATCGAAATGGCTTTAACAATGTTAGTACATATGTTTGGTTTTTATTAAATAAAATCATTCCGTTATATTTATTAATCATTTGGTTCTTTACCTGTAAACACTGGTGGTATCATGTCATTCTGATCCCACTATGTATGTATGCTTTTCAACTATTTGAGGTCATCTATTCGGAGGACGATTACATCGAAACCGAGAATATCCTTTGGTTATTACCCGTCTGTATGGTAGTAATAACTTTTGTTTATTTCATCCGAGCTAAATTGTATGATAAATACGTTCATGGGATCGACCTGGAAGCCATGGAAGCTGAATTACAGTCCTTTAAAGAAAAAGAAAATACTGACCATATATCGCAAACTGTAGATTCTGAAAGTCAATCCGATAAAATCGATCTTTCAGAAAAAGTTTCCAAAAGGACCTTATCCAAGATGTTTAAGCAGTTTCAGCATTCCCTGAAAAATCTCTTTAATATTTCGCTCTGATCCCGGTGTCGTTTTGTAAAGACTTCACAATCTATTCCAAAAAATCGTTTGATTGCCCTATAGTTTATTAAGGCTATTCCAATTATCGCATTTAATTCTTTCACGATTTTTATTGTAATTTTGAGTAAAATGGGTTTTGTCTTATCTTGCCCAAAAGCATTATGAACCAACCGTCCTCCCCTTTCAGCAAACAGGAACTCATCCCCCAGGAAGAAACACTGGAAATTCTAAAACAAAAAGGGGAACTCTTTATTGGTATTCCCAAAGAAAATCAGTTTCAGGAAAAAAGGATCTGCCTTACGCCTGATGCTGTCAATGCCCTTACGGCCAACGGACACAGGGTGCTTATTGAATCAGGCGCCGGGGATGCCGCTAATTTTACCGACCTGGATTATACCCAGGCCGGGGCCACCATTACCAAAGACACTAAAAAAGTCTTTTCCTGCCCTCTACTTCTTAAAGTAGAACCCCCTACCCTCTCAGAGATACAATTTATCAGTCCGCAGACAACCATCATTTCTGCCCTGCAAATCAAAACCCAGTCGAAAGCCTATTTTGAAGAATTGGCGAAAAAAAGAATTACCGCCATCGCCTTTGAGTTTATCAGGGATGAAGATGGGAACTACCCGGCTGTAAGATCGCTGAGCGAGATCGCAGGAATTTCGAGCGTGCTTATTGCCGCTGAGATCATGGCAGCCACAAATAAAGGCAGCGGCCTGATGTTTGGCAACATCACAGGCGTACCTCCCCTTGAAGTCGTGATCCTCGGAGCAGGAACCGTGGGGGAATTTGCCGCCAGATCGGCTATAGGGCTCGGAGCCAACGTAAAGATCTTTGACAACTCTATCACCAAATTGAGAAACGTTCAAAGTAATCTTCAGCAGATCGTCTACACCTCTACCCTCCAACCTAAAAACCTGCTTAAATCATTAAAACGATGCGACGTGGCCATCGGCGCCATGCGTGGCAGAGACCGCTCCCCTGTGGTAGTGTCTCAGACCATGGTTGAACATATGAAAAAAGGCTCGGTGATCATTGATGTGAGCATCGATATGGGCGGTTGTTTCGAAACAAGTGAGCTCACCACACACGACAAGCCCATCATTAAAAAATTCGGGGTGCTGCATTACGGCGTACCCAATATCCCTGCCCGATATCCCAAGACATCATCGGTGTCTATCAGCAACATATTTACCCCCTATCTACTTAAAATAGGGGAAGATGGCGGCCTGGAGAATTCACTGCGTTTTGATAAGGGGTTAAGGAACGGACTATACCTTTACCACGGTATTCTGACCAACAAAACCGTCGGGGATTGGTTCGACCTAAAATTCAGTGATATCAACTTCCTAATCTTTTAACATGGCCTTTCTGAAACGCCTGGGGTACTACATGATAGGCCTTACCATCGGAATTATTTTTCTTACATTTTTCCTTAAAAAGAAAACCTCAGAAACCGGGACCGAATTCTGTTATTTCCCCAACTGCCGGGTGCTGAAAGAGCTGAGATCAAAACCCCTCGCCTACTCAGCCAACATGGAGGAGATGATGGACGACAAGAGGATTGATACTCTTACTATTCAATACCTGCTTCGCGAGGGGGATGTAAATTTCTCTGAGAGCGATACCAAAGCTCAACCCTGTAAAGTCTTTCTTGTGGAGGGGCAAATTCAGGAAAGAGAGGCTGCCCTCCTATTTAAAAACTGCGATAGTACTACCATTCTGGAATCAATAGAATTCAATCCTTAACCAGGGCGATTTTATTTCCCATGCTCTTCCTGTGATACTTTTTATAGGTTCCCATAAGCTGATCCCAAAAAGTAAAATACAGCCCATAGTTAACCCTTGCATTTTGGTGGTGATAATTGTGATCTGAGGCTGTGTTCTGCCAGGATCCCAACCTCAATAAAACAGGATCGAATCCCAGATGGATATAAACATCGTAAAGGGTCATAAAACTGATAAAAGCAATGAGAGTATACTGATGCCAGGGCACCAAAAACACAATGATGGGAATCACCCCCATGCTTAAGACTGCTTCAAACGGATGAAATGAAAAAGCAGACCAGGGCGTGGGATTTGTAAACTGGTGATGCACCTTGTGTATAATACGAAACAGGGATTTGTGATGTATGAGTCGGTGTGTCCAATAAAAATAAGTGTCATGCAGGAAAACCATCAGCAAGAAACTCAGAAAGGCATAGGCCAGTCCGTAATCTGAAATGCTTTTGTAGTGCATGGTACTGCCATCCTGAATCCACTCGAGAAAGATCCATATTCCCAAACCATAGATTACCAATGTTAGAAGGGAGTAAAGGATTTCCCTGCGGATTTGAGATCCCGAAGGTCGTTTCTCCTGAATTTTAGTTCTCTGCAGCCTCCTTCCCGGAGTCACATAAAAAACAAGAAATGGAATCCCGGCCAGTATGAGGTAACGCAGTACGAAAAGCAGGGATACCAGTAACCAGAGTTCTATGGATGACAATTTCGCTTCCATAATCAATATGCCGGACAACCTGAAGTTGTCATTTGTTCTAACTTTTCTTCTATATGGGGATCGAGGATATTTCCCGACTTCCGATGACAAAATGTACAGGGATTTATATCACCATCCGTATCTACATACAAACCTTTTTTTCCCCAACTATAACAGCCGTGTCTTCGTTGATAATATCCGTGGTAAGTAATTAGCGGATAATCAAGATATCCATTTGAAAAGTTCATTTTTAAAAATGTGTTTTCCAGTAATTTTATCTGGTAATCATTTAAAGAAACCTCCTTGTCCTTATAGTGCCCTACATTTTTGGGTTCCAGGAATTGTACAAAATGCACTCCTGTATCCCTGGCCAGGTCCATATATTTTCTGATGTTCTCCTCATTGACGAATTCCTTGGTCATACAAATGGAAAAGGCAACCACCAGGCCATTGTTTATTGCATTTTTAGCCCCTTCAGTCGCCCAGTAAAATGCGTCCTTATAATTCCTGAAGCTATTGTGAGCCTCTGCTTCGTAGTGATCGAGGCTAATAAAAACTCCTGTAAGTCCGGCCTCTTTTAACCTCCTTGCATTGGTACTGGTCAATTTCAGGCCTGAGGTATTCATCCAGAAGTTGGTTTCTTTCGATGCTTTTTGCATCAGAGAAATCAGTGTATCTATTTTAAGCATGGGCTCCCCACCGGTAAAATGGATCTGAGCGGTACCAAAGTCCTGTAATTTCTTTACCGTGGCCTGTATTTCTGCCGTAGTCCTTGTTTCCTTTTTATTGAGAGACTCCCATTCATAACAGTGTTCACACCTTAAAGCACACTTCTTTGTTATGGCGAGGAAAACATGATTAAAGCGAAAGGCAGCTGTATTATTCTCCCTAAAATGTTTTAATTCGGAGGCGATAAAGCGTTCATACACCTTGTCATTCCAACCCGGGGTGAACAAGCCCATATAGTATTTCCCATCCACAAAAGCCATTTTTCTCAAAACGTGATCTCCCAGAAATCGCCTTCTCAACTTGATTAGAAAACGCAACCCTCTTATCCAATCCAAGGGATTACGATAATGTCTAATAAGAATTTTCAGCAGACTTAACTTAAGTTTCAGATGCACCAGGGCCTTCTTCTTCCCTGAAATGATGGAACTCCTTCTCAAATTAAGTGGTCTTTCCACCTTGGATTGAATATCCTCTTCAACCGACCAATTTTTGGCACCTGTTAAAGGCAATGTATTTGCATTTCTTTTATCGAATAACATAGCCTTCTTTTTTAGATTGGAATGTGTTTAGGATACGATGGTATTCGTTTTCAGAGAATCTTGTAAAGGCATTCGGGTTCTTAAATTTCCTCAGTTCACTGAAGTCGGGTATCCCCTCGTAATCCCTGACATAGGTATAGTAGCCCCGGTTCTTCAGGAAATAGGAGTAAGAATACTCATTATCGGTCGATGGGGATAAAAAACGAATATCGACCCGGTCACCCACATTTTCCTGAGTGAGATATTGTTCATCTCTTTTCTTCAATAGGTGCGTGACCTCTTCCCCTTTATCAGTAACGGCCTGATGGGGATCAAGGAGAACCGACTCAAAAGGAAGGTCAACCTCATAGCCAATCCCGATATAGTCTACTTCCCAGAACATATAGCCAGTTTCGAGCTTCACCTCTACCTCCTCCTGCTCTATTCCTGCAAGATCAAGTGTAAGCCCCAGGTCCCTGTAAGCCAGGGGCCCCACTGAAGAGATTTGGTCCACAATCTCCCATTGACCGTTCTTTTTAACCGAGACCGTAAGGGGTATGTTTTGTTCCTCCCGCCAGGTTTGGGCTTCTTCCTTTGTTGTATTGAGCTGAGATTCCTGAAATGTGTTGTAAAAACCCCCGAATTTTTCATTGAATCTGCCGAAAACATAATCGAGCCACAGGGAATTTTTTGCGGTTAAATAAAGCTTGGCTTCCCTGCTATCCTGCGGCTTTTTAAAAGTAAATACCACATTTCGTTTGCTGTTCTTTGTCGGTATGGGTGTATCAAATTGATAGGAATGACCGTCCGTCTCCAGTGCAGGTTTACGATCCTGAATCCTTCCATCAACAAACACCTCGTCCGGACTTTGCACCTCGCCATAAAGAATTACTTCTCCCTGTTTATCGAGCAAGGCTTTTGTGTTTTCAGGATGTTTAACCCTCACGAGCTGCACAAGATCGGTATGTTGTATTTCGAGCAGCTCATTTGTGATCTGAATATGCAACTCTCCGTCAGATTCGCGCAGGGATGGTAAAGGAAGGTAATCGGTCTGCTGGGCATTTTTTATAATGTTGCCCGGATAAAGTTCCCCGGAAAATACCAGGCCATTCCCTGTGTCTGCATATACAAAAGGACAAGAGCTCTTCGTCAAAGCCACTATGGCCAGCATTAAAACAAATGCGCCGATAGTCGTCAGGGCGATGTTCAGAACAGTTTTGCCGCGATTATTATTGGTAATAGCAATTGTCTCAATGTCTTCGATAGGTATTGTTGTAGCCCCTAATGCCATAGGCTCCCCATCCTTTAGGTAAATATGGACCTCATTGAGGGGACCGGTATTCTTATATTTGTATCGATATGATTTACCCGGCTTTATTATATCTTCCTTCACATGTTTTTGTGAGAGGAGTGCAGTAGTACCGGTAAATTCCATTGTATCCTCATTTACCTCCGGATTCGCCAAATGTAGCAAAGCCTGATTCTTGTGAAGAATGATGTATTTGTCGGCTTCATTGAATGCTCTGATTTGACTTGCCATCTCCTCATTGTTTTGAGCAGGAACAGATTTTACCCTGTAATACGAGCAACCGGTACTAAGGTTTAGAAAAGCCAGGGTGAGCAATACAGAAAAAGTCGACCTGATCTTACTGTCATTTTTAAAGAAATGCAGCGGACTGAAATTAAAATTGGATGTAGCTTTCATAGTATGGCGTTTTTAGCATCTTATCTCATGATCTGATGAGGAAAAGAGAATTAAGACTACTCCAAACTAAGGAAGCTTTATAAAAGGGAAGTCCGAAATTATGTTTCCAGCATAATTCAGGATAAGTCCATATGCTGTGCCCGGAAATCACTAGGGGTTTGTCCTGTGAATTTTTTAAAAGCCGAGTAGAAGGTCGACTTGGAATTAAAGCCACATTCTAAGCCTATGGCGACGATGGTATAGGGCTTGAACGTAGGGTCTGATAGAAGTTTTTTGGCTTGTTCTATTCGATACTCATTGATATAATCCGAAAAGTTCTGCCCGCTGTATGCATTGATCAGTTTTGATAAATGTCCGGGACTAATCGAAAGCTCGGCTGCAAGTTTTTCCATACTCAAAAGCTGATCTAGGTATTTCTGATGTTCTAAAATATGTTTTTCCAACGCCCTGAAGCTCTTATCGTGTTTCTCATTGACAAAATCTGTCTTCCCTATACTCCTTCTGTCTGATGTGTCTTTTGGAAGTAGTTTATCAGTAAAGGACTTTCGCAACAATATCCTGTCCTGAGTAATGGTATACCTGAACAATCCCTGATACCCAATCCAATACAGTAAAACAGAAGTAGCAAGGCGCAAGGGATAGTAAGCAGATTCGCTTCCCGTGGTATTAAAGACTGCAATCGCAATAATCCAAAGAAGAAAAACAGCACTCCCCAGGATCAGAAACAACTTTATCCATTTAATATCATCATAGTCTAAGATTTCGGAATAAAGAGATGATTTTTTAAATACAAGGAGGATCGCTTTAAAAAAAATAAAGAGGGAAAAAACAGCATTTACTACTTCTTCTGCGGAGGTATAGGTTGCGATGGCTTCCACATCCCCTGAGGAGCTGCCATAATAAACATAGGCAATCAATGCAGACCTGAGAATTAATTCAAAAAGCAATATGGCCAAAGCCGGTTTGATGTAGGTCCTGAGGTGTTCTTCTACATTGAGGTAATACACAAGAAAGGAATAAAAGCAAGGCAAAATAAGCAGGTACCATGGAACCAGCATATGCTTGATGTAAAACAAACCGGAAGAATAACCAGAATCAATAAGCCAGGCCTGCAGGTTATTTAAAGAAATAAAGAGTACAGTAAGGGTTAGGAAGAGAATAACCGGACCTATTTTCTTTTTCAGTAAAAAGGTAACGGCAAAAAAAATGAAACCCTGAATAGCCCCTGCAATGAGTAAAAAATTGATAATGGCTATCCAGTTCATTGGTCAGGAGGTTGATCGCGTATAAATATATAAAAGAATACCTCTTCTTACAGTCATTCCCACGAAAGTCGGTTTATCTCAATCTGCTAGAATATTTCAGGATTGAGTTACGCATTAGACTCTACGAATCTTAGTCGGACTTATATTTTTCTTCTCTTCCTTTCTTTTTTCAGCAATTCCAGTTCCCGGTTGGTTTGTCCTGCCACTGAGGTATTTTCTTCGGCCCTTCGGATAAGATAGGGCATCACGTCTCGCACAGGCCCAAAAGGCAGGTACTTGGCTACATTATAGCCTTCTGCAGCAAGGTTGAAGCTGATATGGTCGCTCATCCCAAATAACTGTCCGAACCACACTCTGGGGTCGTCTTTGGCGATCTTGTTCTCTTCCATCAGCTGCATAAGGAGATAGGAACTCGCTTCATTATGTGTCCCGGCAAAAAGGGAAATAGAATCGAGGTGCTGAACAATAAATGAAATGGTCTTGTTAAAATTTTCGTCTGTTTCCTTTTTGGATGCACATATCGGCGATTTGTAACCCATTTCTTCGGCCCTTTCATTCTCTTTTTCCAGATACGCGCCCCTTACAGCTTTAATTCCCACTTTGAAGCCATCTCTTTCAGCTCTTTCCATAAGCCCCTTCAGATAGTCGAGCCGGTCCCAGCGATATAACTGAATCGTATTGATAACGACAGCCTTTTTCCTATTATATTTTCGCATCATTTCCTCAACCAGTTCATCGGCTGCGTCCTGCATCCAGCTTTCTTCTGAGTCGATAAGAAGGCATACGTCCAGATCAAATGCTTTTTTGCATGTAATATCAAAGCGGTTGACCACCCTTCCCCACTCTTGCTGTTCTGCTTTAGTGAGTTTCTTGCCTGAACTTAATTTCTCATAAAGGTGAAACCGGCCAAAGCCGGTAGGTTTAAAAACCGCAAATGGGATGGCATCCCTTTCCTTTACAAAGTCGAGTATCTTCAGGGTCACCTCCAGGGCGTTGTCAAGAGGATCTTCTGTGTCTTTTCCCTCAACTGAATAGTCGAGTACCGAACATACACCTTTCTCCCATAATTTATCAACGGTGGGCATACAATCCTTCTCATTGACTCCCCCGCAAAAATGGTCAAAGACGGTAGCGCGAATAAGTCCTTCCACTGGCAGATGGGTCTTTATGGCAAAATTGGTGACGGCTGTACCTATTCGCACCAGGGGCTGATTAGCGATAAGTTTAAACAGGAAATATGCCCTTTCCAATTCGGCGTCGGATTTCAGTGCAAAGGCGGTCTTAGTATTTTCAAATAATTCAGGCATTTTATTACATTTAACACAGTTCCAAATATAATCACTCAAATAATATCCGTATGCTAAAAAATTGCCTTTAATTTGTCTGACTGTTCACCTCAATAATCCAATACTATCATGGAATCGATACTGACCGAAACCTATTCCATCTATTTCAACGAATCGGCCTATGAGGCGCTCAACCAACACCTTAAAAGGGAGCGATACTCCAAGATTTTTATCCTTGTAGACGAAAACACTCAAAGGGATTGTCTTCCTTTATTCCTTTCTTCCCTGGAAACAAAGCTGGATCTGGAAATTATAGAAATGGAGGCGGGAGAAATGAATAAAACCATAGAGACATGTGTTCAGATCTGGCATAGTCTATCAGAACTTGGGGGTGACAGGAGGAGCCTGATGATTAATTTAGGCGGAGGCGTGGTAACTGATCTTGGAGGATTTGTGGCTTCTACCTTTAAGCGGGGGGTAGATTTTATCAATGTTCCTACCAGCCTACTGGCCATGGTAGATGCATCAATAGGCGGAAAGACTGGTGTTGATCTGGGTGTATTAAAAAACCAGGTGGGGGTAATCAACCAGCCGCGAATGGTTCTTGTGATGGTCGATTTTCTAAATACTCTTGATAAGCGCCAGCTGAGAAGTGGTTTTGCCGAAATGCTAAAACACGGGCTGATCACAAGCGAGCCTTACTGGAGCAAGCTTAAAGAAACTAGACTGCAGGATTCTCTTGATGAGTTTATTTACCAGTCAATTGAAATTAAAAATGAAATTGTATTACAGGATCCAAGGGAAAATAACCTGAGGAAGATTCTCAATTTTGGTCATACTCTCGGTCATGCCATTGAATCTCATTTCCTGAAAAAGGACGAGAAGACAGCCCTTTTACATGGGGAAGCCATTGCTGTGGGCATGATCCTGGAAGCCTATCTTTCGAGCAAACTAAGCGGATTGGGGCCACATCAGCTTGAAGATATCAAACACACCCTCCTGGAACGTTACAAAAAAGTGAAGTTCACCGAAGAGGATAAAGAGGCAGTACTTTCCCTTTTAATATTCGACAAGAAAAATTCACACGGCCTTGTCAATTTTGTACTTCTGAAATGTATTGGTGATACTGTAATCGATCAGCGGGTTCCCCACAAACTTTTTATGGAGGCATTTGCATACTACGAGGATTAAGCTTTTCATATACTAAAAATCGGCTTTTACAACTCTTTCCCTTTCCCGAGATAAAAATATTCTAGATTAGAATTGATTATCAGGCCTATCAGCTATGCCTAAATAACCAACCTAATGAAACGAATATTAATCGACCACAAGAAATTAGACCAGACCCTGGCTGTCCGACTCGTAGAAACGTATCCGGATGGTTATGGGGATGATGACATCATCGCCTTTAAAAGCCCCAAAGGGGAATTCATAGAAGCGGTGGAACTCAGAACTGAGGATGCACTTTATCTGGTTAAGATCAGTCAGAGTCTAAGTCACTTTATTGCCAACTTTGAGGAAAATGGTGAACTGGATATTGAGGAAAGCTATAAGCCGGTTGCTGAAAAATCGGAGCTGGAGCTGAATATGGAAACCGAGATTGAGGAGGAAGAACTCGACTAGTCCTGCAGGTAGCGCTCTCTGAGGATATTGCGATGATGTCGCTGATGTCCGCAAATGATAAATCCAAGTGCCGCCACACTCATATTTGAATTACTGGCAACTCCTTTTCGTTTCAGGATATCTTCATTAAAAGACTCATACAAGGTGATGGTCGATTGCCTGATTGCTTTATACTCTTCAATTATAGAATCCAGGCTCCTGTTTCCTGCCCCCGATTGCGGGACATACAAATCCTGATCAAATCCGGGAAGAGGTGTCTGATCCTTCCTGGCAAAACGCAATGCCCTGTACTGGAAAACCCTTTCGGAATCAAGGACGTGTAGAAGTACTTCCGCCACGGTCCATTTGCCCTCGGCATACTGGTAGTTGAGTTTGTCTTCAGGAATGCTTGCCAGAAATTGAGGGTAGTTCTTTATCTGCTTGCGAAGAGTTTTCATCAAATCCACTTCCCCAAGTGCCTCGATATATGCCCTGTAGTAAGGGTTATATTCGTGCTCCTTAAGTTCGGATGTTTTCATAAATGGATCAGTGAGTAGACTTAAGTTTCCCTTAACAGGGATTAGAGCTCATTAAAGATAGTATGCATGAGCCTCTTTTTATCATTGATACTCTCTTCAAGAGAAATCATAGTTTCCGTCCTGCTGATACCGTCTATGTCGTCAATTTTAAAGATGATATTCTTGGCATGGTTGGTATCCTTAGCCCGGATCTTGCAAAAGATATTGAATTTTCCGGTGGTGATGTGGGCAACAGTTACGTTTGGAATCTGATTTAAGCGCTCCATCACAAACTTGGTCTGATGTGTTTTTTCAAGAAAAATTCCCACATAGGCGATAAAAGCATAGCCTAGTTTTACGTAATCCAGGGTTAATGATGAGCCCTGAATTATACCGGCTTCTTCCATTTTTTTCACCCTAACATGCACAGTGCCTGCGGAGATCAGTAATTTCTTGGCTATATCAGTAAAGGGAGTCCTGGTATTATCAATCAGCATATCCAGGATTTGGTGATCAATTTCGTCTAATTTTACTTTTCCCATAATAAGAATATTTTCGGCTAAAATAATCAATTATCAAAATATACGTAACGAATCAGCAGGTTTTTTGAAAGATGTGCAATTTCAGCTCATTTTTTAACGCTTATGCGTTCAGGAAAAGTCTAGCGATCTCTTCTTTTTGCCTGAGCTTTTCCAGATCCTCCTTATTTGCACAATCAAATGTCTGGTGTCCGTAATACACCCGGAGTTTTCCCTCTTTTTCGATATAAGGTCTGAAATGAATTCCCTCAGAAGTCAGTTCTTCTTTGAAAAGAATACCTGCAGAATAAGAATTCAAACCCTTTTCGTCAAGAATCTGGGCATTTCGTATAAGAAAATCAAAAAACAGCTTCTTGTTCTCGGGAATATTGAAATAATTGGATTCGCTCTCTGAATGATATGAATCAAATGCAATAGCCTCCAGTGCAGTGTACAAGGCTTTATATACAAACATCCGTGTTTCTTCCCTATCGTAATCCTCAGGATAGTGCCCCGCCTCTACCAATATAGTGGGGGTTCCAGACATTTGAAAGGCATCCCCTACACAGTTAGGGTTAAAAGCATCGTCATATCGTCCTACCTGACCAGGAATCAAATCCTGTAATTCCCTGTTCATACTCGAAATTACTTTCATTGCGCTTAGTCGACTCCCAGTCACCTTACGATCGGGGTCTGCTGCAGGAGACAGAAATGATAGTGTAGCGGGCTTGGGAGAGGTGCCTGCGCTAAAGATCGTCCGCTGGTCGTGCAGGTTAAAGCAAAAATCCGGAGCAAATGTTTCGAATTCCCGTCTCAAAATAACACTTTCAGGCTGTGACAAATCCTGAGCATCCCGGTTGAGATCCACTTTGTTCGCATTTTCGCGTGTGTAGGCGTAGGCACCGTCGGGATTCAGCATCGGAATGATAGTCAGGGTGAGCCTTTTGAGTAATTCATCCGACTTGTCAGAACCCTGATAAAATGTATTGAGCAAGTCGAGTATCGCCTTAGTGGTCGTAGATTCATTTCCATGCATCTGTGACCACATTAAAATTTTAACCGGCCCTTCACCTAAAGTAATTTTATCTATGGATTTATTCTGAATGGATAAACCTGCCTGAGCAACTTCAAATCGGGTTTTAATTTTATTTAGAAAGGGACGAAGGTGATCGTGATGCACATAGCGCCCACTCACAGAGTTCACCTTTATTTCCTGATATGTCTTTTTAAAATCCACCGTTTTCTCTCATGGAGTAGCCACAAAAGTAAGTCCAATTTTATTTACAATTGTCATAAGAATAGTTACATTTGTAAACGTGTATTAACTGATTTTGAGGGACTTTAATATACATTTGTAAACAAATCTTAACAAAAAGAAAGAATATACATACATATTACTCTATATCAGCATATTAATCACAACTACTTAATGTATATATTTATATTTTTTGAATTAAATCATCTTCATTATTATTAAAAATTAACAAGTACAGAATACGCCGAGTATACAATGGTAAACACTGAGGAATTTATAGCTCGACTTGAAAAAGTGCTCGACTTTTACAACCTTTCTGCAGCGGCATTTGCAGATAAGATTGGGGTGCAGCGTTCCAGTATTTCTCATCTCCTGACAGGGAGAAACAAACCAAGTCTGGAGTTTGTGATGAAGGTGGTTCGGTCCTACCCCGAAGTAAATTTATACTGGTTGCTGAACGGCAAAGGACATTTTCCCGCTCAGGCTACAAGTGAAAATCCTGCTAGTTCTGAGAAAAAAGTTCAAACAACAGATCAATCTGTAAAAAAACAGATTAAAAAAATTCTCGTGCTCTATGAAGATGGCAGCTTTGAGGCTTTTGATCAATTACCGAACAACTGATATTATCTGTCGCTTTTCAACTTGGTCTTATTGCTTATAATTCGTTATTTTGCAGGCATGCTCAACACCAGGTATTTTTTGCTCCTCCTCCTGCTTATAGGCACGAGTTGTTACAATCCCCCAAGAGATTGCAAAGCATTTAAAGAGGGCACATTTCGATTTACTGCAATTATTGATGGGAAAGAACAAACTACTACATTTGAGAGGTATAATGATCAGGAAATTGATTACTTTGAGGGAAAAGCAGACACATCTTCCATCCGATGGATTAATGACTGCGAATACATTGTAAAGAAATTAAGGCCACAGGATGCCGCTGAGGAAAAATCAATTCACATGAAAATCCTGACGACAACTGACAGTTCCTATACCTTCGAATACGGGCTGGTGGGCAGTTCTAATAAATCGAAGGGGACAGCTATCAAAGTAAACTGATTATGTTTGATATTCTCACGAGTCCGGATGCATGGGTTGCTCTGCTAACCCTTACATTCCTTGAAATCATCCTCGGTATTGACAATATTGTCTTTATTTCCATCGCAGCGAACAAACTTCCCGAACAAGAGCAGAAAAAAGCTACATTCTGGGGTTTGGTCCTGGCCATGGTACAACGAATTATCCTGCTTTTTGCCGTTTCCCTGCTGATAGGCCTTAAAAATCCCTTTTACTATATCGAAAGTTCATGGTTTACTGCTGGCATTAGTGGTCAGGCCCTTATATTGCTATTAGGCGGACTCTTCTTGTTGTATAAAAGCACATCGGAAATTCACGAAAAGGTGGAGTTACCTGAACACGATGAAGACGAGCTTAAATCTAAAAACATCACCACGCTTCCCAAGGCCTTATTTCAGATCCTGATCATTGATTTCATCTTCTCCATCGATTCTATACTAACTGCAGTTGGAATGACCAGTGGGATCGGAGATCACCCTAATGATGCCCTAATTCTCATGATTATTGCTGTTGTAATCTCTATTATCATTATGATCGTATTTGCCAATGCTATCCGGGTTTTTATCAATAAACACCCCTCTATGCAACTTCTGGCACTTTCGTTCCTTATCCTGATTGGTTTTATGCTAATTGCAGAAGCCGCTCACCTGAGTCACGCCAGTTTCTTTGGCTCAGAGATCGGGTCGATTCCGAAAGGCTATCTTTATTTTGCTATATCCTTCTCCCTTCTTGTTGAGTTTCTGAATATGAAATACAGAAAGAAAGAGGAGATCATTGAAGACAAGGAAGAAGAAGAAGGGGGAGATAAATAGACCTGAAGCGAATACCTCGCTGGCAATCTCCTCAAACGTGGTGTGGCATCAGAAAAGCTTTGTTTGCCCCTCGTCATCCTTGGTCCCTTTTTTGCCCTCGGATTTCTTTTTGGGGGATTTTTCCTGAACTACTTCCACATTTTCCTCATCCACTACCTCAATATCTACGGGGTCGTGTTTCTCGGGTTCTTCATAAGGCAAAGGGTCTTTGGCATTGATTTCCAGGACTTTCTCTTTGGTCAGCTGATTTCCCATGGCGGTAATACCTTTGACATCAATAAAGTCCTCTAAATCGACCTGCATATTGTCTTTACGCTCCTGCCCTCTCCTTTTTGCGAATACCACTTCAGCCACAGGACGGTAATCTGTAAATACTTTTTCGAGATAAGATTTTGGATGGCTGCTAATAATTACCTCCTCTTTATCAGGGTTATCGATCAGAAAACGCTTCACATAAAACAATTCCTTCTCTCCTTCCCAATAAATAGCAGACAATGGTTTTTCGGGAATCCATTTCTCTAATACAATCATGTCGTCGTCAAACCTCATAATCAGGTCGGGGATTGCGGTCTTTACTACCCCTTTCTGACTGATCATCAGTAACCTGTCTTCACTTGTAAATTCGCCCAGCAATTCTCCCCGACCATCGACGTTGAGGCGTTGGATGGTGTCGTCAAACCAGATTTTTCTCGGCTTGAGTGTTGAAAGACCTTTTTCTTTCAGCTCTATCCTTTTGATAGAATATTTGGTTACTATATTTCCTTTAGAGCCTCTCCCTTTGATTAACACATCGGCAAAATCGAGATCCCATTTTAGCTTTTTAATACTCCCTGCCTGCCGTAAATTCACCGTGACTACTTCTGCTTCGCCATTGGGGTTCGCCGTAAAGTAGAGCACCTCAGATTGCGCCTTCCCTGCAGTCAGATCATACATCTTATCCCGGGTAACGGAGGTTACATTAAACCGCTTCACATAGCTGGCTCCGCCTCTGCCGTCCTTATAGATCATATTATAGGTTGTGCGCTTATCCTTTTTCTTAAAGACCGCTACGTGAATAATATTCTTTTCCACAAAAGTCTTACTGTCGACCTTAGTAACCATCATACGGCCACTTTTTGTAAAGACGATAATGTCGTCAATGTCGCTACAATCTGTTACGTATTCTTCCCTTTTCAGGGAAGTGCCGATAAAACCTTCTTCCCTGTTTACATAGAGTTTGGTGTTGCGAATAACCACCTTGGTAGCTTCAATTTCGTCGAAGATTCTGATTTCAGACTTGCGTTCCCGGCCTTTGCCGTATTTGCTCTTCAGCTCTTTAAAATAATTTATGGCGTATTCTACCAGGTTAGCCAGGTAATTCTTTGTCTGAGCAATTTTTTCTTCAAGACTTTCAATCAGTTGCTGGGCCTTATCGATATCAAATTTGGAAATCCTCTTAATCCTGATTTCTGTAAGCCTTACAATATCCTCTTCGGTTACTGCTCTTTTTAAATTCGTTATATGAGGCTTCAGTCCTTTATCGATCGCTTTGATTACACCTTCCCAGGTTTCTTCCTCTTCAATATCGCGATAGATACGATTTTCAATAAAAATCCTTTCCAGGGAAGCAAAATGCCATTGTTCCTCGAGTTCTCCTAATTGGATTTCCAACTCTGCCTTGAGCAATTCAAGCGTATGTTCGGTAGAACGCTCCAACATCTCCTGTACCCCAATAAACAAAGGTTTATTGTCTTCAATGATACATCCCAGTGGCGAGATGGAACTCTCGCAGGCCGTAAAGGCGTACAAGGCATCTATGGTCTTATCAGGGGATATCCCTCCGGGGAGGTGAATTAGTATTTCAACATCTGCAGCGGTATTGTCTTCTATCTTTTTAATCTTGATCTTCCCTTTATCATTCGCTTTTAGTATAGAATCAATAAGGGACGAAGTATTGGTCCCATAAGGGATCTCATTGATGACAAGGGTGTTTTTATCGAGCTGGGAAATCCTTGCCCTCATGCGAATCTTCCCCCCTCGCAAGCCGTCATTGTAATTGGTAATATCAATGATCCCCGCCGTTGGAAAGTCGGGATAAAGTTTAAAACGCTGTCCTTTCAGATGTTTGATGGAAGCGTCGATAAGCTCGTTAAAATTATGGGGCAATATTTTTGTGGAAAGGCCCACCGCAATCCCTTCGGCGCCCTGAGCAAGAAGCAGTGGAAATTTTACAGGCAGATTTACAGGCTCCTTTTTTCTTCCATCATAGGATAACTGCCATTCCGTAATTTTCGGACTAAAAACTACGTCAAGGGCAAATTTGGAAAGACGCGCTTCAATATATCGCGAGGCTGCAGCCCCGTCTCCGGTGAGTATATTTCCCCAGTTTCCCTGGGTGTCTATCAGCAGATCCTTTTGCCCGATTTGCACCATGGCATCGGCAATACTCGCATCCCCGTGAGGGTGATATTGCATGGTATGACCAACAACATTAGCTACTTTATTATAACGCCCGTCATCCAACTCTTTCAATGCATGCATAATTCTGCGCTGCACGGGCTTAAATCCGTCTTCGATGGCGGGAACTGCTCTTTCCAGTATGACGTAAGAAGCGTAATCGAGGAACCAATCCTTGTACATGCCAGTGACCCTGGTAAGCGCCTCTTGTTGTCCTTCCTGGCTCTCCTCTTTCCCTAATTGCCCATCTTCATGTTCCTCCATATAGAAAGACTCCTATTTACTTGATAATTAATTATTCCTGATCTACCAGATCAACTTCTACTTTAAGATTATTTATGATAAATTTCTGTCGATTGGGAGTGTTTTTTCCCATATAAAACTGCAATAATTCCTCTATGGAAAGGGCCTTGTCTAGCATGACCGGTTCAAGGCGTATATCATCCCCGATAAAATGTTTGAATTCATCCGGTGAGATCTCCCCCAGTCCTTTGAAACGAGTTATTTCCGGCTTACCACTCAGCTTTTCAATAGCTTCCCTTTTCTCCTCCTGGCTATAGCAGTATATGGTCTCCTTTTTATTTCGCACCCTGAATAAGGGAGTTTGTAGAATATAGAGATGGTTTTCCTTGATGAGTTCCGGGAAGAATTGCAGAAAGAAGGTAATCAGTAACAGCCTGATGTGCATTCCGTCTACATCAGCATCCGTTGCAATTACGATATTGTTATACCGAAGATCCTCCATAGATTCTTCGATGTTAAGTGCAGCCTGAAGAAGATTGAATTCCTCATTTTCATACACGATCTTTTTAGACATTCCATAGGAATTCAAGGGCTTCCCCCTCAGACTAAAAACGGCCTGTGTGTTTACATCCCTCGATTTAGTGATAGATCCTGATGCAGAATCCCCCTCAGTAATAAACAAGGTACTTTCAAGGCGCCTTTCGCTTTTCATGTCGCCCAGATGAATACGGCAATCACGCAGTTTCTTATTGTGAAGGCTGGCCTTTTTAGCTCTCTCCCTGGCAAGTTTTCTGATCCCCGACAGTTCTTTTCGTTCCTTTTCGGCCATCATGATCTTACGCTGGATCTTTTCTGCCGTCTCAGGATTCTTGTGCAAGTAGTTGTCTAACTGCTTGCCAATAAAGTCGTTGATATAGGTACGCACAGTTGGAAGTTCACCTCCCATATCCGTAGACCCGAGTTTTGTTTTGGTCTGACTCTCAAATACGGGCTCCATTACTTTTATCGATATGGCAGAAATGATACTCTTTCTGATATCAGATGCGTCGTAATTCTTCCCGTAATAGTCGCGTATTGTTTTTACCAGGGCTTCCCGAAAAGCATTTTGGTGTGTTCCTCCCTGGGTTGTATGCTGTCCGTTGACAAAAGAATGGTATTCCTCGCTGTACTGTGTCTTGCTATGGGTAATAGCAACCTCAATATCCTCGCCTTTGAGATGAATGATGGGATACAGAAGGTCTTCTGCACTATTATTGTCTTCCAGCAGGTCTTTCAGTCCGTTTTCCGAGAAGAATTTTTCCCCGTTAAAGACAATGGTAAGGCCAGGATTGAGGTAAACGTAATTCTTGAGCATGCGTTCCACATACTCATTCCGGTATTTATATTTTTTGAAAATACTCTCATCGGGTGTAAAGACTACCTTGGTTCCCCTCCTTCGCGATGTCTCTTCAAGAAAGTCTTCTGTGACAAGATTCCCATATTCAAAGTCGGCAGATTTCGATTTCCCGTCCCTGGTCGATTCTACACGAAAAAAAGAGGAGAGTGCATTCACTGCCTTGGTCCCCACCCCGTTGAGTCCGACAGATTTCTTAAAGGCACGGGTGTCATACTTACCACCGGTATTCATTTTGGAAACCACGTCTACCACTTTCCCAAGAGGGATACCCCTTCCGAAATCACGGACAATGACTTTGTCTCCGGGAATGGAAATCTCAATGGTCTTTCCGGCCCCCATGACAAATTCGTCAATGCAGTTGTCTATGACTTCTTTAAGGAGAATGTAGATACCGTCATCTGCAGAAGATCCGTCGCCTAATTTCCCGATATACATCCCGGGACGCAGGCGGATGTGCTCCTTCCAGTCCAGAGACCTGATGTTCTCTTCAGTATATTGGGTCTGTGCCATCAATTTGGGGTATATGCCTGCTAATATAAAATTTCAGAGCAGAAATCAAAATGCACCAAAAAGAAAGTAATTAACAATGCAGAAGGCTTTTTGTTAATAGCCCTACCTTCCCTGCACTTAGTACTTTTATGATGCCAGGGAGGTGCTAGACATTAAATCGGAAATGCATCACATCTCCGTCCTTAACTATATATTCCTTCCCTTCTACACGCATCTTTCCGGCTTCTTTCACTTTGATTTCACTCCCAAAGGTAATATAATCGTCATAGGAAATGACCTCAGCCCTGATAAATCCTTTCTCGAAATCGGTATGAATTACCCCGGCAGCCTGAGGGGCCGTGGCCCCAACGGGTATCGTCCAGGCCCTGACTTCCTTTTCCCCTGCCGTGAAATAGGTATGCAGGTTCAGGAGATTATACGCGGCTCTTATAAGTTTTGAAGATCCCGGCTCATCGAGACCCAGATCTTCCAGAAAGAGTTGACGCTCTTCATAGGTTTCCAGCTCTGAAATATCGGCCTCTGTTCCAACGGCCAGCACAATTATTTCAGCATTTTCGTCGGCCGTAGCCTTTTTCACCTCGTCTACATATTTATTCCCTGAAACTGCAGACGACTCATCCACATTACATACATAGAGTACCGGTTTGTCTGTAATGAGCTGGAGGGGACTTATAAAATCCTTTCGATCTTCTGCACTGAATTGGATAGCCCTTACTGAAATACCCGCCTCCAGATTTTCCTTGACCTTTAACAAAACAACTTCCTCTTTCAGGGCATCCTTGTTTCCGGTCTTAGCAGCACGCTTTACCTTGTCCAGTTTCTTTTCGATGCTTTCGAGATCCTTAAGCTGAAGCTCCATATCGATGGTTTCCTTATCGCGAATGGGATCAACCGAACCATCAACATGCACCACATTGTCATCATCAAAGCATCGCAAAACGTGAAGAATAGCGTCTGTTTCACGGATATTACCGAGGAATTGATTCCCCAGACCTTCACCCTTACTCGCTCCTTTTACCAGTCCGGCAATATCAACAATATCCACGGTAGCGGGAATTACCCTTTCCGGATTAACGAGTGACTCGAGTTTTTCCAGCCGCTGATCAGGGACATTAACCACTCCAATATTGGGTTCTATCGTACAAAACGGAAAATTGGCGCTCTGAGCTTTTGCATTGGATAAACAATTGAATAAGGTCGATTTTCCTACATTCGGAAGTCCTACTATACCTGCTTTCATTCTTTTGTATCTGTTTTACGGGCTGCAAATATACTTTTTACTAGTATATTTAGAACACTAAAACGTCAAGGATATAAAGATGCCCAGCACAATCACCCTTCAGGGGTTTTTATTCGATGAAAAATCTTCCTTCCTGAGGGGAGCTGCCAAAGCCCCGCCTGAGATCAGAGCCGCCTATCACAGTTCATCTGCCAATTATTTTTCAGAAAATGGGATGGATGTACACCCGGGTATTTTTGAAGACAAAGGCGATTTTAAAATAATTCAATACTTTAATATAGAACATATTACAGCCTCTAACTTAAATGGAAAAAATAAGATCATCAGTTTGGGGGGAGATCATTCGATTAGCTATCCTGTGATCAAGGCATTGTATCAGCAATCAGGGCCAATAGAGATTCTTCACATCGATGCCCATGGTGATCTTTATGACAGTTTTGATGGGGATCCTTATTCTCACGCCTGCCCTTTTGCACGTGTTATGGAAGATAAACTTGCCAGCAGGCTGGTTCAGATCGGTGTTCGGACCTTAAATTCACATCAGCGGGAACAGGCGGATAAATTCGGAGTAGAAATTATTGAAATGAAGGACTTTAAACTAGAGTCCATTCCTTCCTTTACAAAACCTCTTTACCTTTCTGTAGATATCGATAGTTTAGATCCGGCATTTGCCCCGGGCGTCTCGCACCAGGAACCCGGTGGATTTACAACAAGAGAAGTGCTGCATATCATCCAGTCGATCCAGGGCCCAATTATCGGAGCTGATATAGTAGAATACAATCCCGACCGGGATCTGAATAAAATGACTGCAATGGTCTGTGCGAAGATCTTTCGAGAGATTCTTTCCAAAATGACAACCCCTGAATAATTAATCTTTGGCTAAACGAGGTAACATTTTTATAAATAATTCGTCTTAACTCGCAAACTAGATCTACTTGACACGAATACGCATACTTTTTAACTCAATAGTATTTTGCTTAGGCTTCCTAGCCAACGCACAGAGCTTGAGGGGAATAATTATGGATAGTAACACTAAAGAAGCTATTCCCTTTGCTACCGTCCAACTAGGGCCAGACTATGGCACAATTGCCAATGAAGAAGGTGGGTTTGCCATACGTCCTGTCAATCCGGGAACAGACAGCTTGCTGATCTCCTCTATGGGTTACAAACAAAGGCGTTTAGCAGTAAACTCATTTATTCAGGATCAGATCATCTATCTGGAGCCTTCTACAATTGAACTAAGTGAAGTGCTTTTGAGGAACCGCATGCCCACGGCAGAGGAAATTATTAGGGAGGTCAGAAAAGCTTACCCTGAAAACTATGTGAATGATCTGCAAAAATATCAGATGTTCTTCCGGGGTACCACTTACATGAATTTTGACAGGCTGAATGTCGACATCAAAAAAGCTACAGCGATTCCCAGGGAACAGGTAGCACTAGCAGGTGAACAGCTCGATTCCCTTGCAAGGGCTATAAAGGATAGCAGGTTGATCGAGTTTCAGGATTACAGCGGTGCTATTTTTTTAAAGGATAAGGATTCGAGTAAAATTGTGATCGATAAAGCCACCAAGCTAATCGACAGCAGGAAAGACTTCTCCCTTGATGATGTCCAGAAAAAGGCTCAGAATATCATTCTGCAGTATTTGGATACCACATTGACCTATAAATTAAAAACGGGCTTATTTAAAATTGAAGATTCTCTGGCCTTTGATCAGGACGACTTTCTCAATGAGAAAAAAACAACATTTACCAACAGGGAGGTGAAGTCGTCGGTAGTGAGGACCCTACGGACAGCCCAGTGGTTTGAACTTTCTTTTTTGGACAAAATCCTCAGTACTGATTCCTATCGTTTTAGCCTCGATGGAGCCTCCTACTTTCAGGGCAACCCCATTTACGTCGTTTCGTATCGGCCACGAAAGTCGAAATCAAAGTTTAGTGGTAAATTATATATCTCTTCCTATGATTTTGCTGTTCTCAAAGCCGATTATTCCTTCAGTGAAGGGAAAGAAGGGAGAAAATTCAATATGAAGCTCCTGCTGGGGGTTAAATATGTGGAGAACAAGAATGAAGGTATCATCCTTTACAAACAGCAAAATACTGGAAAATATCAGCCCTATTACATCAAAAGGGATCATGGTAATTACGTCTATCTCAGCAGGCCCCTTAAGTTTATTGAGAACAGCAAGGATCGTGAGAAAGTTATTTTCGATTTTATTTTTGAGGGAGAAGGCAGGGAGAAAAAAGAACTACTCATACTTACGGGCAACCCTCTGGAGCCACAAGAATACGAAGGCCTCAGTGAGGCTGAGGAAATTCCATTTACCCTTTTAAAGCAGTATAAAGCATCTATTTGGGAGGATAATCAGATCATTGAACCTCTGGAAGAGATGAAAAACTTTAAAGTGAATAATTAGCTGGCTTATCCTTCTGGGTGCATAAAACTTTGCTTGGAAAGCAGCGTTTCTTCACTCTCTACGTGGTCTTCATCAGGTACACAACAATCAACAGGACAAACTGCTGCACATTGGGGTTCTTCGTGAAAGCCCATACATTCTGTGCACTTATCGGGTGAAATATAGTATATCTCATCACTTATGGGCTCCTGTACTTCGTCAGCATTTACCTTCTTCCCGTCGGGTAAAATCACATCACCTTTTAGTGACGTACCGTCACTATATCGCCATTCTTCAGCCCCTTCATAAATAGCTGTATTGGGGCATTCGGGTTCACAGGCACCGCAATTGATACACTCATCGGTTATAATAATGGCCATAATTCTCTTTTTCTTTTAGCAAGCACTCGAAATTGTAAGATAAAACAGTCTTCATCAATACTTCTCCTGCAGTTTTATACTTTTGCGGCAAAGGTACACTTGAAACCTGTTTTGTACAAATATATGGCGACCCTGGAAGAAAGATTAAAAGCATTTGTTAAACTTGGGGATTTTCTCAGGAGTTATAAGCCTGGGAAAAAGAACCTCGGGAGGGAATATGAGGAACTTAAGGCTGTACTCCTACAGGCAAGGCTGAAAAATGCCTGGTTTACCGACGATAACCTCCTCTATGCCTTGTCGGCGTGGGGTGAACTGCTAAGCCCGGATAATCTCCAGGCCTGGACGTCTTCCTACTCCATACCGGAGAATGGCGGAAGGAAGATTGCGATAATCATGGCAGGGAACATTCCCTTGGTTGGCTTCCACGATCTTCTCTCGGTTCTCGTTAGCGGCCACAGCGCTGTGGTAAAAATGTCATCAAACGATAAAGTACTCCTTCCCTTCTTTATGCGGAAATTGATCGAATATGAACCACAACTTGATGGAAAAGTGGAATTTTCAGAAGGGATCCTGAAAGAATATGACGCCGTTATCGCCACTGGCAGTGACAATACATCCCGCTATTTTGAATACTATTTCGGGCACAAACCCCATATAATTCGAAAAAATCGAAATAGTGTTGCCGTATTGCAGGGGGATGAGACAAAGGAACAACTCCAGGCCCTGGGAGAGGACATCTTCAGGTATTTTGGCCTGGGATGCAGGAGTGTAAGCAAATTATTTGTACCTGAAGAGTATGATTTTAAAGCTTCTTTTGAAGCGATTGAATCTTATTCACATCTAAAAGACCACCATAAGTATCACAATAACTATGATTACAACAAAGCCGTTTATCTGATGAGCGAATTTAAATTCCTCGACAACGGCTTCCTCTTGTTGAAACCAGACGAAGCGTTTGCTTCTCTTATAGGAACATTGTTCTACGAAACCTACTCTTCAAAAAATGCTTTAGTTGAAAAGCTAATAGCTCAGGCCGATAAGATTCAATGTGTGGTTGCCGAGGGATTTACTCCTGGAGAAGTGGCTTTTGGTTACACTCAGAAACCCTCGTTGACCGACTATGCCGATGGAGTGGATACTGTTGAATTCCTGTTAAAAACCTGATGTAATTATTCGGGAAATACGCCCCCTATCTCGTCTTAATTTTCGACCTTTACAGCTGCAAAAAATGCAACACATCTTATGAAAAAACACAATTTTAGCGCCGGACCTTGTATTCTTCCTGCAGAGGTAATGCAAAAGGCCGCCGAAGCTGTTCTTGAACTCGATGGAATAGGCCTTTCCCTGATTGAGATTTCTCACCGTAGCAAGGAATTTGTTGCCGTTATGGAAAAGGCAAGAACGCTGGCACTTGAACTCCTTGGTCTGGAAGGAAAGGGATATCAGGCACTTTATCTACAAGGTGGTGCCAGTATGCAATTTACCATGGTAGCTTATAATCTGCTGGAAAACAAAGCGGGATATATCAATACCGGAACCTGGAGCGCTAAAGCCCTTAAAGAAGCCAACATAATTGGCAGTGCAGTTGAAGTTGCCTCCTCAAAGGACAAGAATTACAACTATATCCCAAAAGGATACGATATTCCTGACGGGCTCGACTACCTGCATCTCACATCTAACAATACCATCTTCGGTACACAGATCAAGGAATTTCCAAAATCGAAGGCACCGCTCGTTTGTGACATGAGCTCTGATATCTTCTCGAGGCAACTCGATTTTTCAAAATTTGATCTGATCTATGCCGGCGCACAAAAAAATATGGGTCCGGCTGGAACCACCCTGGTTATCATCAAAGAAGATCTGCTGGGCAAGGTAAGTCGGAAAATCCCTTCCATGCTCAATTATAAAATACATATTGAAAAGGATAGTATGTTCAATACTCCGGCTGTTTTTCCTGTGTATGTCAGCATGCTAACTCTACAATGGCTTAAAGACCTGGGTGGAATAGCTGCCATTGAAGAGATCAACGAGAAAAAAGCAAATCTCATTTATTCAGAGATTGACCTCAATCCTTTATTTAAAGGTTTTGCTGAAAAAGAGGATCGTTCAAATATGAACGCCACCTTCACCCTTACGGATGAAAAACTCAAGGATACTTTCGATGCTATGTGGAAGGAGGCGGGAATCAACGGCCTGAACGGGCATCGTTCTGTAGGTGGTTACAGGGCATCCATGTATAACGCGCTTTCCCTGGAAAGTGTTGGTGTCCTGGTTGACGTGATGAGTGATCTGGAAAGAAAAGCATAAGGTACTCCTTATAAAATAAAAGAGAATATCCGGAATATGAGTAAAAAAATACTAGCCAATGACGGCATATCAAATAGTGGGATACTGGCCCTGGAGGCGGCAGGTTACGAAGTATTGACAACCAATGTGGCCCAGGAACAACTGGCGAATTTTATCAATGAAGAGCAGATAACAGGCTTGCTGGTTAGAAGTGCAACCCAAGTTAGAAAGGAACTGATCGATGCCTGTCCCAGTCTCAAACTAATTGGACGTGGTGGTGTAGGTATGGACAACATTGATGTGGACTATGCCAGAGAAAAAGGGCTTCACGTTATCAACACCCCGGCTTCTTCTTCGGCTTCCGTAGCAGAACTGGTTTTCGCTCATTTATTCGGGGGTGTAAGGTTTTTATACGACGCAAACAGGAATATGCCTCTTGAAGGGGACAAGAATTTTAAGGCCCTGAAAAAAAATTACGGAAAAGGCACAGAATTACGAGGCAAGACACTAGGGGTTCTGGGATTTGGAAGAATAGGTCAGGCTACCGCCAAAATAGCCCTGGGAATAGGAATGAAGGTCATCTATCACGATCCTTTTCTCGAGGAGGCTCAGATCAACCTGCCTTTTTATGACGGGCAATCAATATCGTTTAACCTTAAAAGCTGCTCAAAAGAAGAACTGCTCAAGTCATCCGATTTCATTACCTTACACGTCCCGGCTCAGAAGGAATACGTGATTGGCAAAGCCGATTTTGAAATAATGAAAAATGGTGTCGGACTTGTCAATGCTGCGAGAGGTGGTGTGATTGATGAAGTAGCCCTGGTAGCGGCCATTGACAGCGGTAAGGTGTCTTTTGCCGGACTTGATGTTTTTGAATCCGAACCCGTTCCTGAAGTCAGGATTCTGATGCATCCGAAGATTTCACTATCGCCCCATATAGGAGCAGCCACTGGTGAAGCACAGGACAGAATTGGAACCGAGCTTGCCGAACAGATCATTCAGCTGCTCGATTAAAATGTAACCAAGAATATACCATAAATTTCAATTTATAAAACAAAGATTATGTCAGGACTTTTGGATTTATTAAGCGGCCCGATGGGCAAAGAACTCATTAGCGGTGTCTCTCAGCAAACAGGACAACCGACAGAAAAAACAGCCGATGTGCTGAGTATGGCCATGCCCCTTTTACTGGGCGCCATGAAGAAAAATGCATCTAATCCTCAAAATGCTGACGGACTCATGAATGCGCTTTCTTCTAAACATACCGGTGGGATTCTGGACAATCTCGGCGGCTTGTTCCAGGGAGGTGTAAACGACTCAGTAATTCAGGACGGTGCCGGAATCTTAGGTCATGTTCTGGGAAATAAGCAACCTGCAGTTGAGAATGCCTTAAGTCAGAAATCTGGCGTAGACGCAGGAAGTGTGGCGCAGATTTTAAAAATTGCTGCTCCTATTGTGATGGGGTATCTCGGAAGGCAAAAAGCTCAGAGTAATGTGAGTGATGCTAACGGACTGAGTTCACTTTTAGGTTCAATGCTTGGAGGTCAACCAAAACAAAATCAGAGTCTTATTACCAGCCTTATTGATGCCGATGGTGACGGAAGTGTCCTGGATGATGTAGCAGATATGGTTTTGGGAAGCAAACAAAAGAAAGGTGGCCTTGGCGGAATGCTGGGCGGACTATTCGGAAAATAGACGAATCGTACTTAATGATTTTTAACAAAACCATCAGGCCTTGCCCGGTGGTTTTTTTGTATCTTAAGTTAGTATGAAAAGAAAATCGAAAAGTATAATTTTTCCCTTCGGGCTGCTTCTGGTTAGCTGTCTTCTTGTATTTGGGATGAGTTGCAACAGTACGAAGATGACCCCGGGGATTTCTGCCCAGGAAAAGACTGCCTTTACCTCTTCACAGCCTGATACAGTGGAAATATCAGATCCTGAATCGAATTACGAGATCATTATCATTGAACCGGGATTTAATGTTTGGCTGCAATCCGTCGCCCGGCCCCCGGGATACTATTCGCAATCCTTCCTGGAGACCAGAAACCGCCTCTATGTAATTGAATGGAATAATCGGGTAATAAATAATCTTCAGTACGATCCAAATTTGTACGAGCTCCAGATCAACTACGATCCCCTCATAGATTATGGTTATGAGGTGAACTACAAACTGTATAACTACTTTGTTTATTTCCAGCGCAAATACAATCAAAGATTAGGTCCTTTTGCCCCGCGTATCTAATTAACTACATTTGCAGCCTTAAAAAATGGCAATGACAAATCGCTTGAAAAAACATTGGGGCATACAGTCTACCTGGCAATTGATAGTCATTTTCTGGGTCTTTGCCATTACAGGCTCTTCATCTGTATATGTGGCAAAACCTTTTCTCGCTTGGATTGGTCTTTCAAGAGACGTATTTCCGGATAGCTGGTGGAGTGGCTGGGTTTACTGGACCTTACGCCTGTTGGTGATATTCCCTTTTTACCAGGTATTACTTGTTATTTATGGATGGCTTTTTGGTCAATTTGCCTTTTTCTGGAATTTTGAGAAAAAAATGCTGCGTCGGATTGGCTTTAAACGACTTTTACGATAATTCAGATTATCATAGGGATTTCACAATGCGATTCTACTATCAGGGCTTCAGGACCTTATTTGAAGCTGTTTTGGCCACGATAAAGGAATAAAGCCACATCAGGGTAAAACTGGGGATAAAATCGAAACCCGGCAACAACTCTTCAATAAATGTAACCACTCCTGCAATTTGTCCGGTTCTACCTTTATACATCCGGGTCATTATCCAGGCGGCGACGGGGGCCCAGATCACATCGGAGAACTCACCGATCCCGGGAATAAAAAATGACAGCATCCCAATACCGTCAAAGAGCAAACCCAGGAAAAGGTATTTAAAGCTAGGGGTATTCTTCATCTGGTCATAAAAATAAAGAAATCCTGTGGCTTGTTCTGCATGAATTAATGCAGAATAACAATTCTGTAAAAAAATGTCCTATGAAAGTCGGGAACTGATGAGTTTTAGAAATTCATTCCGTGTCTCAATTTTCTCAAACTGCCCCCGGAATCCAGAAGTTGTGGTTACAGAATTTTGCTTCTGCACCCCTCTCATCATCATACACATATGTGAAGCCTCAATAACAACTGCGGCTCCCTTGGGCTTTAAAGTCTTATTGATGCATTCAAGGATGTCGTGAGTTAATCGCTCCTGAACCTGCAACCTGCGTGCAAACACATCTACTACCCTAGGAATTTTACTCAAGCCTACGATTTGGCCGTTAGGAATATAAGCTATATGAGCCTTGCCATAAAAGGGTAACATATGATGCTCGCAAAGGGAATAAACTTCAATATCTTTAATAATGACCATTTCGTCATAATCCTCTGCAAACATGGCACTTTTCAGGATTTTAACGGCATCCTGCTTGTAACCCTGCGTAAGAAATAACATGGCTTTGGCTGCTCTTTCAGGAGTCTTGACCAGCCCTTCACGATTGACATCCTCCCCTATTTCATCTATAATTTTTTCGTAACGTTCCTTAACCTCATTGGTAATGTTCAGGTTGTATTCTTCAAGATTCTGATATGGTGCCATATGCAATTAAATATAAGGTTGGTCGACTCAACCCGTAAAATGTTTATTATTTATTAATTAAACTTAAACAAAATTAATGAATTCTCATACCTCTTTTAAACTTTAACGTATAATTAGCATAGCATGGTCTTACTAAGGTAAAGTGAATATAGAAAACAACCTTAATAAATCGCATCTCCAAAACGCTATTCCTGTATTTTGTAGTGAACTGGCTAATGTGTACTTTCGAACTTCAAAATAAACGGGATGATCTCCGCAAAAAATCTTCAGAAATTCTACGGTAAATTACAGGTCTTAAAGGGAGTAGATCTGCACATTAAAAAAGGTGAGGTCGTCTCAATAGTTGGGGCATCCGGGGCCGGAAAAACTACTCTGCTGCAGATACTCGGAACCCTTGATCACCAGTCGAATAAAGCAGACAGCAAGCTTGAGATCAATGGAACCGCGGTAACCCAACTCAACGATAAAGAAATGGCGGTTTTCAGAAATCAGCACATTGGATTTATATTTCAATTCCATCAATTGCTACCCGAGTTCACTGCTCTGGAAAATGTCTGTATCCCTGCCTTTATAAAACGAACGGATCCCCGCCTTGCTGAAGAAAGAGGAAAAGAATTACTTGATTTTCTGGGCCTTAAAGAACGATATCATCACAAACCCAGTGAACTATCCGGGGGAGAGCAACAACGCGTAGCAGTGGCCCGGGCTTTGATCAATAACCCCTCCGTGATACTGGCAGATGAGCCAAGTGGTAATCTCGATTCGGAAAGTGCAGACATTCTTCATCAACTATTCTTCCAGCTTCGAAAGGAATTCGGTCAGACCTTTGTCATCGTCACACATAATGAAGAACTGGCGGATATGGCAGACAGGAAACTGACAATGATTGACGGACTTATAGTTAATCCATGATACTTAAACATCTCTGGCACTTTACTCTCAAACCATCTTACACTCCCTTAAGAAAAGCGCCTTCCTCTTTGCGATTTAAAATCCTGGTTTCCCTAATTTTCTGGAACCTGATCCTTGGGGTTGGTATCGTAATGATAGCGGAAGGATTATTCCAATGGCTTGAAATTGATATGGGGAAACACAAGACAGAGGACTTATTTCTCAAGTATTCATATTTTCAGGTATTTGCTTTGATGGTGCTACTGGCTCCAATTCTGGAAGAAGTAATTTTCCGCGGCCCCCTGGTTTTATTTAAACGATCTTCGTTCTTCCCCCTGGCATTTTACCTTTCATGTTTGATCTTTGGCCTGGTTCATCTGGGAAATTTTGAAGAAGGAGCTTCCTTGCTATGGTGGGCGCCACTTCTTATTGCTCCTCAGGCACTGATGGGATTTTTTCTTGGATATCTCAGGGTGAAACTGGGTTTGCACTATGCTATTTTAATGCATATGAGTCATAATGGCATTTTATTCTTGCTTATAAGTCTGATCGATCAGGTGTGAAAAATGATCAGGTAAATATGGAAAACCTCCGTGATTTCCTGGATCAGAAGGTCCTGGAATACCACAGGCCTGAATTTCTCTCTTCCGACCCCATACAGATTCCTCACAGTTTTATGAAAAAGGAGGATATTGAAATAAGCGGGTTTCTAACAGCCACAATCGCCTGGGGAAACAGAAAAAGTATAATCAATAATGCGCTACTAATGATGGAACTGCTCGACCAGGCTCCGTACCAATTTGTAAAGGATCACACAAAAAACGACCTTAAATCCCTCCAGAATTTTGTTCACAGGACATTTAATGGCACAGACCTTACCTATTTTATAAAAGCCCTGCAACATATCTATGCCCAGCACGGTGGCTTAGAATCTGTTTTTAATATGCATGCCGAAGACGAATCGCTACAGAATTCCATTTCAGAATTTAAGCGATTGTTTTTTGGGCCGGATCACCCCAAAAGAACCGAAAAACATATATCTGATCCCTCCAGAGGATCGGCAGCAAAAAGGATTAACATGTTCCTAAGGTGGATGGTAAGGGATTCAGCTGCCGGAGTCGATTTTGGCCTTTGGAAATCACTTCATCCTTCTCAATTGTCCTGTCCGCTCGATGTCCACTCAGGAAAAGTAGCCCGAAAACTGGGTTTGCTCAGCCGAAAACAAAATGATGCCAGGGCCGTACAGGAACTGGATACGAGCTTGCGATACCTCGATCCTGAAGACCCCGTAAAATATGATTTTGCCTTGTTTGGCCTTGGAGTATTTGAAAAATTCTAACACACTGTTTTCAACTTCTTCACAGTACTCCTTCTAAATCCTAATAAAATATCTGCCTATACTCGTTAATCGTGTCGTTAAGTCGAGGTAAATAAAATTCTCATATTTAAACAAATCGTTAAGGATTCTACTTTAATGCTGATTATTTCTCAGCATAAATTAATTTTCAATAGAAAATAGACAGTGTTCAGGGTCATTTGTTAAATAATTTTTAAGAAATGATCTGTTATTCAATAAATGACGGATATATTTTCTATCTTTAGATAGCAACCTAACTAGTTACTATCACCCAAAGAAAATACACAAGGGGAATGGTAAGTAGTTTTTCAGTAGAGTACAAAAAGGATTACCTGGCGATGATCGTAGAGGGAACTTACGACTACTGGGAATTCATGGAGTACCCCCAACGGATTTTAAAAGCCTGCAAAGAGTATCAGTGTGATAAGATGCTGGTAGACCTCACCCCGCTCAAAGCCCAGGATATCGCCCTTATTGAACTTTTTTTTCTGGGAGAAAAAATCGCTAAAGTCTTGGGCACCAAAGTGATGCTGGCTTTAATCTGGAAAAGTGAATCTTTATCAGACTTCCTGGTTGATGTTGCAACCAACCGTTCTGCCCGCTTAAAAGTATTTGACAATAAGAAAAGAGCAGAATATTGGTTACTTCACAAATATTGACCCATTGTATCACTACACCAATCCCAGCTTTCCGAGGTCGAGGCTGATTTTCCTGTTTCCTTCAGCGATCGACTTATAAATGGCCTCAACGATAATCATATCCCGCTTTCCCATTTCCCCGGGTGCCCTGTTTACAGTTCCATTGAGAATATGACTTGCAAAGTCGTCCATCTGTAACTTTTGCTGGGATTCATTGGGAAATCGAATAGGCCCGCGTGAGGTCTCACCTGCAAGTGGGATATAGGTGCTGGCCGGTTGCAAAGTGAACCATCCATTGGTACAGGAAGCGTATAACCTGTTGGCGCTGGCATTATGAGAAGTAAAAATATTTCCCATAGCACCTCCTGGAAATTCAAATTGTGCAGTTATGGTTTCATCGGTATCCTTAAAATATTCTGGGCGGGTGCTGAACTCCTGAGCTGTTACACTTACGGGATTTTCGCCGGTGCCATAGATAGCACTTTGAATACTGTAGACCCCCATATTCACAAGGGCTCCACCCCCGGACAGTGACTTGTTGAGTCGCCATTGACCGGGATTACCCCTGGAACGATAAGCCGCTTCAGCCATTATGTAGTTTACCTCCCCAAAGGTTTTCTCCTTTACATATTTTTTTATCTCCTGGGTGTAAGGCTCTGAATGCAGGCGATATCCAATACCAAGTTTTACCCCTGCTTTTTTACACGCATCGATAATCTCATCACATTCCCCCACAGAAATTGCCATGGGTTTTTCGCAGATTACGTGTTTCCCCGCTTTGGTAGCCCTTATAGAGAATTCGGCGTGCATACTGTTCGGTAGAACCACATAGACAATGTCAATATTTTCGTTTTCGGCAATCGAATCGAAATTTTCATAATTGTATATGTTTTTCTCTTCGATATTGTGTTTGGAAGCCCAGATCCCTTCTTTTGCTTTGGTGCCCGTTACAATTCCCGCTAAGTGACAGAATTTTGTATCCTGCAGGGCCGGAGCCAACTGATATGTACTGTAACTCCCCAGGCCTACCAGGGCAATTCCCAAAGAACGATCTTCCCTCTCCTTCGCTCCCATCGCACATGCCAGAGGTGAGTGTGCCAGGATAGCAGTCCCCAATAAACCTTCAGAAAGCCTGCGATTAAAACGTCTTCTCGTTATATGTGTCATTAAATCAATGCTTTAATTAGTATTATAAAACATAGCTTTAAGGTACAAAAAACTCCTATTTCTTATTTGACATAGTTGCGTTTAATTGGGTCGACATTATTTCCTATTTTTAACTCTTAAAATCTCTTCTGATGAAAAATTCTATTTTCCTGACCCTGCTTGTTCTTTTTGTAATTCCCGGCGTTTTCTCGCAAAACAGATCAATTCCCGTGGATACCACCGTAGTCACACAACACAGTGTTACAGTAAACGGCACAAGCTTTAATTACACTGCTGAAACAGGCACCCAGCCTGTGTGGGATGAATCGGGTGAACCGATAGCTGCACTGCATTACACCTACTATACCCGTAATGGAGTAAGAGACAGGAAATCAAGGCCCTTACTAATCTCTTTTAACGGAGGACCCGGATCGGGTTCCGTTTGGATGCACCTCGCCTATACCGGACCACGTATACTAAATATTGATGACGAAGGATTTCCCGTTCAACCTTACGGGGTTAGTCAGAATCCCTATTCTGTGCTTGACGTTACCGACATTGTTTATGTTAACCCTGCCAATACCGGATATTCGAGAACCATCCCGGAAACAGGTAAGGAAGTCGACCGCAGCAAATTCTTTGGGATCAATGCAGATATCAAATACCTGGCGGAGTGGCTCAACACTTTTGTAACAAGGCATAATCGATGGAGATCGCCTAAATATATTGTAGGGGAAAGTTACGGGGGCACGAGAGTAATGGGCCTGTCCCTTGCCCTCCAGAATCAACAGTGGATGTACCTCAACGGGGTAATTATGGTGAGTCCGGCCGATTATAAAGTCATCCGGGTAGGCGGACCGGTAAGTGAAGCGCTAAACCTCCCCTATTACACTGCGGCCGCATGGCATCACAAGGCACTGCCTGCAGCTCTTCAAAGTAAAGATCTATTAGATATTTTACCCGAATCAGAAGAATATACCATCAATACGCTGATACCTGCCTTAGCCAAAGGAGGATTCATCAGCGAGGCAGAACGAAATCAGGTGGCAGAACGCGTTGCTTATTATTCGGGGCTTAGTAAGGACGAAATCCTGTCTCGTAACCTTTCAATTCCTACCTCTTACTTCTGGAAAGCGCTATTAAGAGACCGTGGATATACTGTAGGAAGATTAGATAGCCGGTATTTAGGGATTGACCGGCAAATTGCCGGTGAAAGACCTGATTATAATTCGGAAATCACTTCCTGGCTGCACAGCTTTACCCCTGCCATTAATTACTATTTGCAGGAAGAACTCAACTTTAAAACCGATATGAAATATAATATGTTCGGACCTGTGAGGCCATGGGATAATGATAATGATAATACCCGGGAAAATCTCAGACAGGCAATGGCCCAGAACCCTTATTTAAACGTCCTTATTCAAAGTGGTTATTACGATGGTGCCACCACCTATTTCAATGCAAAATACACCATGTGGCAGGTTGATCCCAGTGGAAGAATGAAGGATCGCTTTCAGTTTAAGGGATACCGTAGTGGCCATATGATGTATCTCAGAAGAGAAGACCTCAGGCAGGCGAACGAAGACATCAGGGCATTTATCCTGCAAACCCAGGCCAATGGGAAAAGTGCTAAATATTGATACTTTTCGATCATTTTAGCTCAGGATCTGGATCCTTCCTACAACAACCGTAAAGGTGGCCGGGGAATCCATAAGGTTTTGTGACTAATTAAATTCCTTGGAAAACCTCTTCTGGCGTATACTTTTATCAATATATGAACGTTATAGCGTACGTATAATCTGGATAAAAAATACCCCATGAAAAAATTGAAATTTACAGGATTGATCCTTAGTATGATCGCCCTTATTGCAATGTCTTGTGAAAAATCATCAGACACCCCCGAGCAGTCCCTATCTCCTGATCTTCCGCCGTCTGAATCGATGGCCTTTGATTTTGAAGCATTTGAAGAAGACGGAACCTCAGGCAAATCGGCCAATCTGGTTTACGATAACAAAGCTCCCAATGGAAACTGGGTTTTCTCCCGGGTGGTAGTAGGTGTTTGGAGCACTGCCTTGTATTCTACACTCGCAGTTCCTGTAGCCTCATTTCAGGCTGCTTTTACACAAACTCCCGAAAAAATATCGGAGGATACCTGGCAATGGACTTATAGCGTTGACGGATTCACCAGTGAATATACTGCACGTCTTACCGGGCAACTCACTGCAGATGCTGTATTATGGGAGATGTATATCACCAAAGAAGGAATAGAAGGATTCGATGAATTCTTATGGTTCTCCGGTAGCTCTGCTATCGATGGAAACAGCGGATTCTGGATCCTCAATCAGGGACCGGAACGACCTGATGCTATGTTGCGTATCGACTGGGAAAAGTCGGGCGAAGAAATCGGAAGTATCCGTTACACCTGGGTAAGGGAGCTAGACGACCAGGAAAATGATGATCTGTTTAGAAACAGTTATCTGGAATACGGATTACAGGACGCGTATTACGATGCATACTTTAACGCAAATGTATACGACGCCAATCTTCAGGCATTTGTAGACGTTGACATAGAATGGAACAGAAGCACCTATGAAGGACGCGTACGGGCTCTGGCATATTTCGAAGATGAAATGTGGCATTGTTGGGATGCAAATGGCGACGACGTTGCCTGTGAATAAGAGCCCAATCTAATAAAAGCTGAACCCTGCCGAATAAAGGCAGGGTTTTTTTATGGAGATAGGCCACCTATTTATTATCTTTTGGCTTTGAACCAGACCGCCGCTTCAGATGAACAAAATAGCTTTTTTTCTATTTTTTTTGGTCCTCTTACCTGCCAGTTCAATTGCTCAGGACTGGGCTCAGCTGGATGTATATAGGGAAGCCAATAAAAAATTAGCACAGAAAATGACAATGGAAAACCGTATTGTATTCTTTGGAAATTCGATTACGATTGGATGGTTACATACCCAACCTTCATTCTTTAGGGACAAACCCTATATCAACAGAGGAATAGGCGGGCAAACCACCCCTCAGATGCTTGTCCGTTTCAGACAGGATGTTATCGATCTAAAACCAGGTGTTGTACTCATTCTGGCAGGAACCAACGATATTGCGGGAAATACAGGGCCCATGACACTTGATGAGACGCTCGCGAATCTGAAATCCATGACCGAGCTCGCACAAGCGAACAACATTGCCGTAATTCTCTGTTCGGTCCTTCCGGCCTCCGACTATCCCTGGAGACCTGGGTTACGACCTGATATCAAAATACCTAAGCTTAATGCTATGATCAAAGAATACGCAGATAAACAGGGAGCTATTTATCTCGATTATTTCAGTGCTATGGTAAATGGGGAACAGGGATTGGATCCCGACCTGGCACATGACGGGGTACACCCCACAAAAAAAGGATATGAAATTATGGCTCCCCTTGCAGAAAAGGCCATTAAGAGAGCTTTGGAAGAATCGCCCTGAAAAAATCACCCATCAAATCAATAAATCTCATAATCAGAACAGTTAACCTTTGGTGTAGATGCTACTGCCTGTAAAAGATAGTTCCCATGACTAATGAGAAAGTAAGTATCCTGATGCCTTTCAGGAATACCGAAGCCTATTTACGGGAGTGTCTTGATTCCATACTCGCGCAGGATTATCCTTTTTGGGAACTCATTGCGGTTGATGATCATTCTCAGGACTCTAGTTCCGCCCTGATCTCAGAGTATCAAAAGTCGGATCCCAGAATCAAACTATTAAAAAATAACGGCAGGGGAATCATTATGGCCTTGAGGACCGCTTTTCAGGCTTCAGCAGGCTCCGTGGTTACCAGAATGGATTCGGATGATGTTATGGTCCCCGAAAAACTATCGGTAATGCTTGGGGCATTAAAGGAATCAGGCAGGGGTCATATTTCCCTCGGTCTGGTCAGGTATTTTTCGGCAAAGGGAATCAGCGACGGATATAAAAAGTATGAAAACTGGTTGAATAGGCTTACACGTGAAGGCTCAAACTTTAAAGAACGATACAAGGAATGTGTAATCCCCTCCCCCTGCTGGATGGTTTATAAAGAGGACCTCCACAAATGTGGTGCGTTTGATGAGAACAGATATCCGGAAGACTACGACCTTGCTTTTCGAATGTATGAAGCGGGTTTAAAGTGTCTTCCCTCGGAAAAAGTATTACATCTTTGGAGGGATTATTCTACCCGCACTTCACGTAACAGCCCTAATTATGCTAACAATACCTTTCTGGAAATCAAAATTCACTACTTCCTGAGACATGACCGGGATAAGATGCGGCCCTTACTTCTCTGGGGGGCCGGAAAGAAGGGTAAAACCGTAGCTAAATTGCTTCTAGAAAAGGATACTGAGTTTTACTGGGTTTGTGATAACCCCAAAAAGACCGGGAAGAAAATATATGGCCAGCCCCTGAGACCTTATGAAGATAAGATGAACTGGGCCGAAAAACCACAGAGCATTGTCACAGTCGCCAATGCAAAAGCACAAAAACAGATAAGAAGCTATCTTGACGCCAGATCATTGACAGAGATGACGGACTATTTCTTTTTCTGTTAAGTTCTTTTCGTTTAAAATTCTTAACTAACATAGATACACAACAAGATTGCTGAAAATCTTTGATTATATTTGCTAAATGATTTCAGGACATGCTGTTTAAATACCCGCAACTCCTCTGGTCGCTCTGGCTTCTACTCATCCCTATCCTAATACATCTTTTACAACTTCGCAGGTTTAAGCCCACCCCCTTTACCAATGTTAGATTATTGCAGCGGGTCCAGGCAAAGTCTCAGAAGAGTCAGACCCTTAAAAGATGGCTCCTCTTGCTTACCCGAATGGCGCTCTTCACGGCTTTGATCATTGCGTTTGCTCAGCCTTTTGTCGCAAATCCGACCGCTTTTAAAGAACAGGAAATAACGATTTACCTCGATAATTCTTTCAGTATGCAGGCCAGACAGGACAACAATTCCCTTCTGGAAAATGCTATACAGGAGCTAATTACTGCTATTCCCGAGGATGTTTCCTTTTCTTTGTTTACCAATGATTCCGAATTCAGGGAAGTTACCCTTGGAGAAATACGAAACTCCATGCTACAATTACCCTACGCTTCCAATCAGCTAACTCTCAGGGAAATCATACTAAAAGGGCAGACGTTTTTCAATGGGCGTGAAGACGTTCTAAAAAAGCTTATCCTTATTTCAGATTTTCAAAAATCGATGGAAAGTGATTCCGTGACAGTTTCGGAGGACACGGAATTGGTCTACGTGCCCATCCGGTCTGAAGAACTCCGGAATATTGCAATTGATTCGGCTTATATAAGGACTACCTCAGCTTCAGATAACGAGCTGGTCATAAAAATTTCCGCAAATACCGATTTTGGTTCTACCCCGGTATCACTTTATAATCGTGGCGATCTGATAGCCAAATCGGCCGTGACCTACAGTCCTTCTGAAAGTTCAGAATTGGTGTTCTCTTTGCCAGGCAGACAATTCATTGAGGGGGTAGTAAGTCTATCTGATTCCGGACTGGAATATGACAATGAATTATATTTTACCATCAATACCCGGGAAAAGATCAAGGTGCTGGCCGTGGGGGATTCAGAAGGGGTATTTCTCAACAGATTATTCGGTGATGATCTAACCGAATTCAGAAATATACGATCCCTGGATCAGGGCATAACTTCTCTTAACGAACAGGATCTTATCATTCTCAATCAAGTTCCCAGACTACCTCCGGCGATGAAAGAATCGCTGAGAGAATTTATTAAACAAGGGGGGAGTTTACTTCTAATCCCCTCTGTAAACATGAATATTTCAGAATTCAATCTTCTCTTAAATTCGTATGGAATTTCCTTTGGGAATAAGAACGAAACCCCCGTCGAAATAACTGGAATCAATTACACACATCCCTTGTACTCGGATGTTTTTGAAGAACGGGTAGATAATTTTGATTATCCGAAGGTTCAGGAGCACTACAGGCTTAACGGGCGGTGGAGTGGCATATTGACGTATGCCAATGAGCAACCGTTTTTGGCGAGTAGGGATAATTTGTACGTTTTTACGGCCTCCCTTGATCCGGGCAACTCCAACTTTACCAGTTCTCCTCTAATTGTTCCTACGTTGTACGCCATGGCGGTCCGCAGCAGAAGTCTATCCGAACTTTATTACCTTCTGGGAGAAAACAATTCTGTTGATATTTCTGAAGTCCTGGAAGAAGATCGAATTCTGAGTTTAAAGAAAGAGGAGCTGGAATTTATTCCCCGACAGCAATTGATTGGGGAAAAAACCCGATTATGGTTCGATGAAATTCCAACTGAACCGGGTATCTATTCGTTGGAAAATGCCGAAACAGAAAAGTCTTTCAGCTTTAATCACAAAAGGACCGAAAGCCAGCTAAACTTTCTGAATAATGAATCTTTTCATGCAGCAGCTAAAGTAAATAATTCAATCTCAGGAGTCTTTCAGGATATTGAAAGTATGAGGGCAGTTACAAGCCTTTGGAAATGGTTTGTTATTTTAGCACTGCTTTTCATTCTCGCTGAGGTAATCATTCAAAAAGCACTTAAATGAACATACTCCTTAAATCGGCCAAGATCCTCGATGAACACAACAAAGGACTACACGGGAAAGTAAGGGATATTTGGATTAAAAATGGCATTATAGAAAAAATAGGGGTCTCTGTAAAAACAGATTCAAAAACCAGGATAGTTTCCCTGCCGAACCTCCATGTGTCAAGAGGCTGGCTCGATAGCAGCGTTAGTTTTGGCGAACCGGGATATGAAGAGCGTGAAACCCTTTCCAATGGTGTTAAGGTAGCTGCCCTAAGCGGGTTTACTGATATCCTTTTAAACCCCAATACACATCCGGTTCCGGATACCAGCGGAGATATTATCTTTCTAAAAAAGACAGCCGCGGAAAAGGGTGCCAGGGTATACCCCATTGGCTCTTTAACGCGTGGGGGCGAAGGAATCGATCTGGCTGAATTATACGATATGAGTAAATCGGGTGCCGTGGCTTTTTACGATTTTAAAAGTCCGGTAACCAATTCCAATCTCCTTAAGATTGCGCTACAATACGCCCAGGGTTTCAACGGCCTGGTCTTTTCCTTCCCCCTCGATGTTTCTATCGCCGGGAAAGGCAGCGTAAATGAGGGGAATACCTCCACCAAATTAGGTCTGGGCGGAATCCCGGCACTGGCTGAGGAAATTCAGATTTCGAGAGACCTGTTTATTCTAGAATACACAGGCGGTAAATTGCATATCCCTACCATTTCCACAGCGGGAGCAGTAAACCTGATCGCCAATGCGAAGAAGAAAGGTCTCAATGTGAGCTGCAGTGTTGCGCTTCACAATCTGTTTTTTACAGATGAAGTTCTGGAAGAGTTTGATACCAATTTTAAAGTTATGCCCCCACTGAGGACATCAAAGGACCGGGAAGCACTCAGGAAAGGACTGCGAACGGGGGTAATCGACATGATCACCACAGACCACCTGCCCATTGATATTGAGGAAAAACGCATAGAATTTGACCGGGCTGCATACGGCTCCCTTGGGCTTGAATCTGCTTTTGGGATACTAAATTCCATATTCGGTACGGAACAGACTATTCAATTGCTGACTAAGGGACATGATCGTTTCGATATCCCGGCGGCTGCCCTAAAAGAGGGTGAAGTTGCCAGTCTGAGCCTTTTTAATCCCGAGGGGGATCAACAAATCGAAAAGAAGGAATTGAAATCTACTTCCAAAAACAGCATGTACGTAGGCAAGCGTGGCAAAGGTTGTGTATATGGGACTGTAATTGACGATCAGTTCTTTGTAAATCCCGACTAAGAACATTGTATGACTTCAACAGAAATTAAGGAAGGAAAAACGAGTGCTATTGTAGGGTATCTCACAATGATAGGAGCACTTATTGCAATCACCATGAATTTGGAACCCAGGAATAGCTTTGCCAGATTCCACATCAGGCAGGCATTTGGCTTGCATCTCATTTTTCTTGGATGCGCGATATTTCTGAGCGTCTGGTTTTCGAAATACGCATGGATGGCCCTTTACCTTTTTTATTTTGTGATGTGGATCTACGGCTTTATCGGCGCGTTGACAGGCAAACTCTACCCTGTACCCATTCTAGGGTCTTATTTTCAGAAATGGTTTACTTTTATTCAATAATATGACGCCTCATCACCTAAGTCTGGAACACCTTGTAAGGCCACCTAAACACACTACCGATAAAGCCCCGGCATTGTTTCTGTTTCACGGGTATGGAAGTAACGAGGAAGACCTTTTTTCTTTTGCCCCTGAACTCCCTGAATCCTTATGTGTAGTTTCGGTAAGAGCACCCCACACACTACCCCCTTATGGTTATGCCTGGTATTCTATAGATTTTGATGCAGATTTTGGAAAATGGAGCAATACGGAAGAAGCAAAAGAGTCGGTCCTGAAAATGAAGACCTTTATTGAGGAAGCTATCGTGGCTTATCATCTGGATCCTGAAAAAATTTCCCTGCTTGGTTTTAGCCAGGGTACCGTTCTTAGTTTTGCCCTTGCCCTTTCCTACCCCGAAATGGTTCAAAATATTCTGGGATTAAGCGGACATATAGATGAGAAAACACTTCGGCCCGGTTATGAAACAAAAGACCACAGTCACCTGAAGGCATATGTATCTCATGGGGAATACGACCAGGTAATCCCCTTTTCCTGGGCAGAAAAGACACCGGCTTTTTTAGACCGCCTGGGAATAGAATATATTTTTGAACACTTTCCCACCGGACATGGAGTTTCAAGAGAAAATTTCTACGGAATGCGTAACTGGTTAGAAAAACACCTTTAATTACTTCGGGTATAGAGTAAATGCTCTGCCATTGTAAAATCTACCGAAAGATCATCTTTCAATTCATACCGAATAAATAATTCGCCCCAGTATTTCCCATCTGAGAAGTCGGCTATAATCCATCGATGGTTTAACACTTTGATTTTGTTGATCTTAAAATCACTTTCCATTCCCTCATAGGGAATCAGGGGGTTGTCACCATTCCTCTCATTTGTTTCCAATAGCTTGTCTGCAATATACCGGGCTGGGTCGTCCAATGACAGGTGATCGTAGTATGCAAGCGCATCATCGTTGTTTTCAAGGGCAAAATACTGCAGGTCGAATACCTTTAATTCTGTCGTCCTGAGAGAATCCTGTACACTTTCTAATTTCACTTCCAATTCTTCTGCCTTTTCATTACTGGCAGTGAGTTGTTTTGATCCACTTACATATAGGTACAAGGCGATCATTGCAGTGAATAAAAACAGGTATAAAAAAATTCGACTTCTCATCAATTAATATTTACAATTAAATTATCATAAGCCAGGTGGACATTTGCTGGCAGGGTTTTTTCCACTTCATCATGGAAGCCCATATGATGGCTGATGTGCGTTAAGTAGGCAACATCGGGCTGTACTTTCTCCACAAAGGCCAGGGCTTCTTCAAGGTTAAAATGAGAATGGTGCGCTTCTATTCTCAACGCATTGACACATAATACTTTAATACCTTTTATCTTTTCTATCTCTTTAGGTTCAATAGACTTTACATCGGTAAGGTATGCCACCTCCCCTATGCGATATCCAAAAACCTGAAGGCGATTGTGAAAGGCTTCAATGGGATGTGCCTGTAAATTCCCGAGTTGAAAAGGCTGGTCATTTTTTACAATGTTGACTTTTACTGCCGGAGCACCTGGATACCGATTTTCATCAGAAAAAATATAATCAAACCTTCTGTTTAGATTCTCGATGACCCGCTGATGGCCATAAATTGGAATATCCCCCTGGCGGAAGAAAAATGGTCGGATATCATCTATCCCTGCTGTATGATCGGCATGTTCGTGAGTGAAGAGTATACCATCTAATTTCTTGACTTCATGTTTCAACATTTGCTGCCTGAAATCGGGCCCGCAATCAATCACGTAATTAAAATTATCCCATGAAATCAGAACTGAAACTCTTAGCCTTTTGTCCTTTGAATTTTCACTCAGGCAGACTGGATGAGTGCTCCCAATTACAGGGATTCCCTGCGAGGTACCGGTTCCCAAAAAAGTCAATTTCAACAGCTCATCTATTTTATTCAAATTTATGACTTATTTATTTAAAAGATGTCCCATTCTTATTAACTTTGACGCGTAAACCCCTGAGGAATGTCATCAGTATTAAATCAAGATCCTGCTTTCGAAAATATCCCTTCGATAAAAGCGAAAACTCTTCGTATTAATCTGAATCCTGTTATCTATGGAACCTTTGCAGAAATCGGTGCAGGGCAAGAAACGGCAAGACATTTTTTCAGATCAGGGGGTGCTTCGGGAACTATAGCCAAGGCTATGAGTGCCTACGACAAAAATTTCAGCGATGCCATTTACGGCATTGAGAAAGACGGCAGGTATGTTACCCAGAGCAGATTAAAGAAAATGCTCAACCATGAAATGCAGTTGATGGAAGAGCGTATCAGCAGGGAAGACCATCCTGACAGATTGTTTTTCACTTATGCCAACACCGTGGCGACCATCGACTTCTCGAAACGATATAAAGGTCATGGATGGGTTGGAATTATGTTTCAGCTTGATCCCAACCAGAAAGAGTACGATGAGATCATCCTTCATCTTCGTTTTAAACAAAACGAAGCCCGATTACAGCAGGAAACACTCGGCATTGTAGGAGTTAACCTGATTTACGGCGCTTTCTACAAATACAATAAGCCCAGGAAACTACTCAAATACCTATACGACCATATTGATAAGGACACCGTGGAAATTGACATGGTCAATTTTTCAGGACCAAATTTCAAGAATGTAGACAACAGATTGATTAGTCTGCAGCTGATTAAAAACGACATGACCGATGCGGTGATGTTCGGGCCAGATGGAAACAACCTGCTTCCGGCAGCTGTTCTCTACAAGAAAAATATCCTGGCCCTAAGGGGAAGTTTTCGGCCTGTGACTCTTGTAAATATGGATATGTTCCAGAAATCTTACGACATATTTGTACGCGAACAAACAGTAGAAGAGGAAAATACGGTGGTTATGTTCGAAATTACCCTGGCCAATTTAAAAGCGTCAGGAGAAATCGACGAGCAGGATTTTATGGATCGTGCTGAGCTGTTATGCTCCCTGGGCCATACTGTACTGATCTCGAAATTTCAGGAATATTATAAATTGGTTGAGTACCTAGGTAACTATACCAAGGCGAGGATCGGACTAACCATGGGGGTCAACAATCTTATTGAAATCTTTGACGAAAAGTATTACCGTCACTTGAGTGGTGGTATCCTGGAGGCCTTTGGAAAACTTTTCTTTAAGGACCTGAAGGTATACCTCTATCCCATGAAGAATCCGGAGACCGGACAGATCATGACCAGCAATAACATCAAGGTTCATCCGAGGATGAAAGAACTTTACAAGTTCTTCAAATACAATGGAAAGGTGATGGATATCATCGATTACGATCCTGAGATCATGCATATTTTCTCCAGGGATGTACTGAAAAAGATTATGAACAATGAAGAGGGCTGGGAGGAAATGCTTCCTGAGGGTATTGCCGATGTGATAAAGAAGAAAAAGCTCTTTACCCGCAATGTTGCAGCTTTAAAGGAAAAAGTATAAAAAAAACCCTGACCGAAGTCAGGGTTTTAATTTTTTGCTCATCAATCAGAGAATTTGAGCTGCGTGGTCCTTGGTTTTTACCTTATCTATTACTTTTTCCACGATGCCGTCTCCATTGACAATAAAGGTCATACGGTGAATGCCGTCGTATTCCCTTCCCATAAATTTCTTAGGCCCCCAGACTCCGAAGGCATTGATAACGGTGTGGTCCTCATCGGCCAGTAAGGGAAAGGGGAATTCGTATTTGTCCCTGAAGTTGGCCTGTTTCTTTTGTGAATCCTCGCTTACTCCCAAAAGAGAATATCCCTGAGCCTGCAACTCGGCATAATTATCTCTTAGATTACAGGCTTCTGCAATACATCCTGGTGTATTAGCTCTGGGATAAAAGAAGACGACCAGCTTATTCCCCTTATAATCGGATAGCTTAATTTCGTTTCCGTCTTGGTCTTTTGAAGTAAATTGGGGTACTTTGTCCCCCTCTTTTAGTGTTTTCATAGGTATTTTTTTTTCACCGGTAAAAGTAATGATATATGACCAAATCTGAAAAGGTAGAATTTGTCATCTCCCAACTAAATAAAATTTATCCTGAAATACCCGTTCCTCTGGAACACAAAGACCCCTATACTTTGTTGATAGCTGTATTACTCTCTGCACAAAGTACGGACGTGCGGGTGAATAAGATTACTCCTTTGCTTTTTGCCAGGGCGGATAATCCCTATGACATGGTACAGCTCACGGTTGAAGAAATCAGGGAAATCATTAAACCCGTGGGGCTGTCCCCTATGAAATCAAAAGGGATTCACGGGCTGTCTGAAATCCTTATTAAGAAATATGCCGGGCAAGTGCCGAAGGAGATAGAACTTTTGGAAGAACTACCGGGCGTTGGGCATAAAACTGCCAGTGTAGTTGTGTCACAGGCCTTTGGCATCCCTGCTTTTCCTGTGGATACTCACATTCACCGCTTGATGTATCGCTGGGGATTCTCGTCCGGTAAAAATGTTGTGCAAACCGAAAGAGATGCCAAACGCTTATTCCCCAAAGAACTCTGGAATGATCTTCATCTGCAGATCATCTGGTATGGCAGGGAATACTCCCCTGCTCGTGGATGGAATCTCGACAAAGATGTGATTACAAAGACTATTGGAAGGAAAAAAGTGATAAACGAATATCTAAAAACTAAAAAAGCCCGTTAAAACGGGCTCAGTATTTTAGTTCAGAATCGTATCGAAACTGAATTGGCGGTGTTTTGTTACCCTGAAGGCTTTAGAATATGACAGTAGAAATCGGATGGTTTCCGGTCCTACTTTCGGGGCTTCATAGGCATTTTTCTTTGTTGAGTAAATTTTTTCCATATGATTGCGATGTCGTTATGTTAAGATAACGCAACCTATATGGAAATATTGTAAATAAAGTTATGAACTAAGAATTAGTCAGAACGATATTGTGACGATCTATTATCTTTCTCAGATTAATAAGAGCGTAACGCATTCTGCCTAAAGCCGTATTTATACTCACGCCGGTATTTTCGGAAATCTCCTTAAAACTCATGTCTTTATATATACGCATGAGGAGAACTTCTTTCTGATCGTCCGGTAATTCTTCAATAAGAAGACTGAGATCACTATCTATCTGGTCTTTTATGAGCTGTTTTTCCGCGTTGAGCTTATCATCTCCAATAACAGAAAATATATTAAAGTCGTCACTTCCTTCAAACTTCGGCATCCTCTTGTTCTTCCTGAAATGGTCGATAATCAGATTGTGTGCAATTCGCATTACCCAGGGAAGGAATTTACCTTCTTCGCTGTAGTTTCCTTTTTTCAAGGTTTTGATTACCTTGATAAAGGTATCTTGAAAAATGTCTTCAGTAACATCTCGATCCAGAACTTTGGAGTAGATAAAGCTACTTATTCGTTGGTTGTGCCGGTTGATTAATACTTCCAATGCCTTTTCATCCCCGCTGATGTAATCAGTAACTAGTAGTGAGTCGTCCCTTTTTGGTTCCATAGTTAGATAATCTTTTGGTTACTTGTTAGTTCATCAGCCAGGCTAAGGAACTAAGGTTATTAGATTTATTTGAGTTACTTGTTTTTCAATGACATTCTAAAAGTACCCAAACACCTATCCTCAGTAAAAACTATGTTGTAAAATGCCCAATTCTTGATGTGAACGAACAATTTCCCAGTTCTAACCGTTTTTCTGTCTTCCGTAGAAGCTTCTTATAATCGATCAAACAGACTGGGTTAAAAAGAAAAAGACACTTTCGGTGGAAAGTGTCTTTTGGATATTGCCTTTATGTTATAAGGGAATCCCGGAGAAGGGATTTCGATTGCTTAATTCAGGTTATTTTCTATGACCATCCCCTGTACCTTATGTATTTCGAGGGATTTCGAATAATTCAGCAGGAAGTTCACAGCTTCCTTTCGGGTTGAAATGAGTTTGCAATGTGTTGCGGGGCTTGAGTAAATCTGTTCCATAATATATCTTGTTACTCCTAAATAACGCCAGATATACAGGATCGATGGAATATATCGACCTAAAACAGATTAATTCGTTAAAACAATTTGATTCTTCTCAATAATCTTCCTCAGGTTTATCAGAGCATAGCGCATCCTGCCCAGGGCCGTATTTATACTGACCTCAGTATTTTCCGCTATTTCATTAAAGCTCATGTCCTGGTAAATTCTCATGATTAGTACATCACGCTGGTCCTTGGGAAGTTGTTCTATTAGTACTTCGAGATCCTGATCGATTTGATCCTTGATGAGTTGCTTCTCTGCATTTAACTTATCATCGGTAAGGACAGAGAAAATATTAAACTCTTTATTGCCCTTGTATTTCGGCATGCGCTTATTCCTCCGGAAATGGTCGATGATCAAATTATGTGCAATACGCATCATCCAGGGAAGAAATTTTCCCTCTTCGTTATAAGCTCCCCTTTTTAAAGTGCTGATCACTTTAATAAAGGTATCCTGAAATATGTCCTCGGTAACAGACATGTCCTGTACCTTGGAATATATATAACTACTGAGACGATGATTGTGTTTGTTGATAAGTTCTTCAATGGCCCGCTCATCTCCGCTAATGTATTTGCGAACGAGGGTGGCGTCGTTAAACGTAGAATGCATACAATTACTTTTTTGGTTCAATTTAGGGGTCGCAAGTGTGTTGCAGGTTGCGACTTTTAATACTCTAATTCAAAAAAGTAATGTTGCGGTATAGGCAGTATTTTATTCGATTAACACTTCAAATATAGAAAAAATATAAGTCATCCAAGCCGAGGTTTAATATTTAACATAATTTGAAATGCCCTTTAGAGGGGCTGGTTATTGACTCTTACATATCGTATCTTTGCAGCTTTCCAAACCTATATGGCGACCATTACAGAAGTAGATCCAAAGGAGAATATCATCATCAGAGGGGCTAAACTGCACAATTTGAAGAACATTGATGTGGTCATTCCCAGGAATCAACTTGTGGTTATAACGGGATTATCAGGTTCGGGAAAATCGAGCCTGGCCTTCGACACCCTGTACGCAGAAGGACAAAGGCGATATGTGGAAAGTTTGTCCTCCTACGCCAGGCAGTTCCTCGGTAAATTAGACAAGCCCAAAGTAGATTCCATCAAAGGGATCGCACCTGCCATTGCCATTGAGCAGAAAGTGAACTCAACCAACCCAAGGTCGACGGTAGGTACAAGTACAGAAATTTACGACTATTTAAAACTACTCTTTGCCAGGATTGGACGCACTTACTCCCCTGTTTCAGGGAAGGAAGTTAAAAAGCACACTGTCACAGATGTTGTATCCTTTGTAAAAGGATTCGAAGAAAATACTAAACTACTTTTGCTGGCTCCGATTACCATCCCCGAGAACAGAGATAAGAAGAAAACGCTGCAACTCCTTTCTCTTCAGGGTTATGCCCGAATCAAATACGGAGGGGAAGTGCACCGGATAGATGAGGATCTGCACCAATCTGTTGGCGATCAGTTATATCTAGTTGTTGACAGGATCATCAAGAAGGATGATGAGGATTTTTATAATCGTCTGGCCAATGCCATCGATTCTGCCTTTTTTGAAGGGAAGGGAAATTGTATCATCGAAGACTTATCCAGCGGTAAGCAAACCGCCTTCAGCAATGCCTTCGAATTAGATGATATTACATTCCTGGAACCCAATGTGCATCTGTTCAGTTTCAACAATCCTTACGGAGCCTGCCCTAAATGTGAGGGATACGGAGATATTATCGGTATTGACGAGGACCTTGTGATCCCTAACACTTCTCTATCTGTTTATGAGAATGCGGTGTTCCCCTGGAGGGGGGAAAGCATGGGTTGGTACCGTGATCAACTTGTTAATTCAGCTTATAAATTTGATTTCCCTATTCACAAGCCCTGGTTTGAACTTACCGAGGAACAGAAAAACCTGGTTTGGGAAGGAAATAAGCACTTTATCGGAATTCATAAGTTTTTCCAGCAGCTTGAAGAAAAAAGCTATAAAATTCAAAATCGGGTAATGCTCTCCAGGTACAGGGGAAAAACACGTTGCCCCGAATGTAAAGGGAAACGCTTGCGGAAGGAAGCCAGCTATGTCAGAATCAGTGGCAAATCAATTTCCGACCTGGTGGAACAACCTATTACCTCATTAACGGAATTCTTTGATGAGATAACGCTCTCCGATCACGACCGCCAGATTGCACAACGCCTACTAAAAGAAATAAATACCCGACTCGGGTTTTTGGTAAAAGTAGGACTGGGCTACCTCACCCTTAATCGTAAATCGAATACCCTCTCGGGAGGCGAAAGTCAGCGGATCAACCTTGCCACTTCCCTCGGGAGTAGTCTTGTAGGTTCTATGTACATCCTGGACGAGCCGAGTATTGGTTTGCATCCCAGGGATACTGAAAATTTAATTGATGTGCTTTGTTCGCTGCGTGATCTGGGTAATACAGTGATAGTGGTTGAGCATGATGAAGATATCATGAGGGCGGCGGATCGCATTATTGATATTGGGCCGGAGGCAGGAACTTTTGGAGGAGAAGTTGTGGCAAGCGGCACTTACGAGGAAATCCTCAAATCGGATTCTTTAACGGCCGCCTACCTAAATGGTACGCAAGAAATCACAGTTCCAAAAGAACGCAGGAATAGCCCCAATTACGTGAAAATAACGGGAGCCAGAGAGCACAACTTGAAAAATCTGGAGGTTAGCTTCCCTCTAAATATGCTCACGGTTGTAACCGGGGTCTCAGGAAGTGGTAAAAGCACCCTGGTTAAAAAAATCCTTTATCCTGCCCTTTTAAAAGAATTAGGAGGATACGGTCAAAAAGCCGGACAACATTCAGCTATAGAAGGCAAATACAAAGACATTAAAAGGATAGAATTTGTAGATCAGAATCCCATCGGACGTTCTTCCCGCTCAAACCCAGTTACGTACATCAAGGCTTACGATGATATACGAAGTCTTTTTGCAGGGCAGAAATTAAGTAAATTAAGAGGCTATCAGGCAAAACATTTTTCCTTCAATGTAGACGGCGGACGCTGTGAAAAGTGCAAAGGTGAAGGCGAGATTACCGTAGAAATGCAGTTTATGGCCGATGTGCACTTGGAATGCGATACTTGCAGGGGTAAACGTTTTAAAAAGGAAGTGCTGGAAGTTCAATTTGAAGGAGTCAATATTGATGACGTCCTTAATATGACAATTGATAACGCATTGGATTTCTTTAAAAAACACAGCCAAAATAAGATTATAGCAAAGCTCAAGCCACTTCAGGATGTAGGGCTGGGTTATGTAACCCTTGGGCAGTCCTCCTCTACCCTTTCGGGCGGAGAAGCACAGCGAATTAAATTAGCCACATTCCTTGTAAAAGGGGCCTCTAAGGAAAAAGCCTTGTTTATTTTTGACGAACCTACGACAGGCCTCCACTTTCACGATATACAAAAACTACTTAATTCCTTTGATGCGCTGTTAAAGACAGGTCACTCTGTCCTGGTTATCGAACACAATCTTGAAATGATTAAGTCGGCAGACTATCTCATCGATCTCGGCCCTGAAGGTGGGGATGCCGGAGGCTATCTTGTGGCGGAAGGTACCCCTGAAGAAGTTGTCACTATTGGAAAAGGATACACAGCCCGGTACCTGAAGTCGAAGTTACACTAATACCAGCCCTCCTTTCTAAAGAAATATCCGATAAGGCAATTATCGGTTGATCAAATCTATTCCCAAAACTATAATATTTCATTCTGTATATTTATATATTGCTGTATATCAGACTTTTACATAGTTCTTCCAATTTTTGGCACGCTGTTTGGTTATAACTAGCTGAATGTAAATAGTTGCATTCAGAATTAAAATTTTACAGTCATGAAAAATCTACTACTCATTATCGGAGCCTTTGCACTGAGCAGCTCAGTTGGGGCTACTACACTGGAATCGGATGTTGCGATCAGCAATATGGTTCGATATAATAATTCAGTGATTTTTGTCGAAAACGGAATCACGTTCTCTATCTATCCTGATGGTGAGTTTGATTTTTATATTGACAACCGCGTAAATGTTGGAGCGAATATCAATTTAGGGCGTAGCAATATCACCTTTAATTCCGGATTCGACTACAGCCCATTCGTTCAGTACGATGATTACGGTGCCGTAATCCAGGTGGAGAATGTGCCTGTGTACTACGACTATTACGGACGGGTATCACAAATAGGTGGTATTAACATATGGTATAACAACGGAAGGCTGAGACGTGTAGGCGGACTCTCTGTTTACTACAACAACCGAGGTTTCTTTAACCGCTTCAACGGATATGTCAACATCTATAACAGACATTATGTATACAGGCCGTTTCACAGCTTTTTTGCCCGACCTGCCCTTGGTTTCTGTCTGGTGTATAACAGACCTTACAGAAGGTTTTACAACCCGATACGATATACCTATTACAGGCCTTATCGAAACAACTCAAGGAGGTTTTATGCCAACGTAGGGAAGTCATATCGCTATAACCAAAGAGCTGATAGAGACCGGGTATACCGAAACGACAGACGAGTGGTTGCCAGAAACAATGGTCGCAGAGATAACGGATATAATAGAAATGACGGCAATTTCCGGAATTCCGACAAAGGAGTTCGTTCTAACAGAACCACTGTCAATGGCCGAACCGCCTCGCGAACCGAAAGAGCAAGGACAGCCAGGACTATGGACAAAGCAAGGACTCCGGAGCGAAGAAACAACAGGTCTTCAGATATAAACCGGAAATCTACCTCCTCTGTCAACAAGAGGACCGCATCCAGGTCGGTTGTAAACCGAAATGAAGGAAGGAACGTGTCCAGGTCTGTTGGGAAGCGAAATGAAGGAAAAAGTGTTAGCAGGTCAGTAGGTAAACGGAATGACGTTAGGACTGCTTCCCGCTCAGTGGGAAAGCGAAATGAAATGAGATCAGCACCGCGTACAAAAACTGTTAAGCGCAGTACTTCGGTAACAAAGCGTCCTAAGGCTACAAGCCGGACAACGGTTAGTAGAACGAAAGTAAGTACGCCTCGAGCGAGTAAAAGTGTAAAAAGCAGGTCCACCAAAAGGACCGCTAATACCCGAAGCAGAAGGGTACAGTAAAAATAGTTTTTAGGTTGGTTAGTTGGTTAACCCCGTAGCGGATTCGTCCCTGCGGGGTTTTTCCATATCCTGAAGGCGAGTTTAAATCTTCCTGATCAGGAGGTCTATTTCTTAGGTTTCAGATACTTAGACAATACTCCAAATATATCGTCAGAAATCCGGAATCGATAAAGCACACCAACATACATTATAGTAATCAACAAGCTCTTGAGTGCAATATTCAGTAATGGGTGAAAAGGAAATTGAAGTGCAAAGAAAACCGCACTTACAATTACAAGAAGCAATACAACCTTAAATGTTTCTCTTGTAAAGGGCTGTAAACCTAATTTTGCTTTTACATAGAGAAGCTTAATGAGATTGTAGAAGAAAACTGCAATAAAAGTAGCGAGTGCCGCCCCTGTGATTCCAATTTCGGGAATGAGATATAAATTGAGGAGAATCGTGCCGACCGCCAGGAGTACTCCCATAAATAGTATGGCCTTATAATAGTCAGAATTATACAGTATGGCATTATTGTTCCCCAGCAATGCATCGAATAATTTGGCCAGGCCAATCAGCAAAACAACATAAAACCCTCCGCGGTAGTTTTCAGGGAGAAGAAGGTATAGATCATTGAGATTAAGTATAACCAGAACAAATATTAAACCCGACGTAATAAAAAGTGTGAGAGAGCTTTTTTGATAAAGAACGGCCAGCCCGCTTTTATCACTGGCATTTAGAAGGGCCGCTGTCATGGGGTAGGTAATCTGATGCATGGCCCTGGAAGGTACCGCTATCACCGTTGCAATAAACACAGCCACAGAATAATAAGCCACTTTTTCAATTTCAATGAACTGATTGATCATGAATTTATCCACTTCCAGCAGTATCACTGCTGTTGAACCTCCTAGAATAATTAGAACACTATAGGTTAAGATATCCCTGGTATTGGAGGGGAATATCACCCTTAACGCTGGCATTCGCAATCGGTAGGCATATAGCTTCATAATGATTGTACGCAACAGATAAACACCAACCAGTGCCTGCAAGAAGGTTTCAACCGAAATATAATCGAAATAAACCGCAAAGAGCAGGATCATTACGGCAAGTCGGGCAAAGATTTCCTTCATAAAATTGCCAAAAACAGAACGCATATGGACACGCGACCAGGAATAGAACACCTCAAAATACGCCATAGCCAGGGCGATTAGAAAAATATGCCAGACGTAATTTTCGGCTATCTCATTTCGCTGGCCAATAAATGAGCCTATGACATCATTAGCCAGATAACTAAATACTCCAAACGGAACAATCAGCAAAAGTGGAAGCAATAGCATCATCGTCAGAAATCCGTCCTGAGTATTTTTATCGCTATAGCCGCTAAAGAATTTGATCATGGTATTTGGAACGCCAAAGGCCAGGAGGGGCATAAGAATTGCTGAGGTTGCGAGAATCACACCCACCAACCCAAAATAGGTGTCGGTAAGAAAGCGGGCATAAAGAAAAAGGGTGTTGATCGCCCCGATGGCAAAACCCAGATAGGTTATCACCAGATTGCTAAACGACTGTTTAAATACGATCCCCATCAGATTTGTGCTGCTAGTTTTTTTGTCAATGCTTTTCTGCTGTACTGTTCGATATCCTGAGTGGTCATCGCTAAAGAATTACTTTTATAAGCCTCGTACCATCGCAACAGCGTTTCCTTTAATTCCATTTTCATGTTATAAGTAAACACTTCTCCCGACCGTGATTCTTTTACAAGCTTCCCGGCTTCCCAGTTTTCCGGCCCGATTGCCAGAATGGGTCGTTTTGCCGCCATGTATTCAAAAAGTTTTCCCGGGATAATCCCACGTGTTTGTTCAGAATCGATTTCAACAAGCAACAGCAGCTGGGACCTCCTCTGAGCCAGGATAGCCTCTTTATGAGGAAGATAGTCACTTACATCTAGATAGTCCCTTAAACCGCATTTATCAATTTCATTAACGACTTCATCACTAACCACTCCTGTGAGCTGTATCTTCAGGGCCTCCCTGAAACCTGATACCTCCTCAACCAACTCAGCCAATGCTTTCCATAAGACTGTGGGATTTCTTTCAGACAAAAGAGATCCGATGTGCGAAATAGTAAATTTTTTGTCAAGTCCTGATGTCGCCGGAGAAGTCTCATCGTACCCATTTGTGATGGTGGTAATGGGTCTGCTGGTAATTTCTTCAAATTCCCTTTTTGTGGCGTCGCTTGTTACAAGGATTTCATCGGCCGCATTTAACACTTCCTTCTCCAGAGCTTTGTGTTTCTTTTGGGAATTTTTTGTTAGTCGAAGTGATTTATGGTAACCGATACCCGTCCATGGATCCCTGAAATCGGCTATCCACCTCACTCCTGCCCTCTCTTTCAGTGATTTCCCTATAAGGTGTAGACTGTGAGGCGGTCCGGTGGTAATCACGACGTCTATTTTTTCATTCTTAAGAATCTCTGTCAGAAACTTCACAGAGGGTTTTACCCAATATTTTCTGGCATCTGGGATAAAAAAATTCCCCCGTATCCATAAAAATAAACGATCCAGAAGGGAGGGATTGTTTGCCGGAACGATTCCTGAGCTGATTTTCCTGGTTGTTCTACTTGAGAACAATGAAGCCAAATTATATGGCTCCCAGATGGGCTGCCTGTAAATAGTGAGCTGCTCTTGGACTTCATCGTTTAAACTTGGATCAGTAATTGGATAGTGAGGATTTTCCGGAACATACAACACGGGTTGGATATCATTGTCCGGGAGGTACTTTACAAAATTAAGCCATCGCTGTACTCCGGGTCCACCAGCCGGGGGCCAATAGTAAGTTACGATGAGCACCTTTTTCATTCCTTGAGTTGCTTTTTCCTCGACCTGAAATAGGCGAAAAATCCGCCTCCAACTAAAATGATCCCAAACAAGATTGAACTAATCATGGTAATCATACTCCCCCTGGCAATGACTTCGGGTTCAAATTTAAATTCAATTTTGTGCTCTCCGCTGGGAACCTCCATGGCTCGAAGGCCATAATTTACCCTGAAATGAGGTACTTCTATTCCGTCGAGATAGGCATTCCATCCCTGGGGATAATAAAGCTCAGAGAATACTGCAATCCCATCGTGATCATTCACCGTCAGATATTCCAACTGATTGGGTTTATAGTTCAACAAACTAATGCTAGCTGTAGAATCTACTTCATAACGAAATTGGTTGATCAAAGGAAAATCTGAGCGATTAAAAACGGCTTCTGATGCGAGTTTCATACTGTCGAGTGCCATGATCTCTTCATCGGCGGTCTGTACCGGCAACAACAGTTCAACAAACCAGGCATTGCCATGCGCCTCAGGATTGACCGAAGCCACACGTTGTCCTTCTTCATTCTGCTGAATGACGTATTTTACATTGAGCATATTGAGAACCTGCCGATTATTGCGATAGATGTGATATTCAAAAAGATCCTGAATAACGGCCGGTTTGGCTGCGTGGTACCCCCCTATTGATTTGTGGAAATATGAGGTTCTTGCACCATTAAGCCCCTCCGAGGCATCATAAACCCTGTATACTGTGGTATCAGCCAGTATTTGTTTGTCTGTGTTGGAAATTTGAAATGGCTGATTCATTCTCCTTTTCGATACAAAATCGTCCTGATCTACGTATCGCAATGCCACTCCAACAAGGTCGAAACAGATAAGAACAGCAAGGAAAACCAACATGATTCGCTCTTTGATCTTTTCTTTAATAAAAAACCAAAGCAGTACCGCTGTTAGAAGTACAAAAATGAGCGATCTCAGGGTGTCGTTGATGTACACCGCCTCCCTGTCTCTTTTAATCATTGCCAGAACCTCGTCGCCAAAATATCTTTGATATACTTCATCGTTCAATCCGTCAAAATCGAACATCCCTTTAACCAGCAAGAGTACCACCCCAATGCCTGCACATATAAGAAAAGACAGTTTAAGTGCTTTCAACTTCTCTTCCCTCTTTTGCGTGGTTCCAAGCAATTCGGAAACAGCCAGCACTCCGAGGACAGGAACACAGAGTTCAAGTACTACCTGAATGGAAGACACCGCCCTGAACTTATCGTAGAACGGAAAATAATCGATCATGAAATCGGTGAGCCAGCCAAAATTCTTTCCCCATGATAGTACAAGTGACAATAAGACTCCTCCGAGTAACCACCATTTCGTCCTTCCTTTAACAAGAAACAATCCCATTATAAATAGAAAGACCAGAATGGCCCCTACGTAAGCAGGACCAGCCACAATGGGTTGTGAACCCCAGTAAAGAGGAAGACCACTGGCAAATTCCAGGGCCTGGCTCCTCGGTACGCCCTGTTCTGTCAGGTAGGCATAGGCCTTTGATTTTGTTCCCAGATCTTCGTTATTCGAACCACCAAATAGCCTGGGAACGAATAGATTTAATGATTCTGTGAGGCCATAACTGTATTCAGTTATATAATCCCGGCTCAAACCCTGTGTAGCTTCTTTCGGAGAGCCATCGGGATTAATAGTGAGTTCGGAGCTTCCCCGGGTACTCCAATCTGCGTATTCCTTGGTGGCCATCAATGCAGTAGCATTAACCGCTATCCCCAGAAACACAGCTAATAATAGGACTCCAACCGATTTCAGGTAGGAAAGTAGTGCCTTATTTCTTATGGCATCGATCAGCAGAACCAGGCCAATTACCAGTACCAGCAGCATAAAGTAATAGGTCATCTGATAATGGTTGGCATTGATCTCCAGAGCCATCCCAAGAGCGGCGAGTACAAAACCCCAGAAATACTTTTTTCTGAAACTGAGCATAATCCCCCCGAGAATCATCGGTAAATATGCTATGGCATGTGCTTTGGCATTATGCCCTACCCCAAGGATAATTATGAGATAGGTTGAAAATCCAAATGCCAGCGCCCCAATGACTGCCAGCTTGTAATCAATTTTTAAACAGCAGAGAAGAATATAGAAACCCAGAAAATACAGAAACAGATAGTCGGCTGGTCTGGGAAGAAACCTCAGGGCCCGATCGAGCTTTTTTACGTAATTATGCGGATAGTTGGCCCCTAATTGATAGGTAGGCATCCCACCAAAGGCACCGTTCGTCCAGTAAGGTTCTTTATCGTAATCCTTTCTGAAATCGTTTTGTTCCTTGGCCATGCCAGTATACTGCATAATATCAGACTGGAAAATGACTTTTCCCTGTAATACAGGGTGGAAATATGCCAAAGCGACCACCACAAAAAAGGTAAGGGTGAAAAAATGAGTGAAAAATGATCTGGAGACTCCCTTCATAGAGAATGTAGTACTTATTTTATTCGATTTCCTCAAAATCAATATACTCCCCTACTTGTTCTGAGGGCTTTTTGTATTGTTTTTGGGTTGTTTTTCTATCGATGTCTTTAGCTCGGGTATTGGTTGATTGTTGATTCATATTTGCTCTCTCGAAGGCCTCTTTAAATCGGTCTTCTGTTTTCTTTACTGCATATTGAAATAGTCTTGGGGCCAGTAACCTCCAAATGATTCTCAATAGGAAGTACACCAGCAAAATAATCAGCAGTGTCTTTAAAAATCCCATAATTTATTTCCTAAATATATCAAAAGTACAATTCCAGCGTTGTAATAGCAGTACAATTGTCATAAAACTTTAATAAAACAGCGCCTGATGGATGCATGCCTAAAATCCTGCCGAACACTCTATTTGTTCATTTTCTCCTGCATTTCCGTACCTCTTTTAAGCTCGGGACAATACACAGAAGTAATTAATTCGAACAGGCCCGGCCTGTCGGTTAGCGCTTATGCGGTGGGCAAGGGAATTGTACAGATGGAAGCAGGTTTCCTGTACGAACAAAGAGAACATACCCCGCTCAATCAGGAATCTACTATCATGGGTGGTGATCTGGTTCTGCGTTACGGCTTCTTAAAGGAAATGCTGGAGGTCATTTATGAAGGCACTTATGTGTCTCAGGATATTACCTTTAATTCATTTGATCTCAATGAGTCGAGAACCGACTTTTCGAGAAACAGACTAGGCTTTAAATACCTCTTGTACGACCCCTTTAAAAACCCTGAAAGAACCAAACCCAATTTGTACAGCTGGAGGGCCAACAATAAATTTCAACTCCGTGATCTGGTGCCCGCTATTTCTGTTTATGCTGGAGCAACATTCGTTCTCGGGGACAACCCCTTTTATCCGGAAGATCCGATTGTAGCACCCAGGGCTATGATCGCCACCCAGAGTCATCTGGGTCCCCGACTCGTACTAATATCGAATCTGATCTATGACAGAATCGGCACAGATTTCCCTGAAATGCAATACCTGGTCTCTGTATCCCATGCTTTTAAAAACCCCAAATGGAGTGTTTTTGTTGAAAACCAGGGGATTAAAAGTGATAGGTATGCCGATATCCTGTTAAGGACCGGAATAGCACATTTATTTAGTAAGTCGTTCCAGGCCGACATTAATGTAGGGGCGAGTTTTAAAGATTCCCCAAGAAGGATATTTGGTGCGCTGGGCTTTTCCTATCGCCTCGATTTCCACCAGGATGAAGTCATTTCCATTGATGATCAGAAAGCAGGTGAAAACGGAGATTTTATCAAGAAGAATGCTTTTAAAGACGATTCCGAAAACACCCTTCCGGGAATTTCAAAAAAGAAAATGCGCAAACTTGAGCGCAAAGCGAAGCGGAAGAAGAACTAACCAAAGACCCTCATTCTGCTAATTCCTTTTTAAAAGATTACCTCTGTGATTTAAAACCTCCGGGAAGTTTTAAACTATGCCCATTTATTCCTAATATTGGTTCTATAAACAGGTATTATGGTAAGTGTACAACAGGCGGTTAGTAAATCTGATCTGAAAAAATTCGTAACCTTTCCTTTTTCGTTATACAAAGATTCCCCCTACTGGGTTCCTCCTTTGATAAAGGATGAAATGGAGACTTTTAATTCTGAAAAGAATCCGGTTTTTGAGAATGCGGATGCCTGGTTTTTCCTCGCCTATAAGGATGGTGAAATTGTGGGACGTGTGGTTGCCATGATCAACTGGATTGAAGTCAATCAGCAAAAATTACGCAAAATGCGCTTTGGCTGGTTCGATTTTATAGACGATCAGGAAGTATCGCGTGCACTAATTGCCAAAGTTGAAGAACTCGCAAGACAACATCAGATGGAGTTTATGGAAGGTCCTGTAGGGTTCTCCAATCTCGACAAAGTTGGTGTTCTGGTGGAGGGATTTGATCATATAGGAACCATGATTACATGGTACAACTATCCTTATTACCAGTCGCATTACGAAGGAATGGGCTTTGTAAAGGAAAAGGGGTATGAAGAGAATAAGTTTCCCAATAGCAATGTGGATCCGGCCCTCTTCAAGCGGGTTCAGGTACTGATAAAAAAGCGGTATGGATTAAAGGAAATGAATTTTAGTAAGACGAGCGAAATCATGCCCTGGGTTGATCAGATGTTTGATTTGTTCAATGATTCTTACGCCAAATTGTCTTCTTTCGTCCCTATTACCCCGGTACAAAGAGAGTATTTTAAAAAGAAATACATCAGTTTTATCAATCCGGAATACATAAAATTCATAGTGGATTCTTCGGACAAAGTGATTGCATTTGCCATCGTAATGCCATCTTTCTCTGAAGCCATGCAGAAAGCCAGGGGTAAATTATTCCCCTTTGGCTGGTATCACCTGTTAAAGGCAAAAAAGTACAATAAAGACGTTATTTTTTACCTCATCGGGATACATCCCGAATACCAGAATAAAGGAGTTACTTCCATTATCTTTAATGAGTATTACGAGACCTTTAAGGAAAAACAGGTGCAAACCTGTTACAGAACGCCGGAACTCGAAGAGAATATTGCCATAAAGCAACTCTGGAAGCACTTTGATCCAAAAGTGTACAAAAGGCGTCGTACCTACAAGAAAGTATTGTAATTATAAATCGGAGATTTTCCTGAAATCGTTTATTCCCCCATGGCAGCTGCGACAGCCGCTGACAACCTTTTGTAGGTTCCATTTTCCAACCTGTCGCGAATAGCCGAAAAGGCATCGAGTGTGATGGATATGTCTTCCATGGTATGGGTAGCTGTCGGTATCATCCTAAGCAGTATGAGACCTTTAGGTATTACCGGATATACTACAATGGAACAGAAAATACCGTAGTTTTCCCGCAGATCCTTTACCAGGGCCATTGCCTCTGGGATACTACCATTGAGATACACAGGGGTTACACAGCTGGAGGTGGTACCGATATCAAAGCCTCTCTCTTTGAGACCTTCCTGAAGTGCATTTACGTTTTCCCATAATTTGGCTTTCAGTTCGGGCATATTTCTCAACATGTCGAGACGTTTCAGGGCGCCTTTAACATAAATCATAGGCAGGGATTTCGCAAACATTTGTGACCTGAGATTATACTTCAGATAGTCAATAATTTCCTGATCAGCAGCAAGAAAAGCTCCTATTCCGGCCAGGGATTTAGCGAAAGTGGCAAAGTAAACATCGATGTCGTCCTGAACCCCTTGCTCTTCTCCTGCTCCGGCTCCAGTTTTACCCAAAGTACCAAAACCGTGGGCATCATCTACCAGAAGTCGGAAATTAAATTTCTTCTTCAGGGCAACAATTTCCTTCAGTTTCCCTTGTTCTCCACGCATACCAAAAACCCCTTCCGAGATAACCAAAATCCCACCACCTGTCTGCTCCGCCATCTTTGCTGCTCGCTCCAGGTTTTTCTCCAGGCTTTCAATATCGTTGTGTTTAAAAGTAAATCGTTTTCCCATGTGCAATCGCACACCGTCTATGATACAGGCGTGAGAATCCACATCGTAAACTATGATATCGTCTTTTGAAACAAGGGCATCAATCGCAGACATAATTCCCTGATATCCAAAATTGAGCAGATAAGAAGCTTCTTTACTTACAAAAGCTGCGAGTTCCTTTTCTAGTTGCTCGTGGTATACAGTCTGACCGCTCATCATCCTGGCTCCCATCGGATAAGCCGCACCGTATTCGAGTGCTGCCTCCCCGTCTACTTTTTTAATCTCCGGCAGGTTTGCCAATCCGAGATAATCATTTATACTCCAGGTAATTACTTCCTTCCCCTGAAATTTCATTCTGTTTGAAATAGGACCTTCCAATTTTGGAAAAACGAAGTAACCTTCAGCCTGTGAAGCCCATCGTCCTAAAGGGCCTTTATTCTCGATAATCCTGTCAAATAAATCTCTCATTTACCCCGGTTTGGTTTCTGCAAAACTATGGATTTTTACCCACGAATCATAAAATTATTTCAGACCATAAAAAAAGGCAGTGAGTTTAAACCCACTGCCGGTTATCTAGTGAATACACTTTTTTATTTTACAATCTCAACCTTCTTCTCCTGGCTCGTTTGAACCTCTGATAAGAATCCCTGAGCTTCCATCCACTTATCACTGTAGACTTTACTCATATATCTGGAGCCATGATCCGGAAAAATAACAACCACTTTACTGTCTTTGCTAAACTCTCCAAGTTCATTCAATTGCTTCACTGCCTGGATTGCGGCACCTGAGGTATATCCTGCAAAAATCCCTTCGGTCCTGGCAATCTCCCTTGCAGTATGTGCACTTTCCTTATCTGTTACCTTTATAAAGGTGTCTATGATGTTAAAATCTGTAGCATCCGGAATCAGGTTTTTACCCAACCCTTCAATCCGGTACGGATAAATCTCATTCTTATCCATTTTACCGGTTTCGTGATACTTCTTTAGAACAGAGCCATAAGCATCTACGCCTATAACTTTTATATCGGCATTCATCTCCTTTAAAAATCGTGCTGTACCAGAAATCGTACCCCCGGTCCCACTGCAGGCGATCAGGTGAGTGATCTGCCCCTTTGTCTGTTCCCAGATCTCCGGGCCGGTAGTCCTGTAATGAGCTTCAATATTTAATTCATTAAAATATTGATTGATATAAATAGAATTTTCGGTCTCTTGATGAAGTCGTTTGGCCACCTCATAGTAAGAACGCGGATCGTCAGCGCTTACATGTGCCGGGCATACGTATACCTCCGCCCCCATAGTGCGCAGCATGTCTATCTTATCTTGAGACGATTTAGAACTGACAGCAAGTATACACTTGTAGCCTTTTACGATACTCACCATGGCCAGACTAAAGCCCGTATTTCCAGATGTAGTTTCGATAATCGTACTTCCTTCCTTCAAAATCCCCTTGCGTTCTGCCTCTTCGATAATAAAAGCAGCAATTCTGTCTTTTGCGGAATGCCCTGGATTAAAAGCTTCCATCTTGGCATAGAACTCTCCATCCATAGCACTGGTGACCTGATTTAATTTAATCAGCGGGGTATTACCAATAAGATCGAGGATTGAATTATGGGCGTTAATCGTTTGTTCCATAAAGTTGTTTTGTTGAAACACCCTCTGATAACGGTATTTCAGGGGCAAAATTACTACTTTTTTTTAATTATTGGTCTTTCCCCTCCAAATCGAGCAGAAATGCAAACTCCTTGGCCGTCTCCTTCAGGGCTTCAAAACGGCCTGAAGCTCCCCCATGCCCTGCTTCCATGTTTGTATCGAGGAAGAGGTTGTTCTGATCTGTTTTGTACTCCCTTAGTTTGGCCACCCATTTAGCCGGTTCCCAATACTGCACCTGAGAATCATGGAGTCCGGTAGTAACGTATAAATTGGGATATGCCTGTTTCTGTACATTGTCATAAGGAGAATATGACAACATATAGTCGTAATATTTTTTTTCATTCGGGTTTCCCCATTCATCGTATTCCCCTGTTGTCAAAGGAATCGAATCATCCAGCATGGTAGTAACCACATCCACAAAAGGAACTGCTGCGATTACGCCGTGATAGAGTTCCGGGGCCATATTTACCACTGCACCCATCAGCAAGCCTCCTGCTGAACCTCCCAGGGCATAGAGATGCTCTGGACTGGTAAATTTTTCCTCGATGAGGAATTTGGAGCAGTCGACAAAATCGGTAAATGTATTTTTCTTCCTTAGTAGTTTTCCATCTTCATACCAGGGTCTTCCCAAGTATTCTCCTCCTCTTACATGAGATATGGCGTAGATAAACCCGCGGTCTAACAGACTGAGACGAGTACTTGAAAAGGATGGGTCTATGGTAGCACCGTATGATCCGTAGGCATACTGTAGCAGCGGAGAAGTACCGTCTAGAGGGGTGTCCTTATGATACACCAATGAGATGGGTACCCTGACACCGTCACGAGCTGTGGCCCAGATTCGTTGCGAACGATAATTCTCAGCCTTGAACTTACCGCCAAGGACTTCCTGTTGCTTCAGAATGACTTCCTCCCTTGTCTCCATATCAAAATCGATGATGGCGTAAGGAGAGGTCATTGAATTATAGATATACCTCAGGTATTTGGTGTCATAATCAAGGTTGACATAAGGATATGCCACGTAGGTCTCATTGTCAAATGGGAGATAATACGAATCACTTCCGTCCCATCGACTCACTTTAATTTTGTTCAGGCCATTATCTCTTTCTGATACCACGAGATAATCCTTAAAAATTTCAATGTCCTCCAACAATACATCCTCCCGGTGAGGTAAATACTCCTGCCAGTTTTCTGAAGAAGTAGTCTTTTCGGAGGTCTTCATCAACTTAAAATTTGTAGCCCCGTCCTTGTTGGTGAGAATGTAGAAATCCGATCCGAAATGATAGATCGCATATTCCAGCCCCCTTGTCCTGGGGGAAAAAACCTTAAAAGTTCCATTAGGATCGTCTGCCGCCAGGATGCGGTATTCTGAGGTGAGTGTACTGTTAGATCCAATGATGATATAATCCTGTGATTTGGATTTATAGACATAGGTGTTATAAGTCTCATCGGTTTCGTGATAAACCAGTTCATCTTTTTCCGAAGAAGTTCCCAGTACATGTTTGTAAATCTTGTCTGAACGCAGGGTTACAGGATCTTTTTTAGTGTAAAATAAGGTTTTGTTGTCTTTGGCCCAGACCGAACCCCCGGTAGTGTTTTCGATTTTATCGGGATATATTTCCCCAGTAACCAGGTTTTTGATCTTTATATAATATTGTCGCCTCGAAACAGTATCCCTGCCAAATGCTGCCATAGTGTTATCCGGACTCACAGAGATACCGGTTAAACGAAAAAACTCGTGCCCTTCGGCCAGTTCATTCCCGTCGAACATCACTTCTTCGTCAGCTTCCAGCTCCCCTTTTTTACGGGAATATATCGGGTATTCCTTCCCGGTTTCAAAACGTGTACTATACCAATAGCCATTACGCTTATAAGGGACCGAGCTGTCATCCTCCTTGATTCTCGATCTCATTTCCAGGAAAAGACTATCCTGCAAGGGTTGGGTATGGGCTGTTTTCGCCTGGTAATACTCGTTCTCCTTCTCGAGGAATGCAATGACCTCCGGATCTTCCCGCTCATTCATCCAATAGTAGTTGTCCACCCTGACATCTCCGTGGATTTCGAGATTCCTAGGGACTTTTTTAGCGACTGGAGGGCTTACATCTACCATCTCTTTGTTTTGGTTTTGGCAAGAAACTGCAAAAATAATACTTAATGGGAGAATGAAGTCTTTTTTCGATAGAAGCATATAGAATGGTTTAAAATCCGGGCAAATTAGTAAATTTGAGTATCTAAAACTAAATTAAAATTATATGTTCGGAGATATGATGGGCATGATGGGAAAACTCAAAGAGACCCGTGCCAAAGTAGAGGCAACTAAAAAACGACTGGATACTGTTTCTCTTAATGAAAAATCGGCAGATGGCTCGGTTTCCATTACAATCACGGCTAACCGCGAAATCAAGAGTATCGAAATAGAAGATGCACTGCTTGAAGACAAAGAACAACTGGAAGACTATCTTGTTATTACGTTAAATAAAGCCATTTCCAGGGCCACTGAGGTGCAGGAAGCAGAATTGGCTGCGGTGGCTAAGGAGGGTATGCCTAATATTCCGGGGATGGATTCCCTCTTTAAGTAACACAGGCGTTTACGACTTTAATGCAATTGGACTATTACAGGATGATAGAAGTAAAAAAAGATAAGAATGATCGATACAGCTTTGTAGTCACTGCAAAGGGAGGCAACTCTATCTTACAGAGTGTTCCTTTTCCTTCAAAAAAGGAACTCACAGCCACTCTGAAACAACTTCCTCCTCTGGTTTCAAAACCTTCTGTCTTCGAGAGAAAGACCAGCCACAACGGGAAATTTCATTTTACACTAAAAGATCAAAGCGGAAGTATTATTGGAAACAGTAAGGACTATACCTCGGAGGCCGGTATGGAAAATGGTATTACGAATTTCCGAAACAGGATCTCGGGGTTAGATCAATCACAACTCCCCTAAGGAGGCCAGAATCTGCAGGGTGTGCTCGTGCATTTCTACATTGTAGTCCATATGAGTAACCATCCGCAATTTACCCTGTCCCATTCCAATAATCTGAATGCCCTTTTTTTCTAATTCTTCCAGGAATCTTTCTGTAGAGCACTTGGCTTCATCGAGTTCAAAGATGATGATGTTGGTCTCAATGGGTTCTACCTGCTTTACTATCGGTAATTTCTGCAATTGGGCTCCCAGCTCCTGAGCCCTTAAATGGTCTTCTTTTAGTCGGTCTATATGATGGTCCAGGGCATAGATGCCGGCTGCCGCAAGATATCCTGCCTGACGCATCCCACCGCCCAACACCTTCCGAATTCGCAAGGCTTTGTCCATATATTCTTTTTTCCCTACCAGGACAGAACCAACCGGACAACCTAGTCCTTTACTCAGGCAAATACTGATGGTGTCGAACAGCCTGCCATAAGCATTAGGATCCTCATTTTTGGCTACAAGTGCATTCCAGAGTCGGGCCCCATCAAGGTGATAGCCCAGCTCGTGCTTGTCACAAACTTTCCGTATTGCTTTTAATTCTTCAAAATCCCAGCAAGCACCCCCACCTTTGTTGGTTGTGTTTTCAATACAGACCAGGGAGGTGAGCGGACTGTGATAAAAATCGGGAGGATTAATGGCAGCCTGTACCTGTTCTGCCTTCATCATACCCCGGTGCCCGTCTACAAGTTTACAGGACACTCCACTGTTAAAGCTCACCCCGCCGCCTTCGTAATTATACACATGGGCATATTTATCGCAGATGAGCTGATCTCCGGGATTGGTATGAATCTTTATTGCTGTTTGATTGGCCATGGTCCCGCTGGGAAAAAACAGGGCGGAATCCATACCAAATAATTTCGCTACTTTCTCCTCCAATGCGTTAACCGATGGATCGGCCTTAAAAACATCATCGCCTACCTCTGCCGACATCATGGCATCTAACATCGCAGCAGTCGGTTTAGTTACGGTATCACTTATTAGATTGATCTGCATATAAACTCAGAATGATTATTGTGAACAGGCCATGCCTATAGGTGAACCGTCAGGGATTTCAGGAGAAGAAATTACCTTAAACTCGTCTCTGTTTTCATTAAAAAATGTTATTCTTCTTGCCATTTCCCTGGCGTCAGGATCAGTGGAGTTTTTCAGTCGCATTTGTAGTTCAATCAAACTGGCATTAGCTATCGCATTTACCTGAGGATGAACATCTTTATGCGCTGCCAAATTCATCAAATGCATCAGGACGCGATAATTTATAGATTTTTGTACGGTATTGAGATAACCATCTTTATGCGTTTTATTAATCGTTCCATCAATTATCGACTGGAATAATTCACCCAGACCCAATTGTGAGGATTCAAGTCCTTTTTGCTGAATAAGGCGTGAAGCCCTTTCCGGGTGAAAAAGAAGACTGAGGCTCATGTCTGCAGCTGTTTCAGCAGCAGACAATGCATCAAAGGAAACACCGGTTTTACCGTTAATAGATTCTCTAGTTCTTCCATGTCCTATTGCTCTCGGGGGAAATAAAGCCAGTTTTTCCTCAGGAATGGCAATCACCGATGCATCCAGTGTCTTTAAGGCGCTTTTTACAGCTTCCTTTTGCTCCTTGGACGGAAGGGATTCCACTACTACCTGTCCGTCTCCTTTGACGGCATAATTGTAATTTAATCCGCCAATGCTTTTTACCGCAGCTTCAATTTGATATCTGTGCAGGAAATACAGAGGAACAAATACGTCCTCCAGAACCGAATTCGGCTCTCCTGAACGTATATTATCAATTGAGAAATTATCTATGGCGACCTTGCGCAGCTCAAGCAACCTGTTTAATTCCTCACTGGCACTCCCTCCGTTATCCCAGAGATGACCCAGGATATGTGCACTGCCCAATGGTCGGGCATCGCGATCAGAGATGTACCGAAGTCCCTGCTGATGTGATTTCTGAAGAATTGCAGCAAGTGCTTCCTTTTCATTGGTATTCTCCGGGAAGTCTGAATAAGAATAGGCAACCGTTACTTTATCCCACTCCCCTATTCCTGTATCATAGGCTTCAGAGAAATCTATCATCCCATTTTTCAGGCTGATGTACGGATGTGGATAATCCATTACAGATGCGCGGTTGTTGGTACTGGCAGCAAAATTATGTGCAAAGCCCAGGGTGTGCCCAATTTCATGAGCCGATAACTGCCGTATTCTGGCCAAAGCCATATTTAGCATGGCCTCATCGTTATCATCCCTCTCTGCAAAAGGTTTGTCCATAAGGGCCTGAGCGATCAGAAAATCCTGTCTGATCCGAAGGCTACCGAGGCTAACATGGCCTTTGATGATTTCTCCCGTCCTGGGGTCTGTAATGCTACTGCCATAGCTCCACCCTCTGGTAGAGCGATGTACCCATTGGATTACATTGTAACGCACATCCAGCGGATCGGCATCATCGGGTAGCATTTTGAGCTGAAATGCATCCTTGAACCCTATGGCTTCAAAAGCCTGGTTCCACCAGCGTCCTCCCTCCAGCAGGGCAGAGCGAACGGGCTCGGGAGTGCCATTGTCAAGATAATAAACAATCGGTTCCACAGCCTCGCTCAAAGCTGCACTGGGATCTTTCTTCTCCAGGCGATGGCGTGTTATATATCTTTTGATCAGGGATTCCTCTACAGGAGTAGCATAATCATAGTATGAAAAGGGATAGGAACCAGACCGGGGATCAAATTCCCGCATGTCAAACCCCGTATCGGGAAGGGCGATAAAGGAATGATGTTGGGACACAGTTACCAATTCGGGATTTGGTGTCACCGAACGAATATAATTTCCGGCAGGCGTCCCTTTAAAGGTCAGCATAAGGTCGAATTCTACATTATTGGGAAAAGCCCTGGTTCTTTCAAGGTCAAAGGCACTTTTCGACTTGTCGAGGCTGTAATTACCCTGCTTTGATCGCTTTAAACGTTCACTAACCCCGTGAGCGTCCTGCATAAGAAAATCTGTCAGGTCGATAAAATAAGTGCCGTCTTTTTCTTCTTCAATCTTAAAGCCGAACAAGATGGATTTCGCAAAGGCCTGTTCCACAGATTTCTTTTCTAATTCATTCTCTGTCAAGGCTCTGTACTTGAGATTGGGCTGAACTAACAACAGTTTATTTCCAGCTTTTTTAAAATATACAACTTGCTCATTTCCAAGTTGTCCACGATCCAAACCTATATCATTACTTCCAATTCCACTACTTAGGGAGTACACGTAGAGAAACTCTTTTTCAAGATCCTTTACTTCCATGAATACCTTATCGCTTGCGGGATCATGGTAGAAGGGGAAAAAGCCTTCGTATTTCTGAAAATCCTTTAGTTTTTCTGTGATTTGTCCAAGGGCAGTGAACATACTTAAAAAGACAAATAGATAGAGTGTATTTTTCATCTCGCTGGTTTAGAGCCTAAATTTATACAAATTCGAAGGAAACTAAAGAACACTGTAGGAAAATGATATAGAATAACCACAAATGGTATTATCCTAAATTGTGAATTCGGTAAATATCCCCATTAATATTTATGGAATTAGAGTTTATATTTTATTCCATTTAGGTTATCTTCCATAACTCACCAAAGTAATTGATATGGCGATCCTGGAAAGCACTATTTTCTCTTCTTACGAGCGAGATCATGCCCTGTTTGATGAACTCTATGACAGCAATGGCAAGGTCAAAGATATTTACCAAAAGCTTTTTGCCCTCTATGGAGCGCATAGTATTGATGATTATATGCGATTAAATGAAAAGGCGAAGTCGTCTTTCTTTAATCAGGGTATTACCTTCCAGGTATATGACGACAAAGAGATGCAGGAAAAGATATTTCCCTTTGATCTGTTTCCAAGAATTATAGACGCAAAAGAATGGGAGCTTATTGAAAAAGGAGCTATTCAGCGTAGCAGGGCCCTGAATTTATTTCTGCACGACATCTATCATGACAAGAAAATCCTCAAACAGGGAGTTGTACCGCTCGAGCTAGTCAGTTCGTCTGAAAACTACTTACATCAGATGATGGGTGTGGATCCTCCCGGAGGTATTTACAACCACATTTCCGGCACCGATATTATTAAGCACAGTGATGGGAAGTACTATGTACTTGAAGACAATATAAGATGTCCCTCTGGTGTGAGTTATGTGATTTGCAACCGTACAGCACTAAAACGGGCACTTTTTGGGGTTTTTAATCATTACGAAACCCATACGGTAACTAATTATGCGGAAAACCTTCTGGATCTGCTTGAAACGGTAAAGCCCAAAGGTGTGGATACTCCCAACACCGTCGTGATCACCCCGGGTATGTACAATTCGGCCTTCTACGAACACTCCTACCTGGCAAAGACCATGGGTGTTGAACTGGTTGAAGGGCGCGACCTGTTTGTGGAGAACGACTTTGTATATATGCGCACCATCAAAGGACCCGAAAAAGTTGATATTATCTACCGTCGAATAGACGATCAGTTTCTTGATCCCCTCGAATTCAGGGCTGATTCTTCCCTGGGCGTTCCCGGACTCTTCTCAGCTTATAAAAAGGGAAATGTTACTCTGGCAAACGCGCCAGGCACCGGAGTAGCCGACGACAAAGCAGTGTATACCTATATGCCTGATATCATAAAATACTATCTCGATGAGACCCCCATTCTGAATAATGTTCATACCTACCACTGCAGCAGGCCCGATGAACTTAAATATGTACTGGAGCACATTCATGAACTGGTAATTAAACCCGTAGATGAAGCCGGGGGTTACGGAATCTCAATTGGAAACCGCCTAAGCAAGGAAGAGATTGAGAAGGTTAAAAAACAGATACAGGAAAGTCCGCGCAAATACGTGGCGCAGCCTATTATGTCGCTCTCGGTTCATCCTACCTACATAGACGAAACAAATTCCTTTGAACAGCGGCACGTAGACCTGAGAACTTTTACCATACTGGGAAAAGACAAAGACTTTGTCCTCAAAGGCGGGTTAACGCGGGTGGCGCTAAAAAGAGGTAATCTAGTCGTAAATTCTTCTCAGGGCGGTGGTTCTAAAGATACCTGGGTATTAAAACCTTAACTATATGTTAGCAAGAGTAGCCAATAATCTGTTTTGGATGGGACGTTATATAGAGCGATCTGAGCATATTGCTCGATATATGCACGTCAATTATTTCTCTTCCCTGGATGCCCCCAACGAACTCTCCAGATCGAGGCAGTTTGTACTGAATTCGATGCTGAGAATGATCGGGGATCCCGAATCTCCAAAAGGGACAGAGCTCAATGAAGAAGAAGTGCTTTTCAAACTCGCACTTGACCACGACCACCCCTACTCCATTATTAACAATGTTAAGTATACACGGGAAAATGCCAATAGCGCAAGGGACCTGATCTCAACTGACCTTTACGAATCCATCAATAAGTTTTATCACTTTGTGTTAAAATATCCCGTAGATCACTTCCTTAAAAAAGGGATGTACGACTTCTGTATAAATATCATTGAAATGTCGTCTATCCTGAGAGGGAAAATTCGGAGCACCCTCCTGCACGATGAAGTGTATGCCATTATCTTGATGGGGGTAAACCTGGAGCGGGCCAACCAGCTTATCCGAATTATCAATTCAAAATATAAGGATGCATCCATTTCAAAGGGAGGATATGGTGACACCTTCAAAAATAGTTTTGAATGGACCACTCTTTTGAAAAGTGTGGAATCTTATGATATGATGCGGCGGTTTTATAAAAAGACGCCTACCAGTGCAACAACCCTTGAGTTTTTGATCCTGAATCCCAATTGCCCAAGATCTCTGATGAACAGCCTAAATCAGATTTACAGGCATATCAGGGTACTCGATAATTCCTTTCGTTATAATAAAAATTCGACTGCCTTTCTGGTAGGGAGAGTGAGGTCGGAATATCAATACAAGTATATTGAAGAAATTGAAGGAAATATCGAACAATTTATTGACGGAATGTTAAAGAATTTAGCCGATATTGGCACCAAAATGGAGAATGAGTTTTTTCACTATTGATCCAGGCTTCCCTAATAATCTATAAGCAATAATGTCTCTCGAATACAAGATTGTCTATTGCGCTGAAAACCAGTATGAATTTCCTGTGAAAGAAGCGAGGTGGCAGTTCCTTATTTGTCCGCACCAGGACGAAAACCAGGAATTGCACTCATTTTCTTTCACTAATTCAATGAATTTTCCATATGAAATTTCCACTAATGCCTATGGCTTTAAAACCCTTCGCATCCTTGCGAGGACAAAATTCAAAAGCATAGAATTCAAGGCCAACTTTACCCTCAACAAAAAAATATTAAATCCTTTTAATTTTGAATTAGCGACCGATCCTTTTGAAGAACTCAATCGTTACCACGATCTCCATTTCAGGGTAGATCACGAACCTTTTCTGCGTAAAACTCCCCTTACCACCCTTTTGGATGAGCATAGCAATTTTTTTGAATACAATAAGGGAGAAAACGTCTTTGAGAATTTACAGCTGCTGAACAAATGGGTGTTTGAAAAAATATTCTATACGCCCGGGGTTACGCATGTAAATACAACATTGGATTACATTGTTGAGAATCGTCACGGGGTATGTCAGGATTTTGCGCATTTGTTCTCTGCTATTGCCAGGCAGTATGGGATTCCCTGCCGGTATGTGTCAGGGTATCTCCACCAGGGGAACGGATATTTCGGCGACTCCCAGATGCACGCATGGACTGAGGCCTATCTTATGGACGTGGGTTGGGTTGGATTTGATCCCACAAACAACATCCTGGCGAGTGACAATCACATAAAGGTAGCCCATGGAAAGGACTATGCAGATTGTGCCCCAATCAAAGGTATTATCCTATCAAAGGGTGAAAATACCACTTCACATAGTGTTCAGGTACACGGGCAGCAACAACAACAATAATTTTAATTTTAAAAATTCCTTACTCTTTAAAAACATGGTACTTTTACGTGAAATTTATTCAGAATGGTAACTACAGATCATCAGAAAGATCTTATTGAGCGCCTTGGTGCGTTAAGGAGGTATCTTTGACATCGATGCCAAATTGATCGAAATTGAGAATGAAGAGGAGAAAACCTTAGCCCCTGATTTTTGGGATAACCCCCAGGAAGCGCAGGTAAAAATGCGCCAGCTTCAGGCTAAGAAAAAATGGGTGGAAGAATACAACACGGCGCTGGCGCTTGCCAACGACCTTGAAGTACTACTCGAATTCCAAAAAGAAGGGGAAGTTGCCCCCGCTGAAGTTGAAACCCAACATTCAAGGGCTCTTGATGCCGTAGAAAAGCTCGAATTTAAGAACATGCTCTCCGAAGAAGGAGATGAAATGACCGCCGTGCTTCAGATCACTGCCGGAGCAGGTGGCACTGAGAGCTGTGACTGGGCCTCCATGCTTATGCGAATGTACCTGATGTGGAGCGAGAAAAACGGTTATAAAGTTAAAGAACTCAATTACCAGGAAGGTGATGTAGCGGGCATAAAAACAGTAACACTCGAAATTGAAGGCGATTACGCCTTTGGATGGTTGAAGGGGGAAAACGGAGTTCACCGTTTAGTTAGAATTTCACCCTTCGACAGCAATGCCAAAAGGCATACTTCTTTTGCTTCGGTTTACGTCTACCCGCTGGTTGACGATAGTATTGAGATCGAAGTGAATCCTGCAGACATAGAGATCACTACAGCCCGATCCAGTGGAGCGGGTGGGCAAAATGTAAATAAGGTTGAAACCAAGGTACAATTGGTGCACAAACCCACAGGGATACAAATTTCCTGTTCAGATTCAAGATCGCAGCACGATAATCGGGCGACGGCCCTAAAGATGTTAAAGTCTCAGCTCTACGAAATTGAATTGAGGAAAAAGCAGGAAGCCCGGGATGAAATCGAATCGTCCAAAATGAAGATCGAATGGGGTTCCCAGATCCGAAATTATGTGATGCACCCTTATAAATTGGTTAAAGATGTTCGTACAGGCGAAGAAACAGGAAATGTAGACGCCGTTATGGACGGGGATCTCGATATGTTCCTCAAAGCCTATCTCATGATGATGGGACAAAATCACGAAAGTTAGAATTATGATTAAAATTTACCACAATCCGAGATGTCGCAAATCACGTGAAGGCCTTGCCATCATTGAAGAAAGCGGAAAACCTTTTGAAATTATTAAATACCTGGAAGATAATCTCACCCGAACCGAACTAGAGGAAATTCTGAAAATCCTGGATATCAATGCTTCTGAGCTCGTCAGAAAACAGGAAGCGATCTGGAAATCCAATTTTAAAGGAAAAGATCTCACCGAGAAAATGATCGTAAATGCTTTGCTGGATCATCCCAAACTAATAGAACGACCTGTGGTTATTTACGAGGGAAAAGGAGTCATTGGAAGGCCTCCTGAGAATATATCAGAATTACTGGCTGAATAATTCGTTTTCCCAATTTTCCTAAAACTTCTCTTAAACTTTTCTCAATTGTTAAGGTAACCTTTGCCTTTTAACAAACATTTAACCGCGCACTCATTCACTTCCGTATACATTTGAATGTGAATTCAGAAATGAGAGCGAACCAACACCATATTCTTCTAATTCTATTTTTCTTTGCGGCATCGTTTTATGCTGAAGCGCAGTATGGAACCATGGGCCGCAGGCGAATAGCCCCTCAAACCCAGGATAAGCCCGAACCTGCTGAACCCATGACCGCCGAAGGGCTTGTAGAAGCCGAGATGCCTAAACTTCTGGAGGCGATCGATTTCTCAGAATTTGAACAGGCCATCTTAAAATCAATCCTCACTAAATACGTACAACAACGCATAGAAATTCAAATCCTTAAGTTGGAGCCCGAAAAAATGCGGGAAGCGTATGAACAGATCAATTTAAAACAGGATGAGGAGCTAAAGGCAAGTCTCCCTGCTGACAAATTTGAAGCCCTGAAGGAATACCGTGAAAACGGAGGCAAAAAGTCCAAATCGAAAAAAAGAAAAAAGAAAAAAAATAAATCTTAAATGAAAAATATCATCCTTTTGCCATTGTTCCTAATGGCTTTTTTAATGTCCTTCTCCCAAAGACCTTCTGGTCAGCGTCCGTCTCCAATAACCATTACGGGTACGGTTTATGACAAGGATACAAATCAGCCCCTTGAATATGCTACCCTGGTTTTACAAAGTGTTCGCAGGCCTGAAATGGTGACCGGGGGAATCTCTGATCTTGATGGCAAATTTTCTGTCGAAACAATGCCGGGACAGTACAATGTAAGGGTGGAATATCTTTCTTATAAGACCTTCGAGTTAAAGGCTCAAACATTCAGGAGTTCAACCGACCTGGGGGCTATTCAGCTAGAAGTAGATGCTGAGATGCTGGAAGATGTGGTAGTTGTAGGAGAACGAACCACGGTAGAATTACGCCTTGATAAAAAAGTATACAATGTTGGTCAGGATCTTACCGTACGAGGTGGGTCTGTGACCGATGTTCTGGATAATGTTCCTTCCGTTACAGTTGATGTCGAAGGAAATATTAGCCTGAGAGGAAACGAAAGTGTACGTATCCTGATCAATGGCAAACCCTCTGCCCTGTCGGGCTTGAGTCCGCAAGCTCTTCAACAGCTCCCGGCAGAGTCCATTGAAAGGGTTGAAGTTATCACTAATCCCTCTGCGCGTTATGATGCAGAAGGAACGGCGGGTATACTCAATATTATCTTAAGACAAAGTAAAACAGCCGGCGTAAATGGATCTGTGAATGTGTTCGCGGGTTATCCGGATAACTACGGAACAGCTGTAAGTCTGAACCTGAGACGCGAGAAATTCAACATCTTTACGACCACAACATTCAGGTATCGGGATGCACCCGGTAATGCACTATTTGAACAGGAAAATTTCGATGAAAATGGGAATACAGTAAGTTTCCAGGATGAAATCAGGGAATATCAACGACAGGATAACAGCTTTAACACCAATATTGGATTTGAGTACTTTTTCAGTGAAACCAGCAGCATTACCAATTCATTGGTCATCCGGAAATCTGATGGGGAGAATACCGTGGATATCGACTTTTTTAATTTTGATGAAGTTAGAAATCCCACAATACGAAGAAATCGGTCTACTGTTGAAGCTGAAGAGGATGACAATGTTCAGTATTCAGTAAACTACAAAAAGACTTTTGACAAAGAAGGCCATGAGTTTACCATGGATTATCAATATTCAAGAGGAGATGAAATAGAGAATTCCATCATAGATGAAATAGTTCTCGGAGAATCTGTTGCCTTGCCCACGGAACAAACCATTAATGATGAATCACAAATAAATCAACTGGTGCAATTCGACTATGTGCTTCCTTTTGGAAAGGATAATATGTCTCAATTTGAGATGGGATACCGTGGCACCTTCAATAATTTTAATACGGATTTCGACTTTGGAATACTGGAAGACGGGGTGCTCGACAGGGATCCTGATTTCAGCAACGAATTGAATTACAAGGAATACGTCAATGCAGCGTATATGCAGCTGGGTACCAAGGTTAAAAAATTCAGTGTTTTGGGCGGACTTAGAATGGAAGCATCCGATATTGGCATTGAGCTGGTCGATACCCAGGAAGTTACCGATAAGGATTACGTGAACTGGTTTCCTTCCCTGTTTCTGGGATATGAGTTTTCAGAGACAGAGCAGCTGACTATTAGCTATAGCCGCAGATTACGCCGGCCGCGTTCCAGATTTATCAATCCGTTTCCCTCCAGATCGAGTAATACAAACTTGTTTCAGGGCAATCCGGATCTGGACCCAACTTTCACAAACGCCTTCGATCTGGGTTATTTAAAACGGTGGGATAAGATTACGTTTACCACATCGGGGTATTTCAACAGATCTACAGGAGTTTTCCAATTTATCACTCAGGAAACAGGAGATTTTGTGGAAATTGAAAATCCTGACGACCCTAACAACCCGGTTCTGGTACCTGTTCAGGCTCGAACACCTATCAACCTTGCAACAGACAGCCGATACGGCATGGAGTTCACTACCACCTATACTCCTAAACGCGATTGGAGACTTACCTGGAACCTGAATCTTTTCCAGCAGCAATTAAGGGGAGATTATACATATACGAATTTCCTGAATGAGGAGATTACTCAAAACTTTGATGCTGATAACTTTACCTGGTTTACACGATTCAGTGCAAAAATTCCTCTGCCGGGCGACATCGATTTCCAGTCGAACCTATTTTACCGGGGCCCAAACAAAGACGCACAGAACACAAATAAGGGCATTCTCAGCACAAACCTTGCCTTTAGCAAGGATATCATTGAAGATAAAGCCACCTTATCACTCAACGTAAGCGACTTGTTTAACTCCCGAAAAAGGAGAACGGAAACGATTACAAATACGGTAGCTACTTACAGCGAATTTCAATGGAGAGAAAGACAGATTACACTTTCCTTCCTCTACCGCTTTAATCAGCCACAGAATCAAAGAAACCGAAACGGAAGAGGCGGACAGGATGATGATTTTGAATTTGAGGGAACCTGATCAGGTCTAAAATAGAAGTTAAAACAAAAAAGAAGCCAAATGGCTTCTTTTTTTATGAGTTGCGCTTGGCTCTCCTCGCCTCGCGTTTTTCTTTGAATATTTCCATCAGATTTCCTCCTAACCAATAAGGTACTACAAAAAGCAAGAGGAACATCATCAGCCAGAAGCCTATAGTCACTATGGTTAAAAATGCCAGAAATCCAAGGTATTGATCAAATTCGAACATAAAAATTGCTTTATAAAGCAAAGATACTTGGAAATTCCTAAAAATTGCAAATCCGAAAGCAGAAAATTATCAGCATGTAAAATGGAATTTCTGCTCCAAGCCTTACCTTTGTTGATATAAAAATTCGATACGATGAAATTCAGGATTGAAAAAGACACCATGGGGGAAGTGAAAGTCCCGGCCGATAAATATTGGGGAGCCCAGACCGAAAGGTCCAGGAACAATTTTAAAATAGGTCCGCCAGCCTCTATGCCCTTGGATATCGTATACGGCTTTGCCTACCTTAAGAAAGCTGCAGCCTATGCCAATTGTGAATTAGGTGTCCTGGAAGCTGAAAAACGCGACCTGATCGCCAGAGTATGCGATGAAATCCTGGAAGGTAAACTCGACGATCAGTTTCCCCTGGTCATCTGGCAAACAGGATCGGGTACCCAGAGCAACATGAATGTCAATGAAGTAATTGCCAACCGGGCACATGAATTAGCCGGTCAGAAAATCGGGGAAGGTAAAAAAACCATACAGCCCAACGACGATGTAAATAAGTCGCAATCTTCAAATGATACTTTCCCAACCGGGATGCATATTGCTGCCTATGATAAAATTTTCAAAGTAACCATCCCCGGGGTCACCCAGCTGCGGGATACCCTGCAAAAAAAGGTGGATGAGTTTGAAGACATCGTAAAAATAGGGAGAACCCACCTAATGGATGCTACCCCCCTGACCTTAGGGCAGGAATTTTCAGGGTATGTATCCCAACTAGACCATGGCTTAAAAGCTTTACATAATACCCTTGATCATTTAAGTGAACTCGCTCTTGGGGGAACTGCCGTAGGTACCGGATTGAATACACCTGAGGGTTATGATGTCCTCGTAGCAAAATACATTGCGGAATTTACTGGACTTCCCTTTAAAACGGCAACGAATAAATTTGAGGCTCTCGCTGCCCATGATGCACTTGTTGAGACACACGGGGCGTTAAAGCAATTGGCCGTTTCTCTTAACAAAATCGCCAATGACATACGTATGATGGCATCCGGACCCAGATCGGGAATCGGAGAGATCATTATTCCGGCCAATGAACCGGGAAGCTCCATTATGCCCGGGAAAGTAAATCCTACTCAGTGTGAAGCCCTTACAATGGTATGTGCACAGGTGATGGGTAACGACGTCGCTGTTTCCGTCGGAGGCGCCCAGGGACATTACGAATTAAATGTATTCAAACCTGTAATGGCCGCCAACGTGCTACAATCTGCTGAATTACTGGGCGATGCCTGTGTTAGTTTCGATATTCACTGTGCTGCCGGTATTGAGCCCAACCATAAAGTCATTAAAGAATTGCTTAACAACTCTTTGATGCTGGTTACTGCCCTGAATACAAAGATCGGTTATTATAAAGCTGCCGAAATAGCGAATACAGCTCATGCGAATGGTACTACGCTCAGGGAAGAGGCCATCAACCTGGGATATGTTACTGCTGAGGAATACGATAAATGGGTAAAACCGGAGGACATGACCGGCTCAATAAAAAAGAAATAAGTCAAAAAAAAAGGGCCTTCAGATGAAGGCCCTTAATTTTATAAGAATTATATCTTACTTCAGAGTGAACTTAGAAGTTCCAAGAAGCTTCAGGTTATCGTCATAAACGTTTACCATGTAGTTTCCTGATTGGAAATCACCACCTGGATTGTTGATAAAGTCACAAACATCCAGATCCTGGTTTTCGTAGTAAAAATCAGTTGCTTTTGTATAAGTAACAGAAGCGCCTTCATCTGTAGACTTTGTGCTTCCACCTCCAAGAACATTTCCTTGTGGATCCAATACTTCGATAAGGAATTGTCTGTCTCCGGCTTGCGCAATAACATTATCGGCAATAGTGAAACAAACTTTGAGCTTATCGGTACGGCTGGCCCTAGGTGTAGAAACCAATCTACCGCTGCTTCTTTCCTTAACAGCATCAACATTAAACTGAGAAAGGTTTAAAGCTGATCCTCTTTCAACAGCCTCAGCTAACTGAGTGTTCTGAACAACTAAAGAATCGTTGAATACAGCTTGTTTTTCCAATTCCACGAAAGTACTGTCACGCTGCATCGCTAAAAGCGAGTTAGAACGGGTAAGTGAATCAACCTGAATTAACAATTGTTCTCTTTCTTTTCTAAGAACGGCAACCTGATTTCTGTACCTTCTCAATGAAGAAATATCAGCCTTCATTGTTTGCACAGAGTCGATGTACTTTGCAATCCTGTCTCTTGCTGCAACCAATTCTTCGTTTGTGGCATTGCTTTCGAGAATAGCCTTGTCATACTCAGACTGCAGGCTTCTTAGGTCTTCAACAACCAATTCTTTTTCCTGAGTAAGTTCGGTTTCTCTTTTCTTTTTGTCCTGGTAAAGACTCACAGTGTAAATGATGGTACCTAAAAGTACAACACCCAATAAACCGGCAATTACCTTTAATCCATTATTGCTTTTTGTTTCAGTCATAGTGTAAAAAGTTTAATACGCTTTTCTTTTTGTAACGTGTTTACATGCTATATACGGGGAAAGTCGGTTTTTAGATTTTTTACTTTAAAATATATTGTAATTTCTGCCCGCCAAATAAGTAGAGATCAATCTTTTCAAGAAATAAGTCCTTGACTATGGCACTACAAATTATTCCTTATCGACCTGAACTTGCAGCTGAATTCAGAGATATGAATCTAGCCTGGCTTAAGCAGTACTTCTACGTAGAACCCAAGGACAGGGATTTGTTAAATAATGCCGAGGAAGAAATCATTGACCGGGGTGGAGCGATCTTCTTTGCTCAATACGACAATAGCATTGCTGGATGCTTTTCACTTATCCCTTATAACAATGAAAGCTTTGAACTCGGCAAAATGGCAGTAAAAGAGAAATTTCAGGGAAAGAAAATAGGTCATGATCTCCTGGCCTTTTCCATACAGTACACCAGGGAGCAGGGTAAAGAAAGCCTGGTTTTATATTCAAACACCATATTGACACCAGCCATCCATTTATACAAAAAATTCGGGTTTAAAACGATCGAAATGGAAAATCCACCCCCCTACGCCCGTAGTAATATTAAAATGTTATTAAAGGTATAATGTATCTCCCTGAAGCTGATTATCTTTAATTTTATCCATGAACCTTATTAAATAATAGGAATGAAAACATCTTTTAAGTTATTTGCTGTATTGTTGCTGATTCTGGTTTCCTGTAAAGAAGCTAAAAAAGCCGATGCTTCGGAGGCAGGAAATTCCGACTCCCAACTAAGCGCACAAAATTCAGCTGAGGAAGATCAGCTAATAATCACTCCTGTGGAACATGCCACGGCGGTTGTCCAATGGGGAGACATCACCATATACATTGATCCCGTTGGTGGCTCAGAAGCTTTTGCAAAGCACCCCAAACCAGACCTCATCCTGATCACAGACATCCACGGGGATCATTTCAATGCGGAAACCCTGGAGGGATTAGACACTTCCGAAGCAAAAATAATAGTACCGCAGGCCGTTGCAGATCAGATGCCTGCTCAATTTGCCCCTCAACTGGACATATTGAACAACGGGGATACCAAAGAAAGATTTAACATAGTAGTTGAAGCCATTCCCATGTACAACCTTAGAGAAGAGGCAAAGAATTTCCACGTAAAGGGAAGAGGTAATGGCTATGTACTGAATATAGGCGGGCAAAGACTTTACTACTCGGGGGATACTGAAGATATTCCTGAGATGCGTGCTTTAGAAAATATTGATAAGGCTTTTATCTGTATGAATCTACCTTATACGATGACGGTAGATAGTGCGGCGGATGCGGTTCTGGAATTTAAACCCAAACAGGTGTATCCCTATCATTATCGCGGCCGACCTGATGTAAGCGACGTCAATCAATTTGCGAGTCAGGTCAACAGCGGCGACTCAAATATAGAAGTGGTGCAATTAGACTGGTACCCCGCTGAGGCTTACTAAGCTTTTCGCTTAACGAATTAATTTTTTATACTTGAGGCGCTTGGGAGTAAGATCAGCTCCCAGGCGTTTTTTCTTGTTTTCTTCATACTCAGAAAAGGATCCCTCAAAGAAATAAACCTGCGAATTACCTTCAAATGCGAGTATATGTGTACAAACCCTGTCAAGAAACCAACGATCGTGGGAAATTATAACTGCACATCCTGCAAAGTTCTCAAGACCTTCTTCAAGTGCCCTCAGGGTATTCACATCGAGGTCGTTGGTAGGCTCATCGAGTAACAGTACGTTACCCTCTTCCTTCAGGGTCATTGCAAGGTGCAACCTGTTGCGCTCCCCTCCGGAAAGCATATTCACTTTTTTATTTTGCTCGCTTCCTGAGAAGTTAAATCGACTCAGATAAGCCCTGGAATTCACCTGTCGGCCTCCCATTAGAATTAGTTCCTGTCCGTCGCTGAAATTTTCCCAGATAGTCTTACTGGAATCTATATTAGAATGACTTTGGTCTACATAGGCCAGTTTTGCCGTTTCCCCCACTTTAAATTCACCTTTATCAGGGGTAATCTCCCCCATGATCATTTTAAATATGGTGGTCTTACCTGCTCCGTTGGGCCCTATTATCCCTACAATTCCCGCCTGTGGAAGTTTAAAATTAAGATCGTCGTAAAGCAACTTATCGTCATAAGCCTTACTAACGCCAATAGCCTCTATCACATTGGTACCCAACCTGGGGCCGTTGGGGATATAGATCTCTAATTTCTCATCAAGTTGCTTTTGATCCTGACTCAATAATTTATCGTAATTCTTTAAACGGGCCTTTTGTTTGGTCTGGCGGCCTTTCGCCCCCTGCCTAACCCATTCCAGCTCACGCTCCAGAGTCTTTTGACGTTTGGAAGCCTGCTTGGACTCCTGGGCCAGACGCTTCGATTTCTGATCGAGCCAGCTGCTGTAATTTCCTTTCCACGGAATCCCTTCTCCCCTATCCAGTTCGAGGATCCAACCGGCTACGTTATCAAGAAAGTACCGGTCGTGAGTAACAGCAATTACCGTACCCTTATAGGTGGCCAGGTGATGCTCTAACCAGTGAACCGATTCGGCATCAAGGTGGTTGGTAGGTTCATCCAGCAAGAGAATGTCTGGTTCTTGCAGCAGAAGTCGGCATAAGGCTACGCGTCTCCTTTCACCCCCTGACAACACTTCTATTTTCTTGTCGGGATCTGGTGTCCTGAGGGCATCCATGGCAATCTCGAGCTTGGTGTCGAGCTCCCAGGCGTTTGCCGCATCGATCTGGTCTTGCAGGGCCGCCTGTTTATCCATGAGCTTTTGCATTTTATCAGCGTCCTCATACACTTCAGGTAAACCAAACATATCGTTGATCTTGTTGTATTCATCGAGGATGGCCACAGTCTCTGACACCCCTTCCTTGACAATATCAAGGACGGTTTTGGAATCGTCTAATACAGGTTCCTGTTCCAGATAGCCCACTTTGTAACCCGGGGAAAAAACAACGTCACCCTGGTAATTCTTATCCTCCCCTGCTATGATCCGAAGCAAGGTAGACTTTCCGGATCCATTTAAACCGAGGATTCCTATTTTGGCCCCATAGAAGAAACTGAGGTATATATTTTTAAGTACAGGGGTATTCGCATTCTTGTAGGTCTTGGAAACCCCCGACATGGAGAATATGACCTTTTTATCGTCTGACATTTGTTGTAGAGTTACTTTAAGAAAATCGAGTGAAAAGCAGCCTTCAGTTTCTAGACCCTTCCTTTCAGGGCGTTAAAAACCCATGCTATGGCAAAAAAACCAATCCCAACGGAAGCGAAACCCCAGCCGGCAACATCGTCGTAGCGAAAGGCTCCCAAACCTATTAAACCTAAGCCCACTAAAATCATTATAAAGGTAGCCCAGGCGAGGACAGTATTCTTGTTCATTCCCATAAAAGTTAGTTTAGTAAAATCAAATATCGTAAAATCATGTGAAATTAACCCCTGGTAAAAGATTTTATCCTTCAAAAGGAAAACGGATCCCTGCAATTTCTCTGATTTTATCCAGAAGGGTAATCAAATCCAGGCTATTAGAATGTGACCAGAACGGACTTTCTATTTTGTTTTCTGCAAGGCAGCGTTGGACCTCTTCTATCTCATAAGTATATCCTTTGCCAACAGTTGGGTAATGAAATTCCTCCCTTTGTCCGTCAACATCTAGAGTAAAACGTTCTGCCTCATGCCATCTCGAATGGATGATAAGGGTGCCGTCATTGCCAGATATGGTGGCACTCATCGGACTGGTAGCCGTTAAGCCACTAAATAAATGAGCATGGGCCGACTTGTACGTAAATGTAATGGCGATCTGAACTTCAGTTCCGCTGTCAAGGAATTTCGCATCAGCCTTAATATCATCAGGCATACCAAGAATCAGGTAGGCGAGAAAAACAGGATATATCCCGATATCGAGGAGGGAGCCACCTGCCAGCTTAGGGTTCAAAAGCCTGCCCTGGCTGTCCCTATCCATGGCAAAAAAAGCAAAATCGGCATGGAGATACCCCACGGCTCCGATCTCTCCGGCTTCCACACTCTCCTTGATTTTTCGGATGGACGGGATAAAGCGGCTCCATAGCGCTTCCATAAAAAAGACATTATTCTTTTCGGAGGCTGCGATCATTGCCTCCACCTGTTTACGATCAATTCCTGCCGGTTTCTCACACAATACGTGCTTGCCCTTCTCCATCGCCTTTAAACTCCATTCCAGATGTTCGGTATGTGGCAAGGCGATATAGACTACTTCCACCTCCTCACAATTGAGCAATGCCATATAGTTATCGAATGCATAGGGCACTTTAAATTCTTCTTTGAACTTCTTGGCCTTGACCATTGATCTTGAGGCAACTCCCATTAGAGCTGCATCGTGTACAAGGGCCAAGTCTTTGGCAAATTTCTGAGCGATATTCCCTAATCCTATAATTCCCCAACCCACACTATTTGGCATATTCCATGGTATTTTTGTCAAAGTTAATGAATATTACTCCTTATCTTTAGGCGTTTAAAAGAAACACTTCGGCACATATGGATATCAACTTCAATATCAACGAAGATCACAACAAATTAAAGAGTTCAGAACTTAAAAAACAGCTTGCTAAAACTGCGCTGGGAGGTGGGAAAGCACGGATTGAAAAACATCATTCCCAGGGAAAGATGACTGCACGTGAGCGCATCGACTATCTTTTAGACAAAGACTCAAAGCGGATAGAAATAGGCGCCCTGGCAGGGAAGGACATGTATGAAGAACACGGAGGTTGTCCGTCAGGCGGTGTAGTTGTTGTTATAGGATATGTACAAGGCAGGCAATGTATTGTGGTGGCCAATGATGCCACAGTAAAAGCCGGAGCCTGGTTCCCAATCACCGGAAAAAAGAATCTGAGAGCACAGGAGATTGCCATTGAAAACAAATTGCCAATTATTTATCTGGTAGACAGTGCAGGGGTATACCTGCCTATGCAGGAACAGATTTTTCCGGATAAGGAACATTTTGGAAGAATATTCAGGAATAATGCGGTAATGAGCAGTATGGGAATCCCGCAGATCGCTGCCGTAATGGGAAGTTGTGTTGCAGGAGGTGCTTATCTGCCCATTATGAGTGATGAAGCCCTGATTGTTGAAAAAACCGGAAGTATTTTCCTGGCAGGAAGTTATCTAGTAAAGGCCGCCATCGGAGAGCAGGTAGACAACGAAACACTGGGCGGAGCCACTACCCATTGTGAGATCAGTGGGGTGACCGATTATAAGGCTAAAGATGACAAGGATGCACTTGATACGATCAAAAAGCTTCTTGATAAATTCGGAGCTCCTGATTCTGCCGGTTTTAGTAGAACTAAACCCTCTGCCCCAAAGGAGAAGGAGAATGAAATATTTGGAATCCTGCCAAAGAAGAGGTCAGATCAGTACGATATGCTGGAGATCATCAAACGTCTGGTGGACAATTCCGAATTTGAACAGTACAAAGAAGGATTCGGGAAGACCCTACTTACGGGTTATGCCAGGATAGATGGCTGGGCTGTAGGCATTGTCGCAAACCAGCGAAAGGTGGTAAAGACCAAAAAAGGTGAAATGCGATTTGGGGGAGTGATCTATTCCGATTCGGCTGATAAAGCCACCCGATTTATTGCCAATTGCAATCAGAAAAAGATACCTCTGGTGTTTTTGCAGGATGTCACCGGCTTTATGGTGGGGAGTAAAAGCGAACACGGCGGAATCATAAAAGACGGGGCTAAGATGGTAAATGCCGTAAGTAATTCCGTGGTACCCAAGTTTACAGTGGTTATTGGAAATAGCTATGGTGCAGGAAATTATGCCATGTGTGGGAAGGCCTATGATCCCCGCCTGATAGTTGCGTGGCCCAGTGCAGAGCTGGCAGTTATGAGCGGGAATTCAGCTGCCAAGGTTTTATTGCAAATAGAAACAGCTTCCCTGAAAAAGAAAGGGGAAAAAATCACAGCAGAAAAAGAGAAGGAACTCTACGATAAAATAAAGGAACGCTATGACGATCAGATTTCTCCCTATTACGCTGCAGCGCGATTATGGACTGATGCCATCATAGATCCGCTGGAAACCCGAAAATGGATATCCATGGGGATTGAGGCAGCTAACCATGCCCCCATCGAAAAACCCTTTAATATGGGCGTTTTACAGGTGTAAGCAAGGCTTGTTTCAGGATCTTTCAAGTCTGATATTGATAAACTTCTTTTCAAGGATCTTCACGGTTAAAGTTTTCATCCCCTTCGCCTTGAATTGAAGCAGGTCTCCTGATTTAGCTTCTATCTGATAATTCCCATTTTCATTTGTGTTAACGGAGACTCCATTACTAAAGTTGGTAACCGTTACATTCGGTAAAGCTATATTTCCATGAAATACATAGCCCGTAATAATTGATTTATCTGCCTTCTTTTTACTTCTGGATCTGTCTTTTACTGCCTTTTTGGAAAACAAGGTGGATTCAAGCTCGTAGGCCATGGCAGCATCTCTCAAGATCTTCCAATCGTCCTGACTGGCATATTTCTTATAGGAATCGGTAAAGCGATTATTGGCAGCAGCCAGAACAAGCCCAATTTTGGATGGCCCGTAAACTTTTAGTAATTCAAGGCTCACAATAAAATCATCACGGACAAAAAGGTCAAATTCACGCAGGTCTACTGTTGCTACTTCAGGTGTGGATGGGATGGTATACAATATATTGCTACCGCTTGAATTCAGGTTTGTTCCTGGGAAGCCGTTCGCACCATCAGTATCGTAAAAGTTAATCCTAACTAAAACACTGTCTGAGGTATTTCCCCAGACCTCAAAGGTGAATTCGTTTAATCTGCGAAGGCCCTTTTTTACCTTAATCCTTGTGGCCAATTCTCCACCAAGTGCGATATTATCTTTCCAGTATCCATAAAACTGGTGGCCTCCGTTTTTATATCCTATGCGATCCCCTGATTCGAATAAACCAGCGTCCGTAACAACAACCGGATTTAATTGTTCGGCCATGGGCTCCATATAGATTATAGGATACTCATTGTAGCTAAACACGAGCTCAGAAGCTTTTCTATTAATCGTACTATAACCCAGGGAAGAGAATTGCAGAATTTCCGAAGTCCCTAAAAGTTTAGTATCAATTTCCAAATGAAACAGACCCTCTTCATCGCTTACGGTTCCAATTCCCTTTTTAGGAAAACCGATGTTCACATATGGGATTGGTTCATTTGTATTTTTATCCAAAATAACCCCCTTATAATCTCGTTGTCCGTATCCTAATTGATATACAGCAAGTAAAAATAAGAGAGTAGCAACTGACCTAGTTGGAAACAAGCGATAAAGAATTTTGAACTTTAAATAACTCCTGATTAACATTCTTTAATTGCAACTTGAATACTTTTATTTCCTTGCGTTGAGATTTGGAGCCAAAATTATGATAAATCGTCACTTTGAGATAGGCGGGTGTCAAGCTCTTATTCCCCAGGTATTTCAGATTCACCTTCCATTGGCCCGTAATCGAGCCATCAATTAAATATTCCTTACACGAGTATCCTTTAAGTTTTTCAACACGAATAAGTTCAGGGTCTGCCAGCATGCTGTGTTCCCAATTGTAATACTTGTCATTGGGATTGACAAACTGTAACTGAAACTCTGCCTCGCTGTCATTCCATTCGAATACCAGTCGTGTACCTTCAAAGCCACTATTTAGTGAAGGCCCTTTCTTTGTTTCCGTCGAGGTAAGTTCTTTTCTATGGAGTTCGAGCAGGTTACTGAATTCGCGTTCCATAAGAGGGGTGAATTCTTTGTCTTCAGCCCTAATAAACCCTTCCGCTACCAGATAATCATATCGGGCATAGATAGACGCCGATTTCCTGTAATCGCCTATATCGGTATAACTCAGGGCCAGATCCCTGTAGGATTGCGCGTAATTAGGTCTTAAAATAAAGATTTCCTTGTAGAGCTTATGTGCCTTTTCATTATTTCCCAGGGTTTGGTAGAGGTATGCCAGCGCCTTCATCCCAACGGGATTGTCTTTAAATAAATACCAGTGATCCTCAATAATTTGATCAGCAAAACTGGTATTCTTCCATTTGGCCGCAAAATACCCGAAGACATCCAGGAAGTAGTACATTGAACTAGTGTACCTGGCTGATTGTTCCTTATAAAGTTCTACTGCCTCCCCTTCGGAAGTAGTTGCGTATAATTCCTTCAGGTAAGTAGGCACATTTTTACTGGCCTGCTCTTTTGAGAGCGCATTGCCTTCGTATATATTATTTCTCAGTAAGGCCTGGTCATAAGGGCCCCCTGTCCTTGGATCACGATACGTATTCCCCCCTTTTGTATTGATGACGATTACGCCTCCATTTCCATTTCCTCCGTATTTTGTCACCAATCCCAGGCCACTGAGGATTCCGATTCTTTCAACATTTTCAACCATAATAAAGTCGGGGAATTCATTGAGAATCAGACCGTCAACATCGTAAATTGCAGGGAACAAACCCTGTGATGCCCCACGAAGATAGATAGTGGGTTTGTTAAAGCTCTCGGCAAGTCGCTCCACCCTTACTCCGGGAAATCTGTACTGGATTGCGGATGCCAGGTCGATCGTTCCAAACAACAACTGAGATTTATCAATAATTCGAACTGAAAAATTAGTGATGTCCTTATCCAGAATTCCAAAGGCAGTCTTTAGCAGGTTCTTATTGCTGTTGTACTCCATTCGTAATTGAGCCTGACTCTTAATTTTGGTTTTTTCAAGGACTACTTCATCCAGCACATTTACGGCAGCATTCATTTTGATATTTAGAATGGAACTCACATCTTCAACAACTATTTCCATATCGGAAAGGCCCGGGTAGGAAAAGGTTACCAGGTCGCCTGCAGATGTATTTAATTCGTACTTACCGTTAATGTCGGTTTTTACCGTCTCACCGCTCTTTTCTGAGCTTACCTCTGCATTCACTAAAGGCGTGTCCATATTAGATACCTTACCACGGATAGTAAGTTGTTTGTCCTGCCCCTGCAGGACAAACAGACAGCAAAGCAATACTGAAGTAATTAGATTTCTTTTCATAGCTGTAGTGTTTTTAATCAAGCAATTAAACTGTCAAATATTATAACAATCTCCTTAAAGTTAAGAAATTTTGGCCTTTAATTTACCTGCACCGTTTTTAACAGTTTGGTTTCGCCGGGTGTGTTAAAGCTAAGGACGATTACTTCTGAAGTTTGATCGGGGTATCCAAAGTTCTGATAGAGGGTACATTTTAATACCAGGGGAACCTGATTCGTTATATCGATATGATTGAGATAGGTGGCATTGAGGATCCATTCTCCCTGAACTCCTTCCCCATAGAATTCGAATTCTTCAGAAGAGTACCGATTTAAAATCTCGTCCTTCATTCGATCTGAACCAGAGGTACTGTTGTGCTCCCAATTAAAATAGCGCTTCTGGGGGTTGACAAACTGCAGATTGAATTCGGCTTCAGGGTCATTCCACTCGAAAACCAGGCGAACATTGTATTTTATATTATTCAAGTAGTTCGATGGAACCCCGGTTGTATTTAAATCACCGCTGTGCCTGAAAATCAGATTTTTCAATTCCCTGTTCACTGTTTTACTCACGCTTTTTACACTAAGGGCAGCAGGGGCTGAATTGCCCTGTAAGGCCAGTAGTTGCTGTAACGACTTCTGATATTCCCCAAGATTCCTATGGGCTACAGCCAGATCGAGCCATGCCTGTACATTCTTCTCATCCATTTCTATGATCTCTTTGTTGATCGCTGCTACCTGCTCATTTTTCCCTACTTCCGATAAGAACAAAGAAACTGCCCTGAGCGTTTTAATATCCTTTGGAAAAAGTTCAAGTATGCTGGAAGTAATAGCAGCCGCCCGCTGACTGTCGCTCGATTTAAAATAATCAGCGGCGTCGAAGAAAAACTGCATGTTATCTTCAGCGGAGGGGCGCATCTCCAGATATGTGCGATAAGCTTCCTCTGCAGATTTCGATTGCTCAAGTGATTTCCTGATGGTGGATCGTCTCATTTCTGTCGACTTCTCATCATCATAAATATTATCCGTTAACCTCGCCAGGTCTGTTGGTTCTCCTGTTTTTTTAGAAGCCATGGCAGTCTTGGTTGTTATCAGAATAACACCATTTGCTCCTAAACTACCGTATTTATTGGTGGCTGCATATCCTTTCAGTACGGTAATTGACGCTATGTTGTCTGGATTTACGTAGTCGAAGCTCGTCTGACTATTTTGTCGCTCTGCAAATTGCTGCACTCCATCGCGGGAAGAATCCGATTGTCTTTGCGGCACCCCATCTATCACCACCAATCCATAATTATTGCCTAAAATGGAAGTATTTGATCGCATAGTTGCCCTACTCAAATCTTCGTCATTCCTCAGGGTTACATTAGAAAATTTATTCAACACTGCCTGAGAAACATCCGTCTGAATTGGTGTTATCGATTCATCGCCTATCGATTGTGCCGCATATCCAATTTTCTCTTTATTTTCTTTCCCATAAGCAGTAACCACTTCAGCTTCTACCTCTTCCTGTCTTCTTTCCACCAGTGTTACCTCGTCGAGGGTGAAGACATTGCCTTCAAGAAACACATTCATCTGGTCTGTATTTTCCACGGCCACCACTTTATAGGTATTTCTGCTTCTACTGCTGAGTAGCAGACTATCTCCGGGTTGAGCTTCAATGGAAAAACTACCGTCAACAACCGATCTTGTACCTCCGGGCATGCCCTTCACCGCAACCACTACATCTGGTACAGGAACGTTATCAATATAAACCTTCCCTTTTACCAGCTTTTTATTACTACCCACTGGCTTTTTCAAACTAGCGATATTCTCTGGTAAAATCGCGGCAAAATCCATTAAGCGATACCTGTTGATCAGGGCTGACCTTTTGAGAAATTCCTCATCCCGATTAGGTGAACTATTAATCAGGAAGCTTTTGGCAGGCAGATCAGGGGCGTCCTTCTCAAGTCCCCGATTTCCATCGGTAAACAAGTAAATATTTGGGTGTCTGGCCTGGTCACTGAGTAAGGCATAGTATGTCGCTCCATCGTATTGAACATTCTCCAGATCGCTGCGTAAACTTTCCCAGTTACCTCCTTTAATCTGATACGTTTTTTCTACAATCCCTATATTGAACAGCAGCAGTTGAACTTCCTGATCGGGGCTGCGCTGGAAAACCTTATGGAGTACTTCCAGATCTTTATCAAGATTCCTGTCTTTCATTGAAACAGAAGTGTCCCAGAATATGGTAGTATTAGGGTTTGGAGCTTCTTGTGACTTTAGAATCATACCACTGAGCAGTAGCATAAATATCAAAAAAACTAATTTCCTCATATCACTGACCTTGGTGAGGCACAAGCCTCGGAATTAAAAGTAATTCGGTTTGTCTTCCGTTGACATATCTAAAACCTTCAGGGCCGAAAAATCCGGCTTCCTCCAGCATAATACGTATATCACGATCCCATTCCGGCAGATGAACCGTAGAATTAAGTTCTATGGCGTATACGGTGTTGAGATTAAGCGGATAGTTTTCCCCATCGTCTTTCATTACTCCTCCCTGAGAATCCCACATCCCAATAGTAGTTCCCGCGGAGTGGCCGTATGCTCCCAATGGATGTGTATAAATTGCAGGTCGCAGACCTTCATTCCTTCCTTTATCCAGGGCAGTGCTTAGAATTTCATTGCCTGTGAGTCCTTCCTTCATACTTTCGGTTAAATGGTCCTGAACCCTATTCCCTTTTTTAAGCGCTTCAACTAGGAAGGAAGGAGCCGACGTTTCGCCCGGTTTTAAGACATAAGCCAATTCCTGGCAATCGGTATTCAGCCTGAGATATGTGATGCCAAAATCACAATGCAATAGATCACCGGGTAAAATCACCATATCTTCAGGTCGCCCTGAAAATGAATACAGATGACTAACCAGACCTTCATTAGATCGCTGGATGTCCACGGTGGGATGAAACCAGGTTTCAACTCCCATTTCGGTAACTTTCTGTCGCATCCACCATTCTACGTCTGAAGTAGTAGTGACCCCTGTGGTGATTACCTTTTCTGAAAAGGCTTCAGCAATAATTTCGTGGGTGATGCTCACCAACTGATTGAAAAGAACCATCTCCCTCTCAGTGCGGGTTTCTATCCATCGCACCGCCAGCTGCTCCGCTGAAACTACCCTTTTCTTAAAGCGGGATGGCAGATACTGCATAAATTCATCGTAGTCTGTTTTATCAAGTCCGTCGGCGATGTTGTGATCCCTGGAGTAATTTAGTGCTATTTTTGCAGGATTCTTTTCTTCAATGATCTCCATCAGACGTTTCCATTGATCCGGTTCTTTTTCCTTATCCCAGGCAGATTCAATATTCTCACCTACATTATATCGTGCAACGGCAAGTTTGTCAATAGTGTTCTTGTTTTTATCCCTGTAAAAAACGAGAATTGTCCTGCGTCTCGCATTAAGCCATGTGGCAGGAAGCATCGTTCGTAGAACGGGATCCTCATTGTATTCGCGGGAAATAAGAATCCACATATCGATCTCCGTTTTGTCCATAAGTTCCGGTAAAAGCGAATTAAATCGTTCAGCCAGAATTTCATCTATTACCCGGGCTCGCTCTTTTTCCGGAAGGATATGCTGGGCAAAAGCCGGACTAGCAAACCAAAGCAAACAAATCATAAAACAATGGGTAGGAGATAAAAAGGGAAATCGTTTAAAAGATAGATTCATAGTGAGTTTTGGACTTAGTAATTAGTGGTTTAAAATACGGTTTTTTAAGGAAACTAAAATACCCTATATTTAAGAATGAAATGGTTTTCATTCCTCGTCCTTTTCTTTCTTGTATTGTCCCTGGGATGTTCACAGTCAGCTAAAGACACAACGCTTCCGGATCCTGATACTGAGACCGAATTTCAGGCAAAAAATGTCCTTTTTATCGGCAACAGTCACACCAATTACAATCTCGGCATTGATCATTATTTGAAAGGATTTACCTCCCAGGCCGGATTAGATTTTAGTCCGACAATTGAAAAAATTACAATGGATGGTGCCTCTATGCAGGATCACCTTGAAAATGCAAATACCCTTGCCAAGCTAAACGAAAAGGATTGGGATGTGGTCATATTCCAGGAAAACACAACCGTGGCTTCAGAACAGTCCACTGAAGCAATTACGAGTTTACAGGAAATGAAATTCGCCTTGCCTGGCAACAAAACTAAAATTTACCTGTTTATGACCTGGGCTTATAAGGATGAACCATCCATGCTGACAAATATCAGGGCGACATATGAGCAGGCTGCCCCCCTTGTCTCTGGCACTGTAGTGCCGATAGGTCTGGCATTTAAAGAGATTGCGGATGATCCAACTTCTGAGGTGACGCTTTACAATGCCGATGGAATTCATCCTAGTGTGGAGGGTTCCTATCTGTCTGCCGCTATGTTTTACGCCGCCATCTATGAGAAAGATCCCGTTTTGAATTCCTATTCAGCCGGAATAGAAACTACAAACGCCACTTACCTCAAGGAAAAGGCAAATGAAGTCTGGATGGCTTATCTGAATTAAGTCAGCAGTTGTTCGGCAAGGAATCTGCGATCCAATTTTCCACTCTCTGAGATTTTAAATCGGGGAATAAAATACACTTCCCTGGGTATTTCGTATTTATCCAGGGTATTCAAATCTGAAATGTCGTTGAGGATTTGAGCCGGATCTCCTTTACCTTCAATAGCCAGTACTAGTTTTTCACCCAGTGCCTTATCGGGTTTACCCAAAACAATAAATTTATTTTCAATGTGTGGTTTAAGTTTAGTCTCTATCACCTCGGGAATTAATTTTACCCCTCCTGAGTTTATGATATTATCCCATCGACCCAACCAGGTAAATTCCTTTTCTGAAATTAGGTTGACAAGATCGTTGGTGACCAGGGATTCAACCCCTAAATCCGGAGCATTGATTACCAGACAATTACGGTTATCAGTTGAAACAGTTATTCCGGGTAAGGTCTCAAATGGTTTCGCCAGCTGATCACTTCGCCCTTTAGCCGTTCCGTTGACGGGCCTGACCGCAATGTGCGAACAAGTCTCGGTCATTCCATAGGTTTCAAATATCCTTGCTGGGCTTTTTTGCAGCTTCAGTTTTAATTCGGTGGAGAGTGGTGCCCCTCCCACAAGTAGTGTATGTATTGAGGAAAGATGCTTAATTGATTTCTCCAGTTGCAATGGAACCATGGAGCACAGGTCGTAACTCCTGTTCAGGCCACTTAGGGGTGAAGAGGAAGGGTCTACAGTATCTAATGAAAGTCCGATCACCATGGCGCGGACCAACATCATTTTAGCCGCGATGTGGCTGGCTGAAAGACATAATAATGCTGTCTGCCCGGCTCTGAGTCCAAAATAATCAGCTGACCTTAAAGCAGAGTTAACCATAGCCTGTTTGGTGACGCGAATGGATTTAGCTTTGCCGGTAGAACCTGAAGTTCTCAGGGTGAGTGAATCATGAGGCGAAACCCAGTCCATCAGAAAATCTCCAATCAGACGTTCTTCCTTATCACCTTCTTTGATCAGGCTGTAAGCCACATCGTTCAGCTCGTGAATAGAGAAATGTACACCCTGAAATTTAAATAAGGGATGCGTTTCTTTATACTGATTTTGCATGGGAGTATTTTTCTTCAAATTCTTCTTTTGAGTATACTTTTCCTGCGAGTCTTTCCTTCCAGTTCTTCCATCCGTATTTCTTTGCAAAGAAATAAAGTAGCAAGGGGAAGATCACAAATACAGGCACAAGAATGTCCCACCCCAGAACAGGTTCAGAAATATCCCTGTAAATAGAATTCGTCTGAAATGCAGTCCAGTCTGCCGTAACCAGCAGTGCTCCAAAAAGGTTATTGGCGGCATGGAATCCCAGGGCCAGTTCAAGACCTTCATCCATCAGTGTTATGATGCCCAGGAATAGTCCGGTGCCAATATAGAAAATCATGACCCCCGGGCCTAAGGTATCTACTTCGGGATTCCCCAGGTGCATTAGCCCGAAGAGCAGGGAGGTAAATAACAAGGGAAACCAACGATTTCTCACCAGCAATCCCAAACCTTGCATCATATGTCCTCGGAACATATACTCCTCAAAACTGGTTTGCAAAGGGATGAGTAAAATCGCAATCAGTGCCAGTTTTAAAAATGGGACAAGTTCAAAATTTAATTTAAATTTTTCGGGTGAAAGAACTACATCAATTAGCGTCAGGCCTACGGTGATCCCTCCCCAGAGAAAAAAGGCAAACCATATTCTTTTCCAATCCACTTTTTTTCTAGAGGTTGTAAGGGCTCTTATCGATTGAGATTGCACTAGCTTTACCCATCCAAGGACAAAGAACAGTCCAATTGCCAGGGGAAAAAGAAGTAAAATCAGGACCACATTAGATCCCAGTTTTTCTATCATTTCGGCCATCATCACATCCACACTTACCGGGGAATAAAGCACGGAAATATAATTGAATACCATTAGGACAATAAAGCCCAGGGGAAGGATCCAAAACTTCCAAAGTTTAAATTCTCCTTCATAACCTTGTTCTATGTACATGCTTCCTGAATTAAATTAGTTGACCATGTTTTTTCTTTGCCATACCAGAGTTGGCCCTGATATACTTCCAGCGGACTTTCAATATTATTGGTAAACAAACTACCTGTGCCCAGTCCCTGTGGGAGTGGGTTTTGCAGTGTATAGGTCCATTGGGCTATCGCATTGAGACCTATATTGCTTTCCAGGGCACTGGTCACCCACCAACCTATCCCCATTTCCTCAGCGAAGGTAATCCATTCCCGGCTACCATGAAATCCTCCAACCAGGCTGGGCTTTAAGATAATATAGTCCGGGTTTATTATTTGTAGTAATTCTTTCTTCTTTGTTTCACTCAAAACACCAATTAGTTCTTCATCCAGTGCAATATCGATAATTCCTTCAGCACATAACTCCTTCATCAGCCCTGTCTGTCCGGGCTTTACGGGTTGTTCTATGGAATGAATTTCCAGGGCAGCAAGTTGTTCGAGTTTTTTATGGGCATCTTTTTTACCAAAAGCACCGTTGGCATCCACCCTTATTTCTATTTCTTTGGCTGTATAAAGATTTCGTATTCCTTTAAGGATATCAATTTCGGCATCAAAATCAATAGCCCCTATTTTAAGTTTCAAACATGTAAATCCGGCTTTCAACCGCTCACTAAGCTGTTCCTCCATAAACTTCCTGTCGCCCATCCAGATTAGTCCATTGATCGCAATTGATTTTTTTCCCTCTGTAAAATCTGATGTGAAAAGAGAAAATGGATCTGAAGCCTGTAGTGATCTGAATGCCTGTTCCAGTCCAAATTGTATACTGGGAAACTCACTCAAGGCCTTAATTAACTCATTCTGGCCTATCGCAATATTTGAACAGACCCACTGTAGTTTTTCTTCATATACAGGAACATCGTCATAACTCAGTCCCCTGAACATTGCACATTCTCCTATACCAACCTTTTCACCATCCCGGAGGATGAGAAACCATGTTTCTTTATGTGTCAGGACTCCTCTTGAAGTGCCGCCGGGCTTTTTAAAATTCAGCAGATGTCTTTTGATGGTAGCTTTCATATGAAGATGGTGCAAATTTAGCTATATTTTGACTCTTAAAACAGATGATGAAAAGTATATCCAACAAGGTCATATGGATCACTGGTGCCTCCTCGGGTATCGGAGAGTCACTTGCATACGCCTTAAGTGAAATGGGGAATACGCTTCTGCTCTCGGCCCGGAATGAAAAAAACCTGTTCAGGGTCAGGAATCAGTGTGCCGATCCGACCAACGTATTCCTGCTTCCCCTGGACCTAAAAGAGACGGACCAGATGCAAGAGAAGGTCTCTAAAGCTCTGGAGTTTACAGGTGATATCGATATCCTGATCAACAATGCCGGGATCAGCCAGCGATCTCTGATCGCCGATACTGAGTTTGAGGTTTACAAAAAGCTCATGGAGGTCAACTATCTGGGCACCCTTGCCCTTACCATGGCGCTATTACCACATTTTATCTCCCGTAAGAAAGGTCATTTTGTGACAGTTACCAGTTTAATGGGCCGTTTTGGTTCGCCAATGCGCTCTGGATACTGCGGAGCCAAGCACGCCCTGCATGGTTTTTTTGATGTCCTGAGGATGGAACACGAAAAGGACAGAATTGAGGTTACCTTAGTTTGCCCGGGATTTGTTCGGACTAAGATCGCTTATAATGCACTAACCGCTAAAGGTAATCCGCAGGGTGTCAATGATCATGCGACCTCAAAAGGGATGCCTGCCGAGGTATTCGCTAAAAAAATGATCCATGCCGTGGCAAAAGGCAAATACGAAGTGTATATTGGTGGAAAAGAGGTAGTTGGGATATATTTAAAACGTTTCCTCCCTTCGGTTCTGCATAAAGTTGTATTGCGAAGTGAAGTAGTATGATCAAATGCTGAGCGATTCCCCAATACCGAGCAGATGCAATTCCTTCCCTGCCTTTTTAAAGGTCTCCTTGGCCAGCTTATGATCGATTTCAATGTAGCCAAAAGTGTCGTAGTGATAGCCCATGACATTGTCACATTCGACAAAATCTGATGCCACCACGGCATCGTCGATCCCCATGGTGAAGTTGTCGCCAACGGGCAGGATGGCGAGGTCTAGTGTAAACTGTTTCGGGATGAGTTTCATGTCCATTGTCAGTGCTGTATCACCGGCGATATAAATGTTCTTACCTGCAGCACTTAAAACAAAACCCCCGGGTTGCCCGCCATAGGTACCGTCTGCGAAGGAAGAGGTATGTACTGCCCGGACATATTTCAGCTTTCCAAAAGGAAATGACCAACTGCCTCCGTGGTTCATTGGGTGTACCTCAAATCCTTTCTTCTGGAAGTACATGGCAATTTCATAATTGCTGATGATCTTGCAATTGGTGCCACTTGTAATTTCCTCCACGTCGAGCACATGGTCCTGATGGGCATGCGTTAAGAGTATAAAATCGGGTTTAAGGTCTTTTAAATTAACAGCATCTTTTACCATGGGATTCCCGCTGATAAAAGGGTCGACTAAAAGAGTATGCTTGTCAAGTTTCAATAAAAGGGAGGCATGTCCCAGGAAGGTAATTTCCATAAAGATCAAATTTTGACTCTAATTTATTTAAAATTGAACCAAAATCGAACTCCTTCTGTAGTTTTATCAATGTTTAATGTAGACTGCAACTGATTCACGAGGCGGTTCATGAGGCGTATCCCCATGGAGGAATTGGTACGCTCGTCAGTATCATCGGGAAGGCCAATACCGTTATCAGTATATTCAAAAAAGCCCTGCTCCCCGTTTTTACGTAAATGGATGTAAATCTTCCCGTTGTTTTTATCTTCAGGAAAGGCATATTTAAATGAGTTTGAAACCAATTCGTTCAGGATCAGACCAAATGGGATTGCTCTGTCAATGTCGAGTTCAACACCCTCGGCATCTATTGTAATATTGATGTTGTGTCCGCCCTTTTTAAAAACCGATTGTACACTGTTTACCAGGCTTTCGATATAGCCTTGCATTTCAATCACCGACAGATCGTCGTTCTGATAGAGTTTTTGATGTATAAGCGCCATGGCCTTCACCCTACTCTTCCCTTCTTCAAGGGCCTCAATGGCAGCCTTGCTACGGGTATTTTTTGTCTGAAGGCTCAGGAGGGAGGAAACCATCTGCAGGTTATTTTTTACCCTGTGGTGGATTTCTTTCAACAGGGAATCTTTTTCAACAAGTGCATTCTCTATGATGTGCTTTTGCTCGGCTATAAGGCGTTGGTTCTTAATACTCTTCAGGTAGGCAAATACCAGTCCGGCAAAACCCAGTAGCGTAAAAATAAGGGAGATAAAGACCAGGTTGGTCCTTTCGTCCATTGCGGCCATATCGCTTCTTGTCTGCTCCATTTCGAGCTTCTGGAGGTTGATCATCCTTCTGGAGTCTTCAAGGTTTTCCTCTGCGATAATGGCAGCGATCTGTTGTCTCTTGATAGACGATTCATTTACTTCGAGGGAATCCCTGATCCGTACATTTTTCTTCAGATACAAGGCCTGATTTTCAAAATCACCAATGCGGTCATAGTAAGCAGCAAATAAGCGATTTTTCTTAATGATCTGGCTAGATTTTGTTAATTCCAGGTCAATGTCAAGATAATCCTTAGCGATTTTCAACCGATCCATTCTCAGGTGGCATTCTGCGAGGGCAAGTACATTTTCATTCACTTCTGATGATGTACGTCCTATATTATTCTCTTCAATAGTGGATATACTGGTTTCCAGATAAGGGATAGCTTTATCAAATTGCCCCATCTGCACATAACATTTTCCAATGTTCCCGTCGATAATACCTTTTAGCAGATTTCCATTGATAATCTCGCTCTCGGTCTTTACAGAACTCATGTCATTGAGATACACTTCGATATATCCTTTTGCTTTGGAGAAGTTGGTAAGCGCAGTGGAAGTTGTTTTATCAAGCAGCAGGAAATTCCCAATTGAGTTATGATAATTCGCCAGGCCGTAATAATCGTTCTCCTCAATCGTATTCTTGTTTTCCATGATATAATCTTTCATGGCCTGTCTGTGAAGACCCAGATTGGAGTATATATCGTAGAATGAAATATTGTTCTTTAAACCCAATTCCCGTTTTTGCTTTCTGATTTCCACCTGCTTGTCATATAGTTCCAGGCGGGAGTAGTTGGCATCTAAAAGGTTGAGCAATAACTCTTTGGTAGGCTGGTCTAATTTGTGTTTTTCGCTGTAGATCCTGGTTGCTACAGAGACACTTCTGTCGTAGTCCCCTATATCAAAATAGATCTGGGATTGTATGAGTTTATATTTTTTTATAGCAAGAGAATCACCTCCGGTTTCCGCGTTTTTAATATAGCGTTCTACTGCGTCGAGCCAGTCATAGGCCGAGTGGGTGCTATACCTGTTTACGGTATCAAAGAAATAGCTGAAGCGATCGGAAACAGACTCCGCATTTTGAAATTTGAGCAATGCATCATTCTCTAATGGGTCTAAGTCCTGGGAAAAACCGGAAAAAGACGCAATAGCGAAGTAAAAAGATAAAATGATGCCAAGCTTTTTTGCCATAACACGCTTAGTGCATTGAAGTGATTTTGTTAATAAATGCCTGAGGTATCACCTCTTGAATTTCGACCCTCAAACTTACCATAATTAAACGGGCAGGATTAATTTTTGTTGTAAACCAAGGCCTTTGTGTTGTTATTTCTCCTTCCTGATAAAACTGTGCAATTTTTATCCTTGTAATCCTTATAGAAATTCAGATGGAAGAGTTCACTTTGGCACTCAAATATCTTTGATATAAAAAGACCACACATATTTGCATAGCCCTGGTATAATTTGAGTAAAAAAAAAGGTAAGATTTGGGATGTTCAGAGAACACTTTAAAAATAGGCTGATACTTCCCGAAATTTCACGAATTGTTGTGAACCTTCCTAAATATGTTGTGAAATGGAGATTTTTGTATGTTAACTTCTGATTCTGCCATGTTTTACTTTTTCAATTACGCGCATAATACACACGCTTGTAAAATAAAAAAAGGGCCGGCCATAAATGGCACAACCCTTTTTAACGAGAACACTATATGAAAATGAAAAAAGTTAATATCTAATTCGAAAACTAAGATATCCTCTCTCCAGCGATAATAAAAAGTAATGTTGTCAAAACACGGAAAGTTGTGGTGAATACTCAAATTCACCTAAAACCCAGTAATATGGGAACTATAACAGGAGAATACTGCCTAGGAATTCATGGCGGAAATAATGAATTCCTTAAAATCCTTTGATATGGGTATCAAGGTATTGTTGATCATGATGTCTTTTGAATTGATGGCATCGATATGATCGACATTTACGATATAGGATTTGTGGGCTCTGTAAAACTTGTTTTTGGGTAATTTCTCAAGATAGTCCTTAAGAGGTGACCTTACCAAAAACTTTTTATCTACCGTATTCACTTCGAGGTAGACATTGTCAGCCTTGATAAAACGAATATCTTCAAACTGGATTCGATAATACAGGTGTTGCTTTTTAACGAAGATGGAATCTTTCAGGACAGAATTGGAAACTATTTTTTCACTGGTATCCTGGGTTGGAGAATCTCCTTTAGATTTCTCTGAATAGTCAAAATTAGACAGTGCAATTTCAATGGAAGTATACAGGTCTTGTTGCTCAAAAGGCTTCACAAGGTAGCCGTTTGGTTTAACGGTTTTTGCATTTTCAACAGTAGCCCTGTCAGAATTGGAGGTCACAAAAATGAAGGGGATGTTGTATTTTTCACGGATGTGTTTTCCAAGATCGATACCTGTCTTATCGGAAGCGAGGATGATATCGATAAGTACCAGGTCTACATGATTGTTTTTCAGGACCTCTTCAGCCTGTTCATAAACAATTACGTTATCGACGATTTCGTAGCCTATTTCTTCCAGCATCGACTGCATATCGTCTGCAATGATCACATTATCTTCTACAATAAGGATCTTTATCGGTTGTTCCAAAATGTATGGGGTTTATGAAGGTTATGGTATTCAAATTTACAAAAAAATATTAAACCCAAGATAAAACATCAAGGCCATGAAAAAGGTACTTAACGCTACTTTCTTCAGTTCAGGATCGAAATCTGCAGCTGAGTTGATCCTCTTCACTTTCACGGCATGAAGGCCCAGGGGTATGAATACGATCAGACAAAAATACTGGTAGGCCGCTGCTTCTGCGGCACGCAGATACAATAACATACACAGCAGAGAAATTATTAATAAGAAGAAGTGGTATAGCTTGGCCCTGCTAACGCCCAGTTTTACTACCAGTGTGTTTTTTCCAACTCGGGAATCGGAGGAATAATCTCTTAAATTATTTAAATTGAGAACAGCTGTACTCAATGTTCCTATTGCAATGGCAGGCAGTAGATCTACCCATCCTAATTCTTTGGTAAACAAAAACAGTGACCCGAGCACACTCAGTAATCCAAAAAAACAAAATACAAAGAGATCCCCAAGGCCCTTGTATCCGTATGCTGAGTCACCAACGGTATAGCGTATAGCAGCCCATACGGCCAGGGCCGCAAGTACCGAAAACAAGAGGAAATATTCCGGATAGCCTTTAAAGGCCACATAAAGAAGCATACCGATAAATATTAAGGTGATGATTACAGAAATAAGGATTCCTGTTTTGAGTTCTGCAGCTGATAATGAGCCACTCTGCATGGCCCGTTTTGGTCCGATGCGTTCATCATTGTCTGTGCCTTTAATCCCATCGCCATAGTCATTTGCCAGATTGGAGAGAATCTGTAGTCCCAGGGTGGAGAGAAGCGCCAGAATAAAAATATAATTGTCTAACTGACCATAGATAGAAGCCATTCCGGATCCAACAAGAATACCGGACACTGATAAGGGCAGCGTCCTCAGCCGAACCGCACTTAACCAGGCTTTCGCTTTCAAATACTTTAATTGGCAGGTTCTATCTTAAGTCGCTTACCTTCTTTATACGAAGCGACAAAAGCATCTTCAAAGCCCAGGTTAACCAATTGCTTCCTGAATTTCTGAGCTTCGTCAAGAGTCTCAAAATTACCCAGGGAATAGGAGTAAAAAGGGTTGGTTTTTACAAACAAAGTATTGTTCAGAGATTTTGAAGATAATGTAAGGTTATTGTCGACAAAGGATTTTATCTGTACTGAATAGATGGTCTCCTTTTCAAGGAAATTCTTAGCCAGGTAGAATTCTTTTACCAGACTTAATTCTTCATTTTCCCTTCTGAGATTATCAATCCTGGCCTTAAAACTGTCAAGGCTGTCTAGCGGAACGGAAAAGCTAGTTTCTGCCACTTTGGAACTCGAGGTACTCAAACCTGCCGTAAAAGAAGTAATAGCCAGGGAAGCGATCAGGAATAATACGGTTACACCGGCAAAGATATTCCGCTGTATCTTACTGCGCTTCAACTCCTTATTCTTGAATTTGATCTGATCTAAAAGTCGCTCATTAATGATCTGAGCTTTGTCGATATCTTTGTGCAGTTCAAGCAGGTCGCTTTCCTCTATAAATGGCATATGTACTTAGGTTTTAAAAAGTGGGGCTTAAATATAACCAAAAAGCTCAGAATCAAAAAAATAATGGGCATTATTTAGAGAATTGAATGTAATGGTTCTGAAGTGAATCACAGGAAGGATTCAATATAATTCCTTAGGACGTTTTCACCACCAAATGTATACCGTCGTCTTCCAGGGTGATTTTTTTGTCCTTGTATAAGGTTCCAACGGCTTTTTTAAATGTTTTTTTACTCATCGACAGCAAAGACCTGATTTCTTCCGGACTGGAAGAATCGTTTAGTTTTAGAAATCCTCCCTGCTCCTGTAATGCCTGGAAGATTTGATCGGCTGCCGGTTCTAATGCTTTTAGCCCTATCGGCTTTAAAACGATGTCGAGTTTTTTATCGGGGCGTATCTGTTTTACAAAACCTTGCAGGGCATCGCCAACCTGAATCTTTTGAAATACATCGCTGTGGAAAATGAGTCCCCTGTGCAGGTTGTTAACAACAACGTCCCACCCTAATTCAGACCGGCGGTAAACAAGCAAGGACACTTCTTCATTTACTCTGAAGTCGACCGATTCATTGTTCAGGAATTTTGAAAGTCTGCTCGAGGCTACCAAACGAAAGGATTTTTCATCCAGATAACAATAAACCACTTCCCAGGTCCCGGCAACCATCTTATTTCTTTGTTCCCGATACGGAACCAGCAAATGCTTTTCAAGGCCCCAGTCCATAAAAGCGCCTATCTCATTTACTTCTGCCACCCGGAGGTAAGCAAAACTATTTCTTTTAATAAAAGGTTTGAGGGTGGTGGCTATAGGTCGTTCTTCATGGTCTAAATAACAGAACACTTCGATCTTATCCCCGATCTCAAAATCCTCAGGTTCATATTTCGCTGGTAATAGCAGGTCATCCACATCATCATCTCCCAGAAAGAGTCCGACACTGGTACTTCTCAGGATGGTTAATTCATTGTAATTGCCCAATTCTATCATAATTCCTTTATTTACTGCCTGATTTTCCCTTTTTCACTGCCTTCGTACTCCGGTAGAGGCCTTTAGTCGTAGACGTTTTCCTTTCCGAACTTTGTTGTAAGCAGGTAATAGACTACAGCGCGGTATTTGGTACGCTCCGAAACGCCGTATTCTTCAATTACCTCTGCTATGGCTCTGTCCAGGGCCTCGTTGTCTTCCAGACCTAATTTCCTTATTAAGAAATTATGTTTAACCCTGGCCAGTTCTTTTTCATCTGAACCAGACACATTGGCTGCATCCCGTTTGTAAATAGATGGCCCCAAGCCTATGGTTACCTGCCTGAGCAGGGCCATATCCGGCTGATGATTAAACTTCGTCCTTAGCGTATCCGCGTATTTCTCTATCAATTCTTCCCTTTGGTTAGCCATATATTTTTTTTATCTGTAGTCCTGAAGGCTGTTAAGATATAAAATCGAAATACTCGAGCAAAATCCGATCGTTGAGATTAGCGGGTGTTCTTACCTCCAGCAGTTTCGGTCTGTCTGAGAGGGTGTAGAAATCCTTCAACGCCTCCTGTAAGCCACTCTTGTCCTCTGCCTCAAGAAATTCGAAGTGGAACAACTCACAAAGAGGTGCTGCCTTCAATTCATGGGTGGTCTCAAAAAAGGTCTTGAAATTCTCAGTGTCTTCCTTTCCCGGTAAAATCCTGAAGATACCCCCTCCCCCATTATTGATAAGGATAATTCTGAAATCGGGAGGTATATAGGTGTTCCACAGCCCATTGCTGTCATAGAAAAAACTGAGATCCCCCGTAATAAGTACAGTAGGACCTTCGTTATGAAGAGCTGCTCCCACAGCGGTGGAAGTGCTTCCGTCAATTCCACTAGTACCCCGATTACAGTAAACCGACTGACCTTCGCCCATATCAAAAAGCTGGGCATAACGCACTGTTGAGCTGTTGGCCAGCTGCACCATCAGACCCTTGGGCAGACTTTGGATGATCTTTTCAAATGCCCACATATCCGAAAAGGGAATCTCCCTGAGGTATTCAGTTCTCTTTGCTTTGTAATGATCCCGAACAGTCAGCCATTTCGACTGGTAGTCACTTTGGGTCTTATTAATCCCGGGAATAAATCGTGACAGGAAGTCATTTGCGGATACTTTAAAGTGATGATTTAAGGCATAGTAAGTGTCAAAAGCCTTGTTTTCATTGACATGCCAGTGTTCGTCTGGCTTGTAATCCCTCAGGAAGGCCTTAATTTTTTTGGATACCACCAATCCCCCGAAAGTAAGAAGTATATCGGGTTGTAATTCCCTGAATTTTTTATCCCGGTCTTCTGCTTTTTCAATCGGCGCGACAATACTGTCGATACTGGGAATAATATTTGGGTGATGAAGATTGGAAGTTGTTTCGGTAAAAATCAGAACAGAGGGATCGTCTGCGAGTGTATTGAGCCATTCCGACTCGATTTCCCCGGGAGACATCACCCCAACTAAAATCATTTTCCGGGAAGCTTTGTTCCACCGACTTTGAAAATCAGAAAGATCTTCTGTTTCTGGAATCGACCTCTCTGGTGCCGGATCCAGATTCAAAGGCAAGTAAGGAGAGGATGTTGTCTCATACAAAGGTTCTTCAAACGGTACATTTATATGAACGGGGAGCGAACTTTTAAACAGAAAATCCATCGCCTTGCGAATTTCATCGCTGTTGTATTCCCAAATCTCTTTCTGCAGGCTTTCCACTGAACGCCCTTCACCGAGCATTTTCGGATCAAAATGAGAAATAGTATCAGTGGCATGACTCACGTCGAGTTTTAAATTTGCACTGTAGCCTATATGCCTGTCAAAAACATGGTCCTGTCTAATGGTCTGTCCATCGCCTATATCGATTTTATAAGGTGGTCGGTCTGCAGAGATCACCAGTAATGGATGATCACTGTAAAAGGCTTCCGCCACTGCAGGATAGTAATTGAGTAATGCACTTCCTGAGGTGCAGAGTACTACAACAGGCCTTTTCAATTGCTGACTGATCCCTATAGCAAAAAAAGCAGCAGCCCGTTCATCGACAATGCTGTAACAATCAAAAAAAGAATCCTCGGTAAAGCCAATGATCAGGGGTGCATTTCTGGAGCCCGGAGAGATCACAATCTGAGAAATATCCATGGCCTTACAATATTGAACCAGAAGTTGAGCAGATGGGATACTCGGATGTCGCATAGGCTTGCAAAAATACAATCCTATCGGAAGCATTCCCAATGATATTTTATAATTCTACAGTACCTTCAGTATGGTCCTGCTTTTTGCGACCGTTTCCTGCCATTCCTTTTCTGGATCCGAATCCTGAGTGATCCCACCTCCCACATAGATAATGGCTTTGCCTTCCCGTAATTCCATACACCTCAGGTTGACAAACAATCTGGTGGCCTGTTGAGGTCCCACTTCTATTTCACCCAGATAACCCGTATAAAACTTGCGCTGATAAGTTTCATGTTTTCTAATATATGACCTGGCTTTCTTTAATGGGATACCACAAACCGCTGGTGTCGGGTGAAGGGTTCGTATCATCTTTGCGGTTTGGTTAACTTTTACCACCCCTGTAATTGTCGTTTTTAAATGCCATAGCGTACCGGCATCTGTGGTCTGTACTTCTGAACTCTTTACTTCAATCCCCAAACCTGCCATTGCTTCTTCAATGTATCCGGTTACCAGTTGCTGTTCCGCCTTTTCCTTTTCTGTCCAGTTGGGTTTTTTGTCGCCCGATTTCTCAATAGTACCTGCAAGGGCCACGGTAGTAAACCGATTCCCCTCTACTTCAAGTAAAATTTCCGGTGTTGCGCCCATCCAGCATCCAACCCGGGGGTGGTACCAGCAATAGCAGAAGGCAGAGGGATATTCAAGTATCAATTCATTAAAAATATCAATAGCCGATTTCTCTGTGGCTACCTCCATGGACCTTGAGAGCACCACCTTGTTCAGGTTCTTATTCTGAATTGCTTTTACGGCTTCGGTTACCATTTTTTTATATCGAACTGCTTCCGTATCATCCAGGGGGTAGTCCGTAGTACTATTATCATTTAGAAAAATCCCTGTGTCGAGTTTAGCCGTGATGGTCTTATCAGGTCGCGTGAGTATAGTTTCCTGTGTATCATCAAAAGGACTAAAAACAAACCCCGAATGATTAAAATCAGCGGTGTAATTGAGTTCGGTATCCGATTGCAAGATTGCTTTAAGCTCCTTTTTGTGGGGGTATTTAAAAATAACAAAGGGCAAGCTACTTTGATGGTGAGCTTTTACTTCAGACATCAACTCTTTATGTGACTTATTTTCTCGGGAGGGCAATGGTAGTGAGTTTACATTGGGAAATTAAACGATCCTCTTCATCAGTCACTCTGATCTCCCACAGTTGGGTAGTTCGGCCTTTATGGATAATACTCGCCTTGGCGTAGACCCAACCTTCTTTAATACTGCGAACGTGGTTGGCTGCAATCTCTATCCCCCTCACATAAAAGGACTGTCCATCCAGGAAAACGTAAGAGGCCGCAGAACCAACGCTTTCTGCTAAAGCAACCGTGGCTCCTCCGTGAAGTACTCCATCAGGCTGGTGAACCTTAGGACTAACCGGCATTCGGGCAATAAGAAAATTTTCCCCCACATCAATGTATTCAATCTCCAGGGTTTCCATCAGGGTGTTTTTCCTGATATCATTACAGACCTGCAGGATTTTTGCTTTATGATCGCTCATTTCAAATTTTTGCTAAAATTAAGCATATTTAGATCAATCGGTCTACTGATAATAATTCTTACAAGCTTCATGAAGATTTACTTCCAATTGGTGTAACATAATTACTTTTTTGTCGTCTTTTAAGCAATTACCTAACTGATTATCCGAATAATGTGCACCTCCGTTATTGGATTGGCAAGCCGTTGATTCAATAGCTGAACATAGCCTACAAAGATTAATTCATATTCGATGGTAATCACAATGAAATTATTGTGAATGTTGAATTAGAACGGTACAGGTATTATTTTGAAACTTTCTTGAATAACCCTTTATTTAAAGGTGTATCCGCTGATTCAATTAATGAACTTTTGCATTTAACTAAAAGTCGGGTTTGTACAAACAGAACCTGCGTTATCGACACCAGCGACACTTCTCATCATTTCTTTTTTGTTATTACCGGAAAACTAAAGGTCTATGTCTACGACACAAAGAATGATCGACAACTCACTCTTACCCTTTTAGTCCCTCAGGATGTTTTTAGTGTGATGTCCCTTTTCGGAGGTTTAAAACGAAAAGTCTATTACGAGACCCTGGAGAGAACCGAATTATTATATGTTCCGCTTCCGGAGATGAAAAACTGGTTGAAGAAGAATCACGATTTCAGTTTATCCCTGATGAAATATATGGCCCTGAAAATCCAGACGCTGGAAAATTCGGTCACCAATATTGTAATGGAGGACATCCCTACCAGGCTGGCAAAATTGCTGTATCAGAATATGGATAAAAATACAGGGGTCATCCAGCACATCAACGATCTTTCTCACGATGAAATCGGTGCATTAATAGGCACTACGAGATCCGTGGTAAACAGGCACATCAATTTTTTTAAAGATCAGGGCATACTGGAGGTGAAAAGAAAATATATGAGGATTACTTCAATCGATGCCCTTAAACGGGAATTTGATCACAGTCGCGTCTAATTTCACACCCCTTTTCCTAAAATAGTCTTAAAGTGTTACCTAGGGCACACCCGGCTAGGGCAAACGCTTAGTACCTTAACACTAATCAAAGGTTATAATATTCATCATCATGTCAATCAAAAAACTAATCCACCATGAAAACACTATGTATCAGCATTGTTGCTGCATTTTTGTGCTGCAACGCATTTTCCCAGGAACTGTATAGAGCTCCAAGTACAGTAGATCTAAAATTAATCACGGTAAGACCTTTAAATATTTCATATGTCAATTCCGTAGTTGACGAAAGAATGCCTGAAGCTGTCACCAAACTCGAGAATAAAGCTGCCAGGTATAATATTTTAGAAAACCCTGTTTATGATGGCAATTTTGAAGCCTACGAGGTCATCTTCTCACAAAACAACGGTACCATCATTGCCACTTATGATCAACACGGAAAGATCATACAAACTTCTGAACGATTTAAAGACATAACCCTGCCTGAATTCATCAGAAACAGGATTCATTCAGAAAATCCGGGGTGGACCATTCATTCAGATCTTTATATGGTCTCCTACTATGGCAATAAAGAGGTGAAAAAGGTATGCAAAATACAACTCAGAAAGGACGGGCAGCGGAAAAACCTGAGAATCGAGATCTAGGGTAAAGAGAATACAATCAGAAACTTTTTACTCCCACCATGCAGCACATCAGCATAAGTTCATGGATTAATTTACATCATCATGTCAATCTCCGTTGATTGACTTCACTGTCAAATAATAATCATTTAAAATCATTCATCATGAAAAAAACAGTTTTAAGTTTAATGTTATTGAGCATTGTTAGTATAGGCTTCGCTCAGGAAGAAAAAGAAGCCATTGAATTGAAAGGGGTAACGGTTAGTCCGTTAAACCTGGAATATGAAAACACTGTAGTGGATGCAAATATGCCACCATCAGTTCAGAATCTGGAACGAAAAGCGGCCCGATTCGATATAACAGAATTGGATATTTACAACGGTCAATTTGAAGCTTACGAAGTATTTTTTGAGCAAAACAACGGCTCAATTATCGCCACATATGATTCGGAAGGCAAAATTCTGCAATCATATGAACGCTTCAAGGATATCACATTGCCCGTTGCGGTGAGGGAGCATATCTACAAAAGTCATCCGGGATGGAAAATCCATAAAGATATTTACATAGTCTCGTATTATGACGACAAAGATGTTTCGAAAGTGGCTAAGGTACAGTTAGTTAAAGACGGGCTTAAGAGAAATCTAAAACTAGATGTCAATGAAGTGTATCAGTTGGCACAGAATTAAAAGTCAATCCACACAGTGAGGTGATGAACTGTTAGCAGTTAAAAAGCGTAAGATGTGAATCCTGCGCTTTTTTATTACCTAATATGAAATAAAATATAAGCTGAAGGAAGTGTAGTTTTTGTAATTTTAGATATGGATCTGAGTCAGAAAGAAATCAAATTTATTTCTCGTAAAACGTATGCAACCTTAAATCACCTTCGTCCTGAAACTACCTATGTGTGGGTAGTATTTCATGGAATGGGGTACCTCAGCAGGTTTTTCCTTAAGTATTTTCAGGATCTCGATCCTGGAAAGCACTACCTCATTGCCCCGCAGGCACCTTCCAAATATTATATGAATGGCCAATTCAAACACGTAGGGGCAAGCTGGCTTACCAAAGAGGACACCGAAATGGAAATTGACAATCTCATGGCCTATATCGATTCGGTGATACAGCATGAATCGCTACCCGAAGATGTCAGGCTAGTCATATTCGGGTATTCCCAGGGAGTATCTATTGCCATGCGATGGGTTGCAAAAAGAAAGATAAAATGCGACCATTTGATTCTCTATTCGGGGGGAATACCAAATGAACTGGAAACCGAAGATATAAACCATCTTTTAGAAGAGACAAAAATTAAATTTATCGTAGGCAGAGAAGATGAGTACATTACCCCTGAACGTTGGGAAATAGAAAAAAAGAAAATTGAAAATCTCTTTAATGGAAAGGCCGTCATTGAGATTTTCGATGGCGGGCATGTAGTGAAAAAAGAAATCATCAACCGTTTACCGTGAAACTCGAAATGATCAGCCTCGAAGATAGTCGGGTAAAACTCATCCCCTTATCCCCCAGCCATTGTAAGCAGTTACTGCATATTGCGATGGAACCCGGACTCACAAAGTATTCCCCTTCAGAAATCAACTCAGAATCTGCATTGACGGCTTATATAGGTCATGCCCTGGACCAAAGGGATAAAAAACTAGCCATCCCCTTCCTGGTCTACGACAAAAATACCGGCACCACTGCCGGTTGTACGCGGTATATGCACATCGAATGGAAAAATAAGGTCCTTCATATCGGGGCAACCTGGTTGGGGCGAGAATATCATGGGAGCGGACTTAACACCCATATGAAACAACTAATGATCGATTATGCCTTTCAGACTTTACAATTTGAAAAGGTCGAATTCCGGATTGATGAAAGAAACACCCGCTCCAGGAAGGCTGTGGAAAAGCTAGGCGCTGTACTGGAAGGAATACTGCGTAAAAATGTATATCTGACCGATGGATTCAAAAGAGATACCTGCTGTTATGGCTTGTTTCCAGAGGCCTGGGAAAATACAAAAACAGATTTGTTGAGCTCCTCAGGTTTTTGATCCTCAAAACCTTTTTTCTCTGATAGGATTAACCCCCCGTCTAAGACAATAAAGCCCCCTTCAGGGCGTTCTATCAATCCAGTTGCTGAGTACCCCAATTATGTCTTTAACAGCAGAAACCTACCTATGAAATTCATCCTCGCCTTTGTGCTGACCTTCTTTGCATTTAACAGTGGTTCAGCTAATTGCAACAATACCTATGCTTCGGCAGGTTACAGCCTATCTCATGCTAAGAAATCGATGGGAGCCAACAACTTTGAACATCAGCAATATTATGCTGAAAGGGCCTTGTCTGCCTTCGAAAAGGCTAGAACGCAAAATGAAAATTGTGGTTGTCAAAAGGCAATTAATCCTATTCTTGACGGGATTGAAAATTTAGAGACTGCATTAAACCAGGAAAAATGGGATATGGGACGGTTTTATACTAAAAAGGCCCTTGAAAACGCTGAACAACTACTCAACAATCTGGATATTTGCACTGTAGGGGGCACTTATCAGGAAACCCCTGGAGAAACCTCTGCCGAATATTCCCCTGAGGAGATCATAGCTCCTGCTTCTGAGGCAGCAGAATCAAACGATTGGGATGTTAAATTGAATTATAAGCAGCAGGCTGAAGCCGAGCTGGCTGAACTCGAAAGAACGATTCGCGAACTTGGCAACCTCTTCCAATGTGAAAAGGTAAAGCAACTTTTGATCTCACATAAGGTAAAAACGGAAAACGAACTTCAGGCAGAAAGTCTGGAAACGATAAGGGCATTTTATATGTCACAGGCTGTTGCCATGCACAACAAGGCACTTTTTGCCATGATCGAGTGTTCCAAAAAACTGGAATAACCCACAACTTTTTTAATTTTCCTCTTCCGCAGATTTGGAAGAATCCTCCTCGTAATAGGTGATCCTGCGCGTTGTATATCGATTATCAGGGGTGATGATCATCTTGATCCAGTTTGGTGGAGTTTGTCCATCAAACTGATATATGAATTCCTGCCTGCTTTCCTGCTTGTCTGACTTCTGGATTTTAGCTTTAAGGAATCCCTGTTCGTCGTATTCGTAGTTGATCTCCTCGGTCTTAACGAAACTCGACTTCCCATTATCGTAGTCGAATTTAAATTCCCTGATCTTTCTCCCCAGGGTGTCTGTAAACGATTCAGTGGCTTTATAGGGCTCTCCCTTCAGATAGATTTTTTCGAGTTCTATGCGAAGTAATTGTCCTTTTTCATTCTTTTCCCCCGTACGAACAGATCTTTCAGTTATCTCATTTACATCAATGGTTTTGGTGACTTCACCTCTGAGGGTGTCATAACTGATCTGGGTGTCATCAATCCCTTCATTGGTGGTTCTTATAATAGCCATCAGATTGCCGGCCCCATCATATTTATACTCGAACTGATCGAGGAATTCCCTTTGATAGGAATAGACGCTTTCCTTAACCACCTTATTTAGCAAGGTGTCGATACGATAAATATGTGCGAGGGAGGTTTGCCTGTCCAGACTGTCTTCCCTGTAGTTTTCTAAACGTTTTTCCTTTAGTAAGCCTTCGGAATACCTGTAATAAGTCACATCGTAATCAGTATCACTATACAGGGTCGTGACTTTGGTCAATACCCCTTCGGGATCAAATTCAAAAGATTCTTTTCCGTAATCGGTAATCACAAGACACCTCTTCACCTTTCCCAATAACTGGAAATCTGAGGTGTTAAATACGCGGGGTTCCTGCCCGTTTAAAGACATGACCACCAAGATCATCACGAACAGCTGGAACCTTGAGAAATAATCCCTGAAGTAGTTTTTTACCATCAATTCAAAATTACGGCTTCTTTCCGCAATGAAAACAAAATATATGCCGAAAAAAAAGAGGTAGCGCAAACTACCTCTTTTATCAACTTAGAACAGTGTTCTATTTTACTTCCTCAAAATCAACGTCTTCCACGTTATCTCCTTCTTTGGCACTGTCTGCAGCTGTGGGTTCACCATCAGCTGATGGTCCACCTTCCTGTGCTGCCTGTGCTTTGTACATTTCTTCTGAAGCTACTTTCCAGGCTTCATTGATCTTCTCAAGCGCAGGAGTCACCTGGGCAACATCCTTAGTTTCGTAGGCTTTTTTAAGCTCCTCAAGAGCAGCTTCGATCGGTTTTTTCTTGTCATCAGACAATTTATCACCGAATTCACCCAATTGTTTTTCCGTCTGGAAGATCATCGCATCCGCTTCATTCAGCTTTTCAGCTGTTTCTTTCGCTTTCTTATCGGCCTCAGCATTGGCTTCAGCTTCAGATTTCATCTTTTCGATTTCCTCTTCTGTAAGACCTGAAGATGCTTCAATCCGGATATCCTGAGTCTTGTTCGTTGCCTTATCTGTGGCAGAAACCTTGATAATACCATTCGCATCTATATCAAAGGTAACTTCAATCTGAGGCGTACCTCTGGGTGCAGGGGGAATTCCGTCTAAATGGAACCTACCGATAGTTTTGTTATCTGCAGCCATGGGCCTTTCTCCCTGAAGTACATGGATCTCAACCGAAGGCTGATTGTCCGCTGCTGTTGAAAATACCTGCGACTTCTTTGTAGGAATAGTGGTATTAGCTTCAATTAATTTGGTCATCACCCCTCCCATGGTCTCAATTCCAAGGGATAGCGGAGTTACGTCGAGGAGAAGAACATCCTTCACATCACCGGTCAATACTCCCCCCTGAATAGCAGCACCTACTGCTACAACCTCATCGGGATTCACCCCTTTAGAAGGTTTCTTGCCAAAGAATTTCTCTACGGCTTCCTGTACAGCTGGAATCCTTGTAGATCCACCCACAAGAATGATCTCATCGATATCGCTTTTTGACAACCCGGCAGCTTTCAATGCGGTTTCACAAGGTTCGATAGTCCTTTTTACCAGATCAGCGATTAATTGCTCAAATTTTGCCCTTGCAAGCGTTCGCACCAGGTGTTTTGGTCCTGAAGCGGTAGCCGTAACGTAAGGCAGGTTAATTTCTGTCTGAGTAGAACTTGATAATTCGATCTTTGCCTTTTCTGCAGCTTCCCTCAATCTCTGAAGGGCCATAGGGTCTTTCCTCAGATCTATTCCTTCTTCTTTATTAAACTCATCCGCCAGCCAGTCGATCACTTTCTGATCTACATCGTCACCCCCTAAATGGGTATCTCCATCAGTTGATAACACTTCAAAAACGCCATCCCCTAATTCGAGAATAGATACATCGTGGGTTCCTCCACCAAAGTCGAATACCACAATTTTCTGATCTTTATGTTTCTTATCTAAACCATAGGCCAGTGAAGCAGCGGTAGGTTCGTTGATGATCCTCTCTACCTTTAAACCTGCGATCTCTCCTGCTTCTTTGGTAGCTTGTCGCTGTGCATCATTAAAATAGGCAGGTACAGTTATCACCGCCCGGCTTACCGACTGCCCCAGATAGTCCTCAGCAGTCTTTTTCATTTTCTGAAGAATCATGGCAGACAATTCCTGAGGAGTGTATAAACGCCCATCGATATCCACACGTGGTGTATCGTTATCTCCTTTTAATACTTTATACGGAACTCTTTCAGCTTCTTTTTTTGATTCGGAGTATTTATTTCCCATAAACCTCTTGATGGAGTAAATGGTCTTGTGGGGATTTGTCACTGCCTGTCTTTTGGCAGGATCACCCACTTTGATCTCTCCGCCTTCTACAAAGGCAATTACAGATGGTGTGGTCCGCTTCCCTTCGGCATTCGGAATCACAACTGGCTCATTTCCCTCCATCACGGAAACACAGGAGTTGGTTGTACCCAAATCTATCCCAATAATTTTGCTCATCTTATCTTTTTTAATATTAATAGTTTCAATTCAATTTGCTATGTCAAATGTCAAACATAGTGCCAACCCCTTGAAACTGACAGGTTGTCACTTACTTCAAAAGAATAATAACTAAATACGGGAGGGAAATTAGATACTAAAGACTTATAACCAAAGTAAATCTTTAAGCCTCAAAAGGCTCAACATACTTATTCGATGCAACCTTCCTTTCTACGGGTATCGATAATGTAGAGTACTTTCCATACTCCTTGTTCTTTGATCAGTTGGAAGGAATTGACACCACAATGGCTTAGGTTGCCATTGATCCAGAACTCATAAGGTGTCCAGGCCTGTGCCAGGCTGCCATCTACTCTTACCGAAATGGACAACAACCGTTCTTGAAATTGTACTGAATCCGGAATACTGACTATTGATTTTACAAATCTTTCATAAGGCACATTCACCACACTGTCATGTCCCTCAGACGATTTCCCTATAGTTTGCATTCTGATGTCGGACGAAGCCTTATCCCTTAGCTTGGTGGCATCCTGATCGTGAAATGCCTGAAAAAAATCTTTTATGGCTGTTTCGACATTTTTTTCGGGATTATCCTGTCCCAATCCAATAGTTGCCGTAAAAAGGGCGAATAGAGTTATATACACTTTCATTTAGATTCTGTGTTTCGGATCATTTTCAACTAATGTACACAATAATGGGAAACCCATTGACGGGCTGATTACTAATTGCTCATTTCTCCTTACATTTATCGCGCAAACGAACTACTATGTCAGTCGCTAAGAAAGAGTATAAAAGAGTTACTGTTAAGTCCCTGGTGGATATGAAAAAGCAGGGGGAGAAAATTTCCATGCTTACCGCTTATGATTATTCCATGGCCAAAATTGTCGATGCTGCCAAGGTAGATGTCATTCTCGTTGGGGATTCGGCCAGCAATGTGATGGCAGGGCACGAGACGACCCTACCTATAACTTTAGACCAGATGATCTACCATGCCTCCTCGGTGATCAGGGCGGTTCACAGAGCTCTGGTTGTTGTAGACCTACCCTTCGGAAGTTATCAGAGTGATCCTAAGGAGGCCCTGCGCTCGGCCATCAGAATTATGAAGGAAAGCGGGGCACATGCAGTTAAATTAGAGGGAGGTATTGAAATCAAAGAATCAGTGAAACGAATCCTCAATGCAGGGATTCCCGTGATGGGCCATCTCGGTTTAACACCACAGTCGATTTATAAATTTGGCACTTATACCGTTAGGGCTAAAGAAAAAGATGAGGCCGCCAAGTTAATAGAGGATGCCAAACTGCTCGAAAAAATGGGATGTTTTGCTATTGTCCTTGAAAAGATCCCGGCAGCCCTTACCAAGAAAGTATCTGAAAGTATTTCCATTCCCACAATAGGGATTGGCGGGGGGAGACATGCAGACGGACAGGTGCTGGTCATTCATGACCTATTGGGGATGACACACGAATTTAATCCCAGGTTTTTAAGAAGGTATATGAATCTTTACGATGAAATGAGCGAGGCTATTTCCAATTATGTGAAAGATGTTAAAACCCTTGATTTTCCCAGTGAGGAAGAGCAATATTAAAGTCCCTTTCGAAAGCCGCGTTTTACTACCAGAAACCTCGTAAAGTCGATACAATTTGTCTGCAGATAAAATCACCTCCAATGCTGCCAACCTCCAGGTCATCTACGAGGACAATCACCTTATTGCCGTAAACAAACGGGTTGGAGATATTGTACAGGGAGACAAAACGGGAGATCGTCCTCTCAGTGAACACGTAAAGGAATATATCAAAAGAAAATACAACAAGCCGGGAGAAGTCTTCCTGGGAGTGATCCACAGGCTCGACCGGCCTACAAGCGGGGTTGTGGTTTTCGCAAGGACCTCAAAAGCCCTGTCGAGAATGAACAAGCTTTTTGCAGATAAGGAAACCGAAAAGATCTATTGGGCGATAGTTAAAAACCAACCAAAAAATAAGAAGGGTACTCTCGTAAACTGGTTAAAGAGGAACCACAAACAAAATAAATCCTATGCCTACCCTTCTGAAATCCCGGATAGTAAAAGGGCTGAACTCGATTATCTTGTCTTAAAAGAACTAGACAGGTATACGCTACTTGAAATAAATCTGAAAACCGGTCGGCACCACCAGATTAGGGCACAGCTTGCAGCCATTGGCTGTCCGATAAAGGGAGATCTTAAGTACGGGTTTGACCGCAGCAATCCCGATGGTGGCATACACCTTCATGCCCGAAAACTGAGTTTTAATCATCCCGTAAAAAAAGAACCGTTGAGCCTGATAGCGGCACCTCCTACAGACCCGCTCTGGAATGCATGTCTTTAAAAGAATTATTGTTATCGAAGTGCTTTGAGAGCCTTCTCACGGATGACCTCTGCCACCGGTTTATTCTGCAAATGGCTCTCGAGCCAGGAAAGGATATCCAGATAAAGAAAGGCCCGTTTTTCGTAAGGGTGATTTTCAAGGGGTTTAAGTCGGTCGTATAACTTCTGAAACTCGGCCCTGAGTTCGTTGGGATAGATCGATCCCAGACTACGTAAAAATTTGATCATCTCTTTTTGCACTTCGTGCAGGTCGTTCATCTTCAAGAGGAACTTATAGGTACTTTTTAGCTGTATCTCGAGGTGGTAATCCATTCCGGCTTCATAATGTGCAACCAGACTCAGCACCCGCGCAAAACACATGAGATCTTCCCTCATCTTCAGGTTCTTGTTACTGATGATTTTCTTTAAGTAGACGATACAGTTTTTGTTATCCCCCACCCCGAAATACAGGCAGGCGATCTTGTAATAAAACACCATAATGTGGTGTTCGTCAATCCGATCCCTGTGTTTATTGATGCCGTACTCAATGATCCTTACAAGGTAAAGCCCTTTCTCAAAAGTTCCTTTAAGAAAATGGAGGTTTAGTTTATTGGCATTGATATACAGAAAGCTCAGGGAAGCAATATTATCATTTGCCGGAAAGTCCTTCTTGGCTACCGTTTTTTCCAAATTTGCCAGAACTTTCTCAAACTGAGAGGCGTATTTCACATAAAAGAGCGATTCTAACAAATAGTGATTCCCTTTGAGAAAAAATACGGGGTTTAAGGCAATCATTTCCTTGTGGTCATAAAAGAGGTCGACCCACTTACTGGCGTACTTATAACAGGATAAAAAATCCTGAATCAGGAAACTATACCAAAGATGTGCCTTGTACAACCAAAGTTTCTCACGAAATCCCAGATCATCGAGATTGTATTCAGGCAGGTGCGCATCGAAGTACTCCTTTACCCGCCTAAGATCTTCCTCATTCCTTACATAACCTACCTTCAGCATCATCCCATAGAGTTGAAGGGAAAGATTAGACAACTTGCTGGTCATCACATTCTGCTCAGAAAGCATTTTTGCCTGTATGGCCAGCTCATCGGCTCTGTCTGGGATACTCCTGGTAATGTATTGTGTCTCAATAATCTTCTCCAGTTCTACGATTTCATAAGCGATATTCTTTTCTTCATTATCGATGGCTGTCGATTTAACCTTGTCTAATATCTTAAGGCTTTGCTTGTAAAGGCCCTTCTGATACAAGATGGTTGCAAAATCGAGCTGCTCCCTGATTTGCACCCTGATATTCTGGTTAACCGGGTTTAGGCGAAGACTTACCAGTATTTGTCTGTAAAGGTGTGCCTTGAGATTAGACAACTGTGCTTTTTTGACGATACCACTGCCCAGGATAACACTTTCATCATAGTTTTTCATCTTGTCCATCAGATTGAACAAGGCCAGGAATTTGGCATCGGTATTGACCCCGAGTCGCCCCACATACAATTTAAATTGCCGCTTCTCAGATTTGGAAAGTGATTTAACTAAAACGAATAAGGCGTCCTTATTGACATTTGTCATCGTAAAATGATATGCTTATCTCCTTGATTATCAATATGTTAAATACTTTAAAAAGTATATTAACGTTGTAAATGCCTCACAACCACGCAATTGGTCTGGGTCGGTTGTAATACATTCGTTATGGTGAGTAAAATTAAGTAATTATAATGAGCAAAGATAAAGTATACATTTTTGACACTACACTTCGTGATGGAGAGCAGGTCCCCGGCTGTAAGCTGGATACAAAACAAAAACTGGTCATCGCCGAAAGGCTCGATACCCTGGGGGTGGATGTGATTGAAGCCGGCTTCCCTATTTCCAGTCCGGGCGACTTCACCTCGGTCAATGAGATTGCCAAGCTTGTCAGGAATGCAACGGTATGCGGACTTACCCGATCCGTAAAAAAGGATATAGAAGTGGCTGCTGAAGCATTAAAGCATGCCAAAAAACCCAGAATCCATACGGGAATTGGCACTTCAGATTCGCATATCAAATACAAATTCAACTCCACCAGAGAAAAAATCCTAGAAAGGGCCGTTGATGCAGTAAGATACGCCAAGAGTTTTGTTGAGGATGTTGAGTTTTATGCTGAGGATGCTGGAAGGACCGATAACGAATTTCTGGCCAGGGTTTGCGAAGAAGTGATCAAGGCCGGAGCAACGGTGCTAAATATTCCGGATACAACCGGGTACTGTCTTCCTGAGGAATACGGCGCCAAAATGAAATATCTCCATGAAAATGTCGAAGGGATTGACAAGGCTATACTTTCATGTCATTGTCACAACGACCTGGGTCTGGCTACTGCCAATTCTATTTCCGGCGTGATTAACGGAGCCCGGCAGATTGAGTGTACTATCAACGGAATTGGGGAACGAGCGGGTAACACTTCCCTGGAAGAGGTGGTCATGATTCTGAGGCAACATCCCTATCTCAATCTGGATACGGGTATAAACAGTAAGCTCCTTTATGATACCAGCCTTATGGTCTCTGAAAAAATGGGAATGCCTGTACAACCTAACAAGGCCATTGTAGGTTCAAATGCCTTTGCGCACAGCTCCGGTATCCATCAGGATGGGGTGATCAAAAAGAGGGAAACTTATGAAATCATGGATCCTACGGATGTAGGGGTAGATCATTCGTCTATTGTTTTAACCGCCAGAAGCGGTAGAGCAGCTCTTGCCTACAGGGCTAAGAACATTGGGTATGAACTCACTAAAGTCCAACTCGATGTCATTTATGAACACTTCTTGAAGTTTGCGGACAGGAAAAAGGAAATTATCGATGAGGATATCCACCAGATCATCGATAAGGCCAATATCAACATTGAAAGTATCGCCTGACTATGAAACTTAAAATCGCCCTGCTTCCCGGGGACGGCATCGGCCCCGAGGTAACTGCCCAGGCCGTAAAATGCCTGCAGGCCGTTGAGGAGACCTTCGGCCATGAATTTGAGTACACGGAGGCGCTTGTAGGTGCAGCCGCAATGGACAAATCGGGTGACCCTCTGCCTGAGAAAACACTTGCCCTCTGCAAAAAATCAGATGCCGTACTCTTCGGGGCCATCGGTGATCCCAAATACGATAATGACCCCACAGCGAAAGTCAGACCCGAACAGGGACTACTGAGGCTAAGAAAAGAACTGGGGCTATTTTGCAATATCAGGCCTATTAAGGTTTTTCCGACGCTTACAGACAAATCCCCCCTGAAGAAAAAGGTGATAACCGGAACAGATTTTGTGATTTACCGGGAACTTACCAGTGGAATCTACTTCGGGGATAAATCGCTTAGCGAAGATGGCACCATCGCTACTGACAGCTGTACTTATACTGAAAGCGAAGTGAGCCGTATTGCCCACCTGGCATTTAAAGCTGCCAAAAGCAGAAGAAAAAAAATAACACTCGTAGACAAGGCAAACGTCCTGGAGTCTAGTCGACTTTGGAGGCGTGTGGTTACAAAAATCGGGGAGAGTTATCCTGAGGTGAAACTCGATTGTATGTTTATAGACAACGCAGCGATGCAACTGGTCTTAAAACCGTCACAATTTGATGTGATCTTAACCGAAAACATGTTTGGCGACATACTTTCTGATGAGGGAAGCGCTGTGGGAGGCTCCATTGGTTTATTACCTTCTGCCTCCATCGGGGAAAGTACAGCTCTGTTTGAGCCCGTACATGGATCGTATCCACAGGCTAAAGGGAAAGATATTGCCAATCCTGTGGCCTCAATCCTGTCAGCTGCAATGTTACTCGACCATTTTAAGTTGGATGAAGAATCAAGAGCTATAGTTATAGCGGTCCTTACATCAATTAAAAAAGGAATTGTCTCACCAGACCTTAATACGTCGAGTAAATATGGAACAAATCACATTGGAGATTTTATCTCGGAAAATATCAGAGATTCCGAAGATTATCTTATCCTGAATAAAGAAAATATCTGGTTGGGAAAATCAACCATTATTTAATTACTTTTTTTTACAGCCACCATGGGGCTCTTCTTAACCGAAGGGCCCTTTTTTTATTCTAGTAGTAACTGCTGTACGAATTCGTCAAACTCATTCTTAAAAGTAACATACTTCTCTCCTGTTGCCGGTCCGTTGAACCCTGTATGGATCTTCCTGACCTTTCCCTTTTTATCTATAATAACAGTAGTTGGGTAAGACAGGACATGATTTAACATAGGCAGCTTTTGATTGGCAGTTGATTTGTCCGAACTTCCGTATTGAGCCAGAACCACAGGGTAGGGAATATTAAGGCGTTCTTTTAATCGCTCAATGCCCCGGAAGGCCCTTTCCTCGGTTTTTGCATATTCAAAGGCGAGGGCAATTACCTCTAGGTTTTCATCAGGATTATTCTTCAGATATTCAATTAGAAACTTGGTTTCATCAAGGCAATTCGGACACCAGGTGCCCATGATCTGAAGTATGACCACTTTCCCCTGGAACTCAGGATCTTCAGGAGATATGAAGTTACCTTCCGTGTCGGGAAAGGAAAAGGACACTTTTTCATACCCTTCATTTAAGTAGGTAAGCGAATCCTCATCCGGCAATTCAAAGGATTGGTTGCGGAAGGCTTCAAAAGGTTCCTGAAAATGATTTCCGGAATAAAAGACACCATTCATTGCACTGTCCGTGACTTTTGCTAGGAAGAGGAATACATGTGCCCCGTCAAAAGTGGACAATTTGAGAGAATCTCCCTGAATAGTACCTTCCAGATATCTGTAATCGCCGGTAGTTGTCCTGAAAGTACCTTTGACTTTGCCATTCTCCTGCTGAAAAATTCCTTTGGCCATATAGGCATCATCGGATTCCTTGCTGAATTCTGCCTCCCATATTCCCTGTATATTGGCAGAAGGTGACTTGTTACCCTTAAAGCGCAGGCTGTCTCCATAGATTGCTTTAAATGGAACCCTGCGGTCCAGGTCTTCCTTGACAAATTCACCGACCATCGTATCCGATGTATAGGTTGCCGTAAAAAAGCCGTCGAAAACAGGCATGTTTACCCTGATGGAATCTCCTTTTAATTCAATATCATCGATTAATAAAACTTCTTCAGCATTGTAAACCTCCATTATATAACTTCCTTCCTCCCTGCTCAGGGAAAAGTTAAAAGGAAGTTGATGTTGATCCATTACCTCCATCTCCCCTCTCCAGATACCTACACTTAATTCAACTTCTTTTTTCTCTTTGCAGCCTAAGGCTGTAAGAATACAGAGGAATACCAGAATCTTCTTTTGCATGATTTTCAGTTAAGTTGCAAATATCGAAATAATGGAGAAAACAAATTTTGCAAAAATCGTGATGAAAGAGTCGTTCTGCTTTGAATGTGAACCCCCATTGTTTTATCTTTGAACGCTTAAGGAACGTCCATGCAAATTTCTTATAACTGGTTAAAACAATTCCTTCAGCTCGATTGGGAGCCGACCAGGGTTGCAGAACTTCTTACAGATTTGGGATTAGAAGTAGAAGGCATAGCCGATTTTGAATCGATTCCCGGCGGCCTTAAAGGCGTGGTTGTAGGTCATGTGACCGACTGTATTAAACATCCTAACGCCGATAAGCTTAAACTCACTACCGTTGACATCGGCAACAATACCCCCCTAAAGATTGTATGCGGAGCGCCTAATGTGGCAAAAGGACAAAAGGTCCCGGTTGCAACTATAGGGACCACGCTGCATATGAACAACGGGGAATCCCTAAAGATTAAAAAAGGGAAAATCCGCGGGGAAGTGAGTGAAGGAATGATATGTGCAGAAGATGAACTGGGTCTTGGGGAGGATCACGAAGGAATAATGATCCTGGAAGACTCCATAGAACCGGGGACGGCCTTATCAGAATTGTTTGAAATTGAGAATGACCAAGTCTTTGAAATTGGTCTGACACCTAACAGGGCTGATGCTATGAGTCATTTCGGTGTTGCCAGGGATCTGAAAGCCGGCCTACAGCAGCAGGGAATTAAAAAAGAAATGCTTACTCCCTCCCTGAGTAATTTCAGTGTAGCCAACAGGTCCTTGAAAATTGCGGTATCCGTGAAGGATCCCAGTCTCGCTCCCCGATATGCCGGAGTCACCATAAGTAATCTAATTGTACAACCTTCTCCCAACTGGCTTAAAAATCGCCTCAGGGCAATCGGACTCAAGCCGATAAACAATGTGGTGGACGCAACTAACTATGTCTTGCATGAGCTTGGACAGCCACTCCATGCATTTGACGCCAACCGTATTTTTGGGAAAGAGATTATAGTCCAGACCGTCAAAACCGGCACAAGATTTATGACCCTCGACGGGGAAGAGCGAATCCTGCATGAAGATGACCTGATGATTTGTGATGGGGAAAAGCCCATGTGTATAGCAGGTATATTCGGAGGCATCAATACAGGCGTAACCGAGAGCACAAAAGCTATTTTCCTTGAAAGTGCATATTTTGATCCGGTATCCATCCGGAAAACCGCCAAACGTCACGGATTAAATACAGATGCCTCTTTCAGGTTTGAAAGGGGTATAGATATCAATAATGTTGAATACGCTCTGCAAAGGGCTGCTTTGTTGATCTGCGAACTCACCGGAGGTGAGATCACTTCAGATGTGGTCGACCTGTATCCCAAAAAGAAGGAAGACAATCAGGTTTTCCTCACCTTTGAAAAGATCAACAAACTGATCGGCCAGGAAATCCCGAAGGATGTGATTAAATCAATCCTGACTTCCCTCGATATCAAAATAAAAAATATAACCGAATCGGGATTAGGGCTGGTCATTCCTTTTTATAGAATAGACGTTACCCGGGAAGTGGATGTCATTGAAGAAATTCTCAGGGTTTTTGGATATAACAATATCAACTTCGACCCCAAGCTCCATGCCTCTGTTGCTACCTCCTCACGATTTGAGGACTATATCCTGCAAAATCATGCAGGAGATCTGCTTGCTGCACAAGGATTTTATGAAATCCTCTCTAACAGCCTAACCAATCCCGAATACTCGGAATCGCTGAACGGCGATAATTCGCCTGGAGTTAAAATATTAAATCCGCTAAGTTCGGATTTGTCTGTCTTGAGACCGTCCATGCTCTTTTCGGCTCTGGAAGCTGCCTCCTATAATATCAATAGGAAGCGTCAGCATCTGAAGCTTTTCGAATTTGGTAAAACATATCATAGAGGATCTGACGGATATGAGGAAGACCGTCACCTTTCGCTATTGATAACCGGAGACAGGATGGCAGAAAGCTGGACAAGTCCGTCGAAGCCTACCGACTTCTATTATCTTAAATCCGTAGTAGAACTCATCCTCAATAAAATGGGTATTGATAAATGCCGATCTACCTCAACACCTGATCCATTATTCAGTGAGGGCTTAGAATTAATAAAGGATAAAACCTCTTTAGTACATCTTGGACTTGTCAGTAAAAAACTATTGAAGCGCTTTGACATCAGCCAACAAATATTATTTGCCGATTTCAATTGGGAAGCCATTTGTACCCTCGCAGCTAAACAAAAGATTGTTTACAACCCCATTCCTAAATACCCTTCTGTAAGACGAGATTTTGCGCTTTTACTCGATGAAGCGATCCCCTTTAGTGAACTTGAAGAAATTGCATTTAAGACTGAAAAAAAGTTGTTAAAGGACCTCTCGCTTTTCGACGTATACACCGGGGACAAACTACCTCAGGGAAAAAAGTCCTACGCCGTTAGTTTTACACTTCAGGACAATACAAAGACGCTGACAGATAAACAGATTGACAAGATCATGAACAAGATGAAGTCGGCCTATGAACAAGAATTGGGGGCCGAATTACGGTAAATAAATTACAAGGCCTTAGGTAGGATTATGCTATCAATGGTATGTATAATCCCATTACACTGATCGGAGTCGGCTATCGTAATCCTGGCTTTATTACCCAAGCCGTCTGAGAGGACAATATCTACTCCCTCAATCGAAGCTTTTATCTTTTTCCCCTGAACGGTAGTAAAAGTTGCATTTCCATTTCCCTTCACCATGGCATTAAGGATTTTAGAGGCCGAAAGTGATCCTGCCACCATAAAATAGGTAAGTATTTCCTTAAGTTGCTTGTTGTTTTCAGGGCGCATGAGATGCGCAATTTTATCGGATGAGAGTTTTTTAAAAGCCCGGTCGGAGGGTGCAAAGATGGTAAATGGTGCATCTCCATCAAGAAGGATATCCAAATCGGCGGCTTTTAAGGCTGAAGTAAGGGTAATATAATCCCCCGATTCTACAGCAGTGGTGTAGATCGTTTTCTTGAAATCGGAATAATCGTCTGTGGCCTGAGCAATTCCCAATGCCGGAAGCACAAAGAAAACCCAAAGCCCAATTGTTAATAAAGGCTTCATTCTCATAGTTGGTTCTTATCACCGAATCGACGAACGGTAACAAAAGATCGACAATATACATTTTTAGTTTAGCAAATACGTGACCGGGTATTGACCTTAATCGAAATTAACATAATATTAACATAGGTCGATTGGGGAAAGAGGGTTGCCTGAAGTAGTCTTAATATGTACTTTTGTGAAAATTGCTAAAAGGAAAAGAATGTTATTACCAAGAACGAATATCGAGGAAAAACTTACCCTCGAGACGCGCAGGGTTGGGATTCAGGAGGATCTCATCGAAGCCGTCAATCAATTTCTCAAAGAAGACACCGCCAAAGAAGAGCAAATTCAAAAGCGTTTGGAAGGATCGCGGAAAGGCGTGGAAAATCGCTTTTGCTTTGACCTTCTCGAAACGGACAAAATCTATCATCTGGATCAGATAAAGAAGATCTGCATAGATTACCGGCTGCGTTTTCTCGATTCAAAATACTTCAAAGGTGAAATTCCTCAGGAGGGGATATCAAAAATAAAGGCACTTGAAAAAGATCATATGATTTCCATTGAGGGCTTTAAAATAGTAGCGCCATCAAAACTATTCCGCTTAGAAGACAAAGACGACCCCTTATTATTTGCCCCTATCGGCAACGGTTATTACTATTTAATTCATCGTTGGGGAAATGACCTGCATCCACTGAGAAAACTAATGGCCTGGCCGTTTAAAAATATAGTAAACCTCAGCATGCTGGTTTTGCTGATTTCTTTTTTTGCCACTCAGCTGGTGCCTGAAGGACTCTTTTCAAAAAGCAGTACTCAGGCTGAATTCTGGATTATCTTTTTCTTCATGTTTAAGTCGATTGCATCCGTGGTAATATTCTACGGCTTTGCTCTGGGGAAAAATTTTAATCCTGCGATCTGGAACAGTAAGTATTTTAACGCTTAAGATGTTTATTGATTAAAAAAAAGTATTCTTTCGAATGCTTTTTTTATGCCCGGAAATTATCTAGGCCGGGACGCTGTACATTTTTTCCCGCAACTCCTTGATGCTCTTATCCGACATATAATCATCAAAGCTCAGATAACGATCAATAGTTTGCTTGGGAGTAAGTTCCACTATCCTGTTAGCTACTGTTTGGGCAAATTGGTGATCGTGGGTAGTAAAAAGTACCGTCCCTTTAAAGTTCTTAAGCGAATTGTTAAATGCTGTAATACTCTCCAGGTCCAAATGGTTGGTTGGTTCGTCCAGCATCAATACATTGGCTCTGAGTAACATCATCCTGCTCAACATGCACCTTACCTTCTCTCCCCCTGATAATACCGTGCATTTTTTCAGAGCTTCTTCTCCACTGAACAACATTTTACCGAGAAACCCCCGGAGGTATACTTCTTCTTTTTCCTCTTCGGTTTTAGCCCATTGCCTCAGCCAATCAACCAGGTTAATATTTTGCTCAAAAAATGAGGAGTTATCGGCAGGCAGGTACGATTGTGTAGTCGTTACCCCCCATTGATATTTCCCCGATTCTGGCTTTCTGTTCCCATTGATGATTTCATAAAATGCCGTGGTTGCCCTTGAATCTCTTGAGATGACGGCAACTTTGTCTCCTTTTGCAAGGTTTAAATTGAGTTTGTCAAATAGCAATGCTCCATCCTCGCTCCTGGCCGACATCCCATCTATGTTAAGGATTTGATCCCCGGCTTCCCGCTCACGGTCAAAAATAATGGCAGGATATCTTCTTGAAGAAGGCTTGATGTCCTCAATTTTTAGTTTTTCGAGCATCTTTTTCCGGGAGGTTGCCTGCTTACTCTTCGCTACATTGGCACTAAAGCGCATGATAAACTCCTGTAATTCCTTGGCTTTCTCTTCTGCCTTCTTATTTTGTTGGGCCCTTTGGCGTGCTGCAAGCTGACTGCTTTCGTACCAGAATGTATAGTTACCGGAGTAGAGATTGAGTTTTCCAAAATCGATATCCACAACATGCGTACAAACCGCATCCAGGAAGTGACGGTCATGCGATACTACAATCACGGTATTCTCATAATTGGCAAGGAAGTTTTCGAGCCATTCAATGGTTTCATAATCGAGATCATTGGTAGGTTCATCCATTACCAGTACATCAGGAGAACCAAAAAGTGCCTGCGCAAGTAAAACCCTCACCTTCAATTTGGCATCGAGATCCGACATTTCCGTATAGTGAAATTCCTCGCGTATACCCAGATTCGATAAAAGGGCCGCAGCATCACTATCTGCATTCCAGCCGTTCATTTCTTCAAAAGTCACCTGCAACTCCCCTATCCGCTCGGCATTTTCATCAGAATAATCGGCATACAAAGCATCTATCTCCTTTTTGATCTCAAATAATGGTTTGTTTCCCATAACCACCGTCTCCAGAACCGTATTACCGTCGTAGGCATTGTGATCCTGTTCCAGTACAGACATTCGCTTTCCGTGCTCGAGGTGAACATGTCCCGAAGTAGGATCGACCGTACCGGACAGGATTTTCAGGAAAGTGGATTTGCCGGCACCGTTAGCGCCGATAACCCCATAACAATTTCCCTGAGTAAAGCTTACATTGACTTCATCAAATAAAATTCGTTTACCGAATTGTACAGATAAGTTAGAAACAGATAGCATAGCGATTCTTTAAAATTTTTGCAAAAGTAGTTAAAATATGACCGATGGAACAAGAGAAAGGCTTTATCTGCACCGGACTAAATAGATTTAAGAATTTTTAACGCCCCCTTAACAAGGCTCGCGTTCGGCATTTCTTAGCTTTGTTACGGTTATTTAGTGGCCGTATATGAATAGACTTTTACTTCTTTCGACCCTCGTATTTCTTACATGGAGTTGCCAGCAGAATAAAGGCAACGCCAACCGGGTCATTTTTGCAGGGGAGATTGTTAATCCAACCAGTGACCAGGTGGTCCTCTTTAAAGGAGAACAGGCGCTTGATACAGCTGTCCTAGATGAAGATAACCGATTCTCATTTTCCCTCGACTCTGTAGTTGAAGGCCTTCATCACTTTGTTCACCGCCCCGAATCACAGTATATTTATCTTGAAAAAGGCGATAGCCTCCAAATTAGGTTAAATACTTCAGATTTTGACGAATCCCTTGTTTTCTCAGGCCAAGGTGAAGAAATTAACAACTTTATACTGGAAATGTTCCTGAGCAGGGAAGAAGAGGAAGAAATGGTTCAATCCTTCTACCAACTTGAACCCTCCGATTTCCAGGTGAAGATTGATTCACTTCGCGATTCCAAGCTTGATTTATTTGAGCAAATTCAGACCGAGTTCAATTTATCTCCAAAAGCTTCTGATCTGGCCAAAGCTTTCATTGTGTACAGTTCGAATATCTCCATGGAAGCCTATCCATTTTATCACAGAAGAAGAAGTGGAGAAGGTATTATGCACGAACTGCCAAAAACTTTTTATGACTATCGGAAAAATGTCAATTACAATAATGGCGACTACATCTATCTGAGGCCCTATTACAACTTTATGAAGTATCATATGGGGAATCTGGCTTTCAATCATTGTAAGCAGCACTGCCCGGATGATTTGGACAAGGCGAGCAGGCAATTGCATTTCAATCAGCATAAATTACACCTTATTGACAGCCTGATCACTCAGAAGGAACTGCGCGATAATCTCTTCAGAAGCGTGGCAATTGATTATCTGTTGAAGCATGAGAACGAAGAGAATACTGTAAAATTTATCGAGAGCTTCAAGAAGTTCTCTGAAAACAACGCTCACAACGAAGAAATTTACACTTTATACCAGGGAATTCTCAAGATGCAGCCTTCAAAGGCATTGCCCTCATTCAAGGTTTACTCTTTTGAGGACAAAGAACTCGAGCTTTCAGAAATTAAATCAGGTCAAACAGTAGTGTTTTACTTTTGGTCAGGTTCAGAACCAGGACATTTCCGGAATATCATGAAACGAGTTTCTGAGCTGAAAACCGAGTATCCCAATCACCGCTTTGTAGGTCTCAACATGAAAACTGATAAGGCCAACTGGAAAAATATGGTTAAAACAAGTGGTCTGGATCCTTCAGAACAATTCTGGACAGAAGATTATGACGAAACGGTCCACACCCTAATTGTTTATAATCCCAATAAAGCGATTATTGCAAAAGATGGCAAGATTGTAGATGCTTTCGCCCATATCTTCCGATCTTTTTGATTGAGTACTGCAGAGAATCTCCGTTCCCTTTAATTCCCTTTTTTGTAGTCGGCAAGAAATTTCTCCAACCCGATATCCGTCAAAGGATGTTTTAAAAGTCCCTCTATAGAAGACAAAGGACCGGTCATGACGTCTGCTCCCAGTTTTGCACAATCAATTACATGCATTGTGTGCCTTATCGATGCCGCAAGGATCTGAGTTGGAAAGGCGTAATTGTCATATATCAGTCTGATTTCCGCAATCAGGTTGAGTCCGTCTGTGGAAATATCATCTAATCGTCCTAAAAAAGGCGATACGTAGGTAGCGCCTGCCTTTGCGGCCAATAAAGCTTGTCCCGGAGAGAAAACCAAGGTGCAATTGGTTCTTATTCCTTTATCTGCAAAATACTTGAGGGCTTTAACACCATCTCTGATCATTGGTACCTTCACCACGATCTGTTCGTGCAGATCAGCCAGCTCCTCCCCTTCTTTTACCATTCCCTTAAAATCCGTTGCGATCACCTCAGCCGAAACATCACCACTTACAATATTGCAAATATCGACATAGTGCTTCAGGATGTTGTTTCTCCCGGTAATCCCCTCTTTGGCCATGAGTGAGGGATTGGTGGTAACCCCATCTAAAACGCCCAATTCCTGAGCATCTCTGATCTGGTCTAAATTCGCTGTATCGATAAAGAATTTCATAAGTTCTGATTTTGATTAAATGTATGAATATCTGCATTCATAGGATGCCCTGCAAAACTACAATTTATAATGATTTCGCAACAGCTTCTCATAAACTTTCCCGGGAAGTATCCTTTTTAAAATTACGGAAAATCGCTGCATGGGGCTCCCGACTTTATAATGAATCTTAGGAGAGGTTTTCCTGATGATCTTATAAACTTTTTCGGCAACCTCCATCGGATTCCCTGCCTGGTCTACGTCTTCATTGATCATTCGCAGAGTAGCACCGTATGCTTCGTAATAGGGAGATTGTTTTTGAAGGGGGGCGTGATACCTGCCTGCGGCGATATTTGTTTTAAAATCTCCGGGAGCAAGGGTACATATCCGGATTCCAAATTCTCTGGTCTCCAAACGAAGTGCTTCCGTGGCGATGTCGAGGGCTCCTTTACTAGCCGAATAAATTCCCCGGTAAGGAAGTCCCATTTTTCCTGCTATGGATGTAATATTAATAACTGTTCCTCCCTGTTGTTTTCTCATTACAGGCAGAACAGCTTTGGTCATATTCAAGGGGCCAATAAAGTTGGTTTCAAAGGCATGGAGAATAGCATCATTGGGCGTTTCTTCAATGGCGCCTGTGATCCCTACGCCAGCATTGTTGATAAGAATGTCCAGAGCACCTTCTTTTTGCAACAGGAGGTCAAGGGCATTTTGGATGGTATCGGGCTTTGTGACATCGAGTTCCAGCAATTCAAAATCCTCAAAATTCTGCTGTTTACTTAAATTACGGGTAGTGCCGAATACGCTGAATCCTTTTCCTTTCAGGTAATTTCCTATGGCCCTCCCAATGCCGGAAGAACCACCAGTTACCAAAACCACTTTGTTATTCATAGGTGTTGCAAAGAAACAAATAATAAGCAGCCAGCCCAAAAACAGCCAGATCTTAGTTGGTCCGACATTGTTCACTACAGGGTACAAAAAAAGGCAAGCTACCTACATCGCACCGCTACGACCGTATACCCTTGCTGCGTTCCCACCCTGGGGGATTCTACAGGAGCTGGTCGTGTAGGACTTGCCTCATGCAAATATACAACCTTTTAAATTTGAGACAATCGTTTTAGAATCTTAAATTAATGGGGTAACTTGCTTTAAAATCTACTCTTGGCTATGAATTTCATTAAGTTCTTCATCCTTAATGGGTTGTTGTTATTTTTTATGAGTTGCGGGGGTGAAAAGGATCCCGCTAAAATGTTTTCCCTCCAACTGAAAAAGAACGGGAAATCCTATATCGCAACGGACACTATCAGACCATTTGTTAAAAACAAAAAAGAGTTAGCTGTAGAGGATCTTACATTTACACTAGCCGGACAAGAATTACAATCGGTTGACGAGGGTTGGGTCCTGAATGCAGAGAAATTAGGGGTTCAAAAACTCACAGCTCATTTTCTATCAGACGGCAAGCCTCTGGAAGTTAGCAGAGATATAAAAATCCTGGCTCCGGCAAGCCCTCAGCTTTATACCTATACTATTATAAATGAATTTCCGCACGATATTACCTCCTTTACCCAGGGACTTGAGTTCTATCGTGATACCCTATACGAAAGTACAGGATCCGGAGGTGGGGCAAAATCATATGTTCGAAAGATCAATTACAAGACCGGGGAGGTTCTTCAACAGGTAAACCTTGAACCTCAATACTTCGGAGAAGGAATTACACTTTTAAACGATAGACTATATCAACTGACCTGGCAGCATAATGTCGGTTTTATCTATGATGCGTCCTCTCTTGAACGCCTTGATAAATTTCAATACGGCAAAAGTAGGGAAGGATGGGGTATGTGTAACGATGGGAAGCATCTCTATAAAAGCGATGGCACCGAACGGATCTGGCTGCTCAACCCTGAAACCTTGACAGAGGAAGATCATATTCAGATCGTGACAAATAAATCAATATTTAACAAAGCCAACGAACTCGAATACGTCAATGGCAAAATCTACGCTAACGTCTGGCAGAAAGAGAGTATGATGATCATTGATGCCAAAAGCGGAGCAATTGAAGGAGTGGTCAATTTAGGAGGACTCCGGGAAAAGGTGGCTCAGCATCCCAAACTGGATGTACTGAACGGAATTGCGTATCATCCTGAACGCAAGACTTTCTTTATCACCGGAAAGAATTGGGATAAACTTTTTGAGATCACCCTCCAAAAAAAAGAATAGATGATCTTTGAAATGACCAGAAAAGTTGGGGAGGAAGATCTGGATGATCTAGACCACGTTAACAATGTGCGTTATGTACAGTGGATCCAGGATATCTCAAAAGCACATTGGGAATCCAGGGCTCCTGAATCCATGAGGAATAATGTGATCTGGGTGGTAAAGCAGCACATGATCCAATATAAGAATTCGGCCAAATTAGGAGATACTGTGGTGATGCAGACCTATATTGATCATTCAGCCGGGGCTATTTCCACCAGGGTAGTCGAGATGTTTGATAAAGCTACTGAGCTTCCCTTATTGAAATCCGAAACCCAATGGTGTTTGATAAATAGTAAAACACTTAAACCCATGCGAATTCCTGATGAAATCCGTTCAGTGTTTATTCAAAAAGCTAATTCCTGAATCGTGTCGATGCGTTTTTTACTCGTTTCCCTGGTCCTGGTTGGTTGCCTGTCTTGGCTGAGTTCCTGCAGGAAGGACTTCGATTATGCCCCAAGTAGTGGACAGCTGCAATTCTCTAAAGACACGGTTTTCCTGGATACTATCTTCAGTAATATTGGGAGCAGTACCTACAGCCTGAAGGTTTACAACCGGTCTAAAGAAGACATTGAAATCCCCAGTATTCGCCTGGCGGAGGGCGCCAGTAGCCAGTATCGCCTCAATGTAGACGGGCAGGCAGGCCAGAGTTTTCAGAACATACCTCTTTTTGCTCGGGACAGCCTGTATATCTTTATAGAAACTACCTATGATATCCCCCCTTCCTCTCCCGATGAATTCCTTTATGTAGACCATATTCTTTTTGATGCGGGTGTAAATGAACAAAGCATTCCTTTGGTGACCTTAGTTAAGGAGGCTGTTTTTCTCTATCCCTCTACCTTCTCAGATGGAAGCAAAGAGACCTTGTTGCTGGGACTTGATGAGGAGGGCAATGAATTGAGGATTGAAGGCTTTGTCCTGGAGGATGATGAACTCGATTTTACTGCAGACCTGCCCTATGTGATTTATGGTTATGCCGCCGTGGGAGCTAATAAAGTACTCACAATGGATGCGGGAACAAGGGTGTTTTTTCATGAAAATTCCGGGATTCTCGTGGGAACCGGAGGTAGTATCCAAATCAATGGAACGCTAAGTGAAGATCCTGAACTTCTCGAAAATGAAGTGATCTTTGAAGGAGACCGATTGGAACCTGAGTTTGCAGAAGTGCCCGGGCAATGGGGCACACTGTGGCTGGCACCAGGAAGCATGGATAATCAAATATCCTATCTCACTGTGAGAAATGCAACCGTCGGGATTCTTGTAGAAGGAAATCCTCAGGCGTCACCATCCACCCTGGACATAAGCAATACCCAGATCTACAATTCTTCAGTCGTAAATCTTTGGGGAAGGAATACATCAATCAACGGGGAAAACCTTGTCTTAGGCAATGCCGGGACACACAGCCTGTTCTGCCAGAAGGGCGGGACCTACAATTTCCTCCACTCCACTATTGCCAATTACTGGAGCAATGGATTCCGGACAGGACCGGCCCTTAAGATTACTAGTTTTGAAACGGATGAAGTCGGCAATCAGACCGGGGCAAATCTGAACCAGGCCAATTTCCTCAATTGTATTGTAGACGGCAATACTGCCAGGGAACTTAGTTTAGATGCCTTGGCGGGGTTCGACTTTAATTTCTTTTTCTCTCATACCCTATTGAAATTCTCAGACAGTGGAGGTCAGTTTACAAATGACCCGCTTTACGATTTTACAAATACATCCCTGTACGACAATCTATTTTTAAATTCTGACACAGAATTTACCGATCCCTTCAGGAATAATTTCACCCTTCAACCGACCTCAACAGCACTTGGAAAGGGAGACGTCAATACGGCGCTTTTAGTGCCCCTGGATCTTCTCGGAAAAGACAGAACAGGAGATCCTGCACTGGGGGCCTATCAACAGTAAAACTAATCTGAATTTCAGTCATTTATCATAATTTGTAGGAATATTCTTTCTTTTGAATTGATTTTCAGTATATTAGCTACTAAAACCATAATTATTCTACGGGAAATCTATAGACCTATCTCACAGAGGTTTACTAATTTTCCCACAATCAAATGTCTATGGAGTATCGATACACCATAATTGATGCAGACGCCACTTCCAATTTGCAATTACAGCACTATCTGGAAGACCATGGTGACTTTATCTGTTTGGATCGGTCCAGGGACAGCCGGGAAGGAATTAATTCTATCCTGAAAAATCTTCCGGATCTGGTATTTATCAATCTGAATGACCTGGCCATGGACTACTTCCTCATGGTCTCTGAATTACACCAGTATATGAATGAGCTACCCCTGATTATCGGGATAGCAAAAAGCAAAGAATATGCTTACCATGCCATTAAAAATGGTTTTTACGATTACTGGTTGATGCCCTATAATGAACTGGATATCCGCAAAACGCTGCTTCGATTGAAAAAACAGCATCCTAAAGAAGTGAGTTCGCACACTATTTGCCTGAAGTCATATAAGGATTTTCATTATCTCGACACAGATGAGATCCTCTATTTGCAGGCTGATAATAATGCAACCGACTTTATTATGAAGGACGGGAGTGTTATCAGTGCGTTTAAAACACTCAAGACTTTTGAGCGTTCCTTACCCAAAAACTTTATCCGTATTCATCAGAGTTATATCCTGAACATGGACTATGTTTCAAGGATCAACTATGGGAAAAATATCTGTTCATTAAAATCTGGGAAAAAGCAATTGCCCTTCTCCAAGACGTATAAGGAGAATATAGACGGATTAAAAAAGGTATTGTCAAAAAACGCCATTTCCACCCTTAAATAATAAAATTCTTACAAAAACCACTCATTTCCTCACAGACCCCGGGGGTATACTAAAACTTTTGTTTTAAGGCAATAGACTATTCCGCTGGCGAATAGTTTAGTTGAAAATTAAACCTCTAAAACGAAACTCCGATGAAAAAATTAGCATGTATTTTTGCCATAGCCCTTTTTAGCGTATCTATGATTTCCTGCACTAACGACACCGCCGAAGACCAAAGCCTGTACGAAACTCAGGCAACTGACGGGAATACTGATAACGATACCGGTAGAGACGGATAGAACTATAACACTTACAATTTATGGAGTCTTACAACTTGTAAGACTCCTTTTTTTTATCTTGCCATGAAATTGTTCCTGCTTCAATATGCGACTTTTCTTAAAATCAACTCTTATTCTCCTGTCATTAGGTCTCCTTTCCTGCAATCAGGAGAATAACAAGTCGGGAAAGAATGATAATACTGTAACTGAAGATCGGATAACGGATTTGATCGAAGAGGCTAAATCCACGACAATCCCAAAAAGCCTTCGTGATTCCATATTAAAGGCAGTTTATGATGACGTTCAGAATATGCCTGAAGATACCGTTAAGGGGAAATATCTTTCAAAACTTTCATTAGCCTATTACAAGTTAAAAGATTCTATCAATTTTAAAAAAATGAACTCTATTGCGATTAGTTATGCAAAAGAGACAAAGGATTCCCTGCGATTAGCTGAAGGCTATTGGGACAGGGGAGCTTACTATAACTGGCCTTCAGTAGCCAAACGCGATAGCGCTTTTTACTATTTTAATGCTACTTTGAAAATTTATAGAGATCTAGAGGAAGATGTAAATGCTGCCCAGATATTAAGATCTATTGCCACTGTTCAAACCTCAGTACACGATAATACAGGCGCTATAGCTACACTAGTGGAAGCCATTGAACTGCTGAAACCAACGAATAATAATAAAAGGCTATATCAGGCTTATAATACTTTAGGGATTGCCGAAGGGGCCCTGAACAAATACGAAGATGCCATTAAACACTATACCTTAGCGGCAGAATACCTTTCAAAAACAGATTTAGATCCAATAAACAAATCTTCCCTAAATAATAATCTAGGTTTAGTTTATTTCGACTCAGGTGATTTTGAAAAAGCCAAAAGGGCCTTTCAGAATGCCCTGAACACAGATAGCCTTATGATTAAAAGGCCGGAATCATATGCCCGAACCCTGGGGAATCTTGCCCGGACAAACTTGGAATTGGGTGAAACCGCTACTGTGGAAAACGACCTGTACAGGGCACTTCATATCCGTGATAGTATAGGCGACCTGGAAGGGCTCTCCCTCAACTATTATCATTTAGCCCAATACTTTCAGCGAGTGGGAATCCTTCCTGATGCCTATGTCTATGCCACTAACGCCAGAGACCTCGCCAGGGAAATCAATAACAATCTCAGATACCTGGAAACTCTTCTGCTACTGGCTGAGCTCGATCCTGAAAATGCTGCAGCATACCAGGGGGAATACATTGCATTACGCGACAGTATGCAGATCGAGGAACGCAATATTCGCGACAAATTTGGGCTTATCAGATATGAAACTGCAGAGACTGAAGCAGAAAACATACAACTCTCCAGACAACGGCTCATATGGATTGGGATTGCAGTAGGAGTTGGACTCCTAGCCATCGCCCTTTTTATCATCGTGGATCAGCGTGTTAAAAACCAGCGCCTCCGGTTTCAGCAACAACAACAGGAAGCCAACCAGGAGATCTTTAACCTCATGCTGGCACAGAAGCAAAAGCTGGAAGAAGGAAAGCAAACCGAACAAAAGCGTATCTCAGAAGAACTGCACGACGGTATTCTCGGGGAAATGAATGGGGTGCGGATGATCCTCCTCGGGCTAAACAAAAAAGGAGATGAGGCAGCCGTTGCCCTCAGGGAACAGGCCATCGAAAAACTCAAGGAAGTACAGGAAGAGATCAGGGCTATCTCCCATGAACTCAACGATGCCTCCTATCAGAAATTCAACAATTTTATCAGCTCCATCGAAGACCTTCTAAAGAGCAGTTGCCAACCTGCAGGGATCGATTATCATTTTACCTATGATCAGGATCTCGACTGGGATAGTCTGCAGGGAATCACAAAAATTAATATTTATCGGATATTACAGGAAAGCCTTCAAAACTGCATAAAGCATGCCGATGCCTCCACAGTATATGTATCTTTCGAGATCAATGATTCTGATTTGGTAATTACCATCCAGGATAACGGGCGTGGATTTGATGCAGCAAAAGGTAAAAAAGGGATTGGGCACAAGAATATTAAATCGCGTGTAAACAAGATTAATGGCGAATGGCATCTGAAAAGTGCATTGGGCATAGGAACTACTGTTTTGGTGGAAATCCCACTGGAGCACATTTCGCCGGAAGCAAAAAAAGAAATATCTTTACCCAAGGACCTGCAGGAAGCATAAAATGAAGGGTTTATGAAAAAGGTTAGAATCTTAGCAGTTGACGATCATGAAATGACCACTCTGGGATATAAGTTTATTCTGGAAGACTCAGATTTTGAAGGATTCAAAGTCCAGATGGATACAGCTAAATCCTATGAAGAAGCCACAAAGAGAATAGAAGAAGCTGCCAAAGGGATTCCGTATGACATACTCCTTTTAGATATCCAACTCTCCAACCCTACAGATGGCCCGGCCAAGACGGGTGAAGACCTGGGAGTATTTGCCCGCGAGGTTTCTCCCGACTCGAAGATTGTCTTTATGTCTTCCTTCAGCGACAACTATCGAATTAACAGTATCATGCAGGCTGTTGATCCCGAAGGGTATATGGTGAAAACAGAGATAGATCAGAAATCCCTTCAGGCCATGGTAAATACCGTCCTGAATTCGCCCCCCTACTACACCCAGAAAGCCCTGGTAGCCATTCGTAAAAAGATGGCTCAGGACATATCCCTGGATGAAAACGATAAAAAAATCCTCTACCACCTATCCATAGGAACCAAAACCAAGGATATGGTAAAATTTATTTCACTCTCCTTACCCGGCATAGAAAACCGAAAAAGACAACTCAAGTCGCTCTTCGGTGTTGAAAAGCAGAATGATCAGGCACTAATTACCGCTTCCAGAAACAGAGGCTTTATCTAAATACTCTTGATCTTCAATGTTTTATTTAGAATAATTCGCATATAAACTACTCATTTATATAAAAACCATATAAATTCTATGGTTTTTATATAGTACACTACTAGGATTTAACATTAATTTTACATTAGGGTTTAAAAAAAGTAGTTGCTATGCCCCACAGACAAAGAAATACAAAGGTGTATTTCTCTTCTTGTAAGGAAGGGAAAAAGGAGGCACTTGGCCTGACTTCTCTTAAAAATCGACTCGAAAAAGACTATTTTTCCAATATTGAAATCAGTAACTCTACTGTTTGTTGCGAAGAAAACAACCTGGTCATAGAATTGTTCTGCCCTTTAAATCTGCATGAAGTTTTATACCATATCCAGCAAGGCACCTGGGGTTCTCACGGACCTCATTGGGTAAATAATGGCCTCACTCTGTTGAATCATCATATGCAAGAAATCAGGGCACTAAACGGAACTTTTATCGATGTGGAAGAACTTACATTCCAATTAAAAGATTGTACTATAGTGATTAAAAAGATCGCGCCCGAAAGTGTTGAACACCAGTTAGATACAATTCTTAGTGTATTGGCTGAGAACTATGTCTACCTTACCCGACATATGTCGATGACTCCAGTGGAAATATTTATCCCTGTTTACGAGGAAGTTGAATCGGAAAATGCCATGCTGCGTTATGTAGGACCCAATCAGATCGACGAAAAGGGGTATTACAATTACTGGGGACTCTACTTTGAATCTGATGAAGAAGCCCTTATCTACGATCTGAAAAGCAAAAATATTATTCGGGGCGACCTAAACCTGCTCAATCAGTAAAGAGCTGAACAAAGGCCTTTTTCTCATCATCGCATTTACATTTTCCTTCACCCTGGAGATAACATCTTCATTTTCCGGATTGCTGAGAACTTCGTCGATAAAGGAAACAATAATACCCATATCGTCTTCCTTAAGACCCCTGGTGGTTATTGCAGCAGTACCAAATCTGATCCCGGAAGTGACAAAAGGCGATTTGTCATCGAATGGGACCATATTTTTATTTGCCGTGATATCGGCCTGAACCAGTACTTTTTCCGCTTCCTTTCCTGTAATCCCTTTATTTCGAAGATCGATGAGCATTACGTGATTGTCTGTACCTCCGGAAATAATCTTGTAATCCCTGGCGACAAAAGCAGCTGCCATAGCGGCGGCATTCTTTTTCACCTGAATCATATAATGAAGGAATTCTTCAGTCAGGGCTTCTCCAAAAGCGATGGCCTTTGCTGCTATAATATGCTCCAAAGGTCCACCCTGGTTTCCGGGAAATACTGCCAGATCAATCAGGGAAGACATTTTTCTCAGGTTCCCATTTTTTAATCTTATGCCAAAAGGATTATCAAAATCCTGTCCCATTAGGATGAGTCCGCCCCTCGGACCCCGTAAAGTTTTATGAGTAGTGGTGGTCACAAAATGACAATGAGGAATCGGGTCATTGAGGATTCCCTTGGCAATTAAACCAGCCGGATGGGCAATATCTGCCAGTAAAAGGGCATCTACACTATCTGCTATTTCCCTAAATCTCTTAAAATCCATATCCCTGGAATAGGCCGAAGCCCCGGCTATAATGAGCTTTGGCTTTTCTTTGTCAGCGATTTCCTGGATTTTATCGTAATTGAGCATCCCGGTTGCTTCCTCCACTCCATAAAAAGTTGCCCGATACAATTTTCCTGAAAAATTAACCGGTGAACCATGAGTAAGATGACCTCCATGAGAGAGATCAAAACCCAGGATGGTATCCCCGGGCTGAAGACATGCCTGGAATACCGCAGCATTGGCCTGTGATCCCGAATGTGGTTGCACGTTGGCATAAACGGCACCAAACAGCTCCTTGGCCCTTTCTATGGCAATAGTCTCTACCTGGTCAACGATCTCACAGCCTCCGTAATATCGCTTCCCCGGGTAGCCCTCAGCATATTTATTGGTCAACACCGAACCGGCTGCCTCCATTACCTGTGGACTTGTAAAATTCTCTGATGCTATAAGCTCAATTCCATTGATCTGCCGCTCTTTTTCTGCAGCAATCAGTTCAAAAATTTGTGTATCCCTTTTCATTCCGGCTATTTTCTTTCTATTGAGGCGTAAAAGTACAAATTGCAGGACTTTAATGTCTAGAAAATAATATATTTGATCAGGATTTTATCAAACAGCAATTAACAATTTCGACATGCCTCTAAAAGCTAATAACCCATCCCTTTCGTCCTGGTTGCCGGTACCCGCCAATTCAGACTTCCCAATTCAGAATATTCCTTTTGGCGTATTCCTTACCAGGGATGATGTCATTACTATTGGTACGCGTATCGGAGACCACGCCATCGACCTGGGAGCCCTGCACCAACTTGGTTATTTTAAAGATATTCCCTTAACCGATGACATCTTTCTGCAGGACACCCTGAATGATTTTATATCAGATGGAAAAAAAACCTGGCGTTTGGTGCGAAACCGGATAAGCGAACTCTTTGAAAGTACAAATCAGGAGCTGCAGAAAAATAAAGATCATCAGAAGATTGTCCTTTTTACTATGGATGAAATAGAGATGCAATTACCTGTTCATATCGGGGATTACACTGATTTCTATTCCAGTAAGGAACACGCTACCAATGTAGGGAAAATGTTCAGGGATCCCGAGAATGCATTATTGCCCAATTGGCTGCATCTCCCTGTAGGTTATCACGGGAGAAGCTCAACCATTATCCCAAGCGGAACACCTATTCGCAGGCCCAATGGGCAAACCCTGCCTAAAGGGGCCGAAAAACCTGTATTTGGTCCCTCGCGATTGCTCGACTTCGAATTGGAGATGGCGTTTATCACTACCGATGCCAATGCTATGGGAGAGCCCATTTCGGTTGAGGAAGCTGAAGAATATATCTTTGGCCTGGTCTTATTTAACGATTGGAGTGCACGAGATCTGCAAAAATGGGAGTACGTACCCCTCGGGCCTTTCCTGGGGAAGAATTTTGCCTCTTCCATTTCGCCCTGGATTGTAACCCTCGACGCATTGGAGCCCTTTAGAGTAACCAGTCCTGAGCAGGATCCACAACCCCTGCCCTACCTCCGTCAAAAAGGCGATAAAAGTTTTGATATCAAACTGGAAGTGGAACTCAAAACCGAGGATGGATCTGTCACTACCCTTTGTAAGACAAATTTCAAGTATATGTACTGGACCATGGCCCAGCAGCTGGCACATCATACGGTTAATGGCTGTAAGGTCAATAGCGGGGATATGATGGGAAGTGGAACAATTTCAGGGCCTACGCCCGATTCTTTTGGGTCCATGCTGGAACTTTCCTGGCAGGGAACCAGGGAAATTAAACTTAATGACGGTAGTACCCGAAAATTCCTGAAAGACCACGACAGCGTTATCATGAAGGGGTATTGCTCCAGGGACGGAGTCCGAATTGGATTTGGAGAAGTTTCCACAAAAATAGTTCCTGCTCTCGACCTGTAAACTGCATAATTTATTAATTCTATTTAGGTATTTCATCGAAACTATACGATAAATCGACCTTTTTCGTTATGCTTTTGGAATATTTTGGCATGGCTCTTGGATATGCCAGTAAAACCAGAAAACGTAACGTCATGAAAAAAGCACTACTTTTTATTTCAACATTCGTGTTTTTATTGGCCTGTGGAGGTGTAAAAAAAACACAGGAAGCCATTAATACAGGGAATTATCAGCAAGCCATGAATAGGGCTATGAGCAATCTGGCTGATAACAAAGACAAAAAAGGGAATCAGCCTTATATAATAATCCTCGAAGAAGCCTTCGCGAAGAACATGGAGCGAGAACTCCAGAACATCGCATTCCTGGAAAAGGATGGAAATCCGGCAAATCTCGAGGCAATTTATAAAAGCTATTCCCAGTTAAGGGATATCCAAAATAGGATCACTCCCCTACTCCCGCTCTATGTGCGTGATGAGAATAGAAATGCGCAATTCGATTTTCAGAATTTCGATGAGGATATCATTGATTCAAAAGAGAGGCTTTCAGAATATTTATATGAGAATGCCGTCTCGCTCTTCAATACCGCCTCTAACAAAACAGATTACAGGCGAGCTTATGATGATTTCAGGTATCTGGATGAGATCAATCCCGGATTTGCCGATACCAAAGATCAGATGGAAATGGCCTATCAAAAAGGGCTCGATTTCGTTAAAGTAAAAATGATCAACGATACCCAGGTAGTTATTCCAACTCGATTAGAAGAAGAATTATTGAATTTCAATACCTATGGTCTGGATGATCTATGGACGCAATATCACAATAATCCGCTGGAAAATATTAAGTATGATTATGAAATGCAGGTTGCCTTCAGGGAAATTAATATTTCACCTGAACAGGTAAATGAAAAGCAATTTATAAAGGAAAAGCAGGTTGTTGACGGCTATAAGTATCTAGAGGATGAGAATGGCAACCTCGTAAAGGATAGCCTTGGGAATGAGATAAAGGTAGACAACTACCGAACCGTTACCTGTAACTATTATCAATTTACGCAGCAAAAAATGGCTCAGGTTACTGGCCTTGTAAGTTTTGTGGACCTTCATACCAAGCAACAGCTGAATACTTATCCGTTGTCAAGTGAATTCCTGTTCCAGCATGTATACGCGAATTACAATGGAGATAAAAGAGCTCTCGACAATGAATTAGTGGCGCTCTTGAATCTGGGGGCAGTTCCCTTCCCCTCCAATGAACAGATGGTCTACGATGCAGGTGAAGACCTTAAAGCACGACTCAAAGAGATCGTCGTAAGACATCGCTTCAATTAAATAATAGCCCGGAGATAACACTCCGGGTTTTTTTATACATATTCCGAAACAGAAATTCCGTTAATACCTCCATGGGAAGCATGCCCGATGACTTCGCCATTTTTAATCAATAGCAGTTGGGGCGATTCGTGCCGTACTCCAAATTGCTGAGCAATGGCTGAAGATAGTTCCCTGTTGTACTGTACATGTAAAAGATGAAGTTCGGCCTGTGAGTTTTCCAGGGGATAGCTGGACTCAAATGAACGCTTTACCATCCCACTGATTCCACAACTCGTGGAGTTCTTAAAAATGATCTGTAGTCGCTCCTCTGATTGGGCAATAAGCTCCTCAAGCTGAGACTCGGTTTCAAGGAGATTCCATTTGGCTTTATTTAACTGCCCTGCCTCAGCCTCATCCCCTCCTTTGAACCAATTAAATACACCCATAAGCTATTAAATATTAGGCCCCAACTTTCTTTTAATCTGACTTATTGTCTTGTAAACGTGGGGGTTATAAGACATTTTGTCTGGTCTTATACAATGGTAAGATTGTTGACCTATTGATGACAAAAGTAGACATAAGAACTAAAATCACATAACGAGAATGAATATTAACAATTTCACTATAAAGTCGCAGGAAGTCATTCAACTGGCCCAGCAAATGGCCCAGGAGATGCAGCATCCTCAGATTCAGAACGAACACCTGTTTAAGGCATTGTCCGAGACAGATGAGAACGTCCTGCCTTTTATTTTAAAGAAACTCAATGTAAACCTGCCGCTGGTGCAACAGGTTGTAACCAAAGAACTGGAGAGTATTCCCAAAGTAACTGGAGGAGAATTACAATTTTCAAAGGAAGCAGGTAAAACCCTGACCGAGGCTAATATCGTTGCCAAAAACATGAAAGATGATTTCGTGTCGCTGGAACACATACTGCTAGCCATATTTAAATCGAAAAGCAAAATAGCCCGCATCCTCAAGGATCAGGGGGTTGCAGAAAAAGACCTGCTCGCCGCCATCAATGAATTGCGAAAAGGAGCAAAAGTGACCTCTCAGAGTGCAGAGGACACCTATAATGCCCTTAATAAATATTCAAGGAATCTCAACGAACTTGCAGACAGCGGTAAGCTCGATCCGGTTATAGGAAGGGATGAAGAAATAAGGAGGGTGCTTCAGATCCTCTCCAGGCGCACCAAGAACAATCCTATGCTGGTTGGAGAACCCGGAACGGGAAAAACAGCAATTGCCGAGGGGCTTGCCCACAGGATTATTCAGGGCGATGTACCCGAGAATCTCCGCGAAAAGATAATTTTTTCTCTGGATATGGGAGCTCTTATTGCCGGGGCTAAATACAAGGGAGAATTTGAGGAACGCCTTAAATCGGTAATTAAAGAAGTCACTCAGAGCGATGGCGATATTGTTTTGTTTATCGATGAGATCCACACCCTGGTTGGAGCCGGTGGCGGACAGGGCGCGATGGATGCGGCCAACATTCTGAAACCTGCCCTGGCAAGAGGGGAATTAAGAGCCATAGGAGCCACTACCCTTGATGAATATCAAAAATATTTTGAAAAGGATAAGGCGCTGGAGCGAAGGTTTCAGAAAGTAGTAGTTAACGAACCTGATACGGAGAGTGCTATCTCAATTCTCCGGGGAATCAAGGAGAAATACGAAGCACATCACAAAGTGAGGATCAAAGATGAGGCAGTGATCGCCGCAGTAGAGCTTTCTCAGCGCTATATCACGGATCGTTTTCTTCCGGATAAGGCCATCGACCTGATGGATGAAGCGGCTTCTAAACTGAGAATGGAAATCAACAGTAAACCCGAGGATCTCGATGTACTCGACAGAAAGATCATGCAATTGGAGATCGAGATTGAAGCGATCAAACGGGAAGAAGATCATGCAAAACTCAAAGCCCTCAACGTAGATCTCGCCAATATAAAAGAAGAACGCAATGAGATTTTTGCAAAATGGGAAAGTGAAAAATCGGTTATCGATGCCATTCAGAAAACCAAAGTAGCTATTGAGGAATACAAATTGGAAGCCGAACGCGCTGAACGAAACGGAGATTACGGTCTTGTCGCCGAGTTGCGTTATGGTAAAATAAAAGAAGCCCAGGTAAAACTCGAAAAACTTCAGCAAGATCTGGAAAAGGCCCAGAAAGGCGGAACTTTGATTAAAGAAGAGGTGACCAACGAAGATATTGCGGAAGTGGTTGCTAAATGGACAGGCATACCTGTTACCAAAATGCTACAGAGTGAGCGGGAGAAACTCCTGAAACTTGAAAAAGTCCTGCACAAGCGCGTTGTGGGGCAGGAAGAAGCTATTGAAGCGGTTTCAGATGCCATCCGAAGGAGTCGGGCTGGTTTGCAGGACGCAAAAAAGCCAATCGGATCTTTCCTCTTCCTCGGAACCACCGGGGTAGGGAAAACTGAACTCGCGAAGACGCTTGCAGATTACCTGTTTGACGATGAGAATGCGATGACACGGATCGATATGAGTGAATATCAGGAAAGGCATTCGGTGAGCAGATTAGTAGGTGCTCCTCCCGGATATGTAGGATATGACGAAGGAGGACAACTCACGGAGGCCGTAAGAAGGCGCCCCTATTCGGTTGTTTTGCTTGATGAAATTGAAAAAGCGCACCCCGACACCTTTAATATCCTTCTCCAGGTACTTGATGAAGGCCGACTTACAGATAACAAAGGACGGGTAGCTGATTTCAAAAATACCATCATCATCATGACCAGTAACATGGGCGGACATATCATTCAGGACACCTTTGAGAACCTCAAGGACCTGCACAGTGCAACAGAAGCAGCCAAAATTGAAGTAATGGCCCTTTTAAAGCAGAATATCAGACCTGAATTCCTGAATCGGATCGATGACATCATCATGTTTACTCCTCTGACTAAAGAGAATATTGTAGATATTGTGCGCCTTCAAATTGAGCATCTCAGAAAAATGGTCGCGAAGCAACACATTACAATCGATGCCACAGAAGAAGCCATAGCGTACCTTGCGGAAAAAGGGTATAACCCACAATACGGGGCACGACCTATAAAACGAACTATTCAAAAGGAAGTGCTGAATAATTTATCAAAAGAACTTTTGAGCGGTAATATCACTGCAGAAAGTATTATCCTGATAGATTCATTCGATGATGGGCTGGTATTCAGAAACCAATCCGAATTGGTAGAATAACTTTAAGCATCTAGAAATTAAGTATAGCCGGGGACTCTGATTCTCCGGCTTTTTTTTTCACAGGATTGTACTCTCCACAGGACTTAGTTTTTTATATTCGTAAAAAATTGATCTTTAATGACCTCCAAAGCCGAACGCACCACCGCCTTTATCATTGAAAAAGTGGCCCCCGTTTTTAACAGGCAAGGGTATATCGGCACAAGTATGAGTGACCTTACTGAGGTTACCGGACTTACGAAAGGTGCGTTATACGGGAATTTTGAGAACAAGGAGACGCTTGCGCTTGCAGCTTTTGAGCACCTTAGCACAAAATTGCTTGCAGCCATCGATGATCGATTACTGGGAGGAGGGCATACGCTTGATATCCTTTTCCGACTTACCGATTTTTACAGGCATTACGATGAATTTACCACACCAATGGGAGGGTGTCCGGTTCTCAATGTTGGGGTTGATGCCCAATACAACAATCGTCATTTACTGGGCGCAGCACGAGAAACATTAAGGACCATTGAGGGGAAAATTGCCCTGGTACTGGAAAACGGCGTGAATAATAGAGAGATTAAACTACCTGTTCCCCCTTTGCAGTTTGCCAAACAGATGTTTACAATGATTCAGGGGGCAATTGCAATGGCAACCATTTCCGGAGACCGAAAATACCTTCTCAATACCATTGCCTACCTGGAAGTCCTGATCAAAAGAGAAATGAATATCTGATCCTACTTCCCTTTTACTCTAAAAATCCAGATCGTATCTGTGTATTTTCCATCAAACTTACTGTCTCTGGATTTTCTTGCCTCCCCCATCGTATCGTATCGCTGCAGATAAACATAGTTGAGTTTTCTCTGTGTCCTGTAAAATGATTTAGGATTTAATCCCATTTTCTTCAAGGTCTCCATAAACCTGTTGTAATAACGCTGGGTCCCAAAAACATTGACAATTAAATAATAACCGGGCCGGATATCCTCGGTAAGCACTGCTTCTTCAAAGCGTTCTCCCTTCGCAGGTTGAACTTCTTCCTTTTGCCGGACAGCATCCCTTTCAGCAACTGCCGCAAGAGAATCTTTCTTCTTTTGAATCTCAGCCTGGATTCTCATTCGCTCTTTTTCTTCAGCCACACGCCTGGCCACAACAAGAGAATCCTGCTTTCTGACTGCCACCAGGGAATCCTGTTCCCGTTTCACCTCAGCCACAGCCAGGGCCTTGCGTTCCTTTCGACTGAGTTTCTTTTCCTTTGGTGACTCCGGTATCTCTTCCACGAGATCCTCCTCTTCTACTTCAAACCCTACAATCTTTTTTCTGGGGTCGGGAAGGGCAAACTGATAGGAACTTACAATTTCGAATGTAGGGTCTTTTCCATCTAGCTCGGTGCTGTTTCCTATTTCCACCAAAGCTCCTATGGAGAACTTTTTAAAGAAAGTACCTCCGATTCCCCCGGAGAATCCATAAAAATTATGATATCCTCCCTGTACCCATATTCTGTCTGTAGCAAAAAGTGTGTTTAATCCGTATTGGGTATCCATCGCAGGCATAGACTTAACAAAGAGCATAGGTCGGAGAGAGGCGTTTTCAAGAATCCCAATGCCATCAATAGGAAAAGAGTAACTGGCTGATCCAAGAAATATGTTGTCAGCATTACCTTTATTATTCTCACCTTCCGATATATTGTATTCAAACACATTTTCAGCCATAAACCCAAGACTTAGATTTTTGTAGGCCAGGCGTATCCCCGGAGCGGCCTGGAGAACGAAATTCGGGTCACTATTCAGAAAAGGAAAGCCCATTCCCTGACTCTGTTGAAAACGGTCGTCTGCCAGCTCCTGCTGATAACCCAAAAGGTTAATACCCACAGCAAGGAAAACATCAGATGCAACTTCAAAGTCGTATGCATAGTTCATAATAGCTCCCGTCTGAAGGAAAAGCCCTGTATTCTGTTGAATAAATCCTATTCCGCCTGCAGAACTGGGATTAAATTTATGCGTGTAATTAGCAAAAAGGGTGGTAGGATCCGCATCGGGTTGCTGCCATTGCCATCGACTCCATATAGAGAATGACTGTGGATTATTGCGGTCCAGTGAAAATACGGGATTAAAAAGACTGCTGTTGTATTGGTTTAAATTGTGCTGTCTGAAATCGCCGGGAAGTTCAACTTCCTGGGACTTTACCTGGGTTACCAGCAGCAGACAAAGGAAAATATAAAGTGGTTTTGGCATATATAGGTCGATTCAAGGGAATTTCATACTATTTTTACAAAAGTAAAGTTACATAATAGTAGCCAACCCAAAAGATAAAATTCTATCGCATATGAAAACCAGACTCATCGCCCTCTGTTTGATAATCCTTGGAACCTTTATTAGCTGTAAAGAGGATTCCCAGCCTATCAACACTGAAATTGGACCTGAAGTAACCACCTACTACTTTATCAGGCACGCAGAAAAGGACAGAACTGATCCCGAAAACAAGGATCCGGAACTCAATCAGAAAGGCCTCGGAAGGGCGATGCACTGGGCGGAGATCCTGGATGATGCCAATATCAATGCAATCTATACCACCGATTATCGCAGAACTACCATGACGGCTGCGCCGGCGGAAGTAAAATACGACCTGATCCGTCAATATTACGACCCTTCAATGATTGATGTCGCTGCCTTTAAGAAAGATAATCTTGGAAAAAATGTATTAGTCGTCGGCCATAGCAATACCACACCGGATTTTGTCAATAAAATGATTGGGGAAGAAAAATATCCCCCTATGGACGACTCAGACAACGGCAGCCTCTTTATCGTTCAACAGATAGGAGATATAACCACCGATGTCCGACTTAACTTTAATTGTAATTGTCCCGACTAACCCGGACGTCTTCGAGTTTGATATCTGACAGCAGCTCAAGCTGATCTTTTGCAAAGAGATCATCCAGTTCCATGATATCCGCGTTCCCTTTGGGTTTGTAGTTTCGATAATCCACAAAGCGAATAGCGTTCACGTAGCGTTCGTTATAAGCTTCCCGGAAGCGAAGTCCGCCTCCATCCACATGGAACTCATAGGCGAGATAATCAGGAGTAAAAGTTTCTTTGTCAATCCAGTACAAATAAACATCGTCAAAGTCTTCTCCACCGCCTTTTTGATCGAACGTCACCCTGATTTTGTGGTACATCTTATCCCCTATTTGTTTTTCACCTATCCATTCCTTGTTAACTGCGGGATCATTCAAGCCGTATGGCAAATAGGCGAAATAATGAACTGAGTTTATGGAATTACTATACACATTGGCCATGCTATCAGAAACGCTGATGGTTTTCCCATCTAATAACCTGCTGAAATCATTCCCTGTTCTTATGTCGGTAAGTAAGCCTGAATCGGTTTGCCTGATTCGCTTCATCACCTTCTTTCCTGTTTTCCTTTCAAGCACATATTCCACGTCACGAAATCTGAATGTGAATTCGCTTTGCTCATAAAGTTCACCCCCGGCAACCTGAATAGCCTTGTCTATAATCTCCTGAGCAGTGGCTGACTTATCGGTATTCTTGCAGCTGCTGTATAGTAATACGATAAACATTCCCAAGAGAGCTGATCTGATCAAATTATAACTTTTCATTATACAAAGAAACACGGATTATTCTATTAAACGAACCCTGCACTGAAGTAATTGTTCTTATTTTTGTCCTGCCATGCAGAAGAAAATCAATATTAAGAATAAAAAGGCGAGTTTCGAGTATGAACTACTCGAGACACATATCGCCGGTATCGTCCTGGCCGGTACTGAAATCAAATCCCTTCGACTGGGCAAAGCTTCAATTACAGAGAGCTTTTGTGAATTCAATGAAGCCGGAGAATTATTCGTGATCAATATGCAGATTGATGAATATTCACATGCCACTCATTTCAATCATCAGCCCAAGGCTTCCCGAAAACTTTTGCTCAATAAAAATGAGCTAAAGAAATTACACAAAGAGGTGAAAGCAACCGGACTTACCATTATTCCACTATCCCTTTTTATCAACGACAGAGGCCTGGCAAAAATGAAGATCGCCCTGGCCAGAGGAAAAAAACTGTACGACAAAAGAGAGTCGATTAAAGACAGGGAGTCTAAAGTCCGTCTGGACAGAATCAAAAAGAGTTTTAATAATTAAGCAAAAGCATTTTGTTAGTTTTTATCTTCCAGTAAAGGGACAAACCGGAAGTTTCCAAACGCCTCTCGCTCAAATTCCGTCTCCGATTTACGGGTGATGCGCATCATTACCTGGTCGTCCTCCCCCACCGGTATCACCATTTTACCCCCGATTTTGAGTTGTGATAACAATTTTCTGGGCACTTCAGGGGCCCCGGCTGTAACGATAACGCGGTCGAATGGAGCGTGATCGGGAAGCCCCTTGTAACCGTCTCCAAACACAACTTTTTTAGGGCGATATCCCATTTTTTTAAAGAAAATATTGGTCTTTTTAAAAAGTTCACGCTGTCTTTCGATAGTGTACACCTTAGTTTTCAAATGCAGCAATACAGCGGTCTGATACCCACTTCCCGTGCCAATCTCCAGCACTTTTTGACCGGGAAGCACCTCTAATAGTTCCGTTTGAAAAGCCACCGTATAAGGTTGGGAAATGGTCTGGTCTGCTGCAATTGGAAAGGGCTTATCCTGATAGGCATGGTCTTCAAAACTACTGTCCATAAACAGATGTCTCGGAATACTGCGAATAGCATCAATGACTTTTTTATCCTTAATGCCCTTGGCTGCAACTGAATCTGCCAATTTATTCCGCATGCCTCGATGTTTAAAGGTATCTTTCAATAAGTTAAGATTTAGTGGATGTGCTTCTGATCTGTGTAAAGTTACCACATTTCAGGTTTTTAGTCTGAGTTGGATTAAGATTAATCTCCGTATTTTTGACAAAATTTTGAACTATGCTGAAAGTTGGTGTTTTAGGTGCCGGACATCTGGGCAAGATCCATCTTAGATTGTTAAATGAATCTTCAGAATACGAGTTAATCGGGTTTTACGATGCTGATCCTATTAATGGTAAAAATGTTGAAGCCGAATTCGGATATACTTATTTCGACAATATCAACACCCTGATAGAAGCTGTAGAAGTAGTTGATATAGTTACTCCCACTCTTTCCCATTACGATTGTGCTAAAAAAGCCATGGAAAAAGGCAAACACGTTTTCCTGGAAAAGCCCATAACCAAGACTCTTGAAGAGGCTGAGAGCCTTATCGAGCTGGAAAAGCAGTACGGAGTAAAAGGTCAGGTTGGCCACGTAGAGCGCTTTAATCCTGCTTTTACAGCAGTAAAAGACCTCATTCACAACCCAATGTTTATTGAAACTCACCGACTTGCCGAATTCAACCCCAGAGGAACAGATGTTCCCGTGGTCCTCGATTTAATGATTCATGATATCGATGCCATTTTAAGTGTGGTCCCTTCGGAAGTAAAAGATATATACGCCAGTGGGGTATCCGTGATCAGCAACTCTCCTGATATTGCCAATGCGCGGATCGAATTCGAAAACGGATGCGTTGCCAACCTGACAGCCAGCCGTATTTCCCTGAAAAATATGAGGAAATCCCGATTTTTTCAGCGCGATGCCTATATCTCTGTCGACTTCCTGGAGAAAAAAGTAGAAGTTGTTAAGATGAAAGATGCCCCTGAAAGTCCAGGAGAATTTGATATGATCCTCCAGAACGCAGAGGGACTAAAGAAGCAGATTTATTTCGAGAATCCGGAGATCAGGAGTAATAATGCGATTCTTGATGAGCTGGAAACCTTCGCAAATGCCATCAATCAGGACACAAAGCCGGAAGTGACCTTAAGTGACGGGACCAAGGCCCTGAAGGTAGCCCTGCAGGTTATAGCATCATTCTGATTTTCGAACATACTATAATTAAATACTAATGAAGAACATTACTGTAATTGGAGCAGGAACAATGGGAAACGGAATTGCCCATGTTTTTGCTCAGAATAATTTTAAGGTCACCCTAGTCGATATTTCGGAAAAGGCCATCGAGAAAGGGATGAGTACAATACGTAAAAACCTGGATCGCATGGTCCAAAAGGAAATCCTCAGCGAGGAACAACTTAACTCAGCCCTGCAAAATATCAATACAACTACGGATCTGGCGGATGCTGTTACCGATGCCGACCTGGTCGTGGAAGCTGCCAGTGAAAATCTGGATGTAAAACTCAGGATCTTTAAGGACCTCGACTCTTTATGTCCTCACGATACGATACTGGCTTCAAATACCTCTTCGATTTCCATCACTCAGATAGGAGCTGTAACCCAAAGACCCGACAAGGTCATAGGGATGCATTTTATGAACCCGGTTCCCATCATGAAACTTGTGGAAATCATCAGAGGCTATTCTACGTCTGATGTCACAGCTAAAACGATCATGGCGTTATCTCAAAAGCTGGATAAGATCCCCACAGAGGTTAATGACTACCCCGGGTTTGTGTCTAACAGGATTTTAATGCCAATGATAAACGAAGCTATAGAAACCCTTTATAACGGAGTAGCCGGCGTGGAAGAAATCGATACCGTGATGAAACTAGGAATGGCACATCCTATGGGACCCCTGCAACTAGCTGATTTTATCGGCCTGGATGTCTGTCTTTCTATTCTCCAGGTACTTTATGACGGTTTTAAAAACCCAAAATACGCACCCTGCCCTCTCCTTACCAATATGGTAATGGCGGGGAAACTAGGAGTTAAATCCGGGGAAGGATTTTACGATTATACCGAATCGAGAAAAGCAGAGAAAGTTGCTGCGCAATTCAAAAAAGCGTAATGGCAATTGTTAAACCCTTTAAAGCCATTCGGCCGGCTGCTGACAAAGTTGCACACGTAACCTCCCGCTCTTACGAGGCCTATTCTAAAGAGGAGTTAAAGGCTATTTTAAAGTTCAATCCTTTTTCATTCCTGCACATTATCAATCCGGGCTTTAAATTTCACAAAAAAGTATCGGGAGCAGAACGTTTCAAGCTCGTCCATAACCGATATATGGAGTTTCTCGAAGAAAAGGTATATGTGAAAGATAATGAAGCTAGTTTTTATCTCTACCAGATTAAAAAGAACAGTTTTAGCTGTTGCGGGATTTTTTGTGCTACCAGTGTGGCAGATTACAGGAACAACATCATTAAAAAACACGAGAATACAATCGAAAGCAGGGAACGACTGTTTGCTCAGTACCTTGATACGGTAAAATTCAATGCAGAACCTGTATTGATGACCTATCCTGATCATCCTACACTGGCCGGAATTATAAATAACACTAAAAAGGAAACTCCGGTATACCATTTTACAACACCAGACAGAACCACGCATTTCCTTTGGAAAATATCATCCCCTGAGGCTGTAAATGCCATTGTAAAGGCATTTTCCCAGATAGACAGCCTATATATCGCCGACGGGCATCACCGAAGTGCATCTTCTGAATTACTAGCCCAATGGCATGAGGCTAAAAATCCCAAACACAACGGGAAAGAAGCCTATAACTATTTTATGAGCTACCTCATCCCTGAAAGCGAAATCAGGATATTTGAATTTAACAGGCTGGTAAAAGATCTGAACGGCCATTCCAAAGAATCCTTTCTGGTAAAACTCGATGAATTGTACCGCATCAAAAAGATAGATCTGGAATTGTACAAACCAACTAAAAAACATCATTTCAGTATGTATTTAGACGGGGATTTCTATTCCCTCTATCTGCGGAAAAATGTCCTTCCACTAGATGATCCACTGAGTAAACTGGATACTCATATCCTTTACAAAACTATCCTTGAACCCATTCTTGGAATCAAAGACCTGCGCAACGATAAACGTATTCGGTATGGGTATGGAAAACACAACGTCCTGCGGATGAAAACAGAAATTGACAAAGGAAATTTTGAAGTTGGCTTTAACCTGGTTCCTATCACCATGGCCGAAATCAAGGCCATTGCTGATGAGCAATTGGTGATGCCACCAAAGAGCACCTATATAGAACCAAAATTGAAAAGCGGACTTACCATCTACGAATTATAAGTCAAAAAATGTCGATTGCAGAGAATTTAAAAAAGATTAAAAATGAGCTCCCTGAGAAGGTGACGCTGGTTGCCGTTTCCAAGACGAAGTCGGAGAAAAAAATCCTACAGGCCTATGAAACAGGGCATCGAATTTTTGGGGAGAACAAGGTTCAGGAGATGACCGAAAAATGGTCATCCTTACCCAAGGATATTGAATGGCATATGATAGGTCACGTCCAGCGAAACAAGGTTAAATACATGGCGCCCTATGTCTCACTGATACATGGCGTAGACAGTTTAAAGCTCCTAAGGGAAGTAAATAAACAAGGGAGAAAGCACAATCGGGTGATTCCCTGTCTGCTACAAATCTTTATCGCTGAGGAGGAAACAAAATTCGGCTTTGATGAACAGGAACTGCAAGAATTGCTCGCGAGTAATGAGCTAGAAGAACTTTCCCATGTAAGAATAAAAGGATTGATGGGTATGGCGACTTTTACGGATAATAAAGAACAAATCCGGAAAGAATTTCATTCCCTAAAAACGATGTTTGAGGTCCTGAAAACCGTACTACCTGACATCTCAATCCTTTCTATGGGGATGAGCGGGGATTATAAAATTGCCATAGAAGAAGGCAGTACCATGGTAAGAATAGGAAGTAGTATCTTTGGAGCAAGATCTTAAATCACAGCAAGAAGGAGCAAATTCAGCCCACCCTATGTACTCAATTTTAGACATAGAAACTACAGGAGGAAAGTACAACGAAGAAGGAATTACGGAAATCGCCATCCATAAATTTGATGGCCATAAAGTAATTGATCAGTTTATCTCCCTGGTTAACCCTGAACGTGAGATACAGCCCTTTGTAGTCAATCTGACAGGCATCAACAGTAAAATGCTCCAAACAGCTCCGAAGTTCCATGAAGTAGCCAAACGCATTGTTGAAATAACCCAGGATACTACCATTGTTGCCCATAATGCCCAATTTGATTACCGGATACTCCGAACAGAGTTCAGACGACTTGGATATAATTTTGAACGTAAGACCCTGTGTACCGTAGATCTTGCAAAAAAACTAATTCCGGAAGCAGAATCGCATAGTCTGGGAAAGTTGGTGAGATCCTTGGGCATTCCAGTTAGTGACCGCCACCGGGCAAATGGCGATGCCCTGGCCACTCTTAAACTATTCAAAATATTACTTACAAAAGATCTCAACAAAGAGATCATCAGCGAAGTCACACGAGAAGAAACCCATGGAGAATTAACACACCGGCAATTAAAAATTGTAGATCAGATGCCATCGGAAACCGGGGTGTATTACATGTACAATAAGGATAGAAAGATAATATACAGCGGAAAGAGTACGAATATCAAGAAAAGGGTAAATGAACATTTTACTTCAGACACCTCCCTTTGCAGAACCATACAGAAAGAAACTCGTAAAGTTACCTTCGAACTTACCGGAAATGAGCTTGTCGCCTACCTTAAGCTTACTGAAGTGATCAAGAGAAATCCCCCAAAATATCCTTTAAGAGGGGAAGATATCAGAATAGATCTAAATCTCAACAGCCAGGAAATTGACGATACTGACGTGTATTCTATTGCCGGGAAAGACTTAATGGTTGTAGATAAAGGCAGAGAGACAGGGGAACGAAGTGCAATTCTGATTAAAAACGGACATTTGAAAGGTATAGGCTTCTACGAATTAAATCACCAAATCAATAATATTCATATCTTGGAATCTTTATTGACACCTATGCAGGGAAGCAGGGATATATCAAGGCAAATTTCCTTCTATTTAACTCATAGACAAGTCCTGAACATTATAGATCTGAATTCTAAAAATTAATGCAGAACCGACCCCACAAAGACTGGAAGGCCAAACTACACGAGATTATCTACGGCACACATACCCCGGCCGGAAAGCTGTTCGATATTGTACTTCTGGTGGTGATCCTTTACAGTGTGATCATAGTAATGTTGGAGAGCGATTCACGTTTTGACGTGAAATATCACGGATTTTTAAATATCTCGGAATGGATCGTCACTATTTTGTTTACCATAGAATACATTCTGAGGATTATTTGTATTAAAACGCCACGGAAGTATATTTTCAGTTTTTTTGGAATCATCGATTTACTATCTACCATTCCTAAATATTTATCCTTCTTCATTATCGGGTCCCAATACGTTGCAGCTTTCAGGGCTTTGCGACTCTTACGGATTTTCAGGATTTTGAAATTGGTGAGGTTTGTTGGAGAATCTAATAATCTGATCAGGGCCCTCAAAGCCAGCAGAGCTAAAATCTTTGTCTTTGTATTTTTTATCCTTGTTTTATCGGTTTTACTAGGCACCATCATGTACCTTGTGGAAGGTCCTGAGCACGGTTTTAACAGCATCCCTCATAGTGTTTACTGGACTATTGTTACGCTTACCACTGTGGGATACGGCGATATCTCCCCACAAACCGGATTGGGACAGATGATTGCAACCATAATTATGATTGTAGGTTATGGGGTAATTGCTGTACCCACAGGAATTGTAAGTGCAGAATATGCTTCTTCCAGGCGGGAGGAAAAAGGGAAAAAGCAGGATAAAGCCTGTGCAGAATGTGGAACAGTCATCCTGAGGAAAGATGCCCATTACTGCCGGGTTTGCGGGTTCAGGTTAATTGAAGACTAATGGCACTAAAAACCCTTTTGGTGATTGTCGGGCCAACTGGGATCGGCAAAACTTCCCTGGCAATACAACTAGCCTCTCACTTTAAATCCGAAATACTTTCAGCTGATTCCAGACAGTTTTATAAGGAAATGAGTATCGGTACTGCAGTGCCCACCAAAAAAGAACTCGAAAGTGTTCCCCATCATTTTATACATCATATCAGTATCAAAAACAGCTACTCTGTAGGAGATTTTGAAAAGGATGCCCTGGAAAAACTGAATGAACTTTTTAAAATTCACGACATTGTCTTACTGGTTGGTGGGAGCGGACTTTACGTCGATGCCGTTGTGTACGGAATTGATTCTTTTCCGAAGATAAGACCGGGACTGCGCACAGAACTACAGAGTGAATTGGAAGAGAGGGGGTTGAAAACACTGCAGGAGGAATTGAAGAATAAAGACCCAGAGTACTATGAGAAAGTTGATTTAAAGAATCCACATCGCGTTCTCAGGGCCCTTGAAGTGATAAGGACTACGGGAAACCCATTCTCCAAATATCTGGGAAAGGGCAAAGCAAAAAGACCTTTCCAATCCCTGATTCTGGGCCTGGAAGCCCCAAGAGAAGTTGTCTATGACAGAATAAATACGCGTGTGGATAAAATGATGGTTTCAGGCCTTTTAGATGAGGTAAAGACGCTGAAGGATTTTGAACACCTCAATGCCCTGCAAACTGTTGGATACCGGGAACTTTTTAGTTATCTAAAAGGGGAAACAGGTTTGGATGAAGCAATCGATGAAATAAAAAAGAATACGCGCAGATTTGCCAAACGTCAGGGAACCTGGTTCAGGAAGAATAAGGAGATAAAGTGGATTCGGTATGATATGCCCCTGGCTGAGGTTATTAATTTGATAACAGAAAATATAAAGGATGAAGAAAGAGGTGAATAGGAATAGGATATTCTATATAATGGGGGTTTCGGGCTGCGGAAAATCTACCATAGGCCGGAAACTGGCCAGTTCACTTTCACTCCCCTTTTTTGATGGAGATGACTATCACCCTGAAGAAAATATCGCCAAAATGTCTGAAGGCCTGCCCCTGAATGACCAGGACAGGAAAGCCTGGCTGGAGGCACTGAATTCACTGGCGCATAAACATCAGCAAAATGGAGCGGTAATCGCATGTTCAGCGCTTAAAATAACATACAGAGATATATTGAATGAGAACATCCTCCCGCCACCGGTATGGGTATACCTGGAAGGAAGCTACGAAACAATTTTAAACCGGCTGCAGCAAAGGAAAGGTCATTTTATGCCCACAGCCCTCCTAAAATCCCAATTTGACACCCTGGAAGCTCCTGAAGAAGCCATAAAGGTTGCTATTACGCTAACACCGGAAGAAATTGTTGGGGAGATACAGAAACAACTGAAATAAAAAAGGCAGCTGTTCGCTGCCTTTTTTATGTTGTGAAGATAAATCATTAATCCTCTTTCTTGTCGTTCTTTACTACCAATCTGAAGCCTTCTCCATGTATGTTCAGGATTTCAACAACATCGTCCCGCTTGAGATATTTCCTCAATTTCGCGATATAAACATCCATACTGCGAGAGGTAAAATAGTTATCGTCTCTCCATATTTTGGTAAGTGCCAGTTCCCGTGGCATTAAATCGTTTTCATGCAGAGCAAGAAGACGAAGAAGTTCATTTTCTTTTGGTGAAAGTTTAATCGGTTCTTCATCCTTGTATTTAAGGAATCTCAATTTGGAATTAAGGTGGAAATTTCCGATTTTAAACTCAAATTGCTTACTGTCTGCCAGAGTACTGGAGGCTTTTCTCTGAAGAATAGCTTTAAGTTTCATAAGTAGCACTTCAGAGTCGAATGGCTTATTCAGGTAGTCATCTGCCCCGGCCTTATAGCCCTTAAGAACGTCTTCTTTCATGGTTTTAGCCGTTAAGAATACGATAGGCACATTTTCGTTTTTATCCCTTATTTCCTTGGCGAGGGTGAACCCATCCTTATAGGGCATCATCACATCCAGAATACAAATATCAAAATTATCTTTTTTAAATTTTTCGAAGCCTTCCATGCCGTTTTTGGCAAGAGTGACATCAAAATCGTTCATAGATAGATAATCTTTTAGTACAATTCCGAAGTTCGGATCGTCCTCAACCAACAATATTTTCTTATTTACTGTTTCCATAGTATTTTATATTAAAGGCATTTTAATGTAGAAAGTGCTTCCTTTTCCTTTTTCACTTTCCGCATAAACCTCGCCCTGATGGTCTTCCACTATTTTTTTTACATAGGCTAATCCCAGCCCGTGTCCTTTAACGTTGTGTATGTCACCGGTATGTTCCCGGTAAAATTTTTCAAATACCTTTTTAAGCACTGCCTTACTCATTCCCGCACCCTGGTCCTGAATTTTTATGATCATATAATTATTTGCAAGCTCGGTATAGATATCAATTTTAGGTGCTTCCGGAGAATATTTGATGGCATTGTCCAGAATATTGACCAGTACATTCCCAAAATGCATGTCATTAGCCAGTATCTCATCTCTTTCAGCATCCAGATGCGTATTAATATACCCTCCCCTGTCAAGAACGATAAGCTCTACATGAGAAATGGCCTTATGGATGAGATCGTGTACCTTAACCCGGTCTTTAGAAATATCCAATTGATTTCTTTCAAGCTTTGATATTCTCAATACATTTTCAACCTGAGCGTGCATTCTTTTGTTCTCATCGCGAATCATCTGCAAATACCTCATCACCTTTTCCTGGTCCCCAATGATCTTCGGATTTCTAATCGCTTCTACTGCAAGATTTATAGTTGCAATTGGCGTCTTGAATTCATGGGTCATATTATTGATAAAATCCGATTTGATCTCAGAAATCTGTTTTTGCCGGATCAGCTGATAAATCGCGCTTGAATAAGCAATAACTATTACCAAAGTGAATAATAATGACAGAAAAGCCATTCCCATCACCGATTGCAAGAGAAATTTCTTCTTTTTAGGGAAAGTAAGCAGTAATGCAAAATCACTACTACCCTCGCTATTCTTAAAAATAGGTGCCTTGTACACCGTAGATTCCCCAAATCTGAATCGCCTGGATTTCACCTTGGTAGGTAGTCCCTTACTGTAAATACCATACTGAAAATCAGTATCGATGGCCATGTTAATCAACTCCTGATTTAATAGAAGTTCAATCTCCTGTTTCGATACTCTTTTGTGTACGGGCTCACGTTCTGCATATTCCCTGAAAATATCATTAAATACCGCCTTGTCAACACTTGACAATCCTCCAATTTTTTCAAGTTTCTGGATTGGGTTAAGCTTATAATCCTTTCCATCCAGACTATACTCTTCTTTAAATATGGTTTGGGTACGCTTACTGGTAACATTTTTCAGCTGGGTACTATCGCCCGTAGCATTGTCAAAGAACGTCGAAGCTATATTGTAGTCCTCTTCTAAGATACCATGTGAGTAGAAGAGGATTTCATTCGAATTAATATCCCTGTCAATAAAAAATATATTGCTGAGATGCGAACTCTTGACCTCCCCTAAACTATCCTTCAGGCTGAGGAACCTATAGGAGTAATCCCTCATCTCCCTCTCTTCAATCTTGTCAGTAACCCGATTGAGGACCTCTGCTATCGCATTTGAGAACTGTTCTTCTTTGTCATCTACCGACCGCTTAATCCAGTACAACTGTACTGAGATGATCCCTACAAGAGACAAGCTCATCAGGATAACAAGAAAAACAAATAATCGCTTATTCATTTTGCCGTAAAATTAAAAATTTAACATTTAGGGGATTGGCTGTTTAACCTAACCTTAACAAAAATGTTAAAATTATTGCTTAACCCTGGTCTTAATTAATTCTTCGTGGATTTTCCTGACCTTCTTGTTAGTACCCATTAGGTCCGAATTGTGGATCACAAAGTCGGCCAAAGCCTTTTTCCTTTTTTCCGACCATTGATGCTTCATGCGCTCGAGAATGTCTTTTTCCGAAAGCTGATCCCTTTGTTTAATTCGGATTATCCTGGTTTTTTTTGGAGCCGTTACCAGAATCATATGATCAAAAAGTTCATGTCCTCCGCTTTCAAAAAGGATAGCTGCCTCCTGTATCACATAAGGTGCCGATTGACGGGCTGCCCAATCTCTGAAGTCTTTTCTTACTGCCGGATGAACAACCTTATTTAATTCTTCTAATAAAGCACTATTTCCAAAAACCTTGTTGGCAATAAATGCTCGGTTGAGTTGATCATTCTCATAGGCATTATCTCCAAAAAGAGCCTTTACTGCCTTCCTGACTTCAGTATTTTCATTCATGATTCTGCGAGCTTCCAAATCCGAATTGTATACCGGGATACCGAGCTCTTTAAACATCTTAGCAACCGTAGTTTTGCCACTCCCCATTCCCCCTGTGAGTCCAACCTTTTTCATTCTCGCTTTAAGATAAATTCTACACGGTCCTGTAACAGTTGTGAACTTGGAATCCCCTCCGGTTGCTCCACCAGATGTACAGGCAGGAAAGCAGAATTTTCCTGTACATCCTCAAGGTCTGCTATCGCCCTGAAATCAGCTGCTGTTAAATCCTTTAGTACCTCCAGCCGTGCTTTGCAAAGCACCTCCACACTATTGGGAAACGTCCTTATCTGGGTACCCTCCGGCAGGTTAATTACTTCTACAGTTACTTCAAATATCTTTTCAGAAAATCTGAATACTTCTGCGGACAGCTGAATTTCCTGAACATCAAACCGCGTATTTGTAAGAGATTCCGGTTGTACCAATTTCAGTGTTCTTGTAAAGCTATCGTCAATTTCTGTCAGTTCTGTTTGTTCTGTATATATCCTTTCAAGGGTATCCAGTTCTTGTTCGGGACCGGTCAATACTACAGAATCGGGTACTAATTTTAAAGGGCCGTCGAGGAGGTAATTTTGCGCCAGTTGTATTCCCACATTGGGATGTACCGGGATTTTTTTACTCACAAGTCGGGAGAAATTGAGAAAAAGGGTGTCATCCCCCATTTGGACAACAGTCATATTCTCGGGCAATGCAGCCGCTATCTGATCCCTATAGTCCTGATTTGGGAGAAAGTATCCCTGCCCCCCGTAGGACACTTTGCTGAGATCAATCGGCAATTTTCCTGAGGTAAAACGCGAACTGAGGAATTGCCATCCACTCCCGCGTACACTCAGGGTAATTTCCTTTTCAGAAGCGTTCATCAACAAAAGTGAATCCGGTGCATTTATAAAGCTTAGTTCAAAAGTGATCCTTTCGGTATAGGTTTCGGACAGCTGACTGATAAGCCAGGCGCCAAAAGAACAGATTAACAGGATTACAAAAACCTTTACTTTGCGTTTAGTAGCTCCTTTCAAGGCTTTTTTTGCGGTCATGATTATTCTTTAAAAAATAAGGCGGGAAATAGTTCCTGAGGTTTCTTTCTACTAAAAGTAAGTAAGAATGTCGATTTAAAAAAACCCAGTCCATATGCAAGAAACTGAATACATACTGCAAACATGGAAAGTAAGGCAATAGAGACAGATCTGTTTCTATACCAGGAATCTATCAGAACCACTGCAAAGTAAAACAGGTATAAATAGAGAAACCAGTAATATCCAAGTGCAGCCAGCACCAGGGCAACCAGCATACCAATAGAGAAAAATGTTGGCAGCCAATAGGTAAGTCGTGCCGTACCCCGGTGCCACGAATTGAGAATTGGCCTTACCATTCCAAATTTCTTTACCTGAATGTAGAATTTATTAAAATCGATCCTTCTTTTATGATAGACTTTTGCCTCCGGAATCAGTTTTGATTGAAATCCGAGTTTCCAGAGCCTGATTGTGAGATCCGGATCTTCTCCGGGATGTATTTTGCCAAAGCCTCCCGACTTTTCAAAAGCTTCTCTTGAAATACCCATATTAAAACTCCTTGGCTGGAATTTTCCGGTAGCTTTTTTATTCCCTCTAATGCCGCCTGTTGTCAATATGGAAGTCATGGCATAGTTAATAGCTTTCTGGGTGGGCGTAAAATCAGGATGTGCTGTATCCGGCCCTCCAAAGAAATCGACATAATTTTCTTTAAGGGAAGTGTGTACCACCCTAAGATATTCGGGCGGAAGCAGACAGTCTGAGTCGAGAATAATATAATAATTCCCTTTCGCCTTCTTCATGCCGAAGTTCCTGGAATCCCCCGGACCGCTGTTCTCCTTGAAGTAATATTGAATATTTAATTTTCCCTGGAAAGAATCTGCAATTTCTTCCGAGCGTTTCTGAGAACCATCTTCCACAATCACAATTTCGTACTTCTGGTCGTAGGTCTGCGTATCGAGACTCTGCAGAAGTTCTTTTATTTCTTCGGGTCTGTTATAAACCGGAATGATCAATGAGAAAAAGGGTTCCATCGGAAATTTTTAAAAGAAAGGCCATCCTGTTCCGGGATGGCCCTGTTTAGCTGTAGCCTGTATTATCAATCCTGATCAGTGAATTTTTCAATTACCTCCTGACTCACACCCGTCATCGAAAATCCGCCGTCATGAAAGAGATTTTGCATGGTTACCTTCCTGGTTAGATCAGAAAACAGGGAAATCGTATAATTGGCACAATCAAGGGCCGAAGCATTCCCCAATGGAGACATTTTCTCGGCATAAGCGATAAATCCGTCAAATCCTTTTACCCCCTGCCCTGCTGTTGTTGGGGTAGGAGATTGAGAAATGGTATTTACCCTTACCTTCTTTTCCTTGCCAAAGAAATAGCCAAAACTACGTGCCACGGATTCCAGATAGGCTTTATTATCAGCCATATCATTGTAATCCGGGAAGGTGCGTTGTGCAGCCATATATGTAAGAGCTACAATACTACCCCATTCATTCATAGCATCAGCCTGGTATAAGCTTTGCATCACCTTGTGAAAAGACAAAGCGGATACGTCCCAGCCCTTTGTAGTGAAGTCATATTTTTCATCCGTGTATTGTCGGCCTTTTCGAACATTTACTGACATACCTATTGAATGTAGGACAAAATCGAGTTTCCCACCTAAAATCTCTGTTGATTTTGCTACCAGATTAGCCAGATCCTCTTCATTAGTTGCATCGGCAGGTATGATCTCAGAATTTGTCTTTTTTGCCAGTTCATTGATTTGTCCCATTCTCATGGCAATCGGGGCATTGGTCAGTACAAAACTGCCGCCTTCCTCATGCACTCGTTCCGCTGTTTTCCAGGCGATGGAATTCTCATCCAGTGCTCCAAAAATGATCCCTTTTTTTCCCTTGAGTAAGTTGTATCCCATAGTAGTTATCTTAGGTTTATTCTTCTAAATATATTTAATTTATTCTTAATTAAGAAGTTGTTTAGCATGGGCCATCGCCGAGTCTGACAATGCCTTGCCCCCCAGCATCTCAGCCAACTCTACAACCCGATCCTCGGCATCCAGCTTCACCATTCTCGTACTTGTCTGTCTCCCGTCATCTTCTTTAAATACCTTGTAATGGTGATCCCCCTTGGAAGCTACCTGAGGTAAATGTGTGATGGAAAAAACCTGCATATTCGCAGACATTTTTTGCATGATTGCCCCCATTTTGTTGGATATCTCACCCGATACGCCGGTATCTATCTCATCAAACATTATTGTTGGTAATTGTTCGTATTGAGCCAGAATGGATTTGATGATAAGCATGATCCTCGAAAGTTCCCCTCCCGAAGCATTCTTTTTCAGGGAACCATAATCCCCTCCCCTGTTGGCAGAGAATTCAAAAATAAGCTTGTCTCTCCCCGTATTTGTAAAATCGCTACCCTCCTCCAGTTCTATTTTGAAACTGGCATTGGGCATACCCAAATCCTTCAGGGCGGTTTCCAGTTTTTCCTTTAATTGAGGGATAATCGAATTCCGTCTTTTGTTAAGTTGCTTCGAAAGGCCTTCCAATTCTCTTTCTGTCTGCTCCAATAGTTTCTGCTGACCTGCTATATCCGCTTCCAGGTTTTCCGTCTGCATAATCCTGGCTTCCAGTTCTTCCTTTATTTTTAAAAGTTCTTCAACAGTAGAGACACTGTGTTTCTTTTGTAATGAATACAGCAACTGAAGTTTTTCATTCACCTCCTCAAGTAAACCGGGATTGGGGACTACTTTATCCTGGAGGGATTCTATTTCTGCAACTATATCGTCTATTTCCAGGAATACAGACTGTATTCTTTTTGAAAGTTCGGAGTAAGCTGCGCCATAGCTTTCCAGTTTCCCTATACTACCCCTGAGGCTGGTTAAGGATGTCTGAACACCCATTTCCTCGTGAGTTAAAATCTGATGGCTACCAGACAACTGCTCAAGAATACTTTCAACATTACTGAGTTCTTCATAGGTCGATTCCAATTCTTCAAGTATTCCGTTTTGCAATGGAGCATTAGCCAACTCATTAAAAAGGAAATTGTTGTAATCCTGCTCCTTTTCCGCCTCAGCCTGCATTTGTACTAAGGCTTCAAGCTTTCTTTTTGCTGAATGATATGTTGATAAACCGGCCCTGTACTCTGCAAGTAGCTCTTTATTATCCGCTAAGGCATCGATCACCTTTAACTGAAATTCATTTTCTGTCAGTTCAAGAGTTTGGTGCTGTGAATGAATATCGATAAGGCGCTGCCCAAGGGCTGAAAGGATGTCAAGGGTAACCGGAGAATCATTGATAAAAGCCCTTGATTTACCGCTTGGCTGGATCTCCCGTCTCAGAATAGTTAATGGGTCGTATTCAAGGTCGTGTTGTTGAAAAAGGGATTTTAAATTGTATTGTTCGATTTGAAACTCAGCTTCAATTGTACACTTTTTCTCTTTGTTCCTCAGTGTACTGAGGTCGGCCCTTTTTCCCAGTACCAATGATAATCCTCCTAAAAAAATAGATTTTCCCGCCCCTGTTTCGCCCGTAATAGTACTAAAACCGCGATCAAAGTCAACCGACAGATCATCGATAAGAGCGTAATTTTTTATAGTGAGATGGGTCAGCAATGTCTTCGGTATTAAATCTACGGTAAAGATAACCGAATATGTGCTATGAAAAAATGAGGGTTCTCAATATTTTATTTGATTCCAGGTAGAGGAATAGAAGGGTGCGACTTTATTAAGGCTGGTTTTGAGGGCCACAATATCTACCTTGGGTCCATCGGAAAAAACATTGAGGATCTCTTCCGACTTTGCATCGAAAAAAGTCTGAATCAGAAAAGCATTAGGTCTTCGCTGAATCAGCGTTTCAAACAACCGCATCGAACCGGAAATGACCTGCTTCCCCGTACTGTTATTATCTCCAAGAATATCGAGCCCCTTGCGGTGATAATTATACATGGCGATACGATACTCCCTGAACGTATTTGACAGGAGATTGTCGACCAGGACAAAGCGTGTGCGGTTATCGGTGGCCGACTGGTTCCAGCCTCCAAAATTACTTCCCTGAGCCTGTGTTACAATTTTTTGAGCTTCCTTAAAATATTCTGTGCCTCCTTCGAGGGCATAGGTGTCAGCATCGAGCCCCAGGACAATATAAACGTAATAAGCAATCACTCCTACAAGGTTCGAATTGAATACATTGGGATTGTAGATCAGGGGCTGAAATTCGATATACTCAAAATTGAACTGGTTGTCTTTATAGTTAAACACCGGGCTTTCGTAAGTAGTATTAAACACTGGTCTCGAAGACTGAATCTGAATGTTGGCTTCAAACCTGTTTGATTCGAATTTCGTTACAGTGATAAACATCCTGGCATTTACCCTCTCATTTTCTTTGTAAACCCTGTTGGTCCATTTATTCCTGTTGACAAAATCATTCAGGGAGCGTTCCAGAGTACGAAATATCTGCTGGTTGGTTTGCCCCACCTGATCTGAATTTACAGTAACTACACAGTTGAGTTCCTGAGCTGCTAAATTCATGGAGCTTAAAAACAATACAACAAGTATAACAATACTACGCATGAAGGCGATCAATAATTTCTTTCCAGATATCCGCAGCAACTTCCGCTTTGGTCTTTACATCAAACGATTTTATTGAGGAATTCTTGTCTATAAAGGTGACTTTGTTAGTCACTCCTCCAAAACCAGCTCCTTTATCCTTCAAAGAGTTTAGTACAATAGCATCCAGATTCTTTTTCTTAAGCTTTGTAAGTGCATTTGACAATTCATTTTCTGTTTCCAGGGCAAAGCCCACCAGAAACTGACTTTTCTTAGACTTTCCAAGAGTTTGAAGGATATCCTGATTCTTTACCAGTTCGAGGGTAAGCACATCCGATTTTTTCTTGATCTTCTCCGGGGCAGTCGTCTTTGGCTTGTAATCGGCTACAGCGGCGGCAGCAATGACGACATCAGACGTTTCGTAAACCCCGATTGCTGCCTTATACATCTCGTCGGCGCTGGTTACTCTATGCAGGGTAATAAATGGACTATTTATCACCAGAGAGGAAGGGCCCAGAACGAGATTCACCTCAGCTCCCAGAGCAGCCGCCTTCCTTGCGAGTTCCACACCCATCAGTCCAGTAGAATAGTTGCCTATGTAACGAACGGGATCAATGGCTTCATAAGTGGGCCCCGCTGTGATCAGGACGTTTTTGCCTTCCAGAGGCAGGCCTTTGCGCATATGTTTTTGAACAAGCTCGACGATTTTCTCAGGTTCTTCCATTCGGCCTTCGCCTTCCAGACCACTGGCCAATTCCCCACTTGCCACGGGGATTAAAATATTTCCGAAGGATTCCAATTTTTCAATACTCGTTTTGGTGGTAGGATGCCGGTACATATCCAAATCCATGGCTGGCGCAAAGTAAACAGGGCATTTTGCGGAGAGGTAAGTCGCCATTAAGAGGTTGTCACAAACTCCGTTGGCCATTTTAGAAAGAGTGTTTGCTGTCGCAGGAGCAATAAGCATCAGGTCGGCCCATAATCCCAGTTCTACATGGTTGTCCCAGTTAACCGTTCCTTCATCTTCTTTAATAAAATCGAGATGAACCGGGTTTTTCGACAAGGTGGCCAGAGTGAGGGGAGTAACAAAAGAAGCGGCGCTTTCAGTTAAAATGACTTTAACTTCAGCGCCGGCTTTAATAAGTAATCTGACAAGAAATGCAGTTTTGTAGGCGGCAATACCTCCGGTAATTCCCAAAAGGACCTTTTTGCCTTCTAACATCTACTGATCGTCTTTCTCCGTATTTCTGTGGTAAATTTTGTCTTCCAACCATTCCGTGATGGCCATGGCGTGTGGTTTAGGTAATTTTTCATAGAACTTGGAAACTTCTATTTGTTCCTTGTTTTCGAAAACCTCCTCTAAACTATCACTATAGGTAGCAAACTCCTCTAACTTTTCGAGTAATTCTTTTTTGATCTCTGAATTAATCTGAATAGCTCGTTTTGCCGTGATGGAAATCGCTTCGTAAATGTTATCGGTTTTTTCATCAAATTCATTTCTGTTGATCGTAACCGTAGAAACAGGAGCTTTGGTGTTTTTTAAGTCATTCATATTCATTTCGATGTAATTTCTTGAGCTTTATATTCTGATAGTTGTTCATTAATTTTCTCGTACAAATCATCCGCCTTTTTGAGAAAACTGGTCTGTGGATAATACTTCAGTAAATTATTGTAAGCGGTTTCTGCTGTTTCCAGCCGTTCTTGTTTTCTATTCTCAGTACTGTTCAAGGCAAGATTTGCCGTGGCCACTAATTTAAGGTAAAATGCTTCTTCCCTGAAAATTGTACCAGGGTAATCTGAAACAAAATTATCGAGAGCTGCAACCGCTGAGATGCTGTAATCAAGTATATAGGAGTTTCCAAGCTTTGTAAATTGCTTGGCTATCTCAAATGCTTTCTTTTCCTTTTTGGTAGTAAGTTCCCGGGCCATGGTATTCGCTTCAGGCATAAACTCTGACTCAGGATAAGAGTTGATAAAATTCTGCAGTTTCACCAGGGCTTTATCTGTATCTGTCTGGTCCAAAGAGTATCGGGGAGACAGCATATAGTAGCTTTTCGCTCCCAGAAATGAAGCTTCAGCCGCTTTGTCACTTTTGGGATACGACTTCAAAAATCTTTCAAACTGATAGCCGGCAAAATTGTAATTCTCAATCTGAAAGTAGGTATCAGCAAGAAAGAACAACACTCGTTCTCCCTGTGGTTTCCCAACGTATTTAGGGGCTATCTGTTCAAACAGGCGATTGGCCCGCTTGTAATCTTTTTCCTCGTAATACTTTTCGGCAAGGTCATACTTGGCCTTTACATCTTCATTCTTGAGTACTTTCTGATACTCATTACAGGAGATGGCCAGCATAGCTATCATGGCAAGGGGTAAAATACTACGGAGCTTAAAAAACATTTTGCAAAATTACGGATTCCAGTTGGAATATAAAACTAATTCTTCATCACAAACATAAACCGAATCCCGGTCTAAATAGCAGGTTTTGAGGAACTTTTAACGAATTTGATTTAAATTGGAATAGCAAATGATTGGACAAAAGCAGCGATTTTGGATTTAAGTTCGGGTGAAGCTTCAACCAGGGGAAGTCGCACTGAGGCTGTTGAAATCCCAAGACTTTCAAAAATCGCTTTAATACCTGCCGGGTTCCCTTCTTCAAAAATAAGACCCATCCCCGGTGACAATGCGTTATGCAATTGATATGCATTGTCATACTCGCCGTTTAGGCCGTATCTGATCATTTTGGACATCTCCGATGGCATTCCCTGTCCGAGCACGGAGATCACCCCTATACCACCTTCAATTACAGTGGGAAGGGCTGTAATATCGTCTCCGGAGATGACGTAAAACCCGTCCGGCACCTCCCTGATCAATTTCTTAATCTGCTCAATATCCCCACAGGCCTCTTTTATTCCGATAACATTGGGGCAGGATTCTGCAATCCTCACAACTGTTGAGGGCAATATATTACTCCCTGTTCTCCCGGGTACATTGTACAGGATTATGGGTTTGGAAGAAGCCGAAGACAGAACTTTGTAGTGTTGAAAGATCCCTTCCTGTGTAGGTTTGTTGTAATAAGGCGATACTGACAAAACGGCGTCAAAGGGGGAGAGATCTGTAGACTTTAGTTCTTCTGCAACTGCGCTTGTATTATTTCCTCCGATGCCGACCACCAACGGGAGTCGGCCATTGTTTTCTAGAATTACAGTTTCAACAACTTTCTTTTTCTCCTCTTTTGTCAGGGTGACAGATTCCCCGGTAGTACCCAGCACCACCAAATAATCAACTCCGCCTTCAATAGAGTGTCGCACCACTCTTTTGAGTGCGTCCAGATCAAGTGATCCGTCCTTCTTAAAAGGAGTAACCAGGGCCACACCAGTTCCGTAAAGTTGTTCCATTTTCACAATTCGCGCATTACCTTTAAATATTTCTTTAATTCCGTTTTATAAGTTTCAAAATCCTTCATGGGTGACTGGATAATCAAATCATTGAGATTGGAATCCAGCTCTGCAAAACCCACTTTGATCCTAGCTCTTGTTTTTACCGTCATCAATTTTAAAATCAAGGTGTCCTGAGTGTAATAATTCAACAGCAGGTCGTACTCTTTGCTCAGGAATTCCAAAGCGTAACTATTTTCAACAGCCCCGCCCCAGCCCAGATCTTTATCTGAAAATACCGGAGTTGAATAAGGAGAATTCTTGTCATAATATGCCCTGTATCCCATTATCTTAACTGCGTTAGGCCTTAATTGCAAATGATCTATTAGTTGATAGAAAAGATCTGAGTTAGGAAAATTATCAAGGTCTACAATTACACCTACTCTATGAAGACCTTTATCTGTTTTCGTCGATTCAGGAACTGACAGAAGCTCGTTTTTCAGGTATTTTTCCCCGGATTTGTGCTTAAATTTCTCCTTAAGTGCCTGTAAAAACATCTATCTTTGGCTTTTCACAAAGGTAATTATTCTCCCTGCAATAACCGGGGTAAAGTTAGTAGCTTTAGCTTGTTTAAATATGAAACATTTTGTTTTATTTGTAACAATTTCCTTTTTATTTTCCTGTGTCGATAAGCCTTCTCATCTTCAATCGATTTCCGGAAAACAACTTCATATAGATAGCGTCTTAGTGGCTGATGATTCTGTTGAAGCTTTTATAGAACCCTATCGGCAACGCATCAATACGGTACTCGACAGTGTTTTGGCTTTCGCACCTGAAGACATTGACAAAAGAGATGGTGAATTGAATTCTTCACAAGGGAATCTAATGGCAGACATCATTCTTAAGCAGGCATCACCCATCTTTAAAATGCGTACAGGGAAAGAGGTGGATATGGCTCTGATGAATTACGGGGGCATTCGAAATGTAATTTCCGCCGGCAATGTCACCGCAAGAACTGCCTTCGAGGTGATGCCCTTTGAAAATTATATAGTGGTCATTGAAATTTCGGGCCGCGTAGTGAGGGAAATGGTAAATTATTTAATGGCATCAAACAATCCACAACCTATAAGTGGTATCAAAATCGTACTTAACCATGAAGGTCGACTTCATGAAGTGACAATTCAGGGGGAACCGTTAGATGAAGAAAAGACCTATTATCTGGCCACTATCAATTATCTCCTGGAAGGTGGAGGGAATGCCGAATTCCTGAAGCAGAATAGTGAGGTAAACGACCTGAATTACCTGCTCAGAAACGCTATGATCGACTACTTCAAGTCGGTTGACACCCTACGTGCAGAGGTAGATGATCGTTTCATTCAATTAAAAAACCTATGAAACGCAGATCTTTTGTTCTCAATTCCATAGCCGGTGCCGGATACATGAGTGTGGGTGGATCTGTTTTAAGCAGTTGTTCGCTTTCCACAGAAAAAACGATCACCATTCTGCACACCAATGATGTACATAGCCATCTGGATCCCTTCCCAGCCGATCATGCGACTTTTCCCGATATGGGTGGGATTGCCCGGAGAGCGTCTCTGATATCATCTATCAGGAAGGAAAATCCAAATACATTACTGCTCGATGCAGGCGATATCTTCCAGGGGACCCCTTATTTTAATTTTTATGGAGGTGAACTGGAATTCAGGTTGATGAGTCGATTAAAATACGATGCCGCAACCTTGGGGAATCATGATTTTGACAATGGGATAGACGGACTATTAGCTCAGCTTCCTTATGCTAAATTCGATTTTCTATCTGCCAATTACGACTTCACTAATACCGCATTAAATGGAATGACCTCTCCCTATAAAGTTTTTGAGGTGGATGGGATCAAAGTAGGGGTTTTCGGTCTGGGGATCAATCTGGATGGTCTTGTAACAAAGAAACTCTACAAAGAAACCAAATACCTGGATCCGGTTGAGATTAGTATTGATACGGTCAGGATTCTGAAAGAGGAGAAAAATTGTGATCTGGTCATTTGCTTATCTCATCTGGGCTATGAATACAGAAATCCTGAATTGGCGAGTGATGTTTTGCTTGCTTCAAAAACTCAGGATATCGACCTGATCATCGGTGGTCATACGCATACATTCCTAGATAAACCGGTGGTCCGTAAAAATCGAAAAGACCTTCCGGTACTTATAAATCAGGTGGGGTGTTACGGAATTAACCTGGGGCGAATCGATTTTCATTTTGACGGGTCTGAGCTAAAAACAGGGGAAGGGATTTCTATTTCAGTCTAGGTTAGCAGTGAGAAGGGTCTGACTCAAATTTCTCCTGATCAATATCAACCCTCTAAAAGAATATAATCTAAAATTTCTGCAAATTCTTCCTCCAGGGATTTTAAGGACTTTGGTCTCCCTGCACGGTTATACCAATAACCGGCATTCCATATATCCCCTTCTTTCCTGTGTAAATACGCGTGAATCCAGGTAGCGTCAGGGGTATTCAGCTGGTCAACAATGTCGTGTGCTCTCTCCCAGTCCCCTTTCGCATCCCACCAAAGAGATTGCAAGGTCTCAGGCCAATTTAAGGGTGGTTGATCGGCGTCCAGACTAATTTCAAATTCTTTTTTGTCTTTAAGGTATTTCAAGGTATTGAACAGGTAATTATTTAACAGGCTTCAGGTATAAATTTAATGGATTCGTATCTAAATAGGCAAGGGCAATAAAAGAATGTACTTTCTTACTACTTCAACCTGAACTTAAAAAAACCAAATGATGAAAAGAACCCTTATTACCTTACCGTCCGAACTCGGTTTTTTCTTTGGCAGTTTAACATTTTTACAGGCACAAGAAGCATAAAAGAACCTTTTGGGGAATCCATAATGCTGGTCCCCGGTAATACCAAACTAAAAACACTTGGAAAGAAAATGCACAAACACAATATGAAATAACATCAGGAAAGTGATGCCCTTCTAACCTACAAATTCCTTAAACCCAAAGGAGGTTTATTTTATTAAACTGAGAAATTCTGATTCCGATATGATAGGCACCCCCAGGGTTTCTGCCTTGCTTCTTTTGCTCGGGCCCATATTATTCCCAGCAACCAGATAGGAAGTTTTAGAAGAAATAGAAGAACTCACCTTCCCCCCATTGTCCTCTATCAGTTTTTTTAACTCGGTTCGTTCCAGGTTTTCGAAAACACCGGAAACTACCAGGGTCTTACCTTTCAGCAAGTCGGTTTGATTCTCAAGCTGAGCTTCTGAAAGAGAGAAATTCAACCCGTGTTTCCTGAGTTCTTCCACAATCTCTCTATTTTTTTCTTCTCTGAAAAATGAAACCACACTATCCGCTATACGCTCCCCGATTTCATTCACCTGTGTGAGGGATTCGGGAGTGGCATTCATAAGAGCATCAATATTTTTAAATGCCCTGGCAAGGACTTTGGCAACCGTTTCTCCCACATAGCGAATCCCAAGGGCAAAAAGTACGCGTTCAAAAGGAATATTTACCGAATCTGCTATCCCCTGAATAAGGTTTTCGGCCGACTTTTCAGCCATGCGCTCCAGGGGGATTACCTGCTCCTTGGTAAGCGTATATAGATCGGCATAGTTCTCAATGAGCCCTTCTTTGAAGAGCAACTCAACCGTTTCAGCCCCCAGACCATCAATGTCCATAGCCTTTCTTGAGATAAAGTGCTGAATCCTGCCAGTAATTTGAGGCGGACACCCTGTGGAATTTGGACAGAAATGCTGCGCTTCCCCCTCTTGTCGCCTGAGGAGTGTATGGCATTCCGGGCAATGGGTGATGTATGTGGTGGGTTTTGAATTTTCAGGACGTTTAGACAGATCAACTCCAACTATCTTTGGTATGATCTCGCCTCCCTTTTCCACAAATACAGTATCACCTTCCCGAATATCGAGTTTAGCGATCTGGTCTGCATTGTGGAGCGAAGCTCGTTTTACAGTGGTGCCCGCCAAAAGCACAGGTTCCAGATTGGCTACCGGGGTAATGGCCCCAGTCCTTCCCACCTGGTATGTAATTTTCTCAAGAACAGAAATCGCCTGTTCGGTTTGAAATTTATAAGCTATAGCCCAGCGGGGAGATTTTGCCGTATATCCCAGTTCCTCCTGTTGTTGCAGATTATTTATCTTAATCACAACACCATCGGTTTCGTAGGGCAGGTCATGCCGGTGGGAATCCCAATAGTCGAGAAAAGTCAAAACATCGTCCATAGTCTTGCAGAGCTTTGCCTCCTGTGGAATTTTAAAGCCCCATTCCCTTGCTTTTTCCAGGAGTTTGAAATGTGTTTCAGCCGGCAGATCCCTTCCTACCAGGGCATACAAAAGGCAGTCGAGTGGTCTTTCTGCTACCGCAGCGCTGTCCTGAAGTTTCAGACTGCCCGAAGCCGTATTCCTTGGATTCATATAAGGATCATCACCATTCTTAATACGCTCTTCATTCATTTTCTTAAATCCCTCAAGGGGCAGGATGATCTCACCCCGGATATCAAATTTTGAAGGATAATCCCCTCTCAATTTCAGGGGAACCGATTTTATTGTTTTTACATTGGCAGTTACATCGTCTCCCTGAAAACCATCTCCTCTCGTTAGCGCCTGGGTCAAATGACCATCTTCATAGGTTAAACTGATGGAAGCCCCGTCGTATTTTAATTCACAGGTAAATTCTACTTCTGTGCCCCCCAGTATCCTATGCACACGTTTTTCCCAATCCATCAATTCCTCCCTGGAATAGGAGTTGTCCAAAGAATACATCCTTTGTTCATGGGTAACTGTAGTGAAGTTTTTGGTAATGGCACCCCCTACTCTCATAGTAGGAGAACTGGGATCCTTAAACTGGGGATGTGCATCCTCAAGAGCTTGTAATTCCTTGAGTTTAACATCAAATTCGTAATCGGATATCACAGGTGCATCGAGTACGTAATAGCGATAATTATGATCGTGAAGTTCTTTTCTCAACGCATTAATTCGCTCTTCCGGGGTCATATAGTATTTATTTTATTTATCAGTTTTTATGGCTTTCAGAAATCTGTCTTTCCCGTGCAGATCTTTGCTGAGCTCAATCTGCTTAAAAGAATGATCCTTTAGCAATTTACTGGTTTCAGCTCCAAAACGCTGATTAATTTCAAGGTAGAGTATACCGCCTTCAACCAATGCCTTCGAGGCTTCAGGAATTATAAATTCATAAAATAGTAGCGGTTTTTCATCAGGAACAAAGAGTGCCATTGAAGGTTCAGCATCCTTCACGTGTTCTTCCATCGCCAATTTCTCCTTCTCCAGCACATAAGGAGGATTGGAAACAATAATGTCATAATGGTTACTTTCCAAATCCATAGACATGATATCCGATTCCAAAAACAACACATCAACTTCATTGATCCGTGCATTTTCCCCAGCTATTTTTAATGCCTCAGCAGACAGGTCTGTTCCTGTTATCTTCGCATTTGGAAGATGTTTCGCCAGTGAAATAGCAATACAACCACTGCCTGTTCCAATATCCAGAATTTTCAACAGCCTGGAAGAAGTCTTAAAATCCTCGATTATTTTACGGACCAGTTCTTCGGTTTCAGGTCTGGGTATCAACACCTTATTATTTACCTTAATCGGAAGATCAGTAAAGGTGGTAACCCCCAGAATGTATTGCAGGGGTTGTCCGAGTTTAAGGGCTGATAAACCTCTGAAGAAAACACCTTCTTCTTCTTTTGATATAATCCAGTCAGGATGAAGCGCTAAATGAAATTTGGGTTGACCCAGATAGTGTTCAACGAAGTGGTAGAAAAAATGATTTACCTCATCTTTCCCATATCGTTGATCCAGCTCCTTATGGAAGATATGTTTTATTTCTTTTAGTAACAAATCACAAATAACTGAAGGTCAATCTAATATAAACCTATATTTAGCTTTGTATACAAGGTCTAAATACTCTGAAAAAACTTCACGATTTTCCAGCACCTTTCAATCCTTTTTAATATCCTATTTTTGCGAAGTGAAGATACACGAAAAATATATTCTGAGGTGTATAGAACTGGGTAAAAACGGGCTTGGGACAACAGCTCCGAACCCCATGGTGGGATGTGTTATTCTGTATGATGATAAGATCATAGGAGAAGGGTTTACAAGTCCCTTTGGGGGGGCTCATGCAGAGGTAAACGCCATTAACTCGGTTAAAAACAAGAATTTACTAAAAAAGGCCATTTTGTATGTGAGCCTGGAACCTTGTTCGCATTATGGAAAGACCCCTCCTTGCACAGATTTAATATTGAAATGCGGCATCCCCAGAATTGTCATTGGTATTCAGGATCCTCATAGCAAAGTGGCCGGAAAAGGTATAAACGCACTTGAGGAAAAGGGACGGGAAGTGATCGTCCCGGTTCTGAAAGAGCAATGCAGGGAGCATCATAAAAGATTTCTCACCTTTCACGAAAAGAAAAGGCCCTATATTATCCTGAAATGGGCAGAAAGTTCGGATGGTTATATTGCTCCAAAAAAATCAGAGCGCGCAAAAACCCCTGAGCCCTTCTGGATCTCAAATCGCTATTCAAGGCAATTAGTTCACCAATGGAGGACAGAGGAACAGGCTATTTTAGTAGGAACCAACACGGTACTGGAAGACAACCCGAAATTAAACCCCAGGACATGGCAGGGCAAAAGCCCATTGAGGGTAGTAATCGACAGGCATTTAAAAATTCCTGAGAACTATAATATCTACGACCAAACAGCAAATACCCTGATCTTCACTCAGGCAAAAACTGATCTCCCAAAACGAAAGGGTCTTGAGTTTCAGGAAATTGATTTTTCAGAGAATGTCATAACTCAGATATGTGATCAGTTACATCAACGGAACGTACAAAGTATTATCATTGAAGGCGGAGCTGAAACCCTTAAGTCTTTTATAGAGCATGATGTCTGGGATGAGGCGCGCATCTTTACCGGGACTTCTGAACTAGGCAACGGAATCAAAGCCCCCGAGATTGGGGGAGTAGAAATAGAGAGGACAACCCTCGAGAATGATCTGTTGAGAATCCTTAAAAATGATTAAGAATATACTTTTCGATTTTGGAGATGTATTTATAAATCTGGACAAAGATGCCACAGTCCGCGAACTGGCAAATGCTGGTTATCATGAGATTGAAGAAGAATTGTATCCCATGATCTTCAGCTTTGAGAAAGGCTTGCTGACTAGCTCGGAATTTGTGAAAATGGCGCAGAATTATTTCCCGGGAATAGAAGAGAAGAAATTAATTACGGCCTGGAATGCTATAATTCTCGATTTCCCGGAACCCCGTCTCGACTTCATAAAAGACTTGGCTGCCAAAGGAAAATTCAGGCTGTTTTTATTAAGCAATACAAATGTACTTCACATTGAAAGGGTAAAGGAAGAAATGGGAAAAGAGACCTACGAGATATTTAGAGACTGCTTTGAAGGTTTTTATCTCTCACATGAAATGAAAATGCGCAAACCTGATGCCGAGGTTTTCAGAACCATACTTGCGACTCATTCCTTACGGCCACAAGAAACCCTTTTTGTAGACGATACACTGGAACACATCCTAAGTGCCCGAAATTTAGGCCTGCAGACCTGGCACCTGCAAGTTGGAAAGGAAGAAGTAACTGACATCAAAAAGCATTTATGATATGCTGTATCTAGCCCTGAGTATTCTTTGTTCCAGTCTGATCTTTGTAATCTTTAAGCTATACGCCCGATTTAAAGTGCAAACCCTGTACGCCATTATAATAAACTACTTTACTGCTTGTTTAGTGGGTTTCACCATGATGGATAATAAGGTTAGTCCACTGGAAATTCCCGGTAAAAGCTGGTTTATCGGCACGCTTGCCCTGGGAGTCCTCTTTATTATCATTTTCAATCTTATGGCAAAAACATCTCAGGTTTTAGGTGTATCGGTTGCCTCAGTAGCTACGAAGATGTCCTTGAGTATCCCTGTTGTACTTGGGGTCTTTTTATATGGTGAGGAATTGGGGCTTTTAAAAGCAATTGGTGTTCTCCTTGCCTTATGTGCGGTCTATTTTAGTTCGATGCGAAAGGCGCACCTTCCTTTCGACAGGAGATCATTATTTCTGCCGCTAATGGTTTTTCTGGGCTCAGGGGTAATCGATGCCAGTATACAGTACGCCGAGCAGTACTTAGTGCCATCTGAAGAATTTCCCGTTTTTTCTTCTACGGTTTTTGCCAGTGCCGGGTGTTGTGGTTTAGTTTTTATTCTTTTCAAGTCCTTTACGGGAAATATCCGGATGGCTCCCCAAAGTATTTTGGGCGGAATAGCCCTTGGAGTTCCCAATTTCTTTTCGATTTATTTTCTCCTCCGCGCGCTGCAAAACGAAGTATTAAACAGCGCATCCGTATTTACCATTAACAATGTGGCCATTGTAATGTTTTCGACCTTATTGGGTATACTGCTCTTCAGGGAAGTACTCAGTTTCAGGAACTGGATAGGAATTGGCCTTGCCATTCTGAGCATTCTGCTGGTTGCGGCCTTTTAAATGAAGAAATATGTCTACTGATCAGTATAAAACAATAGCCACTCCTGCTGAAGGTATTCTATACAAGGAACGCAACAGTAAATTCATGGGTTTCGCATATCCTGTCAAAAATGAAGAAGAAATCAAGACTATCCTGGAAAATATCAGGCAGGAACACAGGGGTGCCAACCATGTCTGCTATGCCTGGCAACTGGGCATGGATGCAGTGAGCTGGCGGGCGAATGATAACGGGGAACCTAATAATTCTGCAGGATTACCGATTTACGGTCAGATACAGGCCTTTGAGCTGACACAGGTTCTGGTGGCGGTAGTCAGGTATTTCGGAGGGACCAAACTTGGTGTTGGCGGACTCATTTCTGCCTATAAAAAAACAGCTCAACTTACTCTTGAGGAGGTGAAGATCATTAAAAAAACCATCTTCCATACCCTTACGGTAGAACTTGATTACAGCTCGATCAATCCTGTAATGCGCCTTATTAAAAAATATCAGCTCCAGCTACTCGATCAAGCGTCAGGTACCAAGGTAAAGTACAGGCTTAATATTCCGAGAAATAAGGTAAATGAAATAAGGAAAAAATTAGAAGCTATGAAAGGTGTTGATGTGATATTAAAAAGTGATCCAGCTTCTAGTCCGAATTGAGAAGAAGCAATATGGAATCGGGGCATTTTATGGGGCGCCCAGTTTTCATATCCATAAAAGCTAATACCGTTCTGGCAGTAACCAACAATTCGTCTTTTTCGTTGCGAATTTCATATTCAAATTCAATTTTAACAAGGGGAGGTTTTGAAAGTCGGGTAACGACCGTGATCAGGTCGTCATAGGTTGCCGATTTCTTGAAATCCATCTGTAAGGAAATTACGGGCAACATGATTCCGTCTTTTTCCATCTGCTTGTAAGAAAATCCCAGGGACCTCAACCACTCTACCCTGCCCATCTCCAGGTATTGGGCATAATTCCCGTGGTAGACCACCCCCATCTGGTCTGTTTCCCCATATCGAACTCGAAAAGAAAATTTGTTTTGATGCTCCATTTTTCAGTTAAAAAGTATATATTTAGAAAGGAGGAATTATGAGCCGGAACATGCGAAAAAAAAAGGATAAATTCAACCTCAAATGATTTTTTTTTTAGCTTTTTTGTTCACATATTTGTCTCACTCTAAAAGAAAGTTTCACGACACTTTCTCAAACCAACTGGCTTAAATCACTAACCAACAAAAATAGAGCGTTTTTAAAATGAGTGTTACTGCTAATTCCGTATGGAACAATTGTTTGGCATTTATCAAAGATAACATCCAACCGCAGGCATTCAAAACGTGGTTTGAACCTATCAAACCTGTTAAACTTTCCGAAAAAGCACTTAGTATTCAGGTCCCCAGTAAATTTTTCTATGAATGGCTGGAAGAACACTATGTGAAATTATTAAAAGTTGCACTTACTAAGGAACTCGGAGAGCAAGCCAAATTGGTTTACATTATTAAAATGGAGAACACTTACGGTAACAAAGAACCTTTTACGGAACGTATACCCAGTACAAACCGTGGTAATGTCAGTACACAAGAGATGGATGTGCCTGTAAAATCAAAAAATCCGGAACTCAAGAATCCTTTTGTAATTCCTGGGATTCGAAATATCAAAATAGAATCACAACTCAATCCCAATTATAACTTTGAAAACTTCCTGGAAGGAGATTCCAACCGACTGGCCAGATCGGCAGGAATGGCTGTGGCCAACAAGCCAGGAGGCACTTCTTTTAATCCATTATTGATTTTCGGAGGAGTAGGGTTGGGAAAAACACATCTCGCCCATGCTATAGGCGTCGATATCAAAGACAAATATCCAGAACGTACCGTTCTTTATATATCTGCAGAGAAATTTACCCAGCAATATATCGAGTCGGTTAAAAAGAACACCAGAAACGATTTTATTCATTTCTATCAGCTGATCGACGTTCTGATCATTGATGATGTACAATTCTTATCCGGAAAATCTGGAACTCAGGATGTATTCTTCCATATTTTTAACCATTTGCATCAAAATGGCAAACAGGTAATCCTCACATCAGATAAAGCTCCCGTAGATATGCAGGATATAGAACAGCGATTGTTGTCCAGATTTAAATGGGGCTTATCTGCTGAGCTACAAAATCCGGATTACGAAACAAGGATTTCTATCCTCAAAAATAAATTGTACAGAGACGGTGTAGAAATGCCCGATGACATCATCGAATACGTTGCGAAACACATAAAGACCAACATTCGGGAGCTGGAGGGGGCGATAATTTCTTTAATTGCCCAATCTTCCTTTAATAAACGTGAAGTAACCCTTGAATTGGCGCAACAGGTCGTTGAAAAATTTGTAAAAAATACCAAGCGGGAAGTTTCAATTGATTACATCCAGAAAGTAGTTTCAGATTACTTTGAAATGGATGTAGCAACCCTTCAATCCAAGACCAGAAAACGCCACATCGTTCAGGCCAGACAATTGGCCATGTTTTTTGCCAAGAAATTTACAAAAGCGTCACTGGCCAGCATTGGATCCCAGATTGGAAAAAGAGACCACGCTACCGTCCTGCACGCTTGTAAGACCGTGGATAACCTCGCGGAAACCGACAAACAATTCAGAAAGTACATAGAAGATCTGACCAAGAAGTTTTCTTAAACAGGTATGAAAAAGAAAGTGCTCATGGTGTGTCTGGGTAATATTTGCAGATCCCCATTAGCCGAAGGCATACTCAGATCAAAAGTCGACCCTAACAAGATTGAAGTTGATTCTGCCGGAACGGCGGGATATCATGTCGGGAATGCACCTGATCCCAGATCGATTGACACAGCGAAAAAATACAACATCGATATCAGTCAGCAACGCTGTCGTAAATTTATTAAGGAGGATTACTTTAAGTTCGATTATATATTTGTAATGGACAGGGCTAATTACACCGATGTCTTGGCCCTTGCTCCGGATGATTCTTGTCGGGCTAAAGTAAGGCTGATCCTGGAGGGGATTGAATCTTCACCTGCCGAAGTACCCGACCCGTATTACGGGGGGCACGATGGGTTTGAACTGGTCTTTCAGCTACTCGATCAGGCTTGTGAAAAACTGGCAAACGAACTTTAGAACAAGTTTATGAGCAAATCGGATAAGACTCCCGGAAAATTATTCCTGATCCCCACTACCCTTGGGGGTACGGCACCCCTGGAAGTCCTTCCGATCTCCATCAAACAGGCTATTGAGGCAATAGATTACTATATCGTGGAAAACGAAAAAACCGCACGGCGGTTTATAAAAAATATTGCCCCCAGAAAATCACAACCCTCCCTGCATATTGAACAGCTAAACAAATTCACAGAACCCGATACCATCCCTGCCTTTCTCGATCCTTGTTTAAAAGGAAATCACGTTGGAGTTCTATCAGAAGCCGGGAGTCCGGCTGTAGCAGATCCAGGAGCGGAAGTCGTCAGGATTGCCCATGAAAAGAATATTCAGGTGGTACCCCTGGTAGGCCCTTCATCACTTATCCTGGCCTTGATGGCCAGCGGTTTAAACGGGCAGAATTTTTGCTTCCATGGTTACCTTCCCATAGATACAACTGAGCGAAAAAAGAGCCTGAAAACTTTAGAACGAGATTCGAGGGAAAAAAAGCAAACCCAGTTATTTATTGAAACCCCTTACAGGAATGACAAATTATTTCAGGACCTAGTCAAGGTACTCTCCCCCTCTACCCTGCTATGTATTGCAGCAGATATAACATTACCCGGGGAATACATTCGTACTAAGTCGATTGAAGAATGGAGACATGAATCTCCCGACCTGCACAAAAGGCCTGCGATCTTTTTACTTCTAGCCTGAAGACCTTATCTACGGAATCTCATTAGGCCTCTTAAGTCCTAGATCTGGGGATTCCTTTGTGGAATAATTAGGGATACATCGTATCCTGAGAATTGCTTAAGGTAATTCGATATGCTAGTGCCGTAAGCGTCCTCTACATCCCACTGCCCATATGATCTGAGAAACTTCTTAACGTTGCCGGGCCCTGCCAGGTGAGCGGCAGCCAGGATACCAGATTCCGAGATTTCAATTCCCTTCACCTTTTTCCCTACAAACCTGTGGATATCTCTCCGGAGTATCCATTTATTCCGGGCCAGATTAGTCCTGAACACGCGTTCCTGTAAAGTGGGATCGTTAAGGAATTGAGTGGCATTGTAAACACCCATAAGCTGAAGGGTACCAATACCGAACTGATATTTGCCCAGATAACCTAATGTGTTAATTATAAAATAGTCTCCCTGTGATTCTTTAAAAGCCAAAGCTTCTTTAAAGCCCACAAAGGAACTACCCACAAAGGGCGGTATCACCATTGAGGAAGGCATATTGGTTTTGTCTTTGGGATACAAAACCGGAGTAGGTTCTCTAACGATCAGCGCCTCAGGTACTGTTACTGTAATCTTTGGGGAAGTACCAAAGCTCGCTAATATTAAAATCATGATAAGAGGACAGAGTAAACTTATCCACTTTCTCATATACGTGTTTTCTTAAGACTTATGATCCAATAAGGACTTGCTTAAATTTCACCATACAAAGATAAAGCAGCTTTTTTCTTACATCCTCATTGAAGAGGGAGTTTTATGATACTTTTGGGACAAATGGATAATTTTAACCGATAAAGTTCCTACCTGTTAATATTTTGGCTATTTATCCACCGGATGTATTGCTCTTTATTTCGGTTGTGCTGTACCAGGCTTTCAGCAAATTTGTGATATCCGAAATTTTCTACGTCTGCCACAAAGTAATAGTAATTATGTTCCTCAGCGTTTAAAACGGCATCAATCGCTGAAATATCAGGCATGGCGATAGGACCCGGAGGTAAGCCTGCATAGCGATACGTATTATAAGGTGAATCGATGGTGAGATCCCGGTAGAGTACCCGGCGAATAATTGTGTCCCAGTTGTTGAGTTTTCGCTTAAGAGCAAAAATGACAGTGGGATCGGCCTGAAGGGCCATACCCCGTCGCAGACGATTCAGGTAAACCCCAGCCACTCTGGGCCTTTCGTCTACTTTGGCACTTTCCTTCTGAACTATTGATGCCAGCGTAATAACTTCTTCCCGGTCCATTCCTAAATCTTTGGCTCTCGCCATCCTTTCTTTATTCCAGAATTTGTCGTATTCCTTTTCCATTCTGTTCCTGAAATCGAGAGCCGATGTATTCCAGAAGAATTCATATGTATTAGGAATATAAAGGCCCAAACTGGTCTCAGGAGTAAGATTTCGTTCTTTTAGAAACTGGCTGTCTCTAAAAACCTCCAGCAAGGAAATACTATCCGCTTCAATTTGTGATGAAATTCTACCTGCCAGGGCCTGCAGAGATTCCTGATTATTAAATGAGACCATTACCGGGGTATTAGCGCTGCGAAGGGTATTTACCATATCATTATTACTCATATCCTTCCTGAGAATATACTTACCCCCTTTAATGCGATATTGCTTTCTTTCTGCCACAGACTGAAAGGCGCCAAAATCCTTTAATAAAGGCTCCAACTGCTCCTTGAGATCTGCCATATCTGCCCCGGAAGGAATGTAAACAAAGGCTTCCTTATTTTCAAATGCCGTATTTGGAGAGAAAAATGCGGAATACACATAATAAACAAAAATTCCTCCCCCCAGAACTCCCAGGAGTAATACGGTAATCACGATTCTTTTTAAGTACATAGCGGGTTAAATTTTTGAAAGAGATACTGATCTTTGTAGGATCCCTGCCATCTGATCCAATCCTTTTTAACAGCCGTCCTCGTAAAGCCCAGTTTTTCAAATAACTTGATACTCGGATGATTGTCTTCCATCACATTGGCGTATACCTGCCTGACATTCAGGGAGGTAAAAGCAAATTTTGTTACCAGGTCTGCGGCTTCCATGCCCATACCTTTTTTTCGATCTTCCTGCCTGAGAATTACCAGTCCAAGACCTACGCGTTCATGTTTGGGGTCAAATTCAAAGAGATCTATCAAACCTACCAGGGAACCATCCATGTCGCAGATTGCCAGGCGCAACTGTTTTACTTCATAAATATCCCTGTGGGCATTGTCTAGATACTGTTTTAAAACATGCCGGGAATAAGGCTGCTGTGTTCCGCTTATTTCCCATAATCGGGTGTCATTTTCCAACAGGTATAAAAAATCAAGATCCTCTGTTTCCAGAGCTCTGAGAATCACCTTCTTTCCTTTTAGTTCTACCACTCGATCAGGCCTTTAAATACAAACGTTGCGGGTCCTTCAAGTACTACATCTTCGTAACCCTTTTTTACTGCTTTGAAAGTGACACTAAGGTCACCACCTTTTGTTTTGATATGTATCTTATCCGCCTCCGTCTTGGAAACAAAATGCATCGCAAGAGCCACGGCCGTTACCCCGGTTCCACAGGAATAGGTCTCATCTTCCACTCCGCGTTCATAAGTCCGCACCCAAAAGGTATCTGGTGCAAGTTGTTCTACAAAATTGACATTACTTCCTTTCTCTCCATAAATACCATATCGTATCCTCCTTCCTTCCCTGACAACATCCAGGGAGTTTAGGTCTTTCACAATCTGAACATGGTGAGGAGAGCCGGTATCCAGGAAATACGCGTTGCGTTTTTTACTTATCCTTCCCACATCAGACATCTTCAATGCTACCATTTCCCCTGAAATATAAGCGTGGTGGAGTCCGTCACTGGCCTGAAAAGTGGTTTCTTTCTCGATCACCCCCATATCCCGGGCAAAGGCAACTAAACACCGGCCGCCGTTGCCACACATCGATCCAAGATTACCGTCGGCATTGAAGTAAATCATCTTAAAATCTGCCGACTTGTCATTTTCAAGTAACAAAAGACCATCAGCTCCAATGCCAAAACGTCTGTCGCATAATTGTGCTACAAGATTGGTATTGTTTTTGGGGAATTTTTCCTGTCGATTATCAAAGATGATAAAGTCGTTACCTGTGCCCTGATATTTGTGAAATTGAAATTCCATTGCATAAATCAAGGTACAAAGATAGGACATTATTTAAGGTATTTTTAGCAGTTAAAAAGGCGTTAAAGAACGAAGTGATCATTACAAAACCTTTAATTTTAAGTTGAATAAAATCAAAAGACGTATGAAAAGATTTACAAGTTTACTTATGGTGGCCATCTTTGGTGGTGCAATCACCCTGGGAGGCTATAAATTATTTATTGAAAAGGATAAATCAGCTTTTGCTTTCACCGAAAGCGAAATGCCTGTATTTAAAACAAGTAATACCCCTGTTTCTTCAGCTGGAGCCGGCATTGACGCTGTCGATTTTACCACGGCTGCCGAAAATACCGTAAATGCAGTAGTGCATGTAAAAAACCTGACCCTCAACAAAGCACCTAGTTTTTTAGATTTCTTTTACGGCTCCGAGCCACGTCAGGTTCCACAGATAGGAACGGGATCCGGGGTAATTATTTCCCCTGACGGATATATCGTTACCAATAACCATGTTATTGCTAAGTCGACCGAGCTAAAGGTTACGTTGAACAACAACAAGTCGTACGACGCAGAATTAATAGGCACAGATCCCAACACGGATATTGCACTTATTAAGATCGATGCTGACCGGTCCCTCCCTTACCTGGCATTTGGTGATTCTGATAATACCAAAGTGGGCGAATGGGTACTTGCGGTGGGAAACCCTTTTAATCTTACTTCAACAGTTACAGCAGGAATTGTCAGTGCCAAAGCACGAGCCCTGGGAAATTCAGAGCAATCATTTATACAGACAGATGCAGCCGTAAATCCAGGAAATAGCGGGGGTGCCCTTGTGAATACAAATGGTGACCTGATCGGAATCAATACCGCTATTACTTCTCAGACTGGCTCTTACGTGGGTTATTCCTTTGCTGTGCCCAGCAATATTGCAAAGAAGGTGGTTGAAGATATTCTGGAGTACGGAAACGTTCAAAAAGGTATGCTTGGTATTTCTGCTCCGAGGATTAATACTCCTTATGCCATTGAAAATGGCATTAATGAAATTGAAGGAGTATACGTCGGAACAGTTGAAGAAGAATCGGGAGCCGATGACGCCGGACTTAAAACGGGAGATATCATCAAGCAGATCGATGATATTAAAATTCAGAGGTTTGCAGACCTCACCGGATATATAAGCACAAAAAGACCGGGAGATAAGGTAGAGGTCACTGTGGAGAGAGATGGTGAAACTATGATTTTCCCTGTTACCTTAAAAGAAAGGCAGTCACTTATTGTACCGGTGATGGGCCTCGTTGTAAAGAATCTCACCGAAAAGGACAAAAAACTCTTTAAGATTAAAGAGGGAGTTAAAATTACCGGTATTCCTGAAACGTATAGGAGAGATGGGCTCGAACTTGAAGGAAGTATCATTCTGGAAATTGACGGGGAACCCATCAATAATATTCAGGACGCAAGGATTGAGTTTGGAAAGATAACCCGATACGGAAAAACCGTAATCACTTTACTGAATAAAGACGGAGAAAGAGAAAGGGTTATTTTCCAGTAATTACAATTATAAAAGAAGTTGAAAAGCGCATCGTTTACGATGCGCTTTTTTTAATTGTATATCCTTGGGCGAAAACGTTTGAAATCTATAATTTTGCAAAAAATTAAACAACTGCCTCAATGAACAAATTTTCATCCTATGAAAAGGAGTTGGCCTTTCAGGCCGATCGAAGGAAAGCAACTACAGAATTTATTAAGATCATTAGTGACCTCTGGTATGACAGGGCCATAGAAGTGGTGCTTTTCAAAAACCAGATCATCGATAAACCCGTAAGTGATATCATTAACCTTCACGAATATGCCGGGCAATTTGTACAAAAACCTATCTCCATATTCGATTCAGTAGAGATTCTAAGAGCGATAAATGATTTGAAATTGCCCCCTTCTAAGCTCGATATTGGAAAACTCACCTATGAGTATCATTCTGAAGATGAAGCCCAGTACAGTAATGTCAAAGCCTTTGTCGTTGACAAACTCAAGGACGCAAAAAAAAGCAAGGAAATTGAGCCTAAAGACGTGGTCCTATACGGATTTGGACGTATTGGCAGACTGCTGGCAAGAGAACTAATGGCCAAAACGGGAAAAGGCAACCAGCTTAGACTCAGGGCTGTTGTGACCCGGGGCGAACTTAACCAGGAGATTCTGGAAAAACGAGCAACACTATTGAGGACCGACTCGGTTCACGGGCAATTTAGTGGCACCGTTGAGGCTGATATCGAGAATAAGGCACTGGTCATCAATGGCACAACAGTTCATATGATCTCTGCCAGTGTTCCTGAGGAAGTGGATTATACGAGTTATGGCATTCAAAATGCACTTGTTATTGATAATTCAGGAGCCTACCGGGATGAAAAATCCCTTTCAAGACATTTGAAGGCAGCAGGTGTAGAAAAAGTCCTATTAACTGCACCGGGCAAGGACATTCCCAATATTGTTCACGGGGTGAATCAACGTGAATTTAATCCCGATACCACAAAAATTTACTCCGCTGCATCCTGTACCACAAACGCAATTACCCCAGTATTAAAAGTGGTAGAGGATTCCCTGGGGATTGTAAAAGGCCATTTGGAAACTATACATGCCTATACAAACGATCAGAACCTGGTAGATAATATGCACGGGAAATACAGACGTGGCAGGGCAGCTGCACTGAACATGGTCATTACAGAAACCGGAGCAGGAAAGGCAGTAGCCAAGGCCCTGCCATCCCTTGATGGCAAACTTACTTCAAACGCTATCAGGGTCCCTGTACCTAATGGATCCCTGGCCATACTTAACCTGGAAGTAAAAAACAAAACATCGAAGGACGGAATTAATACAATTATTAAGAAGTATGCCCTGGAAGGTGATCTGGTAGAACAGATCAAATTTTCACTCAGCAATGAACTGGTATCCTCTGATATAATAGGAACGTCTGCCCCTGCTATATATGATAGTAAAGCAACTATTGTAGATTCAAAAGGGAAGAATGTGGTCCTGTATGTTTGGTATGACAATGAATATGGGTATGCACATCAGGTAATCCGATTGGCAAAGTACATAGCCAAGGTAAGGAGGTTTACATATTATTAGTGGGCAATTGTAGTCGATTTTAACCAAACTTCTTTTTCCTCATTCCAAAAGATCTTAATTCACTTTTTTTTCGTAAATACTAATATTAAAAGTACTTTAGCCTTACCTAAATCAAAGTTAAACAAGAGAACCATCTAAAATGAGATATTTTAGTAAGCTATTTATTGCTTTCACACTGCTCGCAGGAATCCAAGTATTTTCCCAAACCGGCGAAGGTGCCCCGGAACCTTCACTCGATGGAGGAACTATCAATTCGCAATTCGAATATATATACCAGAAATCCGGTAATTACCGTGCCGATGGCAAGCGTTATGAGGTTGTTCGCACGCTCAACCTGGATAAGCTGAGGCAAAACGTAAATGATACGATAAATGCCGCCAATCAAAAGGCTAGTCAGTTACAGCAAGTGATCACTTCTCAGGAGAATACCATTGCTTCTTTAAATTCCAAATTGGAAGAGACCACAAAAAATCTAACCGCAGTTACGGAAGAAAAAGACAGCATGTCTTTGCTTGGGGCTCAGGTATCAAAAGCCACTTATAATGTAACGCTCTGGACCTTAATTCTGGGTCTGTTCCTCCTGTTATTGCTGTTTATTTTTAAATTCAGGCAGAGTAACGTCCTTACCCAGGAAGCGAAAAGCAATCTCGCTGATCTGGAGACTGAATATGAAGACCATCGAAGAAGAGCCCTTGAAAGAGAGCAGCGTATTAGCAGGCAACTTCAGGATGAGATCAACAAGTACCGTAAATCAAAATAAATGAAAGCTCCGAAAGGAGCTTTTTTTATCGCTTTATGTCTTTTTCAATTATCAAAGCAACCCAAGAACACATCCCGGTAATTGTTCCTTTACTCGATGCCTACAGAGTGTTTTACAAACAAACTTCCGATGAATCTGCTGCAGAGCAATTCCTCAAAGCCCGGTTTGAGCATAACGATTCTGATATATTTCTGGCAATGAGCAATCAGAAAGCTGCAGGATTTGTACAACTATACAGCAGTTTTTCAACGGTTTCTCTCCAGCCTGTATATATTCTAAATGACCTCTACGTCTCCCCCGATTTTCGAAATAAAGGAGTTGGGGCTGATTTACTAAAACACGCACAGCAATTCTGTGAGATACAGGGGTATAAAGGCCTGGCCCTTGAAACAGGGGTTGATAATCCGGCTCAGGCTCTTTATGAGCGACTGGGATGGGAAAAGGATGTTCATTGTTTTCATTACTTTTGGACAGCCCGTTAAAGTAGGTCATAACCCATACACAAACTACAATGCGCATTGATATCATCACCGTTGTTCCCGATATCCTCCGGAGTCCGTTTGAGGCTTCTATTCTGAAAAGGGCTATTGACAAAGGTCTGGTAGAGGTTCATATTCACAATCTCAGGGATTATTCCATCGGCAATTATAAACAGGTAGATGATTATCAGTTCGGAGGTGGTGCAGGGATGGTATTAATGATAGAGCCCATTGATAAATGTATTCGGAAGTTAAAATCGGAGAGAGAATACGATGAAGTAATCTACCTCACCCCAGACGGAGAGACATTAAATCAGAAAATTTCGAATTCCCTGTCACTTTTAGGGAACATCATCATCCTCTGCGGTCATTATAAGGGGGTGGATCAGAGGGTAAGAGACACCCTGATCACCAAGGAAATATCCATTGGAGATTATGTGTTATCAGGAGGGGAACTAGGAGCAGCAGTACTATGTGATGCTGTAATAAGGCTACTCCCGGGGGTACTCAATGATGAAACTTCGGCCCTGACCGATACTTTTCAGGACAATTTGCTGGCTCCCCCGGTTTATACAAGACCCAGGGAATACAAAGGTCTGGAGGTCCCTGAAGTATTACTGGGAGGTAATTTTAAAGCCATAGAAGAATGGCGGGAGGAACAGGCATATCTCAGAACAAAGGAGCTTCGGCCGGATCTGTTGGAGTAATCCTTCGTCGGAATCAGGATAAAATTTCGATTAAAATCCTTGTTCGTAATGATTTATCGACTATTTTTGCAGTCGTTAAAATCAACCTCTGACGATCTCCGTGAACGTTGCTTTTAAAAAATAAAAAATATAGATTTAAATGGAACCGTTAATAAAATTTGTTCAGGACGAATTTATTCCAAAAAAAGATTTTCCCGCATTTTCTGCAGGTGACACGATTACAGTCTACTACGAGATCAAGGAAGGGGAAAAAACCAGAACTCAGTTTTTCCGGGGAGTAGTTATCCAAAGAAGAGGTTCAGGAGCTTCAGAAACGTTCACCATCAGAAAAATGTCTGGAACAGTGGGTGTGGAAAGAATTTTCCCAATCAATATGCCTGCCCTGCAAAAAATTGAGATCAATAAGAAAGGAAAAGTACGAAGAGCGAGAATCTTCTACTTCAGAGGACTGACCGGCAAAAAAGCCAGAATTAAGGAAATCAGGTCGTAAGCTCTTCATACAGATAACAAAAAGACCCTATCGAAATGATAGGGTCTTTTTATTTCCAGGATATACATAGTACTCCTGAAACTAATCCATCTTCGCTTCAAATTCGAGAATGGTTTTTCTGATGATCTGAACACAATCCATCAATTGTTCTTCCGTCATTACCAGAGGTGGGGCAAAACGAATAATATTTCCATGTGTTGGTTTTGCCAGCAAACCGTTATTCTTTAAAGCGATACAAATCTCCCAGGCGGTGGAGCTGTCTTCAGAATCATTGATGACTATGGCATTCAGCAATCCTTTTCCCCTTACAAGTCGAACCAAAGGAGAATCTTTTACTAACTGCTCCATTTCTTTCCTGAAGATATTCCCTAGTTTATCGGCATTTTCAGCTAAATCCTCATCCCTGACCACTTTCAGAGCTGCCATGGCCACCGCACATGCAAGCGGATTACCTCCAAATGTAGACCCGTGATTTCCAGGACGGATCACTTCCATGATGTGAGTATCTGCCAATACCGCTGAAACAGGAAATACACCGCCCGATATTGCCTTACCCAGTATTAGAATGTCTGGTTTAACTTCAGGGCTGCCACTGCAATTCTTTTCGGGACAGGAGCAATTTCCACAACTCGCTAATAACCGACCTGTTCTGGCTATCCCCGTTTGAACTTCATCAGCAATAAGTAATACATTTTTCGATTTACAGAGCTCATATGCAGCTTTCAGATAAGTTTCATCGGGCACATATACGCCAGCTTCTCCCTGTATTGGTTCCACAAGGAAAGCTGCAACGTTGGGGTCTTCAAGCGCTTCCCTCAAAGCTTCAATGTCGTTGTATCTGATAGAAGTAATCCCTGGTGTAAACGGGCCGAAATTTTCTGTGGCAACAGGATCATTTGAGGCGGAAATAATCGAAATAGTTCGTCCGTGGAAGTTGTTCTGGCAAACAATGATACGCGCCTTATTATTGGGAATGCCTTTTTTCTCATATCCCCATTTCCTGGCTAGTTTAATAGCGGTTTCCACAGCTTCGGCTCCCGTATTCATAGGAAGGACTTTCTCAAAGCCAAAGTAAGAAGTAATATACTGCTCATAAACGCCTAGCATATCGTTGTAAAAAGCGCGGGATGTCAGGGTGAGCTTTTCGGCCTGGGATTTTAATGCCCCAATGATTTCAGGATGGCAATGCCCCTGATTCACTGCTGAATAAGCTGATAAGAAATCGTAGTATTTATTCCCTTCAACGTCCCAGACAAAAACCCCTTCTCCCCTGCTCAGGACAACAGGTAGTGGATGGTAATTCTGGGCACCAAATTTTTCTTCCAGAGCAATGGCATCTTTAGAGCTCAATTTTTCTAAGACAGACATAATGTAATGAATTAAGTAAAACTAAAACCATTCCTTCTTTGGGAGAGAAATCATCCTATGTAAGACCTCAAAATTACGAAATATAAAAGGGTTCAAAAAACATTCGTATATGATAAAGATACCATTGTTTATGGGGATTCTATCTCAACTTTGATTTTTTCATTGTTTCCCTTTCGTCCGATCCCTAAAAAGATTTTACCTTTGGCCATGCGCAAAAAAAACACGAGGCAAATTTTCGAAAATATTGAGGTTATTGATGCAGGATCCAAGGGAAAAGCTATAGCCAAAGCACCCGATGGCAGGGTAATCTTTTTGCCAAATGCAGTTCCCGGAGATGTTGTTACCGTTCAAACCACGAAAAAAAGAAAGGCGTATTATGAAGGGTTGGCAACGGATTTTCACATTTTATCCGATCGTCGTACAACCCCTAAATGCAAACATTTTGAAAGTTGTGGAGGGTGTAAATGGCAACATATGAAATACGAGAGTCAGTTGTATTTCAAGCAGCGTGAAGTAGAAAATAATCTGAAACGCATCGGTCATCTTACCCTTCCAAAAATTCAACCCATTCTCGGTGCTCCATCCGAATACTATTACCGCAACAAAATGGAGTTTTCATTTTCCGATTCCCGGTGGTTATATCCCGAAGAGTTAAAACAGGAAGGTCGTATCGAGGATAGAAATGCCCTGGGCCTGCACATGCCCGGAATGTGGGATAAGGTACTCGACCTGGATGAGTGTCACCTTCAACCCCATCCATCGGATGCCATCCGATTAGAGATAAAACATTTTGCTACAAAGCACAAGCTAGCTTTTTTTAATCCAAGAAGTCAGACCGGACTTCTAAGAACCCTGATGATCAGGACCAGTTCTACAGGTGAATTAATGGTTTTGATTCAATTTGCAAAAGATGAACCCGAGCAAAGAAAACTACTACTGGATCATGTTATAAATAAGTTTCCAGAGGTCACTTCTCTGTTGTATGTCATCAATGAGAAGAAAAACGATACGATATATGATCAGGAGGTGCATTGCTATCACGGCAGGGAGTACATCCTGGAATCCATGGAGGGACTTAGCTTCCGGATCAATGCCAAATCATTTTACCAGACAAACTCTGAGCAGGCAAATTCCTTATATAAAGTGGTAAGGGAGTTTGCCGGACTGACCGGAAAGGAACTCGTATATGACCTGTATACCGGGACGGGGACCATAGCATTGTTTCTTGCAAAAAATACACGAACAATGGTGGGTATTGAAATCGTACCGGACGCCATCTCCGCGGCAAAAGTCAATGCAAAGGAAAATAAGATCTCCAATGCTGAATTTATTGTGGGGGATATGAGATCGGCATTAAGCGACGAAATAGTGAAGGAGTTCGGAATTCCGGATGTATTAATAACAGATCCGCCAAGAGAAGGTATGCACAAAGATGTCGTTGCTCAAATTCTTAAAATGTCCCCGCACAGGATCGTTTATGTAAGTTGCAATAGTGCAACCCAGGCACGTGATCTGGAAATGATGAAGGAGGATTATGAGATTCTCAGAGTGCAGCCGGTTGATATGTTTCCGCAAACTCATCACGTAGAAAATGTTGTACTTTTGGAAAAACGAAAAGTATAGAATGAGCTTCATTCCCCGAATTTTCAGATGCTTTATTCGCATAGTAAGACCTATTCATCTCGGGCTGCTGGCCTTCATTTTCTTTATAGGTGCCGTTTCTTGTGAAAAAGATGATATCTGTGTGGATGGTGATACTCCCCTTCTTATACTTAGGTTTTATGACGCCACAGATACCAGTAATGTAAAATCCGTTACAAATCTCAGGATCATAGGAATTGGAAATGGAGACCCAGTTGACACCTTCACAGATCGCTCCACAACCGATTCAGTTGCCATTCCATTGCGAGTTAATTATGGCGACACCCAATTCCAGTTGATACTCAATTCGGCGGAAGATGAGGAGGAAAATGAAACCGGCAATATCGATACCCTGCAATTCAATTATAGTACTCGGGAAGTATTTATCTCCCGTGCCTGTGGATTTGTTGCCAATTTCAGTGAGATGGAGGACAACCTGACCACCGATTCTGATAATTGGATACAAAATATTGAAATAGCAGACACCTTAGTAACCTCACAACTCAATGCGCATGTTAAAATATTTCATTAGTGGGGTGTTATGCTGTTGCTGGTTTTTTGTCCATGCACAGTCTGAACCAATTAACCTGCAGCAAAAAGATACTACCTCAAACAAACAGCCTTATGGTTTGAGGGCGGGAGTTGATTTGAGTCGACTAGCATTATCTTTCTTAAACGATGATTATACAGGATTGGAACTGGTTGCCGATTACCGCCTCACACAACGCCTGTACCTTGCCGGGGAACTGGGAAATGAAAAAAGAACAAGTCAGGAAGAACTGACCAATATTGATATTGCAAGTTCTACAGCCTTGTATAATTTTACGACCTCGGGTAGTTATCTGAAGCTTGGGGTTGATCTCAATACCTATGAAAATTGGTATGGCATGAACAATCTGATTTATATCGGTGGTCGTTACGCTTTCAGTACATTTAGTCAGACCGTCAATTCTTCCTTTATCTACGACAGTAATAGGTATTGGGAACCTAATGCATTTGCTGAGGGGATTCAGAATAATGGTGAATACGGCGGACTCAACGCAAGCTGGCTGGAAGTACTTATGGGAATTAAGGCCGAGCTTTTTGCTAATTTTTACCTTGGGGCCAGTGTACGGATGGGATTTCTGATTAGTAACAAGGAGGCTGAAAATTTTCCTAATCTTTGGATCCCCGGATTTAACAAGGTAACGGATGGGAGTAATTTTGGGGTGGGTTACAATTATAGTATTACTTATTTTCTCCCTCTGTACCGAAAGAGTAAAAAACCAAATAAAACGCAGGCCAGCGGAAACTAAAATCTTTGTTGAAAATTTCGGGAGGTGTCAGGAATTCTGAGTCCGGTGGTTTTCATTAAACTTCGCCTTTTTACTTCCTTCGTAAATTGCGTATTTCACTAATTTCGATTCGAGATGACTATTGTAGAGTTTGATTTTTCTCGAAGGCCTGAGTCCAACATGTTTCAGAGCCTCCAGATTTGAGGTAATAAACCAGGCATCTGTTCCGGGATATTGACGTTTGAGCGTATTGCCAATATTTGCATAAAAATCTTCCATTTCAATATTGAGTCGTTCCCCATAGGGAGGATTAAAAACCATATGCAAATGCTTTTCTGTATACTTTTCACTGAGGAAGAAATTTTGCCTTTCAATTTTAATATACTCTGATAAGTTTGCGTTGGCCACATTGTCCTGGGCCTTCTGAACAGCTGAAGGAGCTTTGTCATAGCCCATTATTTTAAAGTGAAACTCCCGTGTTTTATTCAGACTGCTACTGATTATTTTTTCGTAAAGCGACTCGTCAAAATCGGGCCATTTTTCAAAGGCAAATCCTTTTCGGTTGATATTAGCAGGGATATTGCAGGCGATCATAGCGGCTTCAATCAGGATGGTACCGCTACCACACATTGGATCGAGAAAATCACATTGTCCGTCCCATCCGCTGAGCAGCAGCAAGCCGGCGGCCAGCACCTCGTTGATAGGCGCAATATTTGTGGCTGTTTTATAGCCTCTATGGTGAAGCGAAGCTCCTGAACTATCGAGAGACACATTGCATTGATCTTTTTGAATATGGATATTGATACGTAAATCAGGAGATTTAAGGTCAACATCGGGCCTTTCCCCTGATTCATCTCGGATTTTGTCTACTATGGCATCCTTGGTTTTCTGAGCAACATATAAGGCATGGGTAAACTTTTCCGAGTGTACCGTGGCATCCACGGCAAGAGTGGCATCAGCAGAGAGATAGGCCTTCCAGTCCATGGCATATATCTCTTTATATAGTTCATTTTCATCTCTTATTCTAAAGCTGGCAATGGGCTTGATGATCTTTATTGCAGTCCTCAGGCAAAGATTTGCCTTGTACATAAACCCAGTGTCACCTTCAAACGAAACGCTCCTTACCCCGGGAACAACGTTCACCGCCCCTAAATTTCTCAACTCCTTAGCCAGTATCTCCTCAAATCCGTAGAGAGTTTTGGCGACCATTTTAAAATTATTACTCATTTCCATCCGTATCTAGCCGTAAAAATACGCTAAATTTGGGCCTTGTGGACAAATGGTTCCCGGCAATTGGATTCCGTAATATGAGTTATCTTCTTTTAATCCTGACAGTAGTCCTGAGTTTTGGATTTGTGGCCATTACCAAACCTAAAAAAATGCTGGGGCTCCGACTGTTACTGGCTTTTTCAGGGGCATTTCTCCTTGCTCTTACCATTTTTGACCTTTTACCCGAGGTTTACGACTCATCAGATCCCAGGGCGATGGGTGTTTATATTATGGCCGGCATCCTGATTCAGATCTTCCTGGAATTCTTTTCAAAAGGTGCCGAACACGGTCACATGCACTGGGATGAGCAAAAGGAAGTTTTCCCTTGGGTCCTCTTTATCAGTTTAAGTATACATGCCTTTATGGAGGGATTACCCCTTACCGATGCGAATCCCATTTTATACGGAATACTGGTTCACAAAATCCCTATTGCCTTGATTTTAAGTACATTTCTGCTCAACTCCCAAAAGAATAAAATAACGGCTTTTGTTTTCATTCTGCTATTTTCCCTCATGACACCTTTTGGCAGCCTACTGGCCACACACCTTGAGTTTCTGATTCTTTATAAAGCTCAGATCACAGCTGTGGTTATTGGAATATTACTCCACATATCCACAGTCATCCTCTTTGAAAGTTCTCAGGGACATACATTTAATCTGAGAAAATTGATTGTGATCTTTCTGGGAATCGTTATGGCTTATTTTATTTAGAATGTTTTCCAAAAAGGAATCTAAACTGCTCCGAGAACAATTCTGGATCTCTTTTGGAAAGTCTTTTCCTAGAAAATGGAGGCTTTATCAAACCGGTATCAAAGGGTTAGTTCTCAAATTCCATTTTGATTTACACATAGCGATGGTTTCATTAGACCTGGAGGACCTGGCAGAGGAAAAAAGAGAAGCCCTGTGGGATAAGCTTGTTTCCCTGAAATCAATACTCATTGACGATTATCTGCCTGGAGCAACATACGATTCGGCCTTTGTCCTCGAGAACAACAAAAGGATTGCCAGGATCTATGTACAGAAAGACGGTGTTTGCATTCACGATAAAGATACCTGGGAAGAAGTCATGGTATTTCTCAGGGAGAAAATGGAATTAATGGAATCTTTTTTTGATAACTATAGGGAGTACCTGCTGCCCTAAAGGACATCTATGTAGATGAGAAGCCAATGGCTTACCGCTCCTCCGAGTACAAACAAGTGCCAGATAAAATGGTTATACGGAATCTGGCGAATGGCATAGAATACAGTTCCGAGGGTATAAAAAGCACCGCCGAGGAATAGCAGTAAAACCCCGTCTGAGCTGAGTTGTGACCACAGGAAGCTGAAATCAAAGACGATTAGCCAACCCATGACGAGATAGAGCATTAGTGAGAGCCATTCTAACTTTCCGGTATAGAATATTTTAAACAGCGTTCCGGCGATAGCCACTCCCCAGACCACAAAAAATAATGGAATTCCTTGTGAATCGCTTAAAGTGATCAGGGCTACAGGGGTATAGGTTCCTGCGATCAGAAAATAGATGCTGATATGATCAAGTACTCTTAATTTACGTTTTACTCTGGGGTCCTGAACTGCATGGTATGCTGTGGATGCAGAAAATAATAGTATTACGGAAATACTGTAAATCACAAGGCTTGTAGTAGCCCATGAGATGTCGGACTTATGGTGCTCCCATAAAATGAAAAATCCAAGAATCCCTAGAAGGACGCCCAGTCCGTGGGAAAGCGCATTGAGCAATTCTTCTCTGTGATATTGTGTTTTGGGCTGCAAGTTTAAAAAATGTATTACTCGATTAGTTTATTTTGCTTTGTAACGAGATCTACGTTATTAATGTTGCAAATTTACGTGAGTAATTGTCAAGGAGCAACCTACATTAATTACTATTCCGCTATTATTTTTCATTCTCACAGTGTATTTTGAACACAAGGGGGTAAAGGGACGAATGTCCCCCGGGGGGAATATAAATCTGACTTGTCATAAAGGGGCTTTTGCTTCTGTTTCTT
>NZ_JBGEWB010000005.1:0-41972 GCF_041205185.1 Muriicola sp. SD30
AACCAAAAGATTTCGCTATGTGCGTGGCGGAAAGCAAACGCCAGTTTGCTCCCGTACTGTTCATAGCTAGACCGTTGTATGCCATTTAAAAAAAGCCAACCGCACAAAACAAAGAGTGCTATCGCACACATTGTTTTTACCCACCCAATAGAATAATTGAATTAATTTGCACTATTTAGACTTGTTAATTTTAATTTTGTCTACATTTGTCAAATGTATTTAATGCAAACAGATAAGCAATGAATAAATTTGGAGAATTAATACGGTCCAAGAGAGAAGAACAAGAAATGCTACTCAGACACTTATCCTCAGAGCTAGACATTGATACCGCAATGCTTAGTAAAATAGAGAGAGGAGAGAAAATCGCTAAACGAGAACATATAAAATATTTAGCAAAACTTTTCAAACTAGACTATAACGAACTGTTTTCACTTTGGTTAGCAGACCAAGTATATAAGTTGGTGAAAAATGAAAAACAAGCATTACAAGCATTAAAGATTGCAGAAAATGGGTTAATGACTAAAGCAAGCAAATGAAACTTTATTCAAAAGAAATAAAATCACTAATTAATAACGATTCAGTTTCTGTAGCTAATCAATTACACCTTTTTAACATTAACAAAAAGGATAGAAATGGTAAATCAATTCAAATAAATGACAATGTCTATAGGCCAATAAAAGCTTTAGGACATACCCCTCCATATAAAATTCATAAATATTTTGCCAGAAGACCATGGAATGTTTTCTCTGAAATAATTAAATCATTCAGCAATGAAAATGAAATTGTTTTAGATCCATTTTGTGGCGGTGGTGTAACGTTATATGAAGGGTTGAAATTAAATAGAAAAGTTTTAGGATTCGACCTAAATCCATTGTCCGTATTTATCATAAACAACATGGTAAGTAAAGGAGAAAATATTAAGTTGTTATTTGAGAGATTCAGTTCAATAATTGAAAAAGTCGGACATCTATATGAAGACTATTATTTCTTTGAGAATGATGGTCAAAGGATTTTTATTGATTGGATAGAAACAACCTTTAAAGTTATTTGCCCTGAATGCAAAAAAGAAACTTTACTCTCGAATGAACTTAGAAATAAACCCGGTTTTTATTCATGTTTAAACCCATCTTGCGAAAATAATTCAAAACAAGAAAAAGGTTTTGCTCAAAGACGATCAAAAAGAATTGGGCATGTCTATTTGTACCTAGTAGGTTTTGATTCTAATAATCAAAAGATTGTTTATAAACCATTAAAAAAAGACTTAAAAAGATTAAATCAACATATTTTATTTTTAGAATCAATAATTACTCAAAACAAAATAGATGTATCAAAAGATTTGATTCCTAAAAACTGGGATAGACAAAAAGAAGATACTCTTGAGGAAAAAGGTATTGTACATTTCCAAGATTTATTTACTCAAAGAAATTTACTAATTAATAATATTCTACTTTTTTATATTAATGAAGAGAAGAAAAATCTTCCAAAAAGTGATTACGAATTATTAAGGATTGCTTTTAGTAACACTGTAAAAGAGACAAACATAATGTCATTTACAAATGATACTTGGCAAGGTGGAAAACCAACTACATGGAGTAAACACGCTTATTGGATACCTTCTCAATTCTGTGAAGTGAATATTTTATCAGCATTTATTAAATCTCTAAAGCGTGTTAAAGACTCATTATCATATAACAACAAATTTGATTATCAATTAAAAAAGACAAATGACTTTAATGATTTAAGTGATTCATCAAATTTTCTTTTGATCAATAATAGTATCGCTTTAAGTGATTTGCCAGAAAATAGCATTGATTCAATAATAACTGACCCCCCCTATGGTAGTAATGTACAATACCTAGAATTATCACATTTCTGGTATGTATGGAACAAAGATATATACGATAGTCAACCGGATTTTACCTTAGAAGCTATTTCTAACAGAAAAAAGGGCTTTAAAGGGGCTAAGTCAATGTATACTTATGAAGACAATCTTTATAGTGTATTTAGTAAATGTTATGAGGTCTTAAAACCAAATAAACATATGATATTAACATTCAACAACAAAGATATTAGTGCTTGGCTATCTCTTCTTTTTTCAATTTTTCGTTCAGGGTTTACTCTTGCTGAAAATGGAATTTATTTTCAAGATGGTGTAGATAATTATAAACAAACTGCTCATACCAGATTTGATGGTTCACCCTATGGAGATTTCATCTACGTGTTCAAAAAAAGCACAGCCGAAGGTTTGAGACATTATGAAAGTGAAGAATCATTTTCAAATGAATTGGATGAATTATACCATAAGTTTTCAAACATTGAAGAGGTTAGTAAATATGACTGGTTAATGGAGTTTTTTAATAGTTCATTACCACTAATAGAAGGCTTTTCAAAGTCCTATTTACAAAACAACAAGCATAGTTTATTTTCTAGATTTAATAAATCATATTTAAAAAAAGTGTACTAAGAATGAGTCGAATAAGTGAAAACAAAATTGTATTAGACACCGATAATCATTCTAGTTTAATAAAAAAGTACGAAGAGATCCTTACCAGATTAATTGAAAAATATGAATTTGTTACTAGAGAAGAATATAAAAATCTAGTCAATTTCAGTACTAATAAAGAAATACCAATCCATAACTGGTATGATTACAAACATGGATACGCTCGTGAATTGATCGCTTCAATTTTAAATGATGTTAAACCAGATAAAAACTTATATGTTCTAGACCCATTTTGTGGGGTAGGGACCACTAATTTAGTTGCTAAAGAATTAGGTTTCAACTCTATTGGAACTGACATTAATCCTATGGCCTACTTTACGTCTAAAGTAAAGTTAGATGACTACTCTGGTAATGATATAACTGAAATCAAAACCTTATTAAACAATTTTGACAAATCTAAGAAATGGGAATTTAATGAAAAGCCCAAGGTAGTTGAGTCTTCATTTATTGAAGACAAGTTAGAAAGCCTACAAAGAATAAAAGGATATATTGATACAATAAGACACGTTAAAGCAAATAACCTGCTGATGATTGCATACTTATCAATCATTGAAGATGCATCAATCCGAGTAAAAGATGGAAATGGTCTAAAACTTAAAAAGAACAAAAAACAAATAGATGATATTTATGAGTATTTCATTTTTAGGTGCAAGCAAATGCTCAATGATATCGAAAACACCTCTTATTCAAAAGAAACAAAACATTTATTCTATAATAGTTCTATTCTAATTGATTCAACTCTTGATTCTTTAAAAGATAAAAAAGTTGGAATATCAATCTTTTCACCTCCTTATGCTAATTGTTTTGATTATTGTGAAGTCTATAAACTTGAATTTTGGTTAGGAGGTTTCGTAGATAGTTATAAGGGATTTTCTAAATATAGATCGATAGCAATGCGATCACATGTCAATTCAAAATTTGATCATACTATTCAGAATCATCTACCTGATGTTGATACCATCGCAAAGTTAATTTCAACATATAATATTTGGAATAAAAACATACCTGATATGTTAAGAGGCTATTTTGATGATATGTTCGAAATATTAAAAAGACAAGCAACCTTATTAGTTAAAAATGGTAAATGTTTTATAGTTGTTGCTAACTCCGGTTATAAAGGTATTATGGTCCCTACTGATCTTTTAATTTGTGAAATCGCTGAAAAGGTTGGTTACAAAGTAAATAACATTTACTACGCTCGTAAAATAAGAGCTTCAGGCCAACAAAACACAGACTTGCATTTAAATTACGATAAAGTAATGCGTGAATCTATTATAGAATTAGAATTGATATGAGATATAGCGAAATACTAAAGAGAAAATACTCCGATTGGAGTAGCCTTGAAAAAGAAATAGAGCAATTAGATACTACTTACGAAAAAGGAGAAGTTTTCGAGCAATTTATATATGCTTATTTAACTTTAAACTCTCAACTCTATCAAATTAAAGAACTCTATCGCTCAACTGAAATTCCAAAAAAATATCTTGAAAAATATAAATTAGAAAAAAAAGACAGTGGTGTTGATGGTCTAATCATTTTAGAAAACAGTAAAGGTGCTGGTTATCAAGTGAAATTTAGGTCAAATAGAAAAAAACCCAGCTACGATGAATTGGCTAAATTCTGGGTAGAAGCTCAGCATACAGATATTAACTATACAATCGCAAATTGTTATACCGTTACTGATTTATCTAAAAAGCAAGAAAAGCATTTACAAATATTAGTTGAAGACTTTGATATTTTAGATAAACATTTTTTTGAATCTCTTTTCACTCTTACTAACAAGCAAAAAATAGGGAAAAGAGTAAAATATCAGCCATATGAGTTTCAAAAAGATATAATTCGGGACACTGTTAATGGATTTAAAAATTCTAACAGAGGTAAAGTAATTGCTGCTTGTGGTACTGGTAAAACTTTAACGTCACTGTGGATAACAGAAAAAATAAACGCAAGAACGGTACTTTTTTTGGCACCAAGTATAGCTCTTGTTAAACAAACATTGGAAGCTTGGGCCAATCAAAGCAACACACCTTTTTCATATTTAGCAGTTTGTAGTGATAAGTCAGTTTCTTTAAATGAAGATGATGATGGTGATATAGCTATTTCTGAACTAAATGTACCTGTAACTACTGATGTTACAGAAATTTCAAACTTTTTACATTCAAAAAATATTGACACTAAGTATATTTTTTCTACTTATCAATCATTACCAGTTATAGCAGAAGCTTTTATGGGGATTGATGATTTTGAATTTGATTTAACAATATTTGATGAAGCTCATAGAACAGCAGGCGCAAAAGAGTCTAGCCTATTTTCATTAGCATTAGATGATAATAATATACCAAGTCGTAAAAGGTTATTCATGACTGCAACTCAACGAATGTTAAGACCAAATTTAAAGAAAATAGCTGCAGACAACGAAAGATTAGTTTTCTCAATGGATGATGAGAATATTTATGGCAAACTCTTCCATAGCTACAATTTTGGAAAAGCAATTAATGACAAGGTTATATCAGATTATGAGATAATTGTTGCAGGTATTCAAGAGTCAGAATTAAAAAGTTGGATAGCAACTAATAAAGAAATAGAAGTTTTAAATGAAGCTGAGGAAACTACTTTTACAACAGCGCAAACATTATTTAGTCAAATAATATTAGCTAAAGCTATAGAGTCATATCCTATCAATAAAGTTATTTCATTTCACTCATCTGTCAATAATGCCAAAGTGTTTTCTGGGGCTATAGGTAATGGTAACAACTTAGATACTTTAATTACTAAAGTAAACAAATCTATAGTTTCTGAAGATTTATACATAGACCACATAAATGGTAGTATGTCAGCAGGTACTCGTCAAGAAAAATTAGATGAATTCAAAAACTCTAAATATGGGCTGATTTCTAATTCCAGATGTTTAACAGAAGGGATTGATGTGCCAATAATTGATTCAATTTACTTTGTTGAAAATAAAAATTCTATCATTGATATTGTTCAAGCTTGTGGAAGAGCGTTAAGAAAACCTGCAAATATCACTGATAAGACCGCCTTTTTTATAATCCCTATCTTAATACCTGACGACTCAACCTCTTCCGATATTGTGAATATGGAATCTTTTGAAATGGTATATTCTGTATTGCAAGCCTTAAGAGATCAAGATGACAGATTAGATGAATGGATTAACGAAATAAATCAAGGAGCGGTTAAAGGCAAATTTGCGAAATATAAAAAAAGCAGTAAAAATCCATTGAAATTCTTTTTACCAAACAGTATAAACATTGATGATTTTGCCGATAAACTTTACTTAAAAATTGCTACTGTAAATGCAAACCCATCGAATATACTTTATGAACCAGCAGTGAAATATGGTAAGAAACAAAGAAAAAGTGGCTATAAAAGAATATTCAAAACACTTGGTGACTATTCAGTAGATTCATATTTCAACAGTTTAGTTATACCAACTATTGAAAAATACAAACCATCTAAACCTTCTATTACAAATAAAGAAGCTAAAATCAACAACAATAATGTATCACATACCTTAAGATTAGGTTTAATTGTCAAGGATCAAAAGAACTATAACATCACTCCTTTAGGAAAAAAGTATTTAGAAGGAAGCATTGACAACACAACTCTTTTCAAACGACAAATGCTTCGTTATTCCACATATTTAGAAGATTCTAATGAAGCGAGACTATTGTTTCCTTATAGAGCCTGTTTGAAAATTATTGAGCAAACTAAATCTTTGAATTTTTTCGAATTTGCATTTGGTGTAAATACACTTTATGATTCTTCAAATGAATCCATACAAGAGGCTATCAAATCGATTTTTGTTTTAAGGGAAAAATACCCAAACCTTTTGTTAGTAAATGAAGCCAATAGAGAATCTATATTAAATGAATTAAACAACCTATTCGGCTCTGAGTATTCATTAACTGATATTTGGACAAAAAGAACCACTTTGTATAATCAGTATGGTTATTTCAGAAATCATTTGTCTGTTTTTTCAGATTTTATCATAATAGAAAATCAAACAATTTGTTTGATACCAGATAAGGTCAATAAACTAAATCAGCTTTTAGCTTTAGATAACAGGCTAGAATACGAACAAGATCACAAAGCTATTTTGAAAAAGTATGTTTCTCCATTCTTAAATTTTGTAATATTCACATTATGATATAAGCTAGCACAGTGCTCAAGCACATTGCAATCCTCCTTCGTGCGGTTGCAAAGAGCTTTCACGCCAACGCTAAAAACGAAATGAATAAAATAAAAACGGCATACAACAATGTGTATAGTGCATAGCACCCTGCGGGATGCTACGACACCATACACTGAACGTTGTGTAACATTTAAAAAAACTCAAATCACATATGACATTTAAGACATAATCATTTGTCACAGAAATGTCTCCCCAATACCGTTATCAAATTGATTTGTAGAAGATAAATTTGAGAAAAAAAGAAATGAATACCATTGGACAAATTATTCACGAATCACGTAAATCAAAAGGTTTAACTCAAGAAGAACTTGCTGAACTATCCAAGGTAAATCTTCGGACAATTCAGCGTTTGGAAAACAATGAAAACGAACCACGTGGAAAAACCCTGCAGTTAATTTGCGAGGTATTAAACCTTGAGATAGAAAAAGTAAAAAGTTTAGATTCTAATTCCAAACAAAAAGAATTAGGCGCTTTAATAGTCAATGGTTTCTTTTTACTGGTATTAAATTTTGTCTTAATGGGAATATTTGGATATCTAACTTTAGACTCTGAAGCCAATCTTAACAGTAGACTAGGAGGGATTCTGTTGAGTTTTTTCCTGCCTCTTTTTATTGTCTTGAATACAAAACAAATGAATGGGCTTGAACGAATGCTAAAGTTTGGTAGCGGTTTTATTCTTTACATCATTCTAATCCTTGTGTTGCATGGATTTGTAGTAGGATTTGGATCAGGCTTATTTATTTGTCTTACTGTGGCCCTAAGTATTCTATACTACGGGAATAAAATAATTACTACCTAAAAATGAAAAATAAAACGTTACACAACAACGGCTATAATTCATCGCTACTTTAGAACTTCCTTGAAATTTCCTACATTTAAATAAAACTAAATCTGGCTTAAATGGTTAAACGGCCAGGGCTCGCTTTGCCAGCGCGAATTTCTAACGACAAAGCCGTTAGATCCTCCGCTAGCTTCGCCCCCAACACCGCGCCGCAATCATAGCCAAGACCGTTGTAAGCAATTCCGAATGACAAAAACCTCCAATGATTCCATAAGACGATTTCTCATTTTGATTTTTGTTCTAATTTCAATTATAAGTTTAGGGTCATTTGGTTATATGTTTTTCATGACAGCATTTGCAATAGGATGGTCAGGAGGAGATATGACGAATTGGGAATTAGTATGGATTAATAAAAGTCCTCTTCTTTTTTTCATTATTTCCTTAATGGCAGCTATTGGACTTAAAAAAAGAAAATCAATCGGGATAATTTGCGGATATACCATTCCCTTCTCATTTTTAATCGCTATTATTAATTTAGAAATATCTTTATTTTCCTTCTCTAGTGAACAGGAAATAAATACGTATTCCATAATAGATTCAATATTTAAGCTTTTTGTCTGGATAGTTATACCCATTTTGATATTTATTGGTGTAAATAAACTGAGGAATGAACACCAAAATTTTGGCCTATTGCATTATTTAATGACAGGAGGTCTAATATTGGTTTTATCTACCACTTCAATCATAATGTGGAGTTTTTGAAGAACTGCTTACAACAACGGCTATAACTCATGGCTTATCGCTTGGCCGTTTTTTCCTATTTTTAAAGTAACAAAAAAACGTCTGACGCTTGCCACGAAGTCATAGCCAAGACCGTTGTGCTTCATTATTCCTCACTCTTACGGAATAAAAAATTATTCTAACTTTAGAGAAATAACTAACCAATGATAAAATTCTTCCGAAAAATTCGTCAAAACTTACTAATGGAAAACAAAACTGGAAAGTATTTTAAATATGCAATAGGTGAAATTCTTCTAGTTGTTATCGGAATTTTAATAGCACTACAAGTTAACAATTGGAACGAAAACAGAAAACTGAGAAATACAGAAATTGGATTGCTTATAGAATTAAAAGAGGATCTAATTGAAACATTGGATGATTTGGAGACCGATATTAAGTTGGTAAAAGGGACTCTAAAAATTACAGATTCTCTTTTTAAAAAGATGATGATTCACAAAAAGAATAAAAGTACTGAGCCTTTTCCACTTAAGACAGGTCAACTTTTAAACCCAATTCTTTATCCCAAACTCGGTGCCTATGAAGCATTACAAAATTATGGTATCAATAACATTTCTAATGATAGTTTAAGAAGGGATATTACTGATTTATATCAACTACAACTTACGCGAGTAACGGAAGTAGAACGAAGAATTATAGAGTTTGATGCTGAGGAATTGAAACCCTATATAGTGGACGTCTCTATAATTAAAAGTGAAAGCGATGATTACAATTCGATAAATGAACTATGGGATTTACAAATTTTGATTCAACAACCAACGGATAAGCTTGTACATCTTTACATGTCAAGATACTGGTTATTTCTATGGGCTCACTCATTATACGATAAAGCCGCTTTGAGTATTGAAAATTTAATTAAGGATATCGACTCAGAACTTGACAAGAAGTAGGATGATAAAATCACTATAACAATAAATAACGAAAGCACAACAACGTGTATAATTAATTGCTAGTTCTAGCCTACTTACGAAAATTCCGCTGGAATTTTCTATTTGTGATTTGTTTGCTAAATTAGTTACTGAAACACGCAACTAACCATACACAAGACCGTTGGCAAACATTTTCAATGAAACTTACGCTCGCTTCATTTATCATTTTCAATTTGATTATTGGTTGCAAAAATCAAGACAAAAAGATAATTGATATACCAAATGACCTAGTATTGATTCAAGACAGTGTTATAACCATAAATACCGAATCTAAGGAGGTCAAGTTTGAGGGCACACCAAGTTTAGAAGAAGGTATTACAGAATTCAAATATCTTGGATATAATCCGCGAATTGAATTTCATGCGGTGTCGGCATCTTTTTGGGAAGAGACCGAAGTATACTTAATTGATAATAAAACGGCAAAAACTACCACGATTTGGAATTTTCCTACATATTCTCCTAACGATAGTTTAATTGCCTGCCTATCTCAGGAATATGGTCTAGAGGGAATACCGAACGGATTTCAAGTTTGGAAATTATCTGCCAATAGGACATTGACCAAAATTGAAGAACTTGATCAAAAAGAATGGGTTCCGCGGGAATTGATTTGGTTAGATAATAGTACTATTCAATTGAAGATTACACCAGTTCAACAATTTTATGAAAATGGAATGCCTTCTGACAAGATCTTTATTAATAAAGTTTTCAAAATAAACTAATTAACGTTTGCCAACAACGCCTATAATCCATCGCTCTCCTAGGCTTGCGCTTATTTCCTATCTTAATTTTGATTAATTCGCCTTGGAATGGTCTTTGCGATGAAGCGCCGTATCATAGCCAGGGCCGTTGTAGCTAATACAAAAAAATGAGCTGATGACAAATATCATTTATTATGTGGCTACTTCACTTGATGGTTTCATAGCAGGACACAATGACGACATAAGTCTCTTCACAACCGGTGGAAAAGGTGTTGACAAATACCTAGCCGACCTTCAAGATTTTAAAACTGTGATAATGGGTCGAAGAACCTATGAATTTGGTTATCAATATGGACTTGTGCCCGGTCAACCTGCATACCCGCATATGGAACATTTCATTTTTTCAAATTCATTGCAATTGGAAAATTTGGCTGAAACAGTACGTATTGAGAAATTATCCATCGACCGAGTAAAAGAAATCAAACAGTCGGCTCAAACTGATATTTATTTGTGCGGTGGTGGAGAATTTGCTGGATGGCTATTGGACAATGGTCTCATTGACCGATTGAAATTGAAATTAAATCCAATAATTCTTGGAAACGGAATTCGAATATTTGGGAACTCCACAACTAAAGCTAAATGGAATCTGATTGAAACTGAATCATTTGAGGAAGGATTAAAAATTTTGACTTATCAAATTGAAAAATAAAGTACTAGCTACAACAACGGCTATAACACATCGCTCGCCAAGGTTGGCGCTTATTTCCTATCTTAGTTAAAACAAATCTGGTTCGGAAAGGACGGCGCAACCAAGCGCCGTGTCATAGCCGGGACCGTTGGCAATAATTATGAGAATAAGATTTAGATATACAATATTGGCTATTTCGTTCTTGCTCTTTATATGGGGCTGTAAAAAGGAAAAAAGAACGGAAAAGTCCATTTATGAGACTTTAGAGGAATTACCTGACAGCATACAAGTGGGTGGAATAACATTTATGTATGGGTTCAAAAATCAAATTTTGGCACACAAAAATGAAGTTTTTGATTCAATTTATATCGAGAAAAGGTTTTACAAACCAAATCAATATTTATTCGATTCTTGTTTCAATTTCTTCCCGACACCTATCTATTCACTAAAAGAGGTAAAAAAATGGAACTCAACGTATCTCAAGGACTATGATACTATCGTTTGGAAACAAACAAAATTTCTTATCGAGCAAAATATAGATAGTTTATTCAGAGAGCATCTTAGGGGAGTTCAAGATATAACTGGAATAAAAGGAAATGCAAAATTTTTGGCTTATTTCCCTCCCAAGAATTATGGAATTTCAGGTGGTTGCGACCCTCAATCAATGGCTTTTGACTTAATGTATAAAATTGAGGACAAAGATTATATTCAAAGCGTGATTCCCCATGAAATCGAACACACGGTTTATGAAAGCCAAATGGGAAATGACCCTTATTACTCAACTGGAATTGGGGTGACGATTGACGAAGGCCTTGCAAGTTTTTTTGAGCATCGATACTTGAATAAGCCCGAATCAATAATCTTAAACTCAGAGGAAGAGACGAGTTGGTTAATCGAGCATGAAAGGGTAATTTTTGAAAAATTGGAACCATTCTTTTTCAAAGAACTTGATGAGGCTTGTCCACTCCTTTATCACTTTGACCGGAATTCAGAATGTGAACCTCTAATTTTTAATACTCCAACTAAAATAGTAAAAGTCAACCTTGGTTATTTTCTTGGACATAGAATAGTTGAACGGTATGAACTTACGAATGGAAAAGATTCATGGAAAGATGCTTATAAATTATCGCCAAGGGAATTCTATGAAAGAAGTGGCTATAAAGAACATATAACTAAATAACTATTGCCAACAACGCCTATAATCCATCGCTCCCCTAGGTTTGCGAATATTTGCTAACTTGTTTTATAATAATCTCGCCCAGGTTTGGGCGGCGCATCCAAGCGCCGTATCATAGCCAGGGCCGTTAGCACCTATTTCTCCAGCTGAAGAAAATCACCTACATACTAATCCTTACGGCTAGTTCTACCCTAGTAGCATATCTATATACTCTCTCGAACGATGGATTTGGTATAGGTGATGTTATTCCTTTTCTGGTATATACTTTGATTCTTTCATCCCTCTCGCTATTGTTGATAGGACTGTATAATAAGTCATTTAAAAGAGTACACTACATAATTGGATTTGTTTTGTCCATTGTTTTTTCAGTTGTTCAAACAATAATTTTTATACTTATCCTATGGTTTGTATTCGGACCATGGATCGGAGCGATAAGCTTTCCATTTCAATTATGTTGGCTTGTTGGCATTGGACTTGCTAACCTTTACTTGTTAACAACTTCAGAAAGCAAATTTCATTTCCGCCATCTACTGATTGTCATGGGAATAGCTGCGCTATTGGCATTAAGCATTCAACTGTATCACCAAGGGAAAGATGCTCTAGCAAAACAACAGAACTATGATTTAATATGTCTTGTCCATAGACCAACAGATACTATACAATCAAGCATTAAAGACCTAACCAAATTTGGATTATCTGAAGTAGAAGCTTCAAAAATCCTTGAACAAAATATTAATGGAACCTTTTGGACTGATAAGTTTTTTAGAGTTTCGGAATCGAAAATGATTTCAACTGATTACCCAAAGTTTGATTTTGATTTAATGGAAGATACTCCAGGTGCTGAAATCAAATTCATTTTCGGTAATAGACTTGACTCCACAGCAAATCTTAGCTCCAATAAAATTATCATCATAATGAACCATCCTTTAGAGGAGAATTATGAATTCAATGAACCATTAAATTCATCCATGATCCTGATTCAGGACTTAACTGGTAACAGCTTCAAGGAGATTCATCTTGGAGAGGAGGTGAATTCGAAATTAATTACTATTAAGAAAACTGATTTCCGTTCGTTCCCTTATTCAACTCCCCTGATTCTAGACCTTAAGGGAAGAAATGAGTTCCGACTTCATGGGTTCCAGTGGCTAGAAAAATGAACAGGTGCTAACAACGCCTATAAGCCATCGCTGTCGATGGCTTTCCCAAAAGCGCTATCTTAGTTTTTGATAATTAGCCCTCGAAGGGTCTGCGCAATGAAGCGCCGGCTTATAGCCAGGGCCGTTACCAATTGAAATATTTTTCGCTAATCCTAAATGGCTTCCACTAGCCTCTCATTATACGCATCCAGAACGTCCGTTGGAAGTGATTTCAAATAGATTTGTGTCGTATTAAGCTTGCTATGACCAAGCATCGCTGAAATAGCCTGCAAGGGGATGTTTTGAAGCATGGCATGGGTCGCGAAGCTGTGTCGTGAGACATAGGTGGTCAGTCTATGCCGTATTCCACACAATGCGGCTATTTCTTTCAAACCTCTGTTGTAGCGGTGACGCTCCCAGTCGATATCCTTGTACTGATCTTCCAGTGAAACCCTATTAATTACAGGAAGGATGAATTCCTTCTCCGATTTTCCATTGATATAGTATTCGAGCAGCTCCCATAAGGAGTCTGTTATTTTAATATTGTAGTGTTTCGAGGTCTTTTTGCGCCTGACCAGAATACGACCTTGTACTATGTTTTCTATTTTCAAAAAACACATATCCACAAAGGACATCCCATAGAGCATATAGGAGATCAAAAAATAATTCCTGTAATGGAAAAGTTTTGTTCCCGTTTTTACTTTGAGTGCCATGATCATACTAAGACTTTCTGCATCTAAAGCCCGCTTTGCAGTTGGAGTCATTCGGATCTTGTAATGAAAAAATGGATAGGCCTCTCTTTCGATGTACCCTTCCTTGATGCCTTTGTTGTAGATTGCTTTCAGTACTCTCATATAAGAAGCCACCCCGTTTGGTGTATTCCCTTCCTTGGAAAGATGGAATTGCTCGAACTTCTTGAGGAAATCGTAATTGATTTCGTTAAATCGAATGTCCCTTCCTTTGTTAAATACACGAAGTATCCCAATCAGTCCTGCATAGGACCGGGCAGTACCGTATCGTTGCGAGGCATTGAGCTCTGCAACTTTCTCTTCACCAAATGCCAGGAAGGAGTCAAAATTCTTTTTGCGAGAGATCCGTTCGCGTACCTGATTGATAGACATATAATCCAACTCTCCCCGGTCGAATAGCTTGTTTAAAATATCCACCATTCGTGTTTTCTCCTTGAGGAATAAATTATTTATCCGGCTCACGTGGCGAGCACCAGGCCAGGAGGGTTTGATCTCTGATTTTCGAACATCCCAATAGGCAGGATGTACTGAAAATCCCGTGGTGATCGAAGTGGTTTTTCGGTGGTGAGTGAGGCGAAAAACTATGGGATAGGACCCGTCCTTTTTCTTCCTTCTCGTATCTTGTAAAAGGCTTAAAAATGTCTTCACAAACCAGAAGGTAGTGAAAAAAATTTGCAAACAATTTGCAAACAATTTGGTGATGTCAATTGAATTCAATTAATATCAAAAATTATGTAAATATCAGAAAATGAGAATCATATGAAGGATTTTTTGTTCATTAAGACCCCACTGGCCGAGGCTGTTAATCAGAGGGTCCTTGGTTCGAGCCCAAGAGGAGGAGCCCAGTGAGAGTAAGCCTTTCGAGAAATCGAGAGGCTTTTTTATTTTCATGGGGACAACATAGGGACAACAAATCTTCATTTTTTATTTACGAATATTTTCTTTGTTGAATAACTCCTTTTAGGCCTTTCCTTTTTAAATAGTTGACCCATAAAAGGTCAATGAACGAAACTACTAAAAGAGACCGCGTTTGGGACTCTCTGGGATAAGACCAGACAAGTTTGTAAATAAGCACCATAAAACTGCCGTTTTGTGGAACTCCAAAAATGGTAAACTATGGCTCATATAGGCTAGATATAATTATTAACTTTATCTCCATAAATTAACCAATAACTATATTCGTTTATTGGGCGTAATGCCGAAGAATTTAAGTTAATTTTTCAAGAATGATTAGTTTTACTACAATAATTAGAAGTTAATTATGGCGTTCGAAAGTATAACAGATGATAAAATTAAGGAGCTATTAGAATGCCCTAAACGCTTGACTAATCCTCAAGCAAGAAATAAAAGTAAAGAAGGTCGCGAACAAGTAAATTACAACGTTGTTTCCTTAGATGGTTCTGACCACAAATTTGAAATTTATAAAAGACAAAATCTTAGACCTGGAATGGAAGATGATTTTTCTTGTGGAATTTCATGGGTAGCTGCAAATGGAGAAACTTTAACTCTAAAACGATACAATGGTTCAAGTCACGCCCATCCTAATCACCTGGAAAAAAATCGATTAGGTTATAAATGTCACATTCATATCGCAACTGAAAAATATATTCAGGCTAATAGAAAAGCGGAAGGTTATGCGGAGGAAACCAATAGGTATAGCACCTTGGAAGGAGCACTTTATTGCTTAATGAACGATTGTAATATAAAAGGTTTGTCTACAACATCCGATATAACAAATCAAACAACGATATTTGACTAATGAATTTAAATAAGCAAATATTACAAGAAACATTGTGTACACTTATGTGTGCTAATGTAAAAATTCACCAAAAGAGTGAAGATTTGCTTATGGTTGACACTCCCTTTTATTTTTCAGATGGAGATCCTTATCAACTTTATATAAAAGAAATGCCGGCTGGGATAATTAGACTAACCGACATGGGCCACACTTTAATGCATTTAAGCTATGAAAATGACATAGATAAGTTTAGAGATGGGACAAGAGGTAAATTGTTTGAACAAATAAAGGCTGAATGCTTTGTTAATGAAAATAACGGAGAGTTTTATATTGATGACCAAATAGAAAATTTAAGCATCAATATTTTTAGATTAGGTCAAGCTCTAACTAAAATTAGTGACTTGACATTCCTTAACAGAGCCCGTGCCGAATCCACTTTTTATGAAGATTTAAACGAACAATTATTTAGAATAATTGGAGCAGATAATATAATTAAAGATTACACTTATTCACAAATGGATAATGCTCAAGATTATCCAATAGACTACTACATTGAGGGTAAGCACGCTCCGTTGTTCTTGTTTGGGATTCCAAATAGAGACAAAGCTAGACTTACTACCATAACTTTGGAGAGATTATTAAGAGCAAAAGTGGACTTTGATAGTCTATTAATTTTCTCAGACCAATCTACAATTCCAAAGCAAGACTTAGCTAGATTATCTAACGCTGGCGGAGAGATGATTGCTTCTTTGGACGCCGAGGATGACTTTTCTAGAAAACTTTTAAGAAAGGTAGGATAAAGCACTAAGCCCAACAACGCCAATAAACAATACGGGCTTTGGGCTCAATCGAAAGGTTCGCGTATTTTTATGAAGTCCGCAAAATCTTATGGATTTTGCTTTGTCGAGAAAAAACATAACCGAAAGATTTCGCTATGTGCCTGGCGAAAAGTCAACGCCTGTTTGCTCCCGTACTGTTAATAGCTAAACCGTTAGCGGTCAGCAGATAACTCCCCTGTACTAAACAAAACGCATAACACTAAAATCCGAATATGTAATTTTGCAATTGGTCTATCTACCATTTATAATTGGTATATTTGCCAATTATATTATTTTTCTTTATTTTTGCTTTATAACTTCAAAAGTGGCGACAACACATTAAATACGGTACAGAATGATATGAAAAAAGAACACAAAGAGTATTTCGCAAGTGAAAAGGATTTTTTAGCACATGAGTTTAAGTCAAAATCAAGAATAATTGATGACAAAATGGTCGAGGTTATTGCACCAGATGGAGAAGTTTTTTCCGTATTGGCTTCGATAGGGATTTACACTAATGAAGAAACTCGTCATAATCAACTACATATAATAGAATATGTTTTTGACAAAAATTTCTCTGATGACAAGGAATTAATGACCCAGAATATTTGGAAAGATTTATTGCTAAATGGTGTGTCATTTATGGGTATGAGTTCTGGAGACAAACAAGGAGAAAGAACTCGAATCGGAAATAAAATTCGTCAAATTCGGAAAGAAAAGAGAATTGAAGCAAAAGACTTGGCAAGGTTAGCAAATATAGATGCTGCAAATCTTAGTAGAATTGAACAAGGTAAATATTCCGTTGGTCTTGATATTCTTTCAAAGCTAGCATCTGCTTTAGGATACCATATTGACATTGTACCCAATCAAATGTAATCAAAATGGAAAATTTACTTGAAACTTATAATGCCATTCAAGAATGCTATTATAAAAATGAGCATTACTCTGTTCGTGATAATGGTGCTGTATTAAGACATCCTCTTAACAATAGACGAACTCGACCGACAGACAATAAATGGACTTTTGGTAAACCAAACATCAAGACAGGTTATTTAGAAATTGCATCAGTTCGTATTGATAGGAAAGTTGCAACAGTATTACGCTAAAGCAAGGGCAGGAATGCACAGGTGGTGACTCAATCGATGATTATTGTTAAAAAAATAAAATGCCAAACCGCTAACATTGGATATAATTCATTGTGGTTTTGAGACTCACCAAAATAAAAGTATAAATCAAACAACAGGATTCCGTAAGGACAATTTCCGTTAGAAATGTCCACAGCGAAATCATAGCCGGAACCGCTAGCTGCAAGTTTAATCGACAGAAGTGTATATAAAAATAAATCAAGAATTGACATGTTAACATATAAGGAACTCATAGCGCTAAGGGACAAATTGGCAAACGACGAGGTTGGATTGGAATTTGCAAAAGCACAATATTGGAATGACCTCAAAGAAGGACAACGTTCTTGGCATACAAAGGACTGGAAGGAAAGAAGGGCAAAAATTATTAAAGACAAATGTGAAATATGCAGTAGTAAAGAGACATTAACTATACAGCATCTTTCTCACCCAAGAAAATATTCAGAATATCTAAGAGAAATAACAAGGGAATATGCTAAAGACTACATGAATACTAATCCCGAAATTGATAAGTATGAATTTATTAATTACATACTAAAAAATTACGATTATGTTCCCATTGCTTTGTGCCCAAATTGTAAGGGTAAAAATCCAAGTCAAAGAGTGAGAAAAATTCCAAAATACCGTTGCGCGGATTGTAAGCACGAATTTGATGAAGCGATTTATAGATCGGCATTCGAACTCATATCAATTTTTTATGAAGATGAGGATGCATACGAAGTTCGAGATAAGTGTTTTGTGTCAAAGGATAAATATAAAAACAAGCATAATCTATCAAATGTAAGATATTGGTTGCAAAGAGAACGTGCAAAGAATAAAGACGCTGTAACGATTGAAAAAGAGGCGTTTTTACTTTATCTAAACGACAACATTAAATATCTTTCCTTTGAAGATACCATAACTGCTTGCAAAAAATGTGCATCTAACTTTGACTTACATAAAATGGAATTATGCCCAAAATGTAAAGAACACTACAAAGGCATTCAATATCCAACTTGTATCCAATGTTTGCCAGATGAAAAACGAAAAGCTGCACTGGATCTAATTGAGTTTGGTAAAGAATGGCATGAAATGCATAAAAGACTTGGAATCGATTAGTTTAAGTCAAGGCATGCATTATCTAAATTAAGCCTAACTGATAACAAAGAACTGAGTTAAAATCTCCTATTTTCAACAGTTAAGAACAAATATTCAATAGTCTCGTAAACTAACGTTTTATAGCACTTTGTAATATTGCCCGAAACCACTTATTCAATTATTTTCAGTAAAACGTTGCATCTTCCAACAATTCTTCAAATAACACCATTTCCGAACGTTAAAATTTCTTTGGCTTTCTTTTGGTAATCCACTCCGTTCTAATTTGAACAAAATCATAAAGGAAATACCATGGAAGAAAACGAAAACATCGTGGGGCTGCTATCCGATATCAAGGGTCTGCTGTCCCACACCAAAAAAGTGATGAACGTGGAAGATCTGGCCGCCTACACCGGACTCTCCAAAAGCAAAATCTATAAGCTGACACAGTTGAAGCTTATCCCAATGGGAAACAACCCGCATATCCGTCAGAAATTCTTTTACAAGGACACAATCGATGCCTGGTTGATGGGAAATCCGGATCTATCGGACGAAAGCCTGGAACGCCTTTTCAATGAGTCCCTGTTGAAGAATAGGAAATAACTTACCATTATTATGAAACTGTCGGAACGGAATTTTCAGGGCATCTGGATACCAAGAGTCATCTATCTGAATCCGGAAGTCAACTGGCACGCGAAGATCCTGTTCCTAGAGATCCACAGCTTTACCGAAAACGGCAGGGAGTTCTATATGTCCAACAAGTACATCGCTTCCTTTCTCCATATTTCCGAAAGACAGGTCACCCGGTACATTTCCGAACTGAAGTCCTTGGGCTGGATAACGGAAACATCCTTTAATGGAAGAAAGCGCTATCTCAAAAGTCTGTTACATTTTGGTCCTGAAACGGGCGGATCAGCCCTGTCAAAAGTTTCGGGGCAGCCTAGACAAAATTGTCCAGGCAGCATTGACAAAAGTGTCTACCATACTAAACAAGAGATAAAACAAGGAACAAAACAATTTACTTTTTTAAAAGAAAAAGAAAAAAACAGAAGTCCAATCTTGGAATAGGCGATATGGAAAATGGAAGTTTAGACCGGTTTTCAAACAAGCAAACGGAGCCAAGGCCGTTGTGCGACCCAGGGCTTTTTAAAAAGGTTTTTTTTAGGGCGGCACAGGAATTTTACGCCCGGGCGGATATGGACTTCGAGGTGGACGGAGACAACAAGAATTTCCTGGGCCATTTTTGCAGGTATTGGAACCGGCACCCAGAATTCGAGCTTCTGGAAAATATCTCGCTCCGAAAAGGTTTGTTGGTCTTCGGGTCCTATGGTACCGGAAAGACATCGAGCTTCAGGATCATCCAGGACATGTCCAAACAATACGGGCTCAAGGAACTGTGGTTTCCCTGCATCAGCGCCCAAGAGGTAGTGGCCAAATACAATGAAAACAGGAACAAGGAAGAGATCATCGAATACTATTCCAAGGGGACGTTCCTATTCGATGACCTGGGATCGGAAACCGTGGGAAACAATGTCTACCAATATGGAAATGAGGAAATATTCGTACGGATCCTGCTCAACCGGTACCGGAATTTTGAGAGCCTAGGGACAAAGACCCATATCACGACCAATCTGGACCTTTCCCAAATAGAGGGCCGGTACGGAAGACAGATCTCGGATCGGTTCATAAGAATGTTCAACCGCTTAAAATTGGACGGCCCAAGTCGGAGAAGATAGCAGATGAAAGAAAAACCTAAAATACCCTAGATTCAATAGCAAAGTTCCAAAAAAGAATTGTTGAACAGAGAGAAACAAAAAAGAGGAATAGCAAGAGGGCAACACGCTTGCGCGGTGTTGCAGTATTTCATTCACGCATAAAGCATTGTTTAACAGTTCCTTAAAGCGCAAGTTGTTCAAATAGTTACTTTTCACCAAACTGATTTTTGCGTCAAATGGCTTTGAAACCCCTATAAACAGGCTCAAATTTGCGGCAAAAACTAATTCCTTGGAAATGGATATTGAAGACCATTTACCGGCAGGTCAAGTTTTTACGCAAAAACTCCCACCTTTGTTTTGTTGGAATCGGCAGGACGATTCCGCTTAATAAATCCTGTCCCTGCGGAAGTCGGAAATCCTCCGGATTTATCAACCTCCTCGGAACCGCTCCTAAAAGCATGGAGCGTAGAAATAACGCCCCATGCCTTTATCCTTGCCAACGCTCGGTCACTACCCTTGAAAAAAGAAATTTCGTTCTAAATTTAGGTAAGCAGGTGCGCCCTATCCGATTTTTGCTTTACGATTATCTTCCCGAACACTACAAAAATCGGAGAGGATCCATGCGCAGTTAAGTTCTGGTAAGATTTGGGTGGAACTTATTTAAAATATGGATTCTTTATACAATTAATAGGAAAATTCTGAATTCAATGGCGCTAACAATTGTTAAAGAGATGGCTATTTTCTATTTTGGTACAATATTATTTTTATCCATTATTTCTTATATAGTCTATGCCGGAATGTATCGAATGTAAAGCTTATACAAAATTTAATAACGGATTATGCACGACTTGCTATTTCGGACAGTTTATTACTTTATTCGACAAAAAAAAACTTTTAAAATACTATCTTATTTGATGCAATTGAATTAGTGAAAACAGGAATAGACATACTCGAAAATGAAATTGTACAGCAGTACCCTGATGTACTCGATATTCTTATTCGAGACCATACTTCTCAGAAAAACATCTTTTGGGCAACGGACAATTATGAACATCTCGGTGAGTCTTACAAATACAACGCACCAATCACTCCTGATTTAATTACCGGTGAGAACGGTGATATCATTATGCCTAGAGTCCACAAAGACCATGTTTTACAGAAAGCAAGGTCAAAGGAAATGGCAGAGGTATTCACACCTTCTTGGGTTTGTAATGCCCAGAACAATTTGATAGATGATGCTTGGTTCGGAGAGAAAGAAGTATTTAACCGAGAAATCACAACTTCGGATAGAACTAAAAGTTGGGAAGTCAATCCAGACAAAGTTATATTTCCGAGAAGTAAAAGTTGGAAGCACTACATACGAGATACACGACTTGAAGTTGCTTGTGGAGAGGCACCCTATATTACCAGCCGCTACGACAGTACCACAGGTGAATTTATCCCAGTTGATGAAAGAATTGGAATTTTAGACCGAAAACTTAGAGTTATTAATGAAAATGTTGACTCCACAGGTAATTGGCTAAAGGCAGCACAAACGGCCTATAAAAATACATACGCATTTGAATGGCAAGGTGACAGCTTGCTATTAGCTAGAGAAGCTATGCTGGCCACCTTCATTGAAAACTATACACACAAATTTGGAAAAGAACCACTTCTTAAATCTATTCAATACATCGCCTATATCATTTCGTGGAATGTTTGGCAAATGGATGGATTAAAGGGCGTAATTCCCAATACATGCGGACACAAAACAGAGGTGTTTGTAAATCTCTTTGGTGAAACTGAAACCACACACAACTTTTGTGAAGGTTGTGAAAAAGGAAACATCAAGAAACACAATGGGATTTATTGCTTAGTAAAAAATTGGTCGAACAACGATTTGAAAACAGCTAAAACGGGAAGGAAAATCAGGTTCGTTGACCTTAATAGAAAAGGAAAATGAAATTCACATCATCACTAAAATTAAAACTGATCTATGTATTTCGCATCAATGAAGATAGCCATAGAGGCTGCTTGAAAATTGGAGAAGCTACATCTGAAGATGCAGATTTATTTGGGTTAAAACCAAATAGCTCGGCTTTAAACAAAGCTGCAAAAACCAGAATAAATCAGTACACTCAAACCGCAGGAATAGCTTACGATTTACTCCACACAGAGCTTTCTATTTATACTAAGAATAAAACTTTTCATGGCTTTTCAGATACAGAAGTTCATAAAGTGCTTGAGCGATCAGGTGTAAAGCGGAAAACATTTGATACAAAGAACAAAGCCAACGAATGGTTCATTACCGACCTTGAAACGGTAAAGAAAGCCATAACCGCAGTAAAGGAAGGCAGGGATTCACTACATGCAAGTGAAGTAACTGAATCACAGTCGCCTATCGTATTCCGACCCGAACAAAAAGAGGCTATTGAAAAAACGGCCAAGCATTTCAAGAAAGGAAATGAAATGCTGTGGTTCGCCAAAATGCGTTTCGGGAAAACACTGTCAGCACTTCAAGTAGTAAAAGAACATGATTTTACCCGTACACTTATTTTAACGCACCGCCCTGTAGTCGACAAGGGATGGTTTGAGGATTTTGGGAAGATTTTTTACGATGCCCCAAAATTCTCTTATGGCTCAAAAAATCAAGGAAATCAATTTGCAACACTTGAACGAGAATGCACAAATGGAAATTTTAAATACATCTATTTCGCTTCCATACAGGATTTGCGTGGTTCTGAATTAGTAGGTGGTAACTTTGACAAAAACGATGAGATTTTCAGCACCGATTGGGACTTTATCATCATTGATGAAGCCCATGAAGGAACGCAGACAGAATTAGGGAAAAACGTACTTGCAGAGCTTAGAAAAGAGGAAACAAAGGTTCTACTTCTTTCAGGTACACCATTCAACCTTTTGGATAACTACAAAGAGGATGAAATTTTCACTTGGGATTATGTCATGGAGCAAAAAGCCAAAGCAGAATGGGATAAAATTCACTTTGGAGATCCAAACCCTTATGCATCCCTTCCAAAACTCAATATCTTCACGTACGACTTGGGCAAACTGCTTCATGGATATATCGATGAAGAAGTAGCTTTCAATTTTCGTGAATTTTTTAGGGTGGATGAATCGGGTGAATTCCTGCACAAAAAGGATGTGCTGTCCTTTTTGAATCTAATCTGTAAATCTGACGATAAAAGTAATTATCCCTATTCTACTGAAGAATACCGAGACAACTTCCGTCACTCTCTTTGGATGGTGCCAGGTGTAAGAGAAGCGCGGGCGTTAAGCACTTTGTTGCAATCGCACTCTGTTTTCGGCCAGTTTAAAATTGTAAATGTTGCAGGTGATGGAGACGAAGAAGAAGCCAATGAAGAAGCTCTCAAAAAGGTAGAGAAAGCAATTAGTGATAAACCTCATGAAACGTACACCATAACTCTTTCCTGCGGTCGATTGACTACAGGTGTTTCCGTTAAAGCATGGACTGCTGTATTTATGCTTTCAGGCTCTCATAACACTTCAGCTTCTGCTTATATGCAAACCATTTTCAGGGTACAAACTCCCGCAACCATTAACGGAAAGGTAAAAGAAGAGTGTTTTGTTTTTGACTTTGCTCCAGATCGCACTTTGAAGGTCATAGCCGAAACGGCCAAGGTTTCAGCAAAGGCAGGTAAAACGAGCGACTCTGACCGAAATGTTATGGGCGAGTTTCTGAACTTCTGCCCCATTATTGCTTTTGATGGCTCGCGCATGAAGGATTATGACGTAAACGGCATGCTCGAACAGCTAAAAAAGGTCTACATCGAGCGTGTGGTTAACAATGGCTTTGAGGACGGGTATTTGTATAATCGCGACCAATTGATGCAATTGGACGATGTGGAGGTCGAAGAATTCAATGGTCTAAAAAAGGTGATTGGCAGTACCAAAGCCATGCCCAAAAGCAAGGAAATTGAAGTCAATAAACAAGGCTTTACCGAAGAAGATTACGAAAAGATAGAACAAGCGCAAAAGAAGAAGAAAAAAGAACTATCACATGAAGAAAAAGAGCTTCTTGACAAATACAAGGAGCAAAAGAAAATGCGCAACACCGCAATTTCTATTTTGCGTGGTATTTCCATTCGTATGCCACTTCTGATTTATGGAGCGGATGTTTCCAATGAAGAAAAAGAACTGACGCTAGACAATTTTACCGAATTGGTAGACAACCAATCGTGGGAGGAATTTATGCCAAAGGGCGTTACGAAGAAGACTTTTCAGAAATTCAAGAAGTATTATGAGCGTGATGTATTTAGAGCAGCTAGCAAGCGCATCCGAGCATTAGCCAGAGCTGCCGATCATCAAACCGTTGAAGAACGTATTGAGCGCATTACCCATATTTTTGGCACCTTTAGAAATCCCGATAAGGAAACCGTCTTAACGCCTTGGCGGGTGGTGAATATGCACTTGGGCGATTGCCTTGGAGGTTACTGTTTTTTGGATGAAAAGCGAGAAAAAACCATCTCCCAACCTCATTTTGTCTCACAAGGGAAAGTAACCGAAGAAGTTTTCGAAACGGATTCGTACATTCTAGAAATCAACTCCAAATCGGGTTTGTATCCGCTTTATGTTACCTATTCTATTTTCCGCAACCGCATCAAAGAAAAATACCCAAGCAAAGAACCGAATACACTGAGCATTGAGCAGCAGCAAAAATTATGGGATAAATCCGTGGCCGAAAATGTATTTGTGCTTTGCAAAACACCAATGGCAAAGAGCATTACTAAACGTACCTTGGTTGGTTTTCGTGATGCTAAGGTGAACACCCACTATTTTGAGGACATGGTGCGCCAAATTACCCAACGCCCCGATAAATTCATCGCAAAAATCAGAAAAGGACAGTCTTATTGGAAGACTAATAAAAATAACAATATGAAATTCAACGCAATTGTAGGAAACCCTCCTTATCAAGATACAAATGAGAAAACCAGTGATACACCTATCTACAATCACTTTTATGATATTTCATGCCGTATTTCTGATAAAGTAACCTTCATTACCCCAGGTAGATTTCTATTTAATGCGGGTAAAACACCAAAAGATTGGAATAAAAAGATGCTTAATGATAAGCACTTTAAGGTAATTTGGTATGAAAGTGATAGTACAAATGTGTTCCCAAACGTCGATATAAAAGGTGGGGTTGCGGTGACATTTCGGGATGCTAACAAAGACTTTGGAGTAATTGGTGATTTCTCTCCGCACCAAGAAGTTTCGTCAATTTTGAGGAAAGTCAAAAGTGGCAAGTTCGACTCATTGAGCAAATACGTTTTTGCGCCAGAAAGTTACCGTGTAAGCAAAAAGCTTCACTTAGAAAATGAAGAGGTAAAAAGTAGACTTAGTAAGGGACACTTATATGATTTTACGACAAATATTTTTGAAAAACTAGATGACCTTTTCTATCACGATAAACCGGATGACAAGAATGAGTACATTCAAATTCTAGGAAGGATAAATAATGAACGTGCCTACAAATGGATTAGGAGAGATTATGTAGATCCACATGACAATTTAGACAGCTTTAAGGTAATTCTGCCTAAGTCCAATGGCACAGGTAGCTTGGGAGAAAGGTTATCAACTCCACTTACTGCAAATCCTAAAATTGGACATAATCAGACCTTCATTAGTATCGGCTCATTCTCAAATGAATTGGAAGCAGAAAATCTATTGAAGTATATAAATTCAAAATTTCTAAGGTTGTTGCTAGGAACTCTTAAAGTAACTCAGGATAATAAAAAAGCAGTTTGGAAAAATATACCACTTCAAAACTTCACCGCTAATTCAGATATTGATTGGAATAAATCCATCCCCGAGATTGACCAGCAGCTTTACAAAAAGTACAAGCTAAGTGAAGAGGAAATTGCGTTTATAGAAAGTATGATTAGGCCAATGTCCGAGTAATCTTTTTTAGTACAAAAAAGCTATCTGCAACCTTCTAAAAAAAATTAATGAAATGAGTTATCAAAAAGATACCTATCAAATAGAAAAAGGCCGATTGGGTTGACCCTTTAATAGCACATGATGATCCAATTTTAGGAAACTATTCTGATTATTTGCCTTGATGGCTGTAGCAGCACTTCGAGCGCTTTATTTACAATTTCAGTATCCAATTCTTTAAGATAGGCTTGGGTAACACCCAGATTCTGGTGGCCCAAAGATTCACTGATCACATCCGTAGCGACACCTTTTTGTTTGAGGCAATTGGCAAAACTATGCCGGGCAACATAGCTACTAATGTTCTTGGTAATCCTGCAAAGTTTGGCTACTTCCTTAAGTTCTTTATTATAAATACCCAACATTTTATGTTTCCGATCGGCTAGTTGGGTAGGGGTATAGTCTTCGCGAAACAGCAACGGAAAAACATATTTGTTTCTGTAACCATGGATGCGATAATAGTTCAGTATTTTTTGAACCGGAGGCATTATAGCAATAGAGAAATTTCCTTTGGTTTTTGCTCGAGTGTAGTAAATGACATTAGCTTCAACATCTTTCCATTCCAAGCACATCATATCCGCAAAATTCATACCCCTGGTATAGAAGCTGAAAACGAAGTAATTTCTGGTGTTGATTAAATGTGGGTGGTCAGACAAATCTAAATTGATGATGCGGATTATTTCTTCATAATCCAATGCACGTTTAAAACCTTTACCTCTTAGCCTTGATATTTTATAGGTTTTAAATGGATATAGATTTTCCTTGATTACACCACGCTCTATAGCTTTATTAAACAGCGCCCGTATCGCCCGCATTTTTACACCAACGCCACCATCCGTGCCTCCACGTGAGCGGAGAAAGGCATCATACTTACTTAAAAAAGCAGAGTTTATCTCTCTAAAATATAATTTCTTGATTTTATGAAAAATTTGAATTGAAGTTTTTGCATCCTTATAAGACTTCGCATTTCCAATACGTCCTGCATAGGTCATTTCTTCAATGATCTCATCAAAAAAGGCAAATACATCGTTCTTGACAGGGTTGAAGGTGATTCTGTAGTTTCTGTCGAAATCCTGTAAAGAATAATCAGGATTTTCAATTTCTAAATCTGTTATGATTTTGTAGGCTCTTTCCTTGATCTTTACAAGCAGCCTATTGTATTGGATGTGGTTTGAATTTCTTTTGTTGAAATTTCCGGTGGGTTCTATCCACTCACTCAATTTTGCGCTGAACGGAGTTTTATAATGTCTACATTGTCTCTCTTTTGTAACACGTAAACAGACAGGATATGTTCCATCAGAAAGTTGTTTCTTTTTTAGTACAATCTTAAGATTAATCATATGTGGCAGATTTTGGGGGATTAAATTTTAAAAAACCTTTATTTTGCTATGGCATATAGTTCGTTTTGGGGACAACATAGGGACAACAAATAGGCTATTAAATGTAAAAATTGTAAAACCAAATGCAAAATAAAAAATCATAAAATATTGATAATCAGACTATAAGAAGACAAATGATGCTACATGAAAACACCACTTTTGAGGCTGTTAATCAGAGGGTCCTTGGTTCGAGCCCAAGAGGGGGAGCCAAGAAGCAGAGCAGAGCTCGCTTCATCGCTACACTTAAGCCATCCACACAGTGGGTGGCTTTTTTGTTTATAAAACTTAGAAACTCTTGATTTTACAGATTATAAGGTCCATTTCCAAGTGAATTGTAAGTTTATTATGGAAAGTTCGCTTTACCACTGGACTTGTTTTTATTTGTACTTGTTTACTCGGCTATCATCAATAACACCCTTCCAATCCATACCAAAGGCAAAATCGTAAATATTCCCTTCTGAATCTTTATAGGGTTTCATATCAAAGGGTACATCTTCGGCCTGTTTCTCTACCTCTCCCATATTTTCGGGCATCTGCATGGGCAAAAGCGCCGAAGGTTCGGCCTTACCGGAAATGATATCAAATAGTGCCTGATCTTGCACCCCAAAATTCAAAAGTATTGCCGAGGCATCTTTTTCGATTTCCGAGAATACCATAGGGTTGCTTGTTGTTATTGAAACCAGAACGGGCTTCCCTTTCATTTTCATTTTGGTTTCCCAAACCAATTGGGCATCCGTTTTATTGGCCGTTGAGGTCGATTTGTTCTTGTAACCCCTGTCCGTAAAATTTTCCAAAGGGTCTCCGCCCGCAATGCTTTGTTCCCTGGCCTGCGTCGCTTTGTAATCTCCATATTGCAGACTTATGGGAATGTATCCGTTGCCACCTTTTTCAACATCAGCCTTGTCATACCCGATAGTGGCGGCCGGGTTTTGGATAAATACCAGGGCCATATCAGCTTCCCCGGGGTTGTCGGTGACATTAAAATATTTTTTTGCCAGTTCGATATTTATGGGATAATCGGTAGAGGCCGGACTTTCCATCCCCAAAAAATTACGGCTGGCTGGAACAAAACGTTTCGGAATATATACCGTTTTCTTTTCCGCTAGCGGCATTACATTATCAGCATTCTTCAATAAAACGATGGATTTCAATTGCGTCTCGTAACCCACCTTCATAAATTCCGGCTTGCCGACGATGGTCTTGGTTTCAGAAGGATCTTGATATGGATTTTCAAAAGCCCCGACCCTAAAAATATTCTTCAAAAGGCGTACGGCGGATTTCTCCATCCTGGCCCGCATTTTGTCTTCACCATGTTCCTTTACGCCCATTGCATAGGCTTCCAATACGGGCTTGGCATCGTTGTTTCCACCAAATTGGTCTACGCCTGCCATCAAAAGTTTATAATGACGTTCTGCAATGCTCAAATTTTCTACGCCCCAAGATTTTCCATCTACAAAGACATCCATTACTTTATGGTCGCCCGTGACACCCCAATCGGTGCAGACCACGCCATCGTAATTGTATTTTTCGCGGAGCAGATCTGTAATCAGATATTTGTTATAAGCGTTGCCCACGTTTTCTCCGTTCTTTGTGTCCTGGTTCCAGGAAATGGTATAATAGGGCATTACCGCAGCAGCCATTTTTGTTTTGCCATCCAGTTTAAAGGCACCTTCGGTAAACGGAATCAGATGCGCATCAAAGTTGTTTCCGGGATATACGGCAAATTTTCCCGCGCCGTAGTGGGCATCCCTTCCGGCCTCTCCGCTTCCACCGCCAGGCCAATGCTTTACCATGGCGTTCACGCTATGAAAGCCCCAACCATTTGCGATTTCACTATCCTCATCGGAAGTCTGGAAACCATCACAATAGGCCTGTGCCATGGCAGCCGATAGTTTTGGGCTTTCTCCAAATGTACCGCTAAACCGCGCCCATCTGGGTTCGGTGGCAATATCTACCTGTGGCGATAGTGCCGTGGTAATGCCTAAGGCCCGATACTCTGTTGAGGCGATAGCACTAAACTGTCTAACCAATTCAGGACTAAAAGTAGCGGCCATACCCAATGAACTGGGCCACATGGAAATTTCCCCGCCCGCAGCGGCATCATATTCTGCCTTGGCCCTTGTGCCATGTCGTGGATCAGAACTGTTGTTGGCAGGAATTCCCAATCCTGTTCCTTCGCAGAAGGCCTGTAACTTATTGTTCCATTTAGCAGCAATTTCTGGGGATTGCACGGAGGTAAGCAGAACATGTCGAAGGTTGTCTGTTTCCAAAAATTTCTGTTGTTGGTCGGTCAGATCCGAGGCATCGGTTTCTCCTTCGGTATATCGTTTCCCATTATAAGTTCCTGCAAAATAGCCGTCCGGTCTTGCAGGAATGGATTGGTGTGCACTATAAAGCATCAATCCTGCAATTTGTTCAACAGTCATTTTCGAGGCCAGGTCTTTTGCCCGCTCATCAGAAGACAAACGCCAATCTTCATAGGAATCAAGGGTATTGTTTTTGTTCAGATCTTTGAACGCCAAACCGTCGACCGTTAAAAGGGTTACGCCCGAATTCGGGTTGTACCCTAAGGTTGGTCCCTCTTCATTTCTTACCAGCCTAAAGTCTCCTCTGGCTTCTTCGGAATACTTAAGCTCTTCTTTACAGCCAAAGGTTAATAAAATGATACAACAGAGTAATAATGTTGTTATTTTTTTAGTTTCCATCTATTGTGTTTTAAATAGTTTTTTTTGAATACTACTCTACCATATAAAATTCCAAACCAGGAAGTTTCTTTTGGGCCAGTATATTTTTTCTTCTGATTGGCCAATGACGATAGAAGTGTTTTTTTGAAAGTGACTCAACCGGATAAAAATAGGTATTGAATTATTCTTTCGGTTTCTTCAGGTATCCATACTCAGGCTTAAATTCGCCTGTATAATTTAAAGATAGATAAAAATTTGAACATGAATAGTTGGTATTAAATCAGTTAAAAAAGACCAACTATTATAACCTTGTTTTACTACAAATCTGGAAAAACAACTATTAAATCACATCGCAGAGAAAAGTACTTTAAGACCACTCAGGGGAAAAGGATGTTGAAATTAATGCTCAGAAAAACATTTATTGAAATAGGAAACCCTAATTGATCACCTGCTATTTATCCAATATACCTAGAGAGCTTAATTGAATATCCCTGATGAAAATTCTTTCAGACTAAGTTTACAGAGTTAAATTAATAAGTATAAAAGTGCCTGGTTATTAATAAGAAGCTGATATTGCCAAACTAGGGTAAGCGTTTATTATATTGCATATTAAATCTAACGTTATGAAAAATACTTGTTTTGCTCTGTTGGTGACTTTGCCCATTTTCCTTTTTTCTCAAAATATGGATTACAGTGTAACTTCTTATCTGGAGCCTGGAAATAAAGCCCCAAATACGCATTATATTGGCGAGGCATGGTTAAACAGTCTTCTACGTGCTGATGAAAGTTTTAATTATAACATCACCAAGGCTATGTTTAAAGCAAATTCAACATTAGACTGGCATAAACACTCCTCTCCACAGGTTTTGATAATTGTAGAAGGAGAAGGGTACTACCAGGAAAGAGGAAAGGACCCAATTAGAATGAAGGAAGGGGATGTTATCAGATGTGAAAAAGAAACCGAACATTGGCATTCGTCTTCAAAGGAAAAGGATGTTACATATTTGGCCATTTACGGAGGTACTGAGCCAACAACCTGGACTGAAGTATTAAGTCAGGATTATTATGATACTGTGGCTCACAGATTAAAATAATTGGTCAGGTTAAAATCTTTGAGACTAAGGGAAATCTATAGTCCAACTACATACTTAAAGGTAATAATCGTTTTGCCCTCTTTTTTGAAATACTGCAGCCATACACAAAAAATGAGTAGTTTTTTAATAGAATGTTCCGGGCCAGAAACCTATCGGTAAAGGTTTGCCATCTATTTTCAAATTATTCATAGATACAAGGGATAATAATCCGTGCTTTTTCCCAATTCTATTTCTATCTTGGGAAATATTATTTAACTTGGTATCTTTCTAAATAATTTAAACCGAAAGAAGCATGAAAACGATCACTAGCGAAGTAAACCAATATTGGGTCCACTTTCAGTCAGGAGGAAGTGATAAAAGTAAAGTATATCCCAGAGCCCTTGTCAAGTGTTATCACGATGACGACTTTGTGGTTCAGGTGAATTTTTATCCCGATGGGAAGGTACCTGAAAACCACTACGACAAGCGTAACAAATTGGTGTATATGAGGTATCCTATCTCTATGTATCCTAATGTGATCGATTTGTTAAGGAATGAGAAACCTATTTACTTCAGCTATAATATTGAACTGAAACTTGGTTATGTCAGGACAGGGAAAGAACCTATAGGTGAAGGCAACATGGACGCAGATTTTTAATCTGTGGATTAAGAGTTAACTCAATAGAGAATATCCAAACGATATAAATTATAAAAGAGCTGTAGAAATACAGCTCTTTTATATTGATAAAATCCGAGTATGATTGCTTAATTCAGAAAGCTATTCAATGATCCCTGTCTTTTTTGCCCTCTCTTCCCAATTTCTTCGGGCCATGAGCTGAAGGTCTTCAACGTTGTCGCTCTCATCCATAATCTCTAGCCCGAGCAGGGTTTCGATGACGTCCTCCATGGTCACCAAGCCACTTACTGAACCGTATTCATCTACAACCAGAGCAATGTGTTCCCTTTTTCTGATAAAATTCTCAAATAATTGTGGGATTGGCGTATTTCTCTTAGTCACCAAAATGTCCCTTCTGATATCAACTAGCGTGAGCTTGCCATTATCGTTGATGATCTCCTCCATTACGTTGTCCTTCAATACAAATCCGGTGATAGTATCCACAGTTTCCCCGTGAATGGGAATCCTTGAAAAACGAAGACGTGGATTTTGCTCAAAAAACTCCTCGATAGTCTGTGTCTCAGGAGCTATTTTTATCACTGCCCTGGGTGTCATGATATCCTTGGCCATGATCTCATCAAATTGAAGCAGATTTTTAATCACTTTGGATTCCGATTTTTCAAATACGCCTTCCTCTTCAGCAAGGTCGGCCATTACCGTAAAATCCTCCCTGCTCAGAACACTGCCTTTATGTTCTTTTCCAATGAGTCGGGTAAACAGCTGTAGAGCCCACATCAGCCCTGTAATCTGCATGATCCAAACCATACCCCTCAGGATTTGGGTAGAAATACCTGCGAGTTCTTTCCAGTAATTGGCGCCTATGGTTTTAGGGATAATTTCCGAGGCGACAAGGACGAGGATAGTCATGAGGGTTGAGACCAATCCTACCATAAGGTCTTCAGTAAATTGTATTCCAAAAACCGTACGTGTCTGTTCACCGTAAAGGTCTGCATAAGCTACTTTAGCCTGAACCCCTACCAGGATCGCCCCCACTGTGTGGGCAACCGTATTTAAGGTTAGTATTGCTATAAGAGGCTTGTCGATGTCTTTTTTAAGTTCCTCAAGAGTGAGGGCATAGCTTTTCTTTGCCCTTTTTTTTAGGTTGACAAAAGTAGGTGTAACACTTAGCAACACAGCTTCCAGAATGGAGCAGAGGAAAGAGAAAAAAATGGCTAAGAATGCGTATAAGAGCAGTAGGCCCATGGAACTTTGTTCTCAGGCGAAGATACAATAATTTAAAAAAGTTCTTCAATATTCAGGAGGCTGAAATTCAAAGATCAGATCAACGGAGTTAATAGTGAACTCAACCAGTAGATATTATTATCAGCAATTCGATGAAATATCAATTCCCTCTATTAACTGTGTAGCGCGGTCATTTTGACTTGTAAAACATAGACTTGATCCAAATTCTTCACAAAAGGTGATTTACCAATTTATATTGGCAATCTAAATCTTAATAAATTTTTGAAAATGAACAATAAGATTAATGCATTGGAAATTGCCAGGTTTATGATTTGTGTCGGAATTGCCTGGATCGCCTGGATAACCCACTACCATACCGGGGCCATATTTTAAAATTAAGCTAACTCAATAAAAAAGCGCTGCCAGAAGGCAGCGCTTTTTGTTTTGGTTCAATACCATTAATCATCTATCCCCTGCCCTAAAATATAAGGTGCACCCATACGCTGCAATTCTTTTTCCAATTGTGTAATTGTGGTGTTGGCAATGGTCCGGATCTCCGTATATAAAGAGGCCATCATGGTCTTGGCCAGCTCGAGATTCTGCTTATGCAGGGGAGTGGGGCCGTATGTGGTTGATAAACCACGTCTGGCCACGTTCAGATGATCGCCTGCATTGGGCGGATTGCGTTCCCCGATCTCGTCCCTGGACTTATTGCCTTCCAGTTTTTCTTCAAAGGCAAACAATTGCTGCTGCAAATCGTGGAGCCTTTTCGCTGTATTGCCCGGTGCAGCCGGAGCCCTGCTCAAAGCCAGCTCCATGGCCTTCACTTTGTCCATGCTACTGTTTAAAACATCGGAGATCTTACTTTCCTGGGTTGCAACTTCGTTGTATGCAGAGATGTATGCATTGTATTCTTCATAAGAAACGCCTTTCAAAGTACCTTCAAACAAGGGTTCAACCTGAAAGGTGATGGGACCATCCAATTGTGTAACGACTCCATCTACTTCCTTAGACAGCGTTGCGGTGTAGGTTCCCGGCATAGCCAGCGGACCTGAGTTCCACCAGGATCTGCCCCCGCCTGAAGACTGCCCGGGTCTGATCGCCCTGGAGCTGGGGTGCCTTAGATCCCATGCAACTCGATTTATGCCTTTACTACTGCTTCCTTCCACATTTCTGATTACGTTGTTATTGGCATCCTTAATCGTGATCCAGATCTTTGGATCCTGCTCTCGTCGTTCCGCTTCCAATGCATCCCATCCCGGAAAGGGAATGGAAGCATTTCTTTTTTCCAGGTCTTTTTCCTTGTCCTTACGCGCTTTAGATTTTGAAGTAAATCCTTCTGCCAGAGAATAGGTAAACCAGGCCCCAAAATCGGGATTCTCTGCAAAGTAATAGTCGGCACCTGTGTTCCCTATCACATTTTTAGGCACATACCAGGGGGCCGTTCTTGTTGAATAAAGCGCCCCTTCCTTTTTGAGGGATGCGTCGGTTATTTCACGCAAGGCACTGTAATCGTCCAGCACAAAAAAGCCACGCCCGAAGGACGCGCCTACCAGGTCATTCATTTCCTTCTGTATCACCAGATCGCGGAAGGAAATTGTAGGGGATCCCGGTACTTTATGCCAGTTCACCCCCCCGTTCATTGAGGTGTAGATCCCGTTTTCCGTTCCAATAAACAGCAGGTTCTTATTCACATGATCCTGAACTAGGCGCCATATCATGGTATTCTGCGGGAGGTCTCCTTTGATGGATCTCCAGCTTGCCCCTTTATCGGTACTCTTGTATAGATAGGTAGAGAAATCCCCTTCTTTGTGATTATCAAGCGCCACGTATACCGTGCTTTCATCAAACAGGTCGGCCTTAATATCATTCACAAATGAACGCGAAGGAAGTCCCAGTCTGGTTACGGGAATACCGTTCCAATTGCCGCCTCCATCTGTTGTAACCTGGATAAACCCGTCATCTGTTCCCGCATAGATAACCCCTGCAGTTACAGGAGATTCTGAGAGGGAGGTGATAGTATTGTAATTAGACATAGCCCCAACATCCCATGCATTGTCCCAGCTTTGCTGTTTCCCCATGATGGGTAAGGTAATCCGTTCTTCATTGCGGGTAAGGTCGCCTGAAATGGGCGTCCAGCTGTTTCCCCTGTCTTCCGATTTCCAGACCCGGTAGGAGGCAAAATAAAGACGTGAAGGTTTATGCGGACTCACCAGTATTGGCGCATCCCAGTTGAAGCGTTCGTGTGGTTCCCCAGCCCTGGGTTGAGGTTGGATAAACACGCGGTCGCCCGTAATAAGATCTATCCGGTGCAATCCGCCCTGCTGGGTTTCTGCGTAGATGATGTGGTTGTATTCGGGATCGGTAGCCGACTGGTGCCCGTCTGCACCCAGGGTCTTGTACCAATGAGCATTTCGGATCCCTTGTGGCTCGTCTGTTCTCGATGGCCCTCCGGCGGAGCCGTTGTCCTGTGTACCCCCAAAAATATGGTAGAAAGGCTTCTGGTTATTTACGGCAACTTTGTAAAACTGTGTAAGTGGCAGGTTTTTGATATACCGCCATGTTTTGGCCAGGTCGAAACTTTCATAGATCCCGGCATCCGTACCTACGAGCAGGTAATCGGGGTCATCGGCCCTGAAGGTGATTGAATGGTTATCGGAATGCTTGTCGCTTTCCTGCAACTGTACAAAGGTTTTACCTCCATCATCGGAGGTCAGGATTCTTACATTCATTAAATACAATCTGTCAAAGGCATGCGGACTGGCATATAGTTCCTGGTAGTAATGCGGTCCGGTTCCTCCGGAAACGGTATTCGACATTTTTTTCCAGGAAGAACCCCTGTCTTCAGAGCGGTATACTGCCCCCTGGGTTCTATCCAGTTCGATGGCCGCGTAGAGCACATCGGGTTGCTGGGGGGAGATTGCGATCCCTATTTTTCCAAGATTTGATTTTGGCAATCCGGAGCTTAGTTTTTCCCAGGTTTCGCCTCCGTCTTCAGAGCGGTGCAGGCCTGAATCGGGCCCTCCACCCATCAGGGCAGCCACGGTACGGTGCCTTTGCCATGTGGCGGCGTAAAGCCTGTCGGGATTGCGGGGGTCCATCATGATATCGGTAACTCCGGTCCATTCATTTCCGCCTAACACCTTCTTCCAGGATTCACCTCCATCTGTGGATTTAAAAAGACCTCTTTCTCCGCCTTTGCTCCATAACGGTCCCTGGGAAGCTACCCAGATCACATCCGGATTATCCGGGTGTACAATGATTTCAGAAATATGCTCCGAGGCTTTCAGGCCCATGTTTTTCCAGCTACTCCCTCCGTCTTCACTTTTATAGACTCCATCTCCATAGGCCACGTGTCTACCTCCAACATTCTCTCCGGTTCCTACCCAGATGGTGGAAGGGTTATTAGGGTCGATGGTTAGGCAACCTATAGAATAGGATACTTCCTTGTCGAAGATGGGTGTCCAGGTAGTACCAGAATTAACAGTTTTCCATACCCCACCTGAGCCTACAGCTACGTACCAGATGCTGGGATCATCGGGATGGAGGGCAATATCGGCGATACGACCCGAGAGAAAAGCGGGTCCAACATTCCGGAGCTTGAGTCCGGCCAGGGAAAGTTTATCTTCTTTAGAATCCGCATCCGCCGAACCGCCGCGATTCCTTTGTGAATAGGCCAGGGAGGAGATGAGCAGAAATACGAGTGTAATAAGTAGTCCTTTTTTCATGGATATAGTGTTTGAGTTATTATTAAAGAGGATGTACAAAATACAACAATTATGGAACTTTCCTGAAGGATTTAAAGGAAGAATAAAGACTGAAGTGAAAGGAACTTAAATTGAAAACAATACATCGATTTTGTAGGCTGTTCTTGATGGAAATCGATACATTTAAATTTCTGAAAAGGAGAACGAGATGAAAAATGGTAAAGTTTATACTGCTCTTTTATTCTTACTGCTTTTACTGGGCATAAGTAATTCAAATTATGGACAAACTGAACTAAAATTCAATGCCGCCTCGGCTTTGCTGTTGATCCCTAATGTAGGGATAGAAGTTCCGATTTCGGAGCGCTTTAGTTTTCAGATGGACCTGTCAGGATCATTCTGGGACTCTTTTGACGGTAAGCCCCTGCAGTTTACCCAGGCTTTCGGGGAGGTTCGCTACTATGGAAAAAATGACACCAGCGGATTTTTCTTTGGGGGTAATGTGGGCTTTGGAATGTTTAACCTTACCAAGTACGGTTATGATGAAGACGTATACCAGAGTGGGCGTAATTACTATATCGGGGCATCCATAGGGTATAAGAAGCGGTTATCAGGCCGTTGGGCCCTGGAGCTCTTCCTGGGCGGAGGTACTTCCCAGGCCACCTACAGGGCTTATAGCCAGGAGACCCGGATGCGGATTGACATCCCTTTGGATGAGGACCGCAATTTCAACAAAAGCGGGGAGTGGATCCCGTATCGTGGCGGACTTATGCTGGTGTACAGCCTGCGTTAAAAAAGATGCCATATCATTAGAAAAGTATTCTTAAATTTGCCCTCCCAATTTGGCCTCATAGTTCAACGGATAGAATAGAAGTTTCCTAAACTTTAGATCCAGGTTCGATTCCTGGTGAGGCTACTTTTTCAAGTTCAAATGAAATTATATTAGTACAAAACTAATTGATTTACAGCGATTTATATTTTTTTGATTTAAAATGAACTCATATAATATCGTTTATAAGAGTTCACAAATCGTCAACATTTTTGTTATTAATGTTTTGTATCTTAATGCTGTTTACTTCAAGCTTTAGGATAAACGATTTACTAGTGATTTGACTTTCGTCCTTAACTAAGTTCAACTTAAAGATGAATGTCATGCGCACTACTTCCACATTTTCTATCCTTTTTTGGGTATACCTCAAAAGAATTAAGAACAACCAAGCTCCCCTTTACGCAAGGATAACCGTAGATGGAAAAAAACTCAATATCAGCCTTAAGCGAAGAATCGATACGAGACTTTGGAACGCCAACAAGCAAAGAATAAAAGGTAACAGCCAAACGGCCAGGGATCTTAATCAGTACCTCAATGAAGTACATTCCGAATTATTTCAATGTTACCATGAATTAAGGGCCGATGATAGACGTATCACCCCACAAGCTATAAAATCAAAATTCCTTGGGGACGACAATGTGAGAATTTACACCTTACGGGATATCATAGCGTACCACAACACCAAAATATTCCAAAAACTGCACCGGAATACATCCCGACTGTACCTGACCAGTCAAAACTATATCCTACTATTTGTAAAAAAAGAATACAAGAGGGAGGACATGGAACTTGTGGAACTCGACTACCGTTTTATCCTGAGTTTTGAAAATTTTCTTCGGAGCCTTAAACCCAGGCACTATCAGAAGCAAATAGGTAACAATGCTGTAATGAAACATATACAGCGATTGCGCAAGATGATCACCCTTGCTTACCATATGGAATGGATTAACAACGATCCCTTTCGTAAATTCAAACAAAAATTAATCCCAACCCATAGAGGGTATCTGACGGCCAAAGAACTGGAAAGACTAGAAGAATTGGCTATTAATTCAAGGCGGTTAAATACAGTGAGGGATTTGTTCGTATTTAGCTGCTACACAGGAATCAGCTATACTGATATAATGTTATTGACCAAAGAAAGTTTGGTATTGGGTATGGATACGTATTGGATCGTTATCAAAAGACAAAAGAACGGAAATCCGGTCAAAATTCCGTTGCTAAAAAAAGCACTGGATTTGATAAAACGCTACATGACCGATAAACGATCTTTGGTCAACAATACCTTGTTTCCCAGGATTTCCAACCAAAAAATGAATGCCTATTTAAAAGAAATAGCACCACTGGCAGAGATTCAAAAGAACCTTACCTTTCATATGGCAAGACATACCTTTGCAACCACGGTTACCCTGACGAATGGCGTGCCCATTGAAACCATTTCCAAGATGCTAGGGCATACAAGGTTAGCCACCACACAAATTTACGCCAAAGTGGTAGAAAGAAAAGTATATGACGATATGCAAATGTTGCGGGAGAAATTGGAACATAAAAATGATTTAGGTACTCCACAATTTTTTGGATAACATAAATTGGCACGTAGGGATTCCAAAGATGAATTAGGTAGGGCTATTACAATTTTTGATCCCCCCAACTCGCCATTATTTTTCCCTCAAAATCACCCCCCATAAAAGGATGGGGTGTTTTGATGGGGAAAATTATACTTTTTAAGTTTTGTTTGTTTTGCTCATTGAATTCGAAAAGTACTCTGTGAGGGGAAAAACAAATTTGCCGCAAATTTTTGCCTGTTTCTAGGGGTTTAGAAGCCATTTGCCGCAAAAATTGTTTTCCCTAAAAATAAATATTTCAACACCCTACCTTTTAAAATACTGGTAAACAACGTTTTATACGTAAATGAAATACTGCAACACCGCGCAAGCGTGTTGCCCTCTTGCTATTCCCTCTTCGTTTTGAAAACTTGCTTTTTTCATGGCATCTGAAAATTCAATAGGTCATTTTAGCTGCAAGGAAAATGCAGATTTGAAACCTAACTTTCTGCAATTCTGCACAAAATGTTTGGAAAGAGTATTACCCTCAAACACTTATCTATTGATAATCAACCTTGCATTGGTCTTCAATTTCGTGCGAATCGTGATTTGCATGAAAAGGTCAATCTATTGCCCAACGTTAAATGGTCTGAGAATTATCAAATGTATTTTGTGCCCAACACAAAAGAGAAAATCCAATTGATATATAAAGTGTTCAAAGGTGTAGCTTGGATCAATGGGAACTACTTTTTTCATAATAAACCACTTGCTAACAAAACAGGCAACACCAATTTTAATCGAGAAGACCATTCAAAATTTAGCAGCCAAGCTCGACTTTGCCCTGATGATTATCTGGAAAAGTTAGAGCTTAAGAAATATGCTCCTAATACGGCAAGAATTTATATCTCTTGTTTTGAGGCATTCATGCGCTTTTATCCAGATGTTCCATTGGATAACATAGACGAAAACGATATTCGTAAATACCTGCTATTTTTGATTCGAAAAGGTTGCTCAGATTCCTATGTCAATCAAGCCATAAACAGTATCAAATTCTACTATGAGATTGTTCGTGGTATGCCAAATCGGTTTTATTCTATTGAACGCCCGAGAAAATCCAAAAAGCTACCAGAGGTACTTTCCATTATAGAGGTTCAAAGCTTACTGGCTGAAATCAGTAATGTAAAACACCGATGCATCGTTGGTTTACTCTATAGTTCAGGTTTACGACGATCAGAAGTACTGGCTTTAAGACCAGAGGACATAGATAGTAAGCGCATGCTTGTTAGGGTCAACCAGGGAAAGGGCAAAAAAGATAGGTACACCATTTTAAGTGCTACATTATTAAAAGAATTACGTATCTATTACAAAAGATATCAACCTAAGACCTTTCTTTTTGAAAGCCCTAATGGAAAAGCGTATTCTCCTACAAGTGTGGTCAACATTGTAAGTCGTGCGGCTTTAAGGGCAGGAATTACAAGGAGAGTGACTCCCCATATGCTACGTCATAGCTTTGCAACTCATTTGTTAGATAAAGGAACAGATTTGCGAAAGATCCAGGTTCTTTTAGGTCATAACTCAAGTAAAACAACCGAGATTTATACACATGTTGCAGAAAATTCCTTCAAGGATATAGATGATTTGCTATCTTAGCTATAAGTGATATATAGTGCATAATGCACTATATTCAATTGTTGGCAAACATTATGATAAAACATCTTCTTTCTATTTTATTTCTCCTCATTAGTCATAGCGTTTCAGCTCAAACTAAATCAACTGAAAATGAAATTTTGATTGACAATTTGTCTAAATTAAAAACACTGGCAGAGGAGTTAAGCATCTCTAATCTTGCTACTGATATTCTTCCTTGGTATGTTAAGAAAGACAAGGATAGCATATCCCAAAAATTGAATTCGTTTCGACTAGATCTTCAAAGATCAAAGGATTCTGTGGAGTACTACTTACAACCCTCTTTTACTGAAGGAGGGACGCATGCAATACGATTTGTTTACAATGACGATACGCCTCACTCAAGTATTTTTGTTGAATTTGCAGAAAAAGATACAATAGCAAATATTATTCATATCGACGATTGGCGTTTAACTCAAAAAGTCGTTAAGGAAAATAAATCTCAGAGTAAAGGGGTTTGGGATATTCCACCACCACCATTGCCTCCCATTATAAAGAATTAACGTTTGCCAACAACGGCTATAATCCAGCGCTGCTTTCTCAATAATTTGAAATTTCCTACATTTAAATAAAACAAGGAACTGGCTAAAATGTGAAACGGTCAGGGCTCGCTTTTTCCGGCGCTAATTTTTCCTGCAATGCAGAAAACCCAACGCTGAGCTTCGCCCTTAACGCCGCGCCGAGATCATAGCCAAGACCGTTGTACACAATTATCAAAACTTAATCTTCATTGAAAACTAAATTGAATCTTTGGCTTATATGTAGTTTCATATGCGCTGCATTGTTGACGTTTTGGATTCATGGAAAGCTCACTCATCATGTCGGGGATATAACGTTTGATAGAAACCAGGATTCTACTGAATTTAAACTTTGTAATGACGAAAATATTTATCAATACTACTCAATAAATACTCATTATGAAGGAGGCAAACGGGCCATAAAAGAAAAACTTCAAAATCAATTTTCAAATATATTGCTTCCAGAAACTGGATTATTAACTATCCGTTTTATACTTAACTGTGAGGGTAAGACTGGACGTTTCCGAGCTAAAATGATCAATAATTCATTGAAGGATATTGATGTCTCCAAATACGATCTATCCCCATT
>NZ_JBGEWB010000006.1:0-4942 GCF_041205185.1 Muriicola sp. SD30
TTTCTTCTGCTAACCGCAGAAGATCCTCCGCTAGCTTCGCCCCCAATAACGCACCGCAATCATAGCCAAGACCGTTGTGCGCAAGCTGAAAATAGAACTAACATTAACCAATAGAATTATGAAAAAACTAATTGCTCTTCTGATTTTAATCCAGTCTAGTGGATTTGTAATCGGACAAGAGAAAAGTGAAATTTCTGTGAATTTCAATCACTTTGCTTTATCAGTAAAAGATTCTGATCAATCTGCGGAATTTTATAAAAACGTACTGAATCTGAACGAAATCACAAATAGAACAATCATTGAAGGAATTAGATGGTTGTCGCTCGGCGAAGGAAAAGAATTGCATCTGATTTCAATTCTTAAAGATGAGATAAAAACGAATAAAGCAGTACACTTGGCATTGACTACATCTGATTTTGACTTGTTAATTGACAAGTTAAAGTCAATGAATATTGAATATTCTGACTGGCCTGGAACTATAAATAAGATAAATGTTAGAGCTGACGGAATTAAGCAGGTGTTTTTTCAAGACCCAAATGGTTATTGGATTGAGGTAAATAGTGTCGCCGAACAAAAGAATTAAAAGCCAGCGCACAACAACGGCTATAGTTCATTACGGCTGAAATTCCTAATCGGAATTTCAAGCCTTTTTGCTAAATTTATGGTTACGGCGGAATGATACTCGCGTACCATTCCGTAACGAAACCATAGCCCAGACCGTTATGTGTCATTAATTAGATGAGCTACTTATCATTGGTACTTGGAATCATTGCTATCGTTGTTGGCATTATTATTCTTCCGATTTCCTTAAAAAGACTCAATAGGTTTGAGGTGAATCATTTAACACTAAAAGGTTTAATAAGTTCAATTATACTTATTATTCTGGGCTTTTATTTTGTTGCAAAAGAACTAGCAAAAATCATCTAGTAATTGATTTGCCAATATTTCAAAGCAAATAAATAACGCCACATAACAACGGCTATAATCCAGCGCTACTTTAGAACTTCCCTGAAATTTCCTACATTTAATTAAAACAAGGAACTGGCTTGAATGCTTGAACGTCCAGGGCTCGCTTTTGCCAGCGTTAATTTTTTCTGCAAAGCAGAAAACCCACCGCTGAGCTTCGCCCCTAACACCGCGACGAGATCATAGCCAAGACCGTTGTGTTTAATTTTGAAAAAATCGAAAACTTGAAAAAAACCAATGCTTTAATTCTTTTCTTGATATCCTTTAACCTTTTAGGTCAACAGAATATTCATAATCAAAATCCTAACACTCTTGTAGAATTTTCAACTGTTAAAAATCATTTTGAAGAGCTTGAAAATTTAAATAATAAAAAATCAGATGTAATTGTAAATTCTGCAACACCTGGTTATTTACTTTTAGTCAAAAACACTGGAGAATTCAGAAATATTCCGCCAGAAAAAATCAAAAAGCTTCAAGGAATATTTAAATCATTTGACTTCAAATTTAAGGTTGAAGACTTATTTGAAAATGAAGCTTTAATCAAAACCGAAGATGGAGAATATTGGTTTCCTATTCAAAAGAGTCTAGAAGCTTTTTGGAAAGAAGAACTTACAACAAGTGATTGTGCTTTAATATACATTAGGGCTTATGGCTCAACTAATGATAAAGAATCTAATAAATGGTTATTTACAATTAATTCTTTCAATGCAAACTTTTATGATGGACTTTGGGAAGAGGCCTTAAATAGCTTCAATAGTAATGAACCATCCAATGGACTAAATTGTTTATACAAGTTAATTGAATTAGAACCAGAAGATGGAAGAAACTATTCTATGTTAGGATATTACTACTACGATCAAGGATTTCCTTCAAAAATAGAGTTATTAAAAAAAGCCGATTCATTGTATTCGAAAGCAATTGAATTATCCCCACAATATAGTTATGTGTATTATCAAAAAGCACTTGCGAAACTACAGCTATCAGAATATGTAGAAGCTTGGTATAATATAGATCTCGCTAGAAAACTTGGAGAGGAGAATATTGAAAATAAAAAATTAATAGAGTTGGAGAATAAACTTTCTTATAAAGAGTATTTGAAAACAAAAAACTAAACACAACAACGGCTATAATCCAGCAACGCCTTAGTACTTCATTAAAAATTCCTACATTTAATAAAAACATTAATGGCTTAAATCTCAACAGCACCAAAAGATGCCGGGATCATAGCCAAGACCGTTAGCCTTAATTTAATCAGAACCTCAAGAAGAGCGATATTGGACAAAACCCTAACTAAACATTTTGCAGTTGGAATTTTGCTTTTTGCCGGACTTTCAAGCTGTAATGATGGAATCACCAAAATAACAGACCACTATTATCTTTATGAAACCGTGGACTTTGATTACGATGGGAATAGAATAGACGGGAGAAACGTTTTAATGTGCAAATTAGCAAGTAAAAAAGACCCATTCATAGAAAACGTTCTTATTGTAGAGTGGAATAGCAACGTAATCATTGCAAAAACATCGGACGGATTTTATGTGATTGAAGGAAACTCATTTGGACTAAAATGTAGTTCAGGAAATAAAACTATAGGACCTCTCACCGCTAACGAGATCATAAAATTGAAAGCTAAAATCAATTTTGACCAAACCAAAATAGGAGAAATAAAAACGTAAGGCTAACAACGGCTATAATTCATTTTGGCTAAACCCAACTTCATATATTTATCTTATTTTTAAAACAAAGAACCAGGTTAAAGGCTAAACCTGGCAGCTCGCCTTGCCCTCGTTAATTTTTCCTGCAAGGCAGGAAACCCAACGCTGGGCTCGCTGCTAAGTCAAAACGAAATCATAGCCAAGACCGTTAGCATACATATGAAAATAATTCAGTGCTTTCTTATTGTAGCCTCTCTAATCGTATGTAGCTGCAATCTACACAATAAAACATCTGAAATCGCTAAATTGACCGAACGAGAAATTCAAGATTCTATCAATAGCATAATAACGTTAATATCAGATGACTGGAGATTTATTAATAAATCTAATACCAATACTGATTTAATATTACTTCCCGAATTGGAAAAGGTCAATATTCAGCATTGGGAAAAAATAAATACATATGGACCTGTAAATGAGATTACTATTTCAGGAATGAAATTCGAATACATCGACAGTATTAGTTCTATGCAAGGTTGGACATACGATGACAAAGCAATTATTGAATATCGAGATAGTCAATTTGGACTTTATATAACACATGATTCAATTTCTGGATTTGTTGGTATAAATAAATTAAATGATTCATTACTGCATCTAAATAATGGGCAGTGGTATCAAAAAATAAATTAATACGTATGCTAACAACGGCTATAATCCAGCGCTGCTTTCTCAATAATTTGAAATTTCCTACATTTAATTAAAACAAGGAACTGGCATGAATAGGGTAGAGGCCCGGGCTCGCTTTGCCAGCGCGAATTTCTAACGACAAAGCCGTTAGATCCTCCGCTAGCTTCGCCCCCAACACCGCGGCGAGATCATAGCCAAGACCGTTGTGCAACATTTGAGAATGAATAAGAAATCTTTATTAATAATTCCATTTTGTATGCTTTTTAGCTTTTGTAGTACGAAAACGAAGGAAGAAAAATTTTGGGATTGGTTCTCGAAAAATAATTTGACCTATTACAACGAGGTAGAAGGGATTGATACAACCAAACCATTATTTCAAGAGCTAAATCGGGAATTAGCGAAAGTGAATGAAGAACTGACCTGGGAGTTTAGTCCTGTAAAGGACGATGGAACTCGAGAATTGACCATCTCAGCTGACGGCATGAAAGATTTTTTTCCTGCAGTCGAGAAATTGGTTCAATCAGCACCCAAAATTTCGAACTGGAAAATAAACGCATTTCGACAAAGGATTCCAGGAGATGATTTGAAAATTGATTACGGAGATTTCTCTGTTTCATATTCTGACATTTTCTATAAATACGCCAACGAAGGAGAGAAAATTGGAATTGAATTATACATCAGAGATTTTGACGGAAATGGACATAAACAAAACGCAATCTATATTTTGTTAGATGGACTAATTGGCGAGTTTGATACGGAAACAGTTATTGACTGGATTGATTGGAAAAAATTGGACGAATCCAAAACCGATAGCCTTTTTAAATTTTATGAATTAAGGGATTTGGTTGATCGGAAAAAAGCAGGGAAAAAATAAAAACGTTGCACAACAACGGCTATAACTCATGGCTTAACGCTTGACCGTTTTTTCCTATTTTTAAAGAAACAAAAAAACGTCTGACGCTTGCCACGAAGTCATAGCCAAGACCGTTGTAACACATTTGAATAGATTATGGAAAACAAAGAAGCCAATCCGAAAGGAATCTTAAATATATTATCACTTATTCATTTTGCAATTACCTTTGGGTTGTTTGCTGTAGGGTTGTTTTTCTATTGGCTGCAGGATGATTGGGTAATGGAATTCTCAGATATGGGCTACAAATTTCCATATGCTGTTCCAATTAGTGCAGTTCTGGGAGTATTCGCAGGCAAGTCCTTGTTTAGACATCAATTATCTTCTTTAAATCGGGTTAATACGCTCGGGGCTAAGTTGAGTGGGTATATGACTGCGTCTATTGTTAAATATGCTTGTTTAGAGGCCCCAGGATTTTTTGGTCTATTTGCTGCACAAGAAACTGGAAACTTGGCTTACCTTATAATTACTGTCCTAATGGTTCTAATAATGATAATTGAAAGGCCAACCAAGAATAAAACAGAACTAGATCTCAATCTCGATAGAGAACTTAAATTAGAGTTTGAAAAATCTATTAAAGCGAATTAATAAAACGTGTTACAACAACGGCTATAACTCATGGCTTATCGCTTGGTCGTTTTTTCCTATTTTTAAAGAAACAAAAAAACGTCTGACGCTTGCCACGAAGTCATAGCCAAGACCGTTGTAACACATTTGAATA
>NZ_JBGEWB010000006.1:5042-11707 GCF_041205185.1 Muriicola sp. SD30
CTATTTTTAAAGAAACAAAAAAACGTCTGACGCTTGCCACGAAGTCATAGCCAAGACCGTTGTAACACATTTGAATAAAATTATTTACATATTGATCCTAATCGGACTTTCCAGCTGTTCTGAACCAGTTAAAAAAGAAATAGTCAAAGTAGAATCAAGACTCCTAGTGGTTTATGAATTCGACACAATTACGCGTATAAACGACTATAAACTGACAATAAAAGAAAAAGATAGTTTTACCCGATACGAATACCAGAACCTTGTGGATTCTACTAAAAATATGGATTTTCATTTTGTGAAGAATTCTAACAAAATCCATTTTGGACCCGAAGAATTTAATCTTGAAGAGAAAAATATTATCAAAAACAAATTGAATTTTGATAGATATGAAACTGAACCTATTCCAGACGCAATGGGTTCGCTTTATTTCAATCAGGATTATGGAATTTTAGGATTTGATAATGGTTGGGGAATGCAATTTCATTATCTCACGAAAGAAAATAAAGAACAGTTCAAATTACCGCTATTTTATAAAATGGATGAATTAGACGAGTAAAAAACGTGTTACAACAACGGCTATAATTCAGCGCCGTTTTAGAACTTCCCTTAAAATTCCTACATTTAATCAAAACAAAAGTTGGCTTAAATATTTCAAGGCCAGGGCTCACTTTGCCAGCGCTAATCTCTACCGCTAACCGCGGTAGATCAGCCGCATAGCTTCGCCCCAATGCCGCGCCGCAATCATAGCCAAGACCGTTAGGCACAAGCATAAAAACATGAAAGCATCATTTATTGTATTGATACTTTTATTATTTGTTTCTACCCAATGCATAGCTTGTATTTGTAAGGTTCCTTTGGAATTAAAAGCACTTCAGGAACATGAATATAAATTCTCTGATGGTATTTTTATTGCTAAAGTCACCGAAATAGACTCCTCTACGAGTTCATTTCAATTTATCGTTTTAGAATCTCTTAAAGGGGAAAATTATAGTCGGAAACTCAAAGGAACATTCAAAGGTGATTGTACCCCTAGTATTCGACATAAAGGAAAATGGATATTATATGGACAATTTGACAACGATAATATCTTCAGAATCAATGCTTGTGGATTAACCCGAAGCTTTAAACACCCTTACTCCAACATTAGAGCCACCAAAGGCCCTCCACCTCCTCCACCAAGAGAACCCATAAATGATTCAGCCATTAAGACGCATAAGAAACTAACTAAAAAATGGTTTAAGGAGAATGTTCCTAAATCGAAACGCGATTTGGCAATTGAAATAAAAAAGCTAAAAACTAAAAATTAAGAAATGCCAGTGCCTAACAACGGCTATAATCCAGCGCTGCTTTAGTACTTCCCTGAAATTTCCTACATTTAAATAAAACAAGGAACTGGCATGAATAGGGTAGAGGCCAAGGCTCCCTTTTTCCGGCGCTAATTTTTTCTGCAAAGTGCAGAAAAGCCAAAACGAAGCTCGCCTTTAACGCCGCGCCGAGATCATAGCCAAGACCGTTGGCATTAATATTAAAAAATCTTCAGAATTGAAAATTACTAACCCAAATGTTTGAAGGAGTTAAAAACGGAGCAGGGCTAATTTCCGCGTCCTTTAAGACATTTCGACAATATCCAATTTTAGCATTACCAATCTTTGTTGTTTGGCTCATTTATGCCCCTTTAATAATCTATTTTAAATGGGACTTTAAATGGGACATGTATAATAATAAAGCCCAGTTTATGATTCTTTTTTTAATCATTTATTTTTTGGCTTTTATTCTTTCCATTTCATGTTCGGTAATGTTAGAATTATTACAACAAAAGGAAACCGGAAAGAAATTGAATCTAGCAAAAGCACTTCTTATTACATTTTCCTACAACCTAGTCCCAATAATGTTGCTCTCGTTTGTATGGAGTTTTATTTGGTTCATTTTAGTAGTTATAAAGATTTTCATTAAAGATAAAAGTAGTCAGTCAGAGGAAAAAAGTGCTGAGAATGTAGCTCGTACCTTAGCAGGTACTAATGATTCCTTTGGAACATTTTCAATCGACTTATTATTAAAAGGCATAAGAATGGTTGTTTTTCTGATTATTCCTGCTTTTGCTTGGGAAAATAAAGGTATACGGCAATCATTTCGTCGGGGTTTTCAGATTCTAGGGGAAAGAAAATCGGAATTTTTAGGTGGTTTTTCGCTTTCATTGGCTATGGAATTTATAATATTTCTTCCCGCTGGCATAATGTTTTATTTAAGTAATAAGGGAATGGAATTTCCAGATTGGAGTTGGTTTATTTGTATTTTTTATGTCGGGTTAGCATGGAGCTATTCAATTTATTTGGAACAAATGTTTGCAGCTGAATTGTACTTATGGCAAATGACTTACGAAAAAGAAGTGGAGATTTGGACAAGTAAAAAAAAGAAATTAAAGGGGTTTAAAGACGAATATCCAGATTTCGGAAAGATTCGAAGACCTTCGATAATTGATAATATTCCTGACCTGAATCCATAGAAAAATACTAATGCCAACAATGTGTATAATTAATTGCTGCGGAATCCCCTCACCGGAAAATCACACGTATTAATTATCTTAGCCAATCGCGGAATGTTTCTCATGAACCATTCCGCAACTAATCATACACCAGACCGTTGTACCACATTAAAAACCAACCAATATGAATAGAATAATTTCAATTTTTATAGTAATTCTTATTTGTTCACAGTCCTTCGGACAAAAGCCAAGAGCTAGAGATTTAGGAATACCACTAGATGGAAAAACTGGAAAACTTAATGCAATTACGGATATTAAGGGAATTGAGGTTGGTCATACAACATTAATATCAGGCGAAGGTAAATTAGTTGTTGGGGATGGTCCAATTAGAACTGGAGTTACGGCTGTATTGCCGAGAGGTAAAGAATACGACCCTGTTTTTGCGGGATGGTATAGCCTTAACGGAAATGGAGAAATGACAGGCACTACTTGGATTGAAGAGTCTGGCTTTTTAGAAGGCCCCATAATGATAACAAATACTCATAGTGTTGGAGTTGTAAGAGATGCAGTAGTTGAATGGCAATTTAAAAACAAACATTTTGACCCGCTTCCGAATGAACCCGACATTTTTTGGGCTTTACCAGTTGTAGCCGAAACCTATGATGGAGACCTAAACGATATTAATGGGTTTCACGTAAAAAAAGAACACGCTTTTTCAGCTTTGGACAATGCTAAATCAGGTACAGTAACAGAAGGAAATGTGGGAGGTGGAACTGGAATGATTTGTCATCTTTTTAAAGGGGGAATTGGAACATCTTCTCGTGAAATAACTATTGATTCTACCACTTACACACTCGGCGTTCTCGTTCAAGCTAATTATGGTGGTCGTAAATCATTAACCATTGCAGGTGTTCCTGTAGGAAAAGAAATCACTGACCAAATGCCACTTTGGAACCCAATCAGGTCTGAAGAAGATAGAGGGTCGATAATAGTTATTGTTGCAACAGATGCACCACTACTTCCACATCAATTAAAAAGGCTTGCTCGTAGAGTTCCGATAGGAATTAGTCGTTTAGGTGGTTATGGCGGCAATGGCTCTGGAGATATTTTTATTGCGTTTTCTACAGCCAATAATAAGGCAGCCGATAGAGAAAAAGACCAGATGGTTAAAATGATACCTAATGATAAAATGTCCAGGCTTTTTGAAGCAACAGCACAAGCAACAGAAGAATCGATATTAAATGCATTAGTGGCTGCTGAAACAATGATTGGCAAAAACAATACGACTGTATACGAAATGCCAGAAGAAAGAGTCATTGAAATTTTGAAAAAGTATGGAAGAATCAAAGAATAACGTGGTACAACAATGGCTATAAGTAATTGCTTATTCTCGTCTACTTTGGAAATTCCACAGGAATTTCCAACTTGGTGTGTACTTGCAAAGTTAAGTGCTAACCCACGCAACTACTCATAGCCGAGACCGTTGTCATTAATTATAAAAAAGTAATGCTGGAAAAATTATTCAAAGGAAATATTTATACAGACTTGATTTGGCTATTTTTTGGTATAGCTGGTGTAATAAATTTCTATTTAAAAGGAAGTTATTTAGAAACTGGAGTATTCGCCCTTCTTGCCATTCTATACATCTTAAAAATATTTAAACCGGTAATAAAGAAAAATAAAACTTGAATTAATCTAAAGATTTATGCTCAAACGTAATTTATCTTCCATCCTAGTTATAATTGCAATGGCACTGATTATTTTAGGTTATGATTTTTCAAATAACCTCTGGTCTAGACAGTTTTTCATTTTTTTAGTTGCGTTGCTAGTACTTATTGGCTCTTTAATTGCAATTTTCATGAATGAATCTAAAAAGAACGATTGAACGATATTTATGGATAGATTTATCTTATAAACTTCTTATTCGGGTGGAAAACTAAATCGGAAGGAAAAAACTAATGACAACAACGGCTATACTTAAGTGCCACATCCAGTCTTCCGAAAAATTCCTACTTTTAATATAAACAAAGCCTGTACCTAATTATTTCGGTCGGCGTAGCACCTTGCCAGCGCTAATCTTTTCCGGAAAGCCCGGAAAACCAACCGCGAGTACAACGCCGTAAAGCAGCGCCGAAAGCATAGCCGGGACCGTTGTACGTAATTTAAAAATGAACCGCCCCAAAATAGCGATTAAGAAAAGTAAGTTTGATAAATCCATAGAGATTCTAAGCTTTCTGATGTTAGTTGGTTCAGTAGCTATCATCTTAATTTATTCTAGCCAATTACCAGAGAAATTACCAATCTATTTTAACACACCACTTAAGGACTCTGATGGATTCGGGAACAAGAGTTTATTGTGGGAATTACCAATAATTCTAGGTATAATTGTTTTTATCATTTACAAATTAAGTCAGTACCCTTGGATCTTTAATTACCCAATAAAGATTAAGCCAGAAAATGCAGAATACAATTACAAACTGTCATCACAGATGTTAAGGGTATTAGGCTTTGCTATAAGCTTTACTTGCTTTTCTCTTACTTTAACATCAATCCTAAATGGGTTGGGATATTATGAAGAACTTGCAAGTTATTTATCCCCATTTATTATAGGGCTATTGTTTGGAATACCAATTGTTTATATGATTCTAATTTTAATTAAAAAAAACTACGTACAACAACGGCTATAATTCAGCGCTACTTTAGAACTTCCTTGAAATTTCCTACATTTAAATAAAACAAGGAACTGGCTAAAATGTGAAACGGTCAGGGCTCGCTTTTTCCGGCGCTAATTTTTCCTGCAATGCAGAAAACCCAACGCTGAGCTTGGCCCTTAACGCCGCGCCGAGATCATAGCCAAGACCGTTGTAAAAAATAATTAAACATAGACCAGAAAAATATGAAAAAGAAAATTCTAATTCATAGCGTACTAATATGCTTTGCTTCATATGGTCAAGAATATTCATTTATTCCTGACAGTTTAAAATTACTTCCCATACAAGAACTGGTAAAAAAAGAACCACCTGCAGATTTTGAGCCAGTATATTATGAAAATGGGACAAAAGCGTCTTTTAAAGATGTATTGCCATTAATAATGGAACAAAAATTAATGCCTCAAATGTTTGTTGCTGAAAATGGAGAATACAAAGCCTTGGTTGTTAAAAGCCTTCTTAAAAATGAGGACATAAGAATTGTATATGATAACATTCCTGAATCATTGGAAAAACAAGGTTATTCTTATGGTAACCCTGACAGTGATACTATAATCATAAATATTATGGGAGGGCCTGAAAATTACCTTACAACGTATGGATTTGAAGCTAGATATAGTATTACAGGTGGAATAGATGAGAACAACTATTTTCTAATCAATATGCGCGAATCACAAACACTACAACCTGAAGAAACAGAAAAGGAGGAGATATCGTGGGAACAGGCAACAAATTATAATGAAAAAACGACTCAAACGCTATTTGAGCTCATAAGTTTTTTTAAGTCACAAAAGAAAAAAGTATATGTTGTTGGTGGGTCTTATGGCTCATTTGTTGCCTTAAATTCTCTATTTAAGCATAAGAATATTGCAGATAAATATCTTTTATTCGTAGGCAGATTAGATATGACTGAAGAAGTCAGTGAGGCTTATTCTAAAGGATTTAAAGCAAAATTTGAATCCGATGGTATCACACCCCAAATTGGTGAGAAATCAGACAATATTTACACTGTTAATATGCGCAAAATAGCCTCTGCGATAAGTAGAGACGAAAAATATACCGAATTACTAAAAGACATCGACCTCTCTAATCTCATATATATCTATATCGAAAATGACCAAAGTGTTGGAAAACTAACTCAACATGAAATTGAATTTCTTGAGTCTAAAAATGCCGAGGTGATTAGTGTAAAAGGAGAGCATGGCAATTGGATAGAACATTTAAAAATGGGACTTCAACTGTTGTCTGATAAATAAGTGTCTTCCAAAAATTACTTTTTACAACAACGTATATAAAAAATAGCGGTATACCTGATTAAACAAAAGATAAATAATAAAATAAAGGTCAGTTATAAACTGAAAATATAGCGTGAAGAATCCGCTACTTTTCATATACAAAACCGTTGTGGTTAATGTACAAGAACCAAGAAATTGAATGAACAAAACGATATTTGAGATTACCAAAATGGATTGTCC
>NZ_JBGEWB010000007.1:0-3797 GCF_041205185.1 Muriicola sp. SD30
CTCTTAAGTTCTTCAAGTAGTTTCTTGTCTAGTTCGAGGTCGTCTAGAACCTTGCAATAGTATTGAAGTTCAGCTTCCTTATTCTTTTTTTGGTCATTCCAATTGTTTATTCCCAAAGCAATCAATATTCCAATAACAACCAAAATAATTTCTCCAATTGCGTATTTTAGGTATTTACCAGTTTTGTTTTTCTCCATAAGATCGAATCTTATTTTTCTAAAAAATTTAATCATAGCATTTTAAGACAGGGTTATATTTTATATCCAAACCAAAGGTCTACCAGACCTTTGATTTTGCTCCGCAAAATTAGGTTTGGATAGTGCCTAAAAAACTTAATCATAGTTTCTATTTCTATTTAGAGGACGTTCGCAAAGCGCCTGCCTGCCCTCTGGCAGGGCTATCTCAACCAAATGTCCACAGGATATTTGATTTTGCATAGCAAAATTATGTTTCGATAATCTAAAGAATTTTATCATTTCTTTTCCATTGTTCTAATGAAGGCTAACGGTTAGCCTTTCGTTATTTCTCTATCAATTAACTCAATAAGTTTAGAACAACTACTATGCATTCGATTTGCATATACATTGGATTCTATACCTCTTAAATTGGAAGTTAATTTTATATAAGATTTGAATCTTCTGTCCTCTTTTAGTTTTTTATAATCTACGGGAATAGCTATATCAAACATTCTAAATTCATCAAAATGGTCAAGTATTAGTTCAAACTTCATTGGCCACATCTGTATGTTGGCGTCCTCGAAATAATAAGCGAATTTAATATCTTGTTCATAGTACTTCGAGATCTCGTTTCTTAAACTATCATTTTCTATCAGATCCAATCCTCTTGCCTTTAATGTTTCATATGGTCCTAAATTTGGCAGGAACACGGTAATATTGGTTGACCTTTCAAAATGTATACTCAAGGAATCGTGATAAGGAAGGTCTGTATTCAATGCTTCTAATACTATTTCAGCTGATAATTGTGCATTCTTGTGCCTCTTAGCATTATAATTTATATCACTTAAATCTAGCTCAAGGGCTCTTTTTAATTCCTCAAGCGATTTTGTTTCTAATTGTTGAAGTTTTCTCAATTCATTATTATTGTTAACAGACAACGCAATCAAGATACCAATAACTACGAGAGCAATTTCGCCAATAGCATAAAGTACATATTTACCGAACTTGTTTTCAGCGAGTAGGTGCTGTCTTATGCGTCTAAAGAACTTAATCATATATGTTGCTTTTAATTTCTCCGCAAGCGGCTATCTCAACATCCCGATAGCTATCGGGACTACCAGACCTTTGATCTTGCTTTGCAAAATTATGTTTCGATAATCTAAAGAATTTTATCATTGGTTATTGGTTTCTGGTAATGAAGCACAACGGTCTTGGCTCTACCTACCCAGCTACCACTGGTACGGCAGACAAGTATGGTTTCGTTTTGACTTTACAGCGAGCCCACGTTGGGTTTCCAAACCTTGCTTGGAAAAATTAGCGCCCGCCTGAGGCGGGCAGGTAGGCAAGGCGCGCTGCTGTTCTTAGCTTTAAACCTGGTTCTCTGTTTTAAAAATAGAATAAATATTTGAAGTTGAGTTTAACCAAAATGAATTATAGCCGTTGTTAGCTTTAGTTTATTTTTCTTTCGAGGACTTGCGATTTCCAATAATAACAAGAATCATAGCAAAAATTAATAGCGCATTAGAAATAAGACCATAAATTCTTCCTGAATTCTCTTCCTCATCTAGGCTACTAATATTTAACACCAATAAAATAATACTCGCTATTATTAGTATAAAAGGAAGAATAGCTCTTTTTCCGAACATATTTTTTTATTTAAATTAAAGCTAACGGTCTTGGCTCTACCTACCCAGCTACCGCTGGTACGGCAGACAAGTATGATTTCGTTTTGACTTAGCAGCGAGCCCAGGCTATTCAGCCATAGAAGCCAGTTTTAGTTTTATTTAAATGTAGGGAATTTCAAGGAAGTTCTAAAGTAGCGATGAATTATAGCCGTTGTTAGGCACTGGCTTTTTTCATTAATATTCTTGAACCAAAACCTCTGTAGGAATATGCAAAGTCGTATTAAGTTTTCTAATCATGGCCAAAGACAGTTTTCTTTTTTTACTTAAAATTTCACTTACCCTACTTTTAAATCCTACGACCTTTGCCAAGTCCTTTTGTTTCATTCCCATTTGTTCCATGCGAAATTTGATGGCTTCGATTGGGTCCGGCATTCCGATCGGGAAATTCTCGTTTTCATATCGATCAATTAGTATTGACAGGATTTCAAGTTCATCTCCTTTTTCCGTTCCTTTTTTGGCGTCAAAAATCTTCTCAATTCGGTTGAGAGCATTTTGATAATCTTTTTCGTTTCTAATAGGTGCTATTTTCATCTTATATTTCGTTTGCGTTTACTTTGTCATATTCTGCATGAGTACCAACGAAGCGAATCCAACAGATTTGGAATTCAAAATTGAATTTCACGATAAGCCGGTACTTATTGCCTTTAATATTGAAAACAATCCGATTGTCCTTCAATATACTGGCACTTGGATATTCCTTTTTTAATTCGTTTAAGTTTTTGAATTCTGATTTTTCGGTTTCCCTGTACCAAGCCATCAATTGTTGTTCGCAATCGGTGTGCTTTGCCCAAAAATCCTTCAAAGTCCGTTTTGCGATTACTCTCAAATTATGTTCTTTAGGTCAAAGATATAAAAAAAGTTACCAATATGGTAACTTTTATGGTTTTTTATGCTTGTGCCTAACGGTCTTGGCTCTACCTACCCAGCTACCGCTGGTACGGCAGACAAGTATGATTTGCTTGCGCTGTTCGCTTCGCTCGGAACGTCACGCCTGTGGCGTGATCAGTTATAGCCGTTGTTGTGCTTTCGTTATTTTTATTATTGTTTAATTTCATTTTCAATTCCATCAATAACATTTTTAACGGTTTCAAGAATTTCGGCTTCTTCGTTTACGACTAAACTTCTATTCCAAAGCGATAATTGTAATGTCTTTAGAAGATTGTTGTCTGTCAAAAACGTATCGTAATTTTTTATTTTTAATTTGTAAACCTTAATCGTATCTGAATGTTTAAAGCCATAGTTTGTAGGTTCATTTGTATCAAGAAACAAATACTTCATTTGATAAGGATACAATTGTTCAGTAATATTAAAACTGGTATTTTGCGCACCTAATTCATCTCCTAAGCGTTTTAAATCTAGTTGAAATAAGTTTGAGATGGAAATACGAAGAGTGTCGTTTGATATTGTGCTTAGACCAATATTTTTAAGGTTTTCAAAAGCACTTGTTTTGGGAATTATCTTAAAATCACCTCCAGCATCAGCGAATAATCTATATATAGAATCAGAATATGATTTTTTATTAGAGATATCAAAGATAAGTTGTTGAGTAGATTTAAGGATTTTTTTATGTTCGGAAATTACTTTTTCAATATCATTTTTAGTTTGAACCAAATCACTTTTTAATTCTTTGTAAATCTGCGTCTCAAGTTTTTTTACTTTTCTATCCTCATTCCAATTATTAATTTGAAGTGCTATCAAAATTCCAATAACAACAAGTACAATTTCGCCAATTGCATATTTAAAATACTTTCCAGTTTTTCCTTCTGAAAGCAAATTTTGTCTAATTTTTCTAAAGAATTTTATCATTGGTTAGCGGTTTCTGATAATGAAGCACAACGGTCTTGGCTCTACCTACCCAGCTACCGCTGGTACGGCAGACAAGTATGATTTGCTTGCGCTGTTCGCTTCGCTCGGAACGTCACGCCTGTGGCGTGAT
>NZ_JBGEWB010000007.1:3897-8051 GCF_041205185.1 Muriicola sp. SD30
CTACCGCTGGTACGGCAGACAAGTATGATTTGCTTGCGCTGTTCGCTTCGCTCGGAACGTCACGCCTGTGGCGTGATGAGTCATAGCCGTTGTTGTGCCTGCCTGCGGTAGGCAGGCTTTCGTTATTTTCTCAATGGCTTAGAAATACTATTCGCCTAATTATTTGTTGAATTTACCTAAAGTAGTTATTATCGTTTCGAATTAGTTTCTTGGTCGATTAAAGCTATAATTTCGTCAATGGTATCAGACAATGCCAAATAGCGTCGATTTAATACTGTTAGCCATACAAAATTATCTTTTAGCATATGAACTAATTCATCATCTGCACGGCTCAAAAGATAAAAATGTCTTGAACTCCTTTTTTTATTGCTATTAACTTCAAATAAATCCGCACAATCTTTACATGTACTGCCATAAGCGGAATTAGCATTTAAATACGGTTTTAAAACTTTATTATTAAGTTCTTCTATTTTTTCTTCTGCCCATTCGACTCTATTAAGATGCAACTGATAAAAGTCTGTAATTTCTTTTCTTAATTTATCATTAGAAATTATAGAAATTCCTTCTGACTGGATTGCTTCGAAGGCACTTAATTTTGGATATAGTATAGGGTATCCGAGGAGATATCCTTGTGGTAATTTGATAGGGTTAGCATCCGAAATTTGATGTCCTAATATGCTTTTATACAGGGTATTGGTTAATTTGAGTATCGGAGGTATTCTTTCGATATCCGTCAGTAAATCATTTTTGGTCTCTATAAGGTCATCTTTTAATTCTAATAAAAGCTTGAGCTCTTTCTCTTCCGCTTTTCTGTTTTCATTCCAGTTATTAATCTGAAGTGCAATTAAAATCCCTAGAACCACTAATACAATTTCTCCAATAGCATATTTTACATACTTTCCTGTTTTATTTTTCTCCATAAGGTCAAATCGTATTTTTCGAAAGAATTTTATCATTGGTTAGTTATTTCTCGAAAGTTAGGATAATTATTTAATTCGGTTCGAGTGAGTATAATGAAGCACAACGGTCTCGGCTATGAGTAGTTGCGCCTGCCTGCCGGCAGGCAGGTGGTTTAGTACTTAACTTGCAAGCCTGCCTGCTGCAGGCAGGTACGCACCAAACTGAAAATCCGCGAGTCCCGATAGCTATCGGGATTCAGAAGAAGGCGAGAACAAGCAACCTGTCTGCCTCTGGCGGATTATTTATAGCTATTGTTAGCACCAGTTTTTTATCAATTTAATTTGGGTTATCAGTGCCAGATACCTTCAGGAATTAGCTTTTCCTCTACTATTTCTACGAGTAGACGGTCTGGACCTCTAACAAAAAAACTTTTCATACCATGAATAGGATCAATTTTTATATCATTAACAATATCCAGCCCTTCAGATCTCATTTTATTCCTTAAATGCTCAATATTTTCAGTTGAAAAACCAATATGATCGATTGCACTACCATCAGTTGGTTTAATTTCATTGTTAGGCCACCATGATACTTCCTCAACTGGTTTACCAAATACAATGATGTTAATGTTATTGATGGTTAATACATTCCATTTAAACCCAAGCTTGTTCTTTCCAAAATGTTTCGCTTCTTCATATACTGGAATGAAGCCTAAATGGGATTCAAACCAGTCCATAGTTTTGTCAACATCAGATGAGAGTAGGTGGATATGTTCAAACCTATGATTTTTGTTTCCAGTATAAACTTCTAAGACTTCTTTTTCTGGGCCAAGAAAGTACATATAAAAATTTTTACCAAGAGGTGTAATAGGTGTATGTACATCTATCCCTTCTTTGACTCTCCAGTCAAATTCAGATTGACCATCTACACCTGACCAACCGATATGCCATAAACTAGAACCCAAATGTGTTGAAGGTGCAGTATCGACAAGATTCATTAGTAAAAATGATTTTTCTGTAAAAAGAGCATCCACACGATCTCGATATTTTACTTGAGTTGCACCAAAGTACTTTTGATAATATGCAATAGTTGAATCTCTGTCTGTAACATTTAGATGGACATGATGGAAATTCACTTGACTTAATTTCTCAACATCTTCAAATTTTTCAGGTTGCTGTTTACATCCAACAATTTGAAATATTAAAACAGTCAAGACAATCAAGGTGTTTTTATATTTTATGTCATACATAATATTGGATTCATTTCTTTTAAATTGGTGCTAACGGTCGTGGCTCTGCCTACCCAGCTACCGCTGGTACGGCAGACAAGTATGATTTCGTTTTTAATTAGCAGCGAGCCCAGCGTTGGGTTTCCTGCCTTGCAGGAAAAATTAACGAGGGCAAGGCGAGCTGTCAGGTTTAGCCTTTAACCTGGTTCTCTGTTTTAAAAATAGAATAAATATTTGAAGTTGGGATTAGCCAAAATGAATTATAGCCGTTGTTATGGTTTGTTCTTAATATACTGATAAAATTTCTCGACCGGTTCGTTTCCAAATTCCGTCGTTTTGTTCATAGATTTCCAAAATTTCAGATCCAATAGCTTTACCACCATGGTAGACTTTGCTTTTCACTGCAAATGATAATAGAAGTACTGCTTTATTTTCATTTAGCAATATTAGGTTGAGAATAATTTCTAAGGGTGTATGTTTTGTTTTTTGAAAGGGGACTTTTTTCTTGAATCTGAATGATTAAATCTGAAATTTCATTGCATAAATGATAGTCCCATTTATTTGATAATTTCGTTTTTATTATGTCAATTTCGTCATCTGTAAAGTCAGTTACTGCCTTTATATCAGAAATTGTAAATGCAGAAAGAGCATTGCTAATTTTTATTACCACCGTGTCTTTGGAAGATTCCAATAATGTATTTAAGGCTTTTTCTAAAATCGAAAACTCCTTACATGGCTTTGCTTGCCCATAACTTAGATAAGTAATCAGGATTAATACTAGTATTGATCTGTAATTAAACATCAATGAATCTATAAGTTCCAGGAATTAACCATAACGGTCTAGTGTATGATTTCGTTGCGTGTTTAAGCACTAAAGTTTGCAAATATATCACAGATAGAAAGTCCGCGAGGACTTTCTTAAATAGGCGTTTACTAGCAATGAATTATACACATTGTTGTGCTTTCGTTATTTAAAATTAATAGTTTACTGATGCTCTAATTCCTCTTCAATAATATTCTTTAAATCATTTGTTAAGTTTAAAGTTTCTTTTAAAATTCTTAATGCATTTATCTCGGCAAAATTTTTAATAGTTAAAGCCAAATGATATTTTGCTATTTGGTCAGCAAAACTTGTTTCAATTTTCAATGCATTAAAAAACTGCTCTTGATTTTCTATCAAGTTCCGAACGGAAAATGGATTAATAAGATAAGTGTCTTCAATTGTATTCAAATACATACCATAGTTATTGTCTTGATTTTTAGATAACAAATTTTGTTGATTTTCGAGACTTATTAAAAGATTTTTAATTGATTTTGGAAGTAATTTTATATCTCCTGTTGATTTTAGAACTTCAATAGTTTTTGTATTAAATCTAATTAGGCCGAAAGTCGGTTCCACCTTTTTAATATGGTGGTATATAGAATCAAGTGACACATTAGATTTCTCGAAGATTGCCAAATAAGATTCGTATGTGTTTATGCTTTGTTCAACTCTTTTTATTTGAGGGTTTAATTCTTTAATATCCAAATTTATTTCAGATAACAATTGTTCGTAGTATTCAGTTTTTGATTCTTTTAGTTTTCTATTTTCATTCCAATTGTTGATTTGAAGCGCAATCAAAATCCCAATTACAACAAGAATTATTTCACCAATTGCGTATTTAAAATACTTTCCAGTTTTATTTTTTTCCATTAAGTCGTAACGTATTTTTCTAAAGAATTTTATCATTGGTTAGCGGTTGGTTATAGTTTCTACTACGAAGCTTAAGCGAAGTAGTAATGAAGCACAACGGTCTTGGCCCTACCTACCCAGCTACCGCTGGTACGGCAGACAAGTATGATTTCGGCGAGCCTGCCTGCCTTTGGCAGGCCCTGTCCTCTACCCTATTCATGCCAGTTCCATGTTTTATTTAAATGTAGGAAATTTCAGGGAAGTTCTAAAGCAGCGTTGGATTATAGCCGTTGTTGTAACACGTAATTATTAAAAATCAAAACCAAGATCTAATTGGATCATTACTGGCCAAAA
>NZ_JBGEWB010000008.1:0-7792 GCF_041205185.1 Muriicola sp. SD30
AAAAGAATCTAAAGAAGCAGAACTGAAAGAAATTAAGCAATTTGAAAATAAAAACGTTGCCTAACAACGGCTATAATCCAACGCTGCTTTAGAACTTCCCTGAAATTTCCTACATTTAAATAAAACATGGAACTGGCATGAATAGGGTAGAGGACAGGGCTCGCTTTTTCCGGCGCTAATTTTTCCTGCAAGGCAGGAAACCCAACGCTGAGCTTCGCCCTTAACGCCGCGCCGAGATCATAGCCAAGACCGTTAGCAAACAGTTAAAAATGAAAATAAACTATAGTAAAAGATACGTTAATGGTTATTTGATTGCAGGCATATTGTATTTAGCGCTAGCCGTATTTCTAGGTTATTATAGGGCACATCCATTAAACTATATTTGGTTCTTATTTGCAGCAGTATATTTAGCAATTCATTTTTATCAAAAAAAAGAAAAGTACTTAACAATTGAAAATGGTGTCCTAAAGGTAAATTTGCCCTATGGAGAAAAAATAAGACTATCTGAAGTAAAACAGATAAAAGTTTTTGGAGGCAAGTATATTTTAAAAACAAATGAATCAAAATTGAAGATTAACACACAAATAATCTCACCGAATTCAATGGAAGACTTAAAGAATGAGTTAGACAAATTGAATTTGAGTTAAAATAAAAAAACCGTTTGCTAACAACGGCTATAATCCAGCGCTTCGTTCTCGGTAAATCAAAATTTCCTACATTTAATTAAAACAAGGAACTGGCATGAATAGGGTAGAGGCCAGGGCTCGCTTTTGCCTGGGCTAATTTTTTTGCCAAAGGCAAAAACCTAACGCTCAGCTCGCCCCCAATATCGCGCCGAGATCATAGCCAAGACCGTTAGCCAACATATACTTTTATACTTCAAAATGGAAATACTGAAAGCTCTAGGAGCAATAATTCTTGCCATATTGTTAATAAGGTATGGATGGAATTCTGTCAAAAATGATCCTATTGCGAAAAAAATAAAGGATGCGGATCCGGATCAAAACCTAAGAAAAGTTTCAGATTGGGATGATGATATCACAGCTTACTTCATTCGGGTGATTTCCATTTTACTGATTCTTTGTGGTCTATTTTTACTTTATAACCAATTTTAAATAATGGGTGTTATTACATAGTCAACTACAACTATGCCAAATAACTAAACGTTGGCTAACAACGGCTATAGCCCATCGCCGGCCAAGGATGGGTAAATTTTCCTACATTAGAGCTTATTAATTATTCCTGGAAAGGTCTGTGCATCGAGGCGTCGGGCCATAGCCAGGGCCGTTAGCAACAACTATTTGAAAAACATATACATGATATCAATAAGAAGCTTCTTAGTTCTTTTAGCCATTCTATTTCAATCTGCGTGTGCTGCTCAAAGCGTAGACCTAGGCTACTTGGAAGGGTCTTGGTTATTGGAGGAAAGTTTGGAAGATGGTACACTGAAATATCAGAGAATATCTCCAGAGAGTTCACCTGAGGGATCTATCTTAAGGATTTCAAGTGATTCAATCGTTGATTCTTACCAGATTAAGTGTTGGGGAGGAATGTCCACGTTCCTTTCTGAAGGTTCATGGAGTTTGGATGAGAAGAATCTTGTATTAAAAAGCACAATACCTATTGATCTTCAAGGTCAAATTTATAAGATTAAAGAACTTAATTCAGAAAGCTTTATCCTCGCTCAAGCTAAAACTAGAAAATAGCAGTTGCTAACAACGGCTATAACTCATGGCTTTTCGCTTGGCCGTTTTTTCCTATTTTTAAAGAAACAAAAAAACGTCTGACGCTTGCCACGAAGTCATAGCCCAGACCGTTGTGCAACATTTGACCAAAACCAAATCTGACTGAATTAAAATGTATAATTATCTTTTTTATTTCCTCTACAGTTACTACGACCGAACTGAAAAATGGAAAGAAGCAAAAGTTCCATTCTTGTCAACGATTTTAATAATATCAGTTTTGTTAATGTTTAATTTTCTATTCATACGTGACTTTATAACTTTCCAATTAAACGGAATTAGATATCGGAATTTTCAATACGAAAACTTAATTGTGCCGACTATTTTTATCGGACTTAATTACTGGTACTTTAAAAAAAATAACCGATTTAAAAAAATATTGACCGACCATACAAATGTTTCGGACAAGAAAAGCCCAAAATTCTATTTAGCTTGGATATATATGATTTTGACCGTAGTCCTTGTAATTTTAATGGGTTATTCCGTAAGAAATAATATTAGATGGATTTAAAAAAACGTTGCACAACAACGGCTATAATCCAGCGCTGCTTTAGAACTTCATTGAAATTTCCTACATTTAAATAAAACATGGAACTGGCATGAATAGGGTAGAGGCCAGGGCTCGCTTTTTCCGACGCTAATTTTTTCTGCCCCGATAGCTATCGGGGCAGAAAAGCCAAAACGTAGCTCGCCCTTAACGCCGCGCCGAGATCATAGCCAAGACCGTTGGCGGTAATATAACAGAACCGAAAACCTACCATTAATTTCCAAAATTTTAAGATGAAAAATTTGTGCAGTTAAATAGTTGCATTTATATTTGCAGTCAAATAACTGCGTAATGAAATTAAGAAGAGATGTTTTCCAAGCCATTGCCGACCCAACTCGAAGAACAATTATTTCTTTGGTTGCACTACAAGCTTTGACACCGACAGCCATTGCCGAAAATTTTGAATATTCACGGCAAACCATTTCCAAACACATACAAATCCTCACCGAATGTGAAATATTGGAACAGGAACAAAAAGGGCGGGAAATTTACTATCACCTAAACCCAAACGGAATGAAAGAAATAGCGGAATTTATCGAGCCTTTCAGAAAATTATGGGACGACCGATTTAACAAATTGGAATCGGTGATGAAAAACTATCAATCAAAAAAATAGATATGGAACTAAAAACAAACGTGATAGCCGAAGATGGCAAACAGGAAATACTCATAACACGAACATTTGACTTGCCTGTTGAACTATTGTTCAAAGCCTACACAGAACCAGAAATAATTGAACAATGGATGGGAACGAAAGTGCTAAAATTCGACTTTCAAAAACACGGTAGTTTCCAATTTTCAACTTCCGACCCGAAAGGCAACAAAATCGGATTTAATGGTGCGATACACGACTTCATAACAAACCAAAAAATCATACGAACTTTTGAAATGGAAAGTATGCCTTTTGGCGTTCAACTCGAAACTTACGAATTCGAGAAATTGTCCGAAAACACAAGCAAATTAATACAGAATGTAATTTATCAATCCGTAAACCACAGAGACCAAAATCTAAAACTTCCATTCAAGCAAGGTATCAATTGGGCACATAATCGATTGGAAGAAATATTGACAAAATCAAAATAATTACAAAATGACAAAAACGAAAAAAATAACCTATTGGGTTTCAACAATCTTCCTATCATTCGGAATGTTGGCAGGCGGAATACAGCAAATGCTTCAAATTGGTGGATACAATGAAATAGTTACCCAACTTGGCTACCCACTCTATTTATTGTCAATTCTTGGAACGTGGAAAATTTTGGGCGTAATCGCCATTTTAATCCCTAAAAAACCTTTGCTAAAAGAATGGGCTTATGTGGGTTTTTTCTTTGCAATGTCCGGAGCAACCATTTCACATTTGGCAGTTGGACAACCAATAACAGAAGCATTACCTTCAATTATTTTGCTTTTGGTAACTATAGCGTCTTGGTATTTCAGACCGAACGACCGAAAAATCATTGAATTACAAAAACAAAACTAAATATGGAAAAGGTTGACAGATATATAGACAAAATCAAGAGTTGGAAAGAAGAAACCATTTTACTACGAGAAATTTGCTTGGAATGTGGACTTGACGAAGATTTTAAATGGATGCATCCTTGTTACACTTTTCAAGGCAAGAATATAGTTCTAATTCACGGATTTAAGGAATATTGTGCTTTACTTTTTCACAAAGGAGCGTTGCTAAATGACGCTGAAAATATATTGGTGCAACAGACCGAAAATGTACAATCTGCTCGACAAATTCGATTTACGGATAAAACCCAAATTAATGACTTGAAAGCCGTTGTCAAATCCTATATTTTTGAGGCAATAGAAGTAGAAAAAGCAGGTTTGGAAGTTAAAATGAAAAAGACTTCGGAATATGAAATGCCCGAAGAACTTGAACAAGAATTTGAAAACGACTCGGATTTTAAAACTGCATTTTACAATCTGACACCAGGACGACAAAGAGGTTATTTGCTCTATTTTTCAGAAGCCAAACAATCAAAAACAAGAAGTTCAAGAATTGAAAAGTCGAAACCGATAATCTTTGACGGAAAAGGTCACAACGAAATATAAAATAATACTACCGCCAACAATGTGTATAAGCAATAGCGGTTTGAGTGCATCCTTGAACCGTTTTTGTGTTTAATTAAGTATCTTGCTATCTGAAAAGTAGTTGCGTTTTAATCCGCTACTGCTCATACACGAGACCGTTGTGCTTCATTATCAGAAACCGCTAACTAATGATAAAATTCTTTCGAAAAATTCGTCAAAACTTGCTTTTGGAAAATAAAACTGGAAAGTATTTTAAATATGCAATTGGAGAAATTGTTCTTGTCGTTATTGGAATTTTGATTGCCTTGCAGATAAATAATTGGAATGAAAACGATAAACAGAGAAAATCAGTAGAACAATCCCTATTTGAAGTTAAAGAAAATTTGATAAGTGATAATCTTAAATTACCAGAAATAATTCAGACAGTTGTAGACGAAATAGATGTTCAAAAAGAACTAATAAAAACTCTCGAAAATAATATAGTTTTAGACTCAACATACAACAATAAAATTGGCAAATGCAATACGATTAACGGTATGCCAATTACTGTAACTGGATATAATAAACTAAATGAAATCGGGTTAGGGAATTTGAGGAATAAAGAATTGGAAAGCGAGCTTATTTACTATTACGAAAATCTTAAACCGAGATTTGAAGAACAACAGGATTATGACCGAGGTAGTTTAAGAGAAATGTGGTTCCCATATATCCAAACTAATTTCAAAGACTTCAGCTATCGAAATTATGCTGTTCCAAACGATTATAAAACTTTGAGTAGAGATAGTGAGTTTTTAGTTCTACTAAAAATTAATTTGGATACGAGAATACCGACTTTAAACAGTATGTTGGATTTACAAAAATCATCAAAAAAGTTATTGGAATTAATAGATAATGAGCTTAAAACTAAAAAATAACGAAAGCACAACAACGGCTATAACTCATGGCTTTTCGCTTGGCCGTTTTTCCCTATTTTTAAAGAAACAAAAAAGCGTCTGACGCTTGCCACGAAGTCATAGCCCAGACCGTTAGCAGTAATTAAAGTCCGAAAATTATGAAATATAAAATGCTTGTATTTACGCTTTCATTGAGTTGCTTATTATCATGTCAAACCAATAAAACTGTAAAAAAAGATTTAGTAACAGGTTTAATTTCTCAAGGTAATGGAATTTCTTGTCAAGAAGTTAATTTATCAGATGGAAACAGTAGTTTACAAAGAAATACCTTTGTCTATGGTGAAAAATTTCACCTAAACTTTAACAATATTTCTGGTTTCAAAAAAGTAAATAATCTTGTGTTTCCGGGTATGGAACTTCTTGTTACCGGACAAAAGGGCGATACTATAATGCATAATCCAGACTTATACGGTGATGGTTCAAGCGGAATTGATATTTCTCCTCTACTATTACAAGCAAAAATAACCGCTGCCAATCCAATACACTCAAATGGAACTTACACTTTGAATGTGAATATCTGGGATAAAAAGAGTAAAGGAACTTTTAAATCAGAAATAGATTTTACAGTAACTCCAAACAAACATCTTGAAATTGAAAATAATAGTGTTTTATATGATGAAATTTATTTGTTTTCGAAAGAAAGAAATAGTGTCATAACAGATAATCAAGCAAAATTCAATGAGAATATATACATGATATTTGAAGGACTTGAAGGATTCAAGATAGAAGATGGAAAAGCCAATTTAGGATTAAGTATAATGGGTACTGATTCTAAAGGAGAAATTATTTTGAACGAGGTTGATTTAGTAGGAGATTCTACTATAGAAGTAAATGAACTAAAGAATCGGTTATCTCCGAATTTTATATTTTCTGGCTCAAACATAGAGAATCCTGTCACTTGTGAAATTACTATTTGGGACAAAAAAAGTGAGAGTAGAATAAAGGCAACTGTGGAGTTAAGCATAAAATAACTACTGCTAACAACGTGTATAATTAATTGCTACGGATTTTCACTTCGGAAAATCGCTTGCATTAATTATCTTAGCCAACAGCGGAAAATGACTTACGCCCTTTCCCGCAACTAATCATACACAAACCGTTATGCACTATTAATTGGACTACCTTGACTTCTAAACTATTTCTTCTCATTCTCTTTGTATTTGCATTTAAAGGGATTGCACAATCTAGTACGGATCATTGCTCTTTTGAATCATCTGTTGACACCCTCTCCGTTATTGTAAAAACAAGTTTTACACTTAATGAAATTCCTGTGAATGCGGAGTTCGATTATGACAAATACATAGAAGTTTTTGGTAGACCGGATAGAGAATGGAGGGGTGGTCCCGCAATAATAGAAGAATTTGGGTGTGATGATTTCAGGCTTTACTTCTCTCAAAACCGTATTTGGGCTGGTCATTGTTATCTATCCGATGCTTTCGTGAAAGAAAAAGGCATCAACATCAACGGAATTGAAATTGGAGACCATCGTAAAAAAGTAGAAAGTACTTTTAACATAGACACGAGAAATAAAAAAGAGATTTGGATTTGGGGAAATGCTTTATTAATAATTTATTTTAATGCAAATGATCATATTTGTGCAATGCATTTTTCTCAAAAAATCACATAAAAAAACAGTGCATAACAACGGCTATAATTCATTTTGGCTAAACCCAACTTCAAATATTTATCCTATTTTTAAAATAAAGAACCAGGTTAAAAGCTAAGAACAGCAGCTTCGCTTTGCCCTCGTTAATTTTTCCTGCAAAGCAGGAAACCCGACGCTGGGCTCGCTGCTAAGTCAAAACAGAATCATAGCCAAGACCGTTGTAAAACATTTAATAAAATCGCTTATGAAAAAAGTACTATTACCATTCTTTCTTATTTTATTTGCTCTGAAATCATATTCACAAGAAGTGGAAAACGGACCTGATTTTAGTGACATTGATAGTATTGAAAAAGCAGTTGCTTTGTATGAAAAAGGAGTACTATCTAAAATTTACATGATGCCATTGGAGTTTGGAGGAGAAGATATCCCGGCTAACACGCTATACGTCCCGGAATTTGTTCACGAGTTTAAAGAAGGATTTGATAGAATGGTTGAGAAGTTACTCGAAGAGGGAAAAAGAATAAGTTTAGATGCAAACCCTGAATATAAAGGAAGAAGTTTTATTCCTTCTAAGCTTAAACTTGAAGTATCAGGTGATACCGAATTCTCTGAAACTATAAATATCTGGTAGAGGGTAAAACGTTTTACAACAACGGCTATAATTCATTTTGGCTAAACCCAACTTCAAATATTTACCCTATTTTTAAAACAGAGAACCAGGTTAAAGGCTAAACCTAGCAGCTCGCCTTGCCCTCGCTAATCTCTTCTGCCAAGAGCAGAAGATCCGCCGCCGGGCTCGCTGCTAAGTCAAAACAGAATCATAGCCAAGACCGTTATCTCTTATTTTAAAAACTAAATTTTTGCCAAAACACTTAAGATTTTTAGTGCTATTCGTTGTTCTACTG
>NZ_JBGEWB010000009.1:0-5883 GCF_041205185.1 Muriicola sp. SD30
GATTTAAGATCATTAGATTTAAATGAAACATGAGAACCGTTTTGGGGCGGGATGACTCTGCGGATTTGTGGTAGCGTTGATATTATTAATGTTATAACGATGAAGAGTTTGATCCTGGCTCAGGATGAACGCTAGCGGCAGGCCTAACACATGCAAGTCGAACGGTAACAGGGAAAAGCTTGCTTTTCCGCTGACGAGTGGCGCACGGGTGCGCAACGCGTATAGAACCTACCCTGTACAGGGGGATAGCCCGGAGAAATCCGGATTAATACCCCGTGGTAATTAGAATTGGCATCGATTTTAATTTAAAGCTTCGGCGGTACGGGATGGCTATGCGTCCTATTAGCTAGATGGTAAGGTAACGGCTTACCATGGCTATGATAGGTAGGGGCCCTGAGAGGGGGATCCCCCACACTGGTACTGAGACACGGACCAGACTCCTACGGGAGGCAGCAGTGAGGAATATTGGACAATGGGCTCACGCCTGATCCAGCCATGCCGCGTGCAGGAAGACAGCCCTATGGGTTGTAAACTGCTTTTATACGGGAAGAATAATCACGACGTGTCGTGAGATGACGGTACCGTAAGAATAAGGACCGGCTAACTCCGTGCCAGCAGCCGCGGTAATACGGAGGGTCCGAGCGTTATCCGGAATCATTGGGTTTAAAGGGTCCGCAGGCGGGCAATTAAGTCAGGGGTGAAATGGTACGGCTCAACCGTAGCACTGCCCTTGATACTGGTTGTCTTGAGTCATAGTGGAGTGGCCGGAATATGTAGTGTAGCGGTGAAATGCATAGATATTACATAGAACACCGATCGCGAAGGCAGGTCACTAACTATCGACTGACGCTGATGGACGAAAGCGTGGGGAGCGAACAGGATTAGATACCCTGGTAGTCCACGCCGTAAACGATGGATACTAGCTGTCGGGACTTTTAGTCTCGGCGGCCAAGCGAAAGTGATAAGTATCCCACCTGGGGAGTACGTTCGCAAGAATGAAACTCAAAGGAATTGACGGGGGCCCGCACAAGCGGTGGAGCATGTGGTTTAATTCGATGATACGCGAGGAACCTTACCAGGGCTTAAATGCAGAATGACAGGTTTAGAGATAGACTTTTCTTCGGACATTTTGCAAGGTGCTGCATGGTTGTCGTCAGCTCGTGCCGTGAGGTGTCAGGTTAAGTCCTATAACGAGCGCAACCCCTGTCGTCAGTTGCCAACAGGTAATGCTGGGGACTCTGGCGAGACTGCCGGTGCAAACCGCGAGGAAGGTGGGGATGACGTCAAATCATCACGGCCCTTACGTCCTGGGCTACACACGTGCTACAATGGCCGGTACAGAGAGCAGCCATCCGGCAACGGAGAGCGAATCTATAAAACCGGTCACAGTTCGGATCGGGGTCTGCAACTCGACCCCGTGAAGCTGGAATCGCTAGTAATCGGATATCAGCCATGATCCGGTGAATACGTTCCCGGGCCTTGTACACACCGCCCGTCAAGCCATGGAAGCCGGGAGTGCCTGAAGTCCGTCACCGTAAGGAGCGGCCTAGGGCAAAATCGGTAACTAGGGCTAAGTCGTAACAAGGTAGCCGTACCGGAAGGTGCGGCTGGAACACCTCCTTTCTAGAGAAAGATGCTACGCAGAGGTGATGTAGAGTAATTGTATAACTGCCTTTAAGGCGGTTCTGTAGTTTCTTTTAGATGTACTGATTTTAGCTGTCTACCATTATTTATAAAATAAATGCAGTCTCATAGCTCAGCTGGTTAGAGCGCTACACTGATAATGTAGAGGTCGGCAGTTCGAGTCTGCCTGAGACTACGAGAGTAGACGAAGAAGCAGACGAGAAGTTTATGCGCCTTAGGTGTAAGTCTGCCTGAGACTACTTGGCAAAGTAGATCAGGTGCATATGAGGGTAGGCCCTTAGTGGTCTAACGCACACGTTCATTGAGAATTAAATTGAGATTATAGAAGTTGAGCAACTCACGGTTGCAGATTTAGTATAGGCTAACTGCTGACTAAAATACTGCCAACTATAAAAGGTACTCCTTCGCTGTTATATGACAGCTACGGAGCACTATGGGGAATTAGCTCAGCTGGCTAGAGCGCCTGCCTTGCACGCAGGAGGTCATCGGTTCGACTCCGATATTCTCCACGGATAAAACTTTTAATAAGGAGTGTCTGAAAGAAGGAGAAAAGACAAAGCTTGCTTTGGTCTTTTTGACAACTGAAGATGCTATTAAAAGTTTTTCAACAAGGGAGTTTGAGGTTGGTACGCCCGTGGGCGTACACTCCGAAAAACGATCTTTTTGATTTTAAGAGTTTAGGCCCTTTTAAAGGGGTCCGTTTACCGCCTTACGGGGCATTGTAAAGTGTAAGCGAAATGTTCATTGACATATTGGGATAGGGTTTGTAGTTTTTTAACCGGGAGGTGTTTTACACTTTTTGGTTGGATAATTACAGACTTGTAAAGACACGAATTTAAATAAAAGAGTAAGGTATGAAGATATACCTTAAGAGATATTAGAATACGAGGCAAAGGCGACAAGCTAAATAAGGGCGTATGGGGAATGCCTAGGCTCTCAGAGGCGAAGAAGGACGCGATAAGCTGCGAAAAGCTGCGGGGATCGGCACATACGATATGATCCGCAGGTATCCGAATGGGGCAACCCACCATGTTGAAGACATGGTATCCCGCAAGGGAAGCAAACCCGGTGAACTGAAACATCTAAGTAGCCGGAGGAGGAGAAAACAATAGTGATTCCGTAAGTAGCGGCGAGCGAACGCGGATTAGCCCAAACCGATGTTGTTTCGGCAATATCGGGGTTGTAGGACCACGTTGTCTGATGCGTTACAGAACTGGAACCGTCTGGAAAGTCGGACCGTAGAGGGTGAGAGTCCCGTACGGGTAAAGTGCGTTATCAGTAGTGGTATCCTGAGTAGTGCGGGGCACGTGAAACCCTGTATGAATCTGGCGGGACCATCCGCCAAGGCTAAATACTCCTGAGAGACCGATAGTGAACCAGTACCGTGAGGGAAAGGTGAAAAGAACCCCGAACAGGGGAGTGAAATAGAACCTGAAACCATACGCTTACAAGCGGTCGGAGTCACGCGTTTCGCGTGATGACGGCGTGCCTTTTGCATAATGAGCCTACGAGTTGCCGTTGCTAGCGAGGTTAAGGACTTCAGGTCCGGAGCCGGAGCGAAAGCGAGTCTGAATAGGGCGCTTTAGTTAGTAGTGGCAGACGCGAAACCGTGTGATCTACCCATGGGCAGGTTGAAGCTGTGGTAACACATAGTGGAGGACCGAACCCGTTGACGTTGAAAAGTCTTGGGATGACCTGTGGGTAGGGGTGAAAGGCCAATCAAACTCGGAAATAGCTCGTACTCCCCGAAATGCATTTAGGTGCAGCGTTGATTTATAGTTTTATAGAGGTAGAGCTACTGATTGGATGCGGGGGCTTCACCGCCTACCAATTCCTGACAAACTCCGAATGCTATAAAATGTTAATCAGCAGTGAGGGCATGGGTGCTAAGGTCCATGTCCGAAAGGGAAAGAACCCGGACCATCAGCTAAGGTCCCCAAGTGTGTGCTAAGTTGACAAAACGCGGTGGAACTGCATAGACAGCCAGGATGTTGGCTTGGAAGCAGCCATTCATTTAAAGAGTGCGTAACAGCTCACTGGTCGAGCGGTTCCGCATGGATAATAATCGGGCATAAGCACACCACCGAAGCTATGGCTTTACACCATCGGGTGTAAGGGGTAGGGGAGCATTGTAGTGCCATTGAAGGTGATCTGTAAGGGTTGCTGGAGGAGCTACAAACGAAAATGTAGGCATAAGTAACGATAATGCGGGCGAGAAACCCGCACGCCGAAAGACCAAGGTTTCCCCGGCTATGCTAATCAGCCGGGGGTCAGTCGGGACCTAACACGAACCCGAATGGGGTAGTGGATGGACAACGGGTTAATAATCCCGTACCCGCAATACGACAAAAGTGACGGGGGAGTGGCGTTGGTGCGTACAGACGGAATTGTACGTTGAATCACCTGTAAGGGTGAGATAGTACGGCAAGGCTACGGCTGCGCCGATAATCCAGCATAGCTTCCTCCAAGAAAAGCGAGTATTGCGGCCCGTACCGTAAACCGACACAGGTGGTCGGGATGAGTATTCTAAGGCGCTCGAGAGATTCATGGCTAAGGAACTAGGCAAAATAGACCTGTAACTTCGGGAGAAAGGTCGCCCCGAGCAATCGGGGCCGCAGTGAAGAGGTCCAGGCGACTGTTTATCAAAAACACAGGGCTCTGCAAAATCGAGAGATGACGTATAGGGCCTGACACCTGCCCGGTGCCGGAAGGTTAAGAGGAGATGTCATCCGCAAGGAGAAGCATTGAATTGAAGCCCCGGTAAACGGCGGCCGTAACTATAACGGTCCTAAGGTAGCGAAATTCCTTGTCGGGTAAGTTCCGACCTGCACGAATGGTGCAACGATCTGGACACTGTCTCAGCCATGAGCTCGGTGAAATTGTAGTATCGGTGAAGATGCCGATTACCCGCAGTGGGACGAAAAGACCCCGTGCACCTTTACTATAGCTTCGTATTGACCTTGGGCAAACCATGTGTAGGATAGCTGGGAGACTTTGAAGCTGCGTCGCTAGGCGTGGTGGAGTCGTTGTTGAAATACCAGCCTTTGTTTGTCCGGGGCCTAACCCCTCGAATGAGGGGAACAGTGCGTGGTGGGTAGTTTGACTGGGGTGGTCGCCTCCAAAAGAGTAACGGAGGCTTCTAAAGGTGCCCTCAGCACGCTTGGTAACCGTGCGTAGAGTGCAATGGCACAAGGGCGCTTGACTGTGAGACATACAGGTCGAACAGGTACGAAAGTAGAGCATAGTGATCCGGTGGTTCCGCATGGAAGGGCCATCGCTCAAAGGATAAAAGGTACGCCGGGGATAACAGGCTGATCTCCCCCAAGAGCTCATATCGACGGGGGGGTTTGGCACCTCGATGTCGGCTCGTCACATCCTGGGGCTGGAGAAGGTCCCAAGGGTTGGGCTGTTCGCCCATTAAAGTGGCACGCGAGCTGGGTTCAGAACGTCGTGAGACAGTTCGGTCTCTATCTACTGCGGGCGTTAGAAATTTGAGTGGTGCTGACTCTAGTACGAGAGGACCGAGTCGGACTGACCGCTGGTGTACCGGTTGTCCCGCCAGGGGCATTGCCGGGTAGCTACGTCGGGATGGGATAAGCGCTGAAAGCATATAAGCGCGAAACCCGCCACAAGATGAGATTTCTTTAAAGGGCCGTGGGAGATGACCACGTTGATAGGCCATAGGTGTAAGTGCTGCAAAGTACGTAGCCGAGTGGTACTAATAGTCCGTTAGGCTTGCGCCGCTAACTGCCTTGTAAACTACTCTGAGGTATACTAACCTTCCTCTAGGATTTAAATTCGACGCCTTCAAACAAGACCCTATCCCTTTATGTTAAGATATTTGTGGTGAAAACCACCCTTGCCCAAAGCAAGTGTAAAACTCAGGTGGCCATGGCGACGGGGTCCACCCCTTACCATTCCGAACAGGGAAGTTAAGCCCGTCAGCGCCGATGGTACTGCTACACCAAGTGGAAGAGTAGGTCGCCGCCTTTTTAACCCTGAAGTAATTCATTTTACTTCAGGGTTTTTTTATGCATAAAATCCATGATAAATGCCCAATCCTTTGGCATGATGGCTTCCTGTAACCATCCTCGCTGCATCATGTTTGCACGGGCGGGCAGTCATCAATAGCTCGCCGCCTTTTTTGGTATACCAAAGGGTGAAGAAACAGAAGCAAAAGCCCCTTTATGACAAGTCAGATTTATATTCCCCCCGGGGGACATTCGTCCCTTTACCCCC
>NZ_JBGEWB010000010.1:0-3650 GCF_041205185.1 Muriicola sp. SD30
TCGCTGGACATCACTAGCAACAATTACTCGGTCTTTTTCTAATTCCATTTGGATATGATTTAATATTGCGCACAACGGTCTTGGCTATGATTACGGCTTCTTTGACAGCAGTTGAGATTTAAGCCAGTTATGTTTTTATTAAATGTAGGAATTTTAAATGAAGTTGAAAGCCCAGCTGGATTATAGCCGTTGTTGGCAACTGCCTTTTCGAATTATTTCCAGTTTAATGACCAGCTGATCAAAATCATTGTTGGTTTATTTGATAGAAAGTAATTTTAAGTGTTTGTTTATGGAAGCATAATATTAAAAATCAATTAATCACCTAAATATCACCCGACAGTAATTATTAACTAAATACATATATTATGAAATTGACCACAAAAATTATTTTAACAAGTTTATCATTTCTTTTAACTCTATCCTGCACAAAAGATGAATTAGCAATTGAATCACTAGATCTAAAGGCATCTATTTCTAAAAAAAATGATGTTAAAATGGTGCCCTTTAAAGGCAATTTATTATCAACTCCAAATGGTCCGGAGCTAATAGTGTGTATACCATCGGATGCAGAGGTTGCTGTTCCAGAAATTAATGCAGTGGAAGGAAATGCAACGCATTTGGGCATTTTGGACCGTGACAAGAGTCCATTGTTAGTAGTCGATTGTAATTTAAATTTTGATGATCCGGAAGACCCTAAAGTAATAACTATACTTGACATTACTTTAAAAAACAAAAATGGTGATGGAGTTAGATTATTAGGTCAATCAACTATTAGTTTATCAGGTCCAGCCAGTGGCAGTTATGAAATTATTGAAGGATTTGGCAAGTTTTCTGGTGCTACGGGATCAGCTAATACTACGGGATTTTTTAATCCTGAAGTAGGCAGTGCATCATTTAGCGTCAATGGAATGGTAACTCAACCAAATAGAAAATAATTGGGATTTTATCTTGGTAAGAATTAAATAGGTTGTTGCCAACGGCTTTGGCTATGATTACGGCGCGGCGTTAGGGGCGAAGCTCAGCGTCGGGTTTCCTGCCTTGCAGGAAAAATTAACGTCGGCAAAAGTGAGCCCTGACCGTTTCACATTTTAGCCAGTTCCTTGTTTTAATTAAATGTAGGAAATTTCAAAGTATTGAGAAAGCAGCGCTGAATTATAGCCGTTGTTAGGTTTTCGTACCTATTGTTTTACGAAATATTCGACTATCTCATAATCTTGTCGACCTGAATTATCTTTAAAATGTCTTTTTTGCATCATTTTAAGTTGACCGTTAATGATTTCGTAGGTTATTGAGCTTTCAGCAAATCCAGAATCCCAAATTAGTTCAAATTTATTGGTTCCTTTTTTCACCTCATTGGTAATATTTTCTCCCCAATCGCAGTCCTGAGGTTGACAATTACCCCACATTTGCACAATAAAACTATTGTTTTCGTAAGAAATTTTACATTTGGTTATACCTGGCCTTTCTTCATTAACATTAATCCAAAGACCATCGAAATCACTTTTTTCAACTTCGATAAAGTTTCCATCAATGCTTTTATGGATTTGTCCAAAGTCATTGTTTATGTTCCAACTGGCAAAGAATAGTAAAAAAAAGATGATTGTTTTCATAGAAATAGATTTTTGTTTTTAAGGTATGAAACCTAACGGTCTTGGCTATGATCTCGGCGCGGTGTTAAGGGCGAAGCTCAGCGGTGGGTTTCCTGCCTTGCAGGAAAAATTAACGTCGGCAAAAGCGAGCCCTGACCGCTTCACATTTTAGCCAGTTCCTTGTTTTAATTAAATGTAGGAAATTTCAAGGAAGTACTAAAGCAGCGCTGAATTATAGCCGTTGTTACCTGCTGGCTTTTATTTCAAAACCTCAATTTGAATCATTTCAATTTGATTATTTGTTGAATTTTTCAATTGGGTCATTTCTTCAACGACTAGCCATTTCAATTTATGACTACTAGTTATATTTTCTTTTGTTAATTCAATATCATTCTCAGAAACATTAATCAGTATAGTCGGAAATTCTAATTGTTGGTAATCAAGTTCCTCATTTGCGTTCAGTTCAATCCGTTTTGAGCGAAACCATTTATTAGTAAATTGAGTTGTATTGGATTCATTATTAGATTTTAATCCATCACTAGTGTTTAAGATTCCAATTAGTCTTGAGGGTTTTGTTCCGACATTAGTAACTTTATGAATTATTGGATTAGTTAAATAAGAAGAATCCACATCCATTTCTCCTGTTGGCCATTCTTCAGAATCACCTTGTATCCATTTCGCATTCAATAATTGAGATGCATTCTCTTGCCAACCCAGCGAAACATAAAACATAGGATTTTTATGTCGATGAAATAAAGTTGTATCACCTGGTTTTATTTGAATATCCATAATTTTAAAGTCTTTATGTTCAAAAACAAGTTGATGACTAGGTTCCTCATATACTTCCACAAACTCGTTATTTGAATTTCCTTTTTTATCACCTCTGCCAGAGCAACTGGTTAAAAGGAATGTCATTAAAATCAGCATAATTACTTTCATAGAGAGTGTTTTTTTAGCTTGCAGGTAACGTTTAGTATATGAAGCGTTGCATTCCGCAGGGTGCTATGATTTCATATACAGTGTTAGCACCTTTATTTATTCATTTCTATCAGTTTCCAATCTCCATTCGGTTCTTTAGTCAAATACACACTGACGTTCAAGTCTTTGTCATTCCCAAGAATTTTTATTTCCAATTGAGCTTGACCATTTCCGTTTGAAATGCTCACATTTCCTGTCGGCATCATTCCGTAACCAGATATTCCACCTGTTTCCGTTATAATTTCTTCATTTTGTTCAATTTCTTTAATTGCTACTTTGTATGCATCAGAATTTTTCATTGCAGTTCCAGCGAATAAAAACGTGAATGTAAAAAAGGCAATTCCAACTCCAACTAAAGCTAAAACCCTAGGCAGTTTTGTCGGTTTATTTGGGTTTTTAACCACAATAGTTTTGGCAGTTTTGTCTCCAAGTCGTTTCTTTTCTTGACTTGAAGCAAGAACAATAAATTCAACTGGCCAAATAATGATAAACAAATTTCGAACAAGTAATCTACCAAAAGAAGGTACTTCATTTGGATTGTTGGCATCTCTAACCATAATTCCCATAACCCATTTTCCAACACTAATTCCTTTAATTGAATCTTTAGCGAAATAGAGTAGAAATCCAGGAAGCATTACAGCCAACATTGTGGTTGTCAATTTACTCATATTATTTTCATCCATAAAATTTGGACCGAGAGCCAAAAAGACAATTGAAACCATTAGGAATGTCATCACAAAATGGTCAATCATAAATGCTGCTATTCTTCTTTTTCTACTTGATAGATTTAACTGCTGTTCTACTTCTTCTTTCATTTTCATTTATTTTATTGGTGCTAACGGTCTTGGCTATGATTCTGTTTTGACTTAGCAGCGAGCCCAGCGTTGGGTTTTTTGCCCTTGGCAAAAAAAATTAACGAGGGCAAGGCGAGCTGCCAGGTTTAGCCTTTAACCTGGTTCTCTGTTTTAAAAATAGAATAAATATTTAAAGTAGGGTTTAGCCAAAATGAATTATAGCCGTTGTTGTGGTTAGTGTTTTTTTGTTATTTACTTAATTTCAATATTCTAAATGCTCCTTGAATTA
>NZ_JBGEWB010000011.1:0-3466 GCF_041205185.1 Muriicola sp. SD30
AATGGGGATAGATCGTATTTGGAGACATCAATATCCTTCAATGAATTATTGATCATTTTAGCTCGGAAACGTCCAGTTTTACCCTCACAGTTAAGTATAAAGCGGATAGTTAATAATCCAGTTTCTGGTGGCAATATATTTGAAAATTGATTTTGAAGTTTTTCTTTCATGGCCCGTTTGCCTCCTTCATAATCAGTATTTATTGAGTAGTATTGATAAATATTTTCGTCATTACAAAGTTTAAATTCAGTAGAATCTTGGTTTCTATCAAACGTTATATCCCCGACATGATGAGTGAGCTTTCCATAAATCCAAAACGTCAACAATGCAGCGCATATGAAACTACAGATAAGCCAAAGATTCAATTTAGTTTTCAATGAAGGTTAAGTCTTGTTAATTGTGTACAACGGTCTTGGCTATGATCTCGGCGCGGTGTTGGGGGCGAAGCTAGCGGAAGATCTAACGGCTTTGTCGTTAGAAATTCGCGCTGGCAAAGCGAGCCCGGGCCTCTACCCTATTTAAGCCAGTTCCTTGTTTTATTTAAATGTAGGAAATTTCAAATTATTGAGAAAGCAGCGCTGGATTATAGCCGTTGTTGTACCACGTTATATTAAAACGTTAAGGGTAAGGCAAATCCTCCTCCAAATAATCCTACTGATTTATTCATGTAAGTTGCAGGTTTGTATTCCGTCATATTTCCCAAAAGAAGACCAAGCAATTTTCTTTTATCTTCAGGAATTTCTCCCGCTATTTTGGTTATTAAATTTCCGTTTATGTCAACATTAAGTAGAATTCTTGCCTGTCCTTTAATTCTTTTAAACTCTTTAGATTTTATTAGTTCCTCTCTGATTAGTTTTAAATAAAGGGGATTCAGTTCCTTTCTGTTAATGACAAGAGGGACAAATTCATTCTTATAAAGGAATTTTGGAAGCTCATCAACTTGGAATAGAAACATTTTTTCTGAATAATTTAGTTCATTACAGTATTCTTTAATTAAGTCATAGGCACCAATATCTCCTAATGAATAAGACTTTTGAAGTAAATCACATGCATGCGATTTATTACCAAGATTTAATTCCGTTCCTGCCAAATTGTATAAGGCATCTTTGTTGTTAGAGTCAATTTTTATAATTGCTTCGTAACTAACTTTTGCATTAGCAAAGTCTGATTTTTGATAGGCATCATTTCCTTGAACTAAGAGTTTTTCAATTTCAGAATTCTGTCCAAATAACGGATTAATCAGACACATTAAAACTGCCAAGAGAATATTTTTCATAATGTGGTACAACGGTCTTGTGTATGATTAGTTGCGGACTTTTCCAACGGAAAATGTCCGCCTGCCTATAAAGATAATTGATTGCAGGAATTTCCAAGTGGAAATTCCGCCCGCAATTAATTATACACCGTGTTGTGCAACGTTATTATTTACAGAACTTTAGAAGGAAGTTTCTAAATTTAAAATCATATTCATCGCCAACCATTCTAAAACTTCCGCAAGCTTTTTCATTTTTTCCCGTCGCTAAATAGGAAATTCCCAAATTTCTTGTAAGGTCCCGTAACATGGTATTTGTAAATTCGTTTTCCGAAATTTCTACCTCCAATGCTTGTTCATAGTAATCAATTGCCGAGTTGAAATCAAAATTTTTATAATAAGAGTCTGCCTTTTTTACTTTATGGTAAAAGTCCCAGTTTTCTTTTTTAACGAAATATTTACCTTGTTCGAAGAAATTGAATTTTTGTACAATTATAATGTCTTTTCCCGTATCGTTTTTCCAATATTTTTGTGATTCCTGAACGGCTTTCTTAAAGGATTTGTCGAAGCTTTTGTTTATGCCGCGTTCCACTGTTATGTCCAAAATTTCATTGTCACTGGTCAAAATGAAAGTACCCTTGAATTGATGTCTTTGTGCACTTGTTTTGGAGTAATTGTAAATTGATTTTCGCAGATAGTCTGAAAAAGATGTTTTATAGTTGAAATCAGGATTCAAGCTAAATGACCGATGAAAAACCGTATCATTTTCTTTGGTAAAATAGTTTTCCTGATACAAGTTGTTCTTTACCAAGAATTCACTTTTTTTCAAAAAATAGTATAGTAATTCGTCACCTTGTTCTTTAAGAACTAGAAATTTGTCCTTGAACGAAAAGTTAAATTTTCTAAATCCAATTTGAAGTTCAGAGTTCGATATTTTATAGGTATTAGCAATTCCTTTCTCTTGATAATTATTCGATATATAGGCTTGTCCCGAAGTAAATTCGTATGAGAGAAAAGTTGAGAATAAAGGGTGGTTAACCTCCAATTCTTTTCCATCTTCATAGGTCACATTATGGCAGAACCATTTTCCTTCAATTCGATTTTTTGAGTAAATATTTGAAACAGAAAGAAGAAGGATTACTGGAAGAATTATTCGGTTCAAACTATTTGAGTTTAATGTTGCACAACGGTCTCGGCTATGACACGGCGCTTGAGTGCGCATGCCCCAACAAACCTGTTTTATTTTAACTAAGATAGGAAATAAGCGCAGACCTGGGAGAGCGATGTGTTATAGGCGTTGTTAGCTGCTGGTTTTATTATTCTTTTCTTGAGATTTCATAACTTCATTACCACGAGCAATATCCATTTCAAGTTGTTCTTTGGTTCTATAATCCAATGGAAGTGGCATGTAAGTTGGCAACTGAAACATATTAAAATTCAAGTCAATTTTACCTTTATGATTTTTGAATTCAGTAATTTCGGTTAGATGCTCAATTTTATTATCGTTGTCAATTGTTAGTACGTAGCCATAGGGAGGAAATGCAATTTCAGAACAATTAATTGCTGCACCTTTTGAAATATTGCCATGCACGACATGATGCATATATCTTATTCTTTCAGCTCGTGTCAAATAGCAAAATATTTTGTACCGATCAGGTAAATTTCTTGAATTCTTATCGGAAACATATTCCGCAAGGTCTGGATATGATTCTAAATACCACTCTTTGTTTATTGCCAAGAACATGGAAATTATTTGTTTAAATATCTTTTGAGGTTCAATTTCCTTTATTAAATATGAGTGTAGCTCAACTTCTTTGTTTTTAAGAATTTCCAATCCTGCTTGTACCCATCTACTGTATGCTGGCACATAATTAGAGCCGAGAAAGCTATTACATTTCTTGCAGAAAGAATTATATCCTACGCCACCTTGTCTAATTTTGCCTTTGGGTGGATCATTTAATGGATTTTTAGATTTTAGATACTCATCGAAATCTACTTCTTTGTACTTTGTTTTTTTATTCAATGCTACTCTTGGTGGTACATGTTCGAAAGACAGCTCTGTGTTTTGCCCACATAGTCGACAGATTCCAGAAGTCATTTTATGTCTGCCCATTTTTTTTTGTCTTTTAAACTTGCAGCTAACGGTCTTGGCTATGATTCTGTTTTGACTTAGCAGCGAGCCCAGCGTTGGGTTTTTTGCCCTTGGCAAAAAAA
>NZ_JBGEWB010000012.1:0-3423 GCF_041205185.1 Muriicola sp. SD30
TAATTCAAGGAGCATTTAGAATATTGAAATTAAGTAAATAACAAAAAAACACTAACCACAACAACGGCTATAATTCAGCGCTACTATAGAACTTCCCTGAAATTTCCTACATTTAAATAAAACTAAACCTGGCTTCTATGGCTGAATAGCCTTGGCTCGCTTTGCCAGCGCGAATTTCTAACACTAACCGTGTTAGATCCAACGCCTAGCTTCGCCCTTAGGCCGCGCCGAAATCATAGCCAAAGCCGTTAGCAAACAGTTCAATTGACGCAGACAAAAATCATTATCGGAATTGGAGTCTTAATCGGGCTCCTTCTTTTATTGAAAACCAAACCGCCCTTTTTGAGATTCATTTTGGTTGGACTCTCAGCATCTTTTGTACTCGGGTTCTTTGCTGAATTTCCAGTAGGAACTATTGCGTTTATCTCGTTCGGAATTGTCGCACTATTTTTCTCAGTTTGGTGCGGACTGAATGGAAAATGGATTGAATTTGTTATTGGATTTTTTACCTTCCTGTCCTTTATCTGGACCTTATTTGACTATCAATTCTGGAATTTTCTTCAATTTCTAATGATTGTCCCCTTGTCATGCTATATCTGGACTTTAACTAAATGGAGAAATTATAAAAATATAATCTCAGTCTTGACAATCCTTGCTAGTTATGAACTGTCTGAATTTTTAATCCTTATCGGAACATGGATAAAATAAACCGTTTGCTAACAACGGCTATAATCCAGCGCTGCTTTCTCAATAATTTGAAATTTCCTACATTTAAATAAAACAAGGAACTGGCTTAAATAGGGTAGAGGCCCGGGCTCGCTTTGCCAGCGCGAATTTCAAACGACAAAGCCGTTAGATCCTCCGCTAGCTTCGCCCCCAACACCGCGCCGAGATCATAGCCAAGACCGTTGTGTGCAAGTTAAAAATACTCTGAACTAAATGATAATAACAGAAACCTCAAAAAAACGGAATATAATACTGACCATTTTCCTTTCAATTATTTTCTTAACTGATTTAATTGCAACCAAAAGTTTCTTACTTGATAATAATCTGAAAGAATTAAATAAAACGGAATTAATATTCGGAATACTCGGAATTGTAGACCTGATTTTAATCGTGTTTTTGTTTTACTGGAAAAAATGGGCTTTTTGGGCATTAATCGGAACAAGTATAATCACATTAATAATTAATTTGAGTATAGGAATTGGAGCTATTTCTTTTGTTGGTTTACTTGGAATAATAATAATTTACCTGCTGTTGCAACTGAAAAAAGACGGAATTAAAGGTTGGGACAACTTGGAATAAAACCTGCACACAACACCGTGTATAATTAATTGCTTTGGTCGTTGCCTATTTGGAAAATTCCTACGGAATTTTCTCGCGTTCGTTTTTGTTTACTAAATTAGTTGCTTAAACACGCAACTAACCATACACAAAACCGTTGCCATTAATACTGACCCAACCTTGAAATTCCATCTTTTAAAAAAAAAATGTTCTCTAAATTGTCATATTTCTCGAACTATGGTAACTAAAGTAGTAAAGGGAAGTATTAAAAATGGAAAAACAAAAAAGCCTATTTCTATCCGAACTTGAGGAAAACCAAGATAAATTATATAGGCTTTGTTCAATATATTCTGACAATAATGAAGACTTAAAAGACCTATTTCAAGAGGTTTTAGTTCAAATCTGGAAGTCGATGAGTTCATTTAAAGGCAATTCATCTATTGGTACTTGGATGTTTAGGATAGCATTAAATGTTTGTCTTCGTTTCAAATCAAAATACACGAAAAACCAAAACCGATTTATCAGATTAGATAGTATAGCTATTATCAATATCAGTTCTGAAGTAGAAGATGAAAATAATGATGAAAAACTAATAGCGTTAAGAAAGTGCGTTAAAAAATTGAATGATGGAGAAAAAGCAATAGTCGCTTTGTACTTCGAGGGATTAGCGTACCGAGAAATTTCAGACATACTTGGGTTATCTGAAAATCACATAGCCGTAAAAATTAAGCGGATTAAATCAAAATTGTTTAACTGTATAAATGGAATATTATGATTGAAGATGAATTAATTAAAATCTGGCAATCATCCAGTAATCAAGAGCGTATAAAATTTGAGAAATCAAAATTAATGATAGAATTACAATCGAGTTTAAAACGTTTAGACAGATGGTGGAACTATATTGAACTTTCAGAAACGGTTTTAGCTGTATTTGGAGTTTTATTATCTACTTTTTTATTATTCAAGATTCCATTCATTCTGACAAAAATAGCATTGGCTTTAATGATTATTTGTGCAGTTTATTTAATAATAACATATAGAGGTGTCAAAAAGTTTCAGCCTAGTGACTTGGAAAATAATTATATCAATTACCTCAAAAAAAACAGGGAATATCTTCAAGCACTAAAGAAATTCCTTAAAACATACTTCTATTGGGGAATATTGCCGGTTTACCCAATAATGCTGTTATTCACAATCAGCGTTTGGGAAAAAGTTCCAGTACATTTGATTGTCCTTATTAATGTGGCTACAATCGGAATAGGTCTTTATGGGTATTTCTTAAATAAAAAAAGAGTAGAAAAAGAAATAGCCCCAAGAATATCTGGAATTGATGAATTAATAAATCAATTGGAACAATAGCATATGAAATCCAAATATAGACCCTCGAAAATTTCAACAAGCTTTTTAGAACAATTGTCAAAAATTTTGCGATTTTCAACTTCAAAAACAAGAAGAGAAACAATCAAACAAAAGAGAATTCAAATTAGGAATAAAAAGTACTAATGGCAACAATGTGTATAATTCATTGCTAGTTAGAGCTTACTTACGAAAGTCCTCGCGGACTTTCTATCTTTGATTTATTTGCTAGATTAGTGCTTAAACCACGCAACGAAATCATACACTAGACCGTTGTAAACAATTTATGGAGCAAATCAATATTTCGAAAGCATTCAAGTTAAGTTTGGTCAATTTGAGTCTTTTCATTGTCTCTTTTACCTCTGCTCTAGTATTAGAGGATTCGAGTAGATTTGGTCTCGCATATTTTCTTCTTGGGCTACCCCTAATAATCGCAGGTTTCTTGGCCTTAATAGGTTTATATAGATTGTATAAAGGACGTTACGAGGTGAAAAATTATAAATTCCTTGTATCTCTCTTTATTCATTTTCCTTTGGCTTTGTTATGGCTATACGCATGGATCGTAACATTTAAAGATTTATCTCACTTGTTTTAATAAACTGTTTACAACAACGGCTATAACTCATGGCTTATCGCTTGGCCGTTTTTTCCTATTTTTAAAGAAACAAAAAAACGTCTGGCGCTGGCCACGAAGTCATAGCCAAAGCCGTTAGCGGAAAGGCAAAAAAAACAGACAGAAACAAAATGGAATACCTAGTCAAAGACGAGAAGCTTAAATTAAAG
>NZ_JBGEWB010000013.1:0-2262 GCF_041205185.1 Muriicola sp. SD30
CATACCTTTTACGTTACTAACGTCAAAGATAAGTATTTTATTTTAAATGGAGAATCAATTTGAGATGTTGCCTAACGGTCTTGGCTATGATCTCGGCGCGGTGTTAAGGGCGAAGCTCAGCGTCGGGTTTCCTGCCTTGCAGGCAAAATTAGCGCCGGAAAAAGCGAGCCCTGACCGTTTCACATTTTAGCCAGTTCCTTGTTTTATTTAAATGTAGGAAATTTCAAAATATTGAGAAAGCAGCGCTGGATTATAGCCGTTGTTAGGCAACGTATTTATTCACGTGTTGGTTTTCCAGCATATACAGGAACAATGAAATCCGATTTGGGGTCTATAAATCTGAACATTTTCAATTTAATCAAAAGAAGTTCAAAGTCATTTTGGTCATATATTTCCATTATCAAATCCGCAATTTTTGAGCGATTTAATTCTTGTCCATCATTGACCAATTTTGAAATTTTTTGATTAAAAGTGAAGTCCTTCGAATTTTCTATATTCAAATAGTTTTGTGCAATCAAAGAACTTTCGATGGAGGGCATGATATTAGTAATTCCTTCTCCTAACTCTTTAAGTCTTTCTTTCAGGTCATACTCAATGTCAAAGTTAAATTTAGCGTCTTTGCTTATTTTTTTTAGTAATTCTAGTAAACTATGATAAGTTTCATTTTCAATTAATCCTTTCGTAATTAGCTCCAGCTGAAATTCGGAAAGAGTTTTTTTTAGTCCTTTATAATAATTAGGATTTTTTTTCGCAAGTAACTTGTCCATTTCCAATTCATACGTATTCGTTGACATTTGGCAATTGGTTTTAGTAGTGTTTAAAAAACAACATATTCCTAAAATGACTAATGCTCTTTTCATATGTTGCCTAACGGTCTTGGCTATGATCTCGGCGCGATATTAAGGGCGAGCTTCGTTTTGGCTCTTCCTCTCTTCAAGAGGAAGAAATTAGCCTCGGCAAAAGCGAGCCCTGACCGTTTAACATTTTAGCCAGTTCCTTGTTTAAATTAAATGTAGGAAATTTCAAAGTATTGAGAAAGCAGCGCTGGATTATAGCCGTTGTTGTAATGCGTTTTTATTTTTTAATATTTCTAGTCTTTCAATCCAGGAGATTTCAGATTCAAAAAACTGAAGTCTAGTTTTGATTACCCGATCAGTTTTGTCCTTTAATGGCTTGGTTATAAAGCGAGCTTTAGAATTACTGAAATCCAATGTATGTTTTTCGTCCAAATCTCTTTGCTCGTTTGTGACAAAAGAAACAACTTTTCCATCTAAACTCCAGCTGCCTTTTCCGTATTTATTTTCTTCCCATGGTATCCCATTTTTATGATTCCTGTGCGAATGAAAAATAAAAGTTCCATCTTGATTTAATGTCAATGTGTATTCAATCATATGTTTTCCCTTTTCGCCAGCGTGGAAAAAATATTCTCCAATTATATTCTCTGTTTGTGAGAACAAAGTTATGCTTGACAATAAGAGTAAAATTGAAGTAATCACTTTCATGTGCTTGTTTTCAAATGCATTACAACGGTCTTGGCTATGACTTCGTGGCAAGCGTCAGACGTTTTTTTGTTTCTTTAAAAATAGGAAAAAACGGCCAAGCGAAAAGCCATGAGTTATAGCCGTTGTTACCCAACGTTTATTTATTTTTTAAGAGGAATTTGGAGAGCTTTGTGTAGTTGGTAATTATTAAATAACCAAGTAAAATATTAATACCTGAAAAAACCCACCTAAAATAATCCGATTCTTGATCAAGATGATAGCCTTCTGCAGGGTTTAAATTATTTCCAGACACTAGTTTCTTAAATCCTAAATAACAAAAACTAAAGAACTCTGGAAGATGGTCAAGAAATAGAAACCCTCCAATTAGTATTAACGCAAAATCTAATATTTGCTTCTGGCTTAAATTACCTAAATCAATATGATCATCATCGAAACCTCTATCAATTTTCAGGATGTCAATAATTGCATCAGATTTTCTCATCAGAGCAAAAAACAATAATATGAGAATTATGAAGCCCACACTTATGTAAAGAATGCCGATTAAACTAAAATCTATACCTATGTAACTAATACTTGTAGGAAGTTGATTAAACAATATTAGAAGTAGTAAGTAAAGTGCAAATGATCTAATTATGATTCTAAAAAAATCTCTTTTTGTCATATGATTTTATAAAATGTTGGGTAACGTTTTAGCTATGAACAGTACGGGAGCAAACCAGCGTTTGCTTTCCGCCACGCACATAGCGAAATCTTTTGGTTT